>NZ_JBBORH010000003.1:0-1396067 GCF_038004525.1 Paenibacillus sp. FSL R5-0914
ATTTTCCTTAAGCATGATGTTTTGGGACTAGCTGGCGTAGTGTAAATGAATAGTATATAATTATTAAATGACGCGGGGTGGAGCAGCTCGGTAGCTCGTCGGGCTCATAACCCGAAGGCCGCAGGTTCAAATCCTGCCCCCGCAACCAATTTACTCTTATGCATTATGTCTATGGAACCGTGGTGTAGTTGGCCTAACATGCCTGCCTGTCACGCAGGAGATCGCGAGTTCGAATCTCGTCGGTTCCGCCATTTAGTTAATTATTGTTGGGGATTAGCCAAGCGGTAAGGCAACGGACTTTGACTCCGTCATGCATAGGTTCAAATCCTATATCCCCAGCCATTTATGAGAGCCATTAGCTCAGTTGGTAGAGCACCTGACTTTTAATCAGGGTGTCGAAGGTTCGAGTCCTTCATGGCTCACCATTATTTTCAAAGTGTGCGCGTGTGGCGGAATGGCAGACGCACCAGACTTAGGATCTGGCGTTTCACGACGTGGGGGTTCAAGTCCCTTCACGCGCACCATATTTTGCGGAAGTGGCTCAGCGGTAGAGCATCGCCTTGCCAAGGCGAGGGTCGCGGGTTCGATTCCCGTCTTCCGCTCCATAATTTTTGCGCCCTTAGCTCAGCTGGATAGAGCGTTTGACTACGAATCAAAAGGCCGGGAGTTCGAATCTCTCAGGGCGCGCCATTTTTATTACTAAGTAATTACATGTTTTGACGGGATGTAGCTCAGCTTGGTAGAGCACCTGGTTTGGGACCAGGGGGTCGCATGTTCAAATCGTGTCATCCCGATTTTATACCTTTGCGGGTGTAGTTCAATGGTAGAACTTCAGCCTTCCAAGCTGATAGCGTGGGTTCGATTCCCATCACCCGCTTATAATTAAGAAACATCTGCCTATTATAGGCAGGTGTTTTTTTTGTATAGTTACATTCATATGGATACAATAGAACTTAGGGCTTTTAGTTGAGGAGGTAGCAATGTTTGAATTTGAAGCTAAATTAGTGCGACCTGATGCAAGTGGGAGCTGGACTTATCTTAACGTCCCTTTTGATGCCGAACAAATATTTGAAACAAAGTCCAGAATACAGGTAAAAGGAAGTGTAAATGGAATCCCCTATAGAGGAACGCTTATGCCCCATGGAAACGGAAAGCATTTTATGGTGGTAAAGAAGGAACTACGGGATCTAGCCAAAGCTCAACCTGGTGATATTGTGCAGGTGACGATGGAGCAAGATCATCAATTACGGGAGGTAGAAGCCCCAGAGGATTTCCTTGATGCGTTGAGTAGCCATGAGCAGGCAGAAGCTTATTATAACGGTCTGGCTTATTCTTATCAGAGGGAATATGTATCTTGGATCGAAACGGCGAAAAGACCTGAAACCAGAGCATCTCGTATCGAAAAATCAGTCAGTAAACTGGGTGAAGGATTGAGGCTCAAATAAAAGTATGAAGAAGTGCTTAACAGGCTGAATAGATGAACAGCGTCCTCTTCCATAAGATTGGAAAGGGACGCTGTTAATGTTGGTGATATGTGCGAGTGGGCTTAAATAAGAACGGCCACCTCACCACAATTCACAAACTTAATACTTTCGATTTTTACTGATAACTCACCTGAAGGAATAGCTAGCTGACATGTACTGCCGATCTGAGCTAACAGCAGCTGCATGCCAATAGGCGAGAACATTGAAATCTTGTTATCATTGGGTTCTGCCTGGTTTGGAAATACGATGGTGTAGGTATCTGTAGTATTGTCGTCTAAGTAGCGTAGCTGAAGCTGACTTCCAATCAATACGAGTGAATTCAATTCTTCACCATTGAAACGGGAAAGTAATTGTTCCAGCTCGGAGCAATAACGGGACAACAGCGTTTCAGCATTACTTCTTTGTTTGCTTCGTTCCGGGAAATACTGATTTAGAAATGCGATTTTTTCCTCATCAAAATAAATAAGCTGCTGGACCAGTTGTGTCCTTGAGCCTTCATAAATTAGACTATGGTTCATAGTAGATTTCACCCCCTCTAAGTAGCACATTCTTTGCAAATTTGTTATGACGCGTTGCCATATTAAAATCCCTCCTATACAAATAGAGGTCCCCTAGAGGGAACCTTCTGATCAGTATAACAGCTTCTATATGTAAATCCAATCCATTTTGCAAAGGCAATAAATTCTTACTAAATATTGTATTTAAAACGTTTGACTATTGTATAGTTGGGTGCTATGATAGGCTGATGTTATAGGCATTTCGTAGAAAACTGCGGAATGCCTATACTATATTTCGAAGATAATTTTACATTAAATGTTACCAGGGGAGTGATACGCCATGTACATTTCGTTGAGTTCACCTATAGAATCTAGACATAAAAAGTAACTATAATTTATTAAAGGAGAGATCAGGATGATTCAAGTAAAAGAGTTTGTAGATGCTGATAATTCGTATGCTGAGAATAAGGCGAATGAGTTCTTGGCAGGGCTGCGTGAGGAACAGGTTGTGAATATCTGTTACGGTTCGGTAGTCAAATCTTCACGTGATGGGGCAGAGCATCAAAGAAGCAGTATACTGGTCGTGTATAAGACAAATGAAGGGCAATAACTGGAATACTTTTTTTTCGTGCTTATCTGTTGTCTCCACGCTATGCATCGTGATCGTTCTTATATATTATATGTTTTAGCTTTTCTTATGAAAAAAGAGGACCTTTCCCATTTACGGGTAAAGGTCCTCTTTGATTGTATAAGTGCAATTACAGTCTTATAATTCGCCTGGGACGGATAATCCTAAACCGGATGCAACACGCTGTCCCAGTTCTGGATCAGCTTTATAGAAATGAACAATTTGACGAAGTTTAATATCGTTACTTTCAACTGGTGTCATAGCGCCTACGATATTTTGAACAAGACGGGTACGTTCTTCTTCACTCATCAGGCGATACAAGTCACCAGGCTGTGTATAATGGTCATCACTATTATAGGAGACACTGTCGGCATTTCCAGATACTTCGAAAGGTGATGTTTTGTACTGTGGTGCTTCTTTAGGTCCGCCTAAGCTGTTAGGCTCATAATAGGCACCGGATCCGCCATTGTTGCCGAGTGCCATGCCACCGTCACGTTGATAGTTCTTCACTTCTACTTTTGGACGGTTGATAGGCAGGCTGTTATGGTTAGGACCTACACGGTGACGATGAGCATCGCCGTAAGCAAACAGTCGACCCTGTAGCAATTTATCAGGAGAAGCTTCAATACCAGGGACAAAAGAGCCAGGAGAGAACGTAACTTGCTCTACTTCCGCGAAGTAATTCTCTGGATTGCGATCCAGTACCATGCGGCCAACCTCAATTAATGGATAATCTTTTTGCGACCATACTTTGGTTACATCGAATGGATCAAAGCGGTAAGTGTTCGCATCTTCGATCGGCATAATCTGCACGTAGAGCTTCCACGCTGGGAAATCTCCTTTATCAATAGCATTGAACAAGTCTTCTGTATGATAATCTGGGTTCTCCCCAGCTATTTTGGCGGCAAGATCTGGAGCAAGGTTCTTAATGCCTTGTTCTGTTTTGAAATGATATTTCACCCAGACGGTATTGCCTTCGGCATTTACCCATTTGAAGGTGTGGCTTCCGAACCCGTGCATATGTCTCAACGTAGCTGGGATTCCGCGATCTGACATCAAAATCGTAACCTGATGTAGAGATTCCGGCGATAAAGACCAGAAGTCCCAAACCGCATTAGGGTTCTTTAAGTGTGTCTGTGGATCACGCTTCTGTGTATGAATAAAGTCGGGGAACTTGATTGCATCACGAACGAAGAATACAGGTGTATTGTTACCTACGAGATCATAGTTTCCTTCTTCGGTATAGAACTTCACAGCAAAACCACGTGGGTCTCTTACAGTATCAGCAGAACCTAGCTCCCCAGCTACCGTTGAGAAACGGATGAACATTGGGGTACGCTTGCCTACCTCAGATAAAAAATTAGCTTTTGTATATTGAGTTAAATCCTGAGTGACCTCAAAATACCCATGAGCGCCAGCACCCTTAGCATGAACGACACGTTCAGGAACACGTTCTCTGTTAAAGTGGGCTAATTTTTCAAGCAGATGGACATCTTGCAGCAAAGTAGGACCACGATCACCGGCTGTCATTGAATTTTGATTGTCGCCTACTGGAGCACCCCAGCTGGTCGTAAGATTATTATTATTGGAGCTCATTAATAGAATCACCTCGTAAGATTTGATTTTAGATTTAGTATAAGTTCTATATTAATGTTTTTCGGGGAAAATGCAACACTTTTTGAATAATTGACACATTACAGTATGTGGTAATCGTCGTCCCATTCAGATATATATGATAGATAGAGTGATTAATTACTAAGCAGAGTTAAAAAAGAAACAGCGCACCTCTACCATCACTGGAGGGTGCGCTGTTCTATTTTGATATAGGAATATCCGTTTTCTGTACTTAGTTTTTAATGTACATTCTGTTATAGTATTCATCCAGCATTCTTTTGGTGGCAAATTCGGTGCGAGTGGTTTCGATACTCTTCTTCATCATTTGTACCCACTGTTCACGATTCTCATAATAGGTTGGGAGTACTCGATTCAATAGGGTGTCGTATAGCGCATCACTATCATGCTTATCCAGAACCTCGAAGTCAGTAGTCTCGAAGCCGTCTCCGATCTGCCAGCCATTCTCGCCATCTATACAGGCTTCCGGCCACCAGCCATCTAGAATAGAGCAGTTCAATACGCCGTTCATGGCTGCCTTCATCCCGGAGGTACCACTTGCTTCCAATGGTCTACGCGGATTGTTGAGCCAAATATCAGAACCGCGTGTCAGCTGTGCGCCGATAGTCATATCGTAATTCTCCAAGAAGACAACACTCTTCGGATATTTTTTCATCATCGCCACTAAATTGCTGACGATTTTTTTGCCGTTATCATCGAGTGGATGAGCTTTGCCAGAGAAGACAATTTGTATTTTGCCGGACTCCAGATAAGGCTCAATAATTTCTGGCTGCGAGAAGATCAGGTCACTGCGTTTATAAGGAGCAGCTCTGCGTGAGAAGCCAATGAGTAGATTGTCAGCATTTAGACTAATGCCGGACCGTTCTTTGATGAAATTAATCAGTTCACCCTTAATTTCTTTATGCACTGCCCATAAATCGCCATTTTGTTCATAGGCTTGTGTCATTCTTTCATCTACCCAGGTAGGGGTATGAATGGCATTAGTAATGCCAATGATGTCCGATCTTCCGGCAACCTCTTTCCACATCTTATTGGCTGTATCCGCATGAAGCTGAGCCACTGCATTAGAAATACGGGAGAGTCGCAGACCGGCAACCGTCATGTTGAACGGCTCACCACCGATACGCTCCATCTGGTCGCGGGTTAAGCCATTGAATGCACTCATATACTCTAGGCGGTCGAGCGGATGGGTTTCGTTGCCTTCTTTTATCGGCGTATGTGTAGTGAACACAACCTCTTCCCGAGTAGCTTTCCAAGCTTCCTCAAAGGTGCTGCCTCCGGACATCTTCTCACGAATGAGCTCGATGGCTGCTAAGGCCGCATGGCCTTCATTGAAATGATAGACATCGATCGGAATGCCCAGAGCACGCATAGCTTTTACTCCGCCAATCCCGAGTACGATCTCTTGAGCGATCCGTTCCTCACCGAACCAGCCGTACAATTGTCCAGTAATCCAAGCATCATTATTCTCGGGGATATCCGTATCCAGTAAATACAACGTGCTGTTGCCAAAATAATCAGTCTTCCATACTTTGCACACCACATCGGTCTTTCTGACTTTTACGGTTACCTTCACCCCTGTATCTTCAAGAAAATCATAAACATAATTGTGATAGGAGTCGTATGGATTACCGTTCGCATCAATTTTTTGATCCGTATAACCTTGTTTCCACTTCAGCCCGATAGGGATGATAGGAGCATTGATGTCTTTAGCTCCCTTAATGTAGTCTCCGGCGAGAATTCCAAGCCCTCCGGCATACATTTTAAAATCGGAATGTAACCCGTACTCCATACTGAAATAAGCTACTGATGGTAATTTTTGTTCGTTCACTTGATAAGCCTCCTAATCGCGGATTAGATTGAATTGCAGTAAAGCTGCTGGCATTATCTACGATGCAAACGTTTGCTCAAAAAACAGTCAACAATCGTTTTGGAAGCGATTGCACCATCATTCTAGCACACTTTATCTACAAAAGCATAACGTCGATTTGGTGAAAATAGCCAATTAGGGGCAAAATCAACGGAAGTGATTGATAAAGTGAAGGGAAGACCCTAAGATAAAGAGATTGAAGAAATAATTATTGGTGGTGTATAAGTTGGGTATAGTTGTGATTGGAAGCTTAAATATGGATATGGTAGTACGTACGAACCGGGCACCGAATGCAGGAGAAACGCTTATGGGACAAGCATTTTCTCTATCTCCCGGTGGAAAAGGAGCGAATCAAGCCGTTGCCGCAGCACGTCTGGGTGCTGAGGTTAGTATGATCGGCAGCGTCGGAAAAGATACCTTTGGAAGCGAAATGCTTGAGATTATTAAGCAAGAAGGTATTCATATAGAACATATCTCAGTGAGTGAAACGGAGGCAACAGGTGTAGCTTCAATCGTTATTGAAGAAGATGGAGAGAATCGTATTATAGTTGTTTCTGGGGCGAATATGGAGCTTTCTGCGGAAGATATTCAGATGTTGGCGCCTGTAATTCAACAAGCTAAGTTAATCGTGCTACAGCTTGAAATGGATTTAGCAATGACCGAACAGGCTGTTGCTATTGCCCATGGTTATGGGATTCCAATCATTTTAAATCCTGCACCAGCCAGAAGGCTTAAGGATGAGATGTTAAGTCAAGTAACCTATTTGACGCCAAATGAGACGGAAGCAGGAATTCTAGCTGGGATGACTGTCGATAGTATAGAGACGGCTGAGCAGGCTGCCCGTATTTTGCTACAAAAGGGTGTTAAGAACGTTATTGTAACTTTAGGTGCTAAAGGCACATTGTTAGTTAATGCTGAGGGGACCAAGTTAGTTCCTGGGTTCCCGGTAAAGGCAATAGATACAGTTGCTGCGGGAGATTCCTTTAATGGTGCACTCGCACAGCAGTTAGTCTCAGGTAAGTCATTGGAGGAAGCGTTACGCTTCGCGAATGCTGTCGGTGCTTTGGCTGTTGGGAAAGCAGGTGCAATACCGTCACTGCCGTATTTGCCTGAGGTTGAAAATTTTATAAAGCATGTATCGGATGATAAGGAGCTAAAATCATGAGCAGAACATTAATCGTTAAAAATGTAGTGATCGGTGAAGGAATACCTAAAATATGCGTCCCGTTAATTGGTGCTACCCTTACTGAACTGAAGCAGGAAGCTGAAGCCTTAAAAGAGCTAAATCCTGATTTGGTGGAGTGGCGTACGGATTTTTTTGAAAAAGTGGAGGATTTAGAAGCAGTGAAGTCAGCGTTAAGTGATATTCACGCGATCATTCCGGATCTTCCGCTGATCTTTACGTTCCGTAGTGCGAAGGAAGGTGGAGAGAAGCAGGTCAGTATAGAATAT
The DNA here is from genome assembly GCF_038004525.1 of Paenibacillus sp. FSL R5-0914. Classification (NCBI taxonomy): domain Bacteria; kingdom Bacillati; phylum Bacillota; class Bacilli; order Caryophanales; family Paenibacillaceae; genus Paenibacillus; species Paenibacillus sp. FSL R5-0914. The sequence goes on from NZ_JBBORH010000003.1 coordinate 7,564, forward strand.
TACATAGCTCTTAATGTTGCTGCTGCTGAGAGTGGGCTAGTAGATATTATTGATGTTGAATTGTTTAATGAGGAACAGGATGTACGAGGATTAGTTGAGGCTGCTCACGCTCATAACGTAGCTGTTATCATATCGAATCATGATTTTCATAAAACACCTCCCAAAGAGGAGCTAATCTCGCGTCTATGTAAGATGCAGGAGCTTGGTGGGGACTTGCCTAAAATTGCGGTGATGCCTCAGGATGCGGGGGATGTACTGACTTTACTAGAAGCTACGCATATGATGAAAGAACAATATGCAGATCGCCCGATTATTACAATGTCCATGGCGGGAGCTGGGGTAATTAGCCGTCTAGCCGGTGAAATATTCGGTTCAGCGCTTACCTTTGGAGCGGCGCATAAGCCCTCTGCGCCTGGACAGGTAGCTGTGGTTGAGCTGCGAAATGTACTGTCACTGCTGCATCGCAGTCTATAGGAGCTAGAGCTATCAGTGAGGTTCCGGATAATAGAAATAGAGCGGCGACCGGATTTTCCGGTACCGCTCTATTTCTATTTTATTATTTTGTTCCCGTATATACGTGAACGGCATCTCTTAGGAACTCCGCAAGTCCAGGGCGATGCTTGTCGTAGTACTTGGTAAAACGTTCATCATCAACATACATTTGCGCAACTCCAGCATGTGCCTCTTTGGAATAGGAATCCCAGTAGAAGGAGAGCCACTGGCGGTGTAGATCAGCACTTTTTTGCGCTAATACACTGGCAGGATCTCCATGCTCCATCGCTTGTAAGAGCGTCTCGAACATTTCCTCCTCAAGCTGCTGTATAGCCGCATATTGTTCTTCTGTCATACCTTTAAGCTTCTTGTTGGATTGTTCTACGGTGCTGTCCCCATATTTCTCCCGTATTTCTTGACCGTATTTCTTCTCGTTATCCTCTACCAGTTTTTGCTTGAAGCCTTCGAATTTTTCAGCGTCACTCATAATCATTCTCCCTTCTTGGTGAGCCAGCGTCTGTTCGACGTTAGCGATTAATAGATCTAATTGATGTCTCTTTTCAAGCAGCTTGTCATGATGCTCCTGTAGCGCTTTGGCTCCGTCGAATGACGGTTCAGTCATAATAGCTTTGATACGTTCCAGACTTAAGCCAAGCTCTCGATAAAATAAAATTTGCTGTAGTAGATCTACTTCGGTACGGCCATAGATACGATACCCCGAGGAGTTGATTCTCGCCGGCTTAAGAATGCCAAACTCGTCGTAATATCGCAAGGTCCGTGTACTAACACCAGCTAACTCCGCAAGCTTCTGCACTGTGTATTCCGTAGTATCACCTCCCACAAATTCACTGTACACCTTTACGTAGCGTAAAGGTCAAATATTATTTTATAGTTACCAAAAACAGCGGCAGCTACCCTCTGAATGATCATTGGGAAGACTACCGCTGCTTAATTATATTATTTATGTTGTGATAGGAGACTATTTAAGTGCACCTTCGGTCAGACCCGCAACGATATAGCGGTGAAAGAAGATATACACAATAATCATCGGCAGTGTAATGATAGCGAGTGCGGAGAACAGTAGCTTGTAATCGGTCATATACCTGCTGGAGAACGCCAAGAGTCCGACTGGGATGGTTTTTAAGGCATCATTCTGGATGTACAGCATGGCAAGCAATAGTTCATTCCAGGAATTTAACGCCGAGAAAATGCCCACCGTAGCCATGCTAGGGATCAACAGAGGGAAAATGATCTTTCGGTAGAGCAACCAGTCACCACAGCCATCCATGCGTGCAGCCTCCATAAGCTCTCTGGGAACGGAGTCTAAATAGGCTTTAAGCAGGATGACCGCAAGTGGCAGCCCAGTTCCAATATAAGGTATAATCAGTGCCCAATAAGAATCCTTCAAATTCAGTTGCTCAAAAATATAGCTCTGTGCAATAAAAAACGATTGCAGAGGCATAAACAGACCGAATATGAACATCAGCATTAGGAGGCTGCTTCCACGGAAGCGAAGCTTGCTAAAGGCGAAGGCTGCGAGGCTTGCGAATAGCAGAATGCCAATGACAGTTAATATCGTGACAATGATGCTGTTCTTAGCGTAGGTACTCATATTGCCGATATTCCAGGCTTTTGACCAGTTCTGTAGATTAATCGTTTCCGGTAGTGCAAACGGAGTTGAGAAGATCTTATTATTTTCACGGAAGGATGAAAGGATCAGCCAAACAATCGGATAGAAATAGAAGCACGAGAGCACGATCATGAAGATATAGTATCCAATATGTGAGAACCATTTATTGTTGGACGTAGCTTTGACGGAGTTACTGTTTTTTTTAATAGGAATGACAGTGGTGGTTAGTGGGGGCATATACAGTTCTCCTTTCTCAATACTCCAGCGCGTCGGAGTCCTTCTTAGTTAATTTGCCGGTAACGAGTCCGATCACAGCGATAACAATCGTCATGATGACAGCCAGCGCGGAGCCATAGCCGATGCTCATATGAGTAAACACGACTTTGACGAGATAGGTAGTAACAATTTCCGTTGAGTTATAAGGACCACCATTGGTCATAACATAGAACAGGTCGAAGGCTTGAAACCCAGTTAACACACATAGCAGGATTCCCGTTTCCACCAAATTACGAATCATTGGAATTTTAATTTTGAAAAAAATATGTCTTTCTCCTGCACCATCCAGATAAGCAGATTCATAGACCTCCTTGGAAATACGCTGTATGCCAGAATAAAAGATAGTCATATAGAATCCAGCATATACCCATCCGGAGACAATACAAATTGCGTATAGTGCGGTATCAGGGTTGCCTAGCCAGACGCGTGTCCAGCTCTCCAGGCCGATTGTGTCCAGCAGCATATTGACGATCCCAAAATCGGAATTGTAAACAAATTTCCACAGGTAGGAGATAACAATCATTGGTAACATGACAGGAACAAAGAAGGCGAGTCGGAATAGTCCGCTGCCTTTGCGACCCATTGTTATTAAACCTGCAAGTCCAAGTCCGACTAATACTTCCACAAATACCGTAGCAACAATATAGATAAGTGTATGTCCATAGGAGCTAATATAAATACGGTCATGAAAAGCCCGAATATAGTTGTCGAAGCCTGTGAAGGTCATTGCGCCGATCCCGTTCCAGTCATAGAAGCTGAATACGAAGGTCATGAGAACAGGCACAAGCACGACAAAGGCAAATATCAATACAGCGGGGGCTGTGAACAAGTAAGGGGAAAGCTTATTACTCTTGCCGGACATGACAATACCTCCAGTTCATAAGTATGGGGAGACCGCCCAAGGTATACTGCTGATGAGCGGTCTGATGAGACTTATATAAAGGATGAGGAATGTTTATTTAAGTGGGGCTATGGTTGTTTCCAATTCGGATAATGCGTCTTCCGGGGATTTGGCTCCACCAATGATTTGAGATGTAGCCATATTTAAGGCATTTGCAACCTCGATGGAATAGCCGGTATCAGGAGGCGATACTAGAGCAGGTGCATTTTCCATCAGATCATTTAAGCTTAACGAGAGCGGGTGGGTCGTTTCGGTATTAATACCATCTTTAGTGATCGGTACAGCCCCGGCATCGGATAGCTTTTTAGACGATTCAGCTGAACTATATAATTTCATAAAATCAATGGCTTCGTCGATCAGCTTAGAGTTCTTGTTGACGACCATACCATTAAGTACGCCGATTACACTATCCTGATTGCCTTTACCTTCCGGCATGACTGGAGTATTGAAGTAGCCTAGCTGAAGATCAGGGTTTTCTTCAACAGCGGTTGGGACAAGCCAACTACCAATGGGGTGCATGGCCGCGCTACCGTTCAGGAACATCATGTCACCTTCACTGTCGTTGAGGGCATTCACATTGTCGTTGATGTAGCCTTTATCCCATAGCTCCTGTACATAGGTGTATGCTTTAATGAAATCTTTTGAATGAAACGGTTGCTTTAACTGCAGCGCTTCACTGTAAGCATCTTCTCCTACTACTCTAGAAATGACATGGGCAATCCAGTTGCCGGCTGTCCATAGATCGGAGTTACCGATAACAAGCGGCGTAATGCCGGCATCCTTAAGCTTCTGGCACACTGTAAGGAACTCCTCCCAGGTGGTAGGCGGTTCAAGACCTTGCTTACTGAAGATTTCTTTATTGTAAAAGATCATATTTGTCACATCGCCTGCTGTTGGAATCATATACGTCTTGCCGTCGACAATCATACCGTTGAAGGTGCCGTCAGCAAACATATCCTTCAGGCCTGAGCTTTGTAGTTGTTCGGTAATATCTGCGGCATAACCATCGCTTACTCTTGTCTGTAGCCGTTGTCCAGCCCACTCGAAATAGAGGTCGGGAGCATTTTTGCCGCTGAGTAGATTGGGTAGCCCGATGGTCTGGTATGTATCATCATCCTGATAGTTGAACTCAACTTTAATCCCCGCATGTTGGCTTTCGAATTCCTTTCCAATGTCCTCCCAGACTTTAATTAAACCTTCACCTGGTGAACCCATGGCAATGCGAAGTGTCTGCGTTTTTCCCTCAGTAGTGCCTGTGTTTACTGCTGTGCTCTCTTTGTTTGAGGTGGAGGAACAGCCTGCCAAAGTAGTAATCAGCATTGATGCAACTAGTCCAATCATCCATTTTCTCAATCGATCATCTCTCCTTGAGTTTAATAGAAACAATAATGAAATTGACATCGTGCTTACTTCCTATACTGCTAAGAGTGCCTAAGTTTCTTCTTCCATTAGCTTTCGTGTGATTTAAGTTAACACAGGAGGGCGATGTTGGCATGAGCTAAGAGGAGTAATAAATTGGATGAAATAAATGTAGTAACAACTTAGTTCTCATTATTGATTATATTTAATGTGATGTCAATCACTTTTAAGATTTTAATAAGAAAAATAATGCAGGAATGCTAACTGTAATCCGGGGGCTTTAAAAATTAACATTAGTGAATGAAAGCGCAAACAAAAGTGGATGTATAAGGGTTTATATTCTAAAGGGTTTTGAATTATGCTGAATAAAATTAAAATGAATGCACTCTAAATAAGCTATTGACAATTTGTTATGATTAAAAATAGAATGTGATTAAACGTTACTACAAATTATGAGAATATTACATGGAGGTGACATAATATTAGCATTTGAGTTTTCTATATGGTGAAACTAAAAGCAAAAATATGAAGGAGGAGCGCATATGAAGTTCAGCTTGAAGCAGGCACTCGCTATACTTGCTGTTACATCATCTATGGCGTACACGTCAGCCGCATTCGCAGACACGACGGAGGTTATTCCAAAATGGGCTGCAACAGAAATTGCCTCGTGGAAGGAAATGGGGCTACTCAAAGGTGATAAAGACGGCAAGGTATTGCCTAACGAAGGAATTCGAAAGACAGAATTCGTTACCTTGATCAATCGCATCTTTAATTTCAGTGCAGTGAGTAGTGAAACCTTTAAGGATGTACCTTTGACTGCTTGGTATGCGCCAGAAATTAGCAAGGCGGTTGCTGCTGGGGCAATTCTCGGCAATGGGGAGGGAGGCATTGAACCGCTAGAGGTACTTACCCGGGAGAAGGCTGCTCTTATTCTTAGCAGAGTGTTTAATGTTGCGACTTCGGCAAGCAGTGGTGTCGCATTTGCTGATGATGCAGCAATCTCCAGTTGGGCTAAGGAAGCGGTCTATGCGATGAAGGCAGCCGGCTATGTGGAAGGCACACCAGAGGCTACCTTTCAGCCGAAGAAGGAGCTGACTCGTGCAGAGGCAGTGAAGATGATTAATAGAGCTATGGGGATTCTGATCACCGATGGCGGAGAACATTCCGGTATCTCTAGCAGCAGTATGATTGTCAACAGGCCCGGAGCAGTCCTATCCAATCTGAACCTTACAGGCAATTTATATATAACTCCGGGTGTTGGGGAAGGAGATTTGAGTCTGCAAAGTGCAGTAATCGGAGGCGTCGTTTACATAAACGGCGGGGGTGCGAACAGTATCACAATTACGGACAGTAAAATAAAAAGAATTGTAATCAATAAACCGTCCTCTCCAATAAGAGTTGTACTTAAAGGGACAACGACACTCCCACTTATAGATGTCCTCTCGGGATCGCAGGTTGTTAATGAATCCAATAACCCAATTGATACAATTAATGTACTAACAAATGGGCTTGCGGATGTCTCATTGAATGGAAATGTAAATCAGCTAAATCTTGCCGGAAAGACACGTTTTGTCTTTAATGGTGGCGAAATCACTAGTTTTAAGGTCGCCTCTTTAGCAGCAGAGTCAAGAATTCAGCTTGTGAAAGGTGCGAGCATTAAGAAGTTGTTCTTTAACGGTGGGGCTGAAGTAACTGGTGAAGGAACAATTGCAGAAGCTGAAGTGAATGCTGAGGGAGTTTCCTTGGCATCGATGCCGAACAAGCTGACGGTGAATGCTAGTAAAGTGACAATAAACGGTCACGATTATAAAGGCAGCGGTAATGGGGTGCCTAATACGTCGAGTAGTTCTGGCGGTTCTGGTTCCGGTAGCTCGGGAACAGAGAATCCCGGTACAGGAAACCCGGGTACAGGAAATCCTGGAACGGGAGAACCTGGTACGGTTGATCCCGAACCAAAAGCTACCGTACTGTACAGCTATGAAGAGGTACTTAAATCCTTTAGCTCTACTGGGGCAGAAGGAACGGCTAAGCAATATATAACTTTTCTTCAAGATCCTTCGTATAAACCTTCAATCGCTAACTCAGCAGTAGTTATGCCTGATCTCACCAACGCTATTACCTTCGTAAACTACCAATTCAACGCTAAGCCTTCTATTTTTGCCTCCCTTCGAGGAATTAACAGCTCAGTTTTAGATAAAAATCGGACGTACCTATGGATTGGAACCGATAGTGGGGTTACTCGAATTAAGCTTTCCACCAATGAAATGCTAGCTTATACAGCTGAGACTAAGCAGTTAACGGATAATAAAGTGCTTCTGCTAATCTCTGACGGCAGCACAGGTGTTTTGGCCATTACGGAAACAGGTGTATCGCATATTTATCAATAAGGGAAGGGGAATGAATTTATGCAAATGATGAAGAAACGCGCTCGAAAAATAACAGGCGCATTGCTTGCTGTTACGTTATTCACACTGTCGGCAATACCTGTAGGGGCAGCAAAGCTGCCTGGAGCTAGCTATTCACCTGTTCAGCTGGAGGCCGTGCAGTCAAAGAAAATGACCTACTATAAAAATGGCTCAGCTTCCATTCCGAATACGCTTGACTGGATTACGGACGCAAGTGCGTTGAAATTTTTGCCGCTGTCAGTGATCGGTGATGTGACAAGTGTCGTTCTCGATAAGGAAGGCGTCTATTGGATTGGTACGCAGAATGGACTACAGCGGGTCGATTTTAATGCAAGTGATACAAAGGATATCGTTCAATACATGGCAGGTCCAAGATATTTGTATGGCGGAGATAATCATGTTACTGGTTTAGCTAGTGACGAAGCGGGAGGTATTTGGGCGCGGACAGCAAGTGGTGTGACGCATATTGCTATGCCGGAGCAAACAATGCATGAGAAATCATTCATTTATGAGGATTTAGTTCAGACTATTCTGGACAGACGCGGTATGGTTCATGGCACAAGCTTTACCTTTACTGACACGGACAACACAACAGATGCTGTAAACTACAATTCGGCAACTGGTGTTTTCAATTCAACACCTACGACCAGTGATAATGATGGCTTATGGACGACAATGTATGCGATGGGCGAGGTCTTCCGCTATAAGGCGCTGCAGGAGCAATACGGCACCAATCCGACCTCAGAGCAGGTGGCGGAAATAAATGACGCAAAGGCTGCTGCACTCCGTGCCACCAAAGCAGTGCTGCTACTAGATTATGTGTCGGGCCGCGGAAATGGCTTCCCAGTTCGTTCCTATATGCTAACTAGCGAGGCGACTGCAGCTACGGTGGGAAATACAGTGTATGGGTATCAATCGACGAATGGTTTTTGGTTCCAGAATTTCGTCGGTCCGGATAAGAATAATCCAAATGGGATTATTCCAAGCATGCAACGCGATGACGGTGTAGAACCCATAGGCTATTCGATGGTCAGGGTGACTAAGGATGCGGAGAACAAAAAAGGCTCGACGTTATTCCCGAGTGGTGGTACTGATGTAATGAATTATAATGGGCTCGGTCTTAGTCAAGCATCAATCGATGAGCTCAACCTGACACGTCCCGAGGGGCAGAAGCTAGGCATTGATATTAAAACCATCGTTGAAACAACGGAAAGCGGTCCGGTATATCAAGTGCTTCCAGTGATTACGGCGGCCACCAACAACAGCACCGCAAAGGAAGATAAGACAACGAGCGAAACGAATAAACCTTTGTTTCAGCTGACAGCACCTGTGTATGAGCAAATTCCTGATTTCTTCAATGATTTGTTCCCTAGTAGCGTAATTGTAGATGGTCATATTGATATGAATCAGATCGTCTATAAAGCGGATACTTCATCAGATGAAGTGATTGGCCACTATGCTATGTTCTATACAGCCTTCAAATATCTGGTAGGGGACAGTAATGATCCCGAATTGTTAGAGCTGAAATCCTTTATTGAAGAAACTACGCACCGTATGACAGAGCTGATTCTGAAGGATGACCATTACTATATTGAGGATGCTACTGGCAAATCGACACAGTGGTCGAGATGGCTCGGGAAGTATTTTAACGACAGTCTTAGCACTATGGAGAAGCAGAAACAGTGGGAATTCAGTGTTGGTGTCGATAAGGATGGGAACGATGCACTGTCCTATGGCTATGAAGATGCACCGCTCAATGCTCTCGAGGTAATGGGTGTACTGAAAACAGCTAGCTTCGTCACTGAAAAAAGATATCCGGCGGACTCGCTCAAATACGAGATGGCATATGAACAGGCTTTTGCTAGCAGCTATAGTAAGGAAGATCCGTATGTGAACGGTCTGGGCTATATAGATATGGCGTTGGAATATGTTGAACGGAGAATTGTGCGCCAAGCTACCAATGCTTACAGTGATAACGGCAATGAGGTGGTAACCATGGACAATGCAGGCGACAGTACCAACGCCAATGCTACGCTGCACAATGACTGGACCCAATATATCAACTATTCCGATGAAGAGCTTGGATGGTTCCCGGTATTTATACTTGTCACACTGGAACAGGATGAGCTTAGACACGCCAAGATCGTAGAGGCTTATGATCAGTGGTACTCTAACGAAGTCCGGGAGGAGAATCCGTTCTATACCTTCCTGTATCAGCTCGCGCATCCTGACAAAACAGATGTAGATTTACAGTCGGCCGTTCGATTCCTCTACCGGTTCCCTGAATTCCAGATTGAGTTTCCTGTTGAATGGGATCGCCAGGATGTATTTTATATTGAACCTGGAGACCGCGATAAAGCCAAACAGACAAATTACGCACTCGCTCCTGATGAGCGTCGGATTATTAAGCACAATTCCAATCCGTTTGCTAATGAGAGCCAATCCACTGGCGTCAATCCAAACTACAACTATCGCACGGGTAGCATAGAAGCCGGGTCGGTATTCACCCTGCCATACTGGATGGGACGCTACTTTGAAATTATAAAAGAGTGAGTACAGAAAGAAGCGCCCGCAAGGGCGCTTCGCATTCTTCAAGGCAGGTTACTTCTATCTAATTATTAGCTGATGCCAGTGATGAGCCTCAAAATTGTCGTTCAATTGTATAGATGGGAAAATCACCACGGAATACGCCAAAGCTGTACTCCAGTGGGGAGTTATCAGCTAAATAAGTAAATGTCCTTACCTGCAGAGAGGGCGAGCCTTCCTTAACTCCAAGCAGCTTGCTGGCGGTACTATTGGCTAGAACGGGTTTCAACTGTTCAACGGAACGGTGGGCTTTTAGATTATGCTCTGTCTCTAAAAAGGAAAACAGCGAACCCTCCTTGTAGTCATTGATAAGACCAGGTGCCAGATCCCAAGCGATATAAGTATTTTCATAAAGTAATGGCTCATTGTCGGCATAACGTATCCGCAGCAAGTGGTTCACGGGTGCCTTTAAAGGGATATTAAGATATTCATTAATCGGCATTTCGGCTGGTATTACTTTGGCTTCGATAATTTTGCTGGTGGGCTCTTTGCCACTCATCAGCACATCCTCAGTGAAGCTGCGCGCCTGGTTGAGCTGAAGCTCCTTACGTTTGACGAAAGTTCCCTTCCCTTGATACCGCTCCAAAATATCTTGATTTTCAAGCTCGCTAAGGGCAAGGCGGATTGTTGTTCGACTCGCGGAGAACATCTCACATAGCTCAGCCTCAGTAGGAAGCTTGTCTCCAACTGCGTATACTCCAGACTGAATTTGTTTCAGAAGTTGTTCTTTTATGATGGAATATAATGAGTTATTTATTCTCTTTGTCATTACAAACATCCTCCGATTACATATTTGTTATATTATATCACGGATGAAGAATCGGAGGAAACATAAAATAAATGCGGTTTAACTAAGAAAACGACGAATAAATTACTAATATTGGAATAGTGAATGGCCCTAACCTTGTTCAAAGTATTTTATTAGAAGACAAAAGAAAAAATTGTAGGAACAAGATATGACGATGTTACTATAAACTAATTGAGTGCAAGAGGGAGAGAACAATAAATGAAGAAGTCACACTTAAAGATTGCAGTTATTGGGGGAGGTTCCTCCTATACACCGGAGCTGGTTGAGGGGCTGATCCGTTATCATGAAGTGTTTCCGGTCACTGAGCTGTATTTAGCCGATATCGAGCAAGGGGCAGAGAAGTTACGGATTATTGGCGAACTGGCTCAGCGGATGATTAATGCGAGTGGAAAGCTGATTACATTGTATACGACTTTGGATCGGCGCGAAGCGATCAGAGATGCTGATTTTGTAGCGACACAAATTCGGGTAGGGATGTTAGACGCACGTTCAAGAGATGAGAAGATACCGTTGTCTCATCAGCTGATCGGTCAGGAGACGACAGGAGCAGGTGGCTTCGCCAAAGCTCTCCGTACCATTCCAGTCATTCTTGGTATTTGCCGTGATATTGAAGAGCTAGCGCCCAATGCCTTCATGATTAACTTCACTAACCCTGCCGGTATTATTACAGAAGCTGTCTCCAAGTATTCTAAGGTTAAGTCCGTTGGGTTATGCAATCTACCTATTGGTACAAAAATGCAGATTGCCGAGCTATACGGGGTGGAGCAAACGCGGATGTTCATTGAGATTGTCGGAATTAATCATTTGAATTGGACGACCCGGGTAGTGCTTGATGGTGATGATGTGACAGAGGATTTCATGACCCGACTTGGCAGCATCGGTCAATCTTCGCCAGCCAATATTCCCGATCTGGAATGGGATGCTGAGTTTATTCATTCGGTAGGTGCCCTTCCCTGCGCTTATCACCGTTACTATTATATGAAGGAAGAAATGTACGGCGAGATGCTAGAATATTATCAGGCGACAGGCAAAACTCGTGCAGATGATGTGAAGGAAGTAGAGGCGGAGCTGTTTGAGCTGTATAAACAGCCGGAACTACATGAAAAGCCTGCCCAGCTGGAGAAACGTGGCGGAGCTTATTATTCTGAAGCGGCCGTTCAGCTCATGAAGTCTATTTATAATGATACAGGCGATATTCAGACTGTAAATGTTCGCAATCAAGGGGCAATACCTTGTCTTCCGGATGATGTATCCATTGAGATCAATTGTGTCATTAAATCGGATGGCCCACATGCTTTGGGACTAGTTAAGCCACTGCCTCCACAGATTAGAGGATTGCTTCAGGTGGTGAAGTCCTATGAAGAGCTGACGATTGAAGCTGCGGTGAAAGGCGATTATGCTTCTGCTCTTCAGGCATTGACGCTCCACCCGCTGGTCGGCGATGAACGAATTGCCAAGGCGGTGCTAGCTGATATTCTAGAGCAGAATGCCGACTTTCTACCACAGTTTCAGAGATAAGTTCCTTAGTACTTTGTTATATTAACTCAAAATAGCGGCAGCCATCCTCTGAGTGCTCATTGGGAAGACTGCCGCTGTTTAGGTTGTCCTACATGCTGTTTTAGTAGACTATTGAACCTTTTTAAGTCCCATTTGTGCTGCGAAATAGTTATTCAATTCCTCTAGTTTACGTGGATCGGCGAGGGTTGCTGGGTCTGAGAAGTAATGCTCAACAACAAGCTCCCAGGTAGGTACTATTTTTTGCGCGGTTATGGCTTTGATGGCAGCTTTGACCGTTTTGCGTTCCTTTGCGTTGGAGAAGGTATCTACATAATGCTGGGAGCGCTCGAAATCTAGCTCGTTAAACACCGCACGGAAAATCTCCGATGTCATTCGTGCATCATCCAGTGCCCGGTGAGCGGAGCCGGAAGGCTCAAGCTCGAACAATGCCATAGCGCCTTCGACACTAATATCATTGCTAAGCCCACGTGCTCGCAGCACACCTTTTAACAAATCCAAATACGTAGCAGACATCCAATAGGATTCGTCCATCTTGTGCATGCGCACATCCTGAATGATTCGCTTCATATCCTCGCCACCCCAAGTAAGCAGCAGAACTCCGTCTGTACTTAGATCAAGCCACTCTCTAAAAGCAGTGATGACCTTCGGGAAGCGGGGTGCAATATCGATTTCCTCTTGGGGGATCCCGGTTTTTTTCTTAATAAAAGAATTAAGGGTAGAGAAATATATGGGTTTGATCAAGGAAGAGAATTCATCCTTATACTGCAATGAAGAGTCTAACCGGACAGCTCCAATTTCAATGACCTCCATAGGGTGCTCGCTGGCAAACTTACGGCCGTTGAATTCGATGTCCAGAATAATATAATCCACAGGTACTTGCCTCCGTTCCATGACTGACGCTGTAGTGCTTAATACGTCGACTACTCTATTTTAACAAAAAAAGCGATGTAATGGGGAATATGGGAACAAGCTAATATTGGAACATAAAAAAGAACCTGCACTATGCGGGTTCCTTTTATTACTATAAATGAGCAAAGATGATTGCAGACAATAAAGTAAGACGATTAATGCTCTGGAACGGAAGTAGGTTCAGGGTGATGAATTGGCTGTTCCAGCAGGACAGATCCGTCTTCAAGACGAAGCCAGGTATCGAAGTCTTGGGTGCCTTGGGTCAGTCTGATGACGCGTGCGCCCCGCATAAAGCCTTCTTTTCCATAAGTATTGTAGCCGGTAGCACGGCCATAGGAAAGACGTATGCCATACAGGCTGCCCGTAAAATCATTGATATGGTCATGTCCGCAGAAGGTGCCCAGCACATCACCCATTTCAAGCAAAGCCGAGAATAATCCCGAGTTAACCTCAGGTGAGCATACACGCTCATACTTATACCCATGACAGACTTGTGTAGACCAGACCTCACGATATTCGGGAATCGGGATATGGAAGAAAGCTAATGCAGGCAGCCTGTTCTCAGCAGTTTTAGGATTCAATCTAGCGGATTCAGCAGTTAGCCAGTTAATCTGATTCCGGCTAACCCAATTGTAGCCAGGGATATGCTCCATCTCGGAGTAGCTGCCGGAGTCAACAAAATAAAGGACAGCGGCCGCATGGCCATCCTGATCTTTTATTTCAAGTGTGTAATTGCCTGAGCCTTCAAGATCCTCTGGACCGGCTTCGGCCAGACAGTGGGGATGTTCCAATGCAATCTGCATCAGTTCACTGCGGGAAATCAGAGTTTCTGTATCATGGTTGCCAAATACGAAGGCCCAAGGGGTACCTGTTTTCTCAACAGCAGCGACAGCATCCCGAAATGCTTGGGCAGGGTCTTCACACGCCTGTTCACCAGGTGAGACAGGGGCAGTGTAAATCAGATCTCCCGTGAAGACCACAAGATCAGGTTGTTCCGCTTCCAGAACGCGTTCCATCAGTTCCCGAGTACGCTGATCTTCGGCTCTTCCATCCATCCAGTGAAGATCAGTGAACTGTACAATTTTCAAGGTTCCATCTTGCTGAAATGATAAGCTGTGTCTCATTGGGGGTATCTCCCTTACTGTGTAATATTGTTAGCCGATCCAGATCCGCTGTGTGAAATGATCTCCGGAGTTTCTACCAATCATAATATCAAATTCTCCGGGCTCGTAGACCAAGTGATCGTCTTTTCCGTAGAACATTAGCATATCTCTAGTGATCTCGAAAGAAACTACTTGTTTCTCATGCGCTGCGAGTGTAATTTGCCGGAAGCCCTTTAGTTCTTTGACCGGGCGAACGACACTTGCGCTGACGTCATGGATATAGAGTTGAACGGTTTCCTTACCGGCGATGTCTGAAGTATTCTCCACCTCAATGGAGGCAACAATCCGACCCTTAGCATCAACATTGAAGTTGCTGTAATCAAAACTGGAATAGCTCAGACCATAGCCAAAGCAGAAGAGAGGGTCATTAGGGCAATCCAGATATCGAGTTACATATCGTACATTGGGATATAGGGGATCATAGGGACGCCCCGTCTGATAGGCATTGTAATAGATAGGAATTTGTCCAACCGAGTAAGGGAAGCTCATAGATAAACGACCGGATGGATTATAATCTCCGAACAGCACATCAGCTAGTGAGTTTCCGGATTCTGTACCCAGAAACCAGGCTTGCAGCAAAGCGTCGCTGGCCTCAAGAACAGGGGTTAGTTCCAGTGGTCGGCCGCTAAATACAACGGTAACAATCTTTTTGCCGGTATCTTTCAAACGCCAGATCAGCTTCTCCTGATTGGTCGACAAGCGCAGATTGGTTTTGCTTCCGCCTTCCCCGGTATCCTGCTGATTCTCACCTACAGCAGCGAGAATTACATCGCAATCCTTTAGGCGCTGGAAGGCTTCTTCGATTTCATCCTCTACATCAAAAACACCCTCCAGCATGCTTCCCAGCTCACCAGTCATGGCCGTAATAATATCTGCGGCAGATGTTTTTTGAGAAATGCCGTTGTAGAGTGATACGGCCGGGTCTTTTTCCGTTCCAGACCAGCCGCCCAGCACATGAATAGAGGTAGCGAAGGGACCAGCCAATCCAATCTTCATACCGCGTTTAAGGGGCAGAGCGTCATTGTCATTTTTCAGCAGTACCACTGAGCTGGCACCCAGCTCTCTAGCTGCTTGCAAATTCTCCGTGCTCGGCGTGGGCGCCTCATCTACTAACGGGTCTGCATCCTTGAACGGATTGTCAAACAAGCCGAGGGCATCCTTAAGTTCTAGCACTCGGATAACGGCTTCATCGATCAAAGAGACATCCAGCTTGCCTTCCTCGACCAGACCGGCACCGTGGTTTAGATAATGGGTGGACATCATTTCAATATCAAGTCCGGCAGCTATACTTTTCTCCGCTGCTTCACGGCCATCCTCAGCTGCACCATGGGGGATTAGCTCATTGACGGAATTGAAGTCGGCAATAGTAACGCCGTTGAAGCCCCATTCCTCACGCAAAATTCCCCGGAGAAGTTTGGAATTACCGCTTGCTGGTATGCGGTCAATCGTATTGAATGCGGCCATCACCATGGCTACACCAGCATCTACAGCAGCTTTATAGGCTGGTAGATAGAACTCACGTAATACGCCGAGGGACATATCTACCGTATTGTATTCACGACCGCCTTCGGGAGCGCCGTAACCGGCGAAGTGCTTCACACAGGCAGCGATCCGCCCTTTTTCTTTTAGGTCTTTGCCCTGATAGCCCCGTACCATGCTCTCAGTTACACGGGCATTTAGATAAGGATCCTCACCGGATGTCTCCATCACCCGTCCCCAGCGCGGATCGCGTACGAGATCCGTCATAGGTGAGAAAGTGAGATGGATGCCGGCAGCTGCGCTCTCTTTGGCTGCAATTTCAGCAAATCGTTCGCAAGCTTCCATATCAAAGCTACAACCTATCGCAAGCGGGATCGGAAGAATTGTTCTGTAGCCATGAATGACATCCGCCATGAAGAGCAGAGGAATCTTCTGACGACTGGCTTGCAAATGCCGGGTCTGCAGATCAATCACATTTCTGGCTCCAATACCGTTCAGAACACTTCCGATGTTCTCCATTACCTGTGGCTGAATGTTCAGTTCTTTAAATGGGCCGGTTAAATCCACGGTATCATCCAAGCCCCAATAGTGAGGGCCTAGCTGGGTTAATTGGGCCAGTTTTTCTTCCAGAGTCATATCGTTCACAAGATCTTGGATAAAAGATTTAGTCATGGTTAACACCTTCCTCGTGAGCGCATTGATAGTTATTGTGAAAATTAGATGTGCTATACCAATAAGAAAGCGCTTGCGATTTCTGTTCGCCGCTACTTTAAGCGGGAGAGGATTCCGAGTAAAGGATAGCTTTCAATACCCTGTTCCGTGTGCATACGCAGATTAATATTATTGGATGAGACATGTAATAGATCGGTACGGGGAGTTCAACGTCAGACGTCATAGATAGAGGCTGACATGTTTATGAAAGAACAGATAGAAACGTTTCCATAAACGATACATATCGATCTTAGTCCGAAGGCCATAAAAAGTCAATTATCTTCGTGAAATCGGCTGATTCATTATATTTAGGTTGTAAATTGTGATTTTTATTACTAGAAAAACAAAAATAAAATGAATTGACAGCGCATACATCTAGGGAGTATGATTTTCGTACAGGGAGTTTCAAAGAAATTATGGAAACGTTTCTATATCATCCGATACGCTTTATCATAAAGGATGAGCAATCAGTTTTAAGCTGGTTGCGGGACAAGAAAGGAAGCTAAGTTATGCATATGATGAAATGCATCTTTCAAATTGGAGGTGGGCTCATTGTCAAGAATTAAGCTTGCGGGTGGAAATATTGTCCGGGAAGTCATTAAGAACAAAGTGCTTTTTCTAATGTTGCTGCCTGTAATCCTATACTTCATTATTTTTCACTATGCCGTAATGCCTGGCGCTTACGTCGCATTTGTGGACTACAAACTAAACAAGGGAATTTTCGGTAGTAATTTCATTGGCCTTAAGAACTTTGAGTTCCTGTTTCAAAACGGTGATCTCTGGAATATTACCAAAAATACACTACTCTACAATGTTGTATTTCTTGCCTTGGGGAATATTATTCAAATCGTTTTCGCCATTATGTTATCTGAAATAGCAGGTAAGTGGTTCAAGAAGATAACGCAGTCCGTCATTCTTCTTCCAAACTTTATCTCAATGGTTATCGTCGGTGTATTTGCCTACAACTTGTTCAACTTCAACTCAGGTTTTATTAATACGATGTTTGTAAGCTTGGGGTTAGATCGTTATGAATTTTACTCTGACCCTGGGATTTGGAAGTATATCATTGTTGCCTTTAAGATTTGGGCTGGAACTGGATACGGTATGATTGTCTATTTGGCAACCATTACAGGAATTAATCATGATTTGTATGAGGCGGCCTATATGGATGGGGCTACGACCTGGCAGCGGATTCGCTACATGACTCTTCCAATTCTGAAGCCTACTTTTATTCTATTGCTGTTGTTCGGATTGGGTGGCATTCTTAAAGGCTCCTTCGACCTATTCTACAACCTGATTGGTACTAACTCCGTGCTGTATCCGCAGACGGATATCATTGATACCTATGTCTTCCGTTCATTAGTGGGGCAATTCAACTTCTCCATGGGTGCGGCAGTCGGCTTCTATCAATCCTTATTCGGTCTGATTCTGGTACTGGTGATAAACTTTATTGTTCGTAAGGTCGAACCAGACAGCGCATTATTCTAAATTCAGAAACGAAATAGGGGTGATATCAGTGGAACAATCAAAAATCAAGCAGGATTCTGGCAGTATTCTCATTAAAGCGGTTAGCTATCTCTGCATTACAATCTTTGCACTATTTTGTGTATTTCCTTTTGCATTAATGATCTCTTCCTCGTTCATGAATGAACAGGAAATTGTCCGTGAAGGCTATAAGCTCTGGCCAAAGGAATTCTCAATAAAGGCTTATGAATTGCTGTTAAATAACTCTGGCAAACTAGTAAGTGCTTATCAGGTTACGATTTTTATCACCGTAGTAGGTACGGTACTTGGACTATTCATGATGTCAATGGCTGGGTTCGTACTTAACCGAAAAGATTTCAAATATCGTAATTTCTTCTCCTTTATGATTTACTTTACAACGCTTTTCAGCGGTGGTTTGATTCCAACGTATATCCTGATGGTCAAACATCTTCATATGAAGGACAGCTTATTCGCCATGATCCTTCCGGGTGTAGTGGGCGCTTGGTCCATCTTCCTAATGCGTAACTTTATGAAAGCTATTCCGGATTCCCTATATGAATCCGCTACAATTGACGGCGCCGGTGACTTCCGCATCTATTGGCGGATATTCATTCCACTAGCAGTTCCATCCTTAGCTACGATTGGATTGTTCTCGGCACTGGGCTTTTGGAATGAATGGTATAACGGAATGTTGTATATCGACGATCCGACGAAGTATCCGCTTCAATACTTCTTGCAGCGAATGGTCAATCAGGCGAATCTCGGAGCGCTAGTCAATTCGGGGGCGGTAATCAATACTGCTGATCTTCCGACGCAATCCATTAAAATGGCTACAGCTGTGCTAGCTACTGGACCTATTATTCTTCTATATCCATTTGTGCAGCGTTACTTCGTAACAGGCCTCACAATCGGGGCAGTAAAGGGTTAATGGACGTTTCCTTTTCATAGGGCGTTTATTATAAATCAAGCAATCATTATTAACAGAAAAAAAGGGAGGTTTACCTAATGAAAGGTAAAAAAATGGCGTCTTCTTTACTAGCTGTCCTAATGCTTACGGGGGCACTTACAGCTTGCTCATCATCCAAAGACAATGCTTCTAGCAATGATGCAGCAGCTACTAAATCACCAGAAACATCTGCTAACAATACAGGAGGAGTCGATACTTCCAAAGAAGCAAAGCTGACGTACTACTTGTGGGGCAGTGAAGGTGTTCAAAATAAGGCGATTCTAGCTGAGATTAACAAAAAACTCAAGGCAGATATCAATACAACTTTAGAAATTAAATATATCGACTGGCCAGATATTGCAACGAAATATCCATTGCTATTTGCTTCTGGTGAAAATTTTGATTTGTCACATGCTTCTCCTGGAGCACCGGTAAACTACTATACATTAGCAAGTGAAGGTGCATTGGTAGACATTACTGACATGCTCGACAAAGTTGCTCCTAAGCTGAAGGCAGAAATTCCAGCAAGTGTGTGGGAAAATACGAAGGTCAAAGGTAAAATCTATGGTGTTCCGAGTCTTTATAGCGAATATACACCAAGCGGTTATGCTTATCGTGTAGACTTGCTGAAAAAATACGGCATGGAAAAAATTGCATCTATCGACGATATGGTTAAATACATGGACAATGTAGTTGCCAATGAATCATTCCCACCTATTAATGGTAAAGCTGAAGATGCACAAAATATGTTCAGAATGCTCGTAGATACTACTGGTCAGTGGCTTAATGCACCAGGGATCTCAACAAATGAAATCAATTTAGCGACTAAGAGCGCAGAGGACTACAAAACAGTGTTCTCTCCAGCCTACACCCAAGAATTCGAAGATTGGGCTGTGAAGATGCGTGAATGGGCAGACAAGGGATACTGGGGCAAAGATGTACTGTCCTCATCACTTGGAAGCAAGGATAACTTCAGAGCAGCAAACTCCGCGGGTTACTTGACGCATACTCAGGACTGGCTCGGTCAATATGGCGGGGATAAGACGGCACTACCAGGGGTAGAAACTGATTTCTATACTTTTGCAGAAGCTAACAAGAAGATTAAACGTAAAATGGGTGTTGATAACTCTACCGTAATTAGTGTCAACTCTGAGAATCCAGAGCGTTCTTTGATGGTAATCGAGAAGTTCATGACTGACGAAAGCTACTACAACCTCATCCAAAACGGTATTGAAGGTAAGCAATATGTCATGGAAAATGGAGTTAAAAAGCAGCCTGCAGGCTTCAACGAAAAAACAGACGGCGGAGGTTTCGCTGCTTGGTCACTTCGTAATGACAAATTCGTAGTTCCTACGGACACAGAGAACCCAATCCGTAATTCTCTGTTCGCAGAGTGGGATAAAGTGGCTATCAATGATCCATACAACGGCTTTACTTTCGATCCAGCGAATGTTACTACAGAGATTGCTTCGATCTCCAACGTAAATTCCCAGCTTGGTGTTCAATTGATGCTTGGTAAAACAAGCAAAGATCCTAAAGCTGCTGTAGCGGATTACCGTGAGCAACTGAAAAAAGCAGGAATTGACAAGGTTATTGCCGAAGTAGAAAAGCAATTGGCTGAGTTTGTTCCAGTGAACTAAAGAACGTTAAAAGGTGTGAGGGAGCTATAGTAGCATATAGCTCCCTTACTTATAAGTGGGGGAGTATAGTGGACGTAAATATCAAGGATATCGCGCGGATTTCCGGAGTGGGCATCTCGACGGTTTCCAGGGTCATCAACAATAAGGGGCTGGTGAGCAAGGCTACACGGGAAAAGGTTCTGAATGTTGTTAAGGAATATAATTACATTCCTAATTCCAATGCAAGAAATTTAAAAACGACGGAGTCTAAGAATATTGCGCTCATGGTTAAAGGGATTACTAATCCGTTTTTCTCCAATATGATCAAAGAAATCGAGCGGCAGGCTAATCTTCGAGGTTATCCCTTCCTCATTCATCAGGTAGAGGATGGAACGGATGAAATTAATGCGGCGATTCAGCTGACTAAAGAAAAGAATCTATGCGGGATTATCTTCATGGGCGGAACTTACAATCATTCTGAAGAGAAATTCAAGCAGCTGACGGTCCCATTTGTTCTGACAACGATCACATCTACACAAGAGGTGGACCCTGATATCTTTTCTAGTGTCACCATTAATGAATTGAAGGAAGCTTATAAGGCCACCAATTACTTGGTCTCACTTGGGCATGAGAATATTGGTTTTCTAGCCAAGTCCCCATTACTGGATGAAACGACAGGCAACCGGCGTTATTTGGGCTACAAGAAAGCACTGGAAGAACATAATCTGCCTTATGATGCACAGCTTGTGGAAGATTGTGAATACAGTCCTAGCTCTGGATTTGATGCAGCGCGAAGATTGCTTAAAAGGGATAAGGGAGTAACCGCAATATTTGCAGCCTCCGACACGATTGCTATCGGTGCTGCCAAAGCGGTGCTTACCGCGGGGTTGTCTATTCCGGATGATATTTCAATCATTGGCTTTGACGGGATCGAAATGGCTGAATATTTTCATCCTTCACTTGATACGATCAGCCAACCGGGTACAGAAATGGCTTTATCCAGTGTGGGCGTTCTGCTTGATCTAATTTCTGGACGGTCAGGTCATCAGCATATTGTCTACGATGCGGTATTGCTCAAACGAGGCTCTTGCAAGATGCTCAAAACACTTAAGGTATAATACTGACTATAAACGCTATCATTGGAGTGGTAACCCAAATGCAAGACACATTGAGAATAGGTACTCTAGTTCGTGGCGGAGAGGCTGTCACCATGATTCCACAAATCGTTCAGCATGGTTTTGAATCCTTTAACCTGAACTTTTGGCAGACCACTGGTGAAACCAATCTTGTAGAAACAGCTGCACGACTTAGGGAACTGGCTGCTGAACATGATTTTGTCATCTCTTCTGTTGGGATTTATGGCAATCCACTTTCAGGAACAGGCGACAACGCTGACACACTCGCCAGCTGGGAGCGATTGATTGATCATGCCCATTTATTCGGCACAGATATTATCGGCGGATTCACTGGACGTCTTCCAGGTTCTTCGATTGACGAGTCGATTCCGAGATTTGCAGAGGTGTTTAGTGAATTGTCCAA
Organism: Paenibacillus sp. FSL R5-0914; assembly: GCF_038004525.1. NCBI lineage: Bacteria > Bacillati > Bacillota > Bacilli > Caryophanales > Paenibacillaceae > Paenibacillus > Paenibacillus sp. FSL R5-0914. Next base: position 29,390 of record NZ_JBBORH010000003.1, read on the forward strand.
AAGGGCAGCCGATCGTGGCTTAAGAATTGCTTTTGAAAATTGCTCTATGGGTGGAAACTGGCAGGCCGGAGAGTGGAATATCGCTCACAATCCTTCAGCCTGGGAGAAAATGTTCAATGCTGTACCAGCAGACAATCTGGGTCTGGAATGGGAACCGTGCCACCAGCTGATAGGTCTCATTGATCCGATTCCGCAGCTACGCAAATGGGTGAATAAGGTATTCCATGTACATGGCAAGGATGCCACTATTGCCTGGGATATCGTCAAGGAATACGGAATTCACGGACCTAAGTCTTATGTATGGGACCGGACGCCTGGCTTCGGAGATACGAACTGGGTGGATATCATCTCGATTCTGCGCCAAGCCGGCTATAAGGGAACTATTGATATTGAAGGCTGGCATGATCCTGTCTACCAGGGTGAACTAGAAATGACTGGACAAGTACATGCGCTAAATTATTTGAAGTATTGCCGAGGTGGCAGTTTTGTCCCTAATCCGGTGTAAAGGATATCAGATAGTAACAACCCAAAAATGACCTCAAAATCCACAGTGAAGTGGAGGGTGAGGTCATTTTTATTTGCATAACTTTAATCCCGAATAAGATATCCTTGCCCAAGCTGGATTTCTTTAAAGCCTGCCATGTGGCGAGCTTGAAAGCGGATCGGCTTAAATCCACCTATAATAATGATGTTTTTGATATCCGCAGCCCCATCTGAAGGCAGTGAAAAGGATTTGATATAGGTGAATTCTTCCGCGAGCGTGGTGTGAATCGCGTTAATATGTGGGTCATTTTCACCTTTTCCCATTAGATTCATTAGGAGATACCCTTCGGCATTCAATTTTGAATACACGATGCTGAAAAATTCATTGGAGATTAAGTGCCTCGGCGTGCCCGCGGCGGTGAAAGCATCCAAGATGACGTAATCATATTTCTGTGGTTCTTCACCTTCAAGGATCTGACGTCCGTCACCGATCACTACGTTATCTTGGATGTATCCAAAATAGCGGCGGCTTAATTCGACTACTTCGCTGTCTAGCTCAGCTACTTTAAATCTTTTGTCTAGAAAATGCCCAGCAATCGTTCCAATCCCATGACCTATAAGAAAGGCATCCTCGAAAGAGGGAGCATTGCATTCCATCAAGTGAATGATGGCTCGCGGATATTCAAACACAATTCGTTCTGGATGATTGAGATCCAGCGCACCTTGAATGGCCTGATTGGAAAACTGCATGACGCGGAACGCACCTTGTTCACCGTATAGTTCTGTGGTGTCATAGACGGTGATTTCATGATTATCGCTGCTCGTGTGAATCTGTGATTGCAAGTGATCAAACTCCTTATACGATAGAAATTCGTTTATATTCATTGGGTGTAACGCCGACTACACGTTTAAAAAGCTTATTGAAATAGGCAGGATCGCCATATCCAACTTCTGCTCCAATCTCGTGAATCTTTAGGTCAGGGGCATTCTTGAGCAGATGCTTGGCTTTGCGTAGCCGGATTTCCGTGATGTAGTCCGTTAATGTAAGTCCAGTCTCTTGTTTGAACAGCTTACTTAAATAGCTTGGTGTCAAAAAAACCATATTCGCTAAGGTGTTCAGATCCGCATGTTGATTATAGTTGGCTGATATCCAGCGCTTTATGGTTTCTACAGCTGTACCGGACATCTCTAGGCGATGGGCTCTGATCTCAAATAGAATGCTTGAGAAATGGTTGGTGAAACTACGCTCGATTTCACTGAAGCTCATACTGGACGCGATGCTTTCATCCAGCCCAAGATAGGGTGCACCTTTGTAGAGGGTCTCGAATTCTTGCAGTTCTTTCTGCGCAGATTCAATAACCCATCGACAGACACGGAGAATTTGATGAGGCATAGCTTGTTGTGATTTCAGAACTGAGAATAAGTTATGCACGCGCTCTAAAGCACCCTCCATATTCAGGATCTGCAGATCATGGATTAAGGGTTCCTTGATCGCATTAAAAGGCTCAAGGATATTTATCTCAGACTGCTGAATGTTCTGAATATTTGCATAGTGCAATCGGTCAGGATTATAAATGCCGATGCTGCAGGCTAACTTAGCATCTAGATATGCTTGTCTAAGCTTGGCGGTATCGTTATAGGAACTGCTAGTACCTACATGCAGTATTATACCATTGGCAGAGATACGGATCCTGTCGCCGATTTCATTCCTATCGCTGTCTGAGAGTTGCTTTGTAGAATACAGGATACAGACATGCAGTCCATTTTGAATCTCTAAGCTGTCGATACTAAATACCATCACTTGCCGCAGACTGTCTACACAAAAACAGACGGGTTCTCTTGATCTTCCTTTGAACACAAAGACTGAGAAATAAGGCTGGGGCAAAGTAAGGCTCGACAAAAGCAAGGGTGGAGGGGGCTCGTCGCCTTGAAGAAGGGTCAGTAAGAGACCAGAACGGTGACGTACCTCCTTGTCACGAGAGAACTGCTGCTCTTCCTCCAATTGATAAAGCAGCTCGAATAATTGCTCCTTATCGATTGGCTTTAATAAGTAGTCTACTGCAGAGCTGCGTATGGCTTCTCTCGCATAATTAAATTCAACAAATCCACTCATTAGAATGGAGCGGATTTGTGGGTGACTGGCTTTTAATTGTTTAATTAATTCCAAGCCGTTAATTTGCGGCATACGAATATCAGTAATCACAACATCAAGTTGAAGTGAAGGTAACTCGTCAAGTAGATGTTTCCCATCGGAGTAGGTGCCGATTACCAGAAATTCAGTATTTTCTTTGCTGATCATTCGGGCCAGACCTTCGCGGATCAGGATTTCATCGTCAACAATTGCAATACGCAGCAATCAGAGCATCTCCTCTCTGTAATTCATATCATCTTCACTAGGAGTAGTGAAGGTAATGTCCTCAATACGCAGCGTAACACGAGTACCCACTCCGAGCTTACTCTCTACAAGGAGCCCGAATGAGCTGCCGTAATGCAGCCGGATCCTTTCATTCACATTTCGTAGGCCAATACCAAAAATTTCACTTTCAGTCCCATTTTGCAGACTATTATTTAAGGAACGAAGGGTAGCTGCATCCATACCGATGCCATCATCTTCTACACAGAATACGACATTTCCATGCTCACTCCATGCGGTGATGCTTAAGGTGCCGAGACCTACTTTTTGATCTAAGCCATGAAAAACTGCGTTCTCCACAATGGGTTGGAAGACAAGCTTGATAACAGGAAGATGTAGAAATTTCTCTGGCACATCAATGTGTAGATTGAACTTATCTGGAAACCGGATTTGTAGCAGATGATAATAATTTCGTACATGATCCAGCTCTTGTCTGATCGTAACGGCTTCTTCGCTTCGGACAATACTGTAACGCATCTGAAGTCCAAGCAAATAGGTGAGTTTCGCTACACGTGGGTCATCATTGCTCTCTGCCAGCATACGGATAGACTCCAGCGTATTATAAATAAAATGGGGATTGATCTGATTCTGAAGTGCCCTCATATCAGCCTTCTGCTTACGCTTCTCGGTGAGGGATACTTCCTGCAGCAGATCCTTGACCCTTATGATCATTCGATTAAAATGACTGCCAAGCATTCCAATCTCATCATTATATTTGGAGTGCTGCCAGACATCTAGATTACCGTGCTGTACCCGTTTCATTAGACGGACTAAAGATTTAAGGGGTTTGGTCAGCGCATGTGAGATGAACGTCGCAACACAAAGTGCAAAAGCAATAATGATCAGTGTAGTTAATATAAGAGCATTGCGATTCTTCTGTACAGGTGACAGGATACGGGCCAAAGGAATCGTAACCATAGTCGTCCAACCTGTCTGTTTCGAGACAGTATACACTGCAAGATAAGACTGACCATTTATTTCTACTTGAAAATGATCCTGTTGCTGATTCACATGCTGCAGCAAAAGCTGCGTGTTCAGACTTTGCCCCTCGCCGGTTTGCATCGAGTCTGAGGCGTCTTCGCCGTCATAGATCAGTTCTCCGGTATTATCTACAATTAGTGTGTTGCCTTGTGTAACTGCGTTTACGGGATCAATGATCCCCTTAAACAAGTTGATGTCTACATCAAATACGAGAATTCCTATATTATCTAGCGTGCTTACAGAATTAATGGTGCGAAGTACACTAAAAACTTCTCTATGGACATTGGAGTTTATACGTATCGTATGTCTGCCTTGAATGACAGGAGCGGCCCCAGCTTCTTCACTTAAGGTTTTCCATTCGGCTAGTCGTTCTTCAGGATACAGCTCGTGGATCCCGGGGACTCTATCATAAAAAACAGAACCGTACTGATCCACCATGTACACGGCGATGATCTCTTCCTTCGTATGCTTCAAGTAGCTCAGGAACATCGCCATGCCAGTACTTTTATCCCAGTCGGTATTTTGCTGAGTTAGGTAGAATTGTACATCGGTGTTATACAGCGGTAGCGCTGTGTATCTTTTTAGATCGGCAACATAACGGTCAATGGTATCAGAGGCATTCGATGTCATTTGGTTCGCGCCTTCCGTTGCATTCACAAGAACAGAATTGAACATGGAGCGGGAGGACAAATAACTAACATAAGTGATTGGAAGCGAGATCAGAAAGACAAATACGACGATCAGTTTTCGCTCCATCGGAAGATTGGCAAGGAACAACCACATTTTTCGTAAGGCTAGCCGGATGAATGATACCATTTGCGTTATCCTTTCTTAAAGTGAACCGCCTTATTTAACTGCGCCGCTGGTTACGCCTTCAAAGATGTAACGTTGTAGGAAGAAATATAGAATTATTGTGGGGAGCAGGATAAGCAGAATGGCCGCACAGATCAAATTCCATTCGCCCGAATTGACCCCTTGAAAACGCATCAGGATCGTCGTAACTACGCCCAGGCTTTGTTTTGGCATATATAGATAAGGGATGTACATGTCATTATAGATACTAATCGTCTTCAAGATAATCAAAGTAGCCGTAGCCGGCGTCAATAATGGAAAAATAATAGAGCGATAGATTTTAAAAAGAGATGCACCTTCTACCATCGCGTTCTCATCTAGATCCACGGGAATGTTACGGATAAATTGCAAATAAAGAATAATTTGAATCACATCTGCTCCGATATATAGCACGATAGGGGCGCCGAGTGTATTATAAAGCCCTATGCTTTTGATGATACCAAAAGTGGCTACTTGCGTCGTGATGCTAGGAATGATAGTAGCTATTAGATAAGCACCAAAGACAACAGGTTTTAATTTAAAAGAGAAGCGTCCCAGTACAAATGCTACCATAGTTCCAAATAGAATGTTCAGAATTAAAGTAATAGCTATAATAATTAATACGTTACCAAATCCGTTAAGTAAACCTCCACGTTGGAACACCGCAATGAAATTATCGAAATTAAAAAAGCTTTTTGGCAGTGCCATGGAGCTACTACTGTTAAATTCATCAGTCGATTTGAAGGCATTTACGATAACTACATAAGGAGGGAAAAGCACGACAAATACGCCGATGATTAGCGAGAAGTATTTAATAACATCTGTAAAGTGGAATTTGGAGTTTGTCATGTCTATTTGTCTCCTCCCCGGCTAAGAACTAGTTGCTGTACTAATAGTACGATGACGACAAAGAAGAGCAAGATAATACTCATGGCAGAAGCGAGACCATAGTTGTTGTAAGCAAATGCAGTGTCTACAACTTTCTGTACGTAAGTTTCGCTGGCGCCTGCAGGACCACCCTTGGTCAATACGAATGGGAGATCAAAGACTTCCAGTGCTCCTGTGACGGTAAGAAATAAGTTAAGCTGAATGACTGGCTTCATATTCGGTAAAGTAATTCTCCAAAGGGTTTGGAAAGGTCCAGCACCATCAATCTTTGAAGCCTCATAGATATCGTTTGGTATGGCCTGCAAGGAGGCGATGTAGATGACCATGTTATAACCCATGAAACGCCAAAATCCTGTGGATGCCAGAGAATAGTTGACCAGTCCTTCTGTTCCAAGCCAGCTGGTCTGTCCTAGTCCGGTTAGACCGATGCTATTCAGGAACATATTCAGAGATCCGTTAGTAGTATCAAAGACATAACCAAACATAAAAGCAACAGCAACTCCGTTCATGATGTAAGGAAGGAAAAGTAAGATTCGGAATGCGTTTTTCCCTTTGAGCTTACTATTCAGAACAACCGCAAAATAAATGGCGACTATGTTCTGAACAATTCCCATAGCGAAGTAAGCAAAGTTATGTGTAAATACTTTGAAAATATCAGGATTAGAGAAGACCTCGCGGTAATTAGCAAGTCCGACCCATGGTTTCTCAGGGCTATAGCCATCCCAATTGGTGAAACTGTAATAGATCAGCTTAAGCGCTGGATAATACGTGAATGTCGCAAGGAGCAACAATGGGATCGTAAGGAATGATACGATGATTATCATTTTTTGTTTGTTATAGGAAAGTGTTCCGAACATCGCTAGCCCTTCTTTCATAAAAGCTTGGTATGGAAAGGCAAAATGGACTATCCGTAAGGGCGATAATCCATTTTGCACCGTGTTGTACTTCTGGTCAAAAGTTTGTATTAATAGCCGAGATCTTTCTTAGCTTTAGCCCAGGCTTTATTCCATTTGTCTAATACAGTTTGCGGATCTTTGGCAAGCACAAATTCCTGTACAACAGCAGGGAGATCTAATTGTGCCTTGTTGCCGATTTCTGTAACCTTCGCATCGTCAACAGTTCCTTCTACTAACTCTACTCCGGTAGCTTGGAATTCTTTTAGCTGAGCCAGATTAGATTCTTTTCCTTTTAGTGGGGAGATAAAGCCCGCGAAGTCCTCATAGCCGGAATCCTCAATCATCCATTTTACGAAAGCTTTGGCAGCTTCTAAATTTTTGCTGTTTTTAGCAACAGCATAGAAGAAGTCAGGGCTAAGAGTAGCGGATGGTTTACCTGAATTGTCATAAGGGAACGGGAAGAAGCCAACATCGTCTGAAGGAGCTCCTACTCCAATAACTTGGTTAATGACCCAGTTGCCGAGATAGTACATGGCGAACTTACCAGAAGCGATGTCTTTTTTCGATTGCTCCCAGTTGGTGGAGTTGATGTCTTTTTCCAGATACCCTTTTTCGTTGAGCTCCTTGAGCAGGTTAAAGGCTTTACCATAGCCGTTGTCCATGGTAAATGGTGTTTCAGAGTTCAGCTTCTCATTAGGGAAGTCGGGGTTGCCTGCAATTAGGCGCGGAGTATCATAAGCCCATGTACCCAGTGGCCATTTATCTTTGAAGTTAGAGGACAGTGGAATGACACCTTTTGCTTTCAGCTTTTCGCAGGCAGTCAGGAATTCATCCCAAGTCTTAGGGGTTTCTGTGATGCCAGCATCCGTAAATGCTTTTTTGTTATAAACAATCCCGGATGTAGAGTTCCCTGTGGTAATTCCGTACAGCTTGCCATCAAAGGATTTGAAGTCTTTAAAAGTGATTTGATCGTTCAGGCCGAGATCATCCAGTGAAGCGAAGTATTTTGGTAAGTCGGAGTTAGGAATGGTAGGAATGAACATAACGTCAGGAAGCTCGCCGCTGGCCATTCTGACTTTAGCCTGTTGATTATAGTCGGTCTGGGAAGCCTCGAATTCGACTTTAACGTTCGGGTATTTTTCATTAAAGCGCTTTAAATATTCATCGTATTCTTTGCCAATCATGTCTGTTCTGTTAGTCAGGAAGGTGATTTTGCCGCTAATGTCAGCTCCTGCTGCAGGTTCGGCTGTTGCGTTGCTTGTCGTGTCACCGCCGGTAGTCTCTGTGTTAGTCGCTGGGGGCTTATCGGTTGCAGAAGCCCCGTTATTGGTGCTGTTGCCATTGTTCGAGCCGCAGCCAGCAAGCGTTGATGATAAAATCATAACCATAACAAAAAATAACGAAAATAACTTATTTCTCATAACTTAATCCCCTTTTCATTATTTTGTTAGCGTTTACATGAACATTATAGCTTTAAATAAAGCGTTTAGAAATGTATTGTATTATTATTTATTGTCTTTATTTGTTTTGTTTGAACGATTATAATTAGTGCATACCTAACGAATGGATAACAAAATACCAAGAATAACAAGTGGATTCAATGAAATGCTAGAAGAGGTATGTTATTTTGAAAGATGAGTAGGCTTACAAAACTTAAGCAGACGCTTTCGAAGTGAGTTTTGTACGAAGTCACTTGGAGAAGCATATGCTCTACAAAACTTTTAGCAATTAGGAGGATATTATGAAACATCTAGAGATGAATCTTGCGAAGTGGGAATTTAGAAGCTGTGGTGACGAGGAGTGGCTTCCGGCTACTGTGCCAGGCACGGTCCACACGGATTTACTGAAGAACGGAAAGATTGAAGATCCCTTCTATGGAACAAATGAACATAACCTACAGTGGATTGATAAGAAGGATTGGGAATATCAAACCACTTTGCAGCTTGGTGAAGAGTGGTTGGAGCTTACTTGCACAGAACTGATTTTTGAAGGTCTTGATACATATGCAGACGTGTATGTGAATAATGTACATGTGCTCGCTGCAGACAATATGTTTTTGGCGTGGAGAGTGGATGTTAAAGATCAGTTGAAGATTGGTGAAAACCATATACTAGTGAGATTCCGCTCTGTAGTTAAAGAGGATCTACCTAAGCTAGAGAGGCTGGGGTATGCGTTACCTGCACCGAATGATCAATCCGAGCTTGGGGGACTAGAGGAACAGCGGATTAGTGTTTTTGCCCGCAAAGCACCTTATCATTACGGCTGGGATTGGGGTCCGCGTTTCTTGACTAGTGGAATATGGCGTAAAGCGGCCCTTAAGGGACGTGATTCAGTTCAAATCATAGATCTCTATATCCGCCAAAATGTGATCACAAAGGAAGAGGCTCAATTAACCGCAATTATTGAAGTAGATGCTCCTGCGGCATGGGAGGGAATGCTGCGAATGAGTGCTGATGGTTTAGAGTCGATGCAAGCGGTTTCCTTAAAGAGTGGCAAGCAACAAATAGAGATGGATATCGTGGTAGATCAGCCGCAGCTCTGGTGGTGTAGAGGGCTGGGCGAGCCACATTTATATACATTCCAAGCGGATTTGGTGAAAGGTAAGGAAGTTGAAGTTAGCAAAAGTGTAAGAACCGGTCTCCGCAGCATTCAATTGATTCGGGAGCGTGATGCGAAAGGGGCTTCATTTTCTTTTGTACTGAATGGTGTGTCGGTCTTCGCCAAAGGTGCCAATCATATTCCGAATGACAGCTTCATCACAGAAGTTACCGAAGAGCGGTATCGGCATGAAATTGCCACGGCCGCAGAATCAAACATGAATATGCTGCGAGTGTGGGGTGGCGGTTTTTATGAAGAGGAGATATTTTACAAGCTCTGTGATGAATACGGGCTGTTGGTCTGGCAGGACTTCATGTTCGCTTGCAGCATGTATCCGGGGGATGAAGCGTTTCTTGCGAATGTGAAGAAAGAGGCTGAGTATAACGTCAAAAGATTGCGCAATCATCCCTGCATCGCCTTATGGTGTGGCAATAACGAGATTGATTCGGCCTGGTCACAGTTCGAGGAAAATATGGGCTGGGGCTGGAAAGAAAAACTCAGCGCGGAGCAAAGAGCTACAATGTGGGCTGATTATGAGGAAATATTCCACCGGATTCTACCGGAGGCTGTAGCCGCGTTCCATCCAGGTGTGGACTATTGGCCGTCTTCACCGATGCGGAATTTGACTGGAGATATGAATCAACACGCGACGCGGATTGTGGGCGATGGGGATGTGCATTACTGGGGCGTGTGGCACGGGATTGAGCCTTTTGAGAATTATAATACCAAGGTTGGCCGCTTTATGAGTGAATACGGATTCCAGTCGTTCCCGGAACTAAAGACCGTAATGAGCTATGCTGAAGAGCAGGATTTGGAGCTTACCTCAGAGGTGATGCTGGCGCATCAGAAGAATGGACGCGGAAACCTGCTGATCAAGGAATACATGGATATGTATCTGCCGCAGCCGAAGGATTTTAAAGCATTTCTGTATATGAGTCAAATCCTCCAGGCCGAAGCGATTCGAATCGCGATTGAAAGTCACAGAAGAAATAAACCTTACTGTATGGGCACTTTATACTGGCAGATGAATGATTGCTGGCCGGTCGCCTCTTGGGCGGGGATGGATTACAACGGACGCTGGAAAGCATTGCAATATACCGTGCGCTCAAGCTTTCAAGATGTTCTGTTGTCTATTGACGGTACCGACCACGAGCGGATTGACGTTCATGTCGTATCTGATTTAAGAACAGCAGTCACCGCTGATTTGGGGCTTAAATTGTATCAGTTTAACGGTTCGGTACTGCGAGAGTGGACATATCCCGTTGAGCTGGGAGCCGATTCAGCGGCTATCGTATTCTCGTCTCCAGTGACGGAACTGTTAGAAGGTCATGGATCGAACGATGTATTGCTTGAGATCAGCTTGCAGGCTAATGGCGAGATGATAGATCGTAAGGTGCACTATTTTATCCCGGAAAAAGAAATTCGGTTGCAGCATTCAGTAATTAATATAACGGAAACTCCAGATAGCGGAGGTCTAAGCTTCACTGTGACAAGCGATGTATTAGCTAGAGGCGTATACCTGACCTCAGAAGATGAAGGAATATTCTCTGACAATTACTTTGATCTTCTCCCAGGGCAGCCCAAGACGATAACGTTCTCGGAACGCGGGAACGATGGAAGGGACTGGATTCCAGGAGCTCCTAAGGGACTGAAGGTTCAATCGATGGTTGATTTTGTGAGCGAAGATTTACTGTAAATCTTAAGGAGAGATAATTTATTTCAAAAGGAAACAAGCCATGAGCTCGGCTCTTGGTTTGTTTTTTTGTGTGCTGGTATAAATGTTGTTTTTCCTATTCATACTCCGTTCATGTTAACGTCATAGAGAGTACATCTTCATTGGTTAATCTTAGCTTAGCAGTTAGTTATGCTAGTCCAAAACACAGCTGATGACAGGAGAAGATACGAGTGGAAATAAAAGAAAGAATGAAAATGAAGGCGGGCACGAGAACAAGTAAAATACTAAACATACTACTTAAAGTAGTAGGAGCAATAATCATCGCAATCGTGCTTTTTCTCGCTATTGTCTATACAGTTAATTTGATCAGCAATAAATCGGAACAAAATAAAATAGAACCCTATGGTCAGTTAGTACCCGTAGATGGGAAAAACATGAATGTTTATATTCAAGGAAAAGGTGAAGAAACAGTCGTGCTACTACCGGGTTATGGCACAGCAGCGCCAGCTCTTGATTTTAAAGCATTAATAGATGAACTGTCGCCGTTTTACAAAGTTGTCATGATTGAGCCTTTTGGGTATGGATTAAGTGATCTGACCAAAAAGGAGCGCAGCACGGAGAATATTGTAAGTGAAATTCATGAAGCTTTACAGGCTCTTAATATTGACCGTTATATTCTAATGGGCCACTCTATTTCAGGCATATATGGACTAGATTATGTTAACAAGTATGAAAATGAAGTGAGTGCATTTGTCGGGCTTGATAGTAGTGTTCCATCGATAAGCGAGAGGAAGATCGAAGCTTCGGAATTAAGAACTATAAATCTGCTCAAAAAATCAGGTTTAATCAGATTGCAAATGAAATTTAGTGCTGACCCCATTGCTGAACTACCATTTGATGATAAAACAAAAGAACAAATGAGACTGATCAATCGCAAAAACATATTTAATCCCACCCAATTAAATGAAGCTGGAATGATGTATTCTAATTTTAAATCAGCTGAAAGCTTAACATTTCCTAAAAATCTTCCTCTTATTTTCTTTATACAAGCGAATCAACCAGCAACGGATAGATGGATACCAGAGCATGAAAAGCAAGTAAAAGACTCTGTACATGGAAAAGTGCTGACATTTGAAGAAGGACATTATTTATATCGTACTAAAGCAAAAGAGATCGTAGAAAACTTCAGAGTATTTATGGAAGAAGCTAAGTAAATGACTGTTTGAGCCGAACGAACTTCAGGGTTTTCTCTGATTGTCGTTCGGTTTTTTCTCGTTTAAGGAATTATGATCCAAAAGCCTGACGGTACTTTACGGGGGACATCCCCTCGAACGTTCTGAACACTTTAATGAAATAGCTGGACTGGGCAAAACCGGACTGAGTCGCAACCTGAGCAATGGAGAGTCCAGTAGAAACCAGTAGAAGCTTGGCTCTGGCCAGTCGACAATCCGTTAAATAACGGTTTGGTGTTTTGCCCATAACCATTCGGAACAGCCGTAGAAAATGATAGCTGCTATACCCGGTTAGTCTTGCCATCGACTCCAGTGACCAAGGACGGGCACATTCGACATGAATGATATCTGCGGCACTGCGGATAGACTGCCTGACCTCGTGCGGTACTGAGCCGTGAAGCGGTTCGGAATTCTGTAGCAATTTCACTAGAAGCTCATACAGAAGCGCGGATAGCCTTGGCTCACTACGTGTTACATAGGAAGCGCTCAGCAAGTACATTTCCTCGAATAGCTCGTCCAGCTTAGCGTCCAAATCAAAAGTGAACAGGTATGCACTAGACTGGTCCACTTCTTCTAATAAGGGGAGTACAATTTGAGTGCTAAAATGAACCCAACGAACATCCCAAGGCTCTCCGGGATCAGAGCCGTACTGCTGGTAGGCCCCTTTAGGGTAAAGAAACCCTCGTCCTCTGCTCATCGGAATACGTTCGCCCTCATGGAATACATAACCCTCCCCACCAAAGATTAAATGCAGGTTATAGCTTCCCAGGAATCCTTCACTTCTTCTCTCGGTATGCTGTGGAAAGTGACTGTAATGTCCCAAAAATTCAGGATAACAGACATATTTTGAAAAAGCTGGCGTCGGCAAATACCATTGTTTCTTCATGTTATATGGCACTCATTTCTGTCGCGCATCAGAGCGCTAGTTGGATTAAGGTAATTAACGCAAGATAGTTATATGATCGCAATATTTTGTTATATAAGCCTTATCAATACTGATACTACAATAGAATTATGAAATACTGAAAGCATATTTTTAATACTTTGGAGGTAATCATGAAGAAACCTGTCGCAACAGAAAAATTCGAGCTTGGCGTCTGTTATTATCCGGAACACTGGCCGGAAAGTATGTGGGAGGACGATTATCGCCGGATGCGAGAACTAGGCTTTACAATCATTCGGATTGGGGAGTTTGCTTGGTCTATTTTTGAACCAGTCCAGGGTGAATTTCAGTTCGGGCTCTTTGATCGGGCGATTGATTTAGCTCATAAACATGGTCTTCAGGTTGTGCTCGGTACGCCGACGGCAACACCTCCAGCTTGGCTGACCCATAAGTATCCAGAAGTATTAAACGTGACGTATGAAGGTGTTACCCTTCAGCATGGCATGCGCCGTCATTATAATTACAGTAGCCCCAAATACCGTGAGCTGTGTGCTCGGATTACGGAACAGATGGCTGAACATTATGGCAATCATCCAGGTGTGGTCGGTTGGCAAATTGATAATGAGCTCAACTGCGAGATCAGTGAATTTTATTCAGAGAGTGACCATAAGGCTTTCCGGGAATGGCTGCAGCAGAAATATGTCACGCTTGAGCGGCTAAACGAGGCTTGGGGGGCTGTTTTTTGGAATCAGAGTTATAGTGATTGGTCTCAGGTGTATCTTCCGCGTCCTACCCCGTCACCCAAGCAGCCCAATCCCCATCAGGCTTTGGATGAAAAGCGGTTTATATCGGCTAATACGATTTCTTTTGCCGAAAACCAAGCGGACATCATCCGTAAACTTGCCCCTAAGCAGTGGGTAACAACGAACGGTCTGTTCGGGCATCTCGACAGCCATGAATTGACGGATGAATTACTGGATTTCTTCAGCTATGATTCCTATCCGCAGTTCTCGACTATTTTTTATGATCCGAATGAGCGGAATCCGCTGAATGACAGAGGCTGGGGACTTTCATTATCTATTGTCCGTTCTATTTCCCCTAATTTCTGTATTATGGAGCAGCAGTCGGGACCGGGTGGCTGGGTGAACCGGATGGATATGCCATCTCCGAAGCCGGGACAGATGCGGTTATGGACCTATCAATCGATCGCTCATGGCGCAGATATGGTGCTGTATTTCCGCTGGCGGACAGCCACGATGGGCAATGAAATTTATTGGCATGGCATTAACGACTACCATAACCAGCCGAACCGAAGAGTACGGGAAGCGGGACAGATTGGTCAAGAGCTGGCGGGGGCAGGGCAAGCACTTATCGGCACCCGTAATCAGGCTAACGTTGCTATTGTTCGTGATTATGCTAATGAGTGGGATGGAGAGTATGATGTGTGGCATGGTCCATTTATGTGGAAGAGCAATAAGGAGTGGTACAAGGCACTCCAGCGGAAGCATATCCCGAATGACGTACTCTATTTACGCAAAAAGACGACGCTGGAAGAGCTCGCACGGTACGATGTGCTTATCTATCCTCACCCGGCAATTATGACAGATGAGACAGCGTCGCTTCTGGATGAATACGTTCAGCAAGGTGGAAAACTGATCTTCGGATGCAGAACCGGCTATAAGGATGAACGCGGCCAATGCTATATGCGTCCTTTCCCAGGTGCTGCTAGAGATCTATGCGGGATCACAGTCGAAGAATTCACAATGGTTAAAGGTAGTCGTCAGCCAACGACGATTAGCTGGTCGGGTGCGGCAGAAGGGGTTACTGGGGCAGATGATTTTAATGATATTCTCCGGATTGAGGATGATTCGGTCGAAGTCATGGCGGTCTATGCCTCGGACTATTATGCGGGAAAACCGGCGGTTACAAGAAATCGTCGTGGCAAAGGCGAGGTTTGGTATTACGGAGCAGTCTTTAATGAACAAGCAGCGTCCATAATCATAGATCAAGTCAGCCTGCAGTCGCCAGTAGATTGGCTGGTGCTCCCTGAAGATGTAGAGCTGCAAGTTCGTAACGGGACTTCTTCCAGTTATACTTTTTTGCTTAATTATAGTGAAGCTCCTGTCGCGATCCATCTTCATGAGACCAAAATGGATTTACTGAGCGGGACAACGTTATCGGGTGAGGTTACTATGGAAGGCTTTGGTGTATTGATATTACATTAACGCTATGAATAAATAATGATATTAATGGAGTTGCGTATTAGAGAACTAATATGTAACTCTATTTTTTTATAGAAGATATTCAAAAGGATACTTTTTAAATATAGTTATTAATTCCAACAAAATACAACGAGCAACAGGTACAATATAAAGAATATTCTAGATTTGAAGGAGGGAAGTCTTATGATCATTGAAGCTGAGAAAGTATTGCTGCAGTATTCGTTCATCGATCCCATCATTGAATTCATTAGACATAATGAGAATATTACATTTAAAGTGACCGACAAAACGGATAACAAGAATTATTTGTTACGTATACATAAACCAATATCTGAAGGGTTCTCAGGCTTACAACATACCCGAGATGGATTACAGGCAGAAATGTTTTTTCTGCGAGAAATCGATCAGAAGAACATACTAAAAGTTCAAAGACCTGTTCTAAATCAAAAAGGGGAACTGGTTACTGAATATAGTTCAGAGCAATTTGGTACTAGTTTGGCCACTCTTTTAGAATGGATCGAAGGCTCGACGCTAACCCAAGATGAAGATAACATTGAACAGATTGTTTATAGATTAGGTAGAAATCTTGCCAGTCTACATGAATTCTCACGAACGCTAATGCCCTTGGAGTTACATAGACCTGTATACAATGTCACAAAGATTGATGAAACTTTAATAGAACTTGGAAAGGGAACAGACAATGGAGCCCTTAATCAGGAGGATTACGAAGTTATTAGTAGCGTTCTACTCGTAGTAAAAGAACAATTAGCAGAACTAGACGCTAGGGACAACTCATGGGGATTCATTCATGCTGATTTTCAACTGGGCAATGTCGTTGTGTCAGAACAAAATCCTATCTTAATAGATTATTGTTTATTTGGTTATGGTTACTACTTGTTTGATTTGGGCTCTGCATCTTCCATGTTGAAAAGTGAGCTCCGCAAAACGCTTTTGGAGGGTTATGCTTCTAAATCAAGCTTTTCGCTTGATGAGATTCGGTACATTGAAGGACAAATATTTATGGATATTTTTATTAGTTACGTATTTTTTATTCATGACTCTGAGAGGAACGGTTGGATAAAAGAGCACGCCTCCAAAATATGCAGCACGTTATGTCGGGATTTTCTTGAGGGAAAAGAGGTATATTATTCGTTTTAACGATGGTGTGATATTCTAATGGGGAATGAAAAATGAAGGGACTGAACTATGCGCAGAGATCATTATTTTTAAACCAACTATTAAAATTTAATGGAGGTAAAAATAATGTTAACTACAGAGTTACACACAGAACGAGTACATTTAAGAAAAATGAAGGTATCGGATTCGCCAAGTTTGTTTAAAATTTGGTCTGATCCAGAGGTTACCAAGTTCATGAATATTGATAGTTTTACTGATGAAAATCAGGCAAAAGATATGATAAAACTTCTTGATGAATTTTCTCTAGATAACAAAGCTATTCGTTTCTCTATAATTGAAATGGAATCCAATGAAATCATAGGTTCTTGTGGTTTTAATTCCTTAGACTTTGAAAATGAGAAAGCGGAGATTGGATATGACATTGCTAGAGCATTTTGGGGAAGAGGCTATGCTTCAGAAGCTATAAGTGCTTTGTTAGATTACGCATTCTCAACTTTGAAGCTGAATCGAATCGAAGCAAAAGTGGAACCCGAAAACGTGAATTCAGTAAAAGTCTTGCGAAAGCTGAACTTTATGTTTGAGGGAACCTTAAGAAGGTATGAAAGAGTAAACGGGAAGTTTATAGATCTCAATATGTATTCAAAATTAACAACAGATTGATTATTTAATCCCAGAGGTTTATAGGTCTCCATAAGGAATAAAAACTTATTCACTATAAATATAGGAGTTGACCAGATGGAGACAATATTAACAGAGGAAATGATCTTGGATGACCTACTAAAAACATTTCATCGTTTATTCGGTTTGAATGTAATTGAAACTACTTCGATAAAACGAGGCTGGTTAAACTTAAAGTGGAAAGTTACGACGGATGCAGGGGAATTGTTACTTAAACAATACAACAAAGAAAGATATAAATTATATAAGTCAGAGGAGATATTGTTAGCACTCTCTCAACAGATTAGATTGTATGACCAAGATCTAGCGTGCCCCAAAGTGTTATCACAGAATGAAAGTATTTTGCTTGAATCTGATAATGGAGAACGCTTCCTGGTGATGGAGTATTGCCAGGGAAAACTAATTTCACCAGGTAAAATCAATGTCCATCAAATATATGATTTAGGTCGAGCAACAGGAAAAATGCATCGATTGTTAAATGACGGGACACTTGGCATTAAAAATAGTCCGCAATTTATTCCTCCAAGTCGTGAGGAGCGTTTAGCACATTGGAACTCCGTTTGGGAAAAGACTAAGGGACTTGGTAAGCCTCAGCTGCTTGCTGAGATAGAAACTCAATTTAAAGCTACTGAAGAAATGAATATAGAACTACTCGAATTACTTCAAACAGGCTGGGCACATCGTGACCTTTGGGTAGATAATCTTTTATTTAATGATAACGGATTATCTGCAATTCTAGATTTTGATCGACTAAAATATGACTATCCGCAGCTTGATGTAGCTCGTGCTGTGATGTCATGTGCCTTAGATGATAATTTAGATGTCTCCCTGGCTTCGGCGTTTATGGAAGGGTACAGTGAGGAACGCGACGTGGTAGAGGGCTATTTAACACATTCATTACAGTTGTTGTGGTATATGGAAAGCACATGGTGGATTAATGCTAACATGGATCAACATAGTGTACCGCCAGCTCGCTTTGCGAAGGAAATGATTTGGCTTGCAGAAAATCAAAAAAATATGTCCGCTTTGTTAGGAAATCTTTAGACAGCGTAAAATTAACCATTATTCGTTAAGCTAACGGGTAACTATTGCTCAACTAAACAGCGACAGTCTAGGGCTTTGTCTCCACGTCCATGACTGCCGCTGTTTCTATTATTGAGGTAATTCGATAAGAACAAGACTTTTTTCCCCATAATCTACATTGACTTGGGTTTGTCTCACCCCTATGATGATTATTAATATAAAATAAATGGCACGAAGAGGAGCGAAACATCATGGCTTTGGAGATCGAACGCAAGTTTCTGCTGCCGGAATTTCCGGAGCAGCTTATTCAAGAAGGCGAATTGAAGATTGTGACCCGGCATAATATCGATCAGACCTATCTGGCGATAGACGGCGGACAAGAGCTGCGTGTGCGTAAAATTACGGATCTGGACTCAGGTGAGGTAACGTATACACACACGTTTAAGGATGGCAAAGGGATCAAGCGCGAAGAGATCGAATATTTTATCTCAGAGGGTTTATATAATCAGATGATTGAGGCGGTTAATGCGGTAGCCTTGGTCAAAGAGCGGATTACGGCGGTGTGGAATGGCACAACGGTTGAGATCGACGTCTATTCTCAGCTGAAATTGTCCGTTCTGGAGGTTGAATTTGAATCTTTGGAGGAAGCGGAAAGCTTCAAGGCGCCGGAATGGTTCGGCAAGGATGTCAGCACGGAACGGCAGTACAGCAACAAAACCGTCTGGAAAGAGCTGCAAAATAAGACAAAGAATTAACGGACTTTAGCGCGTAAACGTGGTAGTATATAGGGAAAACAGGCAACGATTAAGTGAAACTTATATTTATATATAGTATATGAGGGGTTCAGGAGGATGAGCATGAAGTATATAAGCACAAGAGGCAATGTGGAACCTAAAGGCTTTATCGATACGGTGTTGATGGGACTTGCCGATGACGGCGGATTGATGGTTCCTTCCGAGATTCCTGTCGTTTCAGCAGCTACTTTAGAAGAGTGGAGAAGTCTTAGCTACCAGGAATTGTTCCTGAAGATTTTCGCCTATTACACTAATGATGAGATTCCTTTAGAAGATTTGCAGGAAATGGTCAATACTAGTTATGGCAATTTCCGCACGCCGGAAGTAACGCCTATTCACCAAGTGAATGATTCCCTGTATGTACTGGAATTGTTCCATGGCCCTACTTTTGCCTTCAAGGATGTAGCACTGCAGTTTATGGGTGAGCTGTACTCGTATATTTCGAAAAAGCAGAACAAGATCATCCACATCCTCGGAGCAACCTCGGGGGATACTGGAGCGGCTGCGATTCAGGGTGTCCGCGGTAAAGAAGGAATCAAGATCTGTATTCTTCATCCGCATGGTAAGGTTAGTAAAGTGCAGGAGCTGCAGATGACTACGGTTGATGACAGCAATGTACTGAACCTGTCTGTTCATGGTAACTTTGATGATTGCCAAAAGGTGATTAAGGATCTGTTCGCGGATCTCGACTTTAAGAGTCGCTATCATCTGCGTGCGATCAACTCCATTAACTTTGTACGTATTCTGGCGCAGACTGTCTATTATTTCTATGCATATTTGCATGTCGATGGCAGCAGTGAGAAGAAGATTAACATCAGCGTGCCTTCCGGCAACTTCGGTAATATTTTCTCCGGATATTTGGCGAAGCAAATGGGATTACCAATTAACAAGCTGATTATTGCTACGAATGAAAATAACATCTTGGAGCGTTTCGTGAACACGGGTGAATACAAACCGGGCAGCTTCACAAGCACATACAGTCCTTCGATGGATATCCAAGTGGCGAGCAATTTTGAGCGTTATCTATATTATTTGGTAGGCGAGGATTCCGAGAAACTATCCGCGTATATGTCCAAGCTGCAAACCGAGGGCAAGATTACGGTTGAAGGCGAGGCGCTTCAGCAGGTGCAGAAGGATTTTGCAGCGCTTGGCGTGAAGAATGATCAATGCTTGAATACAATTGCTAAATATCAAAAAGAATATAGCTACCTACTTGATCCGCATACTGCATGTGGAATCGCAGCTTACGAAGCTTTTAATGGCTCGGATGAGATAGGGATTACTTTTGCGACCGCACATCCAGCTAAGTTTGATGAGGCGATTACTGTGATTGACATTAAGCAGGAATTCCCGGCACAAATTAAAGCGTTGTTCGAGATGCCACAGCACCAAACCGTAGTGGATCATGACAAGGATGAAATTGTGCGTCAATTGCAGGCTTTTTATAAATAAGTTGTAAATCCATATGGCTCAGCAGGCTCCTGTTCTTAAGTTAAGAATGGGAGCCTCTTTACTGCATCTTTCGACAAATAATGTCGCTGTTTACTATGAATAGTTTGATATCGACAAAAGATGAAGGAGTGGTGCTTTTTTTCACAAGGTGGATCTATCGGAATTTGTCGGAAATTTGTCCTGAAAAGTAGACATGACTACCCTGAGAGTGAGAAAATAGCATATAGAGCTTTAGTAAGAACTAAAAAGGACGGGATTATCATGACAATTCGTTTCGGGGTCATTGGAACAAACTTTATTACAGACCGCTTCGTGCAAGCCGGCTTGGAGAATGAGGACTTTATCCTGACAGCCGTGTACTCCCGCACAATGGAGAAAGGTCAGGCCTTTGCTGCAAAATATGCTGGAGCTACAATTTATACGAATTTGGAAGATATGGTTTCCAGTAAAGATGTCGATGCTATTTACATTGCAAGCCCGAACTCCATGCATGCTGAGCAGGCGATTATGTGCTTAAATCATGGCAAACATGTGCTCTGTGAGAAACCAGCTGCCTCAAACAGTGCGGAGCTTAGAGCAATGATTGAAGCCGCTCAGAACAATGATGTGTTGTTGGTAGAAGCAATGAAATCGACCTTCATGCCGAATTTCGGAGTGATCAGAGACAATTTGTATAAGATTGGCCAAGTACGTCGTTATTTTGCAAGCTATTGTCAATACTCATCGAGATATGACGCCTATAGACAGGGAACGGTATTAAATGCTTTTAACCCAGCCTTCTCTAATGGCTCGTTGATGGATCTTGGTGTTTACTGCCTGTATCCTATGGTAGTGTTGTTCGGGAAACCGAAGTCTGTAAAGGCCGTGGGTCTAATGCTCTCTTCTGGAGTGGATGGAGAAGGAAGTATTGTCATGCAATATGATGATATGGATGCAGTTGTGATGCATTCCAAGATCGCTGATTCCTATTTGCCAGCCGAGATTCAAGGGGAAAGTGGTACAATGGTGATCGATAAGATCAACCAACCCTACCAAGTGAAGATTCATTATCGCGACGGAACCGTCGAGGAGCTTACGCAGCCTCAGGTATTCGAGTCTATGTATTATGAGGTTGAGGAATTTATCAACTTAATTAAGAATGGTGAACGGGAAAGCAGAGTTAATACACATGCGAATTCCTTGGCAGTAGCAGAAGTTATGGAGGAAGCCAGAGCACAGATCGGCCTCCGCTATGCCGCAGATCTATAAATAGAATGGGGAGCAGCACTTGAAGACTTTTAAAAAGGTATACATTGAGATAACAAGCGTCTGCAACCTGGCCTGCAGCTTTTGTCCACCAACCGCCCGAACGAAGAACTTTATGAAGCTCGATACTTTTAATACGATATTAGATGAAATTAAGCCACATAGTAATCATATTTACCTTCACGTAAAAGGTGAGCCATTGCTGCATCCCAAGATTGGTGAGCTGCTGGATGCGGCACATGCCAAAGGGTTCAAGGTCAATATTACTACCAATGGTACGTTAATTCATAAGGCTGGCCCTAAGATTCTCGGCAAACCTGCACTTCGACAGATGAACTTCTCTCTGCATAGCTTTGATGGGCATGAAGGATCTGAGAACCGCGAAGGGTATTTGTCGGAGATTATTTCTTTTGTACGGGAAGCCTCCGCGCAAGGGGTCATTATTTCCTTCCGGCTGTGGAATTTGACGGAGGATAATCTGACCAATCTGGAGAAGAATCGGAACCGTGAGACCCTTGCTGTGCTGGAGGAAGCCTTTAACCTTGATTTCAAGATCGAAGAAAAGGTTGTACCTGGCAGCGGCGTCAAGGTTGCCCCACGGGTATATCTCAATCAGGACCATGAGTTCCGTTGGCCTGCACTGAACGAGCCGGAAGATGACGGAAAAGGGTTCTGTCATGCACTACGCAGCCAAGCGGCAATCCTTGTGGATGGTACCGTTGTACCGTGCTGTCTGGATGGTGAAGGAGTCATTAACCTAGGAAACATTCATGAGACTCCTTTCTCAGAAATCGTAGAGGGTGAGCGAGCGAACAATCTGTTTTACGGGTTCTCTCGTAGAGAGGCAGTAGAAGAGCTGTGCCGCAAGTGCGGATATCGGCAACGGTTCGGAACTTGAGGATTGGAATATAAACAGAATCGGGACATGGCAATTTCATGAATCCTGGTTCTGTTTTTTAATTAACGGGAGTGTATATATAATAATAAGTCTTTATAGTCTCCACTTTGGAGCGAAGGAGGAGTATATGCTGAAATCGTTGGAAGCCATCACCTTATACCGTGAAGGAATACAAGATCATTTGGAGGATAACCTCTGGCTGAAGCTTATTGTCCAAGCCGAGGAGCAGATTGTAAATTTGGAGCGTATGGAATCTCTGGAGGAGTTGGACCACAGGAATCCCGTGCTGGATTATGTGGAACGCAGTTTGCAGCTGCTAGACCAGCTTCCCCGTTCGATTTGGATCAAAGAGCTTGTGGAAGAAACATTAATCTGGTCAGAAGCAGCTAAGGGTGGCACATTGAAGGAGCGGTTACTTTGGCAGGAGGAAGGCATTAACTGTTTTGTACATAACATTGGCTCCGCACAGTTATACGGGAAACATTTGAGCGGTACGGTCTCTGACAAAAGCGCACTGGTTCATCGGCTTATTGAAACCCATGGACTGATAGGACAGCAAATCCGTGGGGAGGTGCCTCCGGAAGTAAATAAGCCGCTTCGTGATCTTGTGGAGGAACAGTTACTGACTGCCGAGGAACTTGAACGTTTGCTAACCGTACTCAATCATTGCATCATCGGAGCTGTATCTCCCGAGCTATGGCTGAATGTAGAGCATGAAGTGAAACAGCTTATCACTCTGATTGCATCCGGTGAACTTGCTAGTCCAATGCCGATGAAAGAAAGACTGCGCAGAATGCGGCTAGGTCCGATCTCTAGAGGAGAGGATTTCACTACGGAGTGGGCAAAGCTGACACAGGAAGGCTTCCATGCGGAACGGTTGGAGTCTTTAAGTAACACTATCTTCTGGTATGTGGAATCTGCAATGCAGACTTTCTCGTTGGAGCAATTTCTGAAAGTGATGTTGCTTGCAGCTCAAAGGGCTCAGAATGAACCCCTACGTCATATCAGCTTCGAGCAGGTTATGAACAGCATTTACTATGACTACAAGGGTGTTAAGAAGATCAATGTTTATAAGAAGCGGATTATAGAAAAATATTTATCGGAGCTTAGATGGGAGGATATCGAAAAAGGGACTTTACCTGATGAGAATCCTCATCTAATGCTTCGTCCATACGCTAAGGAACATCTGCCAGACACGGTGTTTTTTCAGTTTCAATTCTCGGCAGCGGCAGAGAAGCTGATCGAATTCTGTATGGAAGCTGAAAAATCGCCCTTGTATGAACGTGCTGTATTGCTGTTATTCGACTTGTTCGAGCTACGCAGGGACGCCTTCGACCGTTTTCATAATGAAGATACCTACTTAAGTCAAATGAATAATACAGCAGATTATAAGGCTGTGATTCTGGAGCATGTCATTGGGAAAAAAGTGCTGGATATCGGCCCGGGCGGCGGTGTGCTGCTGGATTTACTGGAAGAGCGGATGCCAGAGGTTACCCCTATCGGCATTGATATATCGAGCAATGTAGTGGAAGCTCTGCGGCAGCGCAAGCAACGGGAAGGTCGTCAGTGGGAGGTCCTGCAGGGAGATGCATTGAACCTTGAAGATTTCGTAGAGGCTGAAACGGTGGGTACGGTAATTTTTTCTTCGATTTTGCATGAGCTATATTCTTATGTGCCGCTTAATGGTAAAAAGTTCAATCATGACACCGTCTCGGCCGCCCTGCGAAGTGCTTTTGATGTATTGTCAGTGGGCGGGGTTATCATTATCCGCGATGGGATAATGACCGAACCCACAGCATTGCTGCGGAAAGTTCGTTTTCTGGAGGAGGACGGTATGGCGTGGCTGGAGCGTTATGCGAAGGATTTTGCCGGACGTCAGCTTCAGTATCAGAGATTAGGGGAAGAAGAAGTACTCATGCCTGTTAATGATGCCATGGAGTTTTTATATACGTATACCTGGGGCGAAGAGGCTTACATTCATGAAGTACAGGAACAGTTTGGTTATTTTACCCCTACGGAGTTTGCCTCATTTATTGAACAGACTTTAGGAAAGCAAGCGAAGATTGAAGTCTTCCGGCATTACTTGCAAGAAGGTTATACCGAAGCGCTGCGCGATAGAGTAAGGTTCATGGATGAGAGCGGACAGGAAGTGGCCTTGCCAGACAGCACCTGCTTTATCGTGATTCGGAAGGAATAGTTGAAAGATAACATCATCTGCATATAAAAAAGCAATCGGCAACCCCTTTGATGTGGTAGAGGTCCGATTGCTTTTTCTATATAGAGAATTTTGTCTTTGTTAGATTAGTATTTCTAGCTGCGACTTATCAGAATCTTCGGCTAAACGCTGAATTTCTTGGTAGGTGGCTAATTTCTCAGTCCGTTCCTGATCTTTAATTTTATCTCCGGTGTCTTTTATGGTATCGCCTAACGTTTCATTCATTTCCGATATTCTATCTTACGATTTTGGATAACTGCTCACGTTTGGCTGTTGCAGAATGAGTAGAACGAGCTTCATCCGATAGATCTTCTTTTTGAGCTTTTTCTAAGTTCTTTTGTTGCTCTTCAAAGGTGTACTTCGCAATTTGTTGGTCAATCGTTTGGAGCTGTTTATCGAATTCCTTAAGTTGATCTTGAATAGAATCAAGGTTATGTGAGCTTTTGGTGGTTCTTTCAATTAGGCTGTTCTTGCTATCGATGATACTCTGTTTTTGTTTAAGTAGAGAATCAACCATTCCGCTCATTTTAGATTGATTTTGAAAAGCTGCTTTTGCAGATTTGCTTATCGATAAGTGGTCTCCGCTACCACTTGTCTTGCTGTTTGAATTTATGGTTTTATCGTTAGTTTGGTGACTAACAGCTACATTAAGTCTCGTTCCCATAGCAGAGGTCATATTCGTTATATGCATAGCTCATTCTCCTCCTACGACGATAAGATCTATCTATAATATATCGGTAGATGAACAGGAAGAATTAATAAAGAAATTGTGGTTGGAAATTTTAAAAAAGTAGTTCAATATCTTGATATTCATTCCACTCTGATGTTGTTAGTATTAGTAATATAGCGCTTACTTGTAGGTTGTAATTGTTTAAGTAGTGGAACTAACCAACATAACTGAAGACGAGAGAGAGTGATGACCATGTCGAAAAAGGCCAAGATGACCATAGAAAAGGAATTCAAACTGGCTGAGGTAGATCCTAGAATTTATAGCTCGTTCATTGAGCATTTGGGACGTGCGGTATATGGAGGGATATATGATCCGGGCCATCCTTCAGCAGATGAACATGGATTTCGGCAAGATGTAGCTTCAATGATCGGAGAGATTGGTGTACCGATGATTCGCTATCCTGGAGGTAATTTTGTATCCGGTTACAATTGGGAGGATGGAGTAGGACCAGTAGCAGATCGTCCTCGAAGACTGGAATTAGCGTGGCGAACGACAGAACCCAATGAAGTAGGCACGAATGAATTTATTCGCTGGGCAAAAGGAATCCGTTCGGATGTTATGATGGCGGTCAATCTAGGGACGAGAGGCGTAGATGCAGCACGAAATCTGCTTGAATATTGCAATCATCCCTCTGGCTCTTATTTTAGCGATTTGAGAAGATCTCATGGCTTTGAGGAGCCGCATGGCATTAAGACTTGGTGTCTTGGCAACGAGATGGACGGTCCTTGGCAAATTGGCCAGAAGACAGCAACCGAATATGGGAGACTAGCAAGCGAAACCGCTAAAGTGATGAGACTGGTTGATCCGAGCATAGAGCTGGTGGCTTGCGGAAGTTCATTCCGTTCCATGCCTACCTATGCTGAGTGGGAGGCTACTGTGCTGGATCATACTTATGAGCAGGTTGATTATCTGTCACTGCATACCTATTACGGAAATGCAGAGAACGATACGGCAAACTATCTTGCTAAATCACTGGATATGGATCTTTTTATAAAAGAAATCGTCGCTGTATGTGATTATATCAAGGCAAAGAAACGCAGTAAGAAGACGATGTATCTTTCCTTCGATGAATGGAATGTCTGGTTTCATACCCTGGAGTCAGACAAGCAGATTGACCCTTGGCAAGTAGCACCAGCTCAACTGGAGGACCAGTATAGATTTGAAGATGCACTGATGGTCGGAAGTATGTTGATCACGCTACTGAACAATGCTGACCGAGTAAAGATTGCTTGCTTGGCTCAGTTGGTTAATGTGATTGCACCTATAATGACCATAAGTGGAGGCTTAGCTTGGCGTCAAAGTATTTTCTATCCCTATATGCATACGTCCTTGTATGGCCGGGGAACGGTGCTGCATCCTATCGTGTCTTCACCTTTATATGACAGTAAGGATTATACGGATGTACCGCTACTAGATTCCAGTGTAGTTTATAACGAAGAGAATGAGGAACTGGTTATTTTTGCAGTAAATAAAAGTCTGGAAGACATGTTGCTGCTGGAATGTGATATTCGAGGATTTGAGGGATATCGTGTGATTCAGCATACCGTGCTGGAGAACGCGGATGTAAAAGCAGTAAATACAGTAGCACAGCAAGCTACGGTAACACCACATGATCGTGGGGATGCAAAAGCGGACGACGGGCACCTCACGGCTTCCTTATCTAAATTATCTTGGAATGTTATTCGCTTGCAACGTGCTTAAGAGATTAATTGAAGAAACGGTTCACGTCCTTTTAAGGGCGCCAACCGTTTCTTCTTGTCTATTTACAGGTGAATTTTCGTCTGAAATTTGAGGGAGAGATCCCTTCTTTCTTGGAGAAGCAGGAAGAGTAATAAGTAATATGATGAAAGCCAACCTCTTCAGCAATACGTGCAATGGACCAGGAGGTCTGGATTAACAGTCTTTTGGATTGCTCCAGGCGATAGGACAGAAGGTATCCCATAGGCGTTACACCGTATATTTTCAGCATATTTTTGGCGAGGTAGTTGGGATGATAGTTGAGCTCCTTTTGAAGGAGGGAGTTGGTCACCTCACGTGTGTAGTTTTGCCGAATGAACAGCTCAATCTTCTCAGCCAGTTGAATGGCGGTTGCATCTGACGCCTCTGCAAGATCACGGTCTAAGAATTGCAGGAACTGTTGGAAGGAGGCTTGACGCTTCCAGTTACGCATCGACTGGGGCTCCTGTTCCAGCTGAAAAAAGAACTCCAGCACCTCCATTGCTTTTTGTGAGATCTCCATATGTTTCGGAATAAAGATCGAACATACATCACAGTGATTCAAATATGCTTTCTGTTTATGGTTCTCGATGAGCTCGCTCTGATTATCCAGACATTCGTTCATATCCTGACACTCTTTCCAGCTACCAAAGGTCTGAAAATGAATCCAAATGATTTCGGTTTCTATAGGACAGGGGGCGAAGCCATAATGATGTGCGTCTGGACGAAGGATGAGAAATTGGCCTTCTTTTAATTCCCACTGCAAATCGTTCTCTGCGATTGGCAGGATGCCCTTCTTAACGATGATGAGATCAAACACACCGATGCAGTTTCGACTGATATGATAGTCTCCAGCATCGTAATGGGCACGGCCACAGTCTATGAAATAAGGAATAGGTGGTGTGATAAAGTGGAGAATCGGGGAGCTCATCTTACACCTCCAAAAGGTTGTAATTTTTAAAAATCAGGTTGTAATCGATCGTTTATTTTCATGATATAACATGTATTATTATAAATAAAGCGTTTCCTTTTAATGTTGTAATAATGTAATCCAATGCACAATGTTGAAGCGGTACTTTGGTACAAGCTACGTTGTGTAAGCGCTACCCAACTTACTCCCTAAGGGGTTAAGTATATAAATCATTCAAGGAGGAAGCTGAATGAAAAAGGCATCACTTTTCACGATGGTTATATTGTTGATTGTAGTTATGGGGCTCAGCGGTTGCGGTGGAGGAAATAAAGAAAAAACTTCAAACAACCAGCCAGCAAAAACGAACGAAAGCAAGGGGAGTAAAGATACCGCCACTAAGACGGAACCGAAAAAAGTCATCTTCTGGACCTTTGTGGATGCGCACCAAAAATTCTATGAGAGTATGGCGGACAGTTGGAATGAAAGTCATCCGGATGAACAGATTGCTCTAGAAGCTACAACCATTCCTTATGATGACATGCATACCAAGCTACTGTTGGCACTGCAATCAGGCGTGGGTGCACCGGATTTAGTTGATATTGAGCAAAGTAAATTTCCGAATTTCATGAAAGGGAAACCGCAGCTTGTATCTCTGAACGACATACTGGAGCCTGAGCTCGGAAATATCGTCAAATCGAGAGTAGACATATACAGTAAAGACGGCACTTATTACGGGATTGATTATCATGTAGGCGCAACTGTAATGTACTACAACAAGGAAATCCTGGATCAAGCCGGTGTGAACGCAGATGATATTAAGCTGTGGAGTGATATGGAAACTGCAGGTAAACAGGTGCTTGAGAAAACAGGCAAGCCGATGATTACCTTTGAAGGGAACGGAAACTGGTCTTGGTGGCCAGCGATTAGTCAACAGGGTTCAGACCAAGTGGATGCGGACGGAAATGTAACCGTTGACAATCCGATTAATGTGAAGACGATGGAGTTCTTTCAAAAGCTAGTGAAGGAGGGTGTTGCTGCTGTAGCTCCGGGCGCGGGTCACGATACTGAGGAGTATTTTGGATACATGGATTCCGGCAGTGCAGCTTCAGTATTTATGCCTTTCTGGTTTATGAATCGCTTTACAGACCATATTCCTGATCTGAAGGGAAAAGTGATTATTCGTCCAATGCCAGCATGGGAAGAAGGCGGTAATCGTTCAGCAGGGATGGGCGGTACAGCAACTTCTATTACGAACCAAACCAAAGAAGAGGCTTTACTAAAGAAATTCTTGTCTTATGCCAAATTGTCTAAAGAAGGCAACATTCAAATTTGGAAGCAGCTCGGGTTTGACCCGATTCGTACGGATGTATGGACAGATCCGGCGATGAAAGAAGCGAATAAATTCACTGATTATTTTGGGAATGATATTTTTGATACGCTCATTAGCGTTAAAGATGAGATCGCTCCAGTCAATATCCGTGAGAAATCACCTGAAGTATTTGATGCCGTTCGCAATAAGGCGATGCCAGAAATTTTTAAAGATCTGAAAGATCCGGCCCAAGTACTTAAAGACGTGCAGGCCAGTCTGAAGTAGGAATCATAAAGCATCATGTTCTATTGGTTGTCTGTCATCCCCTGCACGATAAAGAGTACCGTTATAAGTGAGCGAGTACGAGACCCGGGGTGACAGACAATAAGTAGACGAAAGAACCCGCGGATGTGGGGGGATTTAACCCGACTGGAGGTAACGTTATGCAAATAGAAAGGGAGATCGTTCACACTACAAAGCGAAGATATCAACTGGGCAATTCGCAAAAAATAGCGCCTTATGTATTCGTGTTACCCTTTATTTTGTCTTTTCTTATTTTCTTTGCTTATCCACTGGTTAACGCTGTCATCATGAGCTTTCAGGAAGTATTACCTGGAGAAACATCCTTCGTGGGTTTAGATAATTATGAAAAGCTATGGAATGAAAATTTCGGGGCAGCGTTGTTTAACAGCACGAGGTATACACTCTGGACGTTGCTTCTTCTGATACCAGTTCCGATGGTGCTGGCTGTATTTTTGAATTCGAAGAAAATGGTAGCAAGTAATTTTTTTAGATCGACTATATTTATTCCTGCTTTGACTTCCGTAGTTGTTGCTGGGGTGATCTTCCGTCTCATTTTCGGTGAATTGGATGGGGCTTTGATGAACACGATTCTTCATTTGTTTGGGCTCGAGAGCAAGCAGTGGTTGTATAGTTCGAATCTAGCAATGTTTGCACTGCTTGTGCTGGCGGGCTGGCGATGGATCGGCATTAATGTACTGTACTTCTTATCTGCACTGCAGAGTATTCCCGGTGAACTCTATGAGGCAGCTGAAATCGATGGTGCAGGTAAAATGCGTAAATTCATGAGGATTACGGTTCCACTTTTGAAACCGATCACGGTGTATGTCGTGACGATTACTATATATGGCGGTTACGCCATGTTTACAGAAAGCTATATGCTGTGGGCGGGTAAGCCATCGCCGCAAAATATCGGGCTTACAATGGTAGGTTACATCTATCAACAAGGTTTCCAGTATTTCGATCTCGGTTTTGGGGCGGCAATTGGCATTACACTGCTGGCGATTACACTGGTGGTCAGCTTGGTGCAATTAACACTTACCGGCTTGTTTAAGAAGGAGGAATAAGATGATGCAGGATAACAAAAAAAATAAATTTTCTGCGGCCTCCATACTACTATTACTCTTGTTCCTTATTCTTGCAGTGTTCATGCTGTTTCCATTGTATGCATTATTTCTAGCATCCCTTAAACCGGCTACAGAATTATTCCGCTATGGATTGAATGTCAGGCTAGATTTCAATCTGATGAGTTTGGATAACTATAAGAGTATTTTTTCAGGTGTGGGTGCGGCAGGTAATTATTTTGCATGGTATAAGAATAGTGCAGTGATTACAACACTCTTTACATTGTTGAGCTTGCTGCTCTCCTCCATGGTAGGTTACGGGCTAGGAATGTACCGATTCAAAGGCCGGAGCCTGATCTTTACGCTCGTTCTTGTTGTAATGATGATTCCGGTGGAGATTATTATTCTTCCACTTTATAAATTGACCATCTCACTGAAGCTGATTAACACCATTTGGGGCGTTATCTTGCCGTTTGTGGTGGCGCCGCTGCCGATATTCTTCTTTCGCCAGTTTGCACTGGGTCTACCGCGAGACTTCATGGATGCTGGTCGAATAGACGGATGCACAGAATACGGGATCTTCTTCAGAATCATGGTGCCGCTGATGGCTCCGGCCTTTGGTGCAATTACGATTCTGCAAGCGATGAACAGCTGGAATAACTTCTTGTGGCCACTTATTGTGCTACGGACAACCGAACAATTCACTCTGCCCATTGGGCTCGCTTCTTTTGTGTCCCCACTAGGTAACAATTATGATGCGCTGATTGCGGGTGCGGTGTTAGCCATCCTGCCTATTTTACTTCTGTTTCTGTTCTTCCAGCGTTTCTTTATTGAAGGATTGACGGTTGGCGGAGTCAAGGGATAGACCAGATGTAGTGTGAATTTACACCCTACAGAGAAGAGAGGAGATTCTAACATGAGTCAGTCAGTTGCAACACACGAGGTAAGAAAAAATCAAATTCAGGACCCGTTCTGGTCAGAATATATTCGTCTAGTGCGTGAGGTTATGGTTCCCTATCAATGGGAGGCGCTGAACGATCGTATACCAGGTGCAGAGCCAAGTCATGCCATTCACAATTTTAAAATCGCCGCTGGACTTGAGCAGGGCGAATTCTACGGCATGGTGTTTCAGGACAGCGATGTGGCCAAGTGGTTAGAAGCAGCAGCCTATTTAATAGAGGAAAAACGTGATCCTGTGCTGGAGAAGGTCGTAGACGGTGTTATTGATATTATCGTCAAGGCTCAGCGGGAGGATGGGTATCTTAATACTTATTTCACGCTTAAGGAACCAGGTCGTGAGTGGAGTAATTTGGCGGAATGCCATGAGCTATACTGTGCAGGGCATATGATTGAAGCTGGGACAGCCTATTATAAGGCAACGGGTAAAAGAAAGCTGCTGGATGCCGTTTCGCGGTTTGCGGATTACATAGATACGGTATTTGGACAGGAGCCAGGGAAGCTGAAGGGTTATGATGGGCATCAG
Organism: Paenibacillus sp. FSL R5-0914; assembly: GCF_038004525.1. Lineage (NCBI taxonomy): Bacteria > Bacillati > Bacillota > Bacilli > Caryophanales > Paenibacillaceae > Paenibacillus > Paenibacillus sp. FSL R5-0914. The sequence continues at coordinate 61,446 of NZ_JBBORH010000003.1, forward strand.
GAAATTGAACTGGCTCTCGTCAAACTGTACCATGCCACAGGTAATGAGAAGTATTTGAACCTGAGTCGCTATTTCTTGGATCAGCGGGGGGAGAAACCTCATTATTTTGAGCAGGAGTGGGAGAAGAGGGGAAGAGGATTACATTTTCCTCAATTGTCGATGGTTCACGATCATCAGTACAGTCAGTCTCATCTGCCTGTGAGAGAACAGGGCAAGGCTGAAGGACATGCGGTACGCTTGGTTTATATGTGTACAGCGATGGCAGATATCGCTGCTGAAACCGGGGATGCTGGAATGCTGGCAGCTTGCTGCGAATTATGGGATAACATCGTCAATAAACGAATGTATATCACCGGCGGCATTGGCTCAATGGAGCAAGGAGAATCTTTTACTGCCGATTATGACTTACCAGGTGACTTAGCTTACGCTGAGACTTGTGCATCAGTTGGACTGATATTTTTCGCCAAGCGTATGCTGCGTCTGCACCAAGACTCCAAATATGCAGATGTGATGGAGAGGGCGTTATACAATACCGTAATTAGCGGGATGTCACTGGACGGGACGAAATTCTTCTACGTGAATCCGCTGGAGGTCTATCCGGAGGTACTTGGTAAAAATAAAAATTATAACCATGTGAAGGCCGAACGTCAGGGGTGGTTCAGCTGTGCTTGTTGCCCTCCGAACGTCTCTCGCCTACTCGCTTCGCTCGGACAGTATGTCTATACCGTTCAAGATGCTTCTATCTATGTGCAGCTTTACATTGGCGGGCAGCTGGAAGCCGTAATAAACGGGGCATCGGTTAGGATTGAGCAACAGTCTCTATACATCTCTGAAGGAAAATCCAGATTTATTATCACTCCTGAACAGACTAGTGAGTTCACGCTCGCACTTCGTATGCCGGAATGGTGCGACCAAGCTGAGGTTACAGTGGATGGAGGGAACAAGACTTATTTTGCAGGAGATAAGAATGGTTATATCGAGCTGACTCGTGAATGGAAACCCGGAGAAGAGGTTGAAATCTCATTCTCTATGCCGGTTCAGATTATGAAGAGTCATCCGCAAGTCAGACAGACGTTTAGCAAAGTCGCACTGCAGCGCGGGCCGTTCGTATATTGCATGGAGCAGGTGGATAACGGTAAAGGTTTGTATCAGCTTCAGCTTCCACGGAAGACGGAGTTTACGATCTCAGAACAGATGGGCTCCCCAGGAGGCGTGAAAGTGATTCGGGCAACCGGACAGCGTATGAAACCCACGGAGGAATGGGCGGATGAACTATACCGCAGTGATTCTCTCTGGAGCATGGAACCTGCGGAGTTGAAATTCATCCCATACTTTACCTGGGCAAACCGCGGGATTGGTGAGATGACAGTTTGGATTCAAGAAGCGACCGATGAATAGAAGTCGAACAACAAGATGTCAACGGGACCCCTTCCTAAACTCCGAAGGCGAGCATTTCATCGCTCTGCGAAACACTTTAATAAAATAGCTCACATTATCAAATCCGACCTCGAATGCGATGTCGGATATTTTTCTGTTACTTTGTTGAAGTAGATCGGCAGCTTGGCGAATTCGGTAAGAGTTAATGTAATCTACTGGAGTCTTACGGGTCATTTCTTTGAAAAAACGGCAGAACTGTCCTTCACTCATGGGGATAAGGTCGGAGAGGTCCCGAGTTCTAATCGGCTCCTGATAGTTATCCTGAATATAGAGAATAATCTTCTTAAGTCGATTGATCTTAGTAGTATCAGCGTCATCCAGCTGGCTGCGGTTTACAAAACGATCCTCTGGAGCAATCAACGAGAGCATGATGAGTAACGTGCCTTTAATAAAAGCTTCAAACCCGGGAGATTGCGCAGCGTAGGCGTCCATCATGCGTTCTAAGTGTCGCAGAAGTTCATGCTGCCATTTCACAGCCGGTGTTAGGTGGCGAGGAAAGCTTTGTCTTTTCTCCTGAAGGGGTAAGATGGTGTTCTGCTGGATCGTATCATATTGGGCACTAGCGAGAAGATCAGGAAGAAACACGAGCGCACAAAATTTGCAGGGCGTATCTTCGTTCAGTACATAGGCAGCGTGAATATCACCAGACTCGATAAATACAGCCTCACCGGCTTTAAGTGGGAAATATTCGGTATCCACCTGAAACAGAATTTCTCCTTCGAGCAGCATAAAAAACTCCGCTTCTTCATGCCAATGGGTATCGAGGACATGTGTTCCAGCCGGTAATTCTATCCAATAAGCTGCAAGCGGAAACATGCTATCGCCATGCACTCTGTCTTCTTTTAGCAAACTCTGGGTTGTACGGTCCATAAATGCCACTCCTTTCGGATAAAACATCAAAATAGTGTTATAAATGAGCTATATAGTATTAGTTTTGTTTATTTTTTATCGGTATAATGCAACTATAAACACCAAATTGAAAGGTGGCAAGTACACAATGAAATTTACTGATGGTCTCTGGCTGGTGCGTGATGGTATCACGATTAACGGTGCAGTTCAAAATTATGTTGTAGAAAAGACTCCAGATGGATTAACAGCAATTACTCAAACAACTCCAATCACAGGGCGTTCAGCGACGCTGAATTCAACCCTGCTTACTGTAAAATTTCATTCCCCGCTTCCAGGTGTGGTAGGGGTTAAGATTATTCATCATGATGGCGTACAAGAACGCGGTCCAGTCTTCGAACTCACGAAAGGTACTGGAGATCACGTTAAGATTGAAGAAAACGATTCCGAGACTGTGCTGATCAGCGGCGGACTGCGTGTAGTGATTCGCAAAGGCCAACAATGGGCTGTGGATTTCTATCGTGGAGACGAGAGAATTACAGGCAGCGGTTTCAAGTCCATGGCTTATATCACGGATCAAGACGGCAACACGTATATGCGTGAAGAGCTGGATCTTGGTGTAGGTGAATTCGTTTACGGTTTGGGCGAGCGTTTTACCGCTTTTGTAAAGAATGGACAGACCGTAGATCTTTGGAACAAAGACGGTGGTACTAGCTCCGAGCAAGCTTATAAGAATGTTCCTTTCTATGTAAGCAGCAAAGGCTATGGCGTATTTGTTAACCACCCTGAGTTGGTTTCTTATGAGATCGCTTCGGAAAAAGTGAAAAAAGCGCAATTCAGCGTTGCTGGAGAAAGCTTAGAATACTTCGTGATTGATGGCCCTACCGTCAAAGAAGTTATCAGCAACTACACATCACTTACTGGCAAACCTGCACTTCCTCCGGCTTGGACATTCGGCCTATGGCTGACGACTTCTTTCACTACCGACTACGATGAAGCAACCGTAAACTCCTTCGTAGATGGTATGGCAGAGCGCGATCTGCCACTGAGCGTATTCCACTTCGATTGTTTCTGGATGCGTGAATATCAATGGACCGATTTCCAGTGGGATGAGCGTGTATTCCCTGACCCAGTAGGCATGCTGAAACGCCTGAAAGATAAAGGGCTGAAGATCTGCGTATGGATCAACTCTTATATCGGGCAACGTTCCCGCTTGTTTGAAGAAGGCAAGAAAAATGGTTATCTGCTCAAAAAACCTAACGGTGACGTTTATCAATGTGATTTGTGGCAAGCAGGTATGGCACTGGTGGACTTCACCAACCCTGCGGCTTGTGAATGGTATGCCGGCTACCTGCGTGATTTGGTAGATATGGGCGTAGATAGCTTCAAGACAGACTTCGGCGAGCGTATTCCTACAGATGTAGTTTACTTCGACGGATCTGATCCGATGAAAATGCACAACTACTACACTCAATTGTATAACAAGGTTGTATTTGAAGTGCTAGAAGAGAAGCTTGGTAAAAATGAAGCGGCATTGTTCGCACGTTCTGCAACTGCCGGTGGCCAACAGTTCCCAGTTCACTGGGGCGGTGACTGCTACGCAGATTATGAATCCATGGCAGAGAGCCTTCGCGGTGGATTGTCTCTAGGATTGTCTGGTTTCGGTTTCTGGAGTCATGATATCGGTGGCTTTGAGAACACGGCTCCGGCACATGTATTTAAACGCTGGTTGGCGTTTGGACTATTGTCCAGTCACAGCCGTCTGCATGGTAGCACTTCGTACCGTGTGCCTTGGGCTTATGATGACGAAGCTTGTGATGTTACCCGTTTCTTCACCAAACTCAAATGTAGCTTGATGCCTTATCTGTATGATGTAGCAGGACAGGCTCATGAACATGGCTGGGCTTCTATGCGGGCTATGGTTATGGAATTCCCGGAAGATCCTACTTGCGAAGTGTTGGATCGTCAATACATGCTAGGTGAATCCTTGCTTGTAGCCCCAATCTTCCAAGAAAACGGCGAGGCGAAGTACTACTTGCCGGCTGGTCGCTGGACTCACTTGCTTACTGGTGAAACCGTACAAGGTGGATCATGGCGCAAAGAGAAATATGATTTCTTTAGCCTGCCACTATTCGTTCGCCAGAATTCCTTGCTGGCAATCGGCAGTGTGGATAACAAACCGGATTACGACTATGCGAATGGCGTTAAATTCGGCTTATATTCACTTGAAGATGGCACTACGACTTCTGCAACCGTTCGTGATCTCAAAGGTGCTCCTGAATTGACTGTGAAGGCTGACCGTAAAGGCAGTACGGTAACAGTTACTGCGGAAGGTAGCGGTAAAGAATTCTCGCTTTCACTTAAAGATCTGGGAGCTATCGCTTCTGTAGAAGGTGCAGAGCAAGTAGATGAAACTACAGTAAAAGTAAACGCAGGTGCAAAAACCGTATCGTTTACGATTACATTGAAATAAGATTGTTTCTTAAAGCATATTGATATAGCCATAACCTCTCTTGTAAACTGGGTGGATGATCTGTTCCCTTGGTTTATTGGAGAGGTTTTAGTGTTACAATCTTACTGAATAACGGGGGAACGTTATGGATACTAATTTAACAAAGGGAAGTGGAGTATTGAACCAGACGGAATATACCTCAGCAACGGTTCTTTCAACTGCAGCGAATTTTATAATGAATAGGCAAGAAGCGTTTACGCATACCTTCCGGACTTATATTCGTTTAAGGGAAAATGGTACGTTGAAGTTAAAGTTCTGGCATAGCAACGCGGTGGATTCTACATGGGATCAAGGGCAAGAAGCTGTAGGCAGTGAACCTGGAGGCGACTGGGTTATCGAGACAGCTTATATCGCTGACGGAGGAACAGAACCAGACGGAACGATAACTGAAAATACACAGCATGCGCTTACCTTTGAGGGCAAAGCCTCAAAAACCGTTGCGGCTAGCGAATGTTTCTGGAGTGATGAGACAAGCATTGTTCTGCCGGAGGGTCATTACTTGGCGTTTACGTGGACGATTAAGACACTCACTGCAGGTAAATCGATTCCTTTCAATGTTGAAGGGATGCTAGTTTCAGCTTATGACGCGCCCGGAAATCTTGCCGCACAGCAATCAGCGGATGGTTTTACAGCGTCTGATAATCTTTTAGTACTGCCAAGCTTCATTGGGTATAAGAAATCTGTTACCAAGAAACTAATATTCTTGGGGGATTCGATTACTCAAGGTGTGCGGACATTAAAGGATGAGTACGAATATTGGGTCGCGAGAATTGCGGATGGCCTTGGCACGGATATTGGTGTATGGAATCTTGGCTCTGGCTGGGCTAGAGCTTATGATGTCGCCGCGGATGGTCCATGGCTAAACAAAACTAAGCAAAGTGATGAAGTGATGATCGTACTCGGAGTAAATGATATTGATATTGGCTGCCGTTCGGCGGACGAGGTTCTTGGTGACTTGCAGACCATTATTTCTAAGATCAAGGGGGCAAATGCTGAAGCTAATATTATTCTAAGTACGGTGCCACCGTTCAATTTTCAGGGTGAAAGAGAAGAAACTTGGCGCAAGGTGAATCGTGAGATTTTGTCTAATCCGCCTATAGGTGTGAGCCGGGTGTTTGATATAGCAAGCCTATTGTCATTGCCTGCACCAGACGATCACCGGATCAGACCAGAGTTTATGAGTGGAACAGACGACCCGCATCCGAACGGCATAGCCGGTAAGACGGTCGCGGACGCCTTTTTAAAAATATAAGAAAATATAAGTTTCACGCTATACATTATCTTTATATTTCTGCGAGAAAACGGTTGTCTTCCATAAAGGAGACAACCGTTTTCTGGTAGCGTGGTATTAATTAAATTTTAAACTGGTTTCGATAGTCCTTGGGTGATACACCAACCTGTTTCTTGAATACCTTGCTAAAATACTTCACATCATGAAACCCCACCATTTCGGAAATTTGCGACAGCTTTAGACGAGGGTTCTGCATAAGCAATTTAGCTTTATCTATCCGGACGTTAACGATGAAATCGGAGAAATTAATGCCGTATTCCTGTTTGAATCGGCGTGAAATATATTCGCGGCTAACAAAGAACTTTCCGGCAATCTCCTGCAAGGATAGATCAGAGGCATAATTAAGTTCGATATATTTCACGATATCATGCATAGGATTGCTTTCTTTAGCTTGTTTAGCGGCTATCACTTCTGATATTCGCTCCATCAGATCAAATGACCAGTCACGCCAAGCAAATAAGGAGAACGAGTAACCATTCGTATAAGGAGCTGGGTGAAGCTGATCGGCCTGTTCTAACTCGGCTAGTGCGCTATCGGCATCAGGGCCTAACGTTTCCCGTACCAACTGGGAACGAAATAAGAGTGCATCATTCTTCCACGAGTTTAGAATCTCTGGTGTAACAATTCCGCATCGGCTAAGCTCGTCCACCCAGTGCTGTGCTGCCGCGGACAATACATCAGTGCTTCCGCTGATGACCGCCATTTTCCAATCTTCCTTCACATGTGCGAAGATCGTCGGCGATGCATGTCCTTGAATTTCTGTCTTTGCGGTTTCATTGCGCTCTTTAAACTCTTCGGAGGAAGTAGAAAAATGGCAGTAATCCTCATGAATTAATAAATTTCTACGCTGTAAGGCCTCAGCCACCTCTGCACGCTGATAAGATAATTGCTTAGGCAGGCTGCCGATGCAGCTAATTCCGAAATGCATTCGGACCTGCAAAGTAGAGTAGATCCCCTGATTAATTCTCCCTATAAGCTCGACAACAGACGTTTGGATATCCCATAGAATGATGGCAATCTCCGAAGGACCTCCCCAGTAACGAAAAGCCACACCCTTACGCTGACCTTGCAAAAATTCATTACAAATATTGACGATAGCGTAGTTCAGGAGACCGGTGTCTCCTCCAAAACGGTTAAGAAGGAGATTATTTCCTGTATCTATCTGCACAAGTATTAGGCGCGAAGAGAGGACGTTTTCCGGGATAATGCCATCGCTTCGCAACCTTCGAAGAGATAATTCCGAGTTGATCGGATCATCGATTAGCGCGGATAGCAGTTTTTCTCCGTAGATGGGCTTGAACTCATTAAGCTGAATGTTCTGCTTCTGTCGTTCTCTACGGTCAGCTTCCTCTGAACGCCAAGCAGCCACTGCCTTAGCGATTGCTACATTGATTGCCTCCGCTTCAATGGGCTTAAGGATATAATCAATTCCACCATGACGAACAGTCTGGCGCACGAACTCGAAATCATTATGTCCGCTGACCACAATGAATTTGATGTTGCCGGCAAATTCGTTAACCCATGTCATTAATTCCACGCCATTACCGGATTCCATCATCATGTCCATAATGACCAAGGCTGGTTTCGCTTGCCGAATGATCTCAATAGCTTCATTTCCGTTTCCGGCTTCCAGAATTTCATTGATTTGATGTGCGTCCCAGTCGACAAGAAGTCTAACAGCTTTTCTAACTCTCGCCTCGTCATCAACAATTAACGCCTTCATATCGTCTCACGCTCCGCTATAATGTCTATTTCCAGTCTTACAACCACTCCACCTGCTCGGAGGTTGTCCACCGTCAAGATGGCGCTATCTCCGCATACGAGCTTGAGCCGAGCCAGAACGTTCGGCAGACCAATACCAGATCCTGTAGCTTCCTTGTCTTGCTCTGTATTTCTTAATAAATCTATATCTGTTCTAGTGGAATGTTGAAGCTTCTGCCGCAAAAGATCCAGTTTCGCTGAAGGGATAGCATTTCCGTTGTTTTGAATACAGATTTCCATTCGCTTGTCGCCCAATTTGGCCGCGGTGATCTCAACAAATCCGTCTGAGCGGGAATGGTTAAAACCGTGTTTGAAATAGTTTTCTACAATAGGCTGCAGAATCATCTTAGGCATAAATGTCTCTAAAAGAGCTTCCTCCATATCGTAACGGAAACTGAATTTATTTTCAAAACGTTCCTTCTGTAGTTCGATGTAAGCTTTGACATGATCCAGTTCATCCTTAACCGTGACAATCTTCTCCTCATTGTACATGCTGTAGCGCATCATTTTCGCTAGTGCAGAAAGAAGAGAGTAGATTTGGGGTACTTTAAGCTCCAAGGCAAGCGTACCGATGATCTGCAAGGTGTTGTTAAGGAAATGCGGATTGATTTGCGCTTGCAAAGCCCGCAATTCATTCGTTTTATTAGTTAATTCCAGCTTGTATTCTCTCAGGATCAGATTGTTGATCGTATCCATCATACTGCGGAACCGTTCTGTAACGACACCGATCTCGTCTTTGCCCATGGGACGGATATCGATATCAAGCTTCCCGGTCTGGACCTGATTCATATAGCGGGTCAACTGCTTAATCGGGGCGGTGATTCGAAAAGAGATTAGGATCGTTAACGTTGTAATTGTAATCAGCAGCAGGACCATCAGTGCTATATTGATCGTTGCCGCCTCATTGGCTTCTCGGAAAAGATAAGATACGGGAATCTGCTTCACCAGCGTCCAATTTAACCCTGGACCTTCGATATTCTGGTAGATAAACATAGCTTTGTCCTCTTCAAAGTATCCTTGTGAGCTTTGCTTGTCCCTGATATTCGTATCGTACCAAGCTGCATTCAGTTTCTTGCCGTATTCTTCACTATTGTCCCCGTAGACAATGTTTCCGTTGCCATCCAGCAGCCAGATTTTCTCCTGCTTCTGATCAGATAACTGACTGATGATGTCGGTTAGAGCCGTTAGCTTGACATCAATCGACAGGTAGCCAAGCGCTTTTGTGGTAGGGACTCTTTCGATTCTTCTGTGTAAGGTAAACACTGGCTCCGGTATAAATTGCGGGATCGGTGCCGTTAGGCCGTAGCTATGACTTAAATGCGTACTCTGTAAGGATACCGCAGAATCGGTAGTGATCTTGGAGTCAGGATAAGGTGGAACACCCTGCCAACGTTTCGGTGTATTTTGGGTGAGCAGAGTGGCTTTGCTGTCCTTGACACCGTATAAATAGACCTGAGATATGTCAGGCATAGATGATGAAATGTAATTCAGAGAAGAATAAATTCTTGCATTTGCTAGCATATCCTCGTATCCAGCTTCGAGAGATCTGTAGAATTCTGAATCTGAATAGACGATAAGGGAGAGTCGATTGATTTCCTGAATCAGACTTTCAATGTTTCTAGTACCTTGAAAGAGAAGGTTCGTATTCTCATCTACTGCTCTTGTTCTTAAGGATTGAGTACTAAAGTGGTAGCTTATAAACATCGTGGCCATAATACAAATTAGTGTTGGAAGTAGGATGAAAACGATCATTTTTGTGCGAATTGTGTTCCATTTCATCGAAATTTGTCACATCCGATCAATATTTTACACCTGAAAGATCACTTCCGTAGGTGTGAGGTGCGCTCAAAAAAACAGATAATATGTGTATAAAGCATAAACAAGTAAGTGAGCAAAAGAAAGGGGGGGACAATAAATGCGCGGCACTAAGTTGTCCCAGTTAGGTCAACAGGTATTCTTCGTTGGTCCTGCAGTTTTGTTTTTTACCTTAATAACGATTATCCCATTTATCATGGGGATGTATTACTCCTTCACAGACTGGAACGGTGTATCCGGTAATGTAAGTTGGGTCGGATTTCAAAACTTCACCACTATATTTACGAATGACCCCGACTTCTGGTCTTCCTTTTGGTTTACCGTAAGATTTACTGTGTTAGGTGTAATTTTGACTAATGTGGTAGGGTTTTTCCTAGCTTATCTGTTAACGAAACCATTAAAGACACGTAACATGCTTCGGACGATCTTCTTTATGCCGAACGTTATTGGGGGATTGCTGCTCGGGTTCATCTGGCAATTTATCTTCATCAAAGGGTTCGCAACAATGGGAGAACTCACGGGCTGGTCGTTCTTTAATCTTCCTTGGCTGGGTGATGCAACAACCGGCTTCTGGGCGATTGTAATGGTTTTTGTTTGGCAGTCTTCCGGTTATCTGATGGTTATCTACATCGCTTCTCTCAGTAACGTATCGAAAGAAGTCCTGGAAGCGGCTGATATTGATGGTGCCTCTCGTTGGCAGGTACTACGCAACATTGTAGTTCCATTAATAATGCCTGCTGTAACTATTGGTTTGTTCTTGGCCATTTCTTGGTCCTTCAAAATGTTCGACCTTAACCTTTCCTTAACGAAAGGTGGACCGTTCAAATCTACTGAATCGGTTGCTATGAATATTTACAATGAAGCCTTCCTGAACAATCGTTACGGTCTGGGTACTGCTAAAGCGCTGCTGTTCTTCGTTATTGTGGCGATTATCACCCTGATTCAAGTCCGTATTACGAAGAGCAAGGAGGTAGAAGCTTAATGAACGCCAAGACAAAAAGCAGATGGAATATCGGCGTGGAAGTGTTGATGATTCTTCTGGCCCTGCTCTTCCTGTCTCCATTTTATTTCTTGCTAGCAAACTCAGTGAAATCCTTCGGTGAAATTCTGAGTGATGCTGCAAGCTGGCCACAGACATTTATGTGGTCGAACTATACAAGTGCTTGGAAATTGGCACGTTTCGGTGAAGCTTTCCGAAATTCGGTTATCATAACGGTTATCAGTGTTATTCTAATCTCTCTGTTTAGTGCGATGGCTTCTTATCGTATGGTTCGGGCGAATACGAAATTTAATCAGTTTTTGTTACTGTTGTTCGTAGCCGCAATGGTTGTTCCGTTTCAAACGATCATGATTCCAATCTTGAAAGTTGTAAATGTAATGGGAGTAAACAACTCCTTCCTGGGTTTGATTATCACGAATCTAGGGATCAGTGTTCCAATGGCAATCTTTCTGTTCCACGGCTTTATCAAGTCCGTTCCGCTTGAAATTGAAGAGGCGGCTACAGTTGATGGATGTAATCCGATTACTGTATTCTTCCGCATAGTACTTCCTTTGCTGAAGCCAATGGTAATGACAACGATCGTGCTTAATGCACTTGGGATATGGAATGACTATCTGCTGCCTTCCTTGATTCTTCAGGCACCAGAACTTCGGACCATTCCGCTGGCGACCTTCTCCTTCTTTGGTCAATACACCAAACAATGGGATATGGCGCTTCCAGCTCTCGTAATCGGGATTGCTCCAATTATCATTTTCTATCTGTTCATGCAGCGTTACATTGTTGAGGGAATAGCGGCTGGCTCGGTGAAAGGTTAACACCGAGCCCTCCGTTCCAAATATTTCATAAGTAGTCCACTATCTTAAGGGGGAAAATATAATGAATAAGAAACGCTCAGCAGTTGCACTTTCGGCAGTAATGGCTATGAGTTTAGCATTAACAGCATGCGGTGGAGGCAATAACGCTTCTAGTAACTCACAAAATGGAAGCGCTGGCACAGATAAAGGTGAAGTAAAGACGGTTAAGATCTTTCAATTCAAAACTGAAATCGTTGAAGGTCTTAATGAGCTTAAGGTTGAATTTGAAAAAGAACACCCTAACATCAAGCTGGATATTCAAACCGTTGGTGGTGGTGCCGATTACGCTGCAGCACTGAAGACTAAGTTTGCTTCCGGCGACGCGCCTGACATTTTCTCAAATGGCGGATATGCTGAAATGGAGCTTTGGGGAGATAAGATGGAAGATCTGTCCGATCAACCTTGGGTGAAAGATCTGATTCCTATGGCAGCAGAGCCAATGACTAAAGACGGTAAAGTGTACGGTATGCCAATGAACCTTGAAGGAATTGGTTTTGTATATAACAAAGACCTGTTCGAAAAAGCAGGCATCACTGAAACTCCTAAAACATTGTCACAACTAGAAGATGCAGCTAAGAAATTGCAAGCGATTGGCGTAACTCCTTTTGGTAATGCGTATCAAGAATGGTGGCTCCTTGGTAACCAAGGGATCAGCGTAGCATTCGCTCAACAAGATGATGTAAATGGCTTCATTAAGAGCTTGAATGACGGTACGGGTACAATCGTAGGTAACAAAGTGTTTGAAGATTGGAGCAACTTGCTCAACTTGACTTTGAAATACGGACAAAAAAATCCGTTGACTACAGATGCTAACACTCACTTGGCTATGTTTGCTAAAGGTGAAACTGCAATGATGCAAGAAGGTAACTGGGCACAAACCCTTGTTGATAACATTACACCTGACATGAACATCGGTATGTTCCCTATGCCAATCAATGAAGATGCTGCAAAGAATGACAAAATGACTGTAGGTATTCCTGCAAACCTTGTTATCAACAAAGATTCCGGATCTAAAGAAGAAGCTAAAACATTCTTGAACTGGTTGGTAACTTCAGATATGGGTAAAGAGTACATCGTTAAAAAATGGAAATTCATCCCTGCTTTGTCCACCATCGAAGCAACTCCAGAAGATATTGGTAAGCTTGGATCTGACGTATGGAACTATGTAAAAGAAGACAAAGTATATGGTTTGCAATCCTCTAAATTCCCTGATGGTGTAACTCAAGAATTTGCTAGTGTGATTCAACAGATGATCGCTGGCAAGGTTGATGTGAATGGCTGGATGACAGGCATGCAAGCAGCTTGGGACAAGCTTAAGAAATAAGTGAAGCTCGTTCATAAAGAAGATTAAAATGGACTAGTGGTTAACAAAGCGTTCTCCGTATACCTCATCATTATGAGACGGGGAGCGCCTTTTATTTTGGTGATAACAAGATAGGGGGAGAGGACGCCGGTGAAGCGATATGATCTTATTCAGATAGGTGTGGACTATTACCCGGAGCATTGGGAAGAATCCTTGTGGGAACCGGATATCAGATTAATGAAGGAAACAGGTGTCAAGGTAGTTCGAGTCGCCGAGTTTGCATGGAGCCGGTTAGAGATAGCGGAGGGCAATTACCAGTTCGGGTGGCTGGACCGCGCACTGGATCTTTTTCATAAGTATGGATTACAGATTGTGATTGGTACGCCCACAGCTACACCTCCTAGATGGTTAACTACGAAATTTCCAGACGTGCTGCCAGTATTTGCGAAGGGAGAGACCTTTCATCCAGGGGTACGCGGACACCGCTGCTATAATAGTACATCTTTGCGCGAATACGGAAGTCGTATCACGCAGCGACTTGCGGAGCACTATAGTAAACACCCGGCCGTTATTGGTTGGCAGACTGATAATGAATTCGGGATGTTAGATTGTCATTGTGATGCTTGTAATATAGCGTTTCGCAATTGGGTGAAAGCCAAATATGGCAGCCTTGATCGGGTGAATGCAGAGTGGGGAACGGTTGTGTGGAGTGGAGAATATAGCGATTGGAATGAGCTTACTGTTCCACTGGGCGGATCACCACATCAGAATCCATCATTCCTGCTAGATTATCAGCGGTTTCAGTGGGATTCGGTGGTAGCATTCCAGAAGACGCAGATTGAAATTTTGCGGTCTGTTTGTCCGCAGCATTTTATCACTCATAACTTTCATAGCTATCCACAGCGTCTGGATATGTACGCAGTCGGTGCTGATCTGGATGTCGCTGCATTTGACTATTATCCGAATACTTCTCCAACCAAGCAAGCGACAACACCATATAGCGGAGCACTTTCACTAGATGTAACCCGTGGTATTAAACGTCAAAACTTCTGGATCATGGAGCAGCTAAGTGGTTCACCAGGTTGTTGGATGCCGATGTGGAGAACGCCGTATCCTGGGATGATTCGTGCTTATGCGTGGCAGACGATAGCCAGAGGTGCGGATACCGTCGTTCATTTCCGCTGGCGTAGTGCAGTCGCGGGAGCAGAGCAATTCTGGCACGGACTGATTGATCACAGCAATGTCCCAGGACGAAGGTTTGCGGAGTTCACTCAGTTATGCCATGAGGTTAATACACTCGGGGAGAAGCTAACTGGAACGACGCTAAAGAATGAAGTAGCTATACTCCATTCTCATGAAGAGAAAGCAGCGCTGGATATTCAGCCTCAGGCTGAAGGATTCGATTATTATGAGAATATTAAACAGATACACCGTGCGGTGACGAAGCTCGGTGTGGGTTGCGATGTTATCGATCTTAGACAATCGCTGGATGGATATAAAGTAGTGATTGCTCCGAATTTATATTTGCTGGATGAGGAGATCGTACGTAGTTTGGAGGATTTTGCACTAGCTGGCGGAACTTTGCTTATTACCAATCGAAGTGGCGTGAAAACTACAAATAACATCGCAGTCATGCAACCACTACCGGGGCTACTGAGCTATTGCACAGGGGTTGAAGTGCTGGAGTATGATCCAATAGGTGCTGAAACCCATAAGGTCGTTGATGCTGAGGGTAACCAATATGAATGCACGCAGTGGTGCGACATCCTGAGACCTGTTGTGGCATGGCCGATTGCGTGGTATGGCGATGATTTCTATAGTGGAACTCCGGCTGTAACCGTCAATGCTTTTGGAAAAGGTCAGGTTTATTACTTTGGGACTCATATGGAAGAGAGATTCTGGTCAGTTTTATTGGAGCGCCTTTCCAAACAGCAGGGGCTGTTTAGATTTGAGGGTTTGCCGGATGGAGTACAGGCCTCTGTACGTTCGGGAGATCAAGGAAGCTTCTTATTCTTGCTTAATTTGAGCCGGGAGTCTGTGACGATCCCGTTACCACAGGAGTATAACAGTCTGCTGAATCAATCGATTTGTTCAGGAGAACTGCAGCTTGAGCCGTATGGTGTGGATATTCTGGAGATGTAAAAGATTTTAAGTAATTGCTGATGGGGAGAGGGCTTTATCTCCTTGGGGGTTAACCCTTGTGATTGAGATTGAGATTGAGATTTGTGATATGTGATTGCATGATGTGCAATTAAATGTACTCCTTGGGTCGGGAGAGCTGTCGAGACAAGCCAGTTAGTGCAGTGAAGAATGCTGCGTTTGGAGTGGAGGGTGAGTTTGTGTGGTGCGGAATAGCTGCACTTTCTACACTTATTTTATGCTCTCGGGCTATGAAATGGATTTAGTTGTATTTAATGCAGCTATAATGCGAAGTATCGCGGTTCACAGCCAAATGCTGAGAATATAACTGCACAGAATACACTTATATGGATATTTTGTGCTGAACAGGCTGATTTAAGTGTACAAAATGCAGTTACTCTTTCGTACATGCCCATACTAATGAGATCTACACAGCGATGAGCTCTATCATACGAAACCTTATGTAACATTTCACTACGCAGGAGGCGATTAAGCTGTACACCTTAGAGTATTAGTGAAGTCGTCTAAACTGCTCCGGTGTAGTCCCCGACTGCTTGCGAAAGGTGGCAACATAATGGCTAACATCACGGAAGCCTACTCTCTGCGAGATGATTTTTACAGTAAGATCCGGCTGGCTTACGAGCATTTCTTTGCTTTTACGGATACGTAGCCGTACGAAATAGGCATAAGGAGATAGCCCAAAGGTTTGTATGAATAGATTGTTGAGATATCGCCCTGAGACGCCGAGCTGATCGGCTAGATCGTTAAGTCCGAGATCAGGATCACCATAATAGCTGTCCATCCATTTCAGAAGCGGCTGCAGCTTATCCACATTGCGGGATATCGTTGTGTTGTTATGCAGTTGCCCATATTTGCTTAAAGTAAGCAGAAAGCGATAAGCA
Organism: Paenibacillus sp. FSL R5-0914; assembly: GCF_038004525.1. NCBI lineage: Bacteria > Bacillati > Bacillota > Bacilli > Caryophanales > Paenibacillaceae > Paenibacillus > Paenibacillus sp. FSL R5-0914. Next base: position 77,306 of record NZ_JBBORH010000003.1, read on the forward strand.
TCAGTGGAGGCAGTCAGACCAAACATGTCCTGTGAGGCATCATACTGATCAAGTATTTCTCTTAGCAGCTTGGAGAGAGGCGCCTCTTTTTCCCAGCGGTAAAAAGAATTCATATTCATCCCCAGCGTCTCCAAAATAGACCCTGCAGAGCTGCCTCCGAACGTTAAATAAGAGGTGCTCCAGTTAGCAGCCGAAGCTTCATAGCGATGTGGAGTATAGGGGAGAAGTAATACACCACTGCCTGCGGGAAGGGAGAAGCTTTTATTCTCAAAATGAATCACCCCTTCACCAGACGCCGTTTGGAGCCAATGATAGGTTTCGTAGCCATCTAAGCGGGATACTTTTTCCTGTTGATGATTGTGACCGATACTGTCTAATGTGATAGGTAGATCCTGTCCACCCTCATGGGGGAACACAATTCTACGATGCACGATTCCCTTCAATGACTCCATCTCCTCTTAGTTCCATATTCTTATATGATGGGAAGATTATTTTATATTTATAGCGTCAGGTTAACCGATTACAATATATATATAATTATACTATAAAGGATGTGCGATGTGTGATTAACGATAAATTACCTAAGATTTGGTACGGTGGAGATTACAATCCAGAGCAATGGGATGCGCCTGTATGGGCAGAGGATGAGCGTATGTTTAAACTGGCAGGAATTGATGTTGCCACAATTAATGTGTTTTCCTGGGCGCTGATCCAACCTTCCGAAGACACTTATGATTTCTCATCACTAGATGAATTAATGGATAGACTATATAAAAATGGTACTTACGTATGTCTGGCAACAGGTACAGGAGCGCACCCAGCTTGGATGGCTCATCGTTATCCTGAAGTTACTCGTGTTGATGTGAAGGGTAGAAAACGCAAGTTCGGTGGACGTCATAACTCGAATCCAAACAGTCCGGTTTACCGCAAGTTTGCAGCGAAGCTGGCAGGAAAGCTGGCTGAACGTTATAAAGATCATCCGGCGCTTGTAGCTTGGCACGTTTCGAATGAGTTCAGTAACTATGATTATTCTGATTTATCTGAAGCGGCGTTCCGTGTCTGGTTGAAGGATCGTTACGGTTCTCTGGATGCATTAAACAAAGCGTGGAATACACGTTTTTGGGGACATACGTTTTATGATTGGGAAGAAATTGTACTGCCTAGTGAGCTGAGTGAAGAATGGGATGGCAACCGCACCAACTTCCAAGGCATTTCATTAGACTTCCGTAGATTTATGTCTCATAGCTTGCTGGAATGCTACAAAATTGAGAGCGATGCGATTAAGGAGCACAGTCCTAACGTACCTGTTACCACTAACTTGATGGGCTTTTATGATGAATTGGACTATTTTGAGTGGGCTAAACATATGGACGTCATTTCTTGGGACAACTATCCTTCACTCGATACTCCGGTCAGCTTTACAGCCATGGCGCATGATCTCATGCGTGGATTGAAGAATGGACAACCTTTCATGCTGATGGAGCAAACGCCAAGCCAGCAGAACTGGCAGCCATATAACTCTTTGAAACGTCCAGGGGTTATGCGCTTGTGGAGTTATCAGGCTGTTGCGCGTGGTGCAGACACTGTTCTGTTCTTCCAGCTGCGTCGTTCAATTGGTGCATGTGAGAAGTATCATGGAGCTGTTATTGAGCATGTCGGACATGAGCATACGCGTGTATTCCGTGAATGCGCTGAGCTAGGTAAAGAGCTGGGACAGCTTGGAGATCAGCTATTGGATGCGCGGAGTGCAGCTAAAGTAGGGATTATTTATGACTGGGAAAATCGCTGGGCCATCAACCTTTCAAGCGGACCATCCGTAGCTTTGGATTATGTGAATGAGATTCATAAATATTATGATGCACTCTACCAACAAAATATTGAAGCCGATATGATCGGTGTAGAAGAGAATCTGTTCAAATATGAGATTGTAATCGCACCTGTGATGTATATGGTTAAGCCGGGTTTTGCTGAGAAGGTTGAAGCTTTTGTAAAAGCAGGCGGTACATTCATTACGACTTATTTCAGTGGAATTGTTAATGAGAACGACCTCGTAACCGTAGGTGGCTACCCTGGGGAACTGCGCAACGTACTCGGGATTTGGGCAGAGGAAATTGATGCACTGCTGCCAGGGATGAGCAATGAGATTGTGATGGACAAAGCGTGGGGCAATTTGAGTGGTTCTTACAAATGTGATCTGCTCTGCGATCTGATTCATGCCGAAGGTGCTGAGGTTTTGGCAGAGTACGGATCTGATTTCTATAAAGGAATGCCAGCCTTGACGGTGAATAACTTTGGTGAAGGTAAAGCGTATTACGTGGCTACCAGCCCAGAAGCGGGATTCTTGAAAGGATTCTTAGCCAATCTGTGTGCCGACAAGAACATTCAGCCGTTAGTAACTGCACCGGAAGGTATCGAATCTGTGCAACGTGTGAAGGAAGGTGTATCCTACCTATTCTTGCTGAACCACACCACTGGTGATTTGAGTGCGGATATTGGTGCTACTGAGCGTACGGATCTTCTGACTGGCAATAAGGTTAGCGGTTCTGCTGTTGTGCCAGCCCGTGGAGTATTGATTTTGTCAGATAAGAACTAATTCGTAGTATATATAAAAAGATCTCCGGGGAACCAGCTTGTCCCCGGAGATCTTTTTTTGTGGTGCAGCATTTCATTAGCTGCTGCTGCTCGCGCTGTCATCTGGAGTAGCTCCACCCGGATTGCCATTACTTAATGTAATGCTCTCCGCCACGGTGGAATCTGATTTAAGTGTGTATTGGATAATATCATCAGCCCTCAGTTCTGCTAAGGTGATCGCATTTTCTTGACGCGTGCCATTGTCGAAGGTAACCGCTACGATTTTAGTATCCGCATCAATGGTAATGTCTGTGGTTTCATCGGAGAAGCTTTGCTGCATTCTACCTCCCTGTGGCCCACCGCCTTGTCCTCCGCCACCTTCCGGCATTTCCCCTTGTGGCATCCCACCCTCGGGCGCAGCGCCATTTCCTGTACTTTGATCGCCATCAGGTCTTTCCGGTGGGGTACTGCCTTGACTGTTCTGCCCGTCACCTTCTCCAGCACCTTGTCGGGGCATAGACATGTCCGATTTATAAATGGTAAGGGTAGTATCGCTTACACTCTTAATCTTACCGAAATTCATGGACATATTAGGTCCGCCATTCTGTTGATCGCCGTTTGCTTGTGGTTGTTTGGCTGCTGAACCCCTGTCTGCTTGGTTATTTGCAGCAGTTGTTCCTTCGGCCTCCGAATTCGCGCTGCAGCCAGCCAATAATAGAGAAGCGAGTAGGCCTCCAGATATTAGAATAGGGACGAACTTTCTCATTTTTTATTCCTCCTTAGTAGGTTAAAGATAGATTAGGAGAAATATAACAAACAGTTCTGAAAGTTTGCTTAATTTCCGCTGAGAGTTTGCCTAAAGAAATGAAATATGCAAATGTTATATAATGAACAAATATGTAGACTTAAAGGATAAGCCAACGACCAGGAAAGAGGCAGCACATGAAGACTTTACTAGTAACAGGGTATCGTGCGCACGAGCTCGGTATTTTTGACAATAAGCATCTAGGGATTCCTTATATCAAAAAGGCACTAGCTAACCGATTAAAACCTTTGATTGAAGAAGGCGTGGAATGGGTGATTACGCCCGGCCAGTATGGTGTGGATCTGTGGGCATGCGAAGTGGTGAGCGAACTTAAGCTGCAATATCCGGACTTGAAGCTTGGGATCATTACAGCGCATACTGGTCAGGAAGAGAAATGGAAAGAAGAAAAGCAGAACGAGTATCGGCGTATTATTGCGGGTGCGGATTTCTTCGGGGCGGTCAGTAATGCTCCTTATGACGGTAGCTGGCAGTTTCGGGCTAGAGACGATTTGTTGTTCCGCAAAAGTGACGGAATATTGCTCTTTTATGATGAGGATGCGGCGGAGGGGAGTCCGAAGTTTTTTAAAGAGCGGGCGCTGAAGCTACATGCTGAAGGAGAGTATGAGTTGTTTCTAATTCACTCTGATGAAATTCAGAATATTGCCGATGAAGAGAATCAACGTGACCATGAGTAAGTATATGTAGATTTTGGAAAAGTAATGGCCCGTAAACAGTGAATGAGACCATCACCGTTTACGGGCTTTTTGATATAAGAAGTGATCAGATAAAACTCTTTAGCGATGGTGCTTTTCGCACCTTGTAGTTTTGTTCATATGCATAGGCGAGCTTGATGAGTGTAGGCTCCTGATAAGCTTTCGCTGAGAAAGTTACACCGAAAGGGGCGCCGGCTGATGTATAACCGGAAGGTACAACGATGGACGGATATCCTGCTCTGGAGGTAATTCTGGCGCCGAAATCGGCGGGGAACAGCAGGGCATCCAGATTGTGCTCCTTCATGGTGGCGTCGATGCCTTCTTCCTTACATAGTTTTAGGTCAGTCGCACGGTGCAGCAAATATTTTGGTTCGGTTTGTGTGCCGGAAGAGGTATATTCCGCATCTATTAACGTAGCTTGACCATATCTTAAAGTCTCCACAGGATGTGCATGGTTAAAATCTATAATATCCTTTAAGGTTCGCATCGGTGCCCCAGGGCCCAAACGAGATAAATAAGCGTTCAAAGCTGTTTTGAATTCATTCAATACCACAGAAGAATAACTAATTTCCCGGGCGGTCTTAATATCCGCAGGATCAATAATAGTAGCTCCAAGCTCTCTCATTCTATCTACGGAAGCATTGAACAGTGCAAGTTGTTCATCTGTTAGCTCCTCGAAATAATAATCACGCGGGATACCTATACGCGCGCCTTGCAAGCCATTCTCGTCTAGGAATACAGTGTAATCTTCGTGGATTCTACCTATATTCGTTCCCATTGCTGCATCTTGAGTATCATTGCCGAGCATTGCGTTTAGCAGCAGAACGGCATCACGAACGGTTCTGGCCATAGGGCCAGCAGTATCTTGTGTATTGGATAGCGGAAGGATTCCCGAACGGCTGAGCAGTCCAACGGTTGGCTTAATGCCAATAATGGAGCCTAAGTTACCGGGGTTAAGGATCGATCCCGAGGTTTCTGTGCCAACAGAGACTGTACAAAAGTTACAAGCGACAGCTACCGCAGAACCAGCACTGGAGCCACCTGTTGGTGTAGATATATTGTAGGGGTTAAGGACTTGCCCGCCGCGGGAGCTGTAGCCGGAGGGCATGCCGGTTGTCATAAAATTGGCGAATTCGGTCATATTGGCTTTACCCATAATGATTGCTCCGGCTTCACGCAGTTTTGTAACTATAAACGCATCTTCTCCGGCAAAAGAATTCGCCAAAGCCAGCGAGCCTGCGCTAGTATGCATTTTATCCCCTGTATTGATGTTATCCTTCAATAACACAGGTATGCCGTGCAGGGGGCCCCGGGAACCTTTGATCGTACGTTCAACATCTAGAGATTCTGCGATAAATAATGCATCAGGATTGATCTCCAGCACAGAGTTAATCGTCAGGCCATTTTTGTCATGATCAGCTATGCGTTCATAATACATGAGAACTAGTTGTTTTGACGTAAGTTCTCCGGCTTCTAATGCAGCTTGGATCTCCGGTATAGTGACTTCTACGATTTCAAAACTCATGTGAGTTCACGCTTCTTTCCCTTTAGGATATAGCTTCCCCTTCATCTAACCATAATTTGGGTTTTAGTGGTAGTATTCTTTTTATACTACAAATTATTGAATGATGGTCTCGGCAGTTAGGGGGGATATTAATGTTTTTTATTAGCGAAGTTTTGGGTAGAGCTTGCAAGCGCGCAACTGAAAAAAGGTGTCCAAATCGCCAAAACAAATGGCTGTTAGGACACCTCTTTTTATTTTTTTTTTGATAGGAGTTGTTATTACCCCTGCTTATCCCTGTGCTGTAAATCCCTCTTCTGCTAAATATTCTTTAGCTTCCTCAAGGGTCTCAAAGGCCATTTCTAGATTAAGGTCGGCATAGACATACCATAAATCATCCTCAAGTTTTAGAGTCAGTGTATGGCCCTCATCATTAGTCCAGAGTGAGTCGGCGGCTGCCGCAGCCTTTTTCTTTCTTTTGCTGGCTACAGGGGTGTCTGGAATGTAAATAGACAGTGAGGTGATGGAGGCATCCAACAGACTCCGCAGCTCGGATTCCGAGTAGTCGCGAATGTTCACAAAGCCCTTATCATCTGCCTCATAGCCCCGCAATAAGCCTGCGAACACATAACCATTCCCATTAGGGTGCAGATGGTAAGCAACGGTTTTCTTATCATGCTGGCTTTCCTCGTAGTGATAGTTCACGCGCCCAAGGGATACGTTTTTACGTTCCAGTTGGGGGTAAGAGTCGAGAATCGCTAATTTTTGTTCAAAAGTAAGCATATACAGCCTCCGGTTTTCGGTGTGATTGTGCACATGATTATACCATGACGATGGCCCGCAGACTATTTTTTAGTGATCAAGCGGCAGAGACAGCACGAAGGTACAGCCTTCCTGGGAGTGCTTCTCAAGCACAAGGCTTCCGTTCATAGATTCGGCTAAAAGACGACTGAAGGTGAGACCGAGTCCCAGACCACGTAGTGTGCTCTGTTTGTCGCTACCTCGGAAAAAAGCCTCGAAGACATGCTCACTATGATTCGATGAGATGCCCAGCCCATTATCCTGAACACGAATCTCCGCCATGCCATGACCTTGCTGTTCAAGCAGCTCTACTGTAAGCTGCACCATTCGGTCTGGGGCCTTGGCTTGTACACTGTTATTAAGTAAATTGACGATGATTTGTTGGATACGTAGCGGGTCCCCACACAAAAATAAGGGAGTTCTTGGCATATGGAGCATAGGCTCTGCAACTTCATCCGCTTGTGTCAGCTTCCATTGATACACGATTTCAGATAACAGTGGCACGGCATCCAGTCGATCGTGACGGACAGAGACGATTCCTGCAGTCAGTGCGTTGTAATCCAGAAGATCGGCAACCATCCGTTGCAATCGTCCAGCTTCCTGCAAAGCAATATCTAGAAATTCCACAGCTTCATCGTCTTCGACAACCCCTTCACGAACGGCATGGATTAGGCCTTTAATAGAGGTTACTGGTGTCTTTAGTTCATGGGATACACCGGCTAACATAACCGCACGGGACTGCTCAAATTGTTGTAACTTGCCTGCCATCTCTTCAAAAGACAACATCAGTTCATGGATTTCTCGTTCTTTGGCGTCCTTATCCAGAACGATATCATAACGGCCATGGCTGATTTGAGCGGCTGCTTTGGCTACTTTCTGGATCGGTTTTGCCAGTTTACGGGACAAGAGGTAAATGGTTAGCCAACTTAATATGATTAGAAATAGCAACAGAACGGAGAAAAAAATGATCTCCTCCTGCGGAATATGCCGCAGCGATTTCTTGGATTGAAGGACAATCACCTGTCCCAGCGTTTTGCCATCCGATTGTATGGACGCTACTGCAGCTTTGAACTCCGGACTGCGAGAGTCGTTAAGGCTATCATTAAGTTTATGCCTCATCTCATCTTCAGTTAGTGGTGGCATAGAGAACAGCATCTGATCTTGCTGATCCGTAATGATTACACACATTTCTACGGTTAACTTGAAGAATCGTTTTCGGTCTTCAATGAGCATTCCAAGATTTTGGCTGATCTCTATTGAACCCTCACGATTTACGCTCCGGTCGGCAATCTCCTGTGCTAATAATCCAGTAGTCTGCATCCGGTTACTCATAGCTTCTTGTTGGATCCACCAGAACGTCGTTAGTGAAGTTAGCAGGAGGCCAACACTAATGATGAGCAGGTAACGAATCGTCCAATAGGAGAGAATCGAAGTACGTTTGGGGCTGCTTTTCTTTAGGTTGTCCATAATTGATATCCTGTCCCTCTCAGGGTACGGATTTCCCCCTCATCTACTGGCCAATGCGACAGCGCTTGGCGAAGTCTTTTGATAGACAAGTCCACGGCCCGGTCACTTCCTTCGTAATCCATCTCCCAGACATGTTCTATTAATTGCTCGCGAGTACATATTTGATTAGGTCTTTCAGCCAGAAATAACATGACCGACATATCGCGTGGACTAAGACTCAGCTCAACCCCGTTTAAAAAGACAGCTCGTGCAGTAAAGTCGATAAACAAACTGCCATAATGCCGTTTGCGGCTGCCATCGGACCACTGCGAAGGACGGCGTAATACAGCATTCACCCGTGCCACCACTTCCTCAGGAATAAAGGGCTTAGACATATAATCATCCGCACCACCGTCGAGACCGGCTAGTCGGTCATTGATCCCGTCCCTTGCGGTGAGCATGATCACGGGACAGCTGCTTTTTTCACGGATCAGCTTTAGCAGTTCAAAGCCGTCCATGTTTGGCAGCATGATGTCGAGTAATACTAATGAGGGAGGTGTTATAGCAAAAGACTCCAGCGCAGCACGTCCGTCGGCTACACGGGTGACATGGAAGCCTGCTTTTTTCAGATAGGCACTGAGGACCCTGGAGATAGCTTCCTCATCTTCAACAATTAGAATGGATCTCATCATGTGGTGGTCCTCCAATCTATAAAATTACGACAAGTTTAACACATCATAGCTCGCTCTGCTCTGACTTCTTCCCGACTTATTGCTTTGTTAGAATGAGGGACGAGCTTGAAAATATACAGAGTATTTGGAATATTGGAGGGAACAGGATGAAGAGAAAAAGAATAGCCTTGATCGCGGCCGGAGTCATTATCGTAGGAGTAGTCACAGGTTATACATTGCTGGATAAATCGCTGGGCAATAATGTACAGATCGAGTCCGTGATTCCAGGGCAAGCCACAACAGCCGGTAATGGAGAAAGCACGACTAACACTGGAGCACCAGCAGGAGCGACGGTCACAGCCGACCAATTAAACGGTGATTGGACGGTTACGGATGCTTCTAAAGTATATTGGTCAGTAACCACCTCTAAAGAAACAGTAAACTTCGTGGATAACAAAGTTCAAGGTACCTGGAAAGTTAATATAGAAGATTCTACTTCGATGGTTGGAGAAGGGTCAGTAGATATGAGCGCTCTGGACTCTGGTAATGGTCAAAGAGATGAGCATGTAAAAGGGGAAGACTTTCTAGCCGTTACGGAATTTCCACAATCTACGTTTGTCGTTAAATCATTCTCGGAGCTGCCAACGGAATGGACCGAAGGAGCCACTGTGCCGGTTGAAATGCAAGGAGCGCTTACAGTGAAGGGTGTAGAAAAGGATGTTACCTTCCAGTCTCAAGCAGCGTACAGTGGTGGACAGCTGATGCTGTCGGGTACAACAACAGTGGCTTTTTCTGATTTTGGCTTAAGCAATCCACACACCGTTGTGCTGGATACGGAGAACAATCTTGAGGTTCGATTAGAGCTTGTATTGACGAAATAGCAGTCTTTCCGTAAAGAAGACTTTGCTGTGAATTTATAGAGAAACTGTACGGAAGAGACTTTCCCGGGCCTAATAGCTTTTGGGAGAGTCTCTTTGGTTTGGAATGAAATGTATGTTTTAATAGAAGTATCTGTCTAATAAAAAGCAATAAAGGAGGTGTTCCTTGTGATCCAGGTGGCGGCAGCGATTATACATAATGAAGAAGGACAGATTCTTATTGCTCGGCGCAGGCAAGGTAAATCTCAGGCAGGTCTGTGGGAATTTCCTGGCGGCAAAATAGAGCAGGATGAAAGCATCGCAGATTGTCTGCAAAGAGAGCTTCAGGAGGAGATGGGGATAACAATCCTTCCCTATGAAAGCTTTGGCGTGAACGAGCACAACTATGGAAGTGTCGAGATCAGACTGTTTGCTTGGAAAGCCCGATATCTGGGAGGTGTAATTGAACTTGTCGATCACGATGAATATAGGTGGGTGTTTCCAACTACACTCGGTCAGTTCACTTTTGCTCCTGCAGATATTCCTTTTGTAGTACGGCTAATGGTGGGGTCAGATCAAGTGTGAAGGCAGTCTGAACATCAAGTAGAAGGGAAGAACTTAAGTGCCCGTATATGAAAAGCTAGTGCGTGACGGAATTCCCAACCTGATAGCTTCTCAAGGTAAAGACTTTAAAACAAGAATATTAGAGTCCAAAGAATACATAACTGAACTACGTAAAAAATTGAAAGAAGAGTCGGAGGAGTATTTTCGGGCAGTGAGTAATGAAGAAGCTCTAGAGGAGCTTGCCGACATGCTGGAAGTAATTCAAGCGCTGGCGGAGACCCATGGAAGTAATAGCGCAGAGCTGGAGGAGCTTCGTGCGGAGAAAGCTGAAAGTCGTGGTGGATTTAAGGAACGGATATTTTTAATTGAAGTGGAAGGAGAATAACTAGAGATTATTGTTCCGTATAAGGAGGTTATTAATGTTGTCCAAAACCAAACTGATGATGATCTTAAGCGGTGTGGTAGCCTTAATTCCTGTAGCTATTTATTTATTCCTATATTCCAAAATGCCTGATAGGGTCCCGATCCATTACGATGGGAACATGGCTGATAGATTTGTAAGTAAGTCTAGTCTGGAGGTTATTTTGCAAAGCGGGCTTGGATGTTTGGGATTTATAATCATGAAATTCCTGCAGTTCCTTTTGCAAAAAGCGTTTATTCAGAGTTCTAACGAGCATTCAGCGGCTTTGAGCAGGATCTGGAATATTGCTATTTTGGTGGTGACGGTGGTGTTTGCTGGCATCAGTTCCTATACATTTATTAGAATGGTCTGATAGAATTAAAAGAGACTTAGCAGAAGGATTAGGAGGAACATGCATATGAAAATGGATAACGCTTACAAGGTAAGATGGGGAATTCTCAGTACAGGCTGGATTGCCCATCAGTTTGTTACTGATTTAGCTCACGCCAGCAATGGCGTGGCATATGCCGTGGGTTCGCGTTCACAGGAAAGTGCAGATAAATTCGCGAGGGATCATGGAGTACCACATGCTTATGCTACTTATGAGGAATTGGTAAATGACCCGAATGTAGACGCGGTATATATTGGAACGCCCCATCCTTTTCACAAAGAAAATGCATTATTGGCGCTACGTGCAGGCAAAGCTGTCCTATGTGAGAAGCCTTTTACCGTGAATAGCGGAGAACTAGAAGAAGTGGTGGCCTACGCTAGAGATCATAAGCTGTTCCTGATGGAGGCCATGTGGAGTCGTTACATCCCGGCGATTGTGAAGGTTAGAGAATGGATCGCCGAGGGTAGAATCGGTGAAGTTCGCTTGGTGAAGGCAGACTTAGGATTTCGCACCGACTGGAATCCGGAAAGCAGATTGCTGAATCCGAAGCTGGGCGGAGGCGCGCTGCTGGATGTTGGGATTTATCCGGTTTCTTTTGCCTCGATGGTGTTTGGACCTCATCCTGAATCTATCTCCAGTACGGTGCATATTGGTGAGACTGGAGTGGACGAGCATTTCTCTATGCTGCTGAATTATGGCAATGGAAAAACCGCTTCGTTGAACGGTGGTATTCGTCTTAATACGCTGGAGGAAGCGCATGTGTTTGGAACAGAGGGCCGTATAATTGTTGAAGGGACGTTAGTGAACCCGAAATCTGCTTCGCTTTATATAGGGGATGAGAAGGTAGAGAGCTTTGTGGATGATCGAGCTTCTATTGGATATTGTTTTGAAGCAGAGGAAGTAGGACGTTGTCTACAAGCAGGGCTAACAGAAAGCCCAGTTATGTCACTGGATGAATCGTTAGCGATTCTGAAACTGCTGGATCAAATACGTGCGCAGTGGGGTCTTAAGTATCCTGGAGAGTAAATAAAATAAACAACACCCCTCGGTTTTACACGCTACTTAGGTAGCTCCGAGGGGTGTTTGCTATATAAAACGATAGGTGGAAGTCTAGTTCTGATTATTGGCGTTTTTACTTTTGCCTGCTTGGACCCAGCCGGCCACTTCAACGGTGCGCTTCGTTTGATGAAAAACAGCATCACGGATCCGATCCTGCTCTTCGATCATTTTACCGTCTCCATCTACACTGACGCTTGTTCCGTACGGGTTGCCTCCCGCTCCAAATGTGACGGGATCTGTGTAACCTGGTGCTGCGACAATCGCTCCCCAGTGATACATCGATGTGTAGAGTGCCAAGATCGTTGCTTCCTGTCCTCCATGTGGATTCTGTGCTGAGCTCATGGCGCTGACGACTTTGTTTACGGTGAGTCCTTTGCCCCAAATCCCTCCGGTTGTATCAATGAACTGCTTCATTTGAGAAGCGATGTTACCGTAACGGGTTGGAGAACTGAAAATAATCGCATCGGCCTCCACAATATCATCAGGTGTTGCAACAGGGATATCTTTTGTCTTCTCAGCCAGAGCCTTCATGGCCGGATTGGCCGCAATTTTATCCTCGGGAACCAGCTCTTGCACCTTCAGCAGTTTTACCTCAGCTCCCGCTTTTTCGGCGCTTTCCGCGGCCCATTGTGCTAGCTGGTAGTTAGTTCCTGTGGCACTGTAGTAGATGACGGCTAATTTAATTTTTGACATGCTGGAGTCATTCCCTTCGAGTATAGTTCCATACTATTAATTACCCCATTGATGCTTTTATAACCCAAATTGATAATTCTGCTCTAACTGGACAGACAGATGTCCACTTCCTTTGTGTATACTGAACTCAATTACAGGAAATGAGGGAGAATAATGAATACTTATTTTGCACAAAAACCGAAGATGACATTGGCTGGGGTTAGCATACGTACGACAAATGAAGTAGAAATGGGTCCCGATGGGGGCTTATCGCGGCTGTGGGAAACGTATTTTCAGAGTAATATTGCGGGGCAGATGGATACGGTTAAGCCTGAGTATATCTATGCCTTGTATACAGATTATGAGAGTGATGCGTCAGGAGCTTATACCGTTGTGATTGGGCATGAAGTGGCTGGGGAGAGACATTTAGCGGATAGCGGTATTGTGAGTGCGGCTGTTCCGGAGAGCAAGTATATGGTTTTTACGACGAAAAAAGGTCCGGTATTTGAAGTAGTCTCGCAAGCGTGGGGGGAGATTTGGGCTTATTTTAAGGCATCTACAGAGGCAAGAACTTACACGGGCGATTTTGAAATTTATGATTCGCGGAATTTTGATCCTGCTAACACGCAGGTTGAGATTTATATTGCGATTGAGTAGATCGGGTGAAAGATATTTTAGCTAAAAGAAATGTTTCGTGGGGATATGGGGGCTGCCGAGAGGCAGTTCCTTTTTTCGCGGTTGAGCTGAATCCCTTGGGTGAGGGTGAAGGGTTACTCAACGATTAAAACGAATATATATCAATAGAAGGAATGAGTAAATACGCTTCATATTTAAATGCGGATGTGTCGTTAACCAGTAAACGGTAAAAATTTCGTACCATTCGCTGTGTTAGGCCAAAGTGGTGCAACAGAACGTTGAAAATCTCCCACATTAGCTGCGTCTAGCCGAAGTAGCAATTTTCAAGGGCAGAAATGCCCTACATTTACCCTAAAGAGCCCAAAAAGCAAGAAAGAGGAGTAAAAATACCCTACATTTGCCGCAAAGAGCCCAAAAAGCAAGAAAGAGGGGTAAAAGTACCCTACATTTGCCGCAAAGAGCCCAAAAAGCAAGAAAGAGGGGTAAAAACACCCTTCATTTACCCTAATGAGCCAAATTAGCGAGAAAGAAGGGTAAAAACACCCTACATTTGCCCCAAAGAGCCCAAATAGCGAGAAAGAAGAGTAAAAACACCCTACATTTGCCCCAAAGAGCTCAAAAAGCAAGAAAGAGGGGTAAAAATACCCTACATTTACCCTAAAGAGCTCAAATAGCGAGAAAGAGGGGTAAAAATACCCTACATTTACCCTAATGATGATCCAAACCGTTTGGGAGGAGATGGAGCAAGTGGAGTGTAAATGAAATAACTTGTTGAGTGAGTAAAGTGGATGAGTTTTGATGGAGTGAAGTAGCTGTTTGAGTTGGTTAAGTGGATGAGCTTTGATGGAGTTGAACTAAGGAAGTGTAGCTGAAGTAGCTGGTTTAGTTTATATGTTCGATGGAGCATGACAGTCCCACCCAACAAATCACACACAAACCAAAACGAAACGGAGAACACCAAATGGGAAAACAATTCACGGCTATATTACCTGCACATCAGGAGTTTATTCTTCGGCAGCATCTTTTTTTCGTAGGGTCAGCGCCGCTTTCTGAAGAGGGGCATGTTAATCTTTCACCTAAAGGTCATGATTGCTTGCGGATTTTGTCTCCTAATCAGGTGGCTTATCTCGATATGACCGGTAGTGGCAATGAGACGAGCGCACATCTGCTGGAAAATGGAAGAGTGACGGTTATGTTTTGTGCGTTTGAAGGACCGCCGAACATTCTGAGAATGTATGGAACAGGGACAGTAATCCTGCCTGGTTCATCAGAATGGGAAGAACTGTACCCTATTTTTACACCTCAGCCTGGAGCTAGACAGATCATTTTAATTGATGTTCATAAGGTACAGACTTCCTGCGGATTTTCGGTCCCATTCATGAGTTATGATGGTGAGCGAGATACGTTACAACGTTGGTCTATCCAAAAGGGCGAAGCAGGTCTGAAAGAATATAGACAAGAGAAGAACACCACAAGTATAGACGGGCTACCGACACCCCTTGGCCAAAAAACTAAGCGGACATGGTGATCCTAGGTTCATGTATATATAAAGTTTCTCATTCGTCACGATGAGCGTTCTCACAATTCGACTAAGCAGTTATCTCATATATTCTACTGTCCAAAACTCATACTACCCACGGATTCCACCACAAACACAGGCACATATTGCTCTCCCATGTCCGTTCCAACAAGCTGATAACCGTTCTGATATTGACCACTAACTAACGCGTTACCTGTAACGGAACCCAAGTCTCCTTGAAGCAAAATATAAACCCCATTCGAGTAAGCCAGCATATTACCGAAGTTATCTGCGACGATTTCACAGTGAAAAGATACCTTTTCAAAAGGATGAAGCGCTACATCGGAAGCTGAAATTACCGCATACTCCTGAACAATCTCAGCAAATTGATAGCTGCCAGCTACTTTTCGATAACGTGCCGTCTGTCCAACGACACCGTCTCCGAGATCCGCGTTAGATACGAGTAAGGAGTCATCGGACTGCAGTTCGTAGCTATCTCCAGACACTGAAAACAACTGCGAAATACCATCTGATTTCATTTCATATGCTGTAAAAAGGGTACGTCCACCTTCGACCTCAGATTCAGCCAGAACCACGGGGGCACCAGAACCTGAAGAGGCAGCAAGCTGGTCATTAAAAGTTAGACTGCGCAGACTCTCGAATTTTAGTAAACTATTTCCAGTTAAAGTAATGACACTTTCGTCGCTATTCATTGCTGCATAATAGAGGACACCATTGCTATCCGTTCCAGCCACAATAACCTTCTTATCGTCTAGTCCCTTGCTGGAGATGACGTTCCCATATCTGCCTTGCTCTTCACCGCCCGGGAGAAGGCGCACAGGCTCGGCAATATTCCAAGCCAATCTTGTAGCGGCAATGATTGAAGAAGTATCCTCTAACGGAGCAAGATCACTGTATAGCTGAATAGCTTCAGCATATTGACCTTTACTGGTCATGCGCTTGGCATTTTTAAGTAGTTTAGCTTTACTAGTATCTACTAAGGTTAGTACTTTGGATGAAGTAATCCCTGCCGATCCTGCAAAATTACGATAAGCAACAGCATGCCCAGCAAAGGCGGTGATGTTATCGCTCTCTAGATCTTTGTTCAGGATGATCTTTCCGCTACTTTCTGCCTGCCCAAGTACCCATGGCGCTTCGTAACTATGCTGGCTGTAAGCATTCATCATGGAGAGGGTGCTCTCCAGCATGCCTGTAAAGTTTCCTGTGCCTGCTAAGGCTTTTAGTTTAGCTGTATCATGATTTTTGAACTTGGAGGCTAGCAACTCCTCCTTGGATGCAGGGCTTCCGTAATAAGCATCGGGAATCTGCAACAGATTCCATTTAAAAGTGTCTTCTTTACTCGTGTTTCCATCTTGGCTCTGAGCAAGTTCGGTAAGAAACTGCTCCTTAAATTCTCGGAAGTAGGTTGTGAACCGGTCAGAAATGCCTGAATCGGTCGATAACTGGCGATAATAGGATTCATAAGGACCACCGGGCTTCATATATGTAGCTTTTAAGCTGAGGAGAGTATCATAACTTTTCATAAATCCGGTGAAATCTTTAGTCGCAGCTTGTGCTTTAGCGGAAGATACCAAGGCCTTCAAACCTTGGCGGATGGCCGTGATTGGTGACAGCTCATCAAGTCGCTTCGCAACCTTTTCTTCCATATAAAGAATGGAATGGTTTGCCGCCGCTAGGCGATACTGATTCTCTGCACTTATCAGATCGCCAGCAGCATAGAGACGGTCAGCTTCCTTGGTTATTTGTATTTTGTCGGCGATGAGAAAAACCTTCTGTCCAAGCATCACAAACATACTTATACACAAAATGATCATAAAGTTTCGCAGGGTTATTAATGGTTTGAACGTCATATAGAGTAGCCTCTTTTTTCAAAATATAAGAAAGCATAGTTTCACATCATTCTTTATTCTTATATTTCACCGAGAAACAATTATGCCGTTTCTTCCTGAAATATAAGAATGTCTATTGAACTTCGGGGTCCCAGCGGTATTTGGCTTCACGAATATCCGCTACTCTTTGGTCCAAGCCATTCCACGGCTCATGGGGATTAGCAGCAATGAGTTTGGATAACCGCATAAAGCGGTCTTTAGGTAGATCTTGCACGTATCGGCCGATCATACTGGAGTAGAGCAGGGCATAACGCTTCATTCTTACTGCAGCTCCGGCAACTCCCGTAAGGATGGTCATACCATTATTCATATGACGAATTTCTACTTCATAGTTCTTTACGTATCGTAGTGTACGATCTTTGATCAGATCAGGACGGACCTTAGCGATCTCGCCGATATATTCGGCTAGGAGCGGCTCGAAATCCTTAAGAAGAAGCTGCTCCAGTTCTAAATCCATATCCTTGCGAAGCAAAAATCCATGCAGCAAGGCGATACGCTGCCGTGCGATCCGGTCACCACGAAGCAGGATGGAGAGTTCGCGCAGCTTCTCGTAGGCAAGCACATCATCCTCACGGAGTACGGAGACAGCCTCCTGACGGTTGATCTCCAGTCCCTCTTTGATGATGCCAATCCCTCGGCCAAGCAGCTCGTTAAGAGAACGAAGATTCTCGTTCTGCCGTGCTTTTCGCTGCGTATAGTACAATAGTCCAGCGAGGAGAATCCCTCCGGCACCGCATAACATCATCTGCTCTATGCTATTCCCAAAATAGACGGAGGCTAGTGTAAGCAGTAAGATGAGTAGGAGGCGCGTATGCATTTTTCTTCCTGCAATGGATGTAGCTTGCTTCTCTACCGTAATAAGTGAGTCTTTACCGCATTTGGTGCATCGATCTTCACCGAGAGCAGTGTATTGTCCGCAGTGGCGACAAATACGAAGCTTGTCATAAGCGTAACGAGGAGCCTTGAAAGGGCGAAAGGTAACAGGTCTTTTCTTATTCACGGCCTTTATCGCCTCCGTTCAAAGCGGCCAGTAGGCGGTCATTAATATCATCTCGAGTTAGTGGTTTACGTTGGCGTGCAGCATAGATGGAAATCTGAATTACGACAATTAGGAACGTAATCCCAAGAATGACGTATGAAATCATGGAACAGTCCTTTCTCATAGACGCCTCGCAGTCTGGATGGCTCATAGAATGATCACTCTATGCATCATTGCTACTTTGGTCCGGCGGTCCTAAAGTTGAAGTTTACAAGGTTTAATTATATCATAATGGCATACTATTTACAGATTTTAGCGACAGTGCTGAACCTGTCATATGTGCCTAATATAACACAAGAGGAGCCCTATTTATGCTTCGTAAATATCAAAGTAACAGAACAACTAAGACACTTATTCAACGTATCTTCCCGGCATTACTGCTGGCGCTATGTCTTGCTGCCTCACCTTTTGCAGCGGTTCAGGCCTATGCGGCAACGTCGGCGCAATCTCACATTGATGCGGTGCTTCTTATCGATGTCAGCAACTCCATGAAGACTAGTGACAAGAACAAAGTCGCGAACGAAGCGATGAAAATGTTCATAGATATGCTATCCACCCAAGGTGATAAAGTAGGTATTGTTGCCTATACCGACAAAGTGCAGCGGGAGAAGGCCCTGCTGGAAATTAATTCAGAGACAGATAAACAGGATTTGAAGGATTTTATTGATGGACTGGACCGTGGAGCTTATACCGACATTGCTGTCGGTGTGGAAGAAGCTGTGAAGGTGCTCCAGAATGGTAGCGATCCGAAACATGAGCCAATCATCGTGATGCTAGCTGATGGCAATAACGATTTCAACAAATCAACAGGCCGGACGCAAAGCGAATCGGATAAAGAACTGAACGCCGCTGTGGAGGTTGCCAAGAAGAATGGCTATCCCATTTATACGATTGGGCTTAATGCAGACGGCAAGCTGAATAAACAGAAACTCGCTGATCTGTCCACTGAGACAGGTGGTAAAGCATTTTCGACGGACTCCGCAGATGATCTTCCGCAAATACTTAGTGAAATTTTTGCTAGTCATCTGAAGCTAAAGGTAGTACCTGTGCAGTCGATCACTGCAAATGGGGATTATCAGGATGTGACTGTCAACGTGCCTAACGGCAGTGTTTTGGAAGCCAATATCTCAATTATGTCGTCACAGCCTGTGACCGCGAAGCTAACTGATCCTTCAGGAAATGCTGTCGCCATCCCGTCCAAGGATGTTGTGCTGTCGAAGTCTTCTACTTATAGCTTGATCAAGCTGTTGTCACCGCAAGAAGGAGATTGGAAGCTTCAGGTCAAAGGTGTGCCAAAGGATAAAATTGATATTAATCTAGTTTTCAACTACGATTTGGAGCTTAAGATCGATGCGTTGCCATCAGCAACCTATAAAAAAGGTGATAAAATTGATATTACCTCTCACCTGTTCAGCAATGGTACTCAGGTAACGCTCAGTAATTTGTATCAAGATATGAAGGCGGTACTGCTTGCTACAGATATCGATACAGGTGATGTACAGGAAATCGAACTGGATAACTCCGGGGATGTTTTTAAGGGCACCTTCGAGGTAAAAGAAAGCCATGACTATGAGCTGAAGGTTCGTGCAGAGGAAAGCAGTTTCTATCGTGAAAGTGCTCCTGTAAAAATCAGCGCGAAGGCAGGTGGCGCTGCAACTACCAGTCCTTCGACAGGAACGGGCAAAGAAGAACCTCTGAAAGAAGCTTCATCCAATACCTTGTATTACATTATTGGTGGTATTCTTCTGGTGTTGGCAGCCGCTGCCGCATGGTATGTGCTGAATAAGAAATCGGCACGTGGTTTTGTTGGACAGCTGGTAATTGAGGTTAAAGACGGCAATACGGGTGAGAAGACCTACCCACAATATAAGAAACTTGCTGGATTCAGAGGCAAGTTCACCCTTCATCAGCTGCTGCAATTAGCGCCTGAGCTCAAGGAAAGCGAGAGCATTATTTTCACACCAGCTAAGAATGACCGATTGCTGTTACGCAGTGGAGAAGGTATTACTGTAGAGAGATCCGGACGTGCTGCGGATGCCACGCGTGGTCTTGAGCTGAAGAGTGGTGACCGCGTTTCAGTGTCCCTGCACACGGTAGATAAGACGATTTATCTCGAATATTTAGTATAGAAGTGGTTTTGCAAGAAATCTGAAGTACAGCTTCCGCAAAACTTTTAGGAGGATAAAGCATATGAAACCAGTAGTAAGAGAGCATATACAGCAATTGGATGTATCACTAGGCGGCGGGATTGTCAGCGATAAAATCAGGGTGGATACGATTGATAATCCGATCCTGATTATTGGACTAGGCGGCACGGGCATTGATGCCCTGCTGCGTCTTAAATATCAGATTAACCGCCGCTTTAAGCTGCCGGAGGATCCGATATCCAAGAAGAAACGGGACAAGCCGGATAATGTAGAGTTTCTAGCTTTTGAGACGAACGAACAGGATCGAGGAAAGAAATACAAAGGGATTGGACTCGATCCTCAGAATGAATTTGTTCTGCTGGCGAATGCTGAAATCGGCGGATTGCTGCAGAACCGCAGTATTCTTGACTCGTACATTACGGACTGGTTGTCACCCGAGCTGAGTATCACAGATGGTATGAATGGTGCTGCTGGTGTACGGCAGGCTGGACGTCTGCTCTTGTTCACCAAGATTAATCAGGTTGTAGGCGCGATTGATAAGAAGATTAAGACCTTATCCGTAGGCACTAACAAAAAGCTGATGGTCTTTCTACTGACAGGTCTGTCGGGCGGTACAGGTAGTGGAGCTTTCCTCGATATTGCCTATATCGTACGCGGTATTATTGAACGTGATTATGGATCAGCCGGGATTGACCGTGTGAACACACTAGGTTATCTATTTACACCGGACGTGAATTTGTCTAACAAAAGTTTAAGCGAGCACACGCGTGAATATATTCGCAAGAACGGTTATGCGGCGCTTAAAGAGCTGGATTACTGGATGAATGTGGACAGCCGTGGCGAGCGATTCCAACAGCAATACGGAAATATTTTGACGGTAAATTCACCGTTGGCTCCATTTAATCTATGCCATTTGATCTCTGCAACGAATACCGAAGGTAAACTGCTAGAGAATGCGTATGATTACTGTATGAATGTAACAGCTGAGAACATCACGAACTTTATGGCGAGTGAAGAAAAAGCGTCCGGTGAAGAATTCGCCATCCATGACTATATCAGTAATATCCGCACCAATATTGCGCAGATGAATAAGACTTATCCAGCTAACTATGAGTACAACATTATCGGTGCCTCGTCTGCCGTGCTTCCGATTGAGGAAATGACGACTTATCTGGCCTTCCGTTTGTTTGATAAAATGGAAAAAATGTTCCAGCAGGCGCCTGGTCAAGAGGATGTAGAGAAATTCGCACGTAAGCTTGGGATTGATCTCGACAGTATGATTAAAACCTTTGAATCCCGAGTGCCTGAGCCATTGCCAGGTTACGAGAACAGCGAACGCCTGAGTCATGCCAATGTAGTCAAGAATCAAGTGGTAAGTATGGATACAGAGCTGGAGCAGAACTTCCTGGCTCGTGCCCGTGAGGAATATATTAAATCGAAAAAGCAGCTGCCTGGCGAAATTGTAGGACGTTTCAGTGAAGAGCTGGAGCGCATCTTCCTGCACCCAGAGCAAGGGCCGTTCTACGTTTCCCGCCTGCTGTATACCGAGAAGGGCTTCTGTATTTTGAAGCTGATTCAGTCTTATATTGAGGCTTTACGTGAAAGCTTGCTGCGTCTGCCACGCGATATTGAGACGGCGCAGGACAGTGCGGATGAGAAGCTGAGCGATGCACGCAGTGCTTTTGTATCCAAAGAGAAGAAGAAAAATGCCTATATTGACGCTAAAATCAATGAGTATTGGCTGCATGCCGATGTAGAACGTACTGAGCAAATGATTCAATTTTATGAGGACTTATACGAGCTCTTAAACGATGAAAACAGCCGGATTTATGGTGTGTTTACGGAGATTCTTAGTGCGCTTAGCTCGATTTTTGCCAAGAATGGGGACATTCTTATCAATGGTGAAGAGCAAGCGGATTATAAAGGAAACAAAACTTATTATTGGAACATTGTTAATGTGCCGGATATTTCGGCGACGATCTCCAAAATCATGGATCAGAAGGACGGCGACGACTTGATTCGCGACTTCACCCGTGAAATGCTGAAGCATTCCGGACGCTGGGTTAAGGAACAGGAGATTGATATCGTTCGCTCGATTTCAGAGTTCCTTAGTGATAAGTTCGGGGATCTGATCACCCGTTCGATGGAAGATTTCCTTGTGATGAAATTCGGCCATGAAGAGCCGCTGGATAAGTTCGTAGAGCGGATTATTGCCGGTAAATTGGACGAAGAGGCTGTGCCTACCTTCCACCTTAGTAACAGCTCGGGCAGCTTGCATTTCCCATCATGGGGCTTCGTTTCCGTACCTGTTAAAGCACCTGGCATCCTGAAAGGGATTCGTAATTATCAGAATAATGCGCTTGGAAAATCACAATTTACAATCAAAGAAAGCCAAGTGAAAAACCGTATTTTCTGGCTTAACACCCGCAACGGTGTGCCACTCTTCGTATACACGCCGCTGCGGGTGTTTGAAGAGAACTATGAGCGGACCATTCTCGATAAGGAAGGGATCGGCCGCCATCTGGTGATGACGGATAAGAACAACTGGACGTATCTGCCTTCTCCGATTCCGGAAAAATCATGGGGTGACACCTACGTCAATTCTCGTGTACGTGATTATAACGCACGTGTGCGTGCAGACTTTGCAAAGGCGTTGGCAAGCGGAGTGATCATCGAAAAAGGTGTAGACGAGAACACAAGCAACAGATACTCTGTTGTGTTCACAAAACCATTTGATATGGATGCTCTATTGAGTGGATTTGATATGCAGTTAAATTCTTCACGTCCGAATCTCGGAGAAGTGAAGAAGGCGGCTGATGAACTTAAGAATCTGCGCGAGAAGGGCTTGGAACGCGAAGGCATTAAAGATATTTTTGGCAGCATCAACAAAGATATGGCACAGGAGAATCTAATTCGTTCACCGCAACTGATTTCTCGTGTTCGTGTTGAGCTAGCCAAATATGCTGAACTGACTGCAAAAGCAACGGAGCTTGAAGGGCTGCTCCATCAATATCTGGACGAAGACAAGTGGATGGACCAATTCATCGAGGCGTTGTATACGGACAGCATTATCAAGAAAGGCGCACTCTACGTTTATGATCGTGATGAAGAAGAGGACGCTTGGGAGCCGTTTGCCAACTTGATGAAAGAACGTAGCTACGTGGAATATGCCGTGTACCGTCATTTCCGAGAGCTGGATGAGAAGAGCCGCAGCGTTCTGCTGCGTAAGGCAGCTCGTCGTGCGAGTGAAATGACTGCCGCTGAAGACGTAACCCCATTGCTCTATAAGCTGGAAGGGCTGTATGTATCCTTCCTTGAAGCACGTGACAGCTTGGAGTATGAACGGGTAGAGTATGAGAGCGGCGATGAGATGTATAGTTTCTACAAGAGTATGACTAGCAAACTCGGCAGCATCCGCAGAAAGTTGAAATAGGCCTATGATCAAAACACTGGCATTATCTTATGGTGAACAATATGCGGTACAGGAAGAGGCACAGCGCAGTAAAGGGGATGGACGCAGCAGCATCCATTACCCTGCCCTGTTTCTGTTCGTAGGCGACAAGGTTGCTCCGGCCATCGGTCCGGTGCTGGATAGCTGCGAACGAAAATGGGATAACGCCGGCGGTGTTATGGCATTACATGCTGTGTCAGGCACGAAGAGTGAGGACACAGACAGAAGTAAGAAGGGCTCTGATGCAGGAGGAAAAGACCGGGTGCTGGCCATGGCCTTGCCGGATATGGCAGGGTCAGATCCACGCACTGTGCGTCATGAACTTTACCGCAAGTTTCATGAGGATACACTTTATCTTGCTGAAATGAATAAAGTTATTCGGCGGCTGAGCAACAGTATAGCGGATTATGGACGCCTATATTCATCTTTTGACGTGATCCATCTCTCTATCATTACGCGGGTCGATGACCCGCTTAATGTATTGTTGCCAGAAATTACACTGCTGGCTCGAGCAATACTCAGCCAGTCTTTCAAGTCGGTACAGACGGATCTCTACGCTTTAATCAATGAGCGGGAGCAAGGGGATAATTTTGGATATTCCAGCTCAGTAGGGCTGGCTTTTCTGCGTGAATTGGACAGAATGCAAGCTACGGACTATACGTTTAATGCACCGCTGCTTGTAACCGAGGATGGTCTGTCGATTCCAGTGAGCCATGGTCCTTCCGCTTTATTTGACCTTGTGTATCTGCTCTCCGATAAGAATGAGCGCGGCATGATGTCGGCTCACGGTATGGATGATAACTATGAGATCATCTCCCATATTAGTCTACTTAAGAACCGTGTCCGCCCGACCTCTGATCAGGCAACCGGACACGGTGGCTATAACAATATGACCTTCAAAAGCGGTATCAGAGGTAGCACAGGAAGACAGGGCTACGCCTCCGCAGGCTTTTCTGGCGTGAGAAGACCTAATGTCCAAATTGCCTTGGCCGTGCTGTATCACGCCTTCCGGCGTCTTGCAGCGGATATGCGTGAGGGTAGTCCATGGACTATGCGCGAGCGTCAATCTCTATTAGGGCTGGATCCTGATCGTTTGCGGGAGCATAGGGCGCAGCTAGTCCCGGAGAAAGACGGCCTCAGTGAAATGACGGGGCTAATGAGCCATGGACGTCCGTCCTACAATGAGCTGAAGCAGTTGTCACTTCGTGAAGCTGAACAGCAGCTGTTCGGTGATGGGGGCGAAGCTTATTTCCGTAATAATTTTGTCGCAGAGTCTAACCGGAGAGTAGAAGGTATTCATCCTCTTCGTGGATGGCGCACCCTATTGACGGCACAGGAAACAGCTACGCCAGCAGTAACATTCTATCAGCTTGCGGAGTGGACAGCTGATCGTGATGAGGGTGGCAGTGTGCTGCATGCTTTGCGTCAGCATATGACAGGATTGCGTTCAGCACTTGTCTCCGCGCAGGATGAGCTTGAGGATCTTTATGCGGAAAGTGTGGAGCGCCAACCGTTCCAGCGTGTGCCGCTTTTTGACAAACGAACGGTACGCAACTTCATTCATTACTTATTCTCTGCGGTATATGGCAAAAAATATGAGCTATTATGTATGGAAAGTGAGCTTGCGCTGTGCAGTCGTTTGGAATCTGCGCTTGAGCAGCTTCACGTGGAATGTGTGGCCCGTGTGAAAGCTATGGAGACGCTCGAAGAAGAGTTACGTATTACTGTGATGGACAGCATTGGGCGAACGAACGAAACCACTGGCCAGAACGTGATGGAATACTATCGAGTTGTCACAGAAGAAGAAATGAAAGAGATCGAGACCCGGCGTGGGCCAGGAATATTCTTTAGTGACAAGTACATGGGTAGCATTTCTAAGCTTTTAGAGCAAGGCAAAGAAGCAGTAGCGGAGCGTTTGATTGGCATTTGTCAGCGGGAAATATTAACGGCTGATCCGTTTGCTCTTTCTTTCGAAGAAGAATTGCTGCGGCGTGCAAATGTTGCGGCTGCTTATGAGAACCGTCAGGTTCTATCCAAGGAAGAGTTGTTCAAGCGTCTGTACCATAATCTGGAGGATAGCGCGACGATCAATGTTCGTCTGTTCGAATACACGCAAGAGCATCGTCATGAGGAAAAATATTTCTTCGGAGACAGCACATCTGAATTCCTGCGCTATGCATTTGGTGTGGATGAGACGACCCGCATTTATCGCTTAGGCTTTGTGCATGAACAGCGCAGGAGCGGAGTAGAGAAGTTAAATCTGATGGGTGGTTTCCATTTAGAAGACCTGCTCTATTACCGTAATGGTAAGGTTTATTATGAAACCTATGCTCAGAATGGCTATCAGCTTCATGGGGTGAGTGAAGAGCAGCTTCCCGAGATGCGCTGATGGCGTAATAGATGGGTACCCTCACTTTGAGTCTCTTTATTGCACTTTGTGCAATAGATTCATCGGATATAACCTTTAATTAGAGTTCTGTTGTATTTGATACAATAGATTTAAGTAGATTTCTGGAATAGGGACATTTCTCCTTATTTCCAATGCACATTATGCAATAGAATAGAAATAGCTGTTTCTTTAATTCCATTCTATTGCACAAAGTGCAATCTGGGGGATGATTACACATCCGGGCAGCCCGTTAATCGGGCTACATAACCCCCGAACAATGTTAAGGCCATAAGAGTACAATTCAGGTTTCTCCCGGAAAGGAAGTATAACGATGCAGAGAAAAATCAATCTGCTCCTGCTCTTCTTCAGTCTGATCGGCGGCGGGGTCGCCTTTCTTTTTGGCGAGTGGCTGCTAAGCTGGTACAACGATCTGCCTTCCATCTTGCTCGTTGGCATTTATTTT
The DNA here is from genome assembly GCF_038004525.1 of Paenibacillus sp. FSL R5-0914. Lineage (NCBI taxonomy): Bacteria > Bacillati > Bacillota > Bacilli > Caryophanales > Paenibacillaceae > Paenibacillus > Paenibacillus sp. FSL R5-0914. The sequence continues at coordinate 103,311 of NZ_JBBORH010000003.1, forward strand.
GCCATAGTAGCACTCGGTATCGGCATCGGTTGTCTGCTTGCAGAAATGATCTCGCCACGGCTGAACGGAGCCTCGTGGAAGCAGCGCTACCTAGGTTTATCCTGGAAGCTCCTGCCTCTGATGATTGTCCTTGCACTTGGAGTTGGAGCATTAACAGAATTCGTTTATGAGCTGAATTTTGGCGGTGCTAAACCGGTTAAAAATGTTGTAATGGCTATCGATGATTCTGGCAGTATGGCGCAGAGTGATCCTGATAACAGCCGTTATTCAGCCGCTAAGGCGTTAATTGCGAGAATGGACAATGACAATCAGGTAGCGGTGGTGACATTTAACCACGAAGCTGTAGTCGTCCAGCCGTTAACACCACTCTCGGATTCGCAGAATCGTGAGAAGGTGTTGACTGCCATAGATAATCTGAAACCAACTGAGGGTGGCACGAACATTAGTGGTGCGATCTCGGAAGCACTTAAGGAGATAGACAGTGACGGCAGAAAAAATCAAGGCGCTATGGTCATCTTGCTGTCGGACGGAGTCAGTAATTTCGACACCTCACGAGAACTACAGACCTATATAGATCGTGGAATTGCCGTAAATACCATTGGTCTGGGGATGCAGGATCCTGCCGGTACCCAGTTGCTGCAGGATATTGCGAAAATAACGGGCGGTCACTATTATGATGTGACAGATACGGCTCTTTTGGGTGATGTATTCCAGCAAATCTATGATCGTTTGGGAGATCGGACATTGCTTACGGTGCGTAGTGATGCTACGGCAGATAGTCCATACTATGCTGCAGTTCGTATTTTGTCGCTGATGCTAATCGGTGCTGCACTTGGACTCGGTCTTGGTATTATGTTTGATAACCGTCATTTAGCAAAAAGCTTCGGGATTGGCGGCGTTATCTCAGGGTTGTTCGCAGGGCTTATTCTGGAATTTGGACTTAGCGGGCACAATTTCACTGACGGCCTAATTCGCCTCCTTGCTGTTCTTATATTGGCTGCAATCATCTCATTATTTACAGGCGTCATTCCAGTAGGTGAAGGACGTATTTACCGTAATAGAAGAAATAATGCAGCTCCTAATCCACCGTCAGAAAGCTTTCCTGATCGACGGAGAAATCGGAATAGCAAAGGATTCTAGTAGTTGAAAGGGGTTTACAGTAATGAGGTACGCCGAGGATAATGCTTCCGCTTTGGTAATAACGGATGTGACATCTCAAGTGGATGAACGGTTCTGTACGCTGAGATGGCGCTGGCCGGACGGCGTGCAGGCGGTGTACATCCATAAGACCTCCGCAGAAGAGGCTTCTATTGGCACCGGGGATATTCCTCCGGTCGGAATGAAGCTCTACACTCGTGAGGAATACAAATCTAACAATGGATACCGTGATCGATTGGATGAGATCGGCCTAGTCTCCTATACCATATACGCTCGCCTTGCTGAGAACGGAGAGACACTGCTGGTGAGGCAAAGTGACGGTGCGAACCGTGTGGTGGTCAGTGCAGGCAAAGCCAGAATCTATTATTCCGTTCAACAAAAAAGAGGATTATTCGGAAAACAAAAGACCGTACATATGGCGATTACGGCAGAAGTTCCAGTGGCTCGAGATGTCCTCTGTTATGTTAAGAAACGGGGAGGACATCCGGCAGGGAAAGAGGATGGTATTCTCTTTCCCTTTGTACAGGATTTCGCCCCTGGACGCAATGTACTCCCGCCGATTGAGATCGGTAAGGATGATTTTGTACGCATCTTTTTCACCGACGGTCCTAAGTATGGGCTTTATTACGAGCTGGTGCCGGAGTAAGATCAGTCTATGCGTACAAGCGAGTGTTGGACAATGCCTGTCCATAGCAAGATACGCAGATACAACTTTTGGGAGGATGAGTAGATGTCTTTTTTTAGCCGTTTTATGAAAAAGAATCAGCCGGAGCCAAGGCCGCTTTTTTATGATATTGTGTGTCCGTATTGCTTCACTAAGTTCTCTCCGGAGGATGTAGTCTTTCGGGCTATGCATAGCCGAGAGGACGATGAGAATTACGCGCTGGGCGAGGATGATGCCTTGAATAAATACCGTGAGCGCTTTGGGCTCGATACGGTGGATGACATAGAAGCAATCATTAATCCGGCGGATATTCCGGAAGAATACCATCATTATACCGATCATGTGTTAACAGGGCTTACGGATCGTTATGGAGTGCTTACACGCAGACGGCTATGTCCATCCTGCCATAACGAGCTGCCTGTGACTGCAGGTAAGGTTCCAAGTAACATTATCTCGATTATCGGAGCCTCCCAAGTCGGGAAGTCGGTATACATGACCGCGCTGATTCATACCTTGCAGCATACGACAGCAGGTCATTTTGATGCCGCTTGTATGCCGCTCAACGCGGAGATTAGCCGTAAGTTTCGTACGCTCTATGAAGAACCGCTGTTTGAACGCGGGGATCTGCTAGCTTCCACACAGAAGGAGAAAATGCAGGAGCCGTTTATCTTTCAATTTGTTTTTAAGGATGAAGAAAAGCCGCCGCTGACACTTGTGTTCTTTGATGTAGCGGGTGAGGGCATGGTGGATCAGGATTATCTCGGACTACACGGTCAACATATTAAGAACTCTGCCGGTATTCTGTTTATGGTCGATCCGCTGCAAATCCGTTCGATCCGTGAGAAGATTCATATTAATATCGGTGATCGCCCGGGCGAATGGGTCTCGCAATATGACGAGCCGCGTGATGTTGTGCTGACGATGTTCGGTGATTTTATTGCCTATCAGGAAAAGAGCAAAACTGACATTCCAACAGCAGTCGTTCTTGCGAAAAGTGATATGCTGCATTCGCTGAAGGATGAGGATGGCGATTACATCAAGTCCAACAGTAATGTGTTCAATAACTATGTCCATCGCAAAACATTGAATATGGATGAATTCCATAACATCGACGGAGAAATCCGCAGATTTATTGGTAAGGTGGACAGACCTTTTAAAGATACGATGGATGTGTACTTCTCGAATACGGGCTATTTTGCGGTATCTGCGTTGGGCAGTAATCCTGTGAATCAGAAGATTGAGGGTGTAGTAAGCCCGATTCGTGTAGACGAGCCGTTTATTTGGCTGCTGCATAAGCTGAAGTATATTGAGGGGAGCGACGGCCCGTGAATGTTTTCTCAGGGTCTAAGATCGCCCAACAAATGTATACCCGCGAACGCCGCGGATTATTTCGTTCCACTGAAGGTTTTGATACAGTAGCGAAATCGGATAGTCTGGACAATAATTTTATCAAAAAAACACTGCATCCCTTCTGTCTTTACGATGCTCCAGCAGAGCTGGCCGCGCGTGGGGAGAAGGATGAGACTCTATATCCTAGTGCGCTGCACCTGTTCCATGCAGAGAATGGCGACACGGTTCTTGGGACGAGTCGTTATCAAGCGACGGATTTTACGGGCCAGCGGAGTGCCTTTTTTGCACATAACTTTGTAGTTCCGGCCTCACGTTCAGAGGAGATTATTCAGAGCTACGGGGACTTTCTGCATGCTGATTTCGCAAAAAGTTATGAAGGAGAGCTGGGCGGAACCTTGCCGGAGCTGTCTGCTATTCCAGTTATACGTACGGATCGCCGACCTGATTCTATAGCGGGATTACGCTTGCTAGGGATTGATGAAGGGATATTTAAGGCATTGCTGCAAGCAGTGATGCTCTCTGTGGCAGGTAAGAAAAAAATCTATATCGCTCTAAATGTACCTATCACGGAGCTGTCCGCACGTGCGGTGGAGCTTACAGAGATTTTATATAGCGTGCTGCCGTATGAATTCCGCCGTAGATTAGGCGTGATTACGTATGCGAATGAACCGCAAAGCCGTAAATATATTCATCTTAGCTTTGTGGAAAAAGGCTCGCTCCGTCCCGGTGATCGCAGCATCGAGAAGGACTTCACATTCGATTTGGTTTCAGGTCGGATGGGGAATGTAGATTTTGGCGAGTCCCGTCAGCCGTATGCTGATCTGGTTTGGAAGCTTTTACTTCTGAATCCAGGGGATCTTGACGATTTTGTAAGTTTTGCCGATCAGATCCTGCGTGGAGAAAGCTCTGAGCATAAGCTATCGCTCGCTCTCTATAATGAGTTAGCCGTATTTTATGAGATTGAGCAGGGGAATGAGCACTTATATACAGAGAACAAGAGCGCGGTGCTGAGTGGTTTGCTTTCTTATCTTAAAGCGGAGGGTGCGATTCATTCCAGAATCCGACTGAATGATATTTTCTTGGAGCGGTTCGATAGAGAATTTGATTTAGTCCGGCAAAGGAATGTCCCGGATCCTGCAATTATGGAGTGCTTTAAGGATTATTTTGTGCTGAAGGATCATAATTACAAAGTCAGAATTGTTGATTATTTCATTAATGGTATGCTTCATAGCGTGGAAGCGGGACGCAAAGATGTTCTCAATGCAGCTTACGGTATCATTGAGAGTAATGATGAGCTAAGTGCTACTTTTTTTCAACGGGTAATGTCTGAATCGTATTTCCGTAAGCAGCTATTAGAGCCTTATATGGGATCAAGACTAGTTGCTGCATCTAAATCTGTGGACATTCTGAATTTTGTACTCCATTGGGGCCGTTTTCTACCGGCTGCGTTAGAGCAACCTTTTGCTCAGGATGCAGTAAGGGATTATTTGCTAGAAAAGCTACAACTGGAGACTGATCCGGTTGCTGCGGTGGCGGAAGTTCATGGCACTGTAGATAAAGCGGAGAAAGATCGACGTAGAGGGACAGGCGTATCTCCTAAAGTAATCTCGCTCATGCAGGATCTGGCAGCATCTGCAGACAGATTCTTGCTGAACCGGCTATCCCTTACTGAAATGACGCAGGAGGACTTACTGGAGGTTGTTTTCTTACGTTATGGCAATGTCGTGGATTGGCAGCCGCCACTAGATAGAATTAGCAAGCAGAAAGAAAATGCACTCCGCGCTGCTTATCGCTGGTTTGGTGAAGAGAAGCCGAATGAAGAGATTTTTGCAGGCTTATCTCCAAAGGAGCTGGACGATGTACAGTTGCTCGGTCGCCGTTTACTGAAGGAAGCTCGAGTGCTAGAGCCTTTTGAACGTCTGCCTCTAGCTTTCTACTACACCAGTCAGCGCGAGGGTGGTCCACTGGATTATGACGCACTCTTGGAATTAGTAAAGCATAAAGCCGGTACCGATAAGGATGTTATCTATCGATTCTTTGCATGGTCTCAAGGAAATTCTTTATTTACGATATCGAATAAAAAGCTTTATCCGGGTTACCGCCGGGCGATTCTGAAGTATTTCCAGAGCAGTGACCGCGAAGCCTTCAAGAATCGTGAGTTCCGTAAAAGCTATGTTGCTACAGCACGGCCTGCTCTTCAAAATGTGTACAATGAAGCTCGCTCCCAGCTCGCTTCCCCGCTGGCGCGCTGGATCAGCCGCAGTCGATTTCGACTCCTGATCTCCGGTTCCATTACGGGCATTCTGGTGATTATCGCAATTATCGTATTCAGTATGCTGCGTCCGGATGATCCAAAGACGGCTCTGCCGGGGACAAGCCCTGAGCCGACACCCGTTCAGAGTGCAGGCAATGAGCTGCCTCCGGCTTCAGTATACTTGAAGGATCAGAGCGTCGAAGGAGATAAGGGGAGCAGCATATTGGTGTTCACGTTTGCCAAAGCTGATGATTGTGTGCAATTTAATCCGCCGGAGATTAGTCTGATGACTTCATCCAATGTGGTGGATAAGAGCTTTAAAGTCGCTGCTAGCCATGGAACTTGTCCAGTTCCGTCAGCGGATGCCACAGGCACTACTTCTGAAACGGCTGAAGGTGAGGACGCTGCTAACGCAGGAGCCGATGCCACACCGTCTCCAACGCCTTCATCTGATGCGGAGAATAACACAGTTGATCCATCCGCGACAGCTGTCACAGAAGGGGTACAGCCATCCTATCAGGTGGAGGTTACCTTAGAACCGGGAGCGACCATTGTAGAGAAAAGTATGATCAAGGCGGGAAGATTTACATTGATTGTAGATCCCGCTCCAAAGGATACACTGGGTGTTAACTCAAGTGCTGAACCTTCTCCAACTGCAAGTCCGGAAGGAACAGCTAAATAAAGGAATTTCTGATCAGCAGGACGATGCCGAAAGGTTTGATTCTGCTGTTCTTTTTTTGTTACTCATACAAAGCTTTTCTATAGACATGCTATGTATTAATAGATATGATTATGAAAATAAGGTTATACCGCCCTTTCTAGGGGCGGTCTTTATGTTGTGTGCTCTTATTTTATGTAGTAACCATTCCTTTATAGAAAGAGGTTGAACAATGAAGAAAATAGTCACCTCCAAGTTTTTTGTACTTGGACTGGCCATATTCATGGTCATTTCAATTTTAGGAACATCACTTGCTCCGGCAGGAACCATCTTCGCAGAGGCAGGTGTTAGCACCGGACTAGATGAATCTAGCGATGCAGCTGCTCAGGCGGAGCGAATTAATGTTGCGGATGCGACCTATACAGCTGCAGAATTTATTCTAAAGGGTGGCGTGCAGTCGGATTGGCAGGCGATTGGGCTGGCTCAAGCGGGATACAAACTGCCAGCAGGTTACCGTCTAGCTCTTGAGAAAAAGGTGAAAGATGCAGAGGGGAATTTCGCGAACGTAACGGATTATGCGAGAATTGTACTCGCAGTAAGAGCGGTAGGTGCTGATCCTACCAACTTTGCTGGAAGCGGAACAACACCTGGCTATAACTTAATAGAGAAGATCTATAATCATGACAAAATCAGTGGACAGACACTTAATAATCCAGTATATGCTTTGCTCGCACTGGACTCTGGTAAATATAACATTCCATATAACGCGAAATGGACAGCGGATAAGCTCATTGCTGAGATTCTCTCCAAGCAAAATCAAGACGGCGGCTTTGCCTTAACGACAGGCGCTAGTGAGCCAGATATGACAGCGATAGCTTTGACCGCTCTAGCGGCACATAAGCGTAATCCAGAAGCTTACACAGCAGGGCTACAAGCCGTATCTTGGCTCTCTAATGCTCAGGATAGTCATGGAGGTTACGGAGATAGTGCTGAGAGTGCTGCACAAGCTATTCTAGGTCTCACATCCTTCGGTATAGATCCAAGTGGATTAGAATATACCAAGAATAAAGTGAATCTGATCGGTAACCTGCTGAGCTACCGTCTAGCTGACGGAAGCTTCGCTCATAGCCGTGGCGGAAGCAGTAATATTCTAGCTACTGAGCAGGGCCTTCAGGCGCTTGTAGCCTACAATCTACTCTATAAAGGCAGTAACAGTAAGTTATACGATTTTTCTAAGTCATCCGTTCAGAATGCCTTAATCTATGCACCTGTTACTGTAGAGGGTCCTAAGAGTACTTTAGCACAGGGATATGGATATGCTAGCAACGTGCTTGGTGCATTAGAGAAATTGGCTCTTCAGACGAACTTGCCGATCACGAATCCTTCCGGTGCATATGTCACAGGAATTGGAAACATTCCCGCCGGAAGCTACGGCGGCTATGACGGATGGATGTATGCCGTGTCCCGTAACTCTCAATGGATCAACCCTGATGTTGGAATGAGTGATTTTGCGCTTAAAGATTCAGATCAGGTCTTGGTTTATTATGCTGGAGATGATACTAAACTTGTAGATTCGGTAACGGTGTCCAAAGCAAGCCTTAAAGAGGGCGATTCTTTTACTGTAGTAGTGACTAGTAAGACATGGAAATGGGACGCTGTAACGAATACATCCTCCCCGGTAACTGCCAAAGCATCTGGCGTTCAGGTCCAAATTGGAAATCGCATCGTAACAACAAATGCTAAAGGCGAGGCGCTATTCTCAGGGAATGTTCCAGCAGGTGATTACAAGCTGACTGTAACGGGCTATCGTGAAGGAAAAGCGCCATCGATAGCTAAATATACTCAAGATCTAAAGGTAATTCCTAAGAATGTAACGGCTTCACTTACCGTTGAGGGTCCGCAAGGACTGATCGGTGAGGGGACTTTAAAGGCTTCCAATGCGCTTGAAGCTTTGAAGCAATTGGGGTTATCCAATGATTTTAAAGTAGATATCACGAAATCGTCGTATGGTAATTTTGTATCGGGCATTCATGGAGTTACTCAAGGCCTTTATGATGGTTGGTGGAGCTTCGTAGTATGGCGTAGCGGTGAATGGATCTATCCAAGTGTGGGTATGGACGCTTTTGAATTACAGGAATCCGACCGTGTTCTTGTATATTATGCCGGAGAAACCACACAGGTTGTTGATACTGCGGTTGTATCCTCTGCACAACCGAAGCCGGGTGAAGCTTTCACAGTAACAGTTTCTCAGAAAAAATGGGTGTGGAATAAGGATACCTTTACTTCCGATCCAGTGACTTCTCCAGCCGCTGGCGTGCAGGTCTTGATCGGTGATCAGAAGGCGATCACAAATGCTAAGGGTGTAGCTGCATTTGACCAAGGTCTACCAGCGAATACCTATACGATCATTGTTACCGGATATGCTAAAGATAGAGTGCCTAGTGTGGCGCGTTATACTCAGTCACTAAACATTGCTTCAGATGTTATTGCTCCTGTTAAAGCTACGGCTACCATTTCAGTCGTAGGGGATAACAAGAAGGGTACGATTCTGAACAGTACAACAGTATCGCTAAAAGAAGGTGAAACGGCTTATAGCTTATTGATTAGTCAATTGGGCGATAAGGTAGTATCATCCGGAAACGCTGGAAGTAAATACGTGAAATCTATAGATGGTTTGTCCGAATTTGATGGCGGACCTAGCAGTGGATGGAAGTATAAGACGAATAGAGATGCTGATCCAAGTATCAGCGCGGACAGCTACATTTTAGAGAACGGTGATATATTATATTGGTACTATTCATCGGGTGAATAAGTACGATTGATTATTCGTTAGGCGGACACTACGATTCGGAGTATTAGCGGATCGAGTGTCCGTTTTTTTGTTTTCGTTCGTTGCATTATTTGACAACAGAAACTTTTTTTCGACATTTTATTCATGATTTTATTTAAAAATCATCACACTATTCGCCTTTCTTACCGATAAAAATAGATAGTTAGTAAGATCATGTGAAGGCGGAATGCAGATGAAGAATATGAAAGTGAAATTCAAAATTGGGATTCTATTGGTATTTTCTGTAGTCATGTTGAACATTGTGGGGGTAACTGGCTTTATCACCATGGACAAAATGGCCCAAAAAACAACAGAAACGTATAATGAAAACTTATTGCCTGTTTCTTACGTGGGACAAATGCGTACAAACAATCGGGCCATTGAAGCTTTTCTCTTGGAGCGCATGATTAGCGTCGATGTAAACAAGAACAAACAACTGAAAGAGAGTATTACGGAGAAAGTTCAGGAAAATAATAATCTTTTGAACAAGTTGAAGACCGTCCAGTACAATGATAGTGCGGTAGTGAGTAAAATAAAGGAATATGAGTCCTCCTTAACAGACTATCGTGCACAAAGAGATAATATTATTCAGGTTGCGGATAGCAAAGGTAGCAAAGAGGCCTTTCAAGTATTCACAGGTGAGTTTAGTAATTCTCGTGAGAAAATGATCAATATGCTTAAAGGAATAAGCGATTCGCTGCTAAAGGGAGCTGGAGATCATAATTCAGAGTCTACGGCTACCGCTAAGAGCATGAAGACTAAAAGTATAGTGTTGATATCGTTCTCTTGGATCATTTGTATCGTACTTAGTGTTGCAATCATTCGACTGATTACGAAACCTCTTAAGGAACTGCAAGGTTTAATGAAGCGGGCGGAAAATGGAGATTTAACCGTCACAGCAACGTATACCGCAAAGGATGAAATCGGCCAAATTAATAGCTCATTTAACAATATGCTGGAGAGCTTACGGAAGATGATGCAAGGCATTGCGGAGAGTGCAGAATTGTTATCAGCCTCATCGCAAGAGATGAGCGCTAGTGCTGAGCAGACCTCGTTGGCTTCGCAAATGATCGCCGAAGCTTCTGGAGAGATTGCAGCGGGGTTTGATGAACAGACGGAAAGCATTAATCGTACATCTCAGTCTATACAAGCTATGACCAATAATATTTCGGCCGTAGAAAGTAGCAGTTTTGAAATGTCCGACCTTATGGGAGTCGCTTCTGGTTCAACAGATCAAGGGGTAATCGCCGTAGATAACATCATTGAACAGATGAAGGAAATCGACTCCGGCGTAACTCAGAGCCAAGAGATTATTAGTAACCTTGGGCAGCTGTCTCAGGATATAAATACAATTATTACTACGATTAACGGAATTGCAACACAGACGAACCTGCTGGCGCTTAATGCTTCTATCGAAGCAGCGAGAGCTGGAGAACATGGACGTGGCTTTGCTGTAGTTGCTGGAGAAATTCGGGGTCTTGCAGAAGCGACGCGAAACAGTTCACTGAAAGTAACGGATATTATTACGCATATTCAAAAGCAAACTGAAAGAGCAGTAGAATCAATGGCTTTCGGCTCCGAGCTAGTCTCTCACGGCGTAGCTCAAAGTCAGCTCGTATCTCAAGCGTTTCATGAGATTCAAAGTTCTATTAAAGAAGCTACGCTGCAGACGGAAGAGATTAGAGAGGCGGTTGCGCATGTCTCCTTAGAGTCACAAGGTGTAGCGGCAGCAATGGAACAGGTCAATGCAATATCCAATAAAGGGGCAGTGGGTGTTCAGGACACCAGCGCAGCTAGTCAGCAGCAACTGTCTGCTATGGAGGAAATGTCCGCATCAGCTCAGTATTTAGCGGTGCTGGCGGAAGATCTGCAGAAGACTTTAGCGCGATTTAAATTATAACGCGAAATGAAAAAAAGGACGTCCCAGAGCCATTTAGGCTTTGGAGACGTCCTTTTGTGTGTTATTGAATGGAGTTAAGCATACCAGCCCCATACGAAGATGAAGAGCGTACCAAAGATCGTAACTAAGCCAACGAATAAGGCATAGGCGATATTGAGGTAGAGTTCTTTCTTGGTATCAGCTGATTCTCCAATATGCATGAACAGGAAGAGCTGCAGGGAAGCCTGAATGAGCGCTGTAATAAGCAGGATAGCCATGTTCGCACTATTAGATAGATCAAGGTAGATTACAGCAAGTGCAGCCACAGAAAGGACAAGAGAGGCTAAGAAACCCATCACATGGCGAATTGGAAACAGTTGCTTCATCATGCTACATCAGTCCTTTCAGATAGACGAAGCTGAAAATAAAGATCCAGACAACGTCCAAGAAATGCCAGTACAGCGAGAAGATAAAGGATTTATTGGCCGTAGCCGGAGTAATACCTTGACGCTTCAACTGGATTAAGATAGCCGCACCCCACAGGAACCCGAACGATACGTGAGCTCCGTGTGTTCCCAGCAGTACAAAGAGACTGGATAGGAATCCGCTGGTTTGAAGTGTAGCCCCTTCGTGAACATAAGTGACAAACTCCATGATTTCAATACCAAGGAAGCCGAGACCCATGAGTAGGGTTAGTCCGAAAAAGACCATCATAGCTTTCTGGTAACCATGCCGCATAGCATGAACTGCAAGACCGATCGTAAATGAGCTTGTCAACAGCAGTAATGTTTCGATCATCACGGGACCAATTTCAAAAAGGTCCGGCCCGCTAGGGCCGCTGGCAAAACGGTCAACCATTACAAAGTAAACAGTGAACAACGTAGCGAACAGTGCAATCTCTGCTCCTAGAAAGACCCAGAAGCCAAAGATTTTATTACTATTCTCTTCTGTTGAGTATTCAAGCGGCTTAGACGCATCTATTTTCATATTGTCTCACCCCGCAATTTCTTTTCAGTAGCAATAACTTCTTCTGCAGGGATGTAGAATCCATGATCCCGATCGAAGGACATAGCAGCTAGAACGATGAGGATACCTACTCCAGAGAGAATGGCTGGAATCCAGAGACTGAATACCAGAGAGAATCCTGCAATGAAGAAGATAACACCCAGAATAAATGGTTTGCCTGAATTGCTAGGCATATGAATCTTAGTAATCTTGTCTTCGTATAGAGGTACGTTGTCTTGTTTAGAGAACCAGTAGGCATCGCGTGTTTTTACGGTTGGAACCACTGCGAAGTTGTAAGCTGGAATCGGACTTTTCGTTGCCCACTCCAGTGTACGTGCATCCCATGGATCTCCATTTGTATCTCTTGGTTCATAACGTGTACTCCAGTAGATGTTATACACCAGAATTACAAATCCGACTGTAAGACCTATCGCCCCTATGAACGAGACCATACTGAGCGGACCAAATCCGGTATCCGCAGAATAAGTGTATTGTCGACGTGTCATTCCCTTAAGTCCGAGAAGGAACAGTGGGAAGAACGATACGTTAAAGGAAATAATAATCCACCAGAAGGCATGTTTACCAAGACGTTCGTTCAAACGGAAGCCGAATACTTTAGGGAACCAGTAGTGGAAACCTGCGATAACGGCGAATACAGCACCTGGAATGAGAACGTAGTGGAAATGTGCTACCAGGAACATTGTATTATGGTACTGATAATCGGCGCTGGCCATGGCCAGCATGACACCTGTTACCCCACCAATCGTAAAGATCGGGATAAACGCGAGCGAATATAGCATCGGCGTCGTAAATGATATTCGCCCTTTTCGTAAGGTGAATAGCCAGTTGAATATTTTCACACCTGTTGGAACGGCAATGGCCATTGTAGTAATCGAGAAGAAACTGTTAACCATAGCGCCTTGACCCATTGTATAGAAATGGTGAGCCCATACTAAGAAGGACAAGAGGGAGATGATCAACATACTAAAGACCATGGATGTATATCCATACAGGTTCTTTTTGGAGAAGGTGGCGATAATTTCACTATAAATACCGAAGGCGGGTAGTACAACGATATATACTTCTGGATGTCCCCATACCCAGAAAAGGTTGGCCCATAGCATATCCATACCGCCGTTGGCCATCGTGAAGAATTGAGAGCCGAATAACCGGTCGAACATCATCAAAGCGAGCGCAACCGTAAGCACTGGGAAAGCGAATACGATAATTACGTTCGTGATTAGAACGGACCATGTAAACATTGGCATTTTCATCAGCTTCATACCAGGAGCACGCATCTTCAGAATCGTTACAATAAAGTTAACGCCTGTGAGGAGTGTACCGATACCCGATATTTGTAGCGCGAGCGAGTAGTAGTTGTTACCCACCGTTGGGCTGAACTCTATACTTGCTAGTGGGAAGTATGCAGACCAACCAGCATCTGGTGATCCCCCGATAACAAACGAAATGTTAAGCAGCATTGCTCCGAAGAAGAAGAGCCAGAAGCTGACAGCGTTAAGACGTGGGAAGGCAACGTCTCTGGCACCGATTTGTAGCGGTACGATAACGTTCATCAGACCGATAATAAACGGCATGGCCATAAAGAGGATCATGATCAAGCCGTGTGTTGTAAATACCTCGTTGTAATGCTGTGCGTCAAGAAATTTCATGTCTGGGGCTGCGGTTTGCAGCTTCATCATAATAGCGTCAACGCCGCCGCGGAAAAGCATTAGTAGCGCAGCAAGGATATACATAACCCCGATACGTTTGTGGTCAACGGTAGTTAACCATTCGCGCCATAAATATCCCCATTTTTTAAAATAGGTTAGGCCGACGATAATCCCGATTGTAGCTAAAACAATACTTGCCATAGCCCCGTAAATCAGGGGTTCGCCATGGACCTTAAATTTATCCCAATCCATTAGGAAACGCTCCTTTCAAGTTGCTCAATTAACATGGACTAATGTCCTTCATGTGTAGTGCTCTGTTCATCCAGTTCTGGATTAGGTTCGCTGTTAAATTCTGTCTCGCTAGATGGTGCAGGAGACGGATGAATTTCTTTATTATCCTGATGTTCCATAGTTCCATTATCCATATCCATTTCTTTACCATTATTACTCATATGGTCGCCATGTTCTCCCGGAGGAGGGCTAAAGGATAAGTGAGTGTTGGTGTATGTTTTGCGTCCGACATATTCCATTTTCAAAAGATTTTTGAATTCGTCTTCAGTTAATGGACCTGCTGTTTCTTTAACATCTTTTACCCATTCTTGATAGTCCTTATCAGTCATCGCAAGGGCTTCGAACTCCATGTGGGCAAAACCCTTACCATTAAAGTTCGCATTTCTTCCGGTATAAGAACCTACAGTATCCGCTGAAAGATGCAGAGTGGTAAGCATGTCACTCATCGCATATTTCTGTCCTCCCAATTGAGGGATCCAGAGACTTGAGATCGTACCGAAAGAGTACAATCTGAACTCGACAGCGCGGTGAACTGGAATGTTCACGTAGTTTACGGTTTCAATACCTTCCTCAGGATAGCTGAAATGCCATTTCCAGTTGGAGGAGGAAGCGTAGATTACAAGCGGTTTCTGATCTTTATAATCCGCTGCAACGTTTTCTACATCTACTGTCGTTTTGACAGTGACCACGGAGAGGAATGCCACGATAATAATCGGGATTGTAATCCAGATGGCCTCCAACCATTTGTTTCCTTCCTCGTGAGGAGGAATATAATCTTCATTACTTTTCTTAGCGCGGTACTTCAAAAGTACAAAGACATATAAGATGTAGACAACTGCTAGAACACCGAGCATCATAACAATGGAGAGGATGATCGTGTCAGACAGAGTTCTCGCAGCCGGCCCCTTCGGATTCAGAACAGCGATTGAACTGCATCCTGGCAAGAGTAAAATTAGGCTGAGAAATAAAGCGTATAACGGTCCCTTTTTGTTCATGCTTAAGCTCCTTCCTTCAATACTTCTATTAATTAACCCTCATCATTACCTTCATATATAGTAAGAACTAATGAGAAAGAAAGCAAAAGACTTATTTTTCCATATAATCCATAATAGACCTTAATAATGGCGATCAAGTTAAATATGTGTGATCAATTTGTTACAAGTTCCTAATGATATGATAAAGATCACTGTAGCCACGCTGTTTAATGGTTATTTATTTCTGTTCAAACTTTGTTCAATAATTTACTAAAGTTGCTAATTTGGACACATCTATTTTGTGCAAAAGGATTGGAATTTAACCATTTTTTGTTGGTGTGACAGGATTTGGCCGAAATCCGTATTTGACGAATTTTGTCGAAATATCTGCAAGTCTTAAAAAGGGTAACAAATTATTCTGTATTAAGTTACAATCTCTCAAATTTCTACCTATTAATCTATGATAATGTTATAGGTAAATATACGAGATGGGAGATTTTTTGAGATGTTTAAAAAGAAAGTGTGGCTATTATTTGTAGTATTATTCGTATGTACGGGTTTGGTACGAGAGATAGATACAGTGAATGCAGCGGGTGCAGCAGGATCCCTGAAATTAGGGGTGAACGATAAATTAACTAAAATTGATGCAGTGTCGATAAAGGATACATATTATGTTTCACTGCGTGATTTGTCCCTAGAACTGAATCTGAATCTTACCCTTCAGGGTGTTGGCATTCATGTTCAAGGGAACAACGGTTCCATCGAACTGCTGAATGATCATGCAACAGCTCTTCTCCCTAATGGAAAGACTATTCCGCTGAAAACATTTGTGGAAAATGGTAGAACGATGGTTCCTGTGAAGATGACCTCTCATCTTGGATTTTCAATTTCGTTTAAGCCAGCTCAATCTTTATTAAGAGTGTATAATTCCGGGGCTAAATTAGACGATGCTGCATTCGTGAATCAACATAAAAAGGCTTTGCAACAAAATGTACCTACAGGGACGACAGGCACAAAGGGTAAAGTTGTATATCTTAGCTTTGATGATGGCCCATCCGCTACAACCTCTCAACTACTTGATATCTTGGCGAAGTATGATGCGAAGGCAACCTTCTTCATGTTAGGAAATAACATGAACGCACACGCGTCTCAAGTGAAACGCTTAGTGAAAGATGGACATGCGCCTGCTTTGCACGGCATGACACATGTGAAAGATAAATTTTATGCTTCTCCAGCTTCTGCGTTGAAAGAGATGAATGACGATAATGCAATTCTGAAGAAGATTACAGGTCAAAGTACAACACTGATTCGTACACCTTATGGTAGTAAACCTTATTTAACAAAAGCTTATAGAGATAAGATACTAACTCAAGGGTACCATCTGTGGGATTGGAACGTTGACTCTGAGGATTGGAGATATAAGAACGATAGTAATTCCATCTATAATACGGTTATGAGAGAAGTTCATAGTCTGAAGAAGAGCAGCCCGGTGATTCTAATGCATGATCAAAAGGCTACACTTAAAGTTCTTCCACGCATCCTAGCGGCGCTGAAGAAAGAAGGCTATGCGTTTCATATTATTACTTCAGATATGGAGCCTAACAATTTTTGGAACGATAAACGCTAAATCTGATAGTGAAATTAAATCATTCATATTGTTGAGACGGCAGATTTGATCTGTCGTCTTTTTTTTGTTGTCTGAAATCTTTGTAGATTTGACACATGTGGGCTTCTCTAATCTATCGACGTAGTTAATTTGTCATGTTATCATGATACTCTGATAACGTATTAGCGAACTAAAGCACACAGCACTGTGTCAACGATGGGGGATAAAAGAGATGAAGAAAAATGCACTTTTAGTTTTATTTATGATCATGGTTATTGCAGCTTTATCAGGCTGTTCGTCTTCTGGGAGTAAGGATGGAAAGCTGGTGATCGGGATTGATGATAAGTTCGCTCCGATGGGCTTTAGAGATGAGAACAATGAAATTGTTGGGTTTGATATCGACTATGCCGGAGCTGCAGCTGAGAAAATGGGCAAAGAAATAACTTTTCAGCCTATTGACTGGTCAGCTAAGGAGTCAGAACTGAATAGCGGGCGCATTGATATGATTTGGAATGGTTATACCATCACAGATGAACGTAAGGAAAAGGTGTTATTCACTAAGCCCTATCTTGAGAATAGTCAGGTTGTAGTCGTATTAGCGGATTCCTCTATTTCAAAGCTTGAGGATTTGGCTGGTAAAGAGGTAGGACTTCAAAGTCTGTCTTCCGCTGCCGATGCATTAAATGCTAATCCGATTAAAGACCAAATTGCTAATCTGTCGGAATTTCCGGATAATGTGCTAGCGCTCACAGATTTGAAGACTAAGCGCCTGGACGGTGTAGTCATTGATGAAGTGGTAGCCAGATATTATATGTCAAAAGAGCCTAATACCTTTAAGCTACTAGATGAATCGCTTGCTCCTGAGCAGTACGGTATTGGAATTAAGAAAGGCAATGAGGCACTACTGGAAGAACTTCAAAAGGCTTTGGATGAAATGAACAACGACGGAACGGCTGAGAAGATCTCCACGAAGTGGTTTGGTGAGAATAAGGTATTAAAATAGAAGGTCAATATACAGAGTTTATTGGAGAAATGAAAATGGATTATATAATACAAATTTCCGGGCCGATGTTAGAAGGCGCGCGTACAACTATTTTATTGTTTCTTATTGTTATTTTGGTGTCGATTCCGCTCGGGTTCCTAGTCACTTTGATGGCGAAGAGTGTGATCAAGCCCGTGGCTTGGATTGCACATACCTATATCTATGTCATGCGGGGAACACCACTTTTACTACAATTGTTATTTTTTTGCTTTGGTTTACCACAGATTCCGGTGATCGGGGAATATCTGGTCATGGACCGCTTCGTTGCAGCGAGTCTTGGATTTATTCTTAACTATGGAGCCTATTTCGCGGAGATCTTCCGTGGGGGTATGCTCTCCATTGATAAAGGGCAGCATGAAGCAGCCAAAGTACTCGGACTGAGTAAATGGCAAACGCTGCGCAAGGTAATTCTAGCTCAAATGTTTAGGGTAGCTTTGCCAGCCGTGGCCAATGAATCGATTTCCTTGGTCAAAGATACGGCTCTGCTGTATGCCGTTGCTGTACCTGAGCTACTGAACTATGCCAAAACAGCAGTAAATCGAGACTTTACTGTAACCCCCTTTGTAGTGGCGGGAGTGATTTACTTACTGATGACGCTGGTGCTCACTTTATTCTTCAAAGCACTGGAGAAACGTTTTAAATTCGAGTAGAGGGACTGTCTGAATATGAGTAACATGATAGAAGTAAGTGATTTACAGAAATCCTTCGGCAAATTGGATGTGTTGAAGAAGGTTAGTTTCAATATCCAGGCGGGAGAAGCCGTCGCTGTTATCGGACCTTCAGGTTCAGGTAAGAGTACGATGCTGCGTAGTCTAGTACATCTAGAGGAAATTACGGGTGGAAGCATCTTCATCCAAGGCAAGCCGCTCGTGGAGAATGGAAAATACGCTAGTGGAGCAAGTATTCGTGAGATCACGGCGTCCATGGGAATGGTGTTTCAACACTTTAACCTATTTCCACATTTAACGGTGCGGGGCAATCTAGAGCTAGCTCCAAGGATGTTGAAACGGGAGAGCGTGAAGGAGATTACGGCTAGAAGTGAGAACTTACTTTCTAAGGTAGGACTTGCTGAAAAAGCGGATGTGTATCCTGCAAAGCTGTCGGGTGGACAAAAGCAACGGGTTGCTATTGCGAGAGCATTAATGCTCAACCCTGATATTCTATTGTTCGATGAACCTACTTCCGCACTTGATCCTGAACTCACGGGCGAGGTACTACGCGTCATCCGTCAACTTGCTGAGGAGAATATGACGATGATTGTTGTCACTCATGAGATGAACTTTGCTCGTGATGTGGCTGATCGTGTGATTTTCATGGACAACGGTGAGATTACGGAGTCTGGAACACCAGAGCAGATTTTTGATCATCCACAGCAGGAGCGCACTCGAATTTTTCTGAATCAAGAGACGAGAGTATGAATACCGCCTCAGGCTAATAAAGTGTCTATTCATGAGAAAAAGTCCCCACAGTGTTTTTATAACTGTGGGGGTTTTTGCGTTGACATAAAGATTAAACTGTATTAATAATAGTAGTACAGTTAATACACATCATCATGAACTAAGGGAAGACAGTGAAAGGAGGATGGTTATGT
Source organism: Paenibacillus sp. FSL R5-0914 (assembly GCF_038004525.1). Classification (NCBI taxonomy): domain Bacteria; kingdom Bacillati; phylum Bacillota; class Bacilli; order Caryophanales; family Paenibacillaceae; genus Paenibacillus; species Paenibacillus sp. FSL R5-0914. Next base: position 122,283 of record NZ_JBBORH010000003.1, read on the forward strand.
TCGAATTGGACGTTCGCAGTCGCAAGCCGATTTATGAGCAGCTGACCGATAAGGTCAAGGAGATGATTTTACATGGTATTTTGCAGACTGATGAACAACTGCCTTCGGTAAGGACATTATCCCAGCAGCTAACCGTGAATCCCAATACGATTCAGAAGGCTTACCGTGAATTGGAACGTGAGGGGTATATCTATTCACTGCAGGGGAAAGGGAGTTTTGTAGCCCCAATGAAAAAAGAACAGAATGAGATTAAAAAAGCCGAAGTACGTGCTGAGTTGCTTAGACTGATGGCGGAAGCGGTATACCTTGGGTTCACCGCAGCTGAGATTAGTTCATTGTATGAGCAAGTGGAGAAGCAGAGAGAAGGAGGGAAAAGTGATGATTGAGATTCGAGGCGTCAGTAAGTTATTTCAAGGGGAGAAGGCAGTAGACGATATCTCTTTAACGGTACGTAAAGGGACGATTTATGGGCTACTCGGCTCTAATGGCGCGGGTAAAACTACGCTGCTGAAGACCTTGGCGGGCATTTTCTCTCCAGATAAAGGGACCGTGAAGGTGGAGGGTGAAGCGGTATTCGAACATCCGACGACTAAGCAACGGGTTATTTTTATGCCGGATTCTCCTTACTTTTTTCCGCAATCCACCATGCTGCAAATGGCAGCCTTCTATCGCTCGATCTATCCGAGCTGGAATCAGAAGCGTTTTGATGATTTGGGGACCGTCTTTCAGCTCGATAAGAAGCGCAAGCTTAGTCGTTTCTCCAAAGGGATGCAGCGGCAAGCGTCATTCTGGTTATGTTTAAGCTGTATGCCGGATGTGCTTATTATGGATGAGCCGATTGACGGGTTAGATCCGGTAATGCGACGCCAGATCAAAAACCTGCTATTTCAGGAGGTTGCTGAACGCGAGCTGACGGTAATCATTTCTTCACATAATCTTCGTGAGATCGAAGATCTGTGTGATCATGTTGGGATTATGCATGGTGGGAAGATGCTGATTGAGAAGGATCTGGATGATCTTAAGGCGGATACACATAAGATTCAAGTGGCCTTCCGGGATGAACGGCATGAAATTCCGTTAGCAGCGAAGCTGCAAATATTACATCAAGAACGCCGGGGGAGCGTGAACCTGTACATAGTAAAAGGGGATCGTGAGCGAATTAAAGCGACTTTTCAAGTGTACGAGCCATACGTATTCGATTTGCTTCCATTAACGTTAGAAGAGATCTTTATTTATGAAATGGGGGATGTCGGATATGACGCGCAGCCGATACTACTTTAATAGCAGTATTATTCGCCAGAATTTCCGCCAGCATGGCTGGATAGGGATTATATATGCACTTGGCCTAATGTTCGCACTTCCATTGCAGCTGTTTATGAGTATCGATCCAAATGCAAAACCGCAGGAAATCGATCATTTATTCCGCATCTCTGGTAATGTGCAAGCATTGTTCATTATTACGATCCCTGTTGCTGCTGGACTCTTTTTATTCCGATACCTTCAGGCAAAATCTCCATCAGATCTATGGCATAGCCTGCCTTTACGCAGAGAGCATTTATTTACGGCTCATCTGACAAGTGGACTTACCTTACTGTTGGTGCCGGTTTGGTTAACTGCAGGGGTGGTTGCGGTTGTTAAGCGATGGAGTGGTAATTTTTATATTTTTCAGGGCGCAGATATTTGGCAATGGTGTATCACAGTTAGTATTCTGACTTTGTTCCTCTTCTGCTTTAGTGTTTTTGTGGGAATATGCACGGGCCAATCTATTCTTCAGGGAATTATCATTTATATTTTGCTTATTCTTCCTGTTGTACTGATCTCATTAATCAATAGCCACTTAGTCATGTATCTTTATGGTTATGCAAATGCAAATGTAAACTTCCGTGATTCTAGTTTGCAGATGTGGTCTCCGTTTGTTCATATCGTGTATTATTTTACCGGCAAACCATTTACCAATACAGAATTGTGGATTTATGGAGTATTGTCCCTTTTATTTATTGGATTATCCTACCTGTTATACCGTAAACGTAATACGGAAAAAGCGGGTCAAGCTATTGCTTTTGGATATTTCAACCCGCTGTTTAAAGCAGGGGTTATGTTATGTACTATGCTTATTTCCGGGAATTATTTTGCACAAATGAAGCAACAGCAAATGGGCTGGGTAATTAGTGGATATGCCATTGGAGCCATTATCGGCTATGTTGCTGCGGAAATGATTATTCGGAAAACATGGCAGATTATGACGCGTAAAGTGTTAGCAGAGTTTGCGGTCTATGCAGTAATGCTGGGGTTACTTCTGTATATCCCGATATCAAGTGTTACCGGGTATGAAGCTAGAGTACCTTCCGGTGATAAGATTAGTGGTGTGTATATGGGATCTAACTACCGTTGGTATACCCCCACGGATGATTTGTACACTACTACACCCTATATGGGGCAGGACCCTTTTTCCGATGATAAAGATTATATAGAAGCTGTCCGTAAACTTCATCAAGCGGTAATTGCGGTACGTCCAGAACATACTTCACAACAATACGCTTATGAATATTTTACCATCGCCTATCAATTGGAGAACGGTCACAAGCTAGTGAGGGAATACTGGATCCCTAATAAGGGGTTTGAATCAGAGCTCAAGGCGGTTAAGGATACCGAAGCTTACAAGTATGAAAAGTATAATTTAGCTCTCTTAGACAAAGACCTGGATTATATGTGGGTTACTAACAGGAATAAAAAAGTAGCCATCTCTGATCCTCAGGAAATTTCAGAGCTAAAAGAGATTATCAAACGCGAAATTTCGAATATGTCCTACGAAGTACAGATAGATAAGGACGGAAAACCTGATGTGGCTAATATCCAAGTAGAGGTAAAGGCAAAAGATGACAGCAACCAAGTTTCTTCAAGTTATGGTTATTATTATCCGTGGAAGTCTTCTTTCCATGAGCTTGAAAAGTGGATGAACGAAAAAGGCTATGCCGATAAAATACGAATAACAGCTGAAGATATCCAATCGGCAGAGATTGTAAAAGATGACTTTATGGATAAGCAAACACCTAAGAATCCTACGAGTCCTGAACAAAGATTAGTGCTTGCACGTGAAAAGAATCGTACAGTTGTTACGAAGGATAAGGCACTATTAACGGATATTATAGATCATCGTTTTAATTATGGAGTTGAGAATAGCAACTACATTGTGAAGTTGCTGTATAAGGAGGGTTATAGTGATTTCGTTATGTTAAAAGCGTCCGATATGACGCCTGAATTGAAAGTATTGCTGAAATAAGCTAAGAATAAGGTTAGTAAAAGATTACAGAAAAAGACTACTGGTTGACAGAAACTGGATAGTTGGATTATGCTTTTGGAGATATGTTAAGGATGAAATGGTACTGAATAAAATATAATTTGACTTGGGGGTAAGGACAGATGAATAACAATATGAATAATCAGCCATCGTATAATGCTTATCCATATTTGCGTCCATCTGTTACCTTGGCTTACAGGTCAGCCTTAGAATCAGTGTATTCATTTCCGGTGAATCAACAACGCTATATTAACCGGTAAGGAGTTCTGTATTTAGGTGAAGCCCGGCCATGGACGATGGAGTCCATGGTCTTTTTTGCATATTTAGAAGGTTTAAGGGAGGGGTTAATATGTCGGAAATACATCAATCGATTATTCAGCAGCTTCGGACCATTGAATCTGAAGAACAAGTCCGCATTTTGTATGCGTGTGAATCGGGGAGCCGGGCTTGGGGATTTCCATCCAAAGATAGTGATTATGATGTTAGATTCCTATACATACGGAGACCTGAGGCGTATTTATCTATTTTTGAGCACAGGGATGTAATAGAACGGCCGATCAGTGACATGCTTGATATTAACGGTTGGGACTTGAAGAAGGGGCTTAATCTATTTCGGAAATCTAATCCGCCTCTGCTGGAATGGTTAGAATCACCGATTCGCTATGAAGAAAAATACGCTGTAGCCGAAAGTATCCGTGAACTCTCGCCACAAAGCTTTTCGCCAAAATCATGCATTTACCACTATTTGAACATGGCGCGAGGAAATTACCGGGATTATCTGCAAGGCAGTGAGGTTAAAATCAAGAAATATTTTTACGTATTAAGACCACTCTTAGCATGCGCTTGGATTGAAAAATACAACGAAGTGCCGCCGCTCGATTTTAATGTGCTTTTACAGGATTTGATTCCACAAGGTTCAGAATTACAGGAAGCTGTGCAGAGCCTGTTATTTCGTAAAATGTCCGGTGATGAACTAAATCTGGAGCCGCGCTTGGATGTTATCAATACATATTTGGAGGAGAGAATTGCTCATTACGAGGCGGTTGCTTCTGCTTTTGAACAGAGTGTTGGTGTTATGGATGAAGCGTTAGATGTCTTGTTCCGATCAGCACTGATAGAGGTCTGGGGAGAAACGGGGCAATGGAACTGGTAAGTTCACAATTCAATAATTGTTAATTAAGGAGAGATGAAGCTTATGCATTTGATTATCAAGGCGACGGGGTCAGGAGCAGGGATGTTGTCCCATCTGCTGGCTAAAAACCCGCATAATTTATATGACAGGAGCGATAAAGAAGCTAGAGTGCGTATAGTATTCACTGCAGCTTCCGACGAAGAGACAGAGGCCGTTATCTATGTCACACCAGATCCAATAGCTCTAGTTAAAGGAAATACAGCTCATAATGACATCACACAATATATTAACGATCGGGAGTTTGTTACGAGCAGCCGGTTCTGCTCTTATATCCGTCCAGCGCTAGGTACAGCTCTTAATGGAAAGCCTAAGGAAGTATTTTTGCCTTGGGTAGATCACAAATTTCAATTGGAGCTGTCCTTTGGCCCAGTAGCATCGAACCTGCCTGATCACACGATTGAGGAACTGTTTCATGTACTTGGCTACGAGCTTGAGCTTGAAAGAGGAGATGCAGTGTATTCTTTTGATTTAAAAAGCCGCAGTTCTGCACGATACATTAGGCTGCGGGGAGAACAGACGCTGCAAACGGCCCTTCGTCAACTGTTCATTCTGATTCCGGCATTAGATGATGATAAGCATTATTTTATCAGTGATGATGAGATTGAAAAAATCAGGCGTTATGGCGAAGGTTGGTTGGATAGTCATCCGTTGCGTGCGTTAATTCTCAAGCGGTCACTACGATTTGCTAATCTTATTAAGCGATTTGATGGTGAGGAATCCACCCCTTCTTCTGAAAAGGTGGCTGTTACTCCTGCTGAGGTTTCAGCTGAGCCTAAAATTAGATTAAATGATCTGCGTTATGCGGCGATTGCAGAAATAGTAGAAGGGTTGGCTTTCAAGAGTAGTATTGTTGACTTTGGTTCCGGCGAAGGAAAACTTTCGGCAAGGCTCGGAAGTGTGCCGGGCGTTAAGCAGATCTGGGCGGTTGAGCCTTCCGCAAACGCACAGCTACGCGCAATAGACCGCTTCTCGAAGCTTGAAGACCGAGAAGGAGTTACCGTGCCGACGCCTGTTACAGGTTCTTTGTTCTACTTCGATGAATCGCTGCGGAACAAGGATATTATGATTCTATGTGAGGTTATTGAGCATATCGACGAATATAGGCTGGCTCGAGTGATGGAGACTATTCTGGCGGAATATAGTCCTAAGGTATTGATCCTGACTACACCGAACAAGGAGTATAACGAGGTGTATGAGATGGAATCGGAAGAAATGAGGCATAGTGATCACCGTTTTGAATGGGGACGAGCAGAGTTCTCCGAGTGGTGTATGCGCTGGACGAGCTCCTTTGATTATTCGGTTGATTTTAAAGGAATTGGCGAGGGTTCTGACGCTTTTGGATACCCGACGCAGATGGCGATATTTAGGAAGGAGGGAGCAGTGTAATGACTACAGAAGAGCAAAAAGAAAAGCAGCGAACCATTCCTTTTCCGCATGCAGGAATTATTGTATTGGTGGGTCCCTCCAATAGCGGCAAAACCACTTTACTGCGTAGATTAGTAGATGAAGGCACGTTGTTGCAGACAGAAATCGTCTCATCGGATGATTTCCGTAGCATGCTTGGCGACACTGATTTTATGGATTGGAAGAATCGTCCCCGCGAAGAAGCAGATATTATTTTTAATGATTATCAGCTGCTCTCAAGTCTAGCCTTTGAAGCAATGAATTCAGTCATTGCCATGCGCTGCCGACTTGGAAAACTGACGGTGGTGGATGCTACACATCTGCAAGAGGAATACCGTAAGCAATATTTAGATTTAGCAGATAAGTATAATGTTCCATGTATGGCTTGGGTGCTCGATGTTCCAGAGGAAACGCTGCTGGAGCGGGATGTACAGCGTGAGCATCCACGAGGACGCCAGCGGGTCAAGCAACAATATGGACAGTTCAAGCGTTCGCTACGGAGTGTTAAGGACGAGGGCTTTGCCTCGACTTATTTTTTGAAAAATACGGAGTCAGTACTTTTTGGACGTAAGCAGAACCCGCTTTGGGTTGAAATCGATAAAGGACTTGATATAATCGGCGACATTCATGGTTGTTATGAAGAGATGATCGAGCTACTCGAAAGATTGGAATATAAGGAAGACGAGAAAGGGTTGTACAAACACCCCGAGGGTAGGCAGTTAATTTCTGTGGGGGATGTGATGAGCCGGGGCCCGGAATCGCTGAAGACGATGAGGTTTTGGAAAAAGCATGTAGATGCTGGAATCGCCCGCATGATCGACAGCAACCATGGCTGGAAAATCGCCCGCTACCTGGATGGTCGCAAAGTTACATTAAGTCACGGAGACGAGAATATCGTCGCTGAGCTGGAGGCGTTTGCGCTAGAAGCAGGCGATGAGGAAGCAAAAAGGCTTAGGGATGAACTTAAACAGTTTCTTTTGTCCGCGCCTAGCCACTTGTTGTTTGGCCGCAATGGCGTGCGGCGGGTCGTAGTTACCCATGCCGGAATTCGAGATGAATTTATCGGCAAGCAGTCCAAACGGATTCAGGACTTCTGCCGGTATGGGGTCACTGATGGAATGGATGGCAAGGGTGCTCCTGTAAGGAAAGAATGGTATGTCGAACACGAATCTGGGGAGATCATCGTCTGGGGGCATGATCCTAGACCTTTCCCAACCGTGGTAAAAAATACAGTGAACATCGACCAGGGTGCTGTATTTGGCGGATCTTTAACTGCGTACCGTTACCCTGAAGGGAAATTTGTTAGTGTTAAAGCGAAACACGATTATGCAGGTGATCCGGACAGTCCGTTAATACGTTGGGAGCGGGGGAGATTCTCACCGCCTAACCTGCGTAAATTCGTGGAAGGCTACTCAGTCCAGACTGACCTTTATGGTGAAATAACTGTGCGCGGAGAATTCGTTAAAGCGGCCATAGACACGGTCTCCCACTTTACGGTTCCACTTGAGAAACTGGTATATATCCCACCGACCATGAGTCCGCCGCCTTCAGTGTCTATAGATGAGAACTATCTGGAGCATCCGCGTGAAGCTTTTGCTTATTTCCGCGCACAAGGTGTGAAGACAATGATCGCGGAGAAAAAGCATATGGGCAGCCGGGCCATCCTATTGTTATTCCGGGATGAAGAGGCAGCATTACCGTATGTGGGCAGGCCGTCGTTAGGCACGATTTATACACGTACTGGCAGAGCTTTTTTTGACAGGGATACTGAATCTGAAGTGTTACGTAGGCTGAACGCGGATCTCGTGCAGTCGAATTATTTTGCGAAAAATAACACGGATTTGCTGCTCCTAGATGCGGAGATCGTACCGTGGAACTTGAAAGCGCGTGAGCTGATTTCCTCCCAATATGCACATGTGGCTGAAGCAGCACTGTTAGATCGGGAGCATCTTTTGGAGAAGCTGCGTGAGGCTGAAAGATCAGGGCGAGATGTTACCTCGTGGATACAGGAAATGGAGGAGAAGCTCCAGAATGCTCATCTTTTTAAGGAAGCTTTCCAAAAGTATTGCTGGGACGTAAGTGGATTAGAGGGGATTAAGATTGCTCCCTTCCACACGCTTGCGCATAGCGGACAAACTTTCTCTGAGCACAGCCATCTTTGGCATATGGAGCATAATCGTGAACTAGCGGAGTTGTCACCTTTATTTATGGAGACTGAATACCGCACGGTTTGTAATGAAGCGGACGAGGAACAGATAATCCGTTGGTGGGAAGAGATGACGGAGGATGGGCATGAAGGGATTGTTATCAAACCGGAAACATTTATAACACGTAATGGAGATAAACTGGTTCAGCCTGCACTCAAGGTGAGAGGGCGTAAATATCTGCATATTATCTATGGAATAGATTATTTACAGCCGGACAATCTTGTACGCCTCAAGCAGCGTAAAACAAGCAAAAAAGAGCGAAATGCCTTAATGGAATGTGCGCTTAGCCGGGAATCGGTGGAACGTTTTATTCGTAAAGAGCCGATAGAACGCGTACATGAATGTGTGCTTGCTGCGCTGTCTTTGGAGTCTGATCCTGTAGATCCACGGCTGTAGAGAATAAAATAGAAATGAGTTATGAATTGAGGTAGAAATATAATGTTAAGCAATGCTACAAAAGTGTCGTTAAGCAAATCTATGACTAAATTGCTCCGGCATACTCCAGAGCAGTATGGCCTTATTTTGGACCCGGAGGATGGTTCCTGTACGTTGGACGATTTGTTGTCCGTGCTTGTGAAAGCTCCTAGATGGTCTGAGGTGACTGTGGGAGATATTCAGCAAGTGGTTGCCAGCTGCGAGAAGCAACGATTTGAAATCAATGGAGATCGAATCAAAGCTCGGTACGGGCATAGTCATACCAAAATAACCTATGATCCGGGAACTCCGCCATCTACGCTTTATCACGGAACTCATACTGGCGTTCTTTCAGTTATTTTGGAAGAGGGACTCCAATCAATGGGACGCCAATATGTTCATTTATCCGAAGGGACACATTTTGCCAGTCTGGCCGGAAGCCGCAGAGGAAAATTGATACTGCTGACTGTTGATACGATTAGTGCTGGTCAAATGGGTGTAACTTTTTATTGTGCGGGTAATGAGGTATGGCTGGCGGACCCAATTCCGGCTTCCTGTCTTAATGTGTATACCCCATTGTAGAATTAGAACATCTTTTGGTTAGGAGGCATACTCACATGGATGGAATTTCAGATCACCTAGATCACGGATTACAGATTGTATTTATTGGTTTTAACCCGAGTATTCGTTCAGGTGAAGTGGGGCACCATTACGCGAATCCACGAAATAATTTCTGGAGAATCTTGCACAATTCAGGACTTACTCCTCGGCTATACGACGCGTCTGAGGACGGGGACCTACTTAAGCTGGGTTATGGGTTTACGAATATTGTTTCCAGGCCTACACGCGGAATCGACGATATTACCCGTGAGGAATATAATGAGGGCCGCGAATTGCTTCGCTCCAAGCTGGAATTGTATCGCCCACAGGTCGCCTGTTTTGTAGGAAAAGGTGTATATACAGAGTTTAGTCGTAGGACTAAAGCAAACTGGGGATTTCAAGGGGATGTACCTCCGAAGGTAGACGGTGTACGTGAATTTGTAGCTCCCTCTTCCAGTGGATTAGTGAGGATGCCTATGGAGGAGATCATAGGGATTTACCGTAGGTTAGCCGAGTTTACGCAAGAGAGTAATGGGTGAGTTGTTGGATGATGTGTTTGGCTGCAGAGTTATGGGCTTGAAGAAGTATGAACTTCAAACAATAAACGAGCAAGTTTCCAGATTGGAAACTTGCTCGTTTTTATTACTTCAATGGACTAGCCGATGCGATTGTTCTTGTACGATACTAATCCGCAAATAATACATCAAGTCTCGATCAACAACAGAATGATAGAGGATAAGGATAGACAAACGCTGATCAAGCATAACACGGCAACGACTTGCTTCTGGCTCAAACCTGCACGAAGCAGGCGGTAATGAGCCTGGGTAGCGTCGGCCTGATAAATGGACTTGCCTTGGATAAAGCGTTTGACGACGACAAAAATATTGTCGAAGATCGGAACGCCCAGCGCCAGAATCGGGATGAACAGCGACAGGGCCGTAGCTTGCTTAAACGCACCGTCGAGTGCGATTACCGCAAGGATGAAACCTAGAAAGGTAGCCCCGGCGTCGCCCATAAAGATTTTGGCAGGCGGTTTGTTATAGCGTAGATAAGCAATGGTGACACCGACGAGTGCAATCGCCATAATCGCAGAAGAGGATTGCCCCTTAGTTAATGCGACAATAAATAGTGTTATGGCCGAAATAGCAGTTAAGGCGCCAGCCAAACCATCCATACCATCCGAGAAATTAATGACAGTGGTTACGCCGAAGATCCAGATAATCGTCAATAGAAACTGTAATACAACGGGTAGAACGATATAATCCCCTGAGAATGGGTTGTAGAAGCCTGTAAATGCGTTGCCGGAAAGATAAACAAGAACAGCCGCACTAACCTGCACAATCATTTTGGGCAGTGCCGGGAAATCCTTACCTTTTGTTTTGTACCAATCATCTATGGTACCTATGGTCAGCAGTAGTACGCCCCCTGCAAACAGCGCGACGGTTTCCATGGAGAATTCACGGGCAAATACCAGATAGGTAATGAAGAATCCAATGAATATGGCGTAACTGGCCGTAAGCGGTATAGGCTCTCTATGAATTTTACGCTCAACGTCCTGACGAGGCTTGTCCACAAAATCGAGTCGGAAAGCTAGTCTGCCGAGCGGCGGAATTAGAAAGTAGACGATAGAAAAAGACATTAGAAACGATAAAACGTATAATATGACGCTCACCACCGTTTTCTTTTTAAAATAACACAATTCGCTTAAAACTACCTTAAAAAAGTAAATTTTTGTCGTCTGACTGATAAGTTGACTTGATTGTATCACTGTAGTACCTTTTTGAGAAAAGAGTTTTGGGGGATATTTATGAAATACGACGTTATTTTATTCGATGCTGACGATACACTGTTTGATTACGGAATGGCAGAAAGTCACGCGTTATCTAACGCATTTCTACATGTTGGGATGCCCACAGGTGCTGAGGATTATGCTGCCAGTTATCAGGAGATTAATCATGCGCTGTGGCGTGATTTGGAGCAGGGGAAGATTAGTTCTGCGGCATTACGCGTGGAACGGTTTAATCGGTTATTCGCTGCGAATGCGCTGGAGCTAGATCCTGAGGCGTTTAGTGAAGCGTATCTACGTTTCTTAGGCGAGGGAACCTTTCTGATCCAGGGAGCGATCGAGCTGTGCGAGGAGCTTGCCGGCTGTCGATTAGCAATCATTACGAACGGAATTAAAGAAGTGCAAACTTCCAGAATTCAAGGATCACCGCTTAGTGAAACATTTGAGCAGATCATTATTTCAGAGGAGGCTGGTTGTCAGAAGCCGGAGACAGGGATTTTTGATTATGCTTTTGCTAAATTGGGAATTTCGGATAAGGAAAAAGTACTGATTGTAGGGGACTCCTTAACCTCTGATATTCAAGGCGGAATCAATTATGGGATCGATACTTGCTGGTTTAACCCGCTCGGTAAAGAGAATACGTCGGGTGTTCAACCGAAATACGAAATTCGAGTTCTGTCGGAGCTCTTAGACATTGTATGCAAGACAACGGATCTTCAATAAAAAATAAGGTGTGAGCGCATCAGCGACTCACACCTTTTATTAAGTGAGCTGAAGAATCTTATTGCTGAGTATCCAGCGGCTTCAGATAAGCTTCGATTTGCTGGCGTTTCGATTCCAGAAATGGTGGCAGTGCAAGAGATTCGCCCAAGCTTTCCATTGGCTCATCTGTTGCAAAGCCTGGCCCGTCTGTAGCTAGCTCAAAAAGAATGCCGTTAGGCTCACGGAAATAAAGGGATCGGAAGTAGAAACGATCCACGAATCCGGAGTTAGGAAGCTGAGCTGTGCGTATATGCTCGACCCATTGCTTCAATTCCTCCTCGTTATCCACGCGGAATGCGACATGGTGCACACCACCTCGTCCCAGATGTTCCTGCTCTAGATCATTACGTTCCTCTAGGTGAACCTCTGCACCTGATCCGCCTTCTCCAGTCTCAAATACAATCACATCTGGCTGGCCCGCAATTGTTGAAAGATAAGTGCCTTTGCGGCGGAAGCCAAGCAATTGCTCCAGTACAACCGCCGTATGCTCTGCACTTTCTACTGTAAGATGTGCAGGACCTAGGCCAACAATCCCATATTCAGCAGGTACCGGGCTTTTAGCCCAAGGGATGCCGCCGGCAACACCATTATCATTTTCGTCGGATACTAGAATGAAACGTTGCCCTTCGTGATCACGGAAGGCTAAAGCCTGGCGGCCACCGATTGTTTGAATCGTTTCATGCTCTACGTTAAGCTCGGTGAAACGCTGCTCCCAATAGGTAAGTGCAGCATCATTTGGCACTCGAAGGGAGAGCGCGGAGATGCTGTTATTGCCTGCACGGTTGCGGCCCGTCATCGGGAGTTCGAAGAAAGTTAATTCGGTTCCGGGGTTACCCTTCTCATCACCATAGAATAAATGATACACTGAAATATCATCCTGGTTTACTGTCTTTTTAATGAGACGCAGTCCAAGTACTTCGGTATAGAACCTAAAGTTTTCTTGCGCTTTACCTGTAATTGCGGATACGTGGTGTAGTCCTTTTAATGTTAATGTCATGTGTAATTACCTCCATGTAAATGCTAAATGTGAGTAAGTTATATTTTGATCTTTAAAAGATTTAGTGAGTATTATTAAGTTACTATAATTTTAATAGTAAAATCCGATTTTTGCAAGTAGATGTTTATGCATCATAAAATCCAGTTCATACATAAGGAGAGTGTACAATGCACACAACAACTAGTTTGATGAAACAATTGCAGGAGCTAAAGCTTGATCCACACGGGACTATTCTGGTCCATTCGTCATTAAAAAGCATTGGGGAAGTAGATGGAGGCGCGAACACAGTACTGGATGTACTCAGTGAATATATGAAAGATGGACTGCTCGTATTGCCAACTCATACATGGGCTTATATTAATGCAGACAATCCAAGGTTCTCTGTTCAAGATTCCCCATCTTGTGTAGGGATATTACCGGAGTTATTCCGTAAACGTCCAGGTGTTATTCGCTCTTGGCATCCGACACATTCTGTAGCGGCTTTAGGTGCAGATGCTGAGGAGTTCACTACGGGGGATGAACGCTGGGATACGCCGTGCGCCCGTGGTTCAGCATGGGGCAAGCTACTTGATCGAAAGGCGGAAATTTTACTGCTGGGAGTCGATCTTCGGCGGAATACGTTCATCCATGGCATTGAAGAGTGGGTCGATATTCCAGGCAGAATGACGGATACCCATGAGGAGCTATATACGGTGACGCCGGGTGGAGATGAAATCATGGTGCCTTCTCGCAGACATTGTGGCCTCTCTTGGTCGGAGCATTTTTGGAAGGTGGAGCGTGAGCTTGAAGAGGGCGGTGCCATGCGCAAGGGTAACTTTGGAGACGCGTTAGTCAGGGTATGTGGGACGGTAGAAACGACGGATATCCTAAGCCAGATGCTGACAGAGAATCCGGACCTTTTCTCGGATAATGAGCCACTGCATGGGGAGGACAAGCCGGTACCACTTCCAAAGACTAGGGCGTGAGCAACCTTAGAAGAGGCTAATTGAATGCCGATAAAGCATTTTTCAAACCACACAATCTGGAAGCCGCTATCAATGTATGGTATATTAATCTCACTAAAACATAGTAAGGAGATTGGAAATGGAAAAAACTTTGGTTTTTGGACACAAAAATCCGGATACGGATACCATTTGTTCTGCAATTGCTTATGCTGCACTCAAAAAGGAATTGGGCTGGGATGCTGAGGCCGTTCGTCTGGGCGAGGTTAGTGGTGAAACGCAATTTGCGCTTGATCATTTCGGAGTCGCTGCTCCTCGTCTGGTAGAGAACGTAGCTGGTGAAGCAAATCAGGTTATTCTTGTTGACCATAACGAACGCCAACAAAGTGCGAATGACATTGATCAAGTGCGCGTGGTTGAAGTTATCGACCATCACCGGATCGCAAACTTTGAGACTGCACATCCGTTATACTATCGTGCTGAGCCAGTAGGCTGTACAGCTACTATTCTTAACAAGCTGTATAAAGAAAACGGAGTTGCTATTCCTAAAGAAATCGCCGGATTGATGCTGTCTGCGATCATTTCTGATTCCTTGCTGTTTAAATCACCAACTTGCACTGCGGAAGATGTAGCTGCAGCACGTGAGCTTGCTGAAATCGCTGGTGTAGATGCAGAAAGCTACGGTCTCGACATGCTGAAGGCTGGAGCTGATCTTAGCGACAAGAGTATCGCTCAACTGATTTCCTTGGATGCAAAGGAATTCAAAATGGGTGAATACAAAGTTGAAATCGCTCAAGTGAACGCGGTAGATGTTAATGATGTTCTCTCCAAACAAGCTGAACTGGAAACTGCACTTACTTCCATTATTGCTGAAAAAGAATTGGATCTGTTTTTGTTTGTAGTTACAGATATCCTTAATAATGATTCCGTAGGTCTGGCTCTGGGTCGAGTTGCAGGTGCAGTAGAAACGGCGTACAATGTTAAGCTTGATGACAATAAAGCACTTCTCAGAGGTGTAGTATCCCGTAAATCGCAAATCGTTCCTGTTCTTACAGAAACAATTGCTAAGCTGTAACACATTTTGACAATTGCACTCTATTCGGTGCAGTAGCATTCATATAAGAGCCACGTCATCCATTGAAAGTTATAAGGGTGACGTGGTTCTTTTTGTTTTACGACACATTCTGCTACAATACTTTGAGAGGTAAGAGTAACAACCAACATCTGGAATATAACAAAGAGATAGGGGATATTTAGAATGGAATTGTTTGCAACACTCGAGCAGGACGATTACGAGGAACTGTTATTTTGTCAGGATAAAGCATCAGGATTAAAGGCAATCATCGCCATTCATGACACGACATTAGGGCCCGCACTGGGTGGAACACGGATGTGGACCTATGCTACAGAAGAGGAAGCGATTGTTGACGCGCTTCGATTAGCGAAAGGGATGACGTACAAAAATGCAGTATCCGGCCTAAATTTAGGCGGTGGGAAAACGGTAATTATAGGGGATCCCAAGAAGGATAAGAATGAAGCGATGTTCCGTGCTTTTGGAAGATACATACAGGGCTTGAATGGACGTTACATAACAGCCGAGGATGTTGGCACTACAGAAGAAGATATGAACATTATTTATCAGGAGACAGATTATGTTACAGGTACATCTCCTACTTATGGTTCATCGGGCAATCCGTCACCAGCGACGGCTTACGGCGTATACCAAGGGATGAAGGCAGCGGCCAAAGCAGCGTTTGGCAGTGATTCGCTCGAAGGAAAGACTGTAGCCGTTCAAGGCGTTGGGAATGTGGCTTTTTCGCTGTGTAAGCATCTTCATGAAGAGGGCGCTCAGCTTATCGTAACCGATATTCATAAAGAAGCTGTGGGGCGTGCAGTAGAGGCTTACGGCGCCAAAGCAGTCGATCCCGCAGATATTATCAGTACAGACTGTGATATCTATGCTCCATGCGCACTCGGAGCAACGATCAATGATGAGTCCCTCCGGGTAATTAAGGCGAAGGTGATCGCTGGCGCAGCCAACAATCAGTTAAAAGAGGCCTATCATGGCGATACTCTGCACGAAATGGGCATTGTGTATGCTCCTGATTATGTGATTAATGCTGGTGGCGTTATTAATATTGCGGATGAACTGAATGGTTATAATAAGGAACGTGCATTTAAGCAGGTTTCAAAAATTTACGATAACATCACCCGCGTGCTGGAAATCTCACGTCTAAATGGAATTCCTACTTCTGTTGCGGCAAATCAGCTTGCAGAGGAGCGGATTTCCTTATTAAGAAATACTCGTAGTACTTTCTTGCGTAACGGTCAACATGCTCTTAGCAGAAGATCACTACGGGGATAAGTTGCATAGGTACTTAAATTAGTCTTTCACAAGCAAAAACGCCGTTGGCGTCCTTTAAGGACGCCAACGGCGTTTTTGCTTGTTATTGTACCTTTTGTGGTTCTGGGTAAGTGACGCCCAGTGTGTCGACGGTTACTTTCTTCATCACTGGTGGCTCTTCTGGACGATCTGAACTGTCTGTTTTCAAGCCAACAATGGATTTAACCACGTCCATGCCTTCGGTAACTTTACCAAAAGCGGCATAGCTTCCATCTAGACTAGGATAAGCTGCATCCATAATAAAGAACTGGGAACCGGCAGAATCTGGAGCCTGCGATCTTGCCATGGACAGAACACCTTCCGTATGCAACAGGTTATTAGTAAACCCGTTTCCAGAGAATTCTCCAGCGATGCTATATCCTGGGCCACCCATACCGGTACCATCAGGGTCACCGCCCTGAATCATGAAGTCAGGGATCACTCTATGGAATATGGTGCCATCATAAAATCCTTTTTGAATCAGTGAGATGAAGTTGTTCACAGTGTTAGGGGCAACTTCAGGATAAAGCTCGGCTTTGATGATGCCTCCGTTATCCATCTCAATGGTCACAATGGGGTGGCTTGCTGTAGCTGAAGGGAGTCCTTCGTTAGCGCCAGCATTTGTCTCGCTGCTTGCGTTATTTCCTGCTGCTCCACTGCTGCTTCCATTATTACTGCTGGCATTGTTATTGGTAGGCTTATTACCGCAACCTGCTGCAATAACCATCACCAGGCATAACATGACCATTAGGATAGCAGATCTTGCTCGTGTAGACTTCACTAATCAATCTCTCCTTTTTCTTGAATAATCTCGTAGGTACTTCTCATAATAACCTCTTTGTCCCTTAACATGCAAAGGTCAGTTGTGACATGTGGGATTGGCACATTCTCAAAAGAGGTTTACAATAATAGGAATGTTTCCGCGAGAACATCAAGAAAGGATGTGTAGATCATGCGCTTTTCATGGAAACGGAACTTGATCGTGCTTTGGGTGGGTGTCTTTTTTTGTAGTACGGCGTATTCGATCTCTATTCCGTTCCTCTCTATTTTTTTGAGTGACGAGCTTGGGGTTACGAATCATTTGGAAATTTGGTCTGGGGTTAGCTTTGGCATAACCTTTCTAGCCAGCGCTTTAATTTCTCCCTACTGGGGTTCCCTCGCCGACAAATATGGTCGGAAGCCGATGCTTATTCGCTCGGGCTTCAGTTTGGCAGCCTTATATCTGATTAATTACTTCGTGTATGATCCTTACGTCTTTCTGATCGTGCGCGTACTACAAGGATTGCTTGCTGGATTTGTTCCGGCTGCGATAGCCATGGTGGCTACGAACACACCTGAGGATAAGACCGGTTATGCGCTGAGTATTATGTCTACAGCCGGAGCAACGGGCAGTATCATTGGTCCATTGATCGGCGGTGTAGTGAGCTTTTACACAAGCAATCGGGTTGCTTTTTTATTCTCAGCAGGTATTGTACTCGTTTCGGCACTTATTGCTACTTTTTTTGCTAAAGAAGAGAATTTTGACCGATCTGCTCCGAGGTCTCATGTAAGTGATGATATCAAGGAAGCGCGAAGGAATCGCGCATTTATGACTTTGCTATCGCTGGCGGGGATAAGCACCTTTTCTGTTATGATTCTGGAGCCGCTTATTCCGATACATCTGCTAGACATGGGAATCGCCAAAAGCAGCGCCTCGCTAAGCTCAGGAATTGTATTCTCCGCTGTGGGTATTGCTACTGTGCTAATGGCTCCGCAGTGGGGGAGAATCGGAAGCCGGAAGGGCTTCGGGATGATCTTGTTCATTGGATTAATCGGTGGAGGTATCGGTAATATTCTGCAATTCTTTGTTACAGGGTATGTGGAATTCGCCGTTCTTCGTTTTGCCTACGGCTTGTTCTATGCAGGTGTGCTTCCATCTGTAAATGCAATGATTGTACAAGTGATTGAGCCCGGGTTTCGCGGACGTGCTTTTGGTCTCAACCAAGCGGCATCTCAACTCGCGACAATGGCCGGGCCTATTATAGGCGGTTTACTTGGGGCTTTTATCCAGATCCGCTGGGTGTTTGTGATCAATGGGGTGATGCTGCTTGTAGCAGCGGTATTGGTTAAGACCCGTAAGCTGGATTCCCAAATTGCAGCAGCGCGTTCAGCAGAATAACCGGCAGCTCAAGAGTAACCCTTACGGAGGAAAGTGCTCATATTGAAAAACAAATAAAGCCGCCGGATCCTAGCCCGGCGGCTTTATATAGTCTAATCTCCCTGTGATCCATTTAAGACGTCCGTTCCAGGCATGCCATCTACTGGTGGTGAAGCAGGGTCGATGATGGATCCAGGATACACCTCATCTGCATCAGGAATATCTTCCAATGGCGGATCCTCCTCTTCCATTTCTAGCAGCTCCTCGTCCTCAGCATTATCGCTACTTGTTAGTCCTGCCGTTTCAGCGGCGAGGAATGCATCGGATTCCAGTAAGTCATTTCTTTCGAGTGTTTCCTCAGGTTGGTTTAAACCAATATCCGCCGCCAAATATTTATCGCCAACCAACACGGGGTCGGCATCTTCATTGACAACATCCTCTACATCAATATCAGCTTGTATATAACGTTCATATGCAAAATCGGCTTCAGTTTTATTAGGTGTATCTTCCATAGCCGTTCACTCCCTCGGTAGGTTAAGATTTGGACTTCTCATATGTATCTTTACCCGATTGCCTATGATCGAATCGTTTTATAAATAATCAGGGAAATAACGCCGATAAATAACGTCTTTTTTCGAGAAAATTTACAAGAATAGGCAGGAATAGTGCGAAGGTTGTCGAAATTAAGAATCATATATGATCATTTAAACAACTAATGAATTACTGAGGTGCTACGATGAAGTTGCCAAAACCAAAGATAGCGGCTACTTTGCTATTATTTCTATTGCTAACAGCAATAGTGCCTTACGGTGCGGCGATAGTGAGTGCTGGATCATCAGACTCTGCGCTGCCAAGTTGGGAGATTAGATTTGGAAATACAGAAGCAGAGACTGTCGAAGAAGCTGTAGCAGCTTCAGATGATGAATGGATTCGCGTAACGCCTCATAATCACAAACCAGAGATGCCAAAAGGTACATCCTCAGCGTGGCTCCGGTTTTCTTTGCCGCAAATGAGCGAGAAATCCGCGTTATTCATTAATAAGGTATATGGAAATAGCGTCAAAGCTTATGTGAATAACGCGTTAGTATATGATTCTGAGAATAAATACAATTTCAACGGCAGCAAAATTCTAATTCCTTTATCCACAGAAGATGGAGGAAAGGAACTATACATATGGACACACGGAGGAAGCAAAGATTTAGGAATAGAAGGCGAAATAAGAGTAGATCGCTACAGTGAGCTGTTGTCCATTTATGTGAAGCAGGGCTTAATGGATATCATCATTGGGATGACGTTTATCTTTATAGCTATTGTCCTGTTTATTTGTTCATTATTCTTGAGAAAAGGATTTTTTACGGCCGGATTTTTGTTGGTGTTAATTCTCTTATCCATTGGAGTCATAGTGGTTACGTATTCTTCGTTTTTGCCGATCATCCTCGGAGATTATGGGAAAATCGTGCTTGTATTCTTTGATTTAGCATTGTACACCTTGTTGCCATCAGTAACCTTTTATTTTGAGAAAATATTCGGTTCAGGGAAAAAACAAATCGTCACCCGATTCCGTAAGTTTCAATTGGTTTATTCTATTTTCTGTCTTTCACTAATGGTTATTAATATCCTTCTGTCGTATCAGCTGGAAGACTTTTATAGATTGATGACTGCTAACGTTCTAGGCATCATTATGATTGTGCAATTTATATTATTGGTAAGCTTAGCGTTTATTCATACTTATCGCGGCAATGGGGATGCTATTGTTTTTACTACAGGATTTACAATCTTTGCATTTATATCTCTTGTCGAATTGATCGTATACTACATATCCAGAGAATCCTATCAATTATATTGGTGGAAGTGGGGGATGATGGTTTTCGTATTATCCTTAATCGTCATTCTGGGGAGAAGGTTTACGAGAAACCATGAACAACTCGTTGAATATTCTCGTAAGCTTGAGACGTTTAATAATGATTTACAGCGTTCCGAGAAAATGGAGATTATAAGTGAATTGGCAGCTTCTGTAGCGCATGAGGTACGGAATCCTTTACAGGTAACCCGTGGTTTCCTTCAGATCCTAGGAGAACGCTCAGATTATAAGGAGAGGGAGTATATGCAGATGGCTATCGCAGAACTGGATAGAGCTACGGTTATTATCTCAGACTTCCTTACCTTTGCTAAGCCAGGGTTAGAGACCATTGAGAGGCTTAATGTATCCGAGGAGTTACGGCATGTGTCGGGTATTCTCGCTCCGCTTGCGAATTTGCAAGGGGGAGTCATTGAACTCAACCTGCAGTCGGAACTCTGCGTAATTGGATCATCTGCCAAATTTAAACAAGCGTTTATTAATATTATAAAAAATAGCATCGAAGCTTTGCAGGATAATGGACTTATTAGAGTTACTGCCTGGAAATCCGAAGCCCATGTAATGATTAGTGTACGTGATAATGGAGAAGGGATGAATGGTAGTGAACTGGCCCGATTGGGTGAGCCCTATTACTCTAATAAAACAAAAGGAACAGGACTTGGACTTATGGTAACCTTCCGAATAATTGAGGCGATGGAAGGGACAACTGAGTTTCATAGTGAGAAGGGGGAAGGAACGGAGATTATCATTAAATTGCCAACGGCTAGAAAAAATTAGGAGAATTTAATGATTATTCCGTTTTTTAGAAGGAAAGGGTAGCATAGTGAGCGAAGTAGTAACACACAGAATATTGTTTCTGAAACTTCCTTCTGAGGTGCCTATATGCGCTTGATGGTTAGAATACTCCACATTACAATCACCCTTTCACTCCTCCTGATAGGTTGTGGCTCTATTATTGTATCGGCAGCGAACCCAAATCCATCCCAAGAAATTACAAAGTGGCAAATGAAATGGGGGGATGAAACAGGAAATGCAGGACAAGAGATTCCGTGGAGTGAAGGCCAGCAAAGCTGGATGAACGTAGATTCTAAGAAGGAACTCCCAGAGTTACCTTCAGGAGTATCCTCTTCTTGGACCCGCATTTCCTTACCCGATTTAAGTTATGTGTCTCCTTCGGTGTATATCGATACTTTATATGCTCTTCATGTGAGAGTGTATGTGGAGGATCGTTTGATCTTCGAGGAAAATCGTAAATATATCAAGGATAACTATTCTTTGCTGTTGCCTTTAAGTAAAGAAGATAACGGGAAAACACTATATATCTGGACAGAAACCATGCAAGACAGAATTGGAATTAAAAAAAGTGTAATGATCGGTGAACATAGTCAATTAATTAATGAATATATTGAGAATGGACTAAGTGATGTGATTTTGGGCTGCGCTTTTTTTCTGGTGGCTATCGTTCTATTTATAAGTGCTCTATACATAAACAGAGATTATTTCTCCAGTGTTGCTTCACTAGCAGTGGTTATAGCGGCTACCGGAATCCTTTCTATAACCTACTCCCCCTTCATCTATACCTTTTACAATAAATTGGGGCCAATTAGTAACGTTTGCCTAGACTTAGCCCTTTTTTCACTTCTCCCAGCGCTTACCTTTTTATTTGAGAAATTATTCGGTAGTGGTAAATTCAGTATCATTCGAAAATTTCGTCAATTTCAAGTGCTTTACTCTTCTTTTTGTTTGTTATGTCTTTTAATCAATCTCCTTTCAAATAATCGCTATATTGAGTTCTATTATTTTATTTCTACCACCATTATAGGGGTTATCCTTATCCTCCAATTCATCCTGCTGATCGCATGTGTGGTTATGTTCTCTCTTAAAGGAAATAAAGATGCTATTGTGTTTGCCATTGGATTTGGAACCGCTGCGTTTACTGTAGTTGCAGAGCTATTATGGTATTACATCCAAAAAGGGAATTATGATTTGTTCTTGTGGAAGTGGGGGCTGGTTGCTTTCATTATTTCCTTGATCGTAATTCTGGAACGAAGATTAGCCTATAACCATCAACAGGTTGTTAATTACTCTAGAGAACTAGAGCGTTTCAACAATGAATTGGAGCGTTCGGAAAAAATGGAGATCATTAGCGAGCTTGCTGCATCCGTAGCTCATGAAGTAAGAAACCCACTACAAGTCACCCGGGGATTTCTTCAGCTGCTTAGCGAGAAGTCCGTTAACGAAGAGCAAATTTATATGTCAATGGCCCTAAGTGAACTAGATCGTGCATCCAATATTATTACAGATTTCTTAACCTTTGCTAAACCAGAATTTGAGACAATCTCTAGTCTGAATTTATATGATGAATTCAAGCATATTGAGAGTATTATGCAGCCCTTGTGTCACATCAATGGAGGAAAAATGATTCTGGATGTATCCGGCCAATTATGGGTAAAAGGAAATTCCTCGAAATTTAAGCAGGCGTTCATTAACATTATCAAGAACAGCATTGAATCATTCAGTGAAGAAGGGTTCATTTATATGTCGGTGTACGGTGAAGATAATAAAGTGATTATTCACATCAAAGATAACGGAGAAGGAATGGACCCTGATGTTCTGCACCGACTCGGAGAACCATATTTCACCAAGAAAAATAAAGGAACAGGTTTAGGATTGATGGTCACCTTCCGCATCATTGAAGCTATGCAAGGTGAAGTGAGATTTACAAGCAAAAAAGGAGTAGGAACCGAATCCATTACCATACTGCCATTGGCAGAAGCTCCGGATGATTCCTACTCCCTATGAGGTTAATCCTGCTGTCTTACCAAGAACCGCGTGGTGCTGCGGTTGCTTTCAATACATCTGATGATGGACTTGGTGGGATTACAAGATAGAATTCATTTGAACCTTCTTCAACGGCTTTCAAGGTAACGCTGTCGGGAATGATTACGCCTAGCGCTTCTTGGAGAGCTGCTTTTGGATCTGCGAGTAGTCTTTGCTTAAAACTTGGATCTTCCCATGCCTTTTGAATGACTTGATTTCTAAGAACTGCTTCTGACAAAATAATCACCCTTTCCAAAATGTATATATTTACCTTTAATAATATAACATAGCAATTGTGCTAAATCTATTCTTTTTATTACAAAATAATAGATTTATTGTATATTTTTTGACAAAAAATAAAACAAGCCTCCACCTTGTAAAAGCTGCTTTTCTGCTTCGATAGAATCTGAGATCTGTTGTAAGTTCGTCACCAACATGGAGTGGAATGCTAGGAGATGAGGTATATCTAAGCTGGAAGCCATTACTTTGCGATGCGTATCCTGCGCTAGCTCAGCATAGGTACGTAGTCCGTTTGCTGTAAACAGAAAGAATTCGACCTCTTTTGATGTGAGTGTGGTTGCTTTATCAGTGGATAGATAGCTTCGTGTGAGTGAGAGGAGACAATTATAGCTGCCTTCTGATAAATCTTCGTTCCAGTCTTCATAGTCGTCAAGCATTTGCAGTGTAAGTAGAACAGAGTCGATCATTTCCTCAGACTGCGGTACAAGAGAATCCTTACCAGATAGCAGAAGGGCAGCAGTACTGGATAGTTTGAGCGGACTGGCTTTATAAGGGATCTTGATCCGATCATTAAGAAAATAATCACTGGTGGTTTCATTACTAACACTGTCTGCCCATTGAGCGATATAACGATTGAACGATGTCCAGAAAGAGGAGTCATTCGGAAATAAAAGTCTGTAGATATTCAAAAATTCAACATAGAGTAGGTTCGCTAAAGGTAATCTTTCGTATGTAGAGGATTCTTTGCTGTCCATCAGGTCATCCTGTATGAAAAAATATAGCATGAAGAAGACATTGCCCATCGACATTTGACGGGTAATTTCTGCTGAGAGCCCACAGCTTTTCTGAAGCCAAAAGGGCAATAGATAACATATGTAATTTTTGTGGCTTTCCGCATTGAATACGTTAAAATGTTCAAGATAGGACATGCCTTGTGAATTTAGAGGCTCAGGAAATTCGGAGATAATCTTTCTACTTTCTTGAAATACTAAGCTGAGTTCTTTTTCGTAATCATTTAGCCAATCCATTGCATCCCTCCTACAATAAAATTGCAAAAAAACTGGTTCTTTCGCCCTGATTATATCCTTCTCTTTATTCCATTACAACTAAAATTTAGGAGGTTTAAGGACGAATGGAGTGTTATACTTTTGGACAAATGCTTATGACTATTCGAATGGGGCAAAAGGCTGAAACGCCAGACGGCCGCATTGTGATGCGTACCTCTGCGGGACTTATTTGGACCAATGGGATATTGAATGAAAAAACAGTAGAAATCAAAGATTATTTGTTCTCTGATCTGTGGCAAATCTATGAGGATGAGGAAAGCATGAAAGAGGGAATCGGCAGAGAAAAGCATGAAAAGCGGGAGCGGGAAATGCTTGAAAATCAATATGAAGAGCTGCGCATAGCGAGTCGGAAACATTAAATTCAACGTTCGACTCGCCAATTGCAGCTAGGATGAGGAAATTACTTCGATTTCAATGCTTCGTATTGACCTCTAAGACGTAGAAGTCTCCAAATACTTTGATCTAAGCCACCGAGTCGGTTGCGCTCGGTCCACAATAGACGATATTGATGAAGTAGAACATTCAAATCATTGATTTGCTCCGTAATCAGATTAGGGTCAATCGAATCTGGCGCGGATGCCAGCTGCAGTTTAATTCTTCCAAGCTGCACAGCGTGCTTCACAAAATGGATTCCGTTACTCAGTTCCTTAAGAACAAGATCAGCATCATCACATTGAAGATCAAGCCCCGAGAGACGTGCCTCGATAGAGAGCATGTATTCTTCGAGATTGTTGAAATGCTCTTCGGTAAGTTTCTCTACAATTAACAAATTGTCGAGATTAGTACGAAGAAGCAGGGACATTTCCGTATCATTTGAACGAATAATCTCGGATTCAAGCTGATAGTAATTGCCGAGATCAAGGAGTAGTTGACCAATACCCTCGGAACGATCCGCGAAGATGAATGTATTTAAATATTTTGCAGTGTCTACATCTAGATTGTTATCTACATTCCAGGAAAGCGCAGCACCATAAACATATCCAGTGTAGCTGATTGGGAGATGCTGCCAATGCCCGTGATCACCCCAATCGGTAATGAGATAGCCGATAGAACCATTATTTTTGCCATGAATAGCTGCACTACGCAGATTGGCAAACATATTGTCGCTGCGCCCTGTAATGGAGTTCCATGAGCTGGTACCTGGGCAGACATAGAAAGGAATGCCTGCTTCACGGAATTTTAGGGTATCCGACTCAAAAGGATGTTCCGCACTGTAACCCCATTCCATAGCAATAATATCTTTAGGCAGGTGAGGGATCAGTTCGGGATGTTGGATAATAATATCGCCCCAGAATTGCATCGTCTTGCCGCGTTTCGTAACAAGCTCATAAATCTTCTGAAGAAAAGATAAATAGATCTGACCTTTGCCTTGTGATTCAGCCAGCGCTTTGCTTTTGCCAAGACCAAGCTCATACGTCTCATCACAGCCTACATTAAATTGATTAGAGGAGAAGTAAGGAAGCAGATCATCGAACATTTTTTCTAGCAGAGGGAGCACGGCAGGATCTTCGGTATCAAACGTACCGGGATGCATGAATAGTCCTTCTGGATATACATCTCCCATGTACAATTCCTTGGGAAGCATAAATCCCTCTGGAATTTCGGCTAAAGCATTGAATTCAGGACGGGAAAGCCAGCCTTCCATATGTCCAAAGCTGTTCTGGTTTGGAACAAGCTCAATATAACGCGCCTTACAGTAGGCATCTAGAAGCAAGATTTCCTCTCCTGTGATTGGAGTCTCAAGCTCCCACACTTGAGGGAAAGATTCGTACGCGAACGGCGTACCTTCTATATATAGCTGAAGCTGGTTCATCTTCAGATCGGCCATAAGGTCAATGATTCGGTACAAGGTTTCTTGCTTTGGAATTTTATTGCGGCTGATATCAACGGTTATCCCTCTAGCTCCAAAATCAGGTTCATCGCGAATATGCAGATGAGGAATAGATCTGCCGCTTTGTTCAATGATTTGTTTCAGAGTGGCTACTGCGTAGAAGGCACCGGCAGGTGAGCTATAGGAGACAACGATACCGTTCTGATCAACAACTATTTCGTATGCCTGCTCAGATAATGACGGCACATAGCTAAAGATACAAGCGGATACGACCGTTGGACGTGTGCCAATAGATAAGGTCAAATGAAGATTTAAGGCTTGTTTAATCACAGCTTGCAGCTTTTGTGCAGCAGGCATTGAACTTTCCTCTCCCGTACTAGGAAGCACAATGCTTCCGCTTATTGGGAAACGGTATGAGTCCTGTGACAATGTGATTTCACGCGGATTAGGCAGAAGCAGTAGTGTAGAATGATTAAGCATAGCGTGGACACCTCTTATTCATGTAGAATATGATCAACTTCACAATAACCTTATCACTACTAAACAGAGGGGGGAATGTCTATAATGTCCAAGCGCATGGATTATATGATCAGTCCATATCCAATACGAATTATTGATCCGAAGGTTGAGTCCTCTAAGCTGAAGCTTAAAAATATTAGAGTAGGACAAGCCGGCCATTTGCCTGGAAGAACGTTATTCCGTTCAGGCGTAGTTTTTGAACACTGGGCTATTGTTTACATAGTATCTGGTGGTGGCACCTATATGGAGACTTCGGGGAAAGAACAGCAGGTGCGTGAAGGCAGCTTATTCTTTTTTCGCCCAGGATACAGTTACAATTTCGGTCCACCACCTGGAGGGAGCTGGGATGAATATTATATTAATTTTAATGGGACACGTGTATCGGAATGGCTAGAGTCGGGTCTAATCGCTGGCGGGAATGTGTTCCAAGCGAATTCGATCATGGGTCTTTCGACCTTATTTGAAGAGGTACTACAACGAATGGAGAGTGGAGAACCTGCAGATGCGGATCGGGCCGCACTACTCGTTGAAAGGATGCTATTGGAGTGTTCTTTTATAATAGAAGAAAAAAGTTGGAATGCTCAGGCAGATTATATGCGTCAGATTCGGGAGGACCTGAATTTATGCATTTATGGTGAAATGGACCTAGAGCAAATTGCGGCAAAACATCATATCTCGATGTCTACCCTTCGTCGTCTTGTTCGGCGTAGTAGCGGGTATCCGCTTCATGAATATATTCACCGTCTTAAAATGGCTGAGGCCAAAAAGCTGCTTCTAAATACCCCATTACAAGTAAAAGAAATATCGGGCATGCTTCATTATAATGATCCATTCTATTTTTCACGTTTATTTAAAAAATATATGGGGATTGCGCCACAGCTTTGTCGTAGTAACATTTAAATCGACATCATACTACTAGAGTCCCAATGTGAATTGTTATAATTATATAATTGTTGTCGTTTTATGAGATATGTTAAAAATTATGGATTAATATTACATAAATACGTTAGTTCTTTATAACTATAGTGGATAAAATTACAAATTTTAGGTATAAAATCTTCTAAAAAAATAATAAATTTTTTGTAACTATTTTTCAAATGGAAGCGCAAACATGGGAAATGTCAGCTTGTTATTGTGATTTTTCTCATGTATGATGCTTTTATCGAGCACAGTACAATCTCGCATTTTCCAAAAAACTGGAGAATAGGGTGGTGGGATGAAAATCAAACCAACTGCAGAAGACAAACTGATTGAGTATTACAGGTACTTCTCTTTGTCCCTCACATCGCTCATGTATCTTCTAGATAAAACGGGACCTTCCGTAATTTATAAATCCCTTGTTATTGCCATACTCTTTCTGTTTGCACAAACGTTCTCATTTTTTTATCGGAGGTTACGAAGCAGGCCAAAGACTCTCGTCCTGGCTGTTAGTATTGAGATGGTGGGAATTATTGCATTGACTTTGTTTACCGGTGGGTACGAGAGTTCCTTTAGGCTCTATGTGCTAAACCCTGTATTGATTGCTGCAGGCTCATTGTCCATTTATTTTGGATGGTCGCTGCTTTTAAGTTACATCAGTATTTTTGCGGTGCTCTGTTATTTTTTTATCAATTCTGCGAACAAAACTTTTTTGGAAATTGTATTTGTAAATGGGAATCTGTTTCTAACACTGGTACTTACGGTTATAATAATGCAGATCGTTAATCGGATGAAGCGGCAACGTGAAGAATCGAATGCTCGCACGAAAGAGACGATGGAGCATATCAAATCGCTGTACCATATCGTGGAAACCTCAAGCCAACATGATTTCATGAATATCGGTCAAGTGATCACCGATTATGTTGTTAAGCTAACGAAGCTAGATAAGGCTTTGTTTTGGTTCGCCAAGAAAAGCGGAGAACCAGCACCGCAGAGCAGGCAGACCGGCTGGCAGCAGGAAGAGGAACAGTTCTTATTCTCAGAACTGGGAAAACATGAACATGAATGGAGATTGCAGCGAGAGCCTATTTTTAGAAATCTTCCGGGATTAGGAGATTTCCTGCTGATGCCTGTACGGATGAGCACCCGATTTGTAGGGATGATTGGACTCAAGCTGGAGTCTACAGAGGGGCTGGAAGGCCGCAGATGGTATATTCAACAATTGATATTCTTATCTGAGCTAAGTGCGAATATTCTTGAAAGGCATGAGCTTGGTGTGATTGAGAACCGGTTGATCATCACGAACGAACAGAACCGGATTGCGGATGAAATGCACGACAGTGTATCCCAGAGCCTTTTTGGTATTGTGTATGCGACGCATTCGCTGAAGGAATCGTGGAAGAGAATGTCAGATCATGAGCTAGAAGAACAAATTGAGCTTATTCATGACTCTGCTACAAAGGTTGCTAAAGAACTGCGGATCACGATCTACAGTCTTAGCTCCAAGAAGAGTGGCGGGCCTACATGGCTCGGTATGGTAAGATCACATTTGAAGAGCTTATCCAGATTAAATGATGTTGATATTGAATTAAAAATAACGGGAGATGATTTCAGTCTCCCTTATCCTTACCACAAGGCGCTTTTTCGAATTATCTCCGAAGCCACTGGTAATGCCATCAGGCATGGTGCTGCCAGTCGAGTGGATGTAGAACTGTCTCTGAAGCCGACTTGGATTCGATTATTGATTTGTGATAATGGTGTTGGTTTTGATACTGATTTGTTATGGATTGAATCCGAAGATAGTGCGAGTGGGCTTGGCATGAAGAATATGCAATATTTGACGCAGTCGCTAGGTGGCGACTTCCAGCTGTCCAGTAATGAAAATATGGGAACGAGAATCTTGATTTCCATTCCTGTGGGTGTAGCTGAATTAAAGAATGCATAAACTTTAGGGCGGGAGGTCGTTTCTAATGAAAATCGTCATTGTAGATGATCATCCTCTAGTTAGAAGAGGGCTGGCATCCGTTATTTCGATGCAACCGAATGTGAAGTTTGCTGGAGAGGCGACGAACGGCCAAGAAGCACTTCTTGTGATTGAGGAGACGCAGCCTGACCTTGTACTCATTGATCTTAAGCTAGCGGATGAATCAGGACTTGATGTCATCAAGAAAGCGCGTGCTCGTGGAATCGTTAGTAAGTTTATTCTGCTGACATCATCTGCAAGCAGAGAGGATTTTCTGAAAGCTGAGGAAGTGCTGGTAGACGGATATGTACTGAAAGAGGCATTGCCAGAAGAGTTACTATTTGCTATCCAGTTGGTCCATAAAGGAAGAAAGTATTATGATCCTGGTCTGATGGAAGATAAGATGCGAATGAGTGAAAGCAGTCCGACAGATGAATTGACCCCGAAAGAGAAGGAAGTCTTAATCGAACTAGGACAGGGCGCTTGCAACAGAGAAATTGCCTCACGTCTTTTTATTAGTGAATTTACAGTGAAAAAGCATGTCAGTCAGATTTTAGCGAAATTACAGGTGGCAGATCGTACACAGGCAGCGCTTTACGCAAATGCTGTCGGATTGACCAAATATGAAATGTCTTATGAGTGAAAGTTGAACTAATTTATAAGCATTGTACATAAACACGGACTCGATGTCCGTGTTTTTTTGTGCGTCAAAACTTAAATTAGCCCTAAATATGGCGCTAAAGTATACCTCACCCCCCTCTTAAGGAGTACAACGTCTTACTCCAAAGTGAAGAGGAAAGTGATGATATGAGCCATGTGGCGAATGGTGTGGATTGATAGAATTAAAGCAACAACTGAAACTTTCATGAATGCTTTCAGAATGTAATTTTAGCGGAAGGAGGGTTACTGTGGAAAAGACGATTCTGGATTACATTAACCTGATTAAAAAAAGGTTTTGGCTCATCATGGTGTTCGTTTTGATCTCCTGTGCTACGACTTACTACGTTAGTAAAAACTTCGTTGAACCCGTCTATTCCGCTTCCGGACAGCTGCTTGTCAACAATATTGCCAAGGCTCCCGAGAGCAACAATCTTAACGATTTGAGCTTTAGCCTGAATTTAATTGAGAGTTACAAGGAAATTATGAAATCACCGACCATCATGAAAAGCGTAATAGAAAATCACCCGGAGTTTGGTCTGACGGCTGATGAACTAAGTCAGAAGCTTGAGATTAAAACTTCAGAGAAGAGCCAGGTGATCAACCTCAATGTTCAGGATGAAAACTACACCAAAGCTGCCGGGATCGTAAATGCGGTTTCGCAGACATTCATTCGTGAATTGCCATCGCTGATGAGGGTAGACAATGTGACCTTGCTGACACCGGCCGATCCGACTGATGTTCCAGGGCCCTCGAACGGCGGGTTTGCGATGAATCTCATCATCAGCTTTGTTGTATCGCTTATGGCAGCCCTAGGAATTATTTTGCTGATGGAAACTCTTAACGGCACATTAAGGTCTGAAAAGGAAGCGGAATATGACCTTGGTCTTCCGGTAATTGCTTCGATCGCAACCATTCGTAAACGCGATTTGGGTAAGGCAGCAGGCGGCAACACAAGAGTGAAGGAGGGTGCTTATGTTGCGGCTAAATAAGAGTCTGGTTACGGATGTTAATCCATCCTCGCATATCTCGGAATCGTTCCGATCGCTACGCACATATATACGCCAGCTTGGAATAGCGCAGGGTAGCGGAGGAAAAGTGCTACTCTTTACGTCAGCAGAAGCTGGAGCAGGCAAGACGACGATTTTGTCAAATCTAGCGGTGTCTTTCGTCCAGGATGGCAAGAAGGTAGCGGTGGTGGACTGCAATCTGCGACATCCCGGTCTTCATACAGTGTTTGAAGTAGAGGGTAGTGACGGGCTTGCGGCTTATTTAAGTGGGCAAGAGGAAGCGGATAACATCGCTGTCCTCGGAAATTTGGCCAATCTTTCGGTCATCCCTGCGGGTAAAACGCATGTTAGTCCGCCGGATTTGCTAGGTAACCCTAAAATGACCGCTTTGCTCGAGGAACTAAAAGAAAACTACGATCTGATCCTGCTGGATTCTCCTTCGGCAGTCGACTTCAGTGATGCTCGGATATTGGCACCTCAAGCGGATGGTGTGATCCTGGTGGCCAGATACGGAAAGTCCAAACGGGAATCGATTCGCAAAGCTAAGACGCTGCTTGAACAAACCGGCTCCAATCTAATCGGAATTGCCATGAACCAGGCGAAGTAAATGTTTATGCTTTCGAAGTAAGTTTTGCTCGAAGTCAAATCATTGAAGCTAATGCTCACAAAACTTAAGTTTATGCTTTCGAAGTGAGTTTTGTACGAAGTCAAATCATTGAAGCTAATGCTCACAAAACTTTTAGGAGGTAAAGTGCGATGAAAAAGGTAAAAAAAGTAATCATACCCGCGGCAGGACTAGGTACGCGCTTTCTTCCTGCAACGAAAGCCATGCCTAAAGAAATGCTTCCGATTATCAATAAACCAACCATTCAATACATTGTTGAGGAGGCTATTGCTTCCGGTATTGAAGATATCATCATTGTTACTGGTAAAGGTAAAAGAGCCATTGAGGATCATTTTGACAATGCGTTTGAGCTCGAGTCTAGGCTTCTGGAAGATGGAAAGCTGGATCTGCTTAAAGAGGTTCAGCGTTCAGCCAAGGTAGAAATTCACTATATCCGCCAGAAAGAACCGAAGGGTCTGGGGCATGCCGTATGGTGTGCTAGACGGTTTATCGGAGATGAGCCATTCGGTGTCATGTTAGGCGATGATATCGTCACAGGAGCTGTACCTTGCCTTAAGCAGCTGATCGATCAATATGAAGAAACACAAAACTCGGTTATCGGAGTTCAAGAGATTCCTGATGAATTCACGAATCGCTACGGTATTATTGAACCGGATTTGCAGGACGGTAAATTGTATCGGGTTAACAATTTTGTAGAGAAGCCGCCACTAGGTACTGCGCCTTCCAATCTGGCAATCATGGGTCGTTATGTGTTTACTCCGAAGATCTTTAAGTATCTCGATTTGATGGAAGAAGGCGCTGGCGGAGAGATCCAGTTGACAGATGCCATTCAAAAGCTGAATCAGAGCGAACGGGTATATGCCTATAATTTTGACGGAACAAGATATGATGTCGGCGAGCGACTTGGATATATTTTGACAACACTTGAATTTGCACTGCAGAGCGAAGATTTGCGCTATCCGGTGATGGATGCAATGGCGGAATGGCTGAATAAAATGGGACAAACCAGCTTGAGTAGTTAAGTTGAGTTCGCAAAATTTTAGATGAGGAGGATGAGCATGCAAAAACTGCCGGAAGACTACGAGGCGGTCCTGCCGAAACTTTACATGCTGCATACCGATGAGAGAAGGAAAGAAGCGGAGTCCTATTTGATAATGAAACGGATGATCGATATCTTTTTTTCCGCTCTTGGTCTTCTCGTGTTAATGCCATTATTTGTTGTCGTGGCGATTCTGATCAAGCTGGAGGATCCGAAAGGAAAGGTGTTCTTTCGGCAAAACCGGGTTGGGAAGAATGAAAAGCAATTCCCGATGTATAAGTTCAGATCCATGGTTAGTAACGCTGAGGAGTTAAAAGAAAACCTGATGGCCTATAACGAAGTGAGCGGTGCCATGTTCAAGATTAAGAACGATCCGCGGATCACACAGATAGGGAGATTCCTGCGCAAGACGAGCATCGATGAGCTGCCTCAGCTGTGGAATGTGCTGATAGGTCAAATGAGTCTGGTCGGTCCTCGTCCTCCGCTGCCTGAAGAGGTGGCTCAGTATACGGAATATGACAAACAGCGTTTGACGGTTACACCAGGCTGTACCGGATATTGGCAAGTAAATGCCCGAAACAGTGTCGGCTTCGACGAAATGGTACAGCTGGACTTAACCTACATCCATATTCGGAGCACCATGCTGGATCTAAAAATCATTGCTAAAACCGGACTGATGTTACTCGGTTCAAAAGATGCTTATTAATAATGTGGAAATTAGGTGAATGCCGATGCGTGAATACGGAGACGTTCCTAAGCTTTCCATTATCATCTGTACCTACAACAGAGCACCTTTATTGATCAAGACGCTTCAGTCACTTTTAAAGCTGGATCACTTAGAGCAGGCGGAGATCATTGTTGTGGATAACTGTTCCAAGGATGATACTGAAGCTTGCGTCAAAAAGTTTATAGGAAAGCATGGAGCTGATGTGGATATCCGCTACATGATGGAGCCGATGCAGGGGCTTTCAGCGGCTAGAAATACAGGAATTCTGGCTTCCAAATCGCCGCTGATTGCCTTTCTCGATGATGATGCGATACCTTGCCAGCGTTGGATAACAACGATTGTCAGTACTTTCGAGAGTAAACCGGAGGTCATGGCTATGGGAGGCAAAATCGCTCCGATATTCGAAAGTAAACGTCCGGACTGGTTGATTAAACCCTTTGAGCTTCCGTATACGATTGTTGATTTAGGTAGCCGGATTAAGGAATATCCCAAGCAACTTCATCCTTGTGGGGCCAATATGGCGATGCGGAAGCTCGTATTCGACATCAGTCTTTTTCCCCTGGATCTCGGAAGAAAGGGTGATTCTCTACTCTCCGGTGAAGAGACCTGGTTATTCGGACAGATTCAAAAAGAAGGGCATTCCATCCTCTATCATCCGGAAATGGCAGTTGACCATTTCGTTCCGGCGGCCCGTTTGACGGAAGACTGGATTATGAGGCGCTATTATAGCCAAGGTATTTCTAACGCTATGAAAAGCGAAGGGTTAAAAGGCAAGCTAATTCTAGTGGGAAAGACAGCCGCTAAGCTCGTGTATATCCTGGCTGATTCTATCCTCTCAAGAAGTAAAGGAAGAAGGCTTTTGAACAAATGCAGGCTGGAGAGTATTCGTGGAACGCTTCATATGATTCTCAATCGGGAGAGGCATTCCGCAGCGGGGTGAGGGATTAACATGACAAATTTTGAGTGGGGCTCCAAATTAAATGTTTTGCCATACGGGATGCTCTATCTCATGTCGGCCCTGTTCTTTGGAACGGCGGTCATCTACCAGCCGATGATTGCGATAGCTGCCGTGCTTCTGATTATTTTGCTGGGAATCTCGATTTCACGGCCTGAACTGATCAGTTATTTCGTTCTAATTACGACGGCAATATCGATTAATTTTTTATATGATGGCAGCATGTTCGGAATGGAGATACTGTCACTTTATAAATTGGTTATCGTGATGCTGCTTGTTCCTTGTATTCTGGTCAATGGTTTGCGGTTTCGTCTGAGTCACCCCTTGTGGGCAATGGTAGCGCTGCTGGTGATTACCTTTGGATCTTCGATCTGGCTGCCGGAAATGACCTCATCCATTGCAGTTAAAGCTTTTATCGGTCTATCCATTCCATTCGTATTTTTATTAATCAACTGGAAAAAGAATGTAGCCGAGCTGCAAATCAAAATTATCTGTATGCTTCCCCTTGTTAGTGTAGTGGTTGGTTTATTGCTGCAGCTTGCGCATGTTCATAATTTTCTCAACATCGAGTATACAGGCGCTGTACGGATTCAGGGGGCTAATATTCCTGCGCATCTAGCAATGCTGGCCTTTATGGGAGTAGCGATTCCATTTATTGAGGTGAAGCGGAATCCGCAGCAAGCACGCTTTTTCTATATCATGTTAATTCTAAATTTTTTTATCTTGATTGGAACAGGAACAAGAGGGCCTATATTGGCACTTGGACTTACCGTTCTCTATTACTTCTATGATATTCTTCGTCAATATTTGAAGGGCAGAACCTATCTGCTAATTCCGTTGTTGGGTGCATTTTTCCTAATTGTAGTCGCTGTCTTTTGGCAGCTCGATAATTTTGAGAAACGTTCCTTTGAGAGACAGACAGATACGGCTGTTGATTTATCAGGAAGGTCGGAGGCATGGGAGTATTTCTTAAACAAGGCTGCGGACTCTCCTTGGTCTGGTAGAGGGCTTGGTGCAGTGACGGTAGCAAATGATGGAACATTGTACAAAGGTTTTGTGGTTCCGCACAACGAGTATATCCGCTTTTACTTCGATGGGGGATATATTGGCGCTATTCTGTTGATGTTCTCTTTATTGGCTGTGTTTATTCTGGTGTACAGAGCATTGGCTTCACCGATCAAACCTTATTATCTGTTATTTATTGCAGCGTTTTTAATCTACTCATTCTCCGATAACACGCTGTCGACGGTCCAATTTATTATTCCGTTCTGTTGGTACCTGAACTGCCTGTATCGATCTTCACAGCCAACCGATTCCCCACAAAAAGAAGTGATACGATGAATCAAGTGAATATGTTCGATGTCAATTTTGATAACTATGATTTCATGGATTTGCTTGATTACATTGATAAAACCATTCAGGAGAGGAATCAGTCTTATATCCTCACTTGCAATGTAGATCATGTGATCAAGCTTCGTAAGGATAAAGAATTTCAAACGGTATATTCGAAGGCAGGCGCAGTTGTTGCTGACGGAATGCCACTGATCTGGGCATCCAAAATGCTAGGCAAGCCGCTTAAGCAGAAGGTATCCGGCGCGGATCTATTTAATCGATTGGGCAACGCCTTTGAGCAAAGGAAGTACCGGCTGTTCTTCTTAGGCTCAGCTGAAGGCGTGGCGGAACGGGCAGCAATGAATCTAAAAACAGCGCATCCCGGAATAAATGTGGTTGGCTGTTATTCTCCATCCTATGGATTCGAGCACAATGAGGAGGAGAATGAACGCATTATAGAAATGCTGACAGAGTGCCAGCCAGATATCGTGTTTGTTGGTGTAGGAGCGCCTAAGCAGGAAAAGTGGATTTATCGCCACTATACCTCTTATCAAGCTCCGATATCGATCGGAGTGGGAGCGACCTTTGATTTTCTGTCAGGCTCAGTGAAACGAGCACCTAGCTTCATGCAAAAAACAGGGTTCGAATGGTTCTGGCGGCTTAGCCAGGAGCCGGGCCGGCTCTGGAAAAGATATCTTGTGGACGATGCACAATTTCTACTTTTATTACTTAAGGAACTGCGTAAGCGGGATAAGGTGAAGGAAGGAGGCTTGGAATGAGTGTATTTACGCCCCCATCACTTAGGTTCATCAAGACAGTTGGATTAATAGGGGGGACTGCTGCTGTAGGTGTCTCTCTTCCGCTGATCATCGGCTTCTCCAGTGCGATGCTGAGTTCATCGAACAGTCTGCAGGGAGCCATTCTCTCAGCCATCCTATTCCCAGCTTTCTTGTTAGCCGTACTTAGACCGAAAATGCTGGTTGCTTATACCTTGCTAATCTGGGCCGTAGCTCCAGAGCTGCGCCGCATTGCTGACTGGTCAGAAGGAGTGTATCACTCTGTATCCTTGCTGAGTTTAGCTCCCTTGTTAACCGGTGTAACCTTGATCATTCCGCTGCTGAAGGAGATTCATAATATTCAAAAAGCCTCCACGCGGATCATGTTAATGTTCGCAGTTGCGCTGGGTTATGGTGCTTTAATCGGTTTGGCTAAGAATGGCATGGGCTCAGTTTATGACTTAGCGAATTATATTGTGCCACTGCTGTTATTACCGTACTTTGCCGTTACGAAGTTCAAGCCGAAGGATATCGATCGATTGCTTACCGCTTTTGCCAATATTGCAGTAATAGTTGCCATTTACGGGATTATTCAGTATTTGACGGTGCCACCTTGGGATGTGTTCTGGATGAAACATGCGGACATGATGTCCATCGGAAATCCATATCCATTGGAAATTCGAGTGTTCTCTACGTTGAATTCGCCCGGACCGGCTGCAACCTTCTTAGCGTTTGCTTTAGTTCCGATGATACTGGAGAAAAAATGGCGGGGAACATTGCGCTGGATCGGCGTGCTGCTGGTTGTAATCTGCCTGCTGACTACTTTAGTACGCGCGGCATGGCTGATTCTTCTGGTGATGTTGCTCATGTACATTGGAACCTCTCCCTCTAAGGGAAAATGGAAAACCTTGATCCAATTAGTTTTTGTGGCTGCTGCGTTGTTCTGGGTTGTGCCGAAATTGCCTGGTGCCGAAGGACTGGTTGCTCGGGTAGAGACACTTTCTTCTGTTCAAGAAGATCACTCTTATAATGAACGGCTAAGCTTATGGCAAAACATGCTGCCGATGGTCGCCGCCAATCCAGTAGGTCAGGGAATTGGTAGTGTAGGCCAAGGGACTAAGCTTGGTAATGACGGCGAGCTTGGAGAGTACGGAATTATGGATAACGGAGTTATCGCCTTACTGCTTACCTTTGGTATTCTGGGTGCTGTTTTCTTCTTCGGAGCTTTAGGCGCAGTTGTCAAACAGATATTCGCTAGAGTAATCAGCAGGGACCAATTGCAGCCATACGCCCGACTTGCTCTTGCTACTTGGACCGGTGCGATAGTCAGTTTGGTATCAGATAATGGGTTTCCCGGACTCAAGGGATACTTAATCTGGATGCTGATCGGTCTTGGCCTCAGCGCAAGGGAGATCACACAAAGTAGAAGGAAGGGAACACCGTATGCAGCAGTTGAATGCAAAATCTCTCCCCGCTAGAACAATCTGGTCATCTTTTAGATTGTTCGCGAAGAGTAAGGACAACAGCTCGGCAGCCGTGAAGACAATGTTTGTCAGTGTCATGATCCTACTGATTAACATGTTAACGGGTGTACTAACCGCCCGTTATCTTGGACCGACAGGACGTGGGGAACAGACGGCAATGATTAACTGGTCACAGTTTCTGGCCTTTAGCATGAGCTTTGGGATTCCATCAGCTCTCATCTATAACGCTAAGAAAAACCCAGAGGATGCCGGAGTGCTTTATCGTATGGCATTGCTGCTCGGTACCATTTTTGGGGTCATAGCGATGATTATAGGTATCGTGGTCTTGCCTTATTGGCTGAAATCCTTCAGTCCGGAGGTCGTGACCTTTGCTCAGTGGTCTATGATTCTGTGTCCGATTATAGTGATCTCCCAAATTAACAATGCAGCTTTTCAATTCAGAGGTGAATACAAGAGGTTTAATTGGATTCGCTATCTAGTGCCGTTGCTTACACTGACGATGATCGGGATATTGATCGCGCTGGATCAGATGAATCCATTTACAACTGCAGTTGCCTATCTTCTTCCTGGAGCGCCGCTGTTTATCGGAATGACGATTTCCTTGCTTCGCACCTATAAGGTGAAGATGAGAGGGGCCTATCAGAATTTAAAAAGATTGTTCACTTACGGGCTGGGTTCCTACGGCAATGACTTGCTTGGCAATTTCTCTACCTATATCGATCAGATCGTAATTGCCGGTTTGTTAAGACCTGCTGATTTGGGGCTGTATGTAGTGGCTGTGAGTCTATCGCGGATGGTTAATTTTTTCTCAAGCTCGATTACGATCGTCTTGTTTCCTAAGGCTTCTGAGCTGTCCAAAGAACAGGCAGTTGAGTTAACATTCAAAGCCTTTCGAATAAGTACGACCTTCACCATGCTTGGCGGAGTATTCCTGATGCTCTTAGCCCCTTTAGTAATTCCGTTGATGTACGGCAAAGACTTCAATGCGGCATTAACCGTGTTTCGCTTATTGCTCCTTGAAGTGACCATTAGCGGAGGGACGATCATTCTGGCGCAGGCCTTTATGGCGTTAGGCAAGCCAAAAGTGGTTTCGATGCTTCAAGGTTTCGGCTTACTTTTGGTTATCCCAATGTTGTTCCTGCTCATTCCTAAATTTGGCTTACTCGGAGCAGGGATAGCGATGCTGTCATCAGCAATCCTGCGATTCTTCTTCATTGTTCTCAATATAAAGTACACCTTAAAAGTTAAACTACCCCGGCTGCTCATTACCCGGGAGGACATCCAGTGGATGAAGACGACGATGAATTCTTACATTCGCAAGAAACCGATGGATATGAATGGATAATGCGAAAGACAAAGGAGGAAACCTTCATGGATTCAGTAAAAAGCGTGGTAGGCGGCCAAAACAATTATCCAATATCGGCTGTCATCATCGCTCAGGATGACGAAGTTCGAATATCTAAGGCCATACAATCCTGCAGGTTATTCGCCGACGAGGTGATTGTGATTGACGGAGGCAGCAAAGACGGGACAGTTCAGCTTTCCGAAAGCTTGAATTGTCGTGTATACGTCAACCCATGGCCCGGATATGCGAAACAGAGGGAGTTCGGAGTAGAACGCGCGGTTCATGATTGGGTCTTCCTTATTGATACTGACGAAGTGGTCAGCGACGAGTTGGCCGCAAGTATTCTTGAACTGAAACCGGGGCTTATGGATCAATCGGTTGCCTATTCTATCTACCGGATCGGTGATTTTATGGGCAGATGGCTGGATCGTGGCGAATATCTAGTGCGCCTTTACAACCGCAAAGCGTATGGAATTCGAAACAGCTTGGTGCACGAGATGCCCGAGGTCTCTGAAGAGCGAACCATACGTTTGACAGGAACCCTCTGGCATTATGGTTACCGCAGTATTAACGATCATGTGGCACGTTTCAATAAGTATACTGACTTGGAAGCTGAAAGTGCGTATGCCAAGGGCAAACGATTTCGGGTCAGTCATC
Source organism: Paenibacillus sp. FSL R5-0914 (assembly GCF_038004525.1). NCBI lineage: Bacteria > Bacillati > Bacillota > Bacilli > Caryophanales > Paenibacillaceae > Paenibacillus > Paenibacillus sp. FSL R5-0914. The sequence continues at coordinate 162,227 of NZ_JBBORH010000003.1, forward strand.
TGCTGTTAAGACCACCAGCCCGTTTCCTGCAAAAGTATTTCTTACACGGTTTGTTCAAGAAGGGAATGTCAGGTTTCGGTGTATCCGTATTCTGGGTCATGTATGAATTCATGGTCGGCTTCAAGCATTACGAATTAATTAGATCGGGAAAGCTGACTCAGCACAATGCGAAGACGAGTCAGACCGAGAAGGAGAATAAAGGAGAGAGAAGCTATGCCGTACAGTGACGGATTGAACATTATGACGACAGGCCTTAGCTGGCCGTCGCTACAGCCGGGTGGGCTTAACACGTATTTCAAATCCGTTTGCGAGCAACTCTCCTCACGTAATCGGGTGCATGCGCTGATTTGCAGTCAAGAAACGCCTGCTACCCCTGAGGAATTGATTATTCACAATGCCGGAGATCCAAAAGATGGGATCTGGAAACGTAAGGATGCTTTCCAGCGTAAGGCGGCCGATCTGATGGGAGAGGGCAGTGGCCGTATAGATATTTTATACACTCACTTTGCTCCTTATGGTATTGGTCCAGCACTGGAAGCAAAGAAACGCGGGATTCCTGTAGTGATGACTTTTCATGGCCCATGGAATGAAGAAATGAAAATCGAAGGTCAAGGCATTAAGCACCGGGTCAAAACAACCATCGCCAAATCCATTGAACATAGAGCCTATAAACTAGCGGATAAGTTCATCGTGCTTAGTGAGACGTTCCGGGATATTCTCCATAAGCTGCACGGAGTGCCTCTACACAAAATTATAGTGATTCCAGGAGCAGCTAATGTGGAACGTTTTATCCCCGCTACGAATCGATTGGCGATTCGCCGAAGCTTAAATTTACCTGAGGGAGCAACAACCGTGCTGACTGTCCGACGGTTGGTCAACCGGATGGGACTACTACAGCTGCTTGAAGCCTGGAAGCAAGTTGCGGAGCGTTTCCCGAATGCAATTCTGCTGATTGGTGGTAAAGGGCCGTTGCGGGGAGAACTGGAAGAAAAGATCGCCGACTATGGCTTAAGCAATAAGGTAAGACTGCTAGGCTACATTCCCGATCATGAGCTAGCCTCTTATTATCAGGCAGCGGATATGTTCGTGGTTCCCTCACAGGCATTGGAGGGCTTTGGTTTAATTACCGTTGAAGCTTTATCTTCAGGATTGCCAGTGATGGCTACACCGATTGGCGGCAATAAGGAAATTTTGCAAGGCTTCCGGCCGGAGTTGCTATTTAAGAGTTCAAGTAGCGACCACATGGCCGAAGGCATGATCCATATGCTCAGCAATCGAAAGCTGCTTCCGAGCCGGGATGAATGTAGAGAGCATGTACTGGAGAGATATACCTGGGAGCATGTTACGGATCAAGTAGAATCCGTGTTCCTGCAAGCCTTAGGAGAGGAGGTGACCACGTAATGCTTAGAGTGGCCTATATAGATCACACTGCTAAATGGAGTGGTGGAGAAGTTGCCCTGTTTAACATCCTTACCCATATTGGAGAACAGATCGATCCACTGGTAATTCTGGCTGAGGATGGTGCGCTGGCTGAACGGCTACGTGAAAAAGGGATGGATGTCCGTATTATTCCGCTGGATGAGAGCATCAGAAGTCGTGGTAGAAATGCAGTCAACTTGGGAGCACCTGCTGCAGCCTTCAAGCTGTTGGCTTATGGCCGCAAGCTTGCGCCGCTTTTAAAAGCGGAGAAGGTAGATTGCGTGCACACCAATTCCCTGAAATCTGCATTATACGGAGCCATCGCTGCAAAAATAGCGGGCGTTCCATTGATTTGGCACATCCGGGATCATATTGGGGCCCCTTATTTAAAGCCTATCGTTGCCAAAGGCATTCGTTTGCTGTCGCGCCTGCTCCCCAATGGAGTCATCGCGAATTCACATTCTACACTGAATGCTTTGGAGCTGCCGCGATCGAAAAAAACGCTGGTCGTATACTCCGCATTCGCTAAAGCGATTGGTAATGGGATCGGCATGCGGGACCAGAAGGATTTCAACGTATTGCTAGTTGGTCGATTGGCGCATTGGAAGGGTCAGCATATTGTGCTGGAAGCCGCAAAAAGCTTTAAGAACGAACCTCGTGTGAAGTTCTGGCTGGCCGGAGACGCTCTGTTTGGAGAAGAGGCTTATAAGCAGGAATTGCTTCAAAAGATAACAAACGACGAGCTTACTAATGTAAGCATGCTAGGGCATGTGGATGATATTCAAGGCCTTATGAATACTGCTGATTTACTGATTCACACTTCGGTAACTCCTGAGCCTTTTGGCCAAGTTATCGTTGAAGGAATGGCAGCGGGATTACCGGTGATCGCCTCCAATGAAGGCGGGCCGGTAGAAATTGTAGTTCAAGGTGAGACAGGACTACTGATAGAGCCTGGTGACGCGGCGATACTGGCAGACTCCATTAAATGGATGCTGGATCACCCAGAGGAAAGACGGCGGATGGCGGACAATGGGATGAAACGAGTGAAAGAGCATTTTGTTATCGAGAATACGGTCAAGGACATCGTTGACTACTATAAAGGTTTGTTGGCGGGCACCTGACAGATGATATGACGCGGTAATTCTGAAGATGATGCTCCATAAAACTTTGAGGATGATTCACATGAAAATTGCGATAGCGCACGATTACTTAATCCAAATGGGCGGCGCGGAAAGAGTGGTGGAAGTCTTTCATCACATGTATCCCGAGGCTCCAATCTACACAACTGTTTTTAACGGAAGCCGCCTTACTGACAATCTCAAAGATGCGGATATCCGTGCCTCCTGGCTGCAAAAGATTCCGGGGGTAAAGACCAATTTTAAAGGGGTGCTGCCACTTTATCCAATGGCCATCCGTGATTTGGACTTTCGCGGTTTCGATATCGTCCTGAGTTCCAGCAGTGCTTTTATGAAAAGTATTCAAGTTCCTAAACATACGTTTCATCTTTGTTACTGCCATACGCCTATGCGTTTCGCATGGGATTATGACACCTACATGGAACGTCAGTCGAATTCCGGGTTGTTCAAGAAAATGCTTAAGGTATACATGCAGCAGCTCAAAACGTGGGACCAGCGAACTTCCAAAAATGTGAATCAGTTCGTAGCCAATTCATCAGTAGTGAAGACGAGGATTCAGAATTATTATCACCGGGATGCAGATGTCATATTTCCACCGATTAATACAGCCCGGTTTACAAGCTCTTCAACCATTGGTGACTATTATTTAATTGTCTCCCGGCTTGTTTCCTACAAGCGGATTGATCTGGCAGTAGAGGCTTTTAACCGTAACGGACTTAAGCTTTATATCGTAGGGGATGGACCAGATCGCAAGCGTCTCGAAGGCATGGCTAAGGATAATGTATCGTTTCTGGGCCGGCTAGAAGATGAGCAAGTGACTGGAATGATGGCACAGTGTAGAGCGTTCATTTTTCCAGGAGAAGAGGACTTTGGAATTACACCGCTGGAAGCGAACGCTGCAGGAAGACCGGTAATTGCTTATCAAGCAGGTGGGGCACTAGATACTATTATTCCTTATGTAAATGGTGTGTTCTTTCAGCATCAAGAAGTGGAGGATCTACTTAAGGCTATTTATGAGGTAGAGTCCTACGCTTGGGATATCGATCAAATCATGGAGCATGCACGTAAATTCGATGAGCAGGCGTTTATGGTTAAGTTCAAGCAGTATGTTGAGCAGGCCTACGTCAATTTTCTAAAAGGAGGATGATTGTATGAAGCTGACAGTAATCGGTACTGGGTATGTGGGTCTTGTATCTGGCGTGTGCTTTGCACTGGGCGGACATCATGTCATCTGTGTGGATAAGGACGAGGAAAAGATTAAGAAGCTGAAACAGATGGAATCGCCTATCTATGAGCCGGGAATCGAGGAACTGATTGAACTGAATCTTCGTGAGGAACGGTTATCTTTTTCTGCAGATCTTCAAGAGTCGGTGCGCCGTTCAGATATTATCATTCTTGCTGTAGGTACGCCATCATTGCCTAACGGTGAAGCAGACTTAACCTACATTGAGGGTGCAGCCGCTGAAATCGCCAAAGCGATGGAAGGGCACAAAATTATAATGACTAAATCTACAGTTCCCGTAGGGACAAATGAGAAAATCTCCAAAATGCTCTCTAAGTTTACCCATCATTCTTTTGATATCGTGTCTGCTCCCGAGTTTTTACGTGAAGGGTCAGCGATTCGCGATACCCTCCATCCCGACAGAATTGTCATTGGTCTTGATAATCCAGAGCTGGAACCAACCATGCGCGAGCTTCATAAGGGTTTCACTGAAAATGTATTTGTAACAGATATACGCAGTGCTGAAATGATCAAATATGCTTCAAATGCATTTTTGGCCACGAAGATTTCCTTTATTAACGAGATCGCCAATATTTGTGAAAAAGTGGGAGCTGATGTAACCGAGGTAGCACAAGGAATGGGTATGGACCAAAGAATCGGGTCATCCTTTCTGCAGGCTGGTATCGGTTATGGAGGCTCCTGTTTCCCGAAAGACACTAATGCGCTCATTCAAATTGCGGGCAACGTCGATTACGAATTCAAATTATTGAAATCTGTAGTCGAAGTGAACAAGGGACAACGGTTTATGATCATCTCCAAGCTGCATGAATCACTTGGCAGCCTGCGCGGTTCGACGATTGGGATTTGGGGGCTTGCTTTTAAGCCTAATACTGATGATGTCCGCGAAGCTCCAGCCAGAGAGATTGTTGAGGCACTGGTGGCTGAAGGGGCAACAGTCAAGCTATATGATCCAATCGCAGCTACAAATTTCAGACAGCAATACGATCATCCGCAGCTTCGCTGGTGCAATCTGCCAGAGGAGGCGGCTGAGGGCAGCGATGCCGTATGCCTCTTGACCGATTGGAGCCTACTGAAGGACATTGATCTGCATCAGCTGGCGAAAAGCATGCGCAATGGGGTGCTGATCGATGGACGCAACGTGTATTCCAAGGAGCAAATCGAGGGTACCGGCCTCGTTTATCATTCTGTCGGCCGCCCGCAGATGGGTGGATTGAGCGGTTATTCTGCTAGTGTGGCTGGAGCGGTTTAATCATTTGTGTTAAGTGTCAGTCGCAACTGCGGTGAATGTTTGGACTTCCAGCCGCTGTTGTTTCCAGATTTCTTGATTTATACCGCTTAATAGCGGATGAAATCCGGAAAAGCTTATGCTTACGAAGTGAGCTTTCCTACGGAAAGCTTTTAGGCGGACGCTATCGCTCTTACAGTTCCAAAATTCCCCCCCCGTCACTCCGTTCCCTTATCATAAGTTTTAAGCAATTTATAAAGTTAGAGTACTCTGATTGTTTATCGCAGTAGCAGATAACCTTGTTGTTGTAGTAGTACTTGCGTTGGCTGCTGCCTCCATAGGAGCAGAAGCAAATCTTTAGAAAAACGTGCTGCCTTCCGGCTGGTACAGCCCGGTGCAGTACGGTTCAAGCATTTAGAGGAAGTTGGTTAGGTAAAGAACGGAAAGGGAATTTGGAACTGTAGAAACGGAGTGTTCGCCCGAAAGATTTCCGTAGGAAAGCTAGCTTCGAAAGCATATGCTATCCTCGGATTTCTACCGCTGGCGGCGGTTCAAATCAGGAAATCTGAGGATAACAGCGATCGGAAGTCCAAAATCCCTTGGAGTGGTTCATACCTAATAAATTTTTTAAAAAATGCATCCGCTCGAACTAAGGCTAAGCGGAAGCTATACGTTTTGATAACAATTCAATTATGCTCATTTCCATATATTAAGGAGGGTTCATTCTATGAAAATGGTACTTCTATCAGGCGGTTCAGGTAAACGGTTATGGCCGTTGTCCAACGACTCACGTTCAAAGCAATTTCTAAAGGTACTTGAAAGCCCTCAAGGTGAACCAGAATCCATGGTACAACGTGTCTGGAGACAGCTGGAGGAAGCAGGGATGGCAGAATCATCTTATCTGGCCACCGGCCGCGGCCAAGTAGAAATGATACAAAGCCAACTGGGAAGTCATGTGCCGATTATCGTTGAACCGGAGCGTCGGGATACTTTTCCGGCTATCGCCTTAACAGCTACCTATCTTTATTCAGTGGCAGGTGTTTCTCCAGCAGAGACGGTAGCAATATTGCCTGTTGACCCTTATGTAGAAGCATCCTTTTTCGATACCATAGCTATGCTTGAGGGGACCATGCTGGAAAGTGGAGCAAATCTGGCACTAATGGGTGTTGTTCCTGAACATGCCTCAGAGAAATACGGATATATTATTCCTACCACCGAAGAGGCGGGGGGAAATGGTTTTATGAAGGTGAGTCACTTTCAAGAGAAACCAGACCGTATACAAGCAGAACAGCTCATCGAGCAAAATGCATTGTGGAATTGTGGAGTGTTTGCCTTCCGCTTAGGGTACTTGTTAGATATTTTGCAGCGTAAAGGGTTGCCTTTAGGATATGAAGAATTGCAGAAGCAATATAAGCTATTGTCTTCCATCAGCTTTGATTATGAAGTGGTAGAGAAAGAAGAACATATTGTAGTACAGCCGTATGATGGATTCTGGAAGGATCTTGGAACGTGGAATACGCTGACAGAGGAAATGAGCAGCAAGCATGTAGGAAAAGGTTTTGTAACGGCGGATTCTGAGGGGACTTGCTTGATTAATGAGCTGGATATTCCGATTACGGTAATTGGTGCGAAGGATCTGATCATTGCGGCTAGCCCGGATGGGATTCTAGTTACCCATAAAGCTGAGAGCCCACGGATTAAAGAAGTGCTGAAGACCTTTGAACAAAGACCGATGTACGAGGAACGCCGCTGGGGCCATTACAAAGTTATTGATTATGTGAAATATGATGAAGGCAATGAAGTGCTGACCAAACGGATTTTTATATCCGAGGGGAATAATATCAGCTATCAATTACATCGCAAGCGTAGTGAAATTTGGACAATCGTCAGCGGCGAAGCAAGTATTGTGCTGAATGAGAAAAAACATAATGTGAAGGCTGGGGACGTGGTACGTATACCGGAAGGAACGAAGCACGCGATCCTTGCTTTGACGGATGTCGAGTTTATAGAGGTACAGACGGGTTCTGAATTAGTAGAAGAAGATAACATTCGTATTACTTTAGACTGGAATGATATAGAACTACAACAATTCATTTCATAGGTCTAACCTATCTATTTAACCAATCCAAAATTTCTTGAAACAGGTAAATTGACTCAATTATCAAAAAAAGTCATAAAAACACTAAATATATCATTAATTGTCGTCGATACTTACGGTAAGAGAGATTATTTCTCTTAAATTGAAAAGGCAAACCTATCGAAAGGTAGGGACGCAAAGCTATAGGGCCTTCGAAAGAGTGGCAGCCTGGCTACCGAAAGGGAGATTATTTTGAAAGCTTACCGTACGTATCGATTATTTGGCGCATTTCTGTCACTCGTCTTGTTTCTGACTGCACTTCCGCTTACTGTTGGAATTTCGCCGTCTGTTGTCATAGCTGCTTCAAATTCTGGAACGCCAGTTACCCCAGGAGCCTCACCTGAAGCCGTAAAGCTGCTTAACTATTTTTACTCGATCTCAGGAAAAGGTATTATTGCTGGTCAACATGACTATTTAGAAAGTCCAGATGAAATTAACAATATGCTGAAGGGAACCAGCGGACAATATGCCGCTCTTCACGGTTATGAACTGGGCGCGATCAGCGGTCAGTCAGAAGGAACGATGGCCTGGCAGCGTCAAAATGTGGTGAACAGCGCGATCAACTGGAATAAAGCGGGCGGGATCGTAGCTATGACTTTTCATGCTAACCTGCCGGGCACCTCTTATGACTGGGATAATGTGAAAAAAACACTTAGTCAGAATGAGTTCGATAGTTACGTTACACCAGGTACCAAGCAATATAACAGTCTGATCGCTGAACTTGATAAGGTGGCAGTCTCCCTAAAAAGCTTGCGCGATGCCAATGTTCCGGTGCTTTGGAGACCCTATCATGAAATGAACGGGAACTGGTTCTGGTGGGGGAAGAAAAATAACTTTTCTAAACTTTGGAATATTATGTATGACCGTTTTGTTAACGTTCATAAATTAAATAATTTGTTATGGGTATGGAGTCCGAATGCTCCCAATGTTTGGTCAGATCCTTATGCGCTAACTTATCCAGGTGCTGATAAAGTAGATATTCTGGCAGCAGATATATACGAAAATGATTACCAGCAAAAATACTATGACAGCTTGTTGAGTCTAGCCGCAGGCAAACCGATTGCGATCGGGGAGAATGGTGAAATGCCTAATCTGGAGAAGCTTCAGCAATCACAAAGTAAATGGACGTATATGATGAGCTGGGGAAAAATGCTTTACGAGAATAACAGTGCAGATACAATTAGAACATTTATGAATAGCAACTATACCCTGACCAGAGATAAATTAAATACTGGTCTGGCACCGACACCTAGTGCTGCACCAGCGCCGGCACCTCCCGAAGAAGATGGTGAGGCAGCCATTCCTCTTGCGAAGGGGCTTGCAGGAGAATATTACAACAACATACAGCTATCGGGAACAGCAGCTCTTACTAGAACTGATGCAATTATCGACTTCAATTGGCGGCAAGGATCGCCGGATGCCGCCCTTGGGATTGATCGTTTCTCCATACGTTGGAGTGGTAAAATTAAGCCATTATATGATGAGCAATATACATTTTACACTACCTCAGATGATGGCATCCGTGTGTGGGTGAATGGGCAATCCGTGATTGATAGTTGGACTAAGCAAAGTGGTACTGAACGTAAGGGTAATATAACGCTGAAGGCTGGCCAGCTATATGATGTCAAGGTGGAGTATTACGAAAATGAAGGCGATGCGAGAGTCCGCTTGATGTGGGAAAGTGCTAGTCAAGCTAAAGAGACAGTTCCAGCAAGTGCACTTTATCTTCCGGATGTCTCCTGATTGATGAAAATTACAGGTCGATCCTTAGTGGCTCTGCGTTATTGCAGAGCTACTAAGCTATAGTCCTCATTAGGTCAGAAGACGATTGTCCGATAACAGGTATGTTTATTTAGCACCTGTGGAGGCAGTACAGCTACCGAAAGGAGGATTTATTTGCGTAAATATTATAAGCAAAACAGATTGTTGTTTACTATATTACCGGTGTTTATTATTTTTTCCTTGCTGCCTTGGGGAGAGGTTAAGGGTCTTCCGAAGGCTATGAGTGTTTCTTCCGCTCTTCCTCCGGCTATACCAAGCAATCCATCAGCTTCTGAAGAAGCCAAGCAACTGCTGAGTAATTTGGTGAATCTACGTGGCAAAGGAATCCTGTCTGGCCAGCATGATTATCTAGAAAGTCCAGATGAACTGGTTCATAAGCTGAAGAATACATCGGGACAAAATGCCGTTCTACATGGTTATGAATTGGGGGCAATTAATAATCAACCCGAAGGGACGATCGCAGAACAGCGACAAGCTGTTATAGACAGTGCAATGGAGTGGCATCAAGAGGGTGGCATTGTAGCCATGACATTCCATCAGAGTTTGCCGGGGACTTCTCCGGAGTGGTCCAATGTAAACAGAAGTCTCAGTCAAGAGAAGTTTAATACTTATGTTACGCCTGGGACGGCTCAGTATAAGAGTCTAATCTCTGATCTAGACGAGATCGCTGGCTATTTGGGACAGCTGCGTGATGCCGGAGTTCCAGTTTTATGGCGACCTTACCATGAAATGAACGGCGGTTGGTTTTGGTGGGGGAAAAAGGACAATTTTTCAGCGCTTTGGAATATTGTCTATGATCGTTTTGTAAATACACATCAACTGAATAATCTACTGTGGGTGTGGAATCCGAATGCGCCGAATGAATGGGCAGATCCTTATGCTGCATATTATCCCGGTGCGGATAAACTCGATGTTCTGGCTGTGGATATCTACAATAACGATTATAAGCAGTCCTACTATGAGGATCTGCTCGCACTTGCTGATGGTAAACCTATCGGAATCGGGGAGAGTGGACAGCTGCCGAACCCGGAAGTATTAACCGAGAAACAAAATAAATGGGTCTATATGATGACCTGGGGAAAATTACTGACAGAAAATAATACGCTACAGTCAATTAAAAGCTTTATGAATGACTCGTTTATAGTATCGAGAGAGGATTACGTTCTCACAACAGGAGGACCTTCGATAGCACCGGTAATCTCGGTAACTCCAATGGGTTTGACTGGAGAATACTATAACAATACTGATTTAGAGGGAGAAGCGGTACTTATCCGCGATGATCGTAAGATTGATTTTAATTGGCATGGCGGGTCACCTGCACAGGAGATAGATGAAGATCATTTTTCTGTTCGCTGGAAAGGGAAGCTCAAACCCAAATTCAGTGAAAAATATACGATTTCGGCATCCTCTGATGATGGAGTCCGTGTCTGGATTGACGGAAAGCTGATCATCGATAATTGGAAAAATCAAAGTGCAACCCTTCATAAAGGAAGTATCCCGCTCACAGCCGGAACACTTTATGATATCCAAATTGAATATTATGAGAATGAAGGAGATGCTAATCTTCGCTTGCTGTGGGAGAGTTCCAGCCAGAAGCAGCAGGTGATTCCACAAGGGGCATTGTTCCTTCCTTAATCTAATGAAATGATAGGGTTAGACATTCCGGAAGAAAGAGAGGACCTATGGATGGGAATAACGAGGAGAATATCTAATAGAAAAAATAGGATAACTGCAAACAAACCATTACTGTTATTACTGAAATTCACCGCATTAACCGTCTTGTTTCTGTTGTCTGTCTCTGTTTTCGGAACGAATAAGACGAACGATTATAAGGCAGGTGCCAATATACCAAGATTAGCTACAGGAAGTGATGTTGCAGCAGGAATACCGGATGGTACTGTGATCTGGAATCTGGGACAACATGATGGCTCAGCAGCTGAGTTCGCTGCGAGTGGCACTTCTGGCAGTAAGAAGGTATTTAATGTTCCTTCTTCAGCGCTCAAATCATCAGCTCTTCAGAGCTTGCCTGCAGGCTTGAATGGAAAGACCCAGCCGGAATTAACGATCACCTATCAGCTAAATAAGATCCCGGAGAATGGGGTCTTATTTAGCGTAGGAATTCTGGATGCTTATAAATCCGTGCCGCAAATGAGTGTATTTTCCAATCGTCAATTGTCAGGGATCATTCAAATTGCGGGCGTATCGGGCACAGAAAGTGAATATAGCTTTCAAAAATCCTATGAATTATACATTCCCAAGGAGCAATTGAAGCTGGGAACGAACGAATTGAAGCTGCAAACGGTTCGCTGTTTATATTGCAGTGACAAAGAAGACGAATATTCCTGGTGGACTTGGGATAATCTCCGTTTAGAATCTCTTAACGCTCCAATTTCCGAGCCTATTCATGGCAGCTATACACTGACCGGAACAGTAGTGAATAATAAGCAGTTTTACTTTGATGAAGGTGCGGTTACGCACTTGCCTTATGTTATCAAATGGCTAGGGATGGCTTATAGCGGCAATGTGATGCGTACCAGCTGTGCCAGTGATGTCGGGAGATCCTGCTCAGATATGCTGGAATATTACAAGGTATTGAAGGATTACAACATGCAGACGGTTGCTCTGTATTTGCATACTGGTGATATTAAGCTTAAGGCAGATGGATCGTTGCCTGCTGATGCGGAGAAAAAGCTGACAGATTATTTTGAACAATATAGCCCTTATTTTCAATATTATGAGGTAGATAATGAGCCAGGGTTATTTAATCGTTCTAAGGCAGTGAACCTGGCGATTGCGGACTGGTTGAATAAAAAGGGGAAGCAAATCGCGCCCCATTTACAAACTGTTGCTCCGGGCTGGGCGTATTGGCCGAGCTACAGTGAAGATTCCTGTGGTAATCAGAAGGGAACCGGGAAGGAATGTGGAGATCCGGATGGCTGGGAACGTGATCCAGAGCAACGTATGGAGCTGGAGAAGGTTACGGATTTGACCAATGGACACTCCTACGGTGACTCTTATATTTTTAGTAATGGAGGAAGCTTTACTGAGAATTTGAAGACCTTCACTGGCGCAGACAATGGACTCGGCAAAAAAATGCTGACCACTGAATTTGGTACCTCGGACAGTCATGTGGATGCCTATCAATACGGGGCAACGGAGCGGACAGCGGCTGTATTCGACCGGATCATGCGTGCGCATATTGGTTATGCGGATATGTTTGTGCAGCATGCTGCTTTTTTTAAGGATTTCAGTTTATTCAAATACGGGTTTAATTTAGAAGAGCATGATCCGGCGACCACAGAGATTTATTATACAAAAGATAATGAGGATTCACGTGTCAGCATCATGAGAAGGCTCAGTCTTGCCTATGCTACACATGGAGCTCCGCTAACTTATCAAATTGCCAACAAAGATGTGTTAGCTGACAAGCTGGTATATGTTCGGGCCGTGGATACTTCTACATTGAAGCCTCTTGCGGGAAGCGGAGCGACTTCAAATAAGGTACTGGTTAATTTCGTTAACTTTGAGTCTACTCCACAGACCGTGAGTGTAAATGTGACTATGCCGAAAAACGGGGTGTATGAAGGGGAACGTTTTGGAAACGGGGATACGTATGAAAAAGCAAGAAGTTATGTAACAGGCAAAAAGGCTACTCCCACGTTAACCTTTACGGAGACACTTGCTCCAGGAGAGGCTGTGCAGTATATTTTGCAGCCTTCTTCTGAAGTAAAGCCGTCGGCACCTAAAGGATTCAAAGCCGCAGCAACAAAAGGTTTAGCTGTAAAATTAAATTGGTTGGAGGCACCAGGAGCAAGCTATGAGCTGCTTCGCGCTGAAGGTAGCGGCGGGGAAATGAAGGTGGTGGCCACCGATGTGAAGCTTACAGAATATACGGATCATAATTTACGTGAAGGGACGTTATATACCTACGCGGTAAGGGTATCCGGCTCTAATTTACTGTCCGATAAAGTTCAGATTACAGCCACCGGACTGGTTCCTCTAGATCGTACTAAATGGAAGGTATCCTCAAATGTGAATACGGCAGCATCAGCTCCTAGTCTGGCTATCGATGGGGATCGGCGCACGCGCTGGGATACGGGGAAACATCAGGTTTCCGGTGAGTATTTTCAGATTGATCTGGGTGAAGCACATGAAATTGAAAGAATAGATTTGGATAGCACGTTATCACCGTTTGATTACCCAAGAGACTATGTAGTCTATATTTCTGACGATGCTCAAAACTGGAAAAAACTCACGTCTGGTAAAGGTACGAAAGAGCTTACTAAGATATCCTTTTCTAAAGTGAAGACGAGGTATGTCAAAATTGTACAGAACGGAGCCGGCGGGAATTATTGGTCTATTCAAGAGCTACAGGTGTACTCCAGAGAATAAGGGTATCATTTGAATTTATATAATCATTTATAGCGCATACTAAATAACCTGCAAAATACACCAAGTAGCTCACGGCAGAGACATTATGCGGAATTAGGAGCATCGTAGAATAAACGGAAGCCGTCCTTAAAAGGACGGCTTCCGTTTATTCTTATTTAAATCCGTTAAATGAAACGAAGTCCAGACATATACGGCAAAGGAATAGCATCGGAATCCTCTGAACTCGCTGGATCAAAGAGCAGCGAGATCAGCTCCTTGTCGTCCTGCACGGACGACAAGTCGAGGCCCTTGCGGCAGCCTTCGGTCTGCCGCAATAGCGCTTCCCGGTCTGCGATGCAGACCGTCCCGCTGTTCGCGCCGCCGCTTAAGCTGGCGCCGGCGTCCCGCAGAAGCGCGAGCAAGCCGCGCTCCTGCCACGGCACAGGCACTTGCAGCGTGCCAACGCCGCCGCACAAGGCCGCCTTGGCCAGCAATGCCGCTACCGCGCTCGGCTGGCCGGCCCATTCCACCGCCGTCGCCGCGTTCGGCGCGGGCACGTCTGCCGCCGCGGGCACAGCCACCGCGGCGAACCCCTCGATGCTGCCGTCCCGAACGGCTACGAGTGTGCGCTGGGCCAAGCCCATCACACCCGCGTAAGCCTCGGTCCCCAGCAGCAGCGCCAGCTCACCCGGACTATATACATGTCCGGCTTCGCGTTCATTGAGCAGCCGGTAGACGGCGAAGAAGTCGCCCGGCTGCATTGGCCGCAGCGTCCATTCTTCTCCTGCTGCGGCTGCAAGAGCCTGAGCTGAGCTTGCGTTCAGCTCGGCAAATTGCGTACCTCCGAACGGTACGCACCCTGCTCGGGTGTATAACGAACGATCACCCGAGACAAAAATCAGCGATGCCTCGGCCTCGGCAGCGTGACTCTGGCATAGCTGTAGAAGTTGGCCCGCCAGTCCTTGGCCCCGAAAAGCGGGATCGGTGCAGACAGCACCTATGGAGAATACATTCAGGAAAGCATCTCCAGTCTTGATCGTGGAGGGGACGAGCCCCATGAAAGCAGCAACCGTTCCGTCATCGGCAATAGCCGCGTAGGAATGACTGAGTCCAGGGCGGAAAATAAGTGGAAACAGTTCTTTCATTGAAGTGGCACCCGGTTCACGAAAGACAGAATCTGCGAGCAGAGCCGCTTGGTCTAGCTCCGCAGGTTTAATTAATCTCAATTGCATAACATTCAACCTCCTATATGTACACACGATGGGGAGAAAGCATTTACATAAAGTATAAGGCCCGGGGAATGAAATCTCCAATCTTGTTTATATTATTCAATGTCTCAAAAGGATATCGAAAAGGGTAATAAAGTACATAAATAAGGAAGCTTCTTATATTTTAAAGCTAGAAGAGAAAGGGAAGTGAATAATCGGTGTCCCAACTTGCAGATAATATTATATTATTACTGGCAGCACTCCTGCTTGTAGGCGTATTTTCCACCAAGTTCTCCACTAAATTTGGAATGCCAGCTTTAGTGCTGTTTCTTGCTGCGGGGATGGTGCTAAGCCAATTTGTTTTTTTTAACAATGCTTCCTTAACGCAAATGGCCGGGATCTTCGCATTGGTTGTCATATTATTCGAAGGTGGCATGCAGACGAATATTAAGGATATTAAACCTGTTATTCGGCCAGCATTATCCTTATCAACGGTAGGCGTAATCATGACGACAGCCATTGTAGGGGTATTCGCTAAGCTGATCCTTGATGTGACATGGCCAGAAAGCTTTCTGTTTGGAGCGATCGTTGGATCGACAGATGCGGCTGCAGTCTTCTCGGTACTCGGCGGTAAGAACATTGATAAACGTCTGACCTCGACGTTAGAAGCAGAATCAGGAAGCAACGATCCAATGGCGGTATTCTTGACAGTCTCGCTAATCGAATGGATACAGCATCCGGATATGGCGATATGGGGGCTGCTGTTATCTTTTATATGGGAGATGGGCATTGGCTTAGTACTGGGTTTTGTGCTGGGGAAGATCGCAGTTTTCTGTATCAATCGAATTAACCTGGATTCTACAGGTCTTTATCCAGTAATGGCGATTGGCTTTGCTGTTCTGACCTATGGTTTATCAGCATGGGTACATAGCAGCGGGCTGCTGGCTGTTTATGTTATGGGCCTTACGCTTGGGAATTCCGAGCTAATGTATCACCGTACCATTATGAATTTTAGTCATGGCTTTGCTTGGATGATGCAAATATTTATGTTCATACTGCTTGGTTTGTTAGTATTTCCACAGGAGCTGGCGGAAGTGGCATGGCAAGGTATCTTGTTATCCGTCATTCTGATGGTTGTAGCTAGACCAATCGGTGTATTTATAAGCCTGCACTTTTCCAAATTTACGATCCGCGAGAAGACTTTGATTTCTTGGGCCGGACTTCGTGGAGCCGTTCCGATTGTGTTAGCGACTTATCCGCTGCTGGCTGATCTGCCTCACGGACGACTATTCTTTAATGTTGTATTCTTTGTCGTACTGACCTCGGCGGTGATTCAGGGAACTAGTATTTCCCCGCTAGCATCCCGATTGAAGCTTGTGGGGCAAGAAGATTCAGATCAGCCTTCCCTGATGGAGCTGGTTGCTCTTGGCAAGACAGACTCGGAGTTTAACCATATTGGAATTAACCCTTATATGCCGATTGCTGGACAGAAGATTTCAGAAATAGGTCTACCAGATGATATCTTATTTACGGCAATTATCCGCAATAAAAAGATTGTCACTCCGCATGGCAGTACTGTTATTGAGCCTGGGGATACTGTGTATGTCCTAAGTCCAAAGAGTAAGCGTGATGAGATGAGGGCTTTCTTCCGCAGCAGGAAAGGAAAGACCGCGGAGGAAGATGTTTCTTTAATCTAGAGAAGAGACTCTTTTACCAAAGTGTGACACACATAATAGGCTTCATAACATAAGCTGTGCTAGAATCGGCACAACATATAATCTCCAGAATAGTTGCAAAACACGAAAGAGTGTGTTAAATTGTATATAGATTTAGAACGAGTCTAAATACAATTATAATAAATGAACCATAGGAGGTTTTATTAATGACAACACAATTAAAGAACCATACTGAATTGCAAGCTGCTTTGAACCGCCAAACTGCGAACTGGTTCCTGCTCGGGGTAAAGCTTCATCATTATCACTGGTATGTTAGCGGATCTCAATTCTTCACACTTCATGAGAAGTTTGAAGAGCTATACAATGAAGCTGCGGGTTATGCAGATGATTTGGCTGAGCGTTTGCTTTCTATTGGTGGACAACCAGCCTCCACAATGAAGCAATATCTTGAATTGTCCGACTTACAAGAAGCCCGCGGCGGCGAAGATGCTAAAGGTATGGTACTTGAGCTCGTGAGAGACTTTAAGACTGTTGCTAAAGAACTGCAAGATGCAATTGCTACTGCTGAAGAATTGAGCGATCAACCAACTGCGGATCTGCTGATTGGCATCAGAAGCAGCATTGAGAAACATGCTTGGATGCTGAATGCCTTTATCGGCTAAGACAACATCCTTATAGGGATAGAATACACAAAGAGCGCCTGCGTATTGTTAACGCATGGCGCACTTTTTTTTGAAGCATTCTATTTAATAAATACTCCACCAAATGGCACGGCTTCGCGCAGAAATCGTTTAATAATTCCATCATCGTTATTATCTCTTTCAAATCGGCGATTCTGGCGTCCGGCCTGAAACAACACAGGGCCGTGGCCCGTCATCTTCCAATGATAACTCATATGCTGGCTAGCTAAATGGTTGCCGTAAACGGTAAGCTCCAGCTTCGCATTCTCAGGATAGGCAATAATGCTTCCTGCATCCACATAGAGCGGATTGTAAGGATGAAGCT
Source organism: Paenibacillus sp. FSL R5-0914 (assembly GCF_038004525.1). NCBI lineage: Bacteria > Bacillati > Bacillota > Bacilli > Caryophanales > Paenibacillaceae > Paenibacillus > Paenibacillus sp. FSL R5-0914. The sequence goes on from NZ_JBBORH010000003.1 coordinate 179,429, forward strand.
CAGCTTCACATACCGTACCTTCGGTTAATATGCCAATGATGCCGTTACCCGTAAATTTCACTTTCACAATATCTCGTGTAACGAGCACATTCTTCATACTCAGCACTCGTGTATCCATCGTAACTCCCTTGCTGTAGAAGAAGAGATGTTTAAAGTCGTACAATAAATCGCTCTTTCCATCAAGCTGCAGAATCTTTACCCGATAACCTGGTGGAAGGGCGGCGACAAAATGGCAAGGGCCAGACATATCCGAACGAATCAATTTTCGCTTGCGATAGATGCCCTTTACATCCATAAATCTGTCTGCCCGTCCAGTGGCAGGCCCTTGATAAGCGATAATTTGTTGTGGGTGCAGCACATGAACCTCTTCCTTCTCCCCAAGGGTGAAGGCTACGGCTTGTCCGCTCCCGCTGTCGCTTTCATCTTGGACATCGATGTTCATATTTCATCTCCCTCATGCTGTAGATGTGATCTTTACTGAATGTTCAAGATTAGCGCAGGCGGTCTCCTTTTCTAGAACGGTGAAGCATGCTGAAACGAACAATACGGATGAGTATAAAATACCCCAGAATTAGACCAATCCCCGTAAAAATAGTCACTTTGATTTTATGATAATATTCTTCGCGTGCCGTCCGGTCATTTTGCAACTCATCAACCATCTGCGTTAGTTGGCGATTCTGCTCCTGCAGGGCTTCGTTCTGTGTCCGGTAGGCCTCCATTTCCTGCATGGTATTCGTAAGCTTATCTTTCGCCTGTTGTAGCTCTTCAGCTGTCTGCTGAAATCCTTCTTTCAATTCATTGACTTCATTTGGAAGCTCAGAGAAGCTTTTGAATCCATTATAGATATCACTGAATATATTGGCTTGTGCTACTGGGGCCGGAAGAGATATGGAAAGGGTCAGCAGAAGCAGGAGCGAACATAACAGCTGTAGATATTTACGGTATTTACGTTGTTTCATCTATATAATCACCACCCAATTTAGGCTTGTATTTCTTTTATTTTAACACAGCTTGACAGCTTCTGACAGCGTACGCTAAACGTGAATAGGGCTTCTTGGGTCAGTAATATTTGCCTGTTTGAAGTGAGGTTACACTTCCTTGTAAAGAACGATTTGGCTGTGCTCAACATGATTGAGAAGAGGGACTATTTATCGTATACTTTGGACGGAAAGGGGCTGCTGCGGAATGAATAAATGGCTTAAGACAATGTTATTTTTGGTCGGATCTGCTTTTTTAACGAGGTTGATTCCATTCTCATCTTTGTTTCGGAATTTGGACACGATGATTCATGAATTTGGTCATGCGCTGGTGACTTTACTGCTGTCTGGCAGTGTGCTGCGGATTGAACTATACGCGAATCATAGTGGGGTCACCTATTCAGCCATTCAAGATGGAGGCAGAGCGATACTGGTGTCGCTATCCGGGTATATGCTGGCTTCCTTATTCGCATTGCTGCTCTTCTATCTCTACAGTAAAGGACGGCATGATTGGGGACTTATCTTAGCTACTACAGTAGCATTGATTATGCTGGTAATGTACGTGCGGGGAAGCTTCGGAATGATGTGGTTAGGCGGGTTTATTGCGCTGAATGTTTTAATGCTGGTGGTGTGGAAAAAGGCCAGCAAATATTATTATTTGTTATTAGCTTTTTTGACCTTGGAAGAGTCTGTAATGGGAAGTTTATTTCTCGTATATGCGGCCGTTGTATCCCCATCTCGTGCGGGAGATGCCAGTAACCTGGCAAGGATGACATCGGTGCCGGCCATATTTTGGGCAGTCCTATTTTTTATATTTTCTCTGCTTTGCGCCAAATGGGCGCTGGGACTATTTTTTAAGCGGGAGCGAGTGCAGCCTAAACTTCAGAGTCGTTAAAGTTAAAAACATAAAATTTTCGTCATAAACAGACAAAAGGGGCTGTTTTTGCGAGAGTCAGTCTACTTAGTATGTAGAATGGCTCTTTTTTTGTCGATAATATAGAACCGAACATACATTCCATGACATGGAGTTGTCCGCCATTATTGGTACATTAATAGAAGACCCAAAAAAAGAAAGAGGTGGAAAATATGATGGAAAGTATTACTCCTATATTTACGTGGGGTCAAGATCGTATTTTTGCAGGTGGAAATCGCGATGTTGTTTTACTTGTCGAATGGAAAGGAAATTTGCCTTCAGAAAATAGCCGACCAAGCAGCCACAAAGTGGTTGCACGTGATATTGAACTACGAGTTTGGCTTGAGCCACATGTAACTTTTAAGCGCTGTTATGGATGTGAAATGGAGGCTGGAGAAGGAAATTCACTCTTGCTTAAGCTTGGAAAAATAAAAACAGGACAACGCAAATTCATAGGATTGGAATTCACTACTTCTAGTTCTGTAGCAGGTAAATATGAAGCATTATCCCTACAGTGGAAGTATAAAAAACCAACCGTAGAGCGTGTTCGTGAACTTCCCGTGAAGGTACTTGAGCTGGAGTACGCGCATCATACGCGCATTCTGAGCGATACTTGCTGCTTTTATGTTGAGAAGCATCTGGAATTGTTGAAGACGGCTGAAACGGTTGAAGCAGCAGAGGCACTACGAAGTAAAGGCCAGCATAGTGAAGCTCACGAAATGCTCAATCGACATGCGGATAAGATGTTGCTACTCGCAGTACGCTCTGGAGATCCTTTGCTGCTTAAAGAGGCTGAAATGTTGTATAAACAGATCGGGTTCGAGCATCAGCAACGAAGTAAAGCCGTTGGTGGAATTTAATATAGGACTCACTGCACGAGGATGCACATAAGCGAAAAAAGACCTATACATAAATTGGATTTTTCAGCGGATTCGGCGGAAAATTATAAGAAGAATTGTAATATAAAATGTGGTAACATAGTAAAAAAGTTCTATCACAATTTTACTTTTTTTCATAAAATAATGGGTCTATTTAACCATAAATCAAGGGGAACTGAATATGACAGACCGATTAATCCGACTGATGCGCATTATTACACTTGTTCAAGCCAAGCCAGGGATATTAGCCCGCGAATTGGCGGAACGCTGCGGCAACAGCGAGAGAACGATTTACCGGGATATGGACGCGCTTAGCGCCATGCATATTCCCATAACCCACCTGGGGCATGGAAAAGGTTATGCTTTTATTGGGAATTTTGCACTCTATCCCTTGGATTGGTCGGAAGAAGAAGCAAACGCATTTTCGCAATTACGCTATATTATGGAAGATATAAAACCAGCATTACCCATAGATTTTGAAAGCGCGTATGAAAAAGTAGTCGCAGCTGAATATAAACGTAAGGCGGAGAGAGAAGAAACAATAGAACGTGCAAGAAGAGAAGTAGGGGTGGGGTGGGCAGAAAGAAGCAGTTCGCATATGGAACAACACTCATTTCTTACTCCGATCCTGGAGGCTTTATTAAAGCAAAAGAGTATTCAAGCGAATTATAGTGAGAATGCATTAGAAGAGAAAGGGATCACCATTGATCCTTATTGTCTTGTCCCGCTGGAAAGTCGTTTTCATCTCATTGGATTTTGTCATCGTCAGGGTGTTATTCGTACATATCATATCAACGATTTTTCTAATGTGAAGCCATTAAATCGTTTTTTTTCGAAGGAAGCGTTTGATGTGCAAGCCTTTATGAAGCAGAAATGGTCACTCGATAGGGATAGTTTACAGGTAGAATTCAAAGTGAAATTCTCGGAACGGGTAATGGAAGGAATTAAGAAGGACGAATTGCCTTTTAAGCCAAGTAAAGTGGATCGTCAATCTAGATGTTTTCACTTTAAGGTTGCCGTGGAACAAGATATAGGATTTGTCCGCTGGATTAAGAGATTCGAAGAGGAAGCGGAAATCATTGAACCGTACTATTATCGTGAAGTAATCAGGCAGCAGTTGGAAAAATGGAGTTCGCACTATAAATAGTGATACGCTCATTTGACCTTCGTTCAATTCGAAAGATGGGGTGCTTGAGCAACCATTTAAATGGTTGCCGGAGGCATCCTTTTTTTGCGAGTAAGTCCAAGATACTCATTTCTAACTATCTAATTATAACAATATATAACTAAACATATCCAAACACAACTCAATCTATAGAAAATCGAAAAAACGTATGCTAGAATAGCATCTACATATATACATGTGAAAATGGGAGGAATGGAAATGTTTAAGAAATGGTCAGTCAGGATCTTTGTTGTATTAGCAATTTTTTTGGTTGTGAATTTATCTGCGGGCGCAGGGTTGGAGGTAGAGGCAGCCGCCAAGAAGACAGAGATTATAGTATCCGCTGCAGCCAGCTTGCAAGATAGCTTAGATAAAATGGCGCTTCTCTATGAGAAGAAGCATCCCGATATTGATTTGGTCTTTAATTATGCTGCATCTGGCACATTACAGAAGCAGATTGAGCAGGGTGCTCCGGCGGATCTGTTCTTCTCTGCAGGGGATAAACAGATGAATGAGTTAGTGGATGCTGGACTGATCTCTGACCATAAGGTTCTGCTTAAGAATCAGTTGGTTCTAGTCGTACCTTCGAATTCAAAAGCTTCATTAAATACAATCACTCAACTTACGGATAAATCCTTTAAGAAGGTAGCGGTAGGGCAGCCTGAATCTGTGCCCGCTGGCCAATATGCTCAGCAATCGTTAACTGCGAAGAAGGTATGGGATACGCTGCAAAACAAACTTGTATTTGCGAAGGATGTACGTCAGGTTCTGTCTTACGTCGAAACGGGGAATGTCGATGCAGGCTTTGTATATAAGACAGATGCATTGACTTCAAAAAAGACGAAGATCGCCCTTACTGTAGGCCCGCATGTTCACAAAGCCATAAATTATCCGGCGGGTATCGTGAAGGATTCGAAGAATCAGAAGGAAGCTAAAGAATTTTACAATTATCTTCAAAGCAAAGAGGCTAGTGATATTTTTGCAAGCTATGGCTTCTTGCTTCCTTAAATAAGAAATCATGAGTAGAAGCGGGGTGAATAAGGATGGAAATAAATTGGACTGATTTCTTCGCCCCGGTATGGCTTTCCGTTAAAATTTCTGTAATTACCAGCATCATTGTATTTATTCTTGCAACGGCCGCGGCCAAGGCTATGGCGGGTCGGAAATTTCCTGGTTATAGCTTGGTTGAGACTGTAATGCTTCTTCCTCTCGTATTGCCGCCGACAGTTGTCGGATTTGTATTATTGGTCGTCTTAGGTCGTCGCAGCTGGATTGGCAGATGGTATGAACAAATGACGGAGCATACGATCCTTTTTACATGGGGGGCTGCGGTTATCGCCGCGGTTGTCGTAGCTTTTCCTCTCGTTTACCGTACGGTGAAGGCGGGCTTTGAAGGCGTGGAAGCGGATCTTGAGGATGCGGCGCGTGCGCAGGGAGCGAGTGAACTGCAGGTACTGCGTTATGTCACATTGCCCCTTGCAGGTCGGTCACTCGCTGCTGGGTATGTTCTAGGTTTTGCCCGCGGTTTAGGAGAATTTGGCGCAACGATCATGGTAGCTGGAAATATTCCTGGACGCACGCAGACTGTACCTACAGCGATCTATGTCGCGGTGGATGGCGGCAACATGACTCTTGCTTGGATGTGGGTGTGCTCCATTATTGTTATGTCTGCTGTGATGTTGATGTTTGTGAACCGACGTACTTAATTATGCTCGAGTGAGATCGCTCCGCTGACTTCAGTGGGAATGTCGATTGGAAATTTTGATAAATTTAAAAAAACCTAGCCCATCCAGGAGTAACCTGGGATGGACTAGGTTTTTTTCTTTAGAAACGCACCGTTAAAACAAAACCCCTTTAATAAGAAACAAGCCTGTGACTATCAAGTCTCGTAAATAATCGTCCCGGTTTTCGTGAGATCATATCCGTGAATGGACCCAAGCTCACTTTGAAAGGCTGGCGAGCGTAAAATATCAATCACGGTGGCGATCCATTGCTCATGCTCCGGTTTCTTAAGCATCACTAGATCGTAAGACTCCTGAATCAAGGGAATGAAATCAATGCCATCGACAATCTTAGCAGCTTTCTCGGTACCGATGGCCACATCAGCTTCCCCTCGTGCCACTTTACCGGCGACCGCTAAATGGCTATTCTCCACCTGCTCATATCCAGATAGGCTTGCAGCAGGAATGCCGTGCAATCGGAGTTGCTCATCCAATAACACACGTGCACCAGCGCCACGTTCTCTATTAATCAGTGTAAGTCCAACCTGTTGCAGATGAGACCATTCATGAAGACCTCTAGGATTTCCCTTTTGAACATACAATCCTGCACTTCGGGTCAACAGACGGACTACAACATAAGAGAAGCCTACAAGGATTTTACGAATATAGGGAAGGTTATATTCTCCAGTATCCCCATCGAGCAGATGCGTACTGACGATGTCCGATTCGCCCTGATACATGGCTATCAGACTATCTAGACTGCCAGCGTAAGAACGAAGAGGACGCTCAGTGGGCAGGCAACGCTCCAAATAGGTGGCTAGAATATCGAGTGACATATCCTGACCCGTAATCACGAGGCTGTGTCCTGTAGCTTTACTATTAAATTGGCCAGAATGTGTGGCAACTTGTGTTAGATTTGCTCCAGTAAAAGTCAGCGGCGATGTCGATTGGGTCATGCCACTTCGAGCATTCTGTTTGTAGGCTTCTAAATCGGATTGATCCACACGCATCTGTTTTCCTACACGGTAGGAGGGAAGCTCCCCTTTTTTAATCAGATCATATACTTTTAATTTCGAGATCTTCAGTAAACGGGCAATTTCCTCAGTCGTATAGGATGTGTTATCAGACATGACAAAAGCCTCCAGAACTTCATAATAGGACAAGACTACCTTATTTTGAAGTCCTGTGCAATTAGGCTATTGTGCTTTACCTGCCTGCTGTGTATTGGATAATTTGATTAATTCTGAAACGGTGACAAATCGAAAACCTTGCTTTTCTAATTCCGGCAAAATAATTTTGAGCGCTTCTCTGGTTTGAGATTGTCCATGCACATGATCATGAAACAGGACGATATCACCATTATGTGCATTTCGAATAACCTTGTTCGCGATACTCTGCACGCCAGGGCGATTCCAGTCACGTGTATCTTGATGCCAGGACCATAAAATAGGCTTTAGGCCCATATTGTTTGAAGTATCAACTAGTGTCTCGTCATACATGCCACCCGGGGGTCTGAACAAAGCACTATGCTTTCCAGAAACCTTTATGATTTCTTCTTCGGTTAAATTAAGCTCCCGCTCAAACTGGGCTTTATTAATAGGTTTTCTAAAATAGACGTGATTGTAGGTATGGTTAGCTAATTCATGTCCTTCGGAAATGACTCGTTTCGCCACATCTGGATACGCTGCAATTCTTTTTCCTATGGCAAAGAAGGTGCATTTCGCATGATATTGACTCAATACCTTTAATATTTGATCGGTTTCAGAAGGGTCAGGACCGTCATCAAACGTTAATGCAATCACTTTTTGGTTAGTATGTACTTCCCAAATCATGTCTCCTCTTTTTTCGTAGTAGTCGCGGTTCTTGCTCGGGCTACCTAGAGCGGAGTTCGTGAAGCATAACAAGAGAGAGAGGGTAGTCATCATAATTTTGCCGCTAGTTTTCATGAATTCACCTGTTTTTTTTATTTTAGAATGCTCCTTTGAAGGGTCAAAATATTCATAGTTTTAGTTTTGTAAAAAATGATCAGTCTTTTTCCTGCGAGTTTGAGTCAGTACAACTGGCAGTGGTTATAGTGATGAATGTTAAGATTAATGAATGTTAAGATTAATGAATGTATCCATTTTCAGAAGCCGAAGAAGCAACGGATAGCATTAAGCAAGTTGATAGAAGTGCTACGGACAATTTCTTCATTATCATTTAGTAGATTCCTCCTAGATGTTTTTTCCCTACGAAGATTAATATCTCCATTTCAATTGCTTTTAGATTGGTGGATTGCTTCCATTGCAGTTTGGGATTGGGATAACGTTGTATTTTGATGTGAAAATTGTTATGAAAATGCCTTATAATGAAGTTCAATATATAGACATTTGGTTAGGGGTGGGAATATGACACTTATTGAAAAAAGAGAACACCGGCAATATCCGGAAATTACCCGCCTAGAAACGTCGAGAGCTGCTTATGAGCGTGATTATTCACGCTTGATTCATTCGCCTACTTTTCGTAGGCTGCAAGGCAAATCTCAAGTGTTCGGGGCTGGCACGGGTGATTATTACCGGACGCGTCTAACTCATTCACTTGAAGTCGCTCAGATTGCACGTGAGGCAGCGAAAAGTCTGCTTAGATCTTATCCAGAGGTGGAGACAAGTAAAGCTGAGAACCCAGGACTTGTAATAGATCCAGAGGTTGTGGAATGCGCGGCCATTGCTCATGATTTTGGTCATCCTCCTTTCGGGCATAAAGGGGAAGAGGTACTGGATAACATTCTGGACCAGCTTATTGAAAAGAAGACGAATGAGACTGCCCTGCAATCTGGAGCAACGGGTGCAGATAGGCTGCTCATTCATGAGCAGATGAAGCAGCGCTATGAGCATTTTGAAGGCAATGCTCATAATTATCGGCTGATTATGTTTCTGGAGAAGCGTGAGAACATTGATGGACTAAATCTGTCGGATGCAGTGCTTCTCGGAATAAATAAATATCCGTTTCCCGGTACCTCACTTAAGAAGGGAATGTACCTTCACGAATGGGCATATATTTCGGAGATTCGCAAAGAGTGGGGAATACCAGCAGGTAAGAAAACGTTGGAAGCTCAGCTGATGGACCTTTGCGACGATATCGCTTATTCTGCACATGATTTGGAGGATGGAATTAAGGCTGGAAAGATTGAAGTGCATGAACACTTTATGCATGATTCTTATATTCAGCGGCTGATCGTAGAGAAAATTACAACGTTAGAGGATTTCTTCTGGAAGGGTTGGGAGGAGGAAGGTATCCGTGCTAAGGTCGAAGAGGTGCTTAGTTCATTTCTTCGAGTATGGATGGAAAAGATGCCAACCTGCGAGAACGACTATTCCAGAACTCGGCGTGAAGTTAAGGCTTATTGGGTTAGCACCTTTGTCGCAAGTCTTGGGGTGATTCCTGATGGAGACTGGAAGAAGGTCACCTTTATAAAGGAAGGAAAAGAAGATGAGGATATGCTACGGACCGTAAGTGTGCTGAAAAGCTTCGCTTGGGTCACGATGATTCGTGATTTACGAGTACAGCGGCTTCAGAAACGTAGTGAATGGATTCTGCGCCGTCTATGGGGAGCTTTTCTTGATCCGCAGACATCCAAAGCCATTATTCCATCGGACTGGCTGCAACGCTTTGAGAAGGATCAGAAACAAGCGAATCCTATTTGGACGTGGGAACATATGGTGATTGATTATATCGCAGGGATGACGGATGCCTTTGCTGAGAAAATATACAATGAGCTATACGGGTTGAAAGTCGGATCGATTTATGACTTGGATTAGATAAAAGAGAAGATTAAGTTAAGGCCAGCCTCCAATCCATTGGAGACTGGCCTTTTGTTTGTTTTTTATAGAACGGGGAATATTTTGTTAGTATTTCGTTATTATTTATTCGACTATATTTAGGCTTGTTAACCCTGATATTCAGTGTTTTTATAACAAAATAGCTATTTATAAAAATAAGTTATTGTTTGTATGCCACTTTAGTGCTAATATAATAACTAAATTGTTTTTGGTAATAAATGGGGAGGTTGATAAAGAAGTCGAATCTTCTGCTTGAGTAATAATGAAAACCTTTACAAAACGGGAGGGTAAAACGAATGAAGAGGTTCAAAAAAAGCTTTGCTCTATTTCTTACAGCAGTAATGCTCGTTACAATGGCTGTGCCTGCGCTAGCTAACGGAAAAACAAATGAAAACCTCAAGGCGCACTGGGCTGGAGAAAGTGTAGAGAAGTGGCAGGGTAATGGTGTTATTCAAGGTTATCCGGACGGCTCTTTTAAGCCAGATCATAAAGTAACGCGTGCTGAGCTTGTAAGTGTTATTAATAAGCTATTTGGATTTAGCACTCTTTCGGAAATGTCGTTCTCGGATGTACCTGCTAAAGCTTGGTATGCAAGCGCTTTATCTATAGCGAAGCAAGCTGGCTATTACAAAGGTTTTCCTGATAATAAAGCGAAAGCGGATACTGAAGTAACTCGTCAAGATGCTGCAACATTAATTGCTTCTGTTTTTTCACTGGAGCCAGGCACTAAAGCGAGTGCCTTTACAGACCAAGCATCCATCAGCGCTTACGCTAAAGAGGCTACCCTAGCATTGAGTGGAATTCTATCCGGCTATCCAGATGGTACATTTCGTCCGAACGAACCAATTACAAGGGCAGAGGTAGTCACTATCGTTGACAGATTGGTTAGCGGCTACTACAACACAGCCGGTACATTCACTGGGGGAGATATCCATGGGAATATTGTCATTAACCAAAGTGGGGTTGAACTAAAGAATGTAGCTGCATCAGGTAACCTTTATCTTACCTCCGGTATTGGTGATGGTGAGGGTGTCTTAGAGAATGTAACAGTACAAGGTAATGTACTTATATCTGGTGGTGGCGAGCATTCGATTCATTTAAAAAATTCTAAATTGGCTGTTGTAAAAGTGAATCGTCCTGAAGGAAAAGTTCGGGTCGTTATAGAGGATCGTACGGTCATCACTCAACTGACTATTGATAGTGCTTCTATTATAGAAGTAGGCTCAGGTTCTACAATTGATCAGCTTGTGATTGGTAACGGTGCAACGGGAACGTTGATTACAACAAAAGGTACCATTAGCAAGCTTGTAGTAAGTGCTTCCTCTGTAGTCTTAAATGGAGTGACTATAGTAGAAGGAACATACACTGTGAAGGATGGAGTTCTTGTAGGACAGGGAACAAGCACACCGGCCCCTGGGGGCTCAGGTGGAACTAGTGTAGAGCCTACAGCAACGCCAGTACCGACGGCTACTCCGGAACCTACAGCAACGGCTGCTCCAACGGTAACACCAGAAGCTGGGGTTCATATCGTTGACGTAGATGCATCGACTGCTACCAAATCATTATTTGCTTATCTGGATAGCATGAGCGGTAAACAAGTTATGTTCGGTCATCAGCATGATACTACCGTCTCTTTTGCCGGAAAGGATAAGAACGGAAATGTTATTTCTGACGTATACAGCTCCACCGGTGATTATCCTGGGGTTTTTGGTTGGGACACCCTTAGTTTAGATGGATATGAGAATCCTCCTGGAGTTAGCGGAGATTATGAAGCGAGTAGATTAGGATTATCTGCTGCAATGAAGCAGGCTCATGATTTGGGTGGTATTGTAACGCTAAGTACACATCCGTACAATTTTGTTACGGGTGGAAGCTTTAACGATACAGGGAATTCCAAAGGAGCAACGCGCTCGGTAGTATCACGTATTTTGCCGGGCGGAGATAAGAATGGAGAGTTTAATAAATATCTGGATCGCATCTCTGATTTTGCGAACAATCTTAAGGATGACGATGGCAACCTGATTCCAGTTCTGTTTCGTCCTTTCCACGAACAAAATGGAGGTTGGTTCTGGTGGGGTGCGGCTACAACGACAAAGAGTGAATATGCGGAACTGTACAGATATACAGTTGAATACCTACGTGATGTTAAAGGCGTTCATAACTTCCTTTATGTATTCTCACCAAACGGATCTTTTAATGGAAATGAAAGTGAATATTTAACGACTTATCCAGGTGATCAATTTGTTGATATTCTTGGAATGGATCAGTATGACAACAAGGAGAATGCGGGTTCGGAGGCTTTCCTCAATGGTCTTGTTAAAGACCTTAAGATGATTTCTCAGCTTGCTCAAGACAAAGGTAAGATTGTTACCCTATCTGAGTATGGTTATAGTGCTGCTGGTATGAAAACAACAGGCAATAATGAGCTGGAATGGTTCACTAAAGTATTGAATGCGATCAAGGCTGACCCTGATGCGGCAAAAATATCTTATATGCTGACTTGGGCGAACTTTGGTGAAGGTAATAATCTGTATGTTCCTTATAAGAATGTTCCTAACAAAGCAGATCATGAGTTGCTTCCTGATTTTGTGAATTTCTATAAAGATGATTTCACGGCTTTTGCGAGCGATGTGAAAGATGATAATAAGTACAATCTCGAGGTTGAAGTGGCAGGAAAGAAACCTTTCCTCCACATCGTAACTCCAAATAATATCAGTACAATAACAGATGCCGTAACCGTCATTAGGGCCAAGGTATTAAATGCAGTGCCTAGCAAAGTGACTTATACTGTGGGTGATTCTGGAGTAGAGGTGGAAATGACGCTCGGTGCGGACGGTTACTATAGCGCTTCATGGCAGCCAGACGCTAGTCTGAATGGCAGTTCAGCAGAGATTACAGTGAGGGCATATGGAACTGGAGATGCTACACTTACACAGACTAATTCTGTATTCTTAAAAATAAATGAAGCGCCAATAAAGGTACTTACTTTTGATACTGACAAGGATTTGGAGCAAATCCAAAACAATGGTACTTGGTCAGGGCTCGCCAATAACGCAGAGACGATCAAGACGGTCTTGCAGCATGCGTCACTAGATGCTAACGGTAAGCTTGTTATTAACATTACTGAAGGGCTGTCTGCTGAGGATACTTGGCAGGAACTGAAGCTGCAATTGAATGATCTTGCATTGGATGGAGTGGATCTGTCTCAAGTTACACGTGTGAAGTTCTCCGTGTTAATTCCGGAGGCTGCTCAGAATGAGGCTAACAATGCTGCGGTACGCAGTGTCATTCAGTTGCCACCAGATTGGGATACAAAGTATGGCATGGACTCATCCTATAAATCTTTGTCCGATCTTGAGAAAGTTAACGTGGGTGGATCACAATATTATAAATTTGATATTTCGATTGATCTGGATAATGCTACTAAATCAGCCGAAGCCACTGGTCTAGCGATATCTCTGGTTGGCAGTGGTTTGGAAGTGGAAGGTGAATTGCCAATCTATGTAGATAATATCGGTCTTTATAATACGTATACTGCACCTGTTGCTGACAAAGCACTGGTAGATAATTTTGAATCTTATGGCTCAAGCGATGAAGCACTGGTGGCCAAATATCCTAAGGCTGGCGGAGATGATGTGAGCGTATCTTTAAGCTCCGAACATAAGGCATCCGGGGATTACGGAATGAAACTGCACTATACGATTAATAATGCAGGTTATACCGGAGTAGGTAAAAGTCTGGGTTCGATGGACTGGTCCGACTATAATGCACTCAGTATGTGGGTAGCTTCCGATGGAGACAACGCTTACGCTGAGAAAGGTGAGCCGCTTAAGCTAGTGGTGCAGCTTGTCATTGATGGAGGATATTTCGAAGCCTATCCGGTCATTAATCCAGACAAGAACGGTAAAATAGTATTAAGTTTGAAGAATTTGACGGAGATGAGCTGGGGAAAAGCCGGAGAACTTACACAGGAAAGATTGAAGCAAGTTCAGAGCTTTAATTTGTATGTGAATGCGATGGACGGACAGAGCCACGAAGGTTCGCTCTACTTTGACGATATTCAAGCGGTCTATGACGGGACACTTCCGGATATGTCGGAAGAAGGAAATGGAGGTTCGCAGGGACATGCGCCTGGCGTGTTATACGCCTTCGCTACAGAAGCTGATATTGCAGGATGGGCTACAACAAACGGTTCGTCTGCCAACGCTCAACCTCCAGTATTTGATGCCAATGAAGAAGCGGCAAGTGTACAATTTGATTTGATTAATACTGGCAATGATACAAATGGCAGCTCCAAAGAATCCTTTGAACTTGCTATTAATCCTGAGAAACTGAATATTACAGGGCTGGATACGATCAGTGCTAAGGTTAAGCTCTCGAGTGGTGCAGCTAAAGCGCGTCTATTCATCAAGACAGGTGCGGACTGGAAATGGAGCGACAGCGGTGATCCTGTGCCTGTAGATTCTAAGGGTTATACGACCTTATCTATTTCACTGCCTACTGCAGCAGCAGGGGTGGGCGTAGATTTGGCTGCTGTAAAGACGATTGGGATTAAAATTGAGGATGTTTCCAATGATGGAGGAACTGCGAAGCTTTATTTGAAGGAAGTATCTCTGGAGAAAGCTGTCCCGGATGTTCACTATGGCTTCGAGACGGGGAATGACGGTTGGTCTATCAATTCTGGTACAGCCACAGTATCTTCTGATGTATATGCTGAAGGTAATCAATCTTTGAAGCTTGATTTCGCATGGAATGGAGAGGATAAAGATCCTTTTATAGCAGCATCAAAAGTAGCTGCACTTGACCTGAGCTCATTCTCCAAGCTTACTGCTAAAGTTAGAATCGTCTCTGACCAGCCTGATGTTCAAGCGAAGCTGTTTCTTCAATTAGGTGGCTATGCAGTATGGGTAGATTCGGGTGCGAAGATAGCTGCTCAGGATGGATTCACGGAGTTCACGATTGATCTCAGCAACAATTCCATTCTATCGCCTGAGAATTTGAAGAAAGTAGATGCCATTGGCATTCAGTTTGTTACACCTTCTACGGCTGGAACCGCTACAGCTTATATTGACGAGATCATAGCTTCTAATTAAGCGCGCTGCGATCCAGGTGTGAAATAAGGGTCCCTGCATGTCCATTAGGATTGCCTAATAGATATGCAGGGACTATTTTGTATGATCAGTTTATAGTTAAAGTTGAATAGTATTCAAGCGCTGTTCTTTCTAGTTCGGTGACAAATGCTTCTTTCCCATCCATATAAGCTTCAATGTCCTTCGGAAATTGATTCGCAAGATCCTCTTTTAGATTACCGTATTGTTCTGCTGCCTCGCCACTCATACCGAACTCGCCCATACATTCGTAACCGAGCTCTGTCATTTGCGCGTTGAAGTCATCAATGACTTCGATATTTCGTACAACAGGCATCATATCAATGATTGGTTTAGCTTTTAGCCCAGGAACAGAAGTGCTCCCAATATGGTGAACATCAATAAGTGCATCAGCGAAGATCTCTTTAATCTTACGAGATCCTTCTTGGAAGATAAGATTCCATTCCTCATTGTATTGTGTGACAGTAACATCTATTTCGCTAACCTCTCTTTATGCTTGATTCCTGGATTTTTTTTATTATAGAACAAGTGTTCTTAATAATCAAATACTAAATTTAATATTGGCGGGCATAATCAACGAGATTTAGGGATGGAGTGCCAGTAGATAAATAGGAATTTATATTTTCGGTAAAAATATTTACGATTCGATTAGCGTATTGATCGGTTATGCCAGCAGAATGAGGAGTGATGACTACCTGCTCCATAGTCCAAAGTGGATGATCCTGCGGGAGGGGTTCGGTTTCGAATACATCCAATCCCGCACCACGAAGCTGACCGCGATTCAGTGCATGGATTAGAGCCTCAGTATCAGTAGTCGCTCCACGTCCAACGTTAATGTAATAAGAGCCTTGTTTAAAGGCAGAGAAGATAGCAGTATTAAATAATTGCTTAGTTTCATCGGTGATAGGGAGTATATTGATGATGAAGTCGCCTTGGCTCACAGCTTCTGGCAGATGGTCAGTGGTATATACTTGATCAAAATCAGCGAGTGGCTTGCCTGAGCGACTTACTCCGATCGTCTTCATCCGGAAAGCTTTAGCGATTCTGGCAGTTTCGCTGCCGATGGCTCCAGTTCCAACAATAACGGCTGTCTTTCCGAACAATTCACTCTCACTTCCGTCAGAATTCCAGTAGCGGTTCATCTGATTGCGAACAGCTGTATGCAAATTACGTGTGAAGAGAAGCATGAAGCCAAAGATTACCGCAGAAATAGGCTCGGCATGCACTCCGCTCCCACTAGTCAATAGGATTCCACGTTTCTTAAAACGCTCTAACGGGAGCTTCTCAATTCCAGCAGACCAGGATTGGACCCAGCGAAGGGGCGAATCTGGACGAAGAAGCGTATCGGCGATGCCTTTAGCCCAGCCGATTACGATTTCAGCATCAGCTAGCAGCTGTAAATCCGGATTTTTGCCGTCTCCTTGTATGAATGTATAACCGGGGGCTGCTGCTTTGATCCTTTCTTGTTGCTCGGCTGTAAGTGGTTGTAAACATACTATGGACTTAGTCATGATGTATTCCTCCTGCTCTAAGGTTTGATGAAAATGGATAATGTTATAGGATAAGGATACCAAATCTATAGGAGAAGGTGAAATTGATATGGATGCTAACGTGTCGGATAAAGATTCAGAACGATTATTTATTGCTGTGAAATTACCCTCAGAACTTGGGCAAGTTGTGGCGGAAGAGTGCTCTAACCTATCTCAAAAGTTTCATTTTGCAAAATGGACTCATCCAGAGGATTATCATATTACCCTGCAATTTTTAGGAGACACCCCAAAGACGAAAATCCCGGATTTAATCATGTCGTTGAAGCAGATGTCAGAGCAATGCCGCCCCTTCAAACTATCCTTAGACAAATGGAATACATTTGGTCTGCCAAAGGCTCCAAAAGTTTTATGGGTAGGGGTTTCTGGCGAACTAGAAGAGCTGAATTTACTGGCTGCGAGAGTACACACTGCTACACTTCCTTTAGGTTTTTCGGCCGAATCCAGGGAGTACAAACCACATCTCACAGTGGCTCGAAAGTACCTTGGAAAAATTTCATTTGATGATAAATTGCTGGAAAATTTACTGAAATTGGATGATGAAAAAAGATCAAAAATCTTTCATAGAGACTGGACGATTGATAGTTTTGTGTTGTATGCTACCAGAATGTATGCCATTCCTATGTATGAAATGATTGAAAATATTACATTTTAAAATTGGTATTTAAGTTTTCAAAGCTTCCGTTTTCGGTTACATACAATAGGAATGTGCCGTGAAATAGGAGGAATATCATGTTAATCTTTAAACAAAACCGCTGTATCGCGTTGCTTGTTGGCGTTATACTAGTGTGTTTCTCTGCCATAAGCTTAATGCAGCCTAATCAGGTTGCCGAGGGGAAAATAGATAATCTGCAGATGGATAAGCTGCAATCCACCAGCCGAGCATCGGTAATTAATTATTTGCAAGAAGAATCAAAATCTAGTAAGACGAGGGGCACTACAAAAGTTTCACAAACGAATAAGCTTTACAGCACAGTTAACCTGTTCAGTTCCACTTGGAAACCAGAGCAGAGTGTAGAATGGCTTAGTAAGAATAAAATAAAGCCACAAAATACATCGCAGGCTTCCATAGTTCGGGTAAAGGCTGATGTAGCACAATCTAATTCAGCTGCGCAGAAAGCGACAGCGAAAAAGAGCGCTCAGACTGTAGTTAAGACAGTCTCGGCATCTCAGAAAAATCCCCTCACAACATTATACTTCTCTCGGACCGAGCTATTAAGCCAGGAGCAGCAAAGTAAAGCAACCCGGCGCTACGCAGTATCCGAAGAAGAACTGCTTCTGCTACAAAAAATTGTAATGGCAGAGGCGGAAGGTGAACCGTACCAGGGCAAGGTGGCAGTTGCCAACGTTGTTCTGAATAGGCTACGGTCAGCCAATTTCCCCGACACGATATATAAGGTCATTTATCAAAAGCATCAATTCAGTCCTGTAGCTAACGGGCGTCTTAAACGTGTCAAGCCTAATGATGATAGTATTAAAGCGGTGAACGCGGCGCTCTCTGGGGTGAAGGAAGTTCCCGATAGTACTTATTTTTTCCTATCGCTTAAGCTTGCGCAGGATCTTACCGTACATCATTCGCAGGAGTATGTGAAGACCATTGGTAATCATACGTTTTATAAATAATTGACCTTATCTGTGAACCTCAGCTATTTATAGGGTAAACTAGACTATATAACCCTGGAGGTGGAAGAATTGTCATGAAGATCACTTATTACGGACACTCAGCGCTGCTGGTAGAAACAGAGCAAGCGAAAGTTATTATTGACCCTTTTTTGTCAGGAAATCCGAACTCCGGTATTTCACCTGATGACATTACTGTAGATGCTGTCCTGCTGACTCACGGTCACTCGGATCATTTAGGTGATGCTGTGCAAATTGCCAAACAGAATGATTGTCCGATCTTTGCAGTTTTTGAGCTTGCAGAATACTGCCGAATGAAGGGTGCCAAGGTTAAACATATGAATATAGGCGGCAGTCATATTTATGATGCCATTACCGTTAAATATACTCAGGCGTTTCATTCCTCATCGATTCAGGAAGGCGACGTTTGGATTTATGCTGGACAACCCGCAGGTATTTTATTGACGATTGAGGGGAAGACGTTATTCCATGCAGGTGATACCGCACTATTCAGCGATCTGCGTCTGATTGGTGAAAGAACTGCGATTGATTTGGCGGCTCTGCCAATTGGCGATATGCTGACCATGGGACCGGATGATGCGCTCCTTGCTGCGCGCTGGCTTCAAGCGGACAAGGTCATACCACTTCATTACAATACATTTCCGGATATTGCTCAGGATGCTATGGATTTCTGTGATCGTCTGCGACAAGAGGGGATAGAGGGATTCCCGCTTAAAGCTGGTGAAAGTATAGAAATTTAATAAATCCTGATTACATGTCTATACAAAAAAAGCAGATAGCCGGGAATTTCCCTGGCTACCTGCTTTTCTTTATGGTGTAATGCACACAGGCTCTTCGCCTCGGGCTTGAGATCTTGCTCCTCTGATATCAGCTGTTTTGTCTGCGGGGTTGCCTAACATCTGCAGAACGGTAGTCGCGCAACTTTGCGGTTGATGTTTATCAGGGGCTAGACGGCGTTTACGCTGCTCTTCGAGAACAGAATACTCACGAAGCATCATAGAGAACCATTTGTTCACTACCTCACAGTCAAGTACCTCTGCTAGTCCTAGCTCTACGAAATATTGGCAGTTTTTCTCTTCCTGACCTGGAATAGCTTTATAGAAGAGCATTGGAATTCCCTTAGCCTGACCTTCGGTACAGGTCATACCGCCAGGCTTTGTGATTAGAAGGTCGGAAGCATCCATCAGTTTATTGATTTCACTGGTGTATCCAAGAATCCTGACGTTAGGATGATTAAGCCTTGGATTGGACTTCATTTTGGCTATAAGCTTCTCGTTACTGCCCATACAGAAGATGAGTTGGATGTTATCCATTCTGGCTGTGAGTGAATTCATAATCTCTTTGCCGAACATCAGTCCCCAGCCTCCACCCATTATGAGAACAGTAGGGATATCGGCTAGACCTAGTTCCTTGCGGAGCAGCGTCTTGTTGGATCGTTCCCAGAACTTCGGATGCACAGGAATGCCTGTGACCGTTACAAGCTCAGGAGCAATCCCTCGGCCTGTTAGAATTGATTTGACGCGTGGGGTAGAGACGAGATATCGATTGACCTCGGAATTTACCCAGCTACCATGTGCATCATAATCTGTAATTAACGTATACAGCGGAACCTCCAATCCACGACGCTTTAGTCTGGAAATGACAGCGGCCGGAATGGGGTGTGTGCAAATAATCAAATCAGGCTTTAGCTGTTCGATCACTTGAGAGGCATGTGTATAAAAAATCCGGTGAAGTGCCATCTTAGTCAACGGGTTCAATGATTTATGATATTGTGTCTTATACATCATGCCGACCAGCTTAGGCTGGCTGCTAACTGTTTTTCGGTAAGCGGAAAGAATCCATGGGGCGACCATCGGGTTAAGAAATTTACCTAGCTCGATGACTCGGCACTGGACATCCGGATTCAGCAGCTTTATTCCTTCGGCCAGAGCATAGGCTGCTCCTGTGTGGCCCGTACCGAAGCCTTCCGAAAACAGCAGTACTCTTTTCTTTCGCATAAGTTCACCTGCTACTTTCCTTTTCAATAGAAATGCGGAATTTCTTCTTAAATAGATGAGGGAAAACTGTTCTCTACTCACATTATACAAATAAGACGTAAATAGAAAGTTAAAACCCTGCAATAAATAAAAAAATAAAAGATTTTCTAAAGTATTGCAAACTGCAAAGCTACATGTTAAAGTAATGAATGACCAATTGACCGGATTAGTAAAGTGGTCAGATAGTCAGCGGTAATGATATTTTCTGGAGAAAGGAAGTGGGCACAGGTGGCAGTGGTGGATCGAAGACAGCAGGTGCTTCAGGCCGCAGCAAAATCATTTTCATTATTCGGATATAAGGCGACTACCATGGATCAGGTTGCTAAGATCGCAAATGTCGGGAAAGGAACCATCTACACCTTTTTTACAAACAAAGAGCAATTGTTTGATGAGATCCTGCGCGATATGATGGTAGAAATGAAGATGATTGCTGATCGCGAGATCAGGCGAGACAGACCTTTCTTTGATAACCTGCATCGTGTGCTGGATGCCCTGCTGGAATTTCGAAGTGAGCAGGAGCTATTCATCAAGCTTTCCCAGGAGAGTCGCGAATTCGGAACGCCGCAGGCAGGAGAAGGGCTCGAGAAGATCGAGAACTTAGTTTTAGAATATTTAGAACGGGAGGTGCAACAAGCCCTTGAAAAGGGAGAAATCAAACCTTGCGATCCTAAAATCGTATCTGTAGTCATGTTCAGGCTATATATTGTATTGACTGCTGAACTGAATAAAACACATACTCCCTTGGACAAGGAACAGATCAAGATGTACTTTCATTTGTTTCTCGCCGAAGGACTGGCACAGTAAGCGTTGATTCAGGATAGGGATGGCGTGATTAGATTGCTTTCCCTTAACAATTTCCAAGCTGTTTTAGGCATTGAAGAAGAGCCGAAAGGCGTTTTTTTATCCCCTAAATTGACCGAATGGGGAAAACGGTCACCTAGTGTTACGTAATATTTCGCAAACAAAGCATTTTAAAGAGAGCATAAGCTCATAAGGAGAGAACCAGAATGAAATCATTATCCGTATTTACCAAGGATCTTGGCGCAGCACTGAGAAATCCAAAGGTGCTGATTCCGATGATTGCCATCCTATTTATTCCGGTGATGTATAGCGGATTCTTCCTAAAGGCATTCTGGGATCCGTATGGCAAGATGAATGAGTTACCGGTTGCTGTGGTCAACCAAGACGTCGGTGCTAATTATGAAGGAAAACAACTTCAGGCCGGAGATGATCTGGTTGAGGAGCTTAAGGTAACCGATGGCTTTCAATGGAACTTTGTTTCACTAGAAGAAGCGCAAGCAGGAATGAAGGACAATACCTATTATATGGCGATTATTGTTCCAGAAGACTTCTCTGCTAAAGCAACAACGCTTTTGGATGATGAACCACAACCGGCAAAAATTATTTATGAGCCAAATGAAGGCTACAACTTCCTGGCCGGACAGATCGGTGGAACGGCTGTATCAGAAATTAAATCTAAAGTATCCGCTAAGGTAACAGAGGCTTATGTGGAGTCTGTATTCAATCAGATTACAGAAGTTTCTGATGGATTGGGCGAGGCGGGAGATGGAGCTTCCAAGATCGCAGATGGCGCTGGTAAGCTAGATGACGGAGCCTTGAAGCTGAAAGATAATCTTCTTGTACTGACAGATGGTACAGGTAAACTTCAAAATGGTGTAGAACCACTTACTAAAGGTGTGTCTGATTTAAATTCAGGTGCTACTGCAATTCAAACGGGTTCTAGCACTTTGGCAGGCGGTTTGCAACAATTGTCGGCTGCTCATACACAGCTTCAAGATGGCGTTGCACAAAGCGCTGCCGGCAGTAAACAGCTTAGTGACGGCTTGAAGCAAGCTGTAACAGGTGCCACACAGCTTCAAGCAGGTACGAAGTCTGCTGTAGATGGTACTACTAAATTACAAGCAGGAACACAATCTTTAGTTGACGGCAGCGCGAAGCTGGAAGCAGGTTTAACCTCTTCCGTGGATGGCAGCGCGAAGCTAGAGGCAGGCTTGCAGGCTTCCGCAGAAGGTAGCACAAAGGTTACTGAGGGCGCTAAAGCGGTCGCTCAAGGCTTGCAGCAATTGGCACAGGCTAGTCCTGAGTTGGCACAGAATCCGGCCGTACAGAAGCTCCTAGCAGCTAGTGCAGCTGTTGCACAAGGTAGTGAGCAACTGCAACAAAGTCAAGAGCAGCTGGCACAGGGTGCTACTGCACTCCACAGTGGGCAAGAGCAACTGGCACAAGGTGCAACTCAACTGCACTCAGGTTCACAGCAGGTAGCTGCTGGTGTAACTCAGTTGCATGATGGAGCGCAACAATTAAATGCTGGTAGCACACAGCTTTTGACAGGACAGCAAAAACTGGCACAAGGCGCATCTGCACTTGTAACAGGTGGCAATAAGCTGAATGCAGGGATGCAACAATTTGGTGCGAAGCTTAAAGAAGCTGCAGCTGGAGGCAGCAAGCTGGCTGAAGGCGGTAAAGCGCTTGGCGATGGTACCTCAAAACTGCTAAGTGGTGTAGGCGAACTAGGTTCCGGTATCAGTGCTGTAGCAGATGGTTCGAAAAAACTGGCTGACGGTGCAGGCGAGCTGAAAGATGGTATGGATGATCTGAAATCTGGATCAACAGAACTGGCAACTAAGCTTAGCGATGCTGCTGAAAAAACAGGCAGCGTGAATAAGTCAGATAAAATGATGGAAATGTTCGCACAACCGGTTGTGATTGAGGATCAAGTTGTAAATCATGTACCGAACTACGGCACAGGGTTTGCTCCTTACTTCTTATCTCTTGGTTTGTTCGTAGGTGCACTGATTTCTACAATTGTTATTCCAATGCGTGAATCAGCTGTAATAGGCGCAAGCCGTATGAATCGTTTTATCAGCCGTACGCTTACGTTCTCAATCATGAGCTTTATCCAGTCTATGCTGGCTGCTGTGGTTGTATTGTACGGACTTGGACTAGAAGTACAAAGTGTACCGCTATTCTTCCTATTTACATTCTTGACTAGTCTAGTTTACACATGGGTAGTTCAATCCATTGTTACTTGGTTGGATCAACCGGGACGTTTTGTTGTTATCGTTATTCTTATTTTCCAATTAACAACTAGTGCCGGAACATTCCCACTTGAATTGATCCCGAACTGGATGAAATTCTTTAACCCACTGCTTCCTATGACTTACACAGTTAGTGGTCTTAAATCAGTAATTTCTACAGGGGACTTCAGTGCAATGTGGAGTGACGTAGGTGTGCTTGCAATCTTCGGTCTTGGGTTCCTTGCTCTTACTTTCGCTTACTTCATGACCCGCAGTCGGGACAATGAAGCTGGAATGAACAGTGAACAAGCTATGACTGTATAATTTGAAAAAAAGTAATTAAAAAGCGTCTCCTCCGGGAGGCGCTTTTTTTTGAGTTTAAATCATAGAACCCTTTTTCTTGCAAACATTCAAGGGTGATGAAAATTCTTGAAACGCTTTCATTGCATAAGTTCTTATGCGTCATTTATGCATAATTATACATAGATGAGTTTTTTAAACTTTTGTCCACTAAAGCTGTGTCGCAAAAAGAAATGTTAATCAGCATCATAAAAAAGTTTAAATTGCGCTGTTGTCACCCCGGTGATAAAATAATAGCACTAATCTGGCTTGAATAATTATTAAAATTTTAATCTGAAAAATTTTCCAAAGATTACGCCATACTTTATAATAGAAAGGTTGCGTTCGATGAGACACACTGAACTGCCCGGAAAACAGGGCCTGTATGATCCCCAGTTCGAAAAAGATGCTTGCGGCATGGGATTTGTAGCCCATATTAAAGGCAAACCGTCCCATGATATTGTTAGTAACGCTTTAACAATGCTCTTTAATATGGAGCATCGTGGCGGACAAGGTAGCGAACCCAACTCTGGTGACGGAGCAGGTATCATGCTTCAAATTCCGCACCGTTTCTTTGCTAGTGAAGCCCAGAAGCTTGGCTTTGCTTTGCCGGAACAAGGCCATTATGGCGTAGGTATGATTTTTCTATCTCATAACGAGAAAGTTTGGGCTCAACATGAGGCTCTCTTAAGCAAAATTATTGCTGAAGAAGGTCAGGAAGTACTCGGCTATCGTGATGTACCTACCTATGATGAAATGCTTGGCAAAACTGCGAAGGCTGCAAAGCCTTTTGTGCGCCAAGTGTTTATCGGTCGCTCGGCCTCGGTTACGAACGAATTGTCTTTTGAGCGTAAGCTTTATGTCATCCGCAAACGTGCAGAGCTTGCGATTCGCTACGGTGGTGTAGAAGAGGCTGAAGCCTTCTATATCCCAAGCTTGTCATGTCGTAAGATCGTGTACAAAGGCATGCTGACTACAGAACAAGTCGGACAATTCTACCTGGATTTGCAGAACGAAGAGCTGGAATCAGCAATCGCGTTAGTTCACTCCCGTTTCAGTACGAATACCTTCCCAAGCTGGGAACGTGCGCATCCCTACCGCTTTATGATCCACAATGGTGAGATCAATACCTTGCGCGGAAATGTGAACTGGATGCATGCCCGCCAGTCGCTGTTCAAGAGTGAAGTGTTCGGCGAAGATCTGAGCAAGATCAAACCTGTTATAAACCCGGATGGATCGGACACAGCAATGTTCGATAATACCTTTGAGTTTCTTTATTTGAGCGGACGCTCCTTGACACAAGTAGCCATGATGATGGTTCCTGAACCATGGAGTAATCATGACAGTATGGACGCCGACAAGAAAGCTTTTTACGAATACCACAGCACTTTGATGGAGCCATGGGACGGACCTGCTGCAATGGGCTTTACAGATGGTGTGCAAATCGGCGCTATTCTGGACCGTAATGGCTTGCGACCTGCTCGTTATTATGTAACAAAGGACGACATGATTATTCTATCCTCCGAAGCGGGTGTACTGGACATTCCAGCAGAGGACATCTTATATAAAGACCGCCTGAAGCCTGGACGCATGCTGCTCGTGGATACGAAGGAAGGCCGTATTATCTCCGATGAGGAAGTCAAATCGGCTATCGCCACTGAGAAGCCTTACCGCCAGTGGCTGGATGAGCATTTGATTAGTCTCGAAGAGCTTCCAGATGCGCCTGAGCTACCAAATCCTAAGCATGACAATGTGCAGCAGCTGCAGCAAGCGTTCGGCTATACTTTTGAGGACTTGCGCAAGGTGCTTGAACCAATGGCATCTACTGGCGCTGAAGCTGTAGGTTCCATGGGTTATGATGCGCCGCTCGCTGTGCTTTCAGACCGTCCGCAGCGTCTATTTAATTATTTCAAACAAATGTTTGCTCAGGTAACGAATCCACCAATCGATGCTATTCGCGAAGAGCTGGTTACCTCTACTACGACTACAATTGGACCAGAGCGTAACTTGCTTAAACCAGAACCAGAAAGCTGTCGCCAAATCTCGCTGCACACACCGATTCTTTCGAATGAAGATTTTGCTAAAATTCGTCATGTTCGTCGTGCAGGCTTCAAGTCGATGTCTATTCCGATTCTTTTCCCGGCTGAGCTCGGAGCAGAAGGAATGCGTATCGCGCTTGACCGTATGAACGAGGCTGCTGATCGCGTTATGGCTAAAGGTCATAACATTCTGATTCTGACGGACCGCGGTGTGGACCGTGAGAATGCTGCGATTCCTGCTCTACTTGCGGTATCGAGCTTGCATCACCATCTGATCCGGCAAGGAACACGGACAAAAGTTAGTATTTTGCTTGAATCCGGTGAACCTCGTGAAGTCCATCATTATGCACTTCTGCTTGGTTATGGTGTGAGTGCAGTCAATCCGTATCTGGCCTTTGAAAGCTTGGATGATATGATCGGCCAAGGCTTACTGCGGGGAATCTCGCATGAGAAGGCTGTGAAGAACTATATTAAAGCTGCGACTAAGAGCGTAGTTAAGATTCTTTCCAAAATGGGGATTTCGACTATTCAATCCTACCGGGGCGCGCAGATCTTTGAAGCTGTGGGTCTGAACTCGGAATTCGTGGATCGTTACTTTACTTGGACACCTTCCCGCATTGGCGGTATTGGTCTGGAGGAAGTAGCAACCGAGGCACTTATCCATCATAACCGTGCTTTCACGGAAAAAGACGGAAATGATAAAGTGCTTGATTCCGGTGGTGATTATCAATGGCGAAACGATGGGGAAGATCATTTGTTCAACCCACAGACCATTCATCTGCTTCAGCACTCCGTGCGTAGTGGAGATTATAAGATGTACAAGAAATATGCTGCACTTGTTCAAGGTGAAAGTGAGAAGCATCTGACGATTCGTTCCTTATTACAGTTCAAGTCAGCTTATGAACCGATTCCATTAGAAGAAGTAGAGCCAGTGGAGTCCATTATGAAACGGTTCAAGACGGGTGCGATGTCCTTTGGTTCCATTAGTAAGGAAGCGCATGAGACCCTCGCTATTGCAATGAACCGGATCGGTGGTAAGAGTAATACTGGTGAGGGTGGAGAAGATCCAGCCCGCTATATCCCGGACAGCAACGGCGATTCCCGTCGCAGTGCGATTAAACAAGTAGCTTCCGGACGTTTTGGAGTTACATCTAACTACCTTGTTAACGCTGATGAGATCCAGATTAAGATGGCTCAGGGTGCTAAACCAGGGGAAGGCGGACAGCTTCCAGGACGTAAAGTTTATCCATGGGTGGCTGAAGTGCGCGGTTCAACAGCTGGTGTGGGCTTGATTTCACCTCCGCCGCATCATGATATTTATTCGATTGAGGATTTGGCAGAGCTGATCTACGATCTGAAGAATGCCAATCCACGTGCAAACATTAATGTTAAGCTCGTCTCTGAAGTCGGAGTAGGTACGATTGCTGCTGGCGTAGCCAAAGGGCGCGCTGATATTATCCTGGTAAGTGGCTATGACGGGGGGACAGGTGCATCTCCGATGAACTCCATTCGTCATGCAGGTCTTCCATGGGAACTTGGCTTGGCCGAAACGCATCAGACGTTGATGCTGAACAATCTGCGTGACCGCGTTGTACTGGAAACAGACGGAAAAATGCTTAGCGGACGCGATCTAGCCGTAGCTGTATTACTGGGTGCTGAAGAGTATGGTTTCGCTACTGCTCCGTTAGTGGCTGTGGGTTGTATCATGATGCGTGTCTGCCAAATGGATACTTGTCCGGTTGGTGTAGCGACACAAAATCCAGATCTTCGTAAGAACTTTACGGGTGATCCACAGCATGTAGTTAACTTTATGACCTTTGTGGCACAGGATTTACGCGAAATTATGGCGAGTCTTGGCTTCCGTACGATTCAAGAGATGGTTGGCCGTACAGATTGCTTAGACGCTGCTCAAGCTTCGCAGCATTGGAAGAAGAAGGGCGTAGATTTGAGTAGTCTGCTGCATGTACCGGAAATGCCAGAGGGAAGCACACGCTTCTGCAGTAAACGTCAGAATCATGGTCTGGAAGAGACGCTTGATGTCTCTAAACTGCTGGATCTGGCTGCACCTGCACTGGAATCTGGAACGGTTGTAGAAGCATCGTTACCGATTACGAACGTTAATCGTGCCGTTGGAACCATCCTTGGTAGCGAGCTGACACGTAAATACGGGGCAGCCGGCTTGCCTGATGATACAATTCGTCTTCATTTCACCGGTTCTGCTGGTCAAAGCTTGGGTGCATTCGTTCCTAAGGGGATCACACTTACGGTGGAAGGCGATTCCAATGACTACGTTGGTAAGGGACTGTCGGGTGGTAAGATTATTATCAAACCATCTCCAAAAGCTACCTTTGCAGCTGAGGACAATATCATTATCGGAAATACTGCATTCTACGGAGCAACAGCTGGAGAAGCTTATATCAACGGTATCGCCGGTGAACGCTTTGCCGTTCGTAATTCTGGAGCGAAGGTTGTTGTAGAAGGTGTGGGTGACCACGGTTGTGAATACATGACTGGAGGCCGTGTGGTTGTTCTTGGTGAAACAGGCCGTAACTTTGCGGCAGGGATGTCAGGTGGTATCGCTTATGTTTACGATCCAGAGAGATCCTTCATCGGCCGCTGCAATCTCGAGATGGTACTTCTCGAGAGAGTGGAAGAGCCAGAAGAGATCGAAGAGCTGCGCGAGCTGATTAGCCGTCATGTAGAGCTTACAGGCAGTAAGGCGGGAGCGCGGGTATTGGATCAGTGGGCAGATAGCTTGCCGAAGTTTGTTCGTGTCATTCCGAAGGATTACAAACGGATGATGGAGCAGATTCGCAAAGTGGAGCAAACCGGATTGACCGGCGAGGCTGCTTTGATGGCTGCATTTGAAGCGAATATGCGCGAGCTTGCACGTGTAGGTGGCTAAATACCTGCATTCTGAAAAAACAGGTAATATTGAATGAAGTGATATAAGGGACTTGGACTCTTTCGTTTGCGGGAGGCCAGGTCCCTTTTTGTTCAAATCGAATCCTCGGTCTAAACAACGTTAGACTGTTTCTTTTTTGTAATTTTCTGAAAAAAACGGTATGGTAAACTTGTTTGTAAATGAAAGGGAGTGATACTGTGTCAAATACAGAAATACTGTCTGAACCTGTTGCCCGTCTGCAGGGAGTTACCAAGAAAATAGGCTCTAAGACGCTGGTGAGCGATTTAACGCTGGATATCCCACCGGGTCAAATATTCGGGTTTTTGGGACCAAACGGAGCAGGGAAGACGACAACAATACGAATGATGGTGGGATTAATTTCAATTAGTAGTGGGGACGTCCTGATTAGTGGTCATAGTATTAAAAATAATTATAAAGAGGCTATTGCAAGTGTTGGGGCTATTGTTGAGAATCCTGAAATGTACAAGTTTCTGTCCGGGTATCAGAATCTTAGACAATTTGCACGGATGGTACCGGGAGTCAGTAAGCAACGGATTGATGAGGTTGTGGAGCTGGTCGGGCTTGGTCAAAGAATTCATGACAAAGTGAAGACTTATTCCCTAGGTATGCGTCAGAGACTTGGAGTAGCTCAGGCGCTACTAAACCGACCAAAGCTACTGGTTCTAGATGAGCCAACCAATGGGCTTGATCCACAAGGCATACGTGAGCTTCGTGACTATCTGCGCCTACTCTGTCGTGAAGAAGGAACAACCGTATTTGTCTCCAGCCATTTACTTTCCGAAATGGAGCTCATGTGTGACAGTGTAGCCATTATTCAGAATGGGCAACTGCTTGAGGTAAAACAGCTAAAAGAGGTAGGCAATGTTACAATGCCTATCGGAGAAACCTTGTTTGAGGTTGACAATGCCGAAGCTGCACTTGCTCTCATTGGACAAGGAACATTAAAGAGCGGTGGGCTTGTAGTTGAGGCGGCACGTGAAGAAATTGCTGAGTTTAATGCCAGACTAGTGGCTGGTGGGATTAAAGTGTACAGTATCAAATCACTTGCCCGTACGCTAGAGGATCAATTCTTAGAGGTTACAGGAGGTGAAGGAATTGAGTAATTTTACAGCGTTGATACATAATGAGAACATCAAGATATATAGTCGTGCTCGCACATGGATTATGCTGATTATTCTAGCAGTGTTTAGTGCGTTTCTTCCGGCTCTTATGTATTTCACAACAGATAACCCTGCATCACGCTTAGGCGTTTGGGACAGCTTCCAAATGATAGTGAGTGTTGTATTCTTCCTGAATACGATCTTCGTTGTTGTTATAGCTGCTGACTCCGTAGCGGGCGAATTTACCTGGGGAACCATCAAAATGCTGCTGATTCGCCCGTGGAGCCGTTCCCAGATCTTGCTCTCGAAATACATTAGCATTGTGTTGTTTAGCTTGCTTTGTACTGCAGTATTGATTGTTTTTGGTTTAGCTTCATCGTTTATTTTCGCCTCTCCAACTGGAGACACACTGTCTTCGATTACAGCTTGGAGTCCTGCTGAGTATTCCTTTATAGATCTCCTATGCCGCTATGTCACTCTTTTCTTGACGGTTACGCTTGCTTTTATGATCTCTTCCGTATTCCGTGCAAGTGGATTGGCGATAGGGTTATCTATGTTTATCATGTTTGCCCAAGGTATTTTCGCTGCTTTGCTTAATCCGGATGTGTTCGAATGGGCCAGATATTTAATTTTCACTCATATGGATCTAAGGGTCTACATGGGATCTGATATTGGTCCAGGTGGTGCTACACTAGGCTTCTCCATTGCTGTGCTGGCAGTGTATTATGTTATATTCTTAGCAGTTTCCTGGTTTGTCTTCCGTAAACGGGACGTTGCTGGATAAAAATAGGATTAACCGGCTTCAAGCGTTTCTTCTGCTTTGGAGGAACGTTTTGCTGTCTTGTCCTTTTTCGTATTACTTTTGAGCTCACCTGCTTGTTCAGAGGTGGGCTGTTCTTGCATGGCGATGGACCCATTAAGCAGGCTGCCTTCCATAATACTGAGTGCTCCTGCAGAAATATTACCGTGCAGCTCGCCAGTACCAGTCATAATGAGCCTACGGTCTGCGGTAACATCTCCATATACTTTACCAGCGATAACGATCTCTTCTGCTCTAATACTGGAGCGCACCGTGCCTTCCTCACCTACAGTGACTACACCACTGCATATAATTTCTCCGCTAAAGGTACCTTCAATCCTCAGGTTCGTATCGCAATGTACTTTACCCTCGAGCGTACCCCCATGCCCAATCAGAGAGTCAGTAGACTTGATAGAGGCACGCTGCTGCCGCTTATTCCACATGTATAAATTCCTCCTATTTCATATATTTTTACATTAACGTTTAGGGTTTAACATAATCCAATGGATCCACAGTTTTATTCTGCTTTACTACCTGGAAATGAAGATGAGGTCCTGTGCTTCGACCAGTGTTTCCAAGCAAACCGATCTTCTGCCCCTTATTAACCATGTCTCCCGCAGATACATTCATTGCCTGCAGATGCATATACCAGGTTTCAAGCCCGTTCGAATGCTTGATCACGACATACTTGCCTCTCGCACCCATCTGCTCGGAGGTAACGACCTCCCCGTCTAAGGCGGCATATACAGGATCGCCTAAGTTCCCGGCAATATCGACACCTGAATGGAACGCGGATAAGCCTTTGAAAGGATCTGTTCGGTAGCCGAAGCTTGAGGAGATGACCCTAGAATCTGTAGGCCAGAGTACCGCTGCATTTAGTCTGGCTTTTTCAGCTTGAGCTTTTTTTGCCTGTTGATTTGCTTGAACGTTATTCGCATGCTCCGCCAGAGTGATAGTTTGAGTAATACTTTCCACCATTTCATCGAGCATACCGTGGATCTCTTCGAAATCGTCTTTTGTTTCCTCCACTAGATTCAGCGATTCGTTCTGATAAGACGCGATATATTCTCCGCCTACCTGTGATGTGATTGTAGCTTTAAAAGATGTCTCATTTGGGATTGGCACAGCGTTACGGCTCGATAAGCCTAAGGTTGAGTTTGAAGCGGTTGATCCCGTTTTTGATTCTTTTGTTTCAGCGGCGGAGCCTTTGCTTTTGTTAATCAAAGACTGCAACTCCTGTTCCAGCGCATTTACACTCTTCAGCTTGTCTTTAATATTATCTGCCTCTTCTGATAGCTCGCTGACTTGAGTACGAAGCTGCATTAGATCCTTATCCTTGTCAGCGACCTTCATTTCCATGCGGAGATTGGTTAGTGATAGTGCGGCTGCCTCAGCTTCCAGTTGTGAGATCGACTGCGAGGCATGGAAATGCATAGAGGTGACCAGACTGGAGAGGGACAGGGCTGCTGCTGCCGGCAGGGCGAACGCAAGTGGCTTGGAGATCTGGAGTTGTTTGACTGGGCGTCCGGCATCCCTTACGACGAGCAGCGTAATCCGGTTATGATCTGGCTGACTCTTCATGGCTTCTCCTTTCTGCGGCATATGGCAGCCGCCTTACGATACACGAAGCTAACGACCTTACTTGCATTAGGCTCATCCCGAATTGTCTTACTACTCTATGTATTCCATATCTTTCAGGAACATGACAACGGTTTGTTTGAATAAAGAAAGAGAGTTACGGCAAAACCAGTAATAGAATCGTCGCAGCGAGTCTATTGGTAACTGTTTTATTAATGAAGGGGGTAGGGAATTGAAGATTTTTGCGATAATTCTAAGTCTTTTTATTATTCAGGTCGCAGTAATTGTATTTATGGAGTTTCGTCGCCCGCAAAGGGCTTTGGCGTGGTTGTTCATTTCATTCTGTTGTCCGCCGCTGGGTCTGGCATTCTATTATTTTCTGGGCCGTGATTATAGACAGAATCGAAAATTAAACAAAAGATGTACTACACTATTTCGTGAAATTCGTTCGCATGTCTCTGGCAATATTAAGGTAGTAAAGGATGTTACTGAGAGTGGGAACGCTCAGTTTGAGAATAATAAGGGTCTATTGGGTTTGCTTTCTAAGATCGCAGAAGGACCAATTACTGGTCATAACAAGAGCAGGGTATTATCATCTGCGAGAGAAGCGTATGATGCTATGCTGGAAGCTATGGAAGAAGCGAAAGAACATATACATATGGAATTTTATATTTATCGTGATGATGAGATCGGTGAGCAATTTCAAGATGTTATGATTCGGAAGGCGCGACAGGGCGTTAAGGTACGCTTGCTTTGTGATGGTCTGGGCAGTCATAAATTAAGTCGTAGGTTTATTCGAACGATGAGAAATGCTGGGGTGGAGTTCCACTTTTTTTTACCTCCGATTAGTTCTCTGTTAGACCGTCGTTTTAATTTCCGTAATCATCGGAAGATCCTGGTGGTAGATGGCCTCGTTGGCTTCACGGGTGGAATGAATATAGGGGATGATTATTTGGGGAAGGATCTCAAAATGGGATACTGGCGTGATACCCATCTGCGTCTCGAAGGAGACTCAGTATATTATATTCAGTATGTCTTCTTAAAGGATTGGAGATTGGCCTCTGGCGAAAGCACAAGCCATCCGCGTCTGTTCCCAAAACATAATTGTGAGTCACAAGAAGCCGTGCAGATTGTAGGGAGTGGTCCGGATGCTGCAATGGACGCCTCTCAAGAGATGTATTTTGCCGCCTTATGTGCAGCTAAACAGCGGATTTGGATTACTTCACCGTATTTTATTCCTGATCCTGCCATCTGCCGGGCCTTGAAAAGTGCAGTACTTCGTGGAGTGGATGTAAGAATTATCATTCCGGCGAAGCCTGATAATGTGCTTGTCTATCATGCTTCTTTGTCTTATTTAGAAAATTTACAAGACGCTGGAGTTAAATTCTACCGCTATACTAAAGGATTTATGCATGCCAAAATCATGATTATCGATAATCTGCTCGCTACAGTGGGGAGTGCAAATCTGGATATGCGCAGCTTTTATTCTAACTTTGAATTGACTGCTGTGCTGCTACATCCTGATGCTATATCCCCTCTAGTCACAGGGTTTGAGAAGGATCAAAAGCACAGTGAATTTATTGATCCTGTAAAGTTTAAGGAGAGAGGGAGAATTGTCAAACTCGGTGAAGGGCTGTGTCAGTTGTTATCTCCGCTATTATGAGCGGAAAGAGGACTAAATCTGAATTTTTCGAAGGATATAACGTGTTCCATTCATTATTAGGGCTTATTTTGTGATATAATAATTGTATAAGAAGAAATGTAAGAAAGTATAGATTATAATTATACTTCCGAATGTTTCAACACTATACTGTTAAATTGTAGGGGGAGTTCTATGAATGTGAGTCCACAAATGATTGCCAAAGAGGAAAAGAACAAGCTGCAGAAGACCGGAACACATAAAATGGCTAAGTTCGCGCAGCGAATGATCATGTTATCCATTGGGGCAGCAATGATGGCTGTTGCACTTGAGATATTCCTCGTACCGAATCAAATGATTGATGGTGGGATTACCGGTATCTCCATTATTTTATCACATCTATTCGACATTCCTCTGGGGATTTTATTGACGCTGTTAAACCTTCCGTTCTTGTTAATCGGTTATAAGCAAATCGGTAAGACCTTTGCCTTATCTACCTTATATGCAATTGTGCTTATGTCTATTGGTACTTCAATGTTGCATCATGTGAATGCCTTTACGGTTGAGCCTATGCTTGCTGCCGTTTTTGGGGGGATCATTCTTGGTGTAGGTGTAGGGCTAGTTGTACGTTTTGGCGGATCTCTAGATGGTACAGAAATTGTTGCGATTCTTGTAGCCAAGAAGCTTCCCTTCTCTGTAGGTGAAGTTGTTATGTTCTTCAACCTATTCATCTTATCCGGAGCTGGATTTGTGTTCGGTTGGAATAATGCGATGTTCTCACTAATTGCTTATTACATTGCATTCAAGGTAATTGACATTACACTTGAGGGTCTGGATCAGTCGAAATCGGTATGGATTATTAGTGATAAATTCCGTGATATCGGTGAAGCCTTGACGGAACGTCTTGGACGTGGTGTTACTTATTTAGATGGAGAAGGCGGATTTTCCGGGGAGAATAAGAAAGTGATCTTCGTGGTTATTACCCGTTTGGAAGAAGCTAAGCTTAAATCCATTGTTGAGGATTGGGATACTGGTGCATTCATCGCAATAGGTAACATTCATGATGTTAAAGGTGGCCGTTTCAAGAAGAAAGCAATTCATTAGCTTACCATCCTAAAAGGACGCCGCAGGCGTTTTAGCTTGGCACTTTAGTACTATTAACTGAAAGAAGGTATTTTTACGAATAATGGAGCAATAAATACGGTGAACAAGACTCGATATGCCGTATTCTTATACAATATACCTTCTGTCCTTGAGTGGGACGCCTGATAAGCCCGTAGCATGAAATGATGCTGCGGGCTTATTGCTGTTTTTGGGCTCATTATTCGTGGCATTCCATCCCTATGGAAGCTTAGCAATGAGTTGTTTGACGGGCTGCGGTGGCACTTTTTCCAAAAGATCTCCCATCTGTTGCAGGCGTTCCTCAATATTGAGCAGATGAAAATCAGTAGGAGATACGTTTTGCTGAACCTCTTTCCAGAGCAATGGTGTGGATACTGTAGCAAGCGGCCTGGCACGTGGTGTGTAAGGTGCAGCTAATGTTTTGCCACTGTAATGCTGGAGGTAGTCAAAATAGATTTTATCTCCCCGATTCTTCTTCAGACGCTCCAAGGTGAATAAATCGGGGTGCTTTTCAGTGACATAACGCCCCACAAAGTGTCCGATTTTTCGCAATCCATCAAAAGTAACGCCAGTCTCGATAGGAACGATGATCTGCACCCCGGTAGCCCCGGAGGTTTTGGGCACAGAGGATAAACCAAGGGAGGTTAGGACCGTCCCTACGATTGCAGTTGCTTCCATGATACGGGGCTCGACCTCACGCGACGGATCTAGATCAATCATCCATTCACAAGGCAGCTCGCTACCTACATAATGCAAAGAAGGATGAAACTCCAAAGCAGCCAGATTACCCAGCCAGATCAGCTCAGGTAAACCTTGCAGCTTGATATAGTTAATATTCTCGTGAACAGCGGTCTGGACAAAGGCTGGAAGAGGATCAGGTGCATTTTTCTGATAAAAGGACATTCCAGAGATACCATGCGGATAACGTATTACGGTTAGCAGCCGATCTCGACAATAACGCAGCAGGTAGGGAGAGAGGGCGGCGAGCTTTTCCAGATAGATCCGCTTCGTAATCCCGCAATTCGGCCATAGCAGCTTCTCTGGGTTGGTGATGGTTATCTCTTGGCCGTCTACAGTAATTGTGCCTTTGATGGCTGCTGGCATCCTGAACCTCCTCTCTGTTATAGGAATGAGGGTATTATGTGCCAGTCTGTTCCTTTTCATGAAAAAAATATTTCCAAAGTGTCCCTTTTGGATGATCATAAGAGTTATAAGGTTATACGGTTATGTGAAAGGGGAGTTTGCTGATTTTGGACGGGATCGAACACACCGTCGTTCGGGTACAGGCAGGCGAGGTAGAGTCCTATGCCCTTATCGTCGAAGCTTTTCAAAAGCCGATTTACCGCTATTGCTGCCGGCTGCTTGGGAGCCGTACGGAAGCGGAGGATGCGGTACAGGATATTCTAGTGAAGGCATATCAGCACATAGGCACATATCGCCCTATCACGAGCTTTTCTTCTTGGCTATATAAAATTGCCTATCATCATTGCCTCAGCCTGATCCGCAAACGTCAAAGACATTTGAAGATTATGGCGCTTTTTCAACCGGATCCTCCTGCAGAAAGCCCGGAACAGTTGATGGACCGTTACATATTTAACGAGCATCTGACTTTTGCCCTCGCGAAGCTGAAGACAGAGGAGCGAAACTTGTTAGTGCTGCGAATTTTTGAGGAACAGAGCTTCCCGGAAATTGCGGAGATCCTCGATAAGAATACTGATGCTGTGAAGAAGAAATACAGGCGTACGATTACGAAGCTTGGCAAAATGATGAATGCTCAGAAAGGGGGGACGGAATGGTGGGGCAACGAAGCTGTGTTGAAGAGAAAATGATAAAGAAAATGGACGCATTGGGGAACTGCGACGAACTAGATGTAAAAGCAGTAGTTATGAAGCGGGTAAGGGCGATTCATGAACAACAGAAAACGATGGACGGAGAAATGGCGAATCTCAGAGACGAGCTGGAGTCATTCTCAGAGCCGAGAGATCCTGTTATGCAGAAGCAAGAGAAGACAATCCCGCATCCATCTAAATTTAGAAAGAGACTTCTCTCAGGAGTCTCCGCAGCTATATTGCTGGGGATGATCGGGTTTGGTGCCCTTCAGCTGTCTGGCCTTGGAAGTTTAACGGAACTTGATAGCCAGTCTGCAATTGATATCACCAAGCCTTCGGATGGAGCTATTATACTAGTGAACAGCGGAGGGAAGGCTGTTGTGAAGACGGTGCACTATAATACCCCTGTTCCTTCGACCTCTCCTGCGATAGAGAAGTATCTGAGTTTATTAGCGACTTATAAAGAGCAGGCGCTTGCTCACTTGAATGCTGGAGAAATGGCTGCTTATTATGTGAATGATGCTGAGTTTACAAAGTTAGCCAAAGGTTTAGGCTATGGAAATCAATTGCAGTTCGCTTTCAGTTCTCCGGTGTATTCTAAATATCAAGAATTCGTAAAAGAATTAAAAGGGACTGGCGATTTCTGGCCCGAGCTGCCTTCCATACTTGCTAATGGTTATGAATTTGAGCAAGCCACTTTTAAGGCCGCTTCTCCTTACATGTCGATAAGCACAGAATATAAAGAAATGCTTGAACAATTTCAAAAAAAAGCAAAGGTCGATAAAACAGGCCAAAAGCTGTTTATGGAGAAGATCGCTGTGAATGCCATAGAGAGTGCTGAGGTTACCTACCATAAGGGGGATCAAAGAATTACACTATCCTTAATGCAGAGCGCTTTTAGGGGTTATCCAACGCAAGTGTCTATCTTGGAAGGTCAGACTGCCGAAAAATGGTCTATGACAGGTACTGGTAAAGAAGCAGTTTTTATCGCAGCGAGTACAGAGAAGGGGGAGCAGACTTGGTCTTCCCAGAATCGTTTGTATTGGTATGATGAATCCAGCCAGACGATTCGTAGTCTAAATGATGGATTGAATAACAGTTTAACCCGTGAACAATGGCAAGTGATTGCCAATAGTTTTATTCGCTAGCTACTGTTGTTCTATCCGTACAATATGAGAAGCTGTCTCAAAAGTAGTGAAATCTACTTGGGAGGCAGCTTTTTTTATGGAATAGGAAAAGTAATGGATTTTACTGTGCCATGTGACGATATGCCACGCGTAGTGTTCTATGCTTCTGGTTGGGGCGGTGGGCGATGTGCTATGTGTGATTTATATGCTTTAAACTAATTAGGGGAAAACTCCCTAAAAATAACCGATATTCGCTCTAAATGAACGAAATCAGGGAATTCCTCCCTAATAATCATAGGAATTTCTTTATTCGTTGCCGAATATGCCAAATTTCAGGGAAGTTTTCCCTAATTATAAGTCCGATGAACAGAAATCTCTGAATTTTAGGGAGAAATTCCCCAATTACTCTATAGGTGCTTCACATATTGCATCACTTGGCGCGTCACTTGTAATGTTAAGAACAAAAAAAGAGGCTGTCCCAAAAGCCATGATGGTTGCTTGGGGCGGCCTCTTTATTTGTGAGAAAAAGTCCCTTTTTCTCATGCTGGAGTGTTATAGAAGTGTAGTTGAAAACAGGGTGAGCTTACATTCACCCTTTTAGAAGGAGAGGATGTTAGAAATTGAAGCTAAATGATGAACTCAAAAAAACAATGATCGCGCTCTCGGCAGCAACCTTGTTAGGAACAGGAGTAGTTGTAAGTGGGGTTGCGCCTGGCTTGTTTCTTTCGGTCGCAGCTGCCTCTGGGCAGCAGACTGCAGTACCAACCGATCAGAAGCTCCAGAAGGAACTGCAGGCCCTGGTAGCGGGATTGAAGGAAGGTACGTACTTGGTCTACTACGTACGTGACAAAGTCTCTAACCCTCAGGATACGATCAGCTTCTCTGGCAAAGGATTTGTTTTTAAAGACTACAAATCCTTTGCTGCTAAATTCAAAGCGTTGAAGGGTCCAGCTACTCCACAGCCTGGAAATCTTCCTAAGGGCTTTGCTCTGGCGACAGCCATCATTTATCCACCGTCTGTAGCAAATGATTCAGAGCTGTATTTGCAATTAGAGCAGGAACTAAAGGCAGCAGCGGCGGCAGGTGATCCCAACAAACAGTTGTTTAGCAAGATCATCAGCTGGAGCCAGACGAACTTGTCTATGCAGCTGTACGCCAAAGGAAAAGCCAATTTTAGCATTGTAACTGGAGTGCCGCCCGCCAAACTTCCCGAAGGAGCTGTGCCTTTTGTACGAGCTTCGGAAACTAAGAAAGAACTGACGGTCAACGGTAGGAAAGTAATTCTTACAACTGATTTGGCTAAAGAAGCAAGTTTCAACACTAAGCTAGTGTGGCTGGATAAATCAGGCGCGATACAATATACCCTTTCAGACAATCGGGTCAGTAAACTGACGACAAATGAAATGTTGGCTGTAGCTAAAAGCATGATCAAATAACCAAGGGTTAAGGGAGGATATTATAATGATGATTAAAAAAAGTTCGGCCATCACGGCTTTGAGCCTGATAGTGTTAATGAGTGCGGTAAGTGGAACAGCAGGCGCAGTGCCTGCGGGGAGCAATAATAAAAGCAAAGGTACGGTTCCGGTTGAGCAGAAATCACCACAGGTATCGCCAACGATTAAGGATTTGATTGCCAAAGAATATGCTGTTCCCCTACAAGCGGGAGAAATTAAGGCTCTCTATGTTAATGACAAAAAATCTAATCCAGAGGAAGATTTGAGTGTAAGCTATATGCCATACAGATTCAGTTCTACAAATGAAGCAGCGCAGAAGTTATCTTCATTAAGCGGAAAGTCACTCTTGATACCAGCTTCTCTCCCGGAGGATTATAAGCTGCAGGATGTCGTTTTAAATCCAGTGCTTCCGAAGTTTTTCAGTACAGAGTATAAAACCCTCAGAGATCAGGTAAAAGCTAAAGCACAAGCTGCTGGTAAAAAGGTGATCTCACAAAGCTTAAAGTGGAGCGATACAGAAACTTCTATCACTTATCTGCGAAATGGGGAGAGATTGAATCTAAAATCAGCTCCAGCATATACGCTTCCGGAAGGGGTTACTTTAGCGCAGCTGCCTGGTGACCAGGATGAAAATTTGACCATCAACGGGGTTGAAGCAGTTTACACGGTGTTTGGTCCTCACCATGGAGATCTAAAAGTCCAGCTTGTATGGTCCAGTGCGGATGGAAGTATTGATTATACGCTTACGAATACGAAAAATACTGCGCAGACAAAAGCAGAGCTGGAGACCATTGTAACGAGTCTTACAGCGCAATAAGAAACGTCCTCTCGATAAATTCGGGAGGACGTTTTTTTGGAAAGAGTTTATCCTTTTTGCTCCATAGTACATGATTCGGGAGGAAGATCTACCCTAGCTTGAGTAACCGGCTGACGAAGAGTGCCTGAGGTATTCCATTCCAAAAAATGAACTTTGAAGACAAGCTTCGGTTTTATCCAAAAAGCACCCTTCCCTCGCTGGGGATCAGCTGTAAAGGGCATTTGATCTATTTTTAAATGCTGTACCTCTGCAGTTAAGTCGCGTTTATCCTGTACAGTCAATTTTCCTGGCCCGGCATGTCCGATATAATGCAAATTCCCTTTATCATCATACAGCCCAAGAAGTAACGCATTGACGATGCCGTCTCGGAACGTTACACCCCCGGCTACTGCCGTAAGATCAGAAATGATTTTGCGTTTCTGCCAGCGTTTATCTTTTCCACCGGGAGCATAAGTACTGTTGATATCCTTGCAGACGATTCCCTCTAAGCTCTGAATCTGAGCGGCGGCGAATAATTCTGTGGGATCGGTATAACTGGGTACGGCCTGTACGTGGGGATGCGGCAGCAGAATATCGTTTAGCAGCTGCTGCCGTGAGAATAAAGGCTGATCCATCGTCGATTGGCCATTATAAAACAGAATATCAAAAATCATATAAATGACAGGAACCTGATACCTAACGACGGAAATGGTGGAGCCATTCTTTAAGCTATCCCTCCGCATAACTTCGTGAAATGAGGGCTTGCCGTCCCCCAGTGCAATGATCTCACCATCAAGAATAACGGAGTCAGCTTTACAGTAAGCAGATACATCAGTAAGTTCTGGATATTGCGCTGTACGGTAATTACCACGTCTGTTAATAAGCTGAGTAGTGCTTCCGTCGTAATAGGACAACATGCGAACGCCATCCCATTTAATCTGTGCGATCCACTGGTTGCCTGCTGGAAGCTGCCCAGCCAGTATGGGTTCAAAAGGAATAATAGGCTGAAGCTTCATCACCAGAGCCTCCTACGATACGGTTGTTTTGCTTTTTGGACTGCGGCGTTTCGGTTTTGGTGCGATGACTGGAATCGGCCCGGAAGCTTCGTTTTGCTGATCGGCAGGCTCAGCTGCTGCTTTAGACTTGGCTGTTTTTCTTTTGGCAGCCGGAGCCGCTTTAGTTTTTGTTTTCTTAGTATCTGTTAATGAAGGACCCGGATCTGTAGGGATATGCTGTACAGCCTGAATACTGGCCTGCAATGCTGCCATTAGATCAATTACATTGCTTTCCTGTTTGGCAGGAGCGATATGAAATTCCTCGCCTGCAATTTTATGTGAGATTAGATCAAGCATACGCTGGCGATAATCATCGGTATATTTTGCCGGATCAAAAGGCGTGGATAGCTGTGAAATGAGCAGCTTGGCCATATCCAGCTCTTTATCATTCACCGTCCCTGCTTCGGGCAGGCCAGGCACTTGCGAGACCGGTCGCACTTCATCAGGATAAAAAATAGTCTCGATGGCGAGGCAATCCTCCAGCACACGAATAGCAGCCAGACTGCTTTTGGAACGAATCGATATTTTGGCGATGCCAATTTTTCCAGTTTGACGCATGGCCTCCATAAGAAGCCGATATGCATTTGTCCCAGCCTGATCCGGAGATAAGTAATAGGTTTTTTGAAAATAAATTGGATCGATCTCCGTCAGATCAACAAAGTCGAGTATGGTAATGCTTTTGCTGCTTTCGTCGGTCAATTGATCCAGTTCCTCTTTGTCGAATAGAACAAACTTCCCTTTTTCATATTCATAACCCTTGCCGATTTCTTCCCAAGCCACCTCTTTGTCACACACCGGACATTTACGTACATACGACAGTGGGCTGCCGCATTCCTTATGGATATAACGCAGAGAAATGTCCTTGTCTTCCGTAGCGGAGAACATTTTAACCGGAACATGCACTAGCCCGAAGCTGATGGCTCCTTTCCAAACGGTATGCATGAGAAACGCCTCCTGATCTAAGTTATTTGCTTTGGGTTAGTATGAGGCAGGAAAGGCTTTTCTAGCCGGGTGCATTTTTTGTGAAGCATGGGAAAATATAAAATCAGGCTAATAAAGCTGAGGAGGAGAATACTAAGTCATGGAACCGCGTGGAAACGAGTGGATCGATGCGCTGAGCGAGCAGGATATCCCAGCGACAGTTGTGGATTGGGACAGCATTATAGCTCCACCGGAAGCAAGTCAGGTCTCGGACTCGGAGAAGCTTGATGCGGAATCAACCCTCGAAGAAACTTCGCCATTAGAATCGTGAGATGTAGGTAAAATAAAGGAGGAGAACAGTGGTGGACGTCAAACGAGCACAGGATATTTATGCTTCTAAAGAGACGGTAAGTGTACATTTGGATGGAGAACCTGTATGGATTGAGCATGTGGATGCACAGAACGGAATGGCTACGGTTCAAGTGGGCTCTCGACCAACGAATACGCATACGGTAGGCGTTGAACGGTTAGAAGAGCAAGATCATTAACAAGGTTTGTTCAAAAAGCTGAGATAAGCTAAATTACACTTTTATAAAAGAGACTCTTTATGCTTATTTTTGCGTAGAGGTCTCTTTTTCTATTGTTGGCATACTGGCATGGGAGATTGAATTGGGACAGTTGTTGCGATGGATGGAGCATACCGATATAATTAATAGTAATGGTTTTTGGCAGGTATATTTTAAAAGGTGGTAGTTGTAGTTGGACAATACAGACGAAACGGTGTTCACTTACCGTTCTTACAGCCTCCAGGATACGGAGTTGCTTGCAGCTGCTCTAGCTACTGCTTCAACGCCAGGGATGATTATCGGCTTGGACGGCGATCTGGGCGCAGGAAAAACAGCATTCTCGCAAGGGTACGCTCGGCATCTCGGCGTAAAGGGGATCGTAAACAGTCCTACTTTTACAATTATTAAAGAGTACGAGGGCCGTCTGCCCCTATATCATATGGATGTATATCGGATTTCGCTTCAGGAAGCGGACGAGCTTGGACTTGATGAGTATTTCTACGGGCAAGGGGTCTGCTTGGTGGAATGGAGCAGTATTATTACGGATTTAATGCCGCCGCGGCATATGCATATATACATGGAAACAGTGGGGCCAGATGAAAGAATGATTACGGTGACCGGAATCGGGGAGCCGTATGGTGAGCTTTGCCGGCAGCTGATCCAGAAGTGGGGTTAAGGAATATGACGAATCAGAATACAGAGCCGCGCAAGCGGCTTTTAGCGCTGGATACATCAACTGCAGTATTAGGCGTGGCAGTTACAGAGAATGGGGAACTACTGCATGAAATAAATGCTTCCGGAGAACGGAATCATTCGGTGCATTTACTCCCGATCATTGAGCAGGCGCTGCAAGCAACAGGAACTACTGCTGCAATGCTGGGCGGGATTTCTGTTGGTGTGGGTCCTGGATCGTATACGGGGACGCGTATCGCAGTTACCGCTGCCAAAACGCTGGCATGGGCATGGGATGTCCCAGTTGTCGGTATTTCGAGTCTACATGCAGTGGCGTGGGGCGGATATCAAACAGCCCTCAAGAATAACGTGATGACCAAAGCGTCGGAACAAACTACCAAGAATAACAGCTACGGGCCTGATTGGATCATTCCACTAATGGATGCGCGCCGAGGACAGGTGTATACAGGATTATTCGCAGCTGAGGGAAATAATGCTCCTAGCCGTCTTGAGCCTGATGCCATCCGCCTGATGGCAGATTGGGTGGAGTACTTAGCTGAACGTTTAGGACAGGCTTCAGTCGAAGGCAATAAGCCCGCTGTTCTTTGGTTTGTTGGGGAGACTGCAGTTCATGGCAGTGAGGAATCGCTTCGTCCATTGAAGGATCTTGGTGTTTCTATTGCAGTTCCTTATGAAATGGAAGGCCGCTGGACAGGATTTCTTGGAGAAGCGCGGCTTCAGGTAGAGAAAGATGATATCCATAGCTTGATCCCTAACTATACTCAGATCTCAGAAGCGGAGGCCAATCTGCGGTTAAGTAGAGAAGGGGGCTTAAAGAAACCATGACGGAAGCGGAATCAATGATAGCTCAAGAGGCTGAACTTGTTTTTCGTTTGATGAAGCTAACGGATATTCCTGACATTCTTATCATTGAACGGGAAGCCTTCACGATGCCTTGGACAGAGGAA
Organism: Paenibacillus sp. FSL R5-0914; assembly: GCF_038004525.1. Classification (NCBI taxonomy): domain Bacteria; kingdom Bacillati; phylum Bacillota; class Bacilli; order Caryophanales; family Paenibacillaceae; genus Paenibacillus; species Paenibacillus sp. FSL R5-0914. The sequence continues at coordinate 223,201 of NZ_JBBORH010000003.1, forward strand.
GCTTTTCGCAACGAGCTGACGCATAATCATTTTGCAAAATATATGGTTATGGAGCTGGCAGGTCATATTATCGGTTATGCCGGTATGTGGGCCATCGTGGATGAGGCGCATGTGACGAATATAGCCCTGCTTGAAGCCTATCGTGGACGTAAATGGGGCGAGCGCCTGCTTGAAGAACTTATGAAGACGGCATCTTATGTGGGGATGAAATCCATTACGCTTGAGGTACGGGTATCGAACGAGGTAGCACAGAATTTATATCGTAAAAAAGGCTTTCGATCTGCTGGCACACGCAAAGGATATTATTCCGATAATCGCGAAGATGCGCTCATTATGTGGGCGGATCTGCCAGAGTATGAGGAGCATGGAAATATGGAAGGAAGCGTGGACTTGAAATGAAGACAGAAACGGGCGCAGCTCAGCCTGTACTAATACTTGCTATTGAGACGAGTTGTGATGAAACGTCGGTCGCTGTAGTCAAAGATGGCTCTGAAGTGTTATCCAACATCATCTCGAGTCAGATTGAGACACATCGCGCCTTCGGCGGCGTAGTACCAGAAGTAGCTTCCCGTAAGCATGTGGAAGTAATTACACTGGTGATAGAAGAAGCACTCGCTACAGCAGGGGTTGAACCAGATCAGTTGTCGGCGGTGGCGGTTACACAAGGCCCAGGTTTGGTGGGGGCTTTACTTGTCGGGGTAGTAGCTGCCAAGAGCCTTGCACTCGCATGGGGTAAGCCGCTAATTGGTACACATCATATTGCAGGACATATTTATGCTAACCGTTTAGTGGCAGAGTTACAGTATCCATGCATGACACTAGTGGTGTCCGGCGGACATACTGAACTGGTTCATATGGAGCGGGAGGGTGAGTTTCGAATTATCGGGCGCACCCGTGATGATGCCGTAGGCGAAGCATATGATAAAGTGGCACGAGCACTAGGGTTCCCTTATCCCGGCGGACCTCATGTGGATCGTCTGGCCCGCGAGGCGACTGAGGTTGTACCGTTACCAAGAGTATGGCTGGAGCCGGGTTCTTATGATTTCAGCTTCAGTGGCTTAAAGTCGGCTGTGCTGAACGTTGTGAATCAGAGCAAGATGAAGGGTCTCACGCCAGATGTCGCAGGCATTGCCCGCGGGTTCCAAGAATCTGTGGTTGAGGTGCTGGTGGAAAAAGCGGTACGCGCTGTTAAAGCTACTAGCTCCAAGCAGTTATTGCTGTGTGGAGGTGTTGCTGCTAATGCTGGCCTGCGCACGGCTTTGATCTCACGCTGTGAAGCGGAGGGCATTGAGCTTATTATTCCACCTCCGGTATACTGCACGGATAATGCAGCTATGATTGGAGCTGCTGCATACGTGAAGTGGCAGCATGATGGCGGTACTCCGCTGGATATGGTAGCAGACCCTGGATTCTCATTGGAACAATGGTCTGTATCCGCCTATTGACATCATTTGGAGCTAACGAGTATAATCAGTTCAATTATACAAGGAAACGCGATGAGCGGAAGTAGTAAGGATACTCTGGGATAAGAGAGCTGCGGGTAGGTGCGACGCAGTCGAAGGGGACCTGAACTCGTCTGGGAGCGGAACGGTGGAAGCATTACCGGCAATTGTCGCCGGAACGTTCGTACACCGTCTACGGGTAACCTCCGTGAAAGGGTGGTCGAGTATCTAACATACTGGACCGTAAAGTGGATGTTCAATTGGAATCGGCAGTAACTTAACCGGTACAGAGCATCAACAAGAGTGGTACCGCGAAGGTTAACAGCCTGTCGTCTCTTGAATGAGATGGCAGGCTTTTTTGTATGGATTTTGAGTAGTTAGAATGTATATAATACACGCTAAGAACGGGAGTAGTAGGGAATGACGGTGAACAGAGAGCTGCGGGGTGGTGCGACGCAGTCACCGAAAGTCTTGAATCTCGCCCGGGAGCGGAGCGGCGGAAATAAGATTACGCTGCCTACGGCTGTCCCCGTTATCGGACCTTTCCAGATATCCTGACATCCTCAGGATGGACAGGGAAGAGGAGCTGGACGCAGCTTAACGGCTTGATTATATGAATAGCCTATGCGTCAAAAAGAGTGGTACCGCGGAGGGGTAACCCGCCGTCTCTTTATTAGAGACGGCGGGTTTTTGCGTTCTTATTGAAGCGACTCGGGTTATGGACTCAGGCGCAATATAAGACGCCAAGAGTGAACCTTCTGCACATTCCAAATTGTGCAGAGGATTCATTCGTATCAGCTGCCGGCAGCAGTGGGTGGGGAATTTAGCAGGACCACAAGTCGACGTGTGGATCTGCGCTGAAGCATAGGTTAGGGTAAGGAATCCAATAAGAGGAAAACAGGAGGAATTCAGATGATTATTCCAGTAAAGAAACGTATACAAATTTTCGATACGACTCTGCGAGATGGTGAACAGGCTCCGGGTGCAAGTCTAACCCCAGAGCAAAAAATACTGCTGGCCTATAAGCTTGCGGATCTGGGTGTTGATGTGATGGAGCCTGGATTTCCGATATCGAGCCCTGGTGATTTTGCAGCAGTACAGACGATTTCTCGTAAGGTGCGAAATGTGGAAATTTGCGGTTTTGCACGGGCGGTTAAAGGGGATATTGACGCGGCAGTCCGGGCAACCCAAGATGCTGAACGCCGGCGGATTCACCTGTTCATCTCCTCTTCTGATATTCATTTGCAACATCAATTGCGTATGAGCAGAGCTGAAGTCGTAGCCAAAGCCCGCGAGATGACGGCTTATGCGCGTCAATTCTCTGATGTCGTTGAATTCACGGCGATGGATGCTGCGCGAACAGGAATCGATGATCTGATTGAAATGATTGAAGCTGTTATTGAGGAAGGCGCTTCTATTATCAATCTGCCCGATACGGTCGGTTACGCATTGCCACATGAATATGGGGAAATGTTCCGACGTGTGCGGCTAGGAGCAAGAGGTGGAGAAACGGTAAGCTACAGTGCCCACTGTCACAATGATTTGGGGCTGGCTGTAGCCAACAGTCTGGCAGCAATTGATGGAGGTGCGACGCAGATCGAAGTCACTGTGAACGGAGTCGGCGAGCGTACCGGGAACTGCGCACTGGAAGAGCTTGTGATGGCGCTCGAAACCCGCGGAGATGCGATTGGAGCAGAAACAGGCATTGTGCTTGATAAGCTGTATGATACTTCGCGGCTGATCAGCGGAGCGATGCATTTTCCAATCGCCTATAACAAACCAGTCGTCGGAAGAAATGCCTTCCAGCATGAGTCAGGGATTCATCAGGATGGTTTGCTGAAGGATCGAAGCACCTATGAGATTATGGACCCAGAGCGGCTGGGTATCCCGCGTAGCATGATCATTCTGGGCAAGCATTCTGGCAGACATGCGCTAAAGGACCGGGCGGCGAAGTATGGTATTACGCTGGAGCCTGCGGAGCTGGATGCACTTTATGAATCGTTTAAAGAGACCGCTGACCGCCAAAAGGTAGTGAGTGATGACCAGTTGCTGCAAATGGTGAGCAGTACAACTGGACAGCAAGCTCAGGTCTATGAACTGGGTGAGGTTCAGGTATTGGCAGGCAGTGCCCAGCGCCGGGTGGCCGCGGTTACGGTTCGCCATTTGAAGTCTGGACAGGAAACTTCTCATACTAGTACTGGAGATGGTCCGCTTGAAGCTATTATCGCTGCTATTGGGCAAGGCATCTCAGAGGATATCGATTTTGCGGGACTTGAGCTGCATTCACTTGGAAGTGGAGAGAACGCCCAGGCGGAGGCGGCTGTGATGGTAGAGTGGGAAGGTCTTAAATTTAGAGGCACAGCTACGCATCAAGATATTATCATGGCAGCAGGGATTGCCTATATTGCAGCCTGTAACGCTGCCCTGCTCTCTACACAAATCGTTTAATATACATCTACCCGCTGTCTGATTTAGAGATAGCGGGTTCTTTTTTAGGTTTTGATGACAGGTTTTAGGTGGGGTTATGTCTTTTGTCAAGTTGTGGACAACGTTATCCACATATTCTCTACGAATTGTGTAAAAAGTGCGTAAAATCAGCAATGTCAGCTCTTTTTAAAATGCCCTTATAACCATTTTTATTCGCAATGAAACCTTGTGGGAATTGTGGATAATGTGGATAATTCGGTGGATAATAATTCCTGTAATTCGGAAATACTGATTTAACGCATAAAAAAAGCCCCTAAGGGGCTTTTTTAGTAGGGAGTTATACACGAAACCTGTGTATAGAGCTGTGGATAACTGTTTATGAACAAAATAAGAAATATGAAAAAAATTTATGAAGTGGCTTTTACATTATTCGTCAGCAAGGATTTCCCATTCGTTAAATAAATCGGTAAGCTGAGTTTTTTTGTTCTTCAGATCCTCTTCATGACCTTGAAGTGCTAAATAATCCTGATAAACTTCAGGTTTAGTCATTTCATTCTCTATAAAAGCGATCGACTCTTCTAGTGAGGCAATGCCTTCCTCTAGCTCAGCAATACGCCGCTTCCGGTTACGCTCTTCACGCTTGGCTTGCTTGTCCGCTTCGAAGGAGGAAACAGCGTTTTTTTCAGGAACTGCAGCATCCTTGTTGACGTTTTTGGCGGCTAATTCGGCGGCATCTTTCGCAATCTCTTCTAATTCTCGTTTTTTCTCGATATAGTCATCGTAGTTGCCAAGGTATTGATCGATCCCCTCGGGATGAAGCTCAAGCACCCGTTCAGCCATTTTATTGAGGAAATAACGGTCATGAGAAATGAAGAGCAATGTGCCCTCGAAATCAATTAAAGCTGATTCTAAGACCTCACGACTGACTAAATCCAAATGGTTGGTTGGCTCATCTAGGATGAGCATATTTGCGCCGCGCAGCATGAGCTTTGATAATGCAACGCGTGCTTTTTCGCCGCCGCTCAGCGCGGATATCTTCTTAAGAACATCTTCACCGCTGAAGAGGAAGTTGCCAAGGATCGTACGGATTCTGGCTTCCTCAATCATTGGATATTCACTCCATAGCTCTTCCATTACTGTGTTCTTTGGATTGAGGCGGGTCTGTTCCTGATCATAATAAGCGACCTTTACCTTAGTCCCCCAATTCACAGTTCCAGTTGAAGGCTCGCGGGTTCCGGTCATACACTGCAGCAGTGTAGATTTGCCAATACCATTGGGACCGATGAGTGCAGCAGTTTCTCCCCGGCGCAGTTCGAAAGAAGCGTCCTTGAACAAAGGTGGACCATCATTAAAAGCAACCGCAACATTACGGACTTGCAGCACTTCTTTACCAGACATGAAGTCAGGCTCGAAGGAGAAGCTGGCTTTCTTCAGATCGCCCATCGGTCGATCAATACGGTCCATCTTCTCAAGCGCTTTGCGTCTGCTCTGCGCACGTTTCGTGGTAGATGCTCGCACAATATTTTTCTGAACGAAATCTTCCATTCTTGAGATTTCATCTTGCTGTTTCTCATACTGCTTCATCCGTGCTTCATATTCGGCAGCCTTCAAATCTACATATCGGCTGTAATTGCCTGTATAACGCCGAGATTGATGACGCTCGATCTCTACAATAGTAGTTACAAGCCGATCAAGGAAATAACGGTCATGAGATACGACCAGAATTCCTCCAGCATAACTGCGAAGATAATCCTCAAGCCATGTTAATGTTTCGATATCCAGATGGTTCGTCGGCTCATCCAGCATTAGAAGATCGGGAGCCTGAAGCAAAATGCGGGCTAATGCGAGTCTAGTCTTCTGGCCACCGCTAAGTGTGGAGATAGGTGTATCCGGTGGGAACTCGCCGAAGCCCATGCCGTGGAGGACACTGCGGATTCGTGTATTCATTTCATAACCGCCGTGATCCTTGAACCAATCTGATCGGCGGGCATATCTTTCGAGCAGTTCTTCGTACCGTTTTGGGTCCTCTGCCAGTTTAGGATCGGCAATGCTTACTTCCATCTCTCTTAGCTCAGCCTCGGCTTCGATCAGCGGTGCGAAAACTGCCATCATTTCTTCATGAATGGTTTTGTCAGATTGAAGTCCGGTATTTTGAGCTAAATACCCGATAGTAGTTTCTTTTGATTTATGAATTTGACCGCTGTCATAGGACATTTCACCAGCCAGAATTTGCAGAAAAGTTGATTTGCCGGCACCATTAACACCCACGAGTCCGACACGTTCCTTTTCATTTACCTGAAGGCTTATGCCGTCTAGTACGTTCTGTATACCATATGATTTTGTAATTCCTGTCGCTTGAAGAAGCATAACGATGAAACCTCCACCCTTGCATATTTCGCCTTGGCATTTATACCTCAGCCGTATGAACAACTTATTCTATAGTTTACATGAAAAGCGTTTCCCAAGCGAGAGCTCGATATATCGGAAGCAGAGAATAACGACCTGGCCCAGAAACACAGTCCTATCCACCTTGGCGAACCGGGGAGAAGAGTGGTAAACTGGATTTACAAACAAGGATAAGCTTGGGATAAATATATGGGGGTGGCCGACGATGTCAAGCAAGGAGTCGGTGATCTCCAAAGCAAAGCAACAACTAAGAACTGAGAAGACCATCGCCCGAAACGAGCTCTCCTCGGACCAGAGAAGGGAATTGTCTTTTCTGGTCTGCAAGCATGCATCAGAGTGGCTGAAGACGAAAGACATAGCCTCACTGATGGCCTATGTATCTTTCCGTTCTGAACTCGATACCAACGCGCTTCTTACACAGGCGTGGAAGGACCAGCGCAGGGTACTGCTGCCGCGTGTCATTCCGGCAAGTGGTGCAATGAGTGTCCATATGGTAAACGCTTGGAGTGAGCTTGAGCCGGGGGCGTATGGTATCCATGAACCTATTGTATCCGGCAAAGATTCACAAGAGATTGAAGTTGTTACACTACCGGATGTTGTGTTTGTTCCGGGGCTGGCTTTTGATCTTCAGGGAGGCAGGCTTGGTTACGGCCGAGGATACTATGATCGATTGCGTGCGTCATGGGAGACGGAAGAGTATGCTGCTGCGAAGCCCCCTGTCTGGATCGGGCTAGCCTTTGGTATGCAACTGGTTCCGAAAGTGCCCATGGATGAGCATGATGCCTTTATGGACATGCTGATTACTGAAAATGGCATAGTGCACTGCCGAAAAGGAGAGTGAGCCGTGGAATTGACCCATTTTAACGAGCAGGGAAGAGCTCGTATGGTGGATGTGAGCGAAAAGGAGATTACGAAGCGGACAGCTGTCGCGCGGAGTAAGATCAAGATGGCAACTGAGACGCTTAGTGCCATCAAGGAAGGCAAGATCAGTAAAGGAGACGTACTTGCCGTTGCGCAGATCGCTGGAATTATGGCGGCCAAGAAGACGTCTGACTGGATTCCGATGTGCCATCCGCTCCCACTTACCGGTATTGACATCCGCTTCTCCGATAACAGCGAAGATGAACTTTATATAGAAGCAACAGTCCATACTACCGGAAAGACCGGAGTTGAAATGGAGGCATTGACCGCTGTTTCTGCCTCAGCACTAACGGTGTACGACATGTGCAAGGCTCTTCAGAAGGACATGATTATCGGACCAACGCTCTTAGTGACTAAAAGTGGGGGCAAGAATGGAGATTACGCGCTTGAACCATGATCAGAGCTGACGTTCGATGCGCTGAAGCAAGTGGGCTGCACTGTACAGCCAATTATACATAGAGAGGGAGGACAAACCTATGGCGTGGAAAACAGCAATCCTAACGGCCAGCGATAAAGGGGCCAGGGGCGAACGGGAAGACACGAGCGCCCAGGTTATTCGGGAGCTGGTGGAAGAGGAACTTGGAGGCGAGATCGTTGAATATCGGATCGTGCCCGATGAACAAGATGAGATTATCGCAGCTTTGATAGAACTCACAGATTATTTTCAAGCAGATCTGGTATTGACTACCGGAGGTACGGATTTAGCGATACGTGATGTGACTCCAGAGGCAACCCGGCGTGTAATCGAACGGGAAGTGCCTGGACTTTCTGAGGCGATGCGAAGTACGGTGATGCAAAAAAACCGTGCGGTGATGCTGTTCCGCGGGATATGCGGCATTCGTGGACGCACGTTGATTGTCAACTTACCGGGCACACCGAAGGGTGTTCATGAGAATTTAGCAGCCATTATGGATCAACTACCTGAAGCGTTACTCATGGTAACTGGCCAATACCGCCAATAACATTGTCATATTCTTGTCACGTCACAAGGATAAACTATTTATAGAAGATAGTGGATGTAACTGTGACATAAGTTATGGTATTATTAGATTATCGTAATCGATACCATGATCGGATAGACGGACAAGGAGGAATAATAATGTTTAGTGGAATTGGTACTCCGGGTATTATCTTGTTGGTTATACTGGCACTGCTCCTCTTTGGACCGAATAAACTGCCAGAGTTAGGCCGCGCAGTTGGACGAACCTTCCGTGAATTTAAGGAAGGCGCACGTGAAATCATTGGTGATGGTGATCCGGTGAAGAAGAGCGAAGCTCCTGTGCCGACGGCCCCGCAGACGGTCGCTGCAGATATTCCTCAGGACAAACGCCTGCCGGAATAATAAATGATTTAACAATGGGGCAATCTCTCAAGTCTAATAGACTTAGGAGATGTCCCTTTTTCAATTTGGTTGCTGCTTTCTGCAGAAACGGGCACAGCTATACATAAAGTCGGTGTGGCGTTTCTATTCTTGTCATGGGATGGTGTCAGGATGTCTCTCGAATCGGAAGAAATGTCGGTGGTAGATCATCTCACCGAGCTGCGTAAACGGATTATTTATGTGCTGATTGTATTTGTTTTGGGATTGGTAGGGGGGCTGTTCTGTGCCAAGCCAATCTACGATTATTTAATTAGTACAGATCTAGCGCAAGGGTTTGTTCTGCATGCGTTCTCATTCTGGGATGGTATCGGAATGTATATGAAGATCGCAATGGCGGTTTCATTAGTCATTTCAGTTCCTTTTATTGCTTATCAGTTGTGGGCGTTTATTAGTCCGGGCTTACGACCGGAAGAGCGTAGTGCAACACTACGTTATGTACCCTATGTTTTTGTTCTTTTTCTAATCGGACTTTCTTTTGCTTATTATGTTGTATTTCCAATGGCGCTTTCGTTCACAATCTCTATCACCCGGAGTATGGGACTGGAAGAGACCTACGGAATTGCGCAATATTTCAACTTCATGTTCAGTCTGGTGCTACCTTTAGCGCTGTTGTTTGAGCTACCGCTGTTGGTGATGTTTCTGACCAAACTGAGGGTTCTTAACCCGATACGCTTGCGTAAAATGCGTCGATACGCTTATTTCACGCTTGTCTTTATTGCTGTAGTCATCACTCCTCCGGACTTCATCTCAGACTTTCTGGTGACGATTCCACTGCTTGTGTTGTATGAGTTTAGCGTATTCCTGTCCGCCTTCGTCTATCGCAAACAGCTTGCTGCGGATGCGGCAAGGGAAGCTCAGTACACCAAGAGTGAGGAATGATGATAAGAGGGCTGTCACTAAGTAGATTTTTCTACGAAAGAGACAGTTCTTTTGTTTTAAACCCCCGTTTTTTGAAATGTTCGGGCGTAGGTGGTACAGTTGAGACTACTGAAATCATACGCATATTTTCACACCCTGTGGATAGAATGTATAGAGTGTGTGCCTAGGACAACCAGTGAAACGTTATTTTTTACGAAAACAAATGCGAATTTGTGTAAAAGGACTTGAAATCCGGGCTCAAGTTGAGTATCATAAAAATTGTTGTTAGCACTACAAGCTGTCGAGTGCTAATGCTTATGGAAAATATGAGATGGACCAGATATTCATAGCGTCCAATTGATATTTTTCATAAACACCAGAGATTTTGAAGTAAGACAGGTAAGTTCTAAACTATGTTTTGAAGCAAAATAACATAATTTTAAAGGAGGCTATTTTTTCATGATCAAACCTTTAGGTGAACGCGTATTGGTGCTACCGAGCGAGCAGGAGGAAACCACTTCATTCGGGATTGTGCTTCCGGACTCCTCGAAAGAAAAGCCACAAGAAGGAACTATTATTGCAGTAGGTAGCGGAGCTTTGAAAGATGGAGTACGTGTAGCGCTCGAAGTAAAAGAAGGCGACCGTGTTCTTTTCTCTAAATATGCAGGAACAGAAATCAAATACGAAGGTAAAGAATATTTGATTATGAAAGAAAGCGACATTCACGCGATTCTTGACTAAGCGAGAGTCGATTATAAGCTAAATCTAAACTACTTAAAGTAACGTGATATACAAAAAATTCTAGGAGGTAATTACACAATGGCTAAAGAAATTAAATTTAGTGAAGAAGCACGCCGCTCTATGTTGCGCGGTGTAGATGCTTTGGCAAATGCGGTAAAAGTTACACTTGGACCAAAAGGTCGCAACGTGGTACTTGAGAAGAAATTTGGTAGCCCGCTTATCACTAACGATGGTGTAACTATCGCTAAAGAAATCGAACTTGAAGATGCATTCGAGAACATGGGTGCTCAACTGGTTAAAGAAGTTGCTACTAAGACTAACGATGTAGCCGGTGACGGTACTACAACTGCAACGGTTCTGGCACAAGCTATGATCCGTGAAGGTCTGAAGAACGTAACTGCAGGCGCTAACCCAATGGTTATTCGCAAAGGGATCGACAAAGCAGTTCGTGCAGCAGTTGAAGAATTGCAAAAAATCGCTAAGCCAATCGAAGATTCCCAAGCTATCGCTCAAGTAGCTGCTATCTCTGCTGCTGACGAAGAAGTGGGCCAATTGATTGCTGAAGCTATGGAAAAAGTAGGTAAAGACGGTGTTATCACTGTTGAAGAATCCCGTGGATTCGCTACTGAACTTGAAGTCGTAGAAGGTATGCAGTTCGACCGCGGTTACATTTCCCCGTACATGATTACTGATACGGACAAAATGGAAGCTGTTCTGGAGAACCCATACATCTTGATCACTGATAAAAAAATCAGCAGCACTCAAGAAATCCTTCCATTGCTTGAAAAAATCGTTCAACAAGCTAGACCGCTTGTTATTATCGCTGAAGATATCGAAGGCGAAGCACAAGCAATGTTGATCGTGAACAAACTGCGTGGAACATTCAACGCTGTCGCTGTTAAAGCTCCTGGCTTTGGCGACCGTCGCGAAGCTATGCTGCAAGATATCGCTGCCCTGACTGGTGGTCAAGTGATCACTGAGAAGCTCGGTCTTGATCTGAAGAGCACTTCCATTGAACAACTGGGTAACGCACGTCAAGTACGCGTAACTAAAGAAAACACAACAATCGTAGACGGAAGCGGCGACAAAGCGGACATCAATGCTCGTGTAAGCCAAATTCGTGCTCAACTGGAAGAAACAACTTCCGAGTTCGACAAAGAAAAATTGCAAGAGCGTTTGGCTAAATTGGCTGGCGGCGTAGCCGTTGTCAAAGTTGGCGCTGCAACTGAAACTGAATTGAAAGAGCGTAAACTTCGCATCGAAGACGCCCTGAACGCAACTCGCGCTGCGGTTGAAGAAGGTATCGTTTCTGGTGGTGGTACAGCTCTTGTGAACGTATATAATGCTGTTGCTGCTGTAGATGTAACAGGCGACGAGAAAACAGGCGTTAACATCGTGCTTCGCGCGCTCGAAGAACCAGTTCGTACCATTGCAGCTAACGCTGGTCAAGAAGGTTCCGTTATCGTGGATCGCTTGAAAAAAGAAGCTATCGGCATCGGCTACAACGCTGCTACTGGCGAGTGGGTGAACATGTTCGAAGCAGGTATCGTTGACCCTGCTAAAGTAACTCGTTCCGCGCTTCAAAATGCTGCATCCGTAGCTGCTATGTTCTTGACTACTGAAGCAGTAATTGCTGACAAGCCAGAACCAGAAAAACCAGGTATGCCTGATATGGGCGGCATGGGTGGTATGGGCGGCATGATGTAATAAGGCTGATAAAGCCTTGAAATAGGTTGGATTAGAAGCCTCTCGTGAGTTCATTGAACTTATGAGAGGCTTCTTTTTGTGGCGTACCAAATGCACGACTAGTTGGTGATAATAAGATAGAGAACAGATAAATTTAAGGAAGTTAAATAAATACACTTGACGTTCACTACAGTGAATATATAATAAATTCAAGAGGTCAGTGCTGACCTGATTTTTTTGATTAATTATTTAACTTCATTTATTAATTATATTAATAATATTAATAATATAACGAGGAGGACATATGAAATCATTTTTGCCCAATGATATTAAAGATGAGAATAGAAAAATAGTCTTCGATATTTTGCTTCAATATCCTGAACTGGCGAAAGTCGAGATCACAGAAAAAACGGCAATGAGCTTTGTTACTGTAAGCAAGATAGTTACCTTTTTTGAACAGATTGGTTTATTGACCGTCACTGGTGAAAGTCGAGAAGGATCTGGCGGCTTGGGAAGAAAGCGTACGGTTTACAGATTTAATGAAAACAGCTATACGACAATCGGGATACAGATTATTGGCAACACGATTACAGCGGTACTTATTAATCTGCACGGCAAGGTCATAGATTCGTATTCGATTGAAACAGATATTCCGTTCTATAGCCAGCAGTTCACTTCGATATTTATAGAGATTGTAGAACATTTGAAGAGTAAAGCGAAGGAAACGGATAGTGTTGTATTGGGGATTGGTATTGGCGTTGATGGTGCGATCAATACAAGAAAGAAAACGATCCGGATGAGAACGCATCACAATAAAGAAAACGACTTTAAGTATGAAACGATTATTGAAACTCTCAAGAGCGAAGTGAACTTGCCCATTCTTCTGGAGAATGATGTGAACGCAGCGACTGTGGCGGAATTTCGGAATCTTGAAAACTCGGATCAAGCACTGACGAGTCTCGTTCATGTTGCTGCAGGTGATGGGGTCGGGGGCGGCTTGATTATTAACAAAGAGCTTCACCGCGGCGTTAATGCAAGTGCGGGTGAGCTGGAGTATATGTGCTTTGATTCAGAATATAAAAGGACTCCATCTTCAGTCGGTTGGCTGGAAAGCAAATTAGCTATTAAGTATTTGTTAAGCAAATATGATTTGAATTCAACGAATGACGTAGAAGCTTGCATTGATTATGTTTCGAAGAATCTGGCATTAACGATTACCAATATGATCAGCATCTTGGATATCGACCAGGTCATTATTAGCGGTAAAACGGTAGCGCTGTTTCCGGAACGTATATTGGACCGCACGAAAAGCTATGTCGAGCAATATACGGAGTGGACTCCTCAAATTTCGGTGAGTAAGTTACATCAATCAACAGCAATGGGAGCAGCTATACTTATTCTCCAGCAAGAGATGATTAATGTCATTTCGGAGTAAACAAGAAGGAAGTGAACAACATGATCAAAATCTTTGAGAATGAAGAGGAAGTAGCAAACGAAATTGCCAGAGAGATGAAAGATCATTTATTTACCGATCAGCATCCCGTGTTCTGCCTGGCTTCAGGGAGTACTCCACAAAAAAGCTATCAGAAATTTTCCAATGATGCGGACCTCCAATTGAAAATCAAGAGGCTTAACATCGTTAGCTTGGATGAGTGGGTTGGCATTGACAAAAGCTCTGAAGGAAGCTGCTATCAGATGTTGAATCAAGATCTGTTCTCGCAGATTTCACTGGATAGCAGACAGATTGTGTTTTTTGATGGAACATCGCCGGATATGAAGCAGGAATGCTTGCGAATTGATCACTTTATCGAGCAACACCCAATTACATTCAGCTTGATGGGCGTAGGTATGAATGGGCATATCGGATTAAATGAACCGGGTAGCCCAGTATTAAATTACAGCAGTGTTGTGGAGCTGTCGGAAACAACAAAGACTGTCGCTCAAAAATATTTTCATGAGCAGACTGAATTAAAGCAAGGCATTACATTAGGTTTGGAACAGATTGCAAGTAGTAAAAGAGTGGTTGTCGTCATAACTGGAGAACGCAAAGCTGAAATCGTGAAGGAGATTTTCACAAACTCTGACGCACGGCTGCCTGCTCAGCAATTGCTCGGCTATGATCATATAGATTTCTTTTTAGATGCTGCAGCCGCCAAATATATGGATCAGTCATCATAGTTGAGGAGCGTAATATGGGTAACTTCGTTATTGGTGTTGATATTGGAGGTACAAATATAAGGGTTGGATTAGTGAATGAGCACCTTGAACTTGTTCGGAAGGAGTCGGCATTAACAAGAGATTTCCAAAATGCTGACGAAATTTTCAAAACCGTCAAGGAAATGACAGCGAAAGTCGATCATGAACAGCTAGCAAGCAAGATAGGTATTGTATTGCCGATTCCTTGGAATGATCAAACACAGTTTATTCGAGATATAACCAATATCCCTTGCCTAGAGAATGTTAGTATCGAAACTATCAGGGCGTTCTTTCCGAATTATGAAGTGTTTTTTGAGAATGATGTAAACGTGATCACAGTGCTTGAATCGGATCATGGAGCTGCCAAGCCGTATAATCAATCCATTTATATAACGGTTAGTTCAGGAATTGGATGCGGTATCATACTTGATAAGAAAATTATTCAAGGGGCTCATGGATATGCGGGCGAGATCGGAAGCATGATTATTTCCGACAGCAAAAGAAACCACTCAACGTTGTATAACGGCACTTTGGAATCCCTATGCAGCGGCATTGCTCTTGAAGCGGAAAGTAAGTTTTTATATGGCATTGATGCCACGTCGGGTTTGTTGTTTGAAAGATATCATATGGGAGATCGGCAAGCGATTGAAGTGATCGACAGGTGGGTTGAGTACTTTTCCAACGCAATTGTTTCTTTGATGCAAACAATTGATCCGAATATTTTTGTTATCGGAGGAGCGGTCATTCATCACAACCAGTGGCTGATTGATAGAGTGATAGAAAGCGCTAAAAAGAAAGTCCTTCCACATTTAAAAGAGAACATTAAAATCGTGTTAACTGAATTTGGCCCTGATGCTGGAATTATTGGTGCTGGATATAACATATACAAAAAGACAAAAGGAGCTTGAAGATCATGAAAAAGTTGAAGGTTGCGTTAATCGGAGCAGGAAGTGTTTCCTTTGGACTAGGAGCACTTCAAGATCTCGTGTTATCAGAACGTTTGAGAAATCAAGTAGAACTCGAAATCGCGCTTATGGACATTGTAGAAGAAAACGTGAATAGAACATACAAGTATGCAACCGAAATGTTTACGGCATTTTCTCATCCTGCGAAGATTTGGCAAACGACGAATTTGGAAGATGCCTTAAAGGATGCTGATTTCTCTATCGTTGCGATTGAGGTAGAGAGATATCACTACTGGTCACAAGACTTTCACATTCCACGGCGTTATGGTAGCAAACAGCTATATGGTGAGAACGGCGGTCCAGGATCTATGTTCCATACATTGAGAAATCTAGGTCCAATGCTGGAAATTGCAAAGACGATGGAAAAGGTCTGTTCAAATGCCTGGCTAATTAACTATACGAATCCGGAAGCAAAGCTAGTGGAAGCCATTTCCAAATTAACTTCAATCAAAGTGGTGGGCTTGTGCCATGGTTTAGACATGGGTATTCATCAGCTAGCTGAATTTCTGGAGATGGATAGTAAAGATATTGCGATTGAAGGCGGCGGATTGAACCACTTTGGCTTCTTCACGAAGATATGGAACAAGAACACGGGAGAAGATTTATATCCTCTATTCCACGAGAAAGAAAAGCTAGCTAACCGTTTGGCACATTTCGATCATATTGGATTATCCAGAACGTTGTACCATACGTACGGATACTATCCTTACCCAGGTACTAACCATTGCGGTGAGTATATCTCATGGGCTGAAGATTTCTATGCTGGACTACCCTTGCAGTTCCGTTACGACCCAATGAGTGAGCAGCTGTGGAAGAAGGACTCCAGAACACCTGAATTTGTATACTGTGCAAGTGGCAGTACTTTGGATAAAGGCTTATTTGAGAATACGCTGAATCAAGAGCAGTGGTCTGAGCAGGCTTATCTATTTGATAAAGATAAGGTTCAAATCAGTAATGAATATGCAGTGCCAATTATCGAAGCGATCTTCTTCGACGATGAAATCGAGCTGAATGCTGTTAATATGCCAAACCATGGTGCGATTAAAGGACTTCCAGAGGATATGGTCGTTGAAACACAAGCGATCGTTAACAAAAATGGTATCGAATTTAAGCCAATGACGGTTGAACTGCCAACTGCCATTATCGGAACGATCCATATCCAAGGTACAATCCATAAGCTGTTACTTGAGGCGTTTGTTGAAGAGTCGAGAACAAAATTGCTGCAAGCGATTCTGCTTGATCCGCAAGCTCCAACCTATTATCAAGCTTGTGCGATGATCGATGAGATGTGTGAGCTGCAAAAAGAATTGCTGCCAAAGCTTGAGTGGAATTAGGTTATCTTTAATAAAAAAGGCCTCTGTCTGATGAAATTCAGAACTGAGGCCGTTAATTTTTATTACGAATTACTCTAATTCTTTATCTAAAAATGGTTGCACCAATCGCCGCACCTCATCGGTTGAATTCGTCTCCATCAATTGATTTTTTAGTTCGTCGGCACCATCAAATCCACGAATATAGATTTTGAAGAAGCTCCGAAGTGGATTAAATAGACGTGGTTCATGTTCTTTTGAATATTTATCGTGAAGATCTAAATGAAAAAGTAGTAAATGAAGAAGTTCCTCCACACTATGTTCTTTAGATTCTAGTTCAAAAGCGTATGGATTCTTGAAAATACCTCGGCCAATCATGACACCATCCACGCCGTATTGTTCGACTAATTTTAAGCCTGTTGCACGGTCAGGAATATCTCCGTTAATCGTTAACAACGTATTTGGAGCAATTTCATCGCGTAATTGTTTGATTTCAGGGATAAGCTCCCAGTGTGCATCTACTTTACTCATTTCTTTTTTGGTACGAAGGTGAATGGAAAGATTCGCAATATCTTGTTTCAGTATATGTGTTAACCAATCGCGCCACTCGTCAATCTCAGTGTAACCTAATCTTGTTTTCACACTAACCGGCAATCCACCAACTTTTGCTGCCTGGATAATTTCTGCCGCTACTTTAGGATGTCGAATTAATCCAGCACCTTTTCCATTGGTTGCGACGTTTTTTACTGGGCATCCCATGTTAATATCGATACCACGAAAACCAAGCTTTTTCATATCCATGCACATCTGTTCAAAATACTCCGGTTTATTACCCCAAATATGAGCGACCATCGGTTGTTCATCTTCTGTGAACTTTAATCGACTAAGTACACTTTCTTTTACTTTTACTTTAGGGTGACAGTAATATTCTGTATTTGCGAATTCCGTGAAAAACACATCTGGTTTTGCAGCTGCACTAACCACGTGACGAAATACAACATCTGTGACATCTTCCATAGGTGCCAATATAAAAAACGGCTTTGGTAAATCAAGCCAAAAATTTTGTTCGTTACTCATTAAGTTCTCCTTCTTTTACAACATTTTGCCCATCATACATAGTATCATTTTTTTTCGCTTGCTGCACAAAATTGTAGAGGATCTCTTTTTTTTCTATAATCGCTCGGGGTTATACCAGTACTGTTCTTAAATAAACGATAAAAATACGAACTACTAGTAAATCCAGTTTTTTCTGCGATATCAACAATGGTACATTCAGAGGTCTTTAGTAGCTCTTTGGCTTTATTCAACCGCATTTCACTAATTATATCGGGTAGTGCTTTTGTAGTTAATTGTTTATATAACCGGCTCAAATAGATTGGAGACATCGAGAGCTCGTCTGCAATTGAATTTATGCACAGGTTGGAATTGCTATAATCTCGCTCAATAATTTGATGTACTTTTCTAATGAGATCTTCTTGTTTTGTACTTCTTTTTTCTTCGAGTTTTTCACTTATTTCTTCAAATATCTTGAAATATGGAGTGTTGATTTCTTCCATGGTTTCAACATGATTTGGTAGTAAGAACGTTGTATCGAATTCGGGTAATGTTAAAATCGCATTGTTCTTTTTTAATGTTCGCAAGACGTTATTAACAGTAAGTGCTAAATGCGATACGACAAGTTGAACAACGGTAAAAGAATATTCTGATATTTCTCCTACGATATCAATATAGATGCTCCGTGCCTTTTCCGCATTTCCTGACATCAAGGATTCAATGAACTGTTTTTCTTTGTGAACTGGAAACATATATTCTTTGGTTTTTAAGTTCATAATGTCAACCGAAAAGAGGATGCTGCCGTATCCTTTGAATAATCGATGGTAAGAAGCCTCAAGTACTTGCTTGTAGACTAAGATGCATTGCTCAATGGATTCCTTCACAGGACTAAAGGTAATCGTGATGGATAATTTTAAATGTTTGGTGATTGACAATTGCATAAGCTCTGCCATTTCAATCAGCGAATCCCGTTCCGTTATATAAAGCGGATCATGAAAGTTTAGCAAAAGTAAAAGACTATCATCCCCCATATCAATGGCTTCGACTTGAAAGATCGGTGAGGAAATTTCTGTACAAATGTTCATTATGGCATATTTGAGCAATTTTATATCTTCTTTGTATTTCTCGAGGACTGTGGGGAATTGATCGATCCTTATCAAAACAATCAGTGATTTATTATTAACCATAAGCTCTGAATTGAAGTAATGTAATTTCTGTTGTAACACCTCAGCATTATTCGTTTCTCTACCTAAAATCGTATTTCTAAGGAAATCCTGCTTGAGAATATGTTGATGGTTACGTCTTTCTGTTTCCAGGGTTTTGAACTTGCGTATGACTTTGTCAATCGGGCGATATACGCTATGGGATAAAGTTAACGAAATCAACAATCCTAAGAGAAGAATGCCAATACAGATAAATAATATTCGATACCTCATTTCATTTATTTCTTGAGTGATATTGCTATAAGGGGTAATCCGAACATATTTCCAGCCTAATGAATCGG
The DNA here is from genome assembly GCF_038004525.1 of Paenibacillus sp. FSL R5-0914. Lineage (NCBI taxonomy): Bacteria > Bacillati > Bacillota > Bacilli > Caryophanales > Paenibacillaceae > Paenibacillus > Paenibacillus sp. FSL R5-0914. The sequence goes on from NZ_JBBORH010000003.1 coordinate 242,091, forward strand.
GTGTAGTAAACGTTATTAAAGATTTAACTCCATCCACAGTGTCTACAAAATATGTAGATTCTGAAGTATCCTGAATAATTTTCTGTATATAGGTTTTATCAGATATATCAGTTAGCATCTCTTGCTTATCACTACTGGAATATAATATTCCATCCTGATTAATGATAAACGTGTTATTCTCCGAGATCTCTTTCTCCGACTGATCCATTCGCAGGCCTAACCATGATGCCGAGATATTGACAACAACAGCTGTATTTAAATCTTTATTATCATCAATGACGCTATAACATAAGTAAGTGTAGCTTGATACTGGAGTGGTCTGAACCGAACCAATGTTATAGGTTCTGGGAATCGGTTGAAAGGGACGATGTTCTTTGAATTTCATAAAAAGGTCTAGAATTCCATCATCATCCAGTTCGGACTTCGGTTGAATTCCGCTTCGTGAATTATTGGAACTAATATAGAACTGATTGGATTTCGCATTATATACATAAATGGATTCAATGAATGGTAAGGATGCGCGATAGTTATCAAGTTGTTGCTGTGCAAAAATGACATCATAGATATTCAAGTCCGCATAATACAACAACTTAGATACCGCAGAATCATAGTAAATCTGGGAGGACAGTGAGGTAACAGTCTCTGTCATAGTAGATAATTGCGTTTTAATTTGATTTAGACTATTTGAATCGGAACGATAAACTTGTTTAAGTGCGATGCTTGTAAAGTTCATATAAAGAATAGTTGAAGTTATCAAAAGGGTAATAACAACACATCCAATAGAGCCAAGGAGTATTCGGCTGTAAACTTTTTTATGCTCTTTAGACCAATGTTTTATCATTTGTTGAAACCCCTTTCATCGCTGGTCTGAGTATAAATCATCAGTCTGGTGCTTTCAATCAAATTTATAAATCCAGCAGCCGAAATTAGGTTAAATGTAGTGAATATTCACAAAAGTACAGAAATTTCATACTTCACAAATACCGAGATTACAGCAATGTGTGTCATTGTACAGTATATTATCGAATCCGCTTCTTCTATGATTTGGAAGTAAGATTCACGAGCAATTCTATTCAGGAGGAGGTCAGTCATGTTTAAGAAGAAAGGTTTTTTTTATGAATTAAATAAGAATAAAATCATGTTTTTGATGATAGCACCGACACTGCTTTTTTTCTTAATAAATTCTTATGCTCCAATGGTCGGCATCTATTATGCATTCACAAGTTATGATTTTGCAGGTGGTTTATTTGGAAGTCCGTTTGTAGGATTAGACAATTTTAAATTTTTAACGCAATCTGGAATTCTGTTGAAGTTGACAATCAATACGCTTGGATACAACGTGGTTTTTATCATATTAGGTAACGTGGTATCTATAGGGGCAGCAATCCTATTAAGTGAAGTCCGAGGGAAGCTATTTAAAAAGTTATCACAATCCATTATGTTTCTACCCTACTTCGTTTCGTTTGTTCTGATTAGTGTTTTAGCGTTTAACATGTTTAATGCTGATTCCGGTTTTGTTAATCAGTTACTCAAATCGTTCGGATTGGATCCAGTAGACATATACAATACACCATGGCTCTGGCCATTTCTGATTACAGCATTTTATTTATGGAAGAACCTGGGTTATTCCATGGTCATTTATCTTGCATCCATCATGGGAATTAGCGATGAGTATTACGAAGCTGCCAAAATTGATGGTGCAAATATTTTTCAGCGAATCTGGTATATTACCATACCTATGCTGAAGTCAACATTTATCATTCTGCTCTTATTTGCACTCGGAAGCATTATGAAAGGTCAATTCGATCTGTTCTATCAGCTTGTCGGGAACAACGGAGTGCTCTTCAACGTTACGGATATTGTAGATACTTACGTTTATCGATCTTTGAAAGTTAATTTTGATATTGGTATGGCAACTGCTGCTGGTTTGTATCAGTCTATCTTCGGATTTGTAATGATTATGACAGTGAATTATATCATCAAGAAAATTAATGATGACTACGCATTGTTCTAAAGTAGGGAGGAGGGATTACATTGGATGACAACATTCTAAGTTCTAGAGTTTTCCGCATGATGGCTTACCTGATTATTATGATTTTTTCTTTGCTCTGTCTCTTTCCTTTCCTTCTGATCATTTCAGGCTCATTGACAGCCAATGAATCCATTATTCGCGACGGTTTTCACTTGATTCCTAAAGTGTTCTCGCTGGAAGGTTATGAAATGGTATTTATCTTTCCAACTCAGCTAATCAAGGCTTATGGTGTAACGATTTTTGTAACTGTGATTGGAACGTTGGTGGGATTGTTTCTTATTACGATGGCGGGTTACGTTCTGCAGAGGAAAGATTTCAAGTATCGCAATCATTTGTCCTTCTTCATTTATTTCACAACGCTGTTTGGAGGGGGGCTTGTGCCCTGGTACATCATGCTGACTACATACTTTGGGCTGGCAGACACCTATGCCGTACTGATATTACCTGGTCTTATGACACCTTTTCTCATTATTTTAATGAAAAACTTTATCAAATCTGCGATTCCGGAAGAATTATTCGAATCGGCCAAAATCGATGGCGCGAACGACTTTAGGATCTACTACAGTATCGTGCTGAAGCTTGCTATGCCTGGCATAGCGACTGTCGGTCTGTTCCTTGCTCTGACGTACTGGAACGACTGGTTCATGTCTTCTTTGTTCATTAATGACGTTAGCATGTATCAGCTTCAATACTACTTGTATAACACGATCAATACCATGATGTTCGTTTCTCAAATGGCCACTGGAACCGGTGTAACCCTAGGGCGAGACATTCCGACAGAGTCGACCAAGATGGCAATGGCGATCGTCGTTACTGGACCCATTATTTTCTTATATCCGTTTGTGCAGCGATATTTTGTGAAGGGATTAACGATTGGTGCAGTGAAGGGTTAGTACCGAAAGCAAACGAAGGGAACTCGTATGCGATCGGCTGACATAGATCATTTAATTAAGGGGAGGGTTAGTATGAGAAAAGGAAAAAAGAAATTGTTAACGATCGGCACTTCTTTATTCTTAACTGCAAGTTTGTTTGCTGGCTGCAGTAGTAATAGCACGAATACTAAGGAGGCATCGTCAGAATCAACAACGAATTCGAATACCAGTACTCCAGCACCAGAAGCATCAGAAGCGACTGGAATCGACACATCCAAGAAAGTAGAGCTTCAGTTCTATATGCTGGGCGATGCCCCAAAGGATTTAAATCTCATTCAGGATGAAGTTAACAAAATGGCATTAGAAGATTTGAATGCAACCGTCAAATTCAACTTCACAACCTGGACAGACTGGGAGTCGAAGTATAAGCTTCTGTTGTCCTCAGGACAGCCGATTGACCTGATCTTTACGGCAGAATGGACAAATTACCAGTCATATGCGGTGAAAGGGGCTTTCCTTCCGCTAGATGATCTCCTACCGAAGGCTGCACCTAAGCTACAAGCATATGTACCACAGGATTTCTGGGAAGCAGTCAAGGTTGACAAGAAAATTTACACCGTTCCAGCTATCTGGAAGGAGTATGTAAATGATGGTATTGCCTATCGGGAAGATTTGCGTAAAAAGTATAATTTGCCAAAGCCGGAATCACTCGAAACGCTAGAGCAGTATTTGGATGGCATACGCAAAAATGAACCGGATATGCTACCTCTGGCGGATACTGAGGTTAGTCATGTAGATTCCATCCGTCAAATGACTACTAAAACTGTGAATACCAACGATAAAGTTCCATATGGACTTAGCATCATGTATGACACTCCAAGAGACGTAACCAGCTATTGGGGCTCTCAACAGCATTTGGAAGATTTGAAAATGTTCAGGAGTTGGCAAGAAAAAGGGTACTTTATGAAGAATATGCTGAACATTAAAGATAGTGGTAGTGATATATTTGCTGCCGGTAAAGCCGCAGCAATTTTGGGAAGTGAGAATCCTAACCGCTTTGGTGATGCTGTTGTCAAAGTGAAATCACTGCATCCGGATTGGGAGCTAGGCTATTCCCCGTATCCGAACATGAAAGGATTCTCTTCACCCGTTCACCCGATTCATAATGGCTTTGCAGTTCCACGCAGCAGCAAAAACCCAGAGAGAGCTCTTGCTTTCTATGAGAAATTGGTCACGGATAAACGCTACAATTGGCTGACGCAATACGGTATTGAAGGCAAGCATTTTGAAATTGAAGATGGAAAATATTACAAAATGCTTGGTGATGCCCAATCAAATGGATTCACAAGAGAAGGTATGAATGGATGGGCATGGAGAAATCCGGAGTTCATGTTGTTTGATAAGAGCTATCAAGCTGTGTTAGACATGTTCGATGAAATGGATAAGATAGCAAAACCGAATATTTTCCAAGGTTTCGGAGAGGATTGGACGTCTTATCAAGCAGAGAAGGCGGCCCTTCTACAAGTTGAAAAGCAGTACTTATATCCTTTGAATGATGGTATGGTTAAGGATGTTGAAGCCGGCTTGAAGTTATTTATGGAAAAGGCGAAAAAAGCTGGTCTCGATAAAATTCAAGCGGAATACACGAAGCAATGGTTGCAGTATTTGGATGATAATAACATTCAGTAAGCTAGTCTAGAGTTACTTAGAGAGAACAACAGGATTAACCTCCTGTTGTTCTCTACTACAAGGGTGGTATATTTATGAAGGTTCTTTTTCATGGAACGGCTGCATTTGAAGGGATTCCCTCGTTATTCTGTCATTGCGAGACTTGCAAGCATGCCAAAGTACGTGGTGGAAAAAATATTCGTACACGCACTTCGGTCTTGATTGATGAAATACTTAAGATTGATTTTCCGGCGGACACCTTACATCATTCCATTCGTGATTCTGTAGATATGGATAAGGTTCGCGATTTATTGTTTACACATTCACATTCCGATCATTTGTATCCTGAAGATTTACTGATTCGTGCGCTTGGTTATGCTCAATTTAATGAAGAGGAAGAACTTCATCTATACGGTCATGATTTGCCTATTAAGCACTGTAGTCAATTGCTTGCCACGGAAAGGCATCGCTTCCAACTTCACAACTTGAAGCCCTTTGAAACCGTACAAACACAAACAGCTACGATTACGCCATTGCTTGCCAATCATGATTCTAAAGAAACTTGTTTATTGTATTACATAGAAAAGGATGAAAAAGCCATTTTCTATGGTCACGACAGCGGTTGGTTTCCCAAACAGACTTGGGACTGGTTGAAAGGAAAAAAACTGGATCTTGCTATTCTAGAATGTACGACTGGGAATGCCCCAAATTGTGAAGTTCACATGAATGTTGAAGATACTCTAAAAACACGGGAATGGTTAATCGAGAATTTTGTTATGAAAGCAGAAGGGCGAATCGTAGTCACTCATTTCTCTCATAATGCTCATCTGTTGCATGAAGATTTGGTTCATATTTTTGAGCCGAATGGGATTACAGTAGCATTTGATGGGATGCAACTGGACATATGAGTTAGCGCATAAGTGAAATGAGGATATTTCTATGATTTCAATGGCATTCTTTTTAGTTTTATTTTCAGGTATTACCCATGCGGTATGGAACCTATTTACAAAGAGAAGTCTGAATAAATACGTATTTCTCTGGTCGATTCATATTGTTGGTACACTTGCTCTATTACCTTATTTTATTATTGAGCTGCTTCAAGTTGAGCTTCATGCGGAGACACTTGGCTATATGGCGATATCTGCTTTATTTCAAGGGTCGTACTTCATTTTCCTCTCTAAATCGTATTCCTATGGTGATTTATCGCAGACCTATCCAATCATGCGAGGTACTGGTGTCATGCTAGTGACCTTGTTAAGTGTTGTGTTATTCGGGGATTCCTTAACTCTAGTAGGCTGGATAGGCTTTTGTTGTATCATAGTAGGGCTCTTTATTATTAGTGGAATCGTTAATCGTCATGCAAATCAAGGGAAAACGACTCATTCTATATCCATTCTTTATGCAATTGTAGTAGGGATGTGTGTTGCGGGCTATACATTAATGGACAAACTAATTGTCCAGCAATTATCTCCACTATCAACGCTTGAATTATCCAATATTAATTATGTAATCGTCGCTTTCTTCATGGTTATAAGAGCCGGTCGTGCACAAATTATAAGGGAATGGCAACAAAACTGGAAAATGATCTTGATTGGTTGTATTTGCTCGCCAGCTTCTTATTTTATGTTTCTGATGGCAATGAAGCTTGCTCCACTAGCTTCAATTGCGCCAATACGAGAAATTGGAACGGTTGTAGGTACGATTCTTGGCATACTTGTACTAAAAGAGAAGCAAGGAGTGCGAAGAATTATCATGTCGGCTGTGATTACCTGTGGGATCATCTCCATTGCCATATGGGGATAAGTTGATTTTACTAGAATTGAGGACTACGTTCTGACCGTATAGGGTAAAAATGAAAGGCCTCTCGTAGGAATACGAGAGGCCTTTCATTCTGTTAAGCATTAGATAGTTTTATACTGTCTAATTGACGGGGCAATTCACAGGTGAATATGCCTCATTCTAATTCTTGTTCTAAAACAGTTTTTACTAAACGACGTACTTCATCTGTTGATCTTGTATCCATTAATTGGTTTCTTAATTCGCTTGCGCCTCTAAATCCACGAACATAGATTTTGAAAAAGCGAAGAAGTGGTTTAAATGAACGTGGCTCGAGTTCATTTGAATATTTATCGTGAAGATCCAACTGTAATAGAAGTAAATTGAGAAAATCCTTTGGACTATGTTCTTTAGGTTCTTTTTCAAAAGCAAATGGATTGGTGAAGATGCCGCGGCCAATCATGACACCATCAACGCCGTATTGCTCAACTAACTTTAATCCTGTTGCGCGGTCCGGGATATCTCCATTTATAGTTAATAACGTATTTGGAGCAATTTCATCGCGTAATTTTTTTATTTCAGGGATTAACTCCCAGTGTGCATCTACTTTACTCATTTCTTCTTTTGTACGAAGGTGAATGGAAAGATTCGCAATATCTTGCTTCAATATATGTGTTAACCAATCCCGCCACTCATCAATCTCAGAGTAACCCAATCTTGTTTTAACACTAACCGGCAATCCACCGGCTTTTGTTGCTTGAATAATTTCTGCTGCAACCTCAGGATGTAGTATTAATCCAGCACCTTTTCCATTGGACGCGACGTTTTGTGCGGGGCATCCCATGTTTAAATCGATACCGCGAAAACCAAGTTTTTTCATATCAATACTCATCTGTTCAAAAAATACAGGTTTATCACCCCAAATATGAGCGACAATTGGTTGCTCATCTTCTGTGAACGTTAATCGACCACGTACACTGTCTTTTCCTACAGGGTGACAATAGCTTTCTGTATTAGTGAATTCTGTGAAAAACACGTCGGGTTTGGCAGCTTCACTAATGACGTGACGAAATACAACATCTGTGACATCTTCCATTGGTGCTAATATAAAAAACGGCTTCGGTAAATCAAGCCAAAAGTTTTGTTCGTTACTCATATTATCTCCTCTTGTTGCGATATATAAAAACATATAAGTTATAGCAAAGACCTTTTACCCAACATACATATTATCATTTTTTTTCGTTTATTGCACAGAAGAAAGGAGAATACATACAGCGAAATCAATATACATAGCTTATAGCTTGAAGTGCTAAAATAAGATGTATAAAGCTTTATTAATGGCAACATGAGATAACAATACAGTAGAAGTGGTGAAGATATGGGGATAACTGTAAAAGATATGCTGCAACTTCCTTCCTTTCGAGGAGCAAAGGTGCTAACTGGAAATAATAATCTACACCGCACCATTTCTTCTTTATCCGTACTAGAGGTTTCAAATGCGGATTATTCTTCTCGAATTGTCCATTCCATTCAAGAAGAGTGGTATGCGGAAGAGATAGTGATCAGCTCTTTTTACTCCATTAAGGACAGTGTAGAGAAACAGTGTGAAACGATTGAGTACTTGCACGAGCTTGGAGAAGTAGGATTGATCTTATACTATGTAGGAATTATCATTCCTGAAGTAGCTGACGAGGTACTGCAATTAGCAGAGTCCAAAAATTTCATCATCATTTGTATGCCGGAAAATGATTTTTCACTTCGTTACAACGAAGTGATTTATGAAGTGATGGAAGCGATTGTTCTGAACAATCAGACGATCAATGATAATTTTGTAAATGAAGCGTTAGAGAAAGTATCCCTTTTGCCAGAACACTCACGGAGCGTCGAAATTACGCTGAAAATATTGTCTGATCGGCTGAAAGCGAACGTCATCCTGACGAACACCCAGTTAGATATCGTAAATCAAGTAATGTGGCCCCGTAATTCATCGTTAAACGTGGGGTATATTATTGAGACCTTCGCCCCCTATTTGATGAATATGACGAAAGGACAAGCAGAGCCTGTTTCAAATTGCTATGTGGAATACAAGAGTATTCATCAAAAAAACGGAGAAGCGCTGCATTTATTTTTGATTAAAGAGAACTCAAAATTACCTGCGAAGACCATCGATAAAATCAGCGAGGTTGTACAAGTAGCGATCAATTTGTGGGGGGATAAGCATAACGAGGTTAGCGAATATGCCTTGGTAAAAGCAATTATTAATGATGAAAGCGAAAAAATGCGAAGACTGGCTCATTTTCTCCACATTGATGTCTCTTCCATTCAGATGATGTGGTTAGTATATATTCACGATTTATCGCAAGAGAAACAAATTCGTGAAGAGCTGGAAGAGCATTTGTTCAAATATTATAAAACGGCGGTCATTCAAACTATCGATCATTGTATAATAGCCCTTATGGGAAATTGCTCTTACAAGTACAATGAGTATGAAATTGCAGGGGAGTATATTGACACGACGAATTCAGCCCCGCTTATTTCCGAAATGGTCTATGCTCCCCGAATGAGAAATACACAAGATGTACGACGCATGTATCGGCTGGTGAACAGTGTGGGACGGAAAGTCCATCTGATGTATGAGCATCGTAAATTGTACACAGCAGCCGAGATGCGTTCTATGAAACAAGCTATTGAGTTAAGTGAACAGGGAGAAGAAATACTTGAAGAATGGATGTCTGTGATTGACCCCATTCTAGGTGATCCAGAGTCGATAAAAACACTCATAACCTTCTTGTTAGATGCAAAGGGGAATTTTGATAACTGTGGGAAAATGCTGTTTGTTCATAAAAATACAGTAAAATATCGTATTAGAAAGATCAGTGAATTAATTGGCTATGATGTAACCGTCAACTCCGAATCTTACGATGTGTATATCGCTTGCATGATTTATCGACTCACACATAGCTAGTATAATCCGTAGTTTTTGTCGAATAAGACAAAAATCACGGATTTTTTTTTATTTTAGAAAAAGACGTAATCTCATAGTTCCTTCTATAATAAGAAAAATTACTTTTCGAGGAGGAGAACTAACATGAGAAAGGACGGAGCACCTCAGTCTTGGTTCACTCTGGGGATGGTATGGGCCGGAGCGGTGATCAGTATACCTGGCCTCCTGGTTGGGAATACGTTGATATCTGGTATGAGCTTACCTATGACATTATTGATCGCTTTTTTAGGGTACGCCATTATCGTTGTCCTTATGATACTTCAGGGGATTCAGAGTACGGATCTTGGGAAAACAACCGTTCAAGTCGCAGCCCAAGTCTTTGGCAAAAAAGGCTCGCGAACGATTTTATCCATTATTCTCGCTATTGCTTGCCTCGGTTGGTTCGGGATTCAGGCTAATGTATGCGGGGCGGCACTGGCGAACCTGCTGGCGGAGTATGGAGTGATAGTCCCAGTTCCCCTTGCTTCTTTAATTAGCGGTTTGGTTATGGTGATCTCAGCAATGTACGGAATGAAAGTGCTGAGAGTACTTAGTTATATTGCAGTACCTTTATTAATCGTGATTTGCATATATGGTTTAGTTCAAGTGTTCACTATGGATTCCGTGCAGAACATTTGGAGCTACCAGCCTGAGAAGCATATGAATTTCATGGATGGCTTAGCTGTAACAATAGGCTCATTTGCCTTAGGGGCTGTCATTGCAGGCGACTACTCTCAGTTCTCAAGAAAACGTTCTGACGTATTAAAAGCAGCGTTAATCGGAATTGTTCCTTCTGGCGTACTGATGATTAGTGTGGGTGCTATTTTATCGATTGCTTACCAGACTAGCGATATTGCGGCCGTCTTTATAAATATTACAACGCCTTTTATTGGGGGTACTGTTTTGATTCTGGCTGCTTGGAAAACGAATATGGTCAACGCAATCTCGGGTGGATTTGCGCTTACCAATGTATTGCATATTTCCAAAGAAAAAGAGAAATGGGCAGTAGGGATTGCTGGACTCATCGGGACTGTACTCGCCGTGATCGGTATCTTGAATTACTTCACGCCAGTGATGTCGATCTTGTCAGCTATGGTTCCGCCGGTAGCAGGGGTTATGATTGCATCCTATTGGATCATGAATAAAGGCGATAAGAACCGTTGGAAGGAAACAGAGGGCGTTAATCGTCTAGGGGTATTTTCTTGGCTGATCGGATCCATTATTGCTTGTATGCCCGTTGTGCTGTCCTTTTTCCCAAGCTTACCTCAATTATCAAATCAGCCATTACTCGGTATCGTCATTTCATTTGTCTTATACATTGTCTGCTACCGATTTGCTACCTCAAAAACTGTCATACTGGAGGGAAATAAATGAGATATTTAGATAAACAATCGATTGAACATATTGCCGTAGGCGCTGCATTTTTAGGCACAGGTGGAGGAGGAGATCCTTACATCGGTAAACTCATGGCTCTTTCGGCTATTGAAAAGTACGGACCTGTAAGACTTTACTCTGTGGATGAAATCGAGGATGAAGATTTTTTCATTCCTTCCGCCATGATGGGTGCGCCTTCTGTATTAGTGGAGAAATTTCCGAAAGGCGATGAGTTTGTTAAGGTGTTTCAGATGCTGGCCAAATATTTGGGCAGAGAAAAAATTACAGGCACGTTTCCGATGGAAGCAGGCGGAGTCAATTCGATGATTCCGATCGTCGTTGCAGCACAGCTGAATTTACCGCTTATTGATTGCGATGGGATGGGGAGGGCATTTCCTGAATTGCAGATGGTGACGTTTAACCTGGATGGCATTTCAGCTGCGCCGCTCGCAATTTCGGATGAAAAAGGGAACATTGGTATTTTTGAGACGATCGATAATAAATGGACCGAACGGTTAGCCCGTACAGCTACTGTGGAGATGGGAGCTAGTGCTTTGGTAAGTCTGTATCCAACGACTGGGGCTCAAATCAAGAACAGCGGTGTCCATAACATCGTGACGCTATCTGAGCAGATTGGAGAGATCATTTCTTCAAACAACAGAGATGCAAAAGACAAGCTTGAAGAGCTTCTAAACCTGACATCCGGTTACGAGCTGTTTCAAGGGAAAATAACAGATGTCATCCGGGAAACCAAAGGCGGCTTCAATTTTGGGGAAATGAACCTAGAGGGCATTGAAGGAAATAAAGAGGAACAGATGAAGGTATATTTTCAAAATGAGAATCTGCTTGCCAAGAAAAATGGCCAGGTTGTAGCCATGACCCCGGATTTAATATGCTTAGTCGATTATGAAACTTTATTGCCTGTTACAACAGAGAGTTTGAAATATGGAAAACGCGTACGCGTCATTGGCTTACCGGCACATCCTAAATGGAGAACGGAAAAAGGAATCGAAACGGTAGGACCGAGATACTTTGGGTATGATTACGATTATGCTCCTATTGAAGAATTGGTGAGTAAGGCGGTGGCTAAACATGTTTAGAATTGGAATAGATGTAGGTGGCACGAATACCGATGCTATTATTTTGGACGAGCAAAGCCGATTAATTCATAGCGTTAAATCCCCAACGACACTGGATATAAAAACGGGGATTGAGACGTCACTGCGTAATGTATTGAAGGAAGCGAGCATTGATAAAACGAAAATCACACATGCAATGCTTGGGACAACGCAGTGTACTAATGCCATTGTGGAACGGAAGAAATTAGCCAAAGTTGGTGTGATTCGGTTAGGATTCCCTGCTACCGCTTCTGTTCTGCCATATACGGCTTGGCCTAGAGACATGGTGGAAAAACTATCAGGAAACTATGCATTAGTTCATGGTGGGTATGAATATGATGGTAAGTTGCTCAGTGAGCTTGATGAGGAGGAGATTAAAGAGCTTCTAGTAGAATGGCGAAATAAAGTAGAATCTATTGCGATCATTGGTGTGTTCTCATCCATCAAAAATGACCAGGAGCTCAAGGTTCGAGACTTAATCTGGGAAGCATACGGGACAAATTATCCGGTTTCTTGCTCCTCCTTGATCGGGTCTGTTGGCCTGATTGAACGTGAGAATGCAACCATACTGAATGCGGCTTTATGCAAAGTCATCGAGACCACTAGCACAGGTTTTGAAAATGCGTTAGAAGCAGAAGGGATTCAAGGCGCTGAGGTGTACTTATGCCAAAATGACGGTACACTTATGTCGATTGAATATGCTAAGCAATTTCCGATCCTTACGATTGCCTGTGGACCAACAAATAGCATCCGGGGAGCTTCTTATTTAGCGAACATTAAAAATACGATGGTACTCGATGTTGGTGGCACCACATCGGATATCGGTGTCTTACAGGATGGATTTCCAAGAGAGTCTTCTGTAGCAGTGGAAGTAGGAGATATTCGCACGAACTTTAGAATGCCAGACATTATCTCTGTAGGACTTGGCGGCGGAAGTATTGTTCGCGTAGACAATGGCAAGATTACAGTTGGGCCGGATAGCGTGGGCTATAAGATCACAGAAGAAGCACTCGTATTTGGTGGAAGCACCTTGACTACGACGGATATTGCGGTTCGCCTTGGGTTAGCTGACGTGGGAGATAAAAGTTTAGTAAGTCACATCGATGAACAATTTTCCAAACAAGTCCTATCCGTAATTTCTTCGATCATAGCCAAGGCGATTGATAAGATGAAAACTTCTTCCGAAGATGTACAGATTGTACTCGTAGGCGGGGGCAGTGTTATTATTCCAGATGGAATTCCCGGAGTAGCCAGCATTATTAAAGTAGAGAACGGTGGAGTTGCCAATGCCATCGGTGCATCAATTTCTCAAATTAGCGGACAGTATGAACAAATTTATATTTATTCGCGAGAGCCGCGAGAACAGTCGTTAATAGATGCTGAAAAAAAAGCGGTGAAACAAGCGGTAATGGCAGGAGCCGATCCTACTACGATTAAATTGGTTGAGGTTGAAGAGACGCCACTTGCCTATCATCCGGAAAATGCAACCCGATTAAGAGTTAAGGTTGTAGGTAAAATGAGTTAGAGACCTTTTGAACAGCTCTTTGAAGCAAAATAATTCCATGATGTAAAACTAGAAGCTTCTCATGAGTTCTTTGAACTTGTGTGAAGCTTCTTTTTTTATGAAAAATAGGATTGCTCAATATAGTCTAAATGAGTATTATGAGTAGGTATGTTCTTATAAAAATAGAGACAAATAGGATGGAGAGCACCATGACAACATCACGACAGAACGCATTGATTTTCTCGTTTACTTTTATGGCGTTTATTCTGGGTACGACGGAGTATATTATCGTTGGTTTACTCTCGGAAATATCCTCGAGCCTCGGAGTAACGTTAGCGACAGCCGGGGGCTTGGTATCTGGTTTCGCGATCGCTTATGCCATTGGCACACCCATTATGATGTCTTTGTTCAGCCGTATCCCGAAACGGATTACGATTCTTGTATCGCTTGTATTGATTCTGCTGCTGAATTTGTGGAGTGCTATAACTGGAACCTACAGTATGCTGCTAGTGACTAGAATAGTTACTGCTGTACTATGTGGTTTTGTTCTTTCTGTAGCCATTACGGTAGCGAATGAAGCGGTGGACCCGGAGAAAAGAGGCAAAGCGATCGCTACAATTTTGAGCGGTTTCGCTGTTGCGAATGTATTTGGTGTACCGATCGGCACTTTTGTAGGGCAGTATTTCAACTGGCCTGCAGCATTTGTACTAAATGGGGTATTAGCCGGAATTGCCATCGCGCTAAATTATGCCTATATTCCACGCAAACTACCGAAGCCTGTACCTAGCTCACTTAAGGATCAGATCGAACTGCTCACGAATGGACGCATTATTCTCGCGTTTCTCATTCCAGTTACGGCAGTGGGAGCGGTGTTTGTGATGTACACGTACATTACACCATTGCTGGAGCAAGTGATGAATATTCCTAAGAGCTCGGTTAGTGGCGTACTGTTTGTATACGGGATTGCCACGATTGTCAGCAACTGGATTGGAGGCAAGGTTGCAACCGGAAATGCGGTAAGTAAGCTTAGATTCGTATTTCTTATCCAAGCTGTGGTCTATATCATCTTTAGTTTGACCGCATCGATCTCGATTCTAGGAATGATCGTACTAATGATGCTAGCCGTAATGTCGAGTATTGTTAGCGCACCAGCCCAGCTCTATTTGATAGATTTGGCCAAGCAGTATTCACCAAGATCGAAGGACCTAGCTGCATCGTTGAATCCAGTAGCGTCTAACCTGGGAATCGCAGGAGGATCCGCAATTGGTGGAGTGGTTGCCCAGCATGGAGGATTAATCTCCCTTCCTATAGCTGCTTCCATCCTGGCGATATCAGCATGTGTGATTGCTTTGATATGTTATAAGTTGGATCAGCAAACTCAAGAAGGGGTTATTGCTCAGCATCATAACTTAACCTGAAGAGAAGTTATAGAGGTCGTCGGAAATAATCCGGCGGCCTTTTCGTATATCAACTAGTAATCTAGTAAAACAACACAAAAAATCCGTCGGAAGGAAAAATTCCATAGACGGATCGTGAGTTATTATATGCAAATCCAACCAAGGCCGGGGATTTCTTTCCAAGTGCAGTTACCAGGGCCGCTACCAGAGCCACTACCGGAACCACTACCAGGTCCCCCGCCAGATCCACTACCAGGAGTAGCTGGCATTGTGGGAAACGGCCCTTCAGCCATGGATATCATTTTTACGTCAATGACAGCACTTTTGCCATCTGCAAATAGCACACTAATTGAATCAGCATTAACTGTATTGACATAGGCTACAACCTTTTGACCACTACTTAAGGTGAAAATCCCCCATTTTCCGAGGAAAGGTTGAATATCAGTGATGGTTAGATATGCAAATACTGGGCCACCACTAGAATGCGTCTGCATTCCTGGTTGTTGGGTGCCGCTTCCAGAATATATGGGCATGGGTCCGCCTGATTGCATGCCACCTGGAGTCATTGGTTGGAATGGGGGGAAACTACGACCTGGGCACACATAGTACGGATTTCTGAAGTAAAAATATCCCACTTATTAACCTCCTTAGATACCTCTAATTAACAGATACCTAAAGTCTATGCTCCTGCCTATGTATTGGTGTATGACACGAATAAGGGCTTCAACTTTACTTTAATTGACTATATTCATAATTGTGTTATAATTCAAACATATGTTATTAATATAACAATATATATTGGTAATGTAACAAATGAAATATCCTGGAGTTATTAGAAGGAGGAGTGTGATTCAGAACAGTAGTTGTTCCTGTGAGTTATTGGGGGGAAACCTGATTTGTAGCGGAAACTAAGGAATTGCAACTTAAACCGATACATATTAGGAGCACTTATTAGTTGCAGTTGCACGCACCCAGAGCTCGGTTCTTCACCTTCAATGGCTATGGAAAAACTAGTTACATGTAGTGCAATAACAATTGTTAGAATATTAACATTTTAAACGTTTTATAATTAATTATTAAGGGAGAAGTGAACAGAATGGACGTTAAAGATATATTAGGAAAAGTAGATCATACCCTCCTTGATGTTACTGCTACATGGGATGATATAAAGAATTTATGTGATGATGCGATGAAATACCAGACGGCCAGTGTTTGCATCCCAAGTGCTTATGTTAGAGAAGCTGCAAATTATGTAGAGGGCAAAATAGCAATATGTACAGTTATCGGATTTCCGAATGGTTATAGTACACAAGCCGTTAAAGTATTTGAAGCAACAGATGCAATTACAAATGGAGCATCGGAAATTGATATGGTAATCAATGTGGGCTTCTTAAAAAGTGGACGTTATGAGGAAGTTTGCGACGAAATACGTGCCATTAAAAATGCATGTGGAAGTAGAGTATTAAAGGTTATTGTTGAAACCTGTTTGCTCACCCAAGAGGAAAAAGTGAAAGTATGTGAGCTTGTTACAAAAGCTGGTGCTGATTATATCAAAACATCCACTGGATTTTCAAAAGCTGGAGCAACTAAAGAGGATGTCAGCCTGTTTGCACAGAACATAGGTCAGAATGTGAAGATTAAAGCAGCTGGAGGCATTCGCTCTTTGGATGATGCTAAAGCATTTATCGATTTGGGTGCAGACCGTTTAGGAACTAGTGCCATAGTTAAAATTGTAAAAGGGCAGGAAGTATTGGGGTATTAGATATGGTATAATTCTGATAATTATACTTTATTATTAGTAGTTAGGATGAACCGGTATGGATAAGCAAGAGAGAGTAAATACAATTGTATCAATCCTAAAAAATAAAAGTGGCGCATCCATCAAAGAACTTTCACATCAACTTGATGTCACAGAAATGACTGTTCGCCGAGATATTAAATATCTAAAAGAAAATAAAATCGTTCAAGTTGTTTCAGGTGCGGTTATTTATAATGGTTCTGACCCTAATGAGAATAAACAAGATGAATATGATTTGACAACTCAAAAAAATAATCGAGCATCAGAAAAATATAATATAGGTAAGTTAGCAGCTTCACTAATCGAGCCTAACGATATTATTTTTATTGATATTGGTACAACAACCGCTCAAATCATCGAACATATTCCGTCAAATCATTCTGTGGAAATTGTTTGCTGTACTATGAACGCATTAATTGAGATTCATAAAAAAGGATTTAAGGATTTTATTCTTATTGGTGGTCATTACCGTCCAGAACTTCAAATGTTTGAAAGCAGAGAAGGGTTGGATTTAATAAGTAGAACACGAACAACAAAAGCATTTATTTCTGCTGCTGGAGTTAATGCTAAATTAGGCATTACTTGCACGAACAGTTGTGAAGTGGACACAAAGAATGCGGCAATTAATTGTGCCCTTGAGAAAATTTTAGTGATTGATTCCTCTAAGTTTGATATGGTTAAATCCACTTACTTTGCTTCGTTAAATGATTTTGATGCGATTGTAACCGATAGAGGTTTATCAGAAGAGTGGATTGAGAAAATCAAACAATTAAATATTTCTCTTTATCTAGCTTAGAAATACAGCGCGTGCCGATACTCAATCGGTGCGCGCTGTTCCATGAGGGATATAAATTTTTTGTTTGGATTTTCAGGATTTTTTCGCGGAATTATTAAACAATTCTACGCCCGTCATTGAACTCGTCTCTTGGTCTGAAGTCGGTAATCGCGTGGAGTTAGATTACAGCTTCGGCGGAAGCTTTGTGAGAAATAGCTTTGGGAAGAAAAACCAGTAGATTCCGCAATTTGAGAGATGGAGAGATCCGTGGTTTCTAGTAACTCCTTACTGGCACGAAGCCTGACATCAATTAAATAATTGATGGGTGACATCCCATAATATTTTGCAAAGGTATGCACCAGATAATACTTGCTGAAATGTGCTTTTTCTGCTAGATAGTCAAGTGAAATCTCCTCTGAATAGTTAGAGTCAATATAACGTTTGATCCTGCTACATACCTTGTTAGCCTTTTGAGTAGCCACGACGGAAAATGGATGGCCAGAGTTTCTCATTAATATAGTGACTACAACCTCTAGTAAGTTTTGACAAATGGCCTCATAGTTTGCATCTTTATTTTCCGTTTCCCGAAGCATGGCGTTGAAATAGAAGAATAACTCATCCCTCTGATTACGATAATTGATGATCTCATGATTACGGCTAGCACTTCGATCGCCAAAGTCAAAGCTCATCCCCTCAACCGCAAGCACGACATATTCAAGTGGATCACTACTAACCGATAGCTCGGTATGCTCCACATTCGGGTTCACAATAACTAGATCGTCTTGCTTCACTGGATAGATTTCATCCTCTACAATGAAGTTTCCCCGCCCGCTTCGGACATAAAAAAGCTCGGAAAAATTATGAGAATGACGCATGCTGTACCAATCACCTTCATAAATAGAGGAACTGACATAGATTAACTTGGCGGGAATTTCTCCACGTCCTTTACCAGGTAGCGAATAACGTACATTTCCCAAATAAGGTCAGTCCTTTGCGTTGATATAAGCTTACTTTACCACAATTACTAGACTGCATAACAATAAATTGAAATAGTCAATAATTTATAAAAAAATTCTAATAAAGCAAGATATATAAAATGAACGGCAACATGTTTGTTGAAAGAAACTCGAACGATCGGATAAGATGAATGAGTAAGAAAGCTCCTATGTATGCGGTTTACAGCATCAATAAAAAGATAAATATGGAGGGTTATTATGAGAAAAGTTCTTAGCCTTGCACTTACAGCTGCACTGTCTCTAAGTCTTGCGGCCTGTGGTGGTAATACTGAAAGTAATTCTAGTTCCACATCTACAGATGCCACCAACACATCGAAGAACTCTAATTCGACTGCCGAAACTCGTACTCTTAAGCTAGCCGCTTTAGAAACCGCTTACGGATCTGATGTATGGAAAGAGGTAATTTCTGGATTCGAAAAAGCTAACCCTGGTGTGAAAGTTGAATCAACGATCGACAAAAGCCTTGAAGATGTTATCGGACCTGGTATGAAATCAGGAGATTTTCCTGACGTCATCCATCTTGCCGTAGGTCAGCCTAAAGGTTTGACAGAAACCTTCATTAAGGACAATAACCTCACTGATCTTACAGACGTACTTTCAATGACTGTTCCCGGTGAGAGTGCTACCGTAAAGGACAAGCTTATTCCTGGGTTTACGGATACAACTATTACGAACCCTTATGGTGATGGGAAAACCTTCCTAATGCCAATGTTCTATAGCCCAACGGGTCTGTTCTACAATGCTGACTTACTTGAGAAGAAAGGCTGGGCGGTCCCTACGACTTGGGATGAAATGTGGGCATTAGGAGACAAAGCTAAGGCTGATGGAATTGCATTGTTCTCCTATCCAACGACCGGTTATTTCGATTCATTCTTCTATGCTTTGCTTAACGAAGTTGGGGGTCCTGATTTCTTCACCAAAGCGACGCATTACACAGAAGGAATATGGCAAACACCAGAAGCAACACAAGCATTTGATATTATTAATAAGTTAGCTTCCTATACTGAAAAAACAGTTCCGGCGAATGGAAATAAAGACAACTTCACTAAGAATCAACAGCTTATTCTTGATAACAAAGCTATCTTCATGCCAAACGGTACATGGGTTGTTGGTGAAATGGGTCAAGCACCTCGTGCTGAAGGATTTAAATGGGGATTCACTGCTCTACCAGCTGTAAAAGCTGGTGGTGATAGATACTCCTACACCTTCTTTGAACAAATCTGGGTTCCTGCGAAAGCTAAAAATGCAGATCTTGCAAAACAATTTATTGCTTATCTTTATTCAGATGAAGCAGCAGGCATTTTTGCTAAAGTAGGTGCAGTCCAACCTATTAACGGTATGGCAGGCAAATTGGAAGGTGACAATAAACTCTTCTATAGCATCTATGATGGTGGTGCAAAGGCAGCTATGGGGGCATTTGCTACAACAGATCCGGTTGAAGGGGTAAGTATTTCGGATACCGTATTTGGTACCGTGGATTCCCTTGTGACTAAGGCTAAGACACAAGCACAGTGGGTTGAAGCGATTACGAAAGCAAGCGATCAGTTACGTGGAGCGTTGAAATAATTAAAGGCAATGCTGGATACCAATTCAATCTGTGAACAATGGTGGCATGCGCGAAGCTGCCACCATTATTTTTACCTTAAGAAGGAGATGGACCAATGGAAATCAAGAAAGGACAAGGGCGTTTTATTTTCTTCTGTATTGCTCCCGCCATAATCCTATTCGTTGTTTTTCTAATTATACCTACAATCAATGTATTCCGTATGTCCACGTACAAATGGGGTGGATACACAGATGACAAAACCTTTGTAGGGCTGCAAAATTTCGAGAAGCTTTTTCAAAGTGATAAATTTTATCAAGCGTTTCAGAACAGTCTTCTACTTATCATTTTAGTTACGATCATTACGTTTGCTTTTGCTCTAGTGTTCGCGTCCATGCTTTCACGAGAAAATCTAAAAGGACAAAATGTATTACGAGTTATCTTCTACATCCCGAACATTCTATCTGTTGTTGTTATCAGTGCAATATTCTCTGCAATTTATGATCCAAATAGCGGACTGCTAAATGCATTCTTAAATTTATTCCGCGAAGCAACATCAGACCCAACACTTTGGTTGGGTGATCAGAAAATCGTTATTTTCTCACTCGCAGGCGCTATGATCTGGCAGGCTATCGGTTATTACATGGTTATGTATATGGCAAGTATGGCAAATATCCCTGAAAGCTTATATGAATCCGCTGACCTTGAAGGTGCAAGTAGGATACATCAATTCTTCACTATTACGATCCCTTTAATCTGGACAAATATCCGTACAACCCTTACCTTTTTCGTCATCAGCACAATCAATATGAGCTTCCTATTTGTTGTGGCGATGACCGGAGGCGGGCCTGACGGTTCTACTGAGGTATTCTTGAGCTATATGTACAAAGAGGCGTATACCAACTCTTCGTATGGTTACGGTATGGCAATCGGTGTAATTGTGTTCCTGTTCTCATTCGCACTAGCTGCTATCCTAAACGCAGTCACTAGACGTGAACATTTGGAATATTAAGGAGGGGACAACTTGAATAATAATAAACTCACACATCATGGAGCCGGCGATAAGTTGTATAAGGTCCTCATCTATGTTGTGCTGATCCTACTAGCAATTATCATCATCGTCCCTGTAGCTTGGGCGTTTATGGCCTCCATCAAACAGAATGTAGAGTTTTATGCTAATCCTTGGGCTCTTCCAAAAGGAATTTATCTACAAAACTTCGCGGATGCTTGGCAGAAAGCTAAGATGGGCAGTTACATGTTCAACTCCGTAATCGTAACTGTGATTGCGATCGCGCTTCTGCTGGTCATTGCCTTACCTGCTGCATATGTGCTTGCACGTTATAAATTCAAGGGAAGCGTCATCTTGAATTTGATGTTTATGGCAGGATTATTTATCAATGTGAATTATATTGTTGTTCCGATCTTCCTTATGCTCAATAACGGTGACAAGGTCGCTCGCAATTTATTTGGACAGCCGATACTCCTGAATAATTTATTCATTCTGGCACTTGTCTATGCTGCAATGGCGCTTCCGTTCACGATTTATCTATTGGGGGGCTACTTTAAATCATTACCTAGGGAATTTGAAGAAGCTGCTTCTGTAGATGGTGCAAGCTATTTCCGAACGATGGTGCAGGTTATTATGCCAATGGCTAAACCTAGCATTGTAACGGTTATCTTGTTTAATTTCCTCTCCTTCTGGAACGAATATATCATTTCGATGACTTTACTGACGAAGCCAGGACTTCGAACATTACCAGTTGGTTTAATGAATCTCATGGCTGCTCAGAAATCAGCTGTCGAATATGGACAAATGTATGCAGGTCTAGTAATAGTCATGCTGCCAACCCTTATTCTTTATATGTTAGTACAAAAGAAGCTTACCCAAGGCATGACCATGGGCGGGTTGAAAGGTTAAGGTGATACCATGAGTAATCCGTTACGCAATTTGTTGATGCTGATTGTCTTCATCTTCGCGCTAGTACTCGTTATTATTGGGCAAAAAAATATTGGTGCACCCGGGCTCGGAATTATGCTACTGGGGCTGGCACTTCTAATAGGTCTTCTCTGGTTCTATAATCGGAAATTTAAGTAAAGGGAGAGTTATGAAAGATGAACAAAGGACGGGTCACGATACCCACAGATCTGGATGTTATTCCTGAAACGATAGAAGTTATGAAGCGCTGGGGCGCGGATGCAGTACGTGATTGCGATGGTACTGACTTTCCCGCAGAATTACGGGATATCGATGCTAAGGTGTATTCCACTTACTATACCACTCGTAAAGAAAATGGATGGGCAAAAGCAAATTCGGATGAAATCCAGCAGATGTATCTTATGACGCCTTTTTATACAGCTGAAGGCTCTAGTCTAATTATCCCTTTAATGAAGGGACTTTATCCAGATATGCTGAAAGTGAATACTCGTGACGATATCAAGCGCTGGTGGGAAGTTATCGATCGTACCACAGGAGATGTGCTATCGACTGAGCAATGGAGCTATAACGAAGAAACGGGCAGTGTTATTATTCAAGCAAGTCCCTTCCACGATTACACGGTTAGTTTTCTAGCCTATATTATGTGGGATCCCGTTCATATGTACAATGCGGTCACGAATGGTTGGGAAAATGTTGAGCCTCAGATCACCTTTGATGTTCGCCAACCGAAGTCGCGTGAGTTCACAATGCAACGACTACGTCAATTTATTGATGAACATCCATATGTCAATGTCATTCGATTTACGACTTTCTTCCACCAATTCACACTCGTCTTCGATGAGCTTGCACGTGAGAAATATGTGGATTGGTATGGTTATTCAGCATCGGTTAGTCCTTATATTCTTGAACAATTTGAACAAGAGATGGGCTATCCGTTTAGAGCCGAATATATCATTGATCAGGGCTACTATAATAATAACTATCGCATTCCGACCAAGGAGTTCCAAGACTTTCAGGCATTTCAGCGGCGTGAGGTCGCCGTGCTTGCTAAGGAATTAGTCGATATTACTCACGAATATGGAAAGACAGCCATGATGTTTCTTGGTGATCACTGGATTGGTACCGAGCCATTTATGGAAGAGTTCTCATCGATTGGGGTAGATGCTGTTGTCGGTAGTGTAGGCAATGGTTCCACCCTTCGGCTGATTAGCGATATACCTGGTGTGAATTATACAGAGGGACGTTTCCTACCGTATTTCTTCCCGGATACGTTCTATGAGGGTGGAGATCCTGTACGTGAAGCCAAAGTAAACTGGGTCACAGCAAGACGAGCGATCCTTCGTAAGCCGATTGACCGAATTGGTTATGGTGGATATTTGAAGCTGGCACTGGATTTTCCGGATTTCATGAGCTACATCGAGAGTGTGTGTGATGAATTCCGTACTTTGTATGATAATGTACACGGAACAACACCGTACAGTGTCAAAACCGTTGCAGTACTCAACTGCTGGGGTAAAATGCGTGCATGGGGTAATCATATGGTTCATCATGCCCTTTATCAAAAACAAAATTATAGCTATGCAGGGATCATAGAGACGTTATCTGGTGCACCCTTTGATGTCAAATTCATTAGCTTTGATGATATTAAGAATGACCCCTCTATCCTTAAAGGAATCGATGTCATTTTGAATGTAGGGGATGGCGATACGGCCTACACAGGTGGGGATTGGTGGCTGGATACAGATATTGTAACAGCAGTGAAGCAATTTGTTCATGAGGGCGGAGGATTCATTGGAGTGGGCGAACCCGCAGCTCATCAAGCGAACGGAAGGTACTTCCAGCTTGCAAGCATCCTCGGTGTAGAGCAAGAAAAAGGATTCACTCTCGGTTATGATAAATATAACTGGGAAGAGCAGGATCATTTTATTACTGAAGACTTCGGAGTAGATGATAAAGGAAAGAAGATTATCGATTTCGGTGAAGGAAAGAAGAATATATTCGCTCTCGAAGGCACCACTGTCCTTCGTCAGGTTGATAAAGAAGTTCAACTTGCAGTGAATGAATTCGGTAGTGGACGATCTGTCTACATCAGTGGATTGCCTTATAGTTTTGAGAACAGTCGCTTACTTTACCGTGCAATTCTCTGGAGCACTCACAGCGACCACGAGCTAAATCGCTGGTTCAGTGAAAACTATAATGTTGAGGTTCATGCCTATGTTAAAAATGGTAAATACTGCGTCGTTAACAACACTTATGAGCCACAGGAAACTGTCGTTTATCGTGGTGATGGCTCTAGCTTCTCACTCAAGCTGGAAGCGAATGAGATCAAGTGGTACGAAATCTAAACATAAAATCAGCACAAAGAAGCTGTACCAAAGTCATGAAAATGGCTACTTGGTACAGCTTTGTCTTTTAATTAGGATTAACGTGTTCGCTTAGGTGAACGCTTCCGCTTTTATCTCTTTGTATGCGAAACGGGTACGCCTCCTTGCTACTTTATACTTTTAAACTACTTTCTTATATGTTATAACTAATGCTACATTCTGAAGATCATTTGGCATTTGATTAGTTGAGGGGAGATTTAGTTTTTGCATTCACCACAGACACAAGACAACAAGAATTCGTTATATATCATTTTACTCATTTCGGGGATTGTTCTAGTAGCCTTTAATTTACGCCCTGCGATTACATCGGTAGGTCCATTAGTAGGCGTTATTCAAGAAGATGTGGGGCTTGCACATTGGAGTGCAGGTTTATTAATGAGTATACCTTTGATATCCTTCGCCGTTATGTCGTCTCTCGTTCCTAGAATCGCTGCTCGTTTATCCAACGAGAAGACGCTATTGTTAGGTTTGGTTATTCTTTTGGTCGGAATTTGCATTCGTTCCATTTCAATGACACTCTTTATTTTCGTTGGTACGCTATTGATTGGAGTAGGTATTGCCATCGGGAATGTTTTATTGCCGGTAGTTGTGAAGGAGAAATTCCCACAAAAGTTCGGTCTAATGACAAGTATCTATTCCACTTCAATGGGATTGTTCGCATCGTTAGCATCAGGTATTAGTATTCCTCTAGCCCATGGTCTGAAGCTTGGGTGGGACGGAGCCTTAATCGTATGGGGAATTCCGACAATCATAGCGATCGTGGTATGGATCCTTCTAATTAGATTAAATCCAGCCAAAGATAATGCAGTGAAAAGTGTAAGGATCAGTGCTAAGCAAATCTGGCGTTCACCACTCGCTTGGAAAATAGCGCTATTCATGGGATTTCAGTCTTCATTATTTTATATAACGATGTCTTGGTTACCTGAAATCTTATATAACTATGGCATAAGTAGGGGTACAGCAGGCTGGTTATTATCCTTCACACAAATTGTTGGCGTACCTGTTAGTTTTCTTGTTCCGATTCTTGCAGGACGACTACGCTCTCAAGTATGGATTGCATTCGCATTAGGCATGTGCTCCATTGTTGGTTATGGTGGCCTAAGCATGGGCTCATCTTACCCCATAATGATCCTAAGTATTATCTTGATTGGTATCGCTTTGGGAGGGAATTTCCCATTGGCGCTAAGTTATATCGGAATTCGTGCCCGAAACGGAAATCAAGCTGCAGAATTATCTGGAATGGCTCAATCCACGGGATATATGCTTGCAGCCATAGGACCTATATTGATCGGTTATTTATACGATATGACCCAAGTGTGGACGATTCCACTGATCACACTGATCGTTATCTCTGGAGTAGTTACAACGTTTGGAATGTTGTCTGGCCGAGATAAGTATGTATAAAAAGACTCCCCATGTAGTAGACAGGTGTAATAATGAACCCTGCTGCTGTATGGGGAGTTTTTTTAAATCGTTTTATTTAAAATACTAAATATCTTTAGCGCTATTTGAATTCGTAGTAATTCTTCTGAATGCTTTAAGTCCAGATTTACGATTTCCTTTATTTTCTCAATGCGATAGATAAGTGTGTTTCTGTGTAAAAACATAGCCTTTGAAGTTTCGGTGACATTCAGATTGTTAATAAAGTAATTTTCTAAAGTTAACATGTAGCTTGTACCATGTAATTGATCATGATCATACACTGTACCTAGACACTTCCGAAAAAATTCTTCTAAGGCAACGACCTTGATATTAGCTTCCAACAGATGGTAAACTGAATAATCTTCGAAATGTGAGACCTTGTTTTGAAGGTTTTTTTGTTGCATCAATTTAATCATTTCGTTCGCCTCAGAAAAGCTATTATGCAGCGAGCTGATTGTACTGTATTGCTGACCAATGCCTATTAAGAGTGTTTCCTTCGTTCTTTCAATAAGTACCTCAAGCAGTTCATTTGCATATAACTTGGCATCACTAATCGCAACAGGAGGTCTTTCTTCATTTTGCCCTACTAGAATGATGACTCTATTATTTCTATAAAAGCACTTTATTTCTCCAATCGCTTTATGCGACAAGTCATAAATGATGTCCACACATTTTTTTGCAATGGACTCCATTTTATACTTTCCGATAATCATATCTTCAAACTTGTCTGCTTCATTCATTTCAATATTTATCACCATACTGTAATACATATAGCCCGGATTTAATCCATGTAAATAACATAAGGTTTGCAGCGCTTCATGGGATGATATTTTCCCCGAAAGTAAATCATCAATGGAGTCCTGCTTAATTCTTATTTCAAGTTCGCTAATTTCCTTTGCTTTGATCAGCTCGAGTGCCATGATGGTGGAGGCTTGCTGCAAAATAATGTAATCAAATTCTGATAGCTCTTGCACTGTCTGCCAAATCACAATATAGCCATAAATATAGTTAGAAGCAGCGACAGGAATCACTCGACATTTTATTTCTGCACCTTCTGAATGATAGGTCCTCTTAATAGACTTTTTCATTTCATTTAGATTGGTAGGAATAGTATCGATGAACGCTTTATTAAAAACAGGCTGTCGATTTGAAAAATCAAGATAATACTCAAGAGGACTGTTGTTCTTCGCATGTTCAGTGTGATGCAATAATCGCCAATCCTTGTCTACGACAATAATAGGATTACTAATCGTTTCGGATAACATGGAAGTTATTTTGGCAATACCACCGCCTTCGAGGGTGATTTTGAAGAACAAGTTATGTATATCTAAAGTCTTTCTATTGAGCAAATCATATCTTCCGGAAACCTTCTCATTAATGATCGAGATCATGTTAGAGAGTGTGTATTCAAAGGGCAGTTCTAAAAGGGGCAACCCATACTTATTGGCTTCATCAATCATGTTCTGAGGAAGCTTGTCAAAGTACCGTTTCATTTTTACAACCAATCCTGAACAGTTCAGCTCCGCAAGTTCCTTAATAATTCGATTTTGTAGTTCTGCATTATTTTTAAAGATGTAGCCTGTAGATAAGAGTAGTTCGTTAGGTGAAAGCCAGTCAAAGGCGTCAGGATTCTCAATAATGTTAACGATGGATATGGATTTATCAATGCCTTGTTCTCCAGCAACAATTTTTATTCCCTCTATAGCCTTGATCTTCATTAAGTCTTTAACAGTTAGCAATTTTTGGCACGCTCCTCAGACACACTTTTAACACATTCGCTTGTATAACATGCACAAATAGGATGCACTCTTTTTGGTTCGCTTAAACGATGACGATCCCTACCAGTATATTATATATTAAGTGCGTAAGGTAGTTACGCTTGTCGTTGCCTTTGTACGATGTAACCAAATCATATTATTCAATGCATTCATCCATCTGTTGAAGTGAAAAGGAGGTCAATCACCTTTTTGAAAATATAAGGAATTAAAACAGAGGTGACTCTAGTGAGATTTGCGAAATCCGGTGATGGAGATTTTATTCAACGAATCATTCATCATAAGTTTCATGGTTTTGTTCATAGCACGTTTAATCGCACAATCAATATTCAATGTTTGGATCGTGGAGATTTGTATACTATTGCGTGTAAGGGAATCGATAATGCTCCTAATACACTTATTATTGACTTAGAACACCTTGAAGAAGCAGATATCAGGGTGAATGACATTGTAAGTTCGGGTCATTCCGTTTTATCAATTGCTAATAAGATGTCTATCACAATGAATGGTGTTAAGAGATGGAATTGTAAACTGCCTAAATATCCTTCAGAAGCTGATGTCTTAATAATGAATGTATCCACCATGAAGCAATATATCAAACTTCACGGAAATAACAGCAGAATTGAAAGGGCTTTCAAGAGCGGCAATCCTTTTGACGATGAAATGTCTAGAATGCTTCATGAACGGACGCAGTTACTTGTATCGGAATTGCAAAACAAGCGAATCTCTACTGCAATCACACATGCAACTTCGCTCATAGGCCTTGGACCAGGCTTAACGCCAGCCGGCGATGATTTCTTGGTGGGATTGTTTACCGTCATGGGCATCGAGAATCATCAATACTTTTCACACCAATCGTTTTGTGAAGAAGTCGTCTTACATGCGAAGGCTTTAACCAATGATATCAGCTATATGGCATTAGCTAAAGCAGCAGTTGGCCAGGTAAGAGAGTCTATAAGTGACTTAATGGAAGCTTTATTTAGAGGTAGCGAAGAGGAATTGCTATTGGCTTTAGATAGGGTACTGGCTATAGGGTCCACTTCGGGTACTGATATAGCTCTAGGAATTGTTGCAGGGCTGGAAATGAACAAGTAAATGGGAGGTACAAGTATGACTGTTCAAGTTTTAGTAAAACCAAACACTTATATCGATTCCGTATCTTTGATGTCACTCTCAACAAAAGCGAATCAGATCGAAATCGTAGAACAAGCCATTATTGCAATGGGTACTGAAATGAATAAAGAGGTCATTAGAAATGTGGGCTTGATGACACCTGAAGTAGAAAGTGCCAAAACAAGTGATTTAGTGATTATTGTGAAGGCTGCTTCTGAAGAACTATGTGAGGGTGCTTTCGATAGCATCAATGATTTGTTAACGAAAAAGAAAGATTCCTCTAAAGGAAAGAGTGAGGTTAAATACTCAACAATTACCTCAGCTGTAAACGGTACTCCTGAAGCTAACTTAGCGATTATTGCCGTAAATGGGAGCTACGCTCCTAGAGAAGCAAGAAAAGCTCTTGAAAATAATCTTCACGTCATGCTGTTTAGCGACAATGTAAGTATTGAAGATGAAATTGAATTAAAGACTTTAGCCCAAGAAAAAGGCTTGCTAATGATGGGGCCAGACTGTGGTACTGCGATTATTGGTAATGTCGCTTTGTGCTTTGCGAATGCCGTGAGAAAAGGCAATATCGGGATCGTTGGCGCATCAGGAACAGGTAGCCAAGAGGTAACGGTTCGTATTCATGAATTTGGCGGTGGAATCACACAGTTGATCGGTACAGGCGGTAGAGATCTAAGTGAAGAGGTTGGCGGCATTATGATGCTGGCCGGAATTAAAGCGTTAGAAGAGGACGATGCAACAAAGGTTATTGTTCTCGTATCTAAACCACCAGCACCAAGTGTAGAAGAGAAAGTACTTGCACAAATTAAACAATGTAAGAAACCAGTCGTGGTTTGGTTTGTGGGTGGGAATGAAAAAAAGGTCACCCAAGCTGGCGGTCATTTTGCAAAAATGTCAAAAGAAGCGGCACTTAAAGCGGTACTTTTAGCTGGAGCAGACGAATCGAAGCTTAACAAACGTGCGTTAAATCTTCCGCTTATTGAAGAAGTACGAGCGAAGTTAAATCCTCAGCAAAAATATATCCGTGGACTATTTAGTGGCGGTACGCTCTGTGATGAAGCGATGCACATTGCTATGGAGAAATTCGATAATGTCTACAGTAACATTCAGAGAGATCCTGAATATCGCTTAAAAGATGTTAGAGTAAGCCAAGATCATACCTTTATTGACTTCGGAGACGACCAATTTACACAAGGTAAGCCACATCCAATGATAGATCCATCCACTCGGATTGAAAGATTTATTCAAGAAGCGAAAGATCCTTCTGTCGGTGTTATTGTGATGGACTTTGTTCTAGGCTTCGGAGCACACGAAGATCCTGTAGGCGCAATGCTTCCAGCGATTATCGAAGCGAAGCAAGCCGCTGAAGATGAAGGAAGACATCTAGAGATTATTGGATACATTCTTGGAACCGAGCTAGATAGTCAAAATATTGAAGGTCAAATAAATAAATTGTTAGCTTCTGGTGCTACACATGCTAGCAGCAGTCAGAACGCAGGTCTACTAGCAAGAGAATTCGTTGTGAAAGGAGAATAGTCATGAGTAAAATCAATGAACTTTTTACGAATAAACTAAATGTCATAAATGTAGGCATTGCGAACTTTAGAGATGATTTGTTAAAACAAAACGCGAATGTAACTCACTTGGAGTGGACGCCGCCAGGCAGAGGGAATCCAGAATTAATTGCTGCGCTGGATAAGCTTGAAGACCCAAGTGTTACAGATAAGATTGAAGCTGCTAACAAAGAGGCTGTTGAGCGAATTATTAACTCGCAACCGGTACTGATTGGCTTTGACCAAGCGATCAATGTGGTTCCTGGTATGACGAAAAATACGATTTTACATGCTGGCCCGCCAATCACTTGGGAACGAATGAATGGTCCGATGAAAGGTGCGATAACAGGGGCTATTGTATTTGAAGGACTTGCCCCCAATATTGAAGCAGCAGCTGTACTAGCCGCGTCTGGAGAGATTATTTTCTCGCCATGTCATGAACATAACTGTGTTGGTTCCATGGCTGGTGTAACATCGGCTTCCATGTTTATGCATATTGTTGAGAATAAAACTTATGGAAATATTGCCTATACAAATTTAAGTGAACAAATGTCCAAAATCCTTCGTATGGGTGCTAATGACGAGAGTGTTATCCAGCGTTTGATTTGGATGCGAGATGTATTGGGTCCTATTTTAAGAGATGCGATGAAACTTAATCCAAATGGGATTGACTTGCGCCTAATGCTCTCACAAGCCCTTCATATGGGGGACGAGTGTCATAACCGAAATGTAGCTGGAACAACCCTGCTCATTCAAGCACTAACGCCTTATATTATCCAAACCGATTTCACTGTTGAGCAGAAAAAAGAAGTGTTTGAATTCGTTAGCAGCAGCGATTATTTCTCGGGTCCGACATGGATGGCGCTATGTAAATGTGCCCTTGATGCTGCGCATGGCATTGAGAATAGTACCATTGTTACCACAATGGCTCGTAACGGAGTGGAATTCGGTATCCGTGTGAGTGGAATCGCTGGAAACGTGTGGTTTACAGGTCCTGCACAACAAGTAATTGGTCCTATGTTCGCTGGTTACAAACCTGAGGATTCTGGTCTTGATATTGGTGACAGTGCGATTACGGAGACCTATGGAATTGGCGGATTTGCTATGGCAACTGCACCGGCTATTGTTTCGCTTGTGGGGGGTACCGTTGATGATGCAATCAGTTACACCACAAAAATGGCAGAAATCACAACCACTGAAAATCCTAACGTGACGATTCCAATGCTTGACTTTATAGGGATTCCAACAGGTATTGATATTCAAAAAGTCATCCAAACAGGAATTATGCCGATTATCAATACAGCCATTGCACATAAAGATGCGGGGATTGGAATGATTGGTGCAGGTATCGTTAACCCTCCAATCGAAGCATTTGAACAAGCATTACTTGCATTAAGTGAAAATATTAAATAAGAAGAGGGCTAACTTGCTTAGCCCACCATTCTTATTTCGAACTAGACGAACATCTTCGTGCTAGGCTGTGAAGGAGTGAACAATTTTGGATAGTCTATCCTTGAATACAAAACTTATTGAGGCGAGTGAACAGGGAGAACTGGCTTCTGTTGAGAAACTATTAGGCGAAGGTGCCAGTGTTGAATATAAAGATGCTGCAGGGAGAACAGCGTTAATGGCGGCAACTCAAAACAATCAAATCGCGATTGCTAAAAGGTTAATAGAAGCAGGAAGTGACGTGAACACTAGAGATATTACACAACTCTCACCGTTTATTTGCTCAGCAGCAAATGGCTTTTATGAAATCCTGCGTCTCATGATTGCTGGTGGAGCTGATTTGAAGAGCGTGAATCGATTTGGAGGAACAGCGCTGTTACCATCGAGCGAAAAGGGCTATTTAAAAACAGTAGAAGTGTGTATTGATGCTGGGGTTCCAGTGAATCATGTCAACGACTTAGGCTGGTCAGCCCTACTTGAAGCAGTCATATTGGGGAATGGCGGACGACTATATTCTGACATTATTGAAGCGCTTGTTCATGCAGGAGCAGATGTGCATTTGCCTGATCGAGATGGGCTCTCATCCCTACAACGTGCCGAAGAGAACGGTCAACATAAAGTCGTGAAGATTCTAGAACAAAGCTTCCAAGAAAATAACGAATATGTGAAGCAGGCAAAGGCTCTCGCTAACAACGATCAATATGAAGAAGCTATATCCATCATCAATAGAGCGCTAGAAGTGGATGCTGACAACCTGGATTTCATCTATTATAAAGGTTATTTCTTGCAGGAATTAAAGAGATACGAAGAGGCACTTCAATGCTTTGAAAGCGTTTTATCTATGGATTCTGCTAATTTAGAATTTTATTTCTACACAGCGAATTGTTTAAGACTGTGGAAAAAACCGGAGGAGGCTCTTCAGGAATATGATAAAGCCTGTGAGCTGGCACCTAATGAAACGTTCTATCGCTACCACAAATCCAATTATTTAAGAGAACTTGGGCGACACCAAGAAGCAGTTATCGAGATGGATAAGCTGCTAGCGCTTCAGCCGAATAGATATGACTTCTCCTTTCATAAGGCGAACAGTCTAAGATCGCTTGGTAAGCATAAAGAGGCCATTGAGGCTATCGAGAACGCAATTAAGAATGATCCAACGAATCCGTTATACCACTCACACAAAAAGCAATCTCTTGAGTTACTCGGTTAGCGAATAAGAATTGCAACATAGGAGGCATCAGATGAAAGAGACTGTAATCGTTGCTATTGGCGGGAACTCATTGGTCAAGGAAAATGGGCTGGATTCGATTCATGACCAATCTGAAGCAGTAAAAGAAGTTGTCGTCAATATTGTTGATATGGTGCAAGAAGGCTACAATGTCGTCGTTACTCATGGTAACGGACCACAGGTAGGGTTTGGACTAAGAAGATCTGAGATTGCACATGAAATTGCCGGCATGTCTCCTGTTCCACTAGTGAATTGTGGAGCCGATACACAAGGTGGAATCGGTTATTTAATTCAACAAGCTTTAATTAATGAATTTGCAGTTAGAGGGATCCACAAGAATGTAGCTACGGTGATTACACAAGTCGAAGTAAGCTCAGAAGACCCTAATTTCAAGAATCCAACGAAACCAGTAGGATCCTTCTTTTCCAAAGAGCAAGCGGAAGAAATGAAAAAAGAACATCCGGAATGGAGCTTTGTAGAAGACTCTGGCAGAGGATACCGTAGAGTAGTTCCATCCCCAAGACCTATAGATATTGTGGAGAAAGACGCGATTAAGTCATTAATCAACGGGGGCTTTGTCGTTGTCGCTGCAGGCGGTGGAGGTATCGCAGTCGTGAAGTCTGATGATAACACGTACAAAGGTGTTGATGCAGTCATCGATAAGGATTTTGCAACGAGTCTTTTAGCAGAACAAATTCATGCGGAGACCTTAATTATTACAACGGGAGTGTCTAGAGTATGCATCAACTATGGTAAGCCGAATCAACAGGAGCTATCCAAAATGACGGTTGATGAGACCAGACAATATGTGCTAGAAAATCACTTCCCAGCAGGAAGTATGCTGCCTAAAATCGAGGCGAGTTTAAGCTTCTTAGAGAAAAGCGGAACGCGAGTTATTATTACGAATCCGGAAAGCTTGAAGGATGCGATGAATGAACAAGCAGGCACTCATATCGTGAAGTAATTTAAGCGAGGGGAAGTGTAGATATGGATCAAGCAAAGTTGGAACGAAATTATGATAGGTACAAATCATACGGTTACGGTGAGGAGTTACTGCCTAAAAAGCCTGAGCAAAGAGACTGGGGAATGTCCAACTATATAACCCTTTGGATGGGTGCTGTTCATAATATTATGTCGTATATGACAGTTGCAGGCTTCTTCGTCTTAGGATTGGATACAACACAGGTGCTCTTTGCCGTTATGCTTTCGGCCATTATTGTCTCCGCATTTTATGCTTTAAACGGATATTCTGCCTCCAAATATGGGCTGCCATTCGCGATGTTGCTTCGTGATTCATTTGGGGTAAAAGGAGCAATTATACCGGCATTGATACGAGGACTTGTTGCCGGATTAGTATTCTTTGGAACCACTACCGTTGTTGGTGCAGAATCATTAAATGTTATATTTGCTAGATTTATTCCGAATTATATGGATTTAGGCGGTGGCTTCACACTATTCGGGTTAGCATTCCCGACAATGATCTCCTATGCGATTCTTTGGACAGCAACGGTTCTGTTGTTCTTAGGTGGAATGAAAACATTAGGTAAGTTCGGTAACTGGTCTTCCCCAGTAGTGTATGTGTTTATTATTGGTGCTGCTGTTTGGGCGATCAAGATTGCTGAAGGGTTTGGTCCGATTTTAGAGTATGTACCAGCGAACCCAAGCTCAAGTCCATTAGTCTTTATTGCTTGCGTGAGTGCATTGGTATCTAACTGGGCGGGTCCTGTTGTGAATATGTCGGACTTCACACATCGTGCGAAATCACCAAAAGCGGCTATGATTGGATTGCCATTAGGGTTTATCTTGTCTTATATTCTTTTTGCTATCACTTGTGTGGCCTTAATCGCGGGTACAGAAATTGCGTTTGGTGAACCGATTTTCAATATCGTTCATGCCATTGATAAAATTGAAAACACTTTCGCTGTTGTTGTATTGATTCTAGCGCTAAACGTAGGAGCAATCGCCTTCGTAGTGTTTGCAAACCTATTGCCAGCTGGCTTGCAAATGTCATCTCTTTTCCCGAAAAAATTCACTGTAAAGACTGCAGGTGTCTTAACAGCCGTTGTTGGAACTTTGATTTTGCCATGGAAGCTTGTAGAAAGTACAACGACCTTATTCTACTTCTATAGCTTTATTGGGTCCATCTTTGGTCCAATTGCGGGCATTATGCTTTCAAGCTTCTTTATTCATCGGAAAAGAGTATTAAATCTTGATAATATCTATGTCCCAGCAGGCAGCAATGGTGAATATAAGAATGGTTACAATCCTGTTGCGATGGCTGTTCTAGCAGTCAGCTTCATCCTTCCTATGTCAGGTGCATTTCTTAAGGGTATCCCCTTCCTAGTTAGGATGAATGATTTTGCTTTCTTTAGTGGCTTAATTGTTTCTTTTGTTCTATACACCATCTTTAGCAAAACACTAAAATCATCCCAATTAAACTAGAGGAGGAATTTTGAAATGGATTACATGAAATTGGCCGTAGATGCAACGATCGAGGGTATGAACAAGAAATTTGGAGGCCCGTTTGGTGCAACGATTGTCCGAGGCGATGAGGTGATTGCAGCGGTTAGCAATACAATGATGAGAGACACGGATCCTTCCGCACATGCGGAAATGGTAGCTATCCGAGAAGCTTGCAAAAAGCTAGACACGATGGACTTATCGGATTGTGTAATTTATGCCACATGTGAACCGTGTCCGATGTGTATGGGCGCTATTATTTGGTCAGGTGTTAAAGAAGTTCATTATTGCAGCACAAGAGATGATGCGAAAGAGCACGGCTTCTCTGACATTCACCTTCGCGAATATTTTGTGGGTCATGATGAGAGTGTTGTTAATATGATTAAAGTGGAAGCTAGAGAAGATTGCGATCATTTATGGACGCATTTCCACGAATTAAACAAGAAATAATTCATGCGGTCTACTATATTTTCCGGCACTATTTTAGTGCCGGATTTTCCTGTTCTTCTACAGATCTACTCAGCAAGATGAAGCTGAAGGAAATCAATCACCTGATGAAGAGCTTTTTGCACAACAGGGTTATCGAAATCTTTTTCAAATACATGCTCTCCGTTTGGAATAGTAATAAGCTTTGCCGGTACTCCTTCTTTCACTAGCGCAGCTCTCATGAATACCGATTGTTCATACGGCACATCTACATCGTTCGTTCCGTGCAGTAACAATGTAGGGGGGAATTCCTTAGTTACATGATGAATAGGACAGAATTTGAGGAGTTCTTCCTTATGTAGAGAAGGATTCAAGCCCGTCACTTCTTCGATCCAACGACCGGATTGTCTTGCATATAAATAGAGAAGAAAACGCTCGTCAACGCTTGCGCTCGTAATGATTTGATCGGACACTGTACCTTTTGCAATCCCCATGGAGACGATATCCTTTTCACAATAGAATTTACTTGGTTCGAGTGCCCATGGAGCGCTAATATCGCCATATCCATAGAAGGAGACAATCGCACGTGGCTTATGGGTAAACATTCCTGTGCTTAGTGCAAGGAAACCACCTGCTGAGCTTCCCACTACAGCGATCCTCGAGGGGTCAATGGAGAATTGTTTTGGTCCTTCCTTTTCTAACCAAAGAAGGCTATCTTGGACATCTTCAAGGATGTCAGATAGGGTGGACCTAGGGGCTAATCTATAGTCAATCGAAAATAGCGCAAAGCCATTATTAGTGTAAAGTTGTATCATTTCCTCGGATAGATCTTCTCGATCACCCCAAAGTAGAC
Organism: Paenibacillus sp. FSL R5-0914; assembly: GCF_038004525.1. Taxonomy (NCBI): domain Bacteria; kingdom Bacillati; phylum Bacillota; class Bacilli; order Caryophanales; family Paenibacillaceae; genus Paenibacillus; species Paenibacillus sp. FSL R5-0914. Next base: position 278,555 of record NZ_JBBORH010000003.1, read on the forward strand.
CGCCTCCGTGAATGTACACAATAGCAGGGGCTTGGGGACGGTTTGTTTCATAAAAATCAGCTTTAATTGTAAATGAGTCATTTTCTTTAAAAATAATGGTCTTCTTCATAGCTATCCATTACACCTCATCAAGTAAGTAATTTTTAAAGACTAGCACTACCTCTATTGTATATCATTCACGAATTTTGATGAAACCATAATCATGAATACCCAGGATTGGAGATATTAGCATGGATAGAAAGAGAAGATATCAGGCTTTATTTGATAATATTAATCAATATAACTCGGGTGAGAAGGGCATCACTAGAATTGCCTATACAAATGAAGAGCAGACATGTACGAGTGCTTTTATGCGGATGTGCAAGGCTGAAAATTTAGATATTCGGATGGATCATTGCGGAAATGTGATTGCTAGAAGAAGTGGGAAGATAGAAGGGCTCCCACCCGTTGTAATGGGCTCTCACTTGGATACGGTATATCAAGGTGGGAAGTACGATGGTGTAGTAGGTGTAACGGCTGCTTTGGAAGTGATCAAACGTCTAAACGAAAAAGGGATTGAAACGGATCATCCCATCGAAATTATTTCATTTGCCTGTGAAGAATCTTCGCGTTTTGGTATTTCAACAGTAGGCAGCAAAATAATGTCAGGGTTATTTCAGAAGGAGAAATATAGATCTTTGAAGGACAAAGACGGTATTACAATGGAAAAGGCATTTTCGCTATGTGCACTGGATTATAACAGTATTGATCAGGCGAGTAGAGAGAATGAAGAATTAAAAGCGTTTTTTGAATTACATATTGAGCAAGGTCCTGTCTTAATAAACAATAATAAAAGAATTGGAATTGTGACTGGAATTGCTGCACCCGTGAGGCTTCATATTCAAATATCAGGGAAGGCATCCCACTCTGGAACGACACCTATGAATATGAGAAAAGATGCTTTTCTGGGTGCCTCAGAAATAGCACTTGCGCTTGAGAAAGCAGCCAAACTCGAACAAGAATTTGGAACGGTTGCGACGCTAGGGGTGATAGATATCTTGAATGGCGCTATGAACGTGGTTCCGGGAGAAGTGGAAATTAAAATTGATATCAGATCTACTTCAGTGGCATCCAGGCAACGTGTGTTAGATCATTTATATCAGACAATAGCCTCAGTACAAGAGAGCAGACAACTTGAAATTGCGAGTACGGAAATCATCTCCGAGGAACCTGTCTTATTATCGGATGAGATCACTCATGCTCTAGAATCCATTTGTGAAGAGAAGGGGATATCGAGTCAACGGATGATCAGTGGTGCAGGGCATGATGCCATGAACATGAACAAACTTTGCCCAGTAGGGCTTATCTTTGTTCCCTCCGTTGATGGACTTAGTCATCACCCCAATGAATATACGGATTTAGATGATATCATTATGGGGATTGATATTCTAGAAGAAGCTGTTCTTCGTTATGCGTTTGTAAGGCAAACATAGTTCGTGTTGAGAAATAAGCCCAATGTGACATATTTAAATGTTACATTGGGCTTTAGTATCTAATTTTATAATTGTTCGCAGAATTGTTGCTTTACATTAATGAATATTATATTAAAGTTAACATTGATATTTGTGAAAATTTTCCCATGGAAAAATTAAAATTCACTACGGAAATAGGTCTTTTGGAAGCAACCTATTATTAATAGAGTATTTATGACTAATAATAGTGAAAACAGAATATTGGTAAACCTATTGAAAAGTAGGGACACAAAGCCATAGGGTCTAAATCTACATATAGATATGACAGCCGGTTGCATGCAGTTGGAGTTTCTTGATCTTATTTTTTGATGCATATGCAGCCGTTATCATTCTGATAGCGGCTTTTTTTAATTCGTTTTCTAATAAAAACGTAATAAATCGGAAAAAGGATGATAGTACATGGATCAAACACAACCACTGAGAGTATGGAGAATGATAGGCCTCGTCATAATGGCAACGTTGATATTTTGGGGGTGCTCTTACTATTTCATAAAATGGACTGCTAACTCTTATGAGCAAGAAGCGGTTGCTGCTACATCAGAAGCTACGATACATGCGAGTAGATCGATTGGAAATATGATACAGGGTGGATTAGATTCATTAGATGGAATTGCTGATTCTATTTCGGAAATCAATTATATGGATTGGGATAAGACCAAAAAATATCTGCATCACTTTGATAAAAAATATAATTTTATTCGAATTAGCATCAACAGCCCAGATGGTAAAGCTTACGCATCAGATGGGACGATGTTTGATGTATCAGATGAAGTAGGATTCCAAAAAGCTCTTCAGGGTATTAGCAGTATTTCTGATCCATTCTTAGATAAGATCTCTAATAAAGAAATTATCACGATCAATAGTCCACTTAAGTTTAAAGGTGAAGTGAAGGGTGCTTTATCTGCCAGCAAATATACACAGGATCTTTATGATGCTCTTGCAGTTTCCTTCTTTAAAGGTCATGGTTATTCTCAAATCATTGATCAAAAGGGACAAGTCATTATCAAATCGAAGAATCTCGAAGAGGATAAGTCCATTGATAACATATTCGAAAGTATAAGTATTGATTCTAGAAATAAGAAACAACTGCAAATCTTTAAAGAGAACATAACCGCAAAAAAATCTGGAGTAGGAATATTTTGGATTAACGGAGATAGCAAAATGGTTGGCTATTCTGGCATCCAGGGGGTTGAGGACTGGTATATTCTCTCCGTGATACCGAAAGATGTGATCATGGCCAAAGCGTCTCAAATGAGTCAGGCGACTTTTTTATTATGTGTAATCATGTTTGTCTTATTATTGATCATATTTGTTAACATTCTATTAAATAAGAGCAAAATTAGGAAACAGATGGAGAGGATTGCCTTTGAGGATGAGTTAACACATCTTCCTAGAACGAATAAATTTGTTATAGATGCTCAGTATTTACTTAAAGAGAAACCGAATACAAAGTTTGCTGTGTTGCAATTTGATATTGAACAATTTAAATACATAAATGAAATTGTCGGTTTTCATGAAGGAAATAGCATTTTGATTCAAGTGGCTAATAGCTTAACAGCAAACACATTAGACGAGGATGTCATTGGACGCTTAGGGGGTGATCGTTTTATTCTTTTCACTTCGTATGACAATAAGGCGGAATTATTCATCCGTATACAAGTACTTACTGAACAAATGAGCGACTATACGTTTGGAAATGAAGAAGGTTTTAGGCTAGTGATTAATTGTGGAATTTACTGTATAGATGATCGTCAGAGCGATATCCTCACATGTATTGACCGAGCAGGAATCGCTTGTAAGTCCATTAAAGGTGGATACAAGAGCTCATGCACTTTCTTTGACGAACAATTGCTATTGCAGATACACGAAGAGCAAGACATCGTAAGAAAGATGGATGCTGCCATGACAAATGGTGAATTTATAGTATATTTACAACCGAAAATGGATCTGCGAGTGAACAGTTTTCATGGCGCTGAGGCATTGGTTCGATGGAATGATCCTCAGAAGGGACTTATATCTCCTGCAGTATTTATCCCCATATTTGAGAGGAATCGCTTTATCGTGAAATTAGATTTAATGGTGTTTAAATCAGTATGTATCATGTTGAGTAAATGGATCCAGGAAGGAATCCAGCCACTTCCGATTTCAGTGAATATATCGCTTATAACCCTATATCATAATGATTTCCTGCTCCATTTGACGAATATTATTAACAGGTACCAGGTACCTGCTAGATTGATAGAGTTAGAGCTGACCGAGTCTATTGTATTCCAAAATTTAGAGTTTGTTAGAGATATTTTGTTGGAGTTGAAACGTAAAGGATTTTCCATTGCTATCGATGATTTTGGGACAGGTTATAGTTCCTTAAATGTATTGCAATATTTCCCTGCTGATGTCATTAAGTTAGACAGGGCTTTTCTGATGAGTAAGTCAAATGATGAGACAGGGAAGATAGTAATTGCCAGTATGGTCAAGCTAGCTAGGGATTTAAATATGAAAGTTGTGGCAGAGGGAGTTGAGACAGAGGCGCAAATTGATTTTTTGAAACAAATAGATTGTGAAATCGCTCAAGGTTATTATTTCGCGAAACCAATGCCAGTAGCAGAATATGAAAGCTTAATTAAAAGTACATAGGGAGTGCAAAGCATGAGGAAAATGAGAAATTGGACTATCGTAGGCAAAATTACTGTTACAAATTCAATATTATTGTTGGGTGCTCTGATCATTGCGATCGTTGGTAGTGTGTATTTCAGCAATATGTATGCGAACTCTAGAAGTATGTATAAGAACGATCTTACGTCAGTTTATGCACTTGGGAAATTCGAATCTAATAATCATGAAATAGTAACCTTAACGAATAAGATGATCGCTAGTCATGATCCAAGCGAACTTCAAGAGAGTTATCAGAAAGTTGTTGAGCTTCAAGCTGAAAACAATGAAATCTTGAATAAGTATGAAGAAACACGTTCCCTCCCAAACGAAAAGGAGATTTATGCTGAAGTTTTATCATTAACGAAACAGTATAGGCAAATTCAGCTTCCAATGCTTGAACAGATGCTAAATACCCCTACATATGATCCTGCTGAAGATATCATCTCTGATCTTGAAGCGTTAAATATGAAACGAAATGAAGACCTTGGAAAATTAGTTGAAATGAACTTAGGAAGTGCCCAATATGCAGATGTTCAGAATAAGAAGCTATTTCAAAAAGGACTTACGGTCAATATCATTGTTGCTTTTCTCGTTATCCTGATTTCAATCGGTTCATATTTGTCCTTGAGAAGATATTTCTCACGAGCAGTAACCATTATCCTGAACTTTTCAGAGGCGTTTGGTCGAGGAGATCTGACTCAAAGAGCTAAGTTTGATGCTGAAGATGAATTTGGTCGAATCGTGAAGTCGCTTAATCATTCGGCAGAGCAAGTACAAACCATCGTAACTAGTGCTTCTTCCTCAGCACAAGAGTTAGGTGCACTTAGCGAAGAATTATCTGCAACAGTTGAGGAAGTAAATGCTACAATGGATCAAATTTATAATTCCTCGCAAGAGGTTGCTTCTGGAAGTGAATCTTTAAGTGCTACAACAGAAGAAGTAAATGCAACAGTACAAGAGATTATCTCCAATGCAGATCTGCTAAGTGATAAGGCGGGAGTCGCACTAAATACCTCCGAAGAAATTCTGGTACAGGCAGCTTCCGCGAAGGAAAAGGCTGTAGCATCGATTCAATATGCGACAAGTTTGTATGCTGAGAAACAGAATTCCATTATGCACGCGATCGAGGCAGGGAAAGTTGTTAATGAAGTAAGAGAGATAGCTGGGTACATTTCAGAGATTGCAGCCCAAACGAATCTATTGTCCTTGAATGCTTCCATTGAAGCAGCAAGAGCTGGGGATGAGGGAAGAGGATTCGCTGTAGTTGCTAATGAAGTACGCAAACTTGCTCTACAGTCGGAGGAGTCGGTGGGGAAGATTCAGAAAATGACACTGCTAGTGGAAGATGCTTTTGAGAATGTGTCCTTTCAATCACAAGCGCTGCTGGATTTTATCGATTCGACGGTGATAAGTGATTATGAGAGTTTCGAGCAAGTAAGTATGCAATATAAAAATGATGCCGATATGTTTCATGAGATCACAGGTGAAATGGTATCTTCAATGCACGGACTGAAGCTATCAATGGCAGAGGTAGATCAAGCAATGACGAATGTTGCCGCAGTATCTCAACAGTCTGCGGACAATGTAAGTGGCATTCGAAATCACATTTCAGATACATTACAAGCGTTTGAAGATGTGGCTGCTTCTTCTGAGCACCAGGCGAATATTGCGGAAATGATGAATGAGACGGTTGGTAAATTTGTGATCGAGTAAGCACCAAAACAAAACAGCCTTGTTCAGGATATCTATTTACATACTGAACAAGGCTGTTATCTTTTATAGTGTTTTGTTGACAACAACAAAGGAGTGTGTTAAATTTATCTTAAGTTAAAGATAATTAATGTAAAGATAATTTGTGAGATACATGTAATCGAATGTTGGAAAGATATTTTTTTTGGTGGATATCTTAACATTAAGATAATTCAATTAATCTTTCTTGATCTAGGGAATTATATTACAAAATCAAACTAAACTTTAGGAGTGTATAATCATGAGAAATTTAAAAGGGATTCACCACGTAACAGCCATCACAAGCAGCGCAGAGAAAAACTACGAGTTTTTTACTTACGTATTGGGAATGCGTCTAGTGAAGAAAACCGTCAATCAAGACGATATCCAAACGTATCACTTGTTTTTTGCAGATGATAAGGGCAGTGCCGGAACGGATATGACGTTCTTTGACTTTCCTAACATTCCTAAAGGTGTACACGGAACCAATGAGATCGCCAAGACATCCTTCCGAGTACCAACTGATGCTGCATTAGACTACTGGGTAAAACGTTTTGATCGCTTGGATGTGAAGCATACCGGAATTAAAGAGCAGTTTGGCAAAAAGACTTTATCCTTCGTAGATTTTGATGATCAACAATATCAACTTATCTCCGATGAATTTAATGAAGGGGTCGCATCAGGTACACCATGGCAAAAAGGACCAATTCCTTTAGAGTTTGCGATCACTGGTTTGGGACCGATCTTTGTACGTATAGCTGACTTCAGCTATTTTAAAGAAATGTTGGAAAGAGTCATGCTGTTTAAAGAAATCAGTCAGGAAGATGCTTATCATTTGTTTGAAGTCGGCGAAGGCGGAAACGGGGCGCAAATTATTGTTGAGCATAACGAGGACTTACCGAATTCACGCCAAGGTTTTGGTACGGTTCACCATGCGGCTTTCCGAGTAGAAGACCGTGCGATGCTGGATGAGTGGACTAAGCATTTTGAAGACTTTGGATTCCGTACTTCAGGTTATGTGGATCGTCATTTCTTCGAGTCGCTGTATACACGTGTTGCTCCACAAATCCTGTTTGAGCTTGCAACAGATGGACCTGGATTTATGGGAGACGAGGAATACGAAACGGTTGGAGAAAAGCTTTCATTGCCACCATTCTTAGAACCTAAACGTGAGCAAATTGAGAAGTTAGTACGCCCTATTGATACCGTTAGAAGCACGATCGATTTCGTGAAAGAGTGAAGAAGGAGCTGGGGAGATTGATTTCGATTGATCCGAAGCAAAATAGTGAGCGGGAAAATTATAAGTTATTAATTGGTACTGTTATTCCTAGGCCCATTGCTTTTGTAACTACACAATCAGAAGATGGCATTTTGAACGGTGCGCCGTTTAGCTATTTTAATATCGTCTCGTCTAATCCTCCGATGGTTTCACTGTCTATTCAAAGACCAGCGGGACGATTAAAAGATACAGCCCGTAATATCTATAACAATCATCAGTTTGTTGTGCATATTGTAGATGATGAGAATGTTGGAAAAATCAATCAAACCGCTGCCTCATTGCCAAGAGCAGAAAGTGAAATTGAACTTGCCAATCTTACACCGGTCCCAAGTAAAAATATAGCTGTACCTGGTGTATTGGAAGCAAAGGTTCGAATGGAATGTAAGCTTGTACAAGCGATACCTCTAGGAGCAGAAGAACCTGGGAGTGATTTGTTCATCGGCGAAATTGTTCAGTTTCATATCGATGAATCGATTTATCAGGAGGGGCGGATTGACCCTAGAGCCTTAAATGCAGTAAGTCGTTTAGCGGGAGCTAATTACGCTACGATTGGTGAGATTTTTGAAATTGAGAGACCGGAATAATAAACTAAGACCTGTTCGTAAGCGATGAAGCCTACCGAACAGGTCTTTTTGTGGGCTAATTATAGTTCATCAGCTATGCCAAGCAAACCGTAAGGTTTTCTCTCGAAGTTTATCTGGACTGATCGTTCCAGATATGTTATATTGCCATTACAGGAGGTGTTACTCATGGCAAGGACAAGAGAGTTTAACGAGGATCAAGCACTACATCAAGCGATGCTGTTGTTTTGGAAAAAGGGTTATGAGGCAACAAGCATACCGGACTTGCTGCAGGTTATGGGCATTAGCCGATCTAGTCTTTACGATACTTTTTCTGACAAGCAAACGTTGTACATTGCCGCACTGGAACATTACAAAAAGGTAAGCTTCAATAGACAGGTCATTCTTGAACAGGCGTCAAGCGTTAGAGCAGGGATTCAACAATTTTTTGAGCAACATATTACTTCAGCGTACGATACGAGCCTACCCGGCGGGTGTTTTGTAACGAATGCAGCTACAACACTAGAGTCGCGGGATGAAAAAATAAATGAATTGATAAAGACTAGTTTTTTGAATTTAGAACAGGCTTTTTGCGAGCTTTTGGAAAAAGGCCGACAATCAGGCGAACTTGATAAAACCACTGATGTCAAAGCGTGGTCTTATTTATTGCTGAATTTACATCAAAGCATAAATATTATGGCAAAAGCAGATCAAGATCAGCAGCGTGCCAAAGAGATGATAAGCTTTGTAATTGCAGGAATATAAATTTTTTTTGGTTATTCCGGAACGATCGTTCCGTTATTGTAAATCATCCTTAATGCGGAGAAGAGACTTATGAAAATATCATTTATCGGGCTTGGGAAAATGGGCTTTCCAATGGCCCAAAATTTGTTGAAAGCTGGTAATGAATTAATCGTTTTTAATCGTACTCGTGAAAAAGCGCAACCCCTAATAGATCAAGGAGCGCATTATGCCGAGACACCATTGGAGGCAGCACAAAAGAGCGATATGGTCATAACCATGCTTTCTGACGATGCCGCTTTGGAGGAGATTGTTGAGGGCCCAAATGGAATTTTGAATGGATTATCAGAAAAAGGAATTCACATATCTGCCAGTACAATCAGTGTAGATCTGGCTCGGAAATTATCCGCGGCGCATGCGGAGAGAAAGCAATACTTTGTGTCTGCCACAGTGCTGGGGCGTCCGGATGCCGCTAAAGCAGCTAAATTGCGCATCATTTTGGCAGGTCCGGAGCAAGCCAGACAACAGTTAATTCCTGTTTTAGAACAATTAGGTCAGGAAATATTCGAGATTGGGGATTATAGCGAAGAAGGAAATGTTGTGAAAATAGGCGTAAACTTTTTAATTGCTTCTATGCTGGAAGCTTTATCAGAAACGCAGCTGATGGTAGGAAAGTATGGCATAGAGCCAGCCCGTTTTATGGATGTGGTGAATGCTCTTTTTCAATCTCCCTTATATCAGAACTATGGGGCGATAATGACAGAACAGCGGTTTGAACCAGCTGGTTTTAAAATGAAGCTAGGGCTGAAGGATGTTGCACTGGCTATAGAGGCAGCGCAGTCCGTCCAAGCTCCTCTACCTTTGGGCCAACTTATCCATCATCATTTATCTGAAGGAATAGCCCATGGTTATGGTGAGATGGATTGGACAGCTTTAATCCGTTGTCTAGAGCATTCTTCTTAAAAAAATAGGGTTGCCCCAAATATCTGTTGGTTGTAGTGCAGGAGAAAAATTAAAAGAGGTGTGATAAATCATGGAAATAGGTGTTACTTCGTTCGTAGAAACAAAGCCTGATATTGAGACTGGAATTGTGATGAGTCATGCACAGCGATTACGAGAAGTAGTCGAAGAAATCGTCCTTGCGGATCGGGTGGGACTTGATGTTTTTGGTATCGGTGAGCATCATCGTGAAGATTATGCAGCTTCTTCACCAGCAATCGTGTTGTCCGCTGCTGCGTCCTTGACTAAACGGATTCGCCTGGCTAGTGCTGTGACGGTCCTTTCATCTGCTGATCCTGTACGTGTGTTTCAGGATTTTGCTATGCTTGACGGCATCTCCAATGGACGTGCCGAGATTATAGCGGGCAGGGGTTCATTCGTTGAATCCTTTCCGTTGTTTGGTTATGGCTTACATGACTATGAGGAGCTATTCAATGAAAATATCGAACTGCTTATGAAAATACGGGGTTCCGAGAAAGTAACTTGGAAGGGAGGCCATCGGCCAGCAATTCATAATTTGGGCGTATACCCGCGGCCCGTCCAAAGCTCTTTACCAATATGGATTGGCAGCGGAGGTACGCAAAGCTCTGCCGTTCGTGCAGGACTTTTGGGTCTGCCATTGATGTTGGCGATCATTGGCGGGAATCCAATGAATTTTGCTCCGCTTGTAGAGCTGTACAAGAAGGCGGCGGCCCGCGCTGGACATGATGTATCGCAGCTTCAGGTGGGATCTCATTCGATTGGATTCGTCGCAGAAGATACGGAACGGGCAGCAGATATCTTTTTTCCATCTACCCAGTACGGCATGAACAAGCTCGGCAAAGAACGAGGATGGTCGTATTATGACCGTTCCAGCTATGATGCGGCCCGAAGCTTTGATGGCGCATTGTACGTTGGAGATCCAGAAACAGTTGCTCAGAAGATCATTCATCTACGGAAGCATGTAGGTATTACACGCTTTATGATGTATGTTCCACTAAGCACGATGCCACATGAGCAGGTGTTGCGGGCTATAGAACTGCTCGGAACGGAGGTTGCTCCACGAGTACGAGAGGAAATTGCCAAGTGGGAAGCTGAGAAGGAATAGGAATTATACAAGCAATCATTATTGTATTGGAGGATTTTCATGAGTATCGATAAACGTATACTACCAGAATTAAGAGAGGCATATTCACAATTTCCAGGGTTTCAATTGGAAGAGAATTTAGAGTGGAGCAGAAGTTTAGTGTCGGCTCCGTCACTGAAGAGGTCAGAGCATGTAAACACAACCAGTCGAAAAATTCCGGGTGTTGCAGGGGAGATACTGGTAAAAATTTATGAACCTGCTGGGCGAAATGCTGACAAGCTTCCAGCTATGCTGTGGATTCACGGGGGCGGATACGTGTTAGGACATCCTGATATGGACGACGAGTTGTGTGAACGCTTTGTTCAGACGGCTAGATGTGTTGTCGTGTCGGTTGATTATAGGCTGGCACCCGAGCACCCCTATCCAGCTGCAATCGAAGATTGTTATGCTGGCTTAGTATGGATGACGGAGGAAGCGGAATCACTTGGCATTGATGAGAATCGGGTTGCGATTGCTGGTGCAAGCGGTGGCGGCGGGCTGACAGCAGCACTTGCGCTGATGGCACGAGATAAAGGTGGACCCTCCATTATCTTTCAGATGCCGTTGTACCCAATGCTCGACAACCGTAACATTACGCCATCAAGCCATGAGATTACGGAAGAAGGTGCAATCTGGAACCGGACGGACAACTTAACGGCTTGGAACATGTACCTGGGCGAGGAGAACGATGCCAGCAGGATATCTTCCTATGCGGTACCAACGAGAGCGGAGAATTTAGCTGGACTGCCACCAACCTATACCTGTGTAGGTCAGCTTGATCTATTCCGAGATGAGACGATCGAATATGTAACACGACTTGCGCAAGCAGGTGTAGATATCGAATTTAACCTGTATCCCGGATGTTTTCATCTTTTCGAAATATTCGTTCCAGAAGCGGAAGTGAGTCAGCGCGCCGTTCAGAGCTATATGGATGCGATGGCCCGGGCACTTCACCCCAAACACTCTCCATCCCCAAGCGAGAGCTGTTAATAATGCAAGCACAAACCATATGATCATTGCTCCTTATTGTAGATTGAAATCCTCGCCGATTATGCGAGAAAAGATTCTATACAAGGTGGTCATTTCATCACACACAAAAAATACACCCTTAGAATAGACCGGACAAACCATAGGTTTATCAATGTCTATTCCAAGAGGTGTATTTCATAATATTAAAGCGGGTGATCTTAACGAAGCGTCTTGAGCGCACCGCTCCAAGCCAATACTTGATCAAGCATGCCATTTACATTGGTCAGGTGAAGATCCGCTGGTTTGAACACAGAACCGTTCTCGAAATCAGTGAACAGGGACAGGGCTGGATGTACACGAACATCTGCTACAGACAGTTCTCCCAAGATTCCACGTAAATGCTCAGCTGCACGAGCGCCACCTACAGAACCATAACTCACGATACCCGCTGCTTTGTTGTTCCAAGCTTCACGCGCGTAATCGAGTGCATTTTTCAGTGATGCGGAAATACTGTGGTTGTATTCTTGAACGATAAATACGAAACCGTCTAACGTAGCAAGCTTTGTATTCCAAGCAGTTGCTTGTTCAGTAGCATCAACTTCTCCCATTAGTGGAAGTTTGAAGTCCGCGATATCTACGATCTCATAATTAGCATCTCCACGTGCATCTGCTACCTTTTTAACCCATTCCCCTACTTGTGGGCTTAAACGACCTTGACGAGTACTTCCCAGAATGATTCCGATGTTTAATTTAGACATTGTTTGTTCCTCCTCGATTTTTGTTCTACCAAATAGTTTGTCTAGAAATCCCATGAATTACACAACCTTCAAATAAATAATATTAAGCGTGTTACGCTCTAGTTGTCTTTAAGTTAAGTATCTTTAACATGAGATAATGATACCGTGTTTAGTTTACTTTGTCAAGCAACTTAATAATAGTTAGTTTATAATTTTGTCTCACCTTTACAAATTTAGTTGTCTAGAATATAATTGTTTAAGCAACTATTAAAAAGAAGATGAAATGAGAAGAGGTCTGATCATGACGACAAAGCATAACCAATCCGAACTTACGTTAGGATTTATGATGGGAACGACCTATCGTAAATTAAGCGCGTTATTCCAAAATGGGCTAAAGGAATATGATATAACACCTGAGCAATGGTCAGTGCTTTTTCAAGTCGACAGAACGGAAGGGCTGATTCAGAAGGATATCGCGAAGCGTTCGGGTAAGGATAAACCAACTACGACGCGAATTCTGGATCACTTGGAGGGAAAAGGGCTGGTCTATAAAAGAACCGGGGAGAATGATCGGCGTTCTTTTAAGGTTTATATTACGGAAAAAGGAAGAGCTCTGATAAAGGAGACCTTTCCTATTGAGGATCAAGTCACAGATGAGATTATGAACTGTATTTCCAGTGATGAATATGAGCTGCTCATGGGGTTGCTGCTAAGAATAAACAATCATATTGATCAAATAAATGATGGAGAGTAGGAACGTAAGTTATGCCAGAACAACAAGAACTACGTACGAAACTATGGACCAAGTCTTTTATTGCTTTAACGTTTAGTGCTTTATTTTTATTTATGAATTTACAGATGCTGCTATCTTCATTTCCGTCTTATGTTAAAAGTGAATTTCAAGCCGGAGATATTATGGTCAGCTTGGTTACAAGTGTATTTGCGCTAACTGCGATTGCTTCACGTTTTATGACTGCTTTTCTGATGCGGAGGGTTAGCCGCAATGTACTATTATATATTGGTTTAGCCATCGCGGCCGCCATAACCGGTCTTTATGTGGTAGCAGACTCAATCGGGTCACTATTGCTGATGCGGGTAGGCTATGGGATTGGGTTCGGGATTGCCAGCACGATTATTCCCACGATTGTTTCACAGATTATTCCTAGCAAAAGAATGGGCGAAGGGATCGGGTATTTCGGCTTATCAACCAGTCTTGCAATGTCCATTGGTCCTATGATTGGTTTGAACGTAATGAAGCAATCGGGGTTTGGAACACTGGCGATGATCGGAACATTCACCTTGCTCCTTGCCTTTCCAGTCCTATTGTTCTCACGTTCGCTTCCAGCTGTACCGAAAAAACAGCCTATCGAGCAATCCATTACACCATCCAAACCACTCAAGGTTCCTTTTAATACAAAGTTAGTATTGCCTGCAATACTGAATGTCTTACTCGCGATCACTTATGGTGGATTGCTTAGCTTTATCGCTTTGTTCGGCGAAGCGGTACATTTAGAGCAAGTGGGTTTGTTCTTTTTATTTAACGCGATAACAATCATTATTATTAGACCTATCTCCGGCAGATTATTTGATAAAAGAGGTCCGGCTGCTGTTCTGATTCCAGCAGCGGTTTGTGTCGTCGCGAGCTTAACAGTGCTCTCGTATACAACATCCATGCCCATGCTCATTATATCCGCATTGCTCTATGGACTCGGCTTTGGAGCTATTCAGCCAACTATACAGGCATGGATGCTTCGGACGTCTACACCTGTACAGTATGGCATGGCGAACAGTATGTTTTATAACTCAACAGATTTAGGGGTAGCCAGTGGGGCCATTATTCTTGGGGCAATCTCGGCGGCATCCGATTATGGGATGATGTATCGTTATTCTGCTGGGTTCATGGTGCTGTTTTTAATTATTTATATTGGGATTCAGATTACTAAGGCCAGAAATAACCCTTCAGCGTTAAGTCAATAAGGGATGATTTCAGATTAAGCTAATCTTTAGGTACTATTCATATCGTTTTAAGCTAAGGGGGTTATAGTAATCACATAACCCCCTTAAATATAGACCTTGACCCTGCCGGACGTTGGCAGGGTCCTTTTTTTGTTGATGAAGAGGACAGAGATCTGTAGATTAAGCCAATCTTTATCTACTATTCATATTCTTTTAAGCTAAGAGGGTTATAGTAATCACATAACCCCCTTATAATATAGACCTTGACCCTGCCATACGTTGGCAGGGTCCTTTTTTTTATGTTCTTGCACCATCCCGAAAACATAGGTAGTATACAGATTTTATCCACTAAGGACGGTATAATGAAGAAATCAGGGATGGCCAAAGAAGTAGAGGAGAGGTTCACAAATGAATATGACATGGAATCTGGATAGCTTATATCCTTCCTTTGAGTCAGAGAAGTTAAAAGGCGATCGTGAGCTACTCGGTCAACTTATTATAGATTTAAAAGCCTGGGCTGAGGGCAATCTAAAGCTTGAGGGTGTTTCCGTCGCAGCGATCGAGGACTTTCTAAGGCTCTACAACGATTATAAAAGCGTATATGTATGTTTATTAGCCTATGCAGAGTTAACGCTTAGCGCAGACAGCAGTTCTGAGGAAGCCATGAATCTTGCTGATGATATTGAACATTTGAGCTCAGAGATTGCTGGGGTAGTTGCGGGTTTTAAACGATGGATTAGCACTTGTGAACACATAGATGAGCTTATCGTTAGCTCAACTTATCTTCTGAAACATCAATTTTATTTAAAGGAGCTTCTTCTGCAATCCCGTTATGTGTTAAATGAGGAAGTGGAAGTTGCGATTGCCAGAATGCAGAGCACGGGTTCCAAAGCGTGGGGAAGGCTCTACATGGAGAGCGTATCGAGTACACTTGCAGATGTGGTAGTACATGGGGAAACTAAGAAAGTAACGCTTGCGGAACTAAGGAGTATGGCCTATGAGAATAACGCTACATTAAGAAAAGCGGCTTATGAAGCCGAGGCTGAAGCTTGCAGTCGTATTGCTGGGGTTTGTGCAGCTTGCATGAATGGAATAAGTGGTGAGGCGCTAACGATTTATGGCATGCGTGGATATCAATCTTCTCTGGAAAAGGTGTTAGTGGCATCGCGAATGGACAGTGAAACTTTATCGGCAATGCTCGCCGCTCTTCAGGAGAGTTTGCCAGCTTTTCATACCTATTATCAAAAGAAAGCCAAACTGCTGGGACATTCCACAAAGCTGCCTTTTTACGATATTTTTGCACCGATTGGCGAAGAAAGTGTAAAAATCTCTTACGAAGATGCTCAAAAAACAATTGTCTCTAGCTTCGGAACCTTTAGCGAGGAATTGGCCAATTTAGCTCAAAAGGCTTTTGATCAGCAATGGATTGATGCAGAACCTAGAGCGGGTAAGGGTGGATATGGGCTCTGCATTGATATTTTTCCGATAGGCGAGAGCAGAATCATGACACAGTTCACTGGAAATGCTATAGATATTAGTATACTTGCCCATGAGCTCGGCCATGCATATCATAGCTCCTGTCTGGGAAAAGAAACGATGCTGAACACAGATTATCCGATACCGATTGCCGAAACGGCTTCGATCTTTTGCGAGACGATCGTAAATCAGGCACTACTCACTAGTTCGACCAAGAAGGAAACGCAGCTTCTATTGGAGAGAAGTATTTCCGATGCTGGGTATTATCTTGTAGACTTCTATGCCCGTTATTTATTTGAGCTTAAACTATATGAGAGAAGAACCTCGGGTCCGCTTCCTGTTCAAGAGCTGAACGAACTGATGATTGCTTGTATGGTGGAAGCTTACGGTGAGAGCATTGATCCTGATACGATCCATCCTTACATGTGGATGAACAAGGCCGGATATTTTATGGCTGGTTATGAATTTATGAACTTCCCGTATTCTTTCGGACTGTTATTCGCTAAAGGACTCTACGCAGAATATTTAAAAAAGGGCGAGGAGTTTGTCGCCCGGTATCGTCAGTTCCTTAGTGCTACCAGCAAGCATAATATTGCAGATGTAGCAAAGTTTATGGATATTGATGTACACTCCATTGATTTTTGGAGAGGTGCTTTAATGCTGATTGAAACCGATATTGAGGCATTCATCAGTACGACCTAAACAACTCTCCAGTTGTGATCACAGGTAGCTTCAATTTGGCCGCGTTTTTCAATGTAATTCGTGACAATTTCAGACATGTCGATCAGTACTTCTTTGATAATCGGCTTGCCCTTATACATCTCATAATCTCCACCGCCGCTTGCTCTATAGTTGTTCATAACAACATCATATTCCTTAGAGTCCTCCACAGGCTGCCCACGATGCAGCAGATGGAGGACTCTTTTGCCTACAGGTTTATTGACATGAAGCTCGTAGTGGATGCCTTCCCACATATCATAATTGTAATGTTGCGATTTAGGTTCTACATAAGCAGGGTTAACAATTACATTTCCCTCTAGATCCTTTTGAAAATAGTTGGCGGTTTGTTCCAGTGCCTCTTTTATATCTTGTCCGGTCAGTCTTAGCACAGCTAGCGTGTTTGGATAAATGAAGTTGGAAAGAATATCTCTCCGGGTAATGGTGTTACTGAAGCCCTTGCAATCGTTGCTGAGTAAAGCTGCTGTCGAGATCTCTACACCTGTAGCTTCCATTTGTACCTTATTCATAAATTCTATAAAGGGATGGTCAGCCAATCGGCATTCATCTGCACTAGAAATAGAAAGGTCACCGATAACTGTACCTATTCTCTCATCCAACCAGGCTTCTGTTTCTGATTCAAGCGTACTGCTAAGCTCTAGAATTGTATCATCTACAGCGGTCTTGTCGTCTACAGCAAGGAGTTCGGCTTGTTTACTCTTAATCTTCCAACGTTCGTTTTCTTTTTGAAAGACTACTGAAATCTTACCGAGGGAATGTCCATTACAACCAGGCTGTATGATCGTCACACCATTTAGCTCACTAGCTATGAAGCGATGCTGATGTCCGGTAATTAATACATCTAAGCCTTCAACCTCTGTGCACATTGCATAGGCTTGATTCTCTCCAGTTAGTCTCTCTACAGGTTCACCACTAAGGAGGTCGCGCTCGAACCCGCCATGATAAGCTACAACGAGTAAATCGGGCTGTTCTTCTTCTCTAATAGTGGCACACCAAAGCTTTACAGTCTCTAACGAATCCTTGAATTGAAGTCCTTCTATATGGACAGGATTCTCCCAGTGGGGAATGTAATGTGTGGTAACTCCTAGAATGGCTACTTTGATTTTTTTGTCTACCCATTTGATGATATAGGGTCTACCAAATGCAGGTTTACATGTCGCGCGATCTATAATTCCAGCAGATAACCAAGGGAATTTGGAATCCTGAATGGCTTTATTAAGCAGTGGCTTACCAAAATTAAATTCATGGTTGCCAATAATTGCAGCGTCATATTTCAATTCATTCAATGCAGCTATGCCTGGATTTAGTTCGTCACTGTACTGTGTGGCTGCATAATAAGCTAGCGGTGTACCTTGAATAAGATCACCGTTATCGAGAAGTATTAGCTCTGGACAATGGGATCTTTCTTGTTTAATAAGGCTAGCAATGGTTGCTAAGCCTTTTTGTTGTTTCTCACCCGTGCGGTAATCAATGGGCCCTAAATGCCCATGTAGATCACTTGTTATGAGGATTTCGCAGGTTAAGGTGTTGTCTTTATTCATGGGTAGCCTCCTACGGATAATAAGTTCAGACCTCATTCTATCAGATAATTTGGAAATTTTAAGAGATTAAAATAAATTTTACATATATTTAATAGTTAGAGGCCTTAGATTTAATACAAAATATTTATAGTCTAGAAGTACTAAAAAAAAGAGAACAGTGGAGGTCTTTCGTTTGAGAAAAATAAGTAAATTCGTATTGCCGCTAATGATGTCTATTACTTTGCTTAGTGGTTGTGGTGCTAATAACACTGCTAATACTGCAAACCAAGGATCGACGGATGGAGCAAATGCACCGAAGGAAACGGCAGCTCCTGTAGCAGAGGGTTATGTTCCAGAGAAGCTCACAGTACAATTTGTCCCTTCCCAAAATGCGGATACGCTCGAAGCTAAGGCGAAACCTCTTGAAAAATTACTGGGTGATAAACTCGGTATTCCTGTAGAAGTAAGTGTCTCTACTGATTACAACACTGTTATCGAAGCTATGGCTTCCAAAAAAGTAGATTTAGGTTTCCTTCCTCCAACAGCTTACGTATTGGCAAAAGAAAAAGGAGCTGCTGAAGTTATTCTTCAAGCTCAACGTTTTGGTGTAAATGATGAAACGGGTGCTCCGACAGATGAATTGGCTGACTTCTATAAATCTATGATTATTGTTAAGAAAGATTCTGCGATCCAATCCGTTGCCGATTTGAAAGGCAAAAAAATCGCTTATCAAAACGTTACATCCTCAGCAGGTTTTGTATGGCCGGCTGCAACACTAATGGATGCAGGACTTGATCCGTTGAAGGATGTACAAGCTATCACGGTTAAGGGACATGACCAAGGCGTACTTGCTGTACTGAACGGTGATGTAGATGCCGCAGCTATTTTCCAGGATGCTCGTAATATAGTCGTTAAGGATTATCCGAAAGTATTTGAAGATACTCGTGTTCTCGCTTTTACTGATAAAATCCCTAACGACACGATTTCGGTCCGTTCAGATATGAATAAGGAATGGATTGAGAAGATTCAGCAGGCGTTTATTGATATCGCTGCTGACAAAGAAGGACATGAGATTATCAAAGATATTTACTCGCATGAAGGTTATGTGAAGTCACAAGATAGCAACTTTGACATTGTTCGTGAATACAACAATAAAGTAAAAACAGAGTAGTTCAGGCCGTTCAAGGATACAACGATGTTGGTGTATAACAGGAACTAAGGATAGCCAGCTCCGGATTCCCCCCCGGACCTGGCTATCTCTTTTATACGAATATACGAAAACACAAAAAGGAATGATTTTCATGATAGAGCTTCGTAATGTGTCCAAGACGTATCTAAACGGAACCAAAGGCTTAAACAACATTAACCTGACTATTCCAGCTGGAGAATTTGTAGCTATTGTTGGTCTTTCGGGTGCGGGAAAGTCAACCCTGCTACGTTCCATTAACCGGCTTCATGATATTTCAGAAGGCGATATTCTTATAAATGGGAAATCCATCACGAAGGCAAAGGGAAGCCAGCTCCGAATGATCCGTAGAAATATCGGAATGATCTTCCAAAGCTTCAACTTGGTGAAACGTACGACTGTGCTTCGTAATGTATTGGCAGGGCGGGTCGGCTATCATTCCACAATACGGACGATAATTGGCAAATTCCCACAGAAGGATATTGATTTAGCCTTCGAGTCTCTTGATCGAGTCAATATTGCTGAGAAGGCCTACACACGTGCAGATCAACTATCTGGAGGTCAGCAGCAGCGCGTGGCTATTGCTCGTGTTCTTGCGCAGGAGGCGCAAATTATCCTTGCAGATGAACCTGTCGCTTCACTGGATCCACTGACGACCAAGCAGGTTATGGATGATTTGAAAAAGATTAATATGGAGCTTGGGATTACGACCATCGTGAATTTGCATTTTATCGACCTCGCTAGAGAATATGCCACCCGGATTATTGGGCTCCGGGCAGGAGAAGTGGTCTTCGATGGTTCTGTATCCGAGGCCACCGATGAGAAATTTGCTGAGATTTACGGCAGACCGATTCATCAGGATGAGTTGTTAGGTGAGCCTGTAAGCGGAGGCATGTGATATGAGTGTGAATGCAGAGAAGCTACATCCCAAACCACCAAGGAAGATAAAGCATTATTTTACAGCCATTATATTAGTAGTATTACTGTGGAGAAGTGCGGTCTTGACCGATTCATCCATTGGAGAGCTGATCTCCGGTCTGCCAAATATGCTGGATCTGCTTAAGGAAATGTTCCCTCCAAACTGGGGGTATTTTGACAATATTATAGATGCGATGCTGGAGACGATCCGGATGGCATTGGTCGGTACAACGTTTGGTGCCATTCTGGCGGTTCCCATTGCCTTGCTGTGTGCAAGCAATATTACGCAAAGCCGATGGCTTCATTATCCGGTACGTATGCTGCTGAATTTGATCCGCACAATTCCCGATCTACTGCTGGCTTCTATTTTTGTCGCCATTTTTGGCCTCGGTGCGCTTCCGGGAATATTTGCTTTGACGGTATTTTCGCTAGGGCTGATCGCCAAGCTTACCTATGAATCGTTGGAGACGATTGAACAGGGACCTTTGGAAGCAATGACTTCAGTCGGAGCGAATAAGACGCAACGAATTATGTTCGGCGTCATTCCGCAGGTACAGGCTCATTTCATGTCTTATGTGTTGTATGCCTTTGAGATTAATGTCCGTGCTGCAGCAGTTTTAGGTTTGGTAGGCGCGGGTGGAATCGGCCATTACTATGAAGTGACATTAGGCTTTTTAGAATACGATAAGACTTGCACCATCATCTTGTTCACATTAGCAGTAGTCTTGATTATTGATTATGTAAGCACTAAGCTGCGGGAGAAATTAATATGAGTAAATCATGGAATACCCTAGTACCCAAACCTCGTAAAAATCGTTTCCGATGGCTGATTTATGTAGCATTAGCGGCAGTGTACATCTGGGCTTTTTCGGGAGTGCCGTTTAATGGATTTAAAGAAACCGCTGGGATCATTACTAAGGCCATCTTTGCCGGGATATTCTCTCCTGACTGGGCCTTCGTTTATTTACCAGATGGGGAGGATCTGCTTCGAGGATTACTTGAGACGTTAGCTATTTCAATTTTAGGGACTTTTATCTCGACCTTCATATGTATCCCCTTTGCTTTTTGGGCTGCGGTCAACATGAGCAAGGGAAAGGCGATTTCGGGTTCCGGCAAGCTAATATTAAGCTTTATACGGACATTCCCTGAGATCATTATGGCTTTGCTGTTCATCAAGGCTGTTGGGCCGGGTTCATTTGCGGGTGTACTGGCACTAGGACTGCATTCCGTCGGCATGCTCGGCAAATTGTTCGCGGATGAGATTGAGAATATTGATAACGGTCCACTCGAAGCCTTAATCTCTTCTGGTGCCAGCCGCATGCAGGTGTTATGGTTTGCTGTTGTGCCGCAGGTATTGCCAGGCTTTTTATCCTACACTTTATACAGATTCGAAATTAACGTTCGCTCAGCTACGATTCTGGGTGTGATTGGAGCAGGCGGAATTGGCACACCGTTAATCTTCGCACTCAGTTCACGGAATTGGGACCGTGTCGGAATTATCCTGCTAGGTATCATTGCGATGATTACGATTATTGATCTGATTTCCGGCATGATTCGGAAGAAGCTAGTGTAACAGAATCGCATAATTACATGTTAGACAAAGACCTCCTTAGGGTATGAATCGAGCCTATGGGGGTCTTTTTATGATTAGCGTACTATTCGGAAAAGCTATATAGAAGTAATAATACTTTTTGTGTTAACATATGTTGGTCTATCCGAACTTGTACCAAAGGAGTTGAAGGCTTGGAATCTGCGCTTATTGGGAGCTTTGTATCGGCAATGGCTACGGTGCTTGGAGCGTTTCCGATCCTGTTCGTGAAGAGGTTATCTGAGAAATGGAAGGACGTTCTCGTGGCTTTTACTGCAGGTATAATGGTATCGGCTTCTACATTTGGACTTATGCCGCAAGCGATTAAAGAATCGGGGATTATCGCATTAACCTTGGGCCTGATTACAGGAGTTCTACTGCTTGATTTAATTGAAAAGAACATCCCGCATATCGACGTGGAGAATAAACCCGGATATACCAATATGGATTCCAAGGCGCTGCTCGTTTTGATTGCGTTGTTCATTCACAATATACCAGAAGGTCTTAGTACGGGATTCAGTTATGCCAGTGAGCAGGCGAGTCTGGGTCCCACCGTGGCCATAGCGATTGGTGCACAAAATATGCCTGAAGGATTGATTCTCGCAGTCTTTCTGATGAACTCTAGAACAACTAAGTTAAAAGCATTGGGAATCGTTACGCTTACCGGACTTATGGAAATGGTATCTGCGGTTATTGGGTATTTTACGGCGAGTTACCTACAGAATGTAGTGGGCTATGGTCTTGCTTTTGCCGCCGGGGCTATGCTATTCATCGTCTACAAGGAACTTATTCCAGAGAGTCATGGTCATGGTTACGAACGGCCTTCGACGTATTCGTTTATCTTTGGATTGTTGATTATGGTGTATATTACGCAGATATTTGGGTGAGTAGGGTAGAAGGGATTCTAGTGAATCCTGTCGAACAAGAGTAGTTATGATGACAACACATAAACTTGAAAAGCTACCTTTTTACACCTTACTTATTTTTATCGTTGCTGGATCTATTGGAGCGGGGTATTTTTATACCCGTTCCTTTTTGGCGTTGACTGCTGTGCTCTATGGAGTAACGGCCCTGTATATTTTTAATGCTAGAAAGCTTACGCTTCTACCGATCCATGGCTTCTTACTTGCATTCATTCTGTTATATTGGCTTGCAGTAGGAAGTGCTGTTGATCAAGAACAGGCTGTGCTGGAAGCGATCAAGGTCTCCTTACTCTTGCCCGTATCCTTATTATTCTCAAGTCTCTCTGGGAAAAGGCGTGATCAGATCTGGGTGACTTGGGTCTGGAGTGGCGCAGGATTAACTCTTTGGGGGCTGGTCTTTGGTTTATTTCGGGAGGGACGGCTGGAATCGACGCTGGGATATGCGAATGTTTTTGCTGTGATTGTTGCGGCGGGAATGGCAGCAGGCTGGCGTGCTTTTATGCGCTCAAATCAAAAAAAGTATGTTGTGCTGTGTTTAATACAGCTATGTGGATTATTATTGTCGGGCTCTAGAGCGGTACTGATCCTGGTTGTGATGGGGGCCATCCCCTTTGTATGCATAAATAGGAAGAACAAACCTACAGCGCTGTTAGGTGGTGGAGCGCTAATCGTTCTAATCCTGGTGATTGTTGCGGGAATGATCATGAACAGCGGTGGAAGCGTCCGAGAAATGACTTGGAATGCTTCGGAGTTTGAGTTACGCCGTATTTATTGGTCAGATGCTTTTCAGTTATGGAAAGAGCATTGGCTGGCAGGTATTGGCGGTGGCGGTTTTGCAATTTTATACCCGTCTGTGTATGTAAAATATGTACATCAACAATTTTTGCAGGTTGCATTGGATGCCGGAGTGTTCGGGGTATTGGTGTTCATCGCTATGATTGGTTCTGCGTTAAATGCGGCAATGCGTCAAGGACGAAAAGGTGTTGAGGTAATCCTAGCATTGTTACTATTCTGTGCCCATCTGGCATTCGATATTGATCTGGCATATCCTCTCGTATTCGGGTTGTTTATTATGTTGCTGACCAGTATGGAGATGGAGGGATATAAGCAGAAGGAGTTTCAACTAAAACGATTGTTATTTGTATCTTGTGCCATATTAGGAACTATCATTTCTTGCTGTTTGGTTTGGATGATTGTTGGATATACGCAACTTGTCAAGGGAGAATCGGCAATTTCCGAGGGCAACTGGAGTAAGGCAGAAAAAAACTTGCAATCCGCAGAAGAAATTCTTCCGTGGTCTCATGAGGTGCATTATCAATTCGCAGATTTTTATTCGCATCTAGCGCAATTGGAAGGGAGCAAGGCGCACCTAGAAAGGGCTATAGAAGAACTCACAATCGCCTCCTCTATGACTCCGGACAATAGAAGGTATATAGAGATGTTGAAGAAAGTGGAGAATAGTCGATAATAGCATGGTTTATATGAAAAAATACATTGTTATTTGTTAGATTCTACCTTAATATAGGGAAGTATTTCCAACACATACATATTTAAAATAGGAGGAGTTTATCTGCGGAACACCATTCGCAAAATTAGCGCTTCACTAGCAGTTCTAATGCTGCTAACCTTAACGGCCCCGGTATTGACCTATGCTGCTAGTATGCTGAAAGTGTACTATAACGCAACAACAGGTGAAATTTCCGGGGTTATTTACTCTGATCAGAAGGACATCGATTTAGTCCTGGATCAAGGAGGAGAAAAATATCAAGTACCTTCGTCGGTACTCGGCGAGGTATATCATTCCGCAAGTAACAATCTATATTGGGCTGATGTTAAAGGAACTATTGCTCCAGGTCTACAGCCAGGGAATGCGATCGTAACAGCTGGTGATGTAAGAGATTTTGCCGCAAGTGTAACGGATGATGTGTATTCTTTTGCTGATGCACCTCTTGCCCCGATTAATCACTCTTTGGGATCATGGATAAATATTGATAAAGGTTCTGCGACTGTACATATTTCTTGGGAAAAACCGAACAGTATAGGAATCTTATTTTACAATGTTTATAGCAAAGATAAGCTAATTGCAACGACTAAAGAGACATATATTGTGATTCCCGATCTACCTTATCATTCCATGCAAGAATTTAAGCTTACTTCAGTAGATATGTTGGGCCGAGAGTCTGCTTTTTCTACACCCAGTACTTTTCGTGCTCCAGGAGTCATAAATGAAGCGGAAATTCTTTTTAGTGGAAAAGCGGCTGGATATGCGCTTCAGCCTAGTGATGAGATAGCTACCTTGAAGTTATCGGGTGATTCGCAAAACGGAACAACGAAAGGTTGGAATTCTTTAAATCTTTCGTTGATTCCTGAATATTCAGGAAATCAGATTTTTCCATTTGAGGTCAATAAAGATGAAGTCAGTGCATCTGACTTTGAAATGGTCGCTGAAGACGGAGAGATAATTCCGGTAACCTATTTATTTAATATGGACAGTTATTTCTTTTTTGAATTTGCTGAAGAACTCAAAATTGACAAACGGTATACATTGAGACTCACTTCGTCAGCTTCCGGCAAGGAGATCAAGCTGCCCAATTTTAATTCTCGTAAGGTAAGTACCTTTCTACGTGTTAATGTATACAACAAGGGTGTTCATGAGTATGGATATGACTACAGTTACTCAGCAAACAATATCGTAGTAGGCGATCCATATGCTCCTGCCAAGCCTACAGAGCTAAAAGCATCTGGCGACGGTGGTTTATATGTAACATGGGATAGTAATAAGGAAGCGGATTTGGACGGATATTTGGTATGGCTTGATGGTAAGCTGCTTACAGAGAAGCCCATTCATCAAACTAGCTATAAAATTGAGGGATTAACGAATGGCACAACATATCATGTCAACGTTGCTGCTGTAGATAAAGTCGGAAATCGCTCTTTACAAGCCTACATCTTCCCAGTTCCGTTGGCTTCTGGTAACCCTAGTGGACCTAGTAATCCAGGTAGTCCTGGTGGCGGAGGCGGTGGAACTCCAACCGTAACTGATACCACCACTACAGCTCCTGTCCTAAGTGTGGTCGACAAAGCTGGAGTCACAAAGCCTCTCAACACTGTATTAAAGAGTGAGAACAACAAGGTGACAGTTTCCGTTGCAACTGACGTTAAGCAATTATTGTTACCTGTTGCAACAGAAGTAATTAATAAAGACAATGCGCTAGTCGTTACTAAAGATGATTTATCGCTAGAAATTCCAGGTTCGGTATTGGAACAGCTGAAGGGTTCCGTTTCAGCAGACCAATTGAAGAATGCGAGAATCTCAGTAGGATTCTCTCCGATAAGTGCTGAAGATATCGCCAAGATTACAGGGAAATCAGCGAATACTGTATTTACAGTAGCTGGTGTAGCCTATGACTTTACGTTGTCACTCCTTACGGCAGACGGTAAAGAGACAAAGCTTACTCAGTTTAATGCTCCAATTACCCTGAAGTTGAAAGTGAACGAAAGTAGTAACTCGAAATTGACGGGTGTCTATTACTTGAGTGAACAAGGGGAACTACAATATATTGGTGGTCAGCTGGATAATGGCTATTTAACAGTAGTTATTAATCACTTCAGCAAATATGCCGTACTGCAATATGATAAATCGTTCAGTGATGTTCCTTCTACACATTGGGCATCTCAAGCGATCAAATCTATGGTAGCACAGCAGGTGGTAACTGGAACAAGCGATACTACCTTCTCACCGAATCAGCAGGTTACACGTGCTGAATTTGCAGCTTTTATTGCTCGTAAATTGAACTTGAAAGCAACTGGAGCAAGTCGGTTTGCTGATGTAGCTTCTTCCAAGTGGTATGCGGATGAAGTAGCAGCAGTAACTGAAGCGGGAATTGTTAGTGGCCAGTCAGAGACGAAGTTTGCGCCTGAGCGTACGATTTCCCGTCAGGAAATGGTTGTGATGTTGATGAAGGCTTATGTCTACAAGAACAACACGACCTTGAATGCAGGAGAGTCTGATCGTCCGTTTGCTGATGGTTCGGATATCGCAGAGTGGGCTAAGCCTTATGCTACTGCCGCACAGAAGCTTGGATTCTTGCAAGGAAGCAACGGCAATAAGCTCGAGCCTCATAAGAATGCTACCCGTGCTGAAGCGGTACAATTGATTTCTAAACTCTAATCTAAAAAGTTTTAAAAAAAACGGCCAATGAAGTGCCAGAGCAGCTTAAGCTGCCTGACCTCATTGGCAGTCTTTATGGTTTAATCTATAATTATCCTCGCAAAATCGTCTCGATTTGCTCCAGCTCTTCTGCACTTAGCTCTGGTGCATTCAAGGAGGCGACTGCATCTTCAATCTGGCTCACCTTACTTGCACCGATCAAAGCTGAAGTGACTTTACCTCCGCGGAGTACCCAAGATAACGCTAGCTGAGACATTTTTTGTCCACGTGCAGCAGCAATCTCGTTCAGTTTGCGAACTTTGCCGATCGCCTCTTCAGTAATAGCATTCTCGGACAGGAATACACTAGGTCCAGCAGCACGAGAATCAGGAGCGATTCCGTTTAGATAGCGGTCGGTCAGAATGCCTCCTTGTAGTGGAGAGAACACAATCGATCCGATACCCTCCTCAGTTAATACATCCTGCAAGCCATCTTCAATCCAGCGGGACATCATGGAGTAGTTAGGTTGATGAATCAGGCATGGCGTTCCAAGTCGACGCAGAATTTGTGCCGCTTCGCGTGTCTGTTCAGGGTTGTAATTCGAAATCCCAACATACAGCGCTTTACCTTGACGTACAATAAGATCCAGCGCAGCCATAGTCTCTTCCAGTGGCGTATTCGGATCTGGACGGTGGTGATAGAAAATATCTACATAATCAAGGCCCATACGTTTCAAGCTTTGGTCTAGACTGGAGACGAGATATTTCTTGGAGCCCCATTCGCCATAAGGGCCGGCCCACATATAATATCCGGCTTTAGTCGAGATGACCATTTCATCACGATAAGGAGCAAGATCCTTCTTAAGGATTTGACCAAAGCTTTCTTCTGCGGAGCCAGCTGGAGGACCGTAGTTATTAGCGAGATCAAAATGAGTGATTCCAAGATCGAAAGCTCTTCTTGCCATGGCGCGACCATTCTCGAATAAGTCGTTTCCGCCAAAGTTATGCCAAAGTCCTAGCGAGATCGCCGGAAGGAGTAGACCGCTTTTTCCAGTGCGGTTATATTTCATATTGTCATATCTGGTAGCGCTTGCGTTATACATCATTATTTCCTCCTAAAAAGACTTATTTCTGATTACGTTACGTCCTTATTGTAGCGAAAGATCCCGGACAAACGTATGTCAGCAAGGAAGAAGTTTATAGCACAATGTCATTTTCGAGATGACGGATACGGTATTCTTTTGGAGAACAACCTTTCACCTTCTTGAACATTCGCGAAAAGAGTAAGGGGTCCTGATAGCCGACGGAACGCGAGATCTCACCGATAGTACAGAGGGTTTCTGTCAGAAGCTCGCATGCTTTAGCGACACGGTAATTCAATAAATACTGCTGTGGTGGCATACCAATGGTCCGTTTGAACAAGGAAGATAAATATTTGCGATCCAGCTTGAGAGAAGAAGACAGCATTTCCACCGAAATGTTCTCACAATAATGTGTATGTAAAAAGTGGAGACTTTGCTCGACGTAAATACTCTTTTGACGCGGTAAAGGTAGTACATCCGGAACAGCTGGCACCGCTTGTAGCAAGAGGGAGAAAAACTCATACATGATCGCTTTTAGCGGCAGGTCAAGACAATCCGAATTGTCGGCTCCTTCTGTCAGGCGTTCGTAGAGATTAGGCATAAGCTGTTTATCCATCGGGAAGATTGGTTGCTCAGGGGTCAAGGAGGTTTTGGATAAAATATATGATACCTGTTCTCCGGTAAAGGCTACCCAGGAATAGATCCAAGGATTGGTTAGGTCCGCTGCATAAGAAGTAACGATATGAGGGTAGGTAAGAAAAGCTTGTCCCGCTTGCAGGATATGGGTTTGTTCACCCACAGATACCTTTCCAGTTCCCTCATGAATGAAATGTATTTTGTAAACGTCACGAACTCCAGGTCCGAAAAAATGCCCAGGTAGACACTGTTCCCGCCCCCAGTAATGGAGATGCAGATCGGGATTACCTCTGAAGGGACGCTCAGAATTATAATTAAATATCGCCATGAATGCTTCAGTCTCTTTCTTTTATAGAGTTAACTAAGGATGATTGTGCCCATTTTCTTTTATTATACAGCATATTTTAGTGGGAACATTACTTGGAATGGTTTGCGAATTCTGTGATAGAAGTTTATCCCAGCTCAGTTTGGTTAAGTAAGCTATGAAGCTGAACGTATGAGCTAACTTCGATCATTAGGAGGTAATGGAGATGAATAAGAGAATAGTGGGTGTCTTTGCTGCCGAATACGAAGCTTCGAGGGCTATTGAAGAGTTGAAACGTCAAGGCTGCAGAACAGAGGACATATCGATTATCGCGAGAAATTCAGAGAGTGCGGATACGCTTAGAGATGAATCAGGAACCCAAGCGCCGGAAGGAATAGCTACTGGTGCAGCTACGGGTGGTCTGCTGGGTGGATTAACTGGGCTCTTGATGGGGATAGGCGCTTTGGCTATTCCAGGCATCGGGCCGATCATTGCAGCCGGACCGCTTGCGGCAACACTTGCTGGAGCGGCAATAGGTGCAGGCAGCGGTGGATTAGTTGGCGGTCTTATTGGACTTGGCATTCCTGAAGAGGAAGCCAAGCGTTACGATAACTACGTAGATGAAGGCCATATTCTTGTAATGGTGGATGTGGAGGGCGAGCAGAAAGAGGAAGAAGTGAAGCGGATCTTCGTACAGCATAATAGTCTGAATGCAGACCGTTTTGAGGATATTGCGAATATGAATACAGCTGAAAATCGAAATTATGATGGTAGTGTAAAGGAAAGCGATGCGCTCAGAGCCGCTGATCAACAAGAGGCGAGAAATCTAGCTCAAGCTACCGGAACCTTGGATGCTATGGATACCTTAGCTAGTGAGCGCATTAGAAATAAATAAGAGATGATTATCTATTTAGTAATAAAAACAGACTATTTCACTAGCCAAGGGTGAGCTGGTGAGATAGCCTGTTTTTTTGTGTAATGCTATAAAGAGGCAACATTCTGTCTAACGGTTAGTCCATCCGGTATTTCTTTGCCAGGCAGGAAATGAATGCTACGGATGTAGCGGATTGTTCGACTCTGTGCCCGCATGATGACCGAATGCGTCTCAGCGCGCTC
Source organism: Paenibacillus sp. FSL R5-0914 (assembly GCF_038004525.1). Lineage (NCBI taxonomy): Bacteria > Bacillati > Bacillota > Bacilli > Caryophanales > Paenibacillaceae > Paenibacillus > Paenibacillus sp. FSL R5-0914. The sequence goes on from NZ_JBBORH010000003.1 coordinate 308,428, forward strand.
TTTGCCGATAAAACGGACACCGTTCAGAAATTCACCTGAGGTTACGCCAGTGGCGGCAAAGAGTACGTCGCCTGTGCCAACCATGTCCTCCATGTATAACACTCGTGTAGGATTAGAGATTCCCATACGGACGCAGCGCTGCTGCTCAAGAGGTCCATCGGGAAGCAAACGGCCCTGCATTTCTCCACCAAGACATTTCAGTGCGGCAGCGGCAAGGACGCCTTCAGGTGCTCCGCCCGAGCCCATGTACAAATCGACATCGCTATCCGGCAGGGCTGCCGCAATAGCGCCAGCCACATCGCCGTGACCGAGTAGCTTAATCCGTACACCCGCTTCTCGAAGACTATGAATGAGCTGCTCATGCCGTTTGCGGTCAAGTACCATTACAGTTAGCTCGGAGAGGGACTTGCCACTGAAGAGGCATGCTTTCTGGAGAGTGACCTCCACAGGGTCTTCAAGACTAAGCTTCCCGGCAAGCTCAGGACCGCAGGCGAGTTTCTCCATATAAATGTCTGGAGCATGCAGCAGGCTGCCCTTATTTGCTATGGCAATCACGGATTGGGCATTGTGAAGACCACAGGCCACCACTTCAGTGCCTTCCAGAGGATCGACGGCTACATCGACAGACGGACCCTTTTGATTCCCGACTTTCTCGCCAATATAGAGCATTGGAGCATCATCCATCTCTCCTTCACCAATGACGACCGTTCCGTCGATGGAGACAGAATCAAACATGGAGCGGATGGCAGTCGTGGCTGCATCATCTGCCGCATTTTTATCTCCCCGCCCGATCCAGCGAGCTGAGGATAATGCACCTAGTTCAGTTACCCGTACAATCTCAAGAGCCAGTTCGCGATCCATTCTAATTCCCTCCAGTACATCCCATATATTTTAATCTGAATGTTAGATATAACCCATAATAATACCAGCGGTTTCTTCTATAGCTTTGTCGGTAATATCGATTACAGGACAGCCTAGCTTATTGAACAGAGAAGAGGCATATTCCATCTCCTCTGTAATCCGCTCCAGACTTGCATATTGGGAGCCAGTCGGTAACCCAAGCGCCTTCAGCCGCTCGGAGCGAATCTTCAGCATATACTCCGGCTTCATGGTTAGTCCGATCAGTCGGTTCGACGGCAAGCTTAGCAGCTCTTGCGGAGGAGCAATTTCAGGAATAATCGGATAGTTAACGACCTTTTTCCCCCGATGGGCCAAAAAGATACTAAGTGGTGTTTTTGAAGTACGGGACATCCCTAGCAGAACGATATCGGCCTTCAGCATAGCGCCGAGATCGCGGCCATCATCACAGGCAACTGTGAATTCGATAGCCTCCATACGTCGGAAGTAGTTCTCATCAAGCTGGTGCAATAAACCCGGTCGCTGTTGAGGAGCGTCGTCAAACGTATCAATGAAAGCTTGCATCATTGGACCCATAATATCGACGATACGAAGGTCAAGCCGTACAGCCTCTTCTTTAATCATTTCTCTTAGCTCCGGCTGCACCAGCGTATAGACGACAAAACCTTTATGCTGTGCGGCTTCTTCCATAAGCTTCCGGAGCTCATCTTCATTTCTAATGTTCCCGTATCTTTTGATGGTGATCTGCTGATTCTGGAATTGATGAATGACGGCCTGCACGACAGCTTCCGCCGTATCTCCTATAGAATCTGAGCAGATCGTTATTAGGTTGGAAGATTGCTCAATGCTCATGAATTCCTCCTGTTATCCTTTGGCTTCTAGTTCGAGGAGAAGTTTTACGATAGCAGTTTTCGTCAAGCGTCCTATGACATCCAGTTTCGTACCATTGTCTTCTGTGACGCTGGGAACAACTACCGGTAAACTATCTACCTCGTGAAAAATCATTTTATGTGCGGCATCAAGCACCGTCTCATCCGGTGAAGTTGTGACTACTTTGGGCTGGCGTGTCATGACCATGCTTACGGGCATGGAGACAGCACCCGGATTGCCAAGGGTTACTTTCAGGAAATCCTTACGTGAAGCAACACCGGTGAGCTTGCCCTCTTCGTCACAAATAATAAGGGTGCCAACATCCTGTAGAAATAGCGTAACTACGGCATCTTGAACCGTAGTAGTCTCACGGATAATAATAGGTACACTTTGAATCTCTTTTACCTTTGTCTCCTGCAACAAATAATTGCTTCCCAGACGATTAGATGATTTGAGTCCCGGGAAGTAACCGACTTTAGGTTTAGCATCGATATATTTGAGCATAACCAGAACAGAGAGATCGGAGCGAATCGTTGGCCGTGTTAAATTCAGACATTCGGCAATCTGTTCGCCGGTAATCGGAGCTCTTTTGTTCACAATATCAATGATTTCTAGTTGACGTGATGTCAGTTCGATCGCAATTCCCTCCACTTCAGATAAAAAGGCATTCCTCTTTAGAAAAGAAGCGCCGTTAAGCGAATCCTCCTTTCATATATGAGTCATATATAGATGTTTTAATTTAACTTGGTTATATAATACGCAATAGTGGTCATAAATGCAATATATAGTACGTCATATATTCATTTTTTTTGACGCAGATGTACGGACCCTACGCTTTAACATTAATTGTTTCAAGGCATCAGCATTGACCAGGATGGTCCCAGCAATGATAGTGAATACACCGAGGATCGTAACCCAATTCACGGCTTCATGATAAAAGAAAAAGCCAACACCTACGGCAATCGGTGGAGAGATATAGAGCCAGGTAGAGGGAAACACAGGATTTGTCTTAGCGACGAGCCAGTAGAACAACGAATGACCGACCATCGAGCCGATTACGATTAGATAGAACAGTGAACCTGCGATCTCGTAAGAGAGCAGAAACTCAGGATGTACATTTTCGGTGGCTAAGGAAAGAATGAATAACAGCACTCCACCATACATCATTTGGGCTGCATTTAGTGCGATTGGAGAGACCTCGGGCATACTATTGATTACTTTTTTAGAATAAATCGCACCTACTGCGTAACAGCATTCCCCAATGAGGACAGCTGCGCAGCCGATGAGCCATAACGGTGAAATATCAACGACAAGATTAGGAAGAACGAGCAGCAGTACGCCAGTCAACCCGATGATACAACCATATAGTGAGATGGCAGGTGCTTTTTGACGAAGAATAGAAGTTTGGAGCAACAGAATCATGATCGGACCCGTGGCAGAGAGTACAGCTGCTAACCCGGAAGATACATATTGTTCAGCCCAGTAGAGACCTGCAAAGGTGCCAAAGGTTAACGCAGATCCGGTGAAGAGCATTTCTTTACGCAGGAGCAGGGAGAAGCTAGCTTTTCGTTTCCAGACCATCCATAGAAATAGAACAGCGCCTGCAACAAAAAATCGCAAGCCTGCTGAAAAGAAGGGCGGCGCACCGGCATCCACACCGATTTTGATAGCTAGAAAGGTCGTGCCGAAGATCAGACATACAAGTGCATAAGCGAATAAGATCATTTTGAAAGTCCCCTTTAGTGTGTGTATATAACGATCCTTGAATCAGTTCGTTAATCATATAGGGGAGAACACAGAACAGATGATGTTGAGTAGAACAGATGACTTCGAAAATCGTGTACAATACTGTAAATAGGAGTTGTTCGGAGAGGAGTTGCAGTGAGGTGAAAAAGTCAGCGAGCGTGGAGAATAATCATCCCTTGTTTCGGCAGGTATATGAATTTCTAGTGAATCGCATGGAGCGAGGGGAGTGGGGGGCACATGATAAGCTTCCTTCTATACGGCTGCTAGCGGAGGAATTACAGGTACATCGACTGACAGTATTCAAAGCGTATAGAATGCTGACAGAGGATGGAAAAGTTTATGTAAAAGATAAATCAGGTTATTACGTATCGCCTGTTAGCTTGGTTCCTATTGTAGAAAAAGGAGCAGCAGTGACTGCCTATGCGCTCACTAATCCTCTTTCGGATATACAGAGAATGCCTGCTAAGTATCAGTTCTCACAGGCGCTGATTGATCCAGGTCTTTTGCCAAATCTTTTTCTATCCGACTATGTCAAAAAAGTGTTCGATTTATATCCCAAGGTCATGGGGACGTACTCTTCGGTTCAGGGAGATGAGGAGTTACGGGAGACGCTTAGTCGTCATTTTCGGAAGAAGCATCGGCTACAGTTATCCTCGGAAGAGCTGCTTATTACTTCAGGTGCGCAGCAGGCGATCAATCTGATATCACGAATTGTGCTCGGGCCTATGGACACGGTGCTTGTGGAGCGACCGACCTACAGTGTGGCCATGGATATTTTTCGCCGGGAGGGGGCAAGGCTGGTTCCGGTGGAGATCACTCCGATGGGCTACGACTTGGAGGAAGTTGAAGCGCTGATGAAAAAGCATAGACCGCGCATGTTCTATATCAATCCGACTCATCATAACCCAACTGGATATACGGTGCCAGCGCAGCAACGTAAACTGTTGGTCGAGCTTGCCGAGCGTTATCGCTGTCTGTTAGTCGAAGATGATCCGTTCCGCGATATGTATTTTGAAGAGGAGCCCCCGCCGCCCTTTTTTGCTTACGATACCGAAGGTTGGGTGATCTATATTAGCAGTTTCAGTAAATATGTAGCCCCAGGCTTACGGATCTGTGCGGTGGCTTGTCGCTATCCGTTTATGGAGCGCTTGATCACGGCCAAATCACTCGCGGACAATGGTACTCCGCTGCTTAACCAGAAGATATTCCTACATTACTACACGTCATCACGTTTGCAACAGCATCTCGGTAAGCTACGCATTGCACTTCAGGTGCATAAGGAGATTGTAGAGGAGGAGCTGGCTGGGACTGGGTGGGAGTGGACGCCTCCGCAAGGGGGCTTGAATTTATGGGTGAAGCTGCCGGACCATCTTTCGGCGGATCGACTGTTTGCCTCAAGTATGGCCCAGTCGATTGCTTTTGTGCCAGGAGAGTTGTTTGATCCGCTTGGTGAGATGAGGTCGAGGATTCGAATAAGTTACTCTTTTGCAAGCGAAGGGGTGCTACGTGAGGGGATTCAGCGGATGATTGCAATTGCGCGGGGGTTATGAGTAGGTACAGTAGACATGAGGAACTAATGAAGACTATTTAGGATGGAAGAGATTAGACTTGTATAACTTGTTTGGAAATTGTTGTAACACTTTCTTCTTCTGTTCCGTCTGTAGAGTAAAGAAGGAGGTTATTATGATGTTTAAGACCAAGTTCCGCAGTCCACTTATGATGTTCCTAAGTATAACGTTAATATTTATGGCCTTACTGACGGTGCGTCCCTCCGTTACTTATGCGTGTTCCTGTGTTGTACCTGCGGAGCCACTTGAGGCGCTGGAGTCAAGTTCAGCCGTCTTTACTGGGAAAGTAGTGGACAAAAAGGAGCCAAAGGGGACTATAATCTCATCTGCGGATCCAGTAAAAGTAACCTTTGAAGTCGATTCCAGCTGGAAAGGAATTAAGGGGAATAAAGTTACCTTGAGTACTGCTTTATCGTCTGCCAGCTGTGGGTTTGAATTCGTGGAAGGGGAAAGTTATATCGTCTATGCGTATGCTAATGACGAAGATGACTCTGGTAAATTAGAGGCCAGTTTATGCAGCCGAACGAAGCTGCTTGCCTCGGCATCAGAGGATCTGAAGGAGCTTGGACCTAGTATATCGGCAGGTACTCCTACAGCTTCTCCGGAGGTAACATCAAACCATTCGCCGAAATCCGAAACTGGGAATAATGGGGCGACTGAAGTTGAGGGGAAACCAGCTGCGGAGAGTGACTCTTTTCCACTTGTGAATGTAGGGATCAGTGGAATCATTATCGTTTTGATAGCGATAGCTGGCGCTGTACTCTACCGTCGTAGAGATGGTGGAACGCGTAAGAAATAACGCTTTAACTGTAGGTTCACGTTATGTCGTGATGAAATAAGCGGTCGCCCGGGAGTTGTTCGGGCGACCGCTTATTTGTTTGAGCTAACCTTAAGTAGGTGGTGGGCGGTGTGGGTACTGGTGCTTAAGTATAGCTCGGGTCATCAAAACTCGAAGTAAGTGAAATTCTTCTTAAAATTGTCGTGGTTTACTCGATATTATCGATAATTAGGGAAAATCTCCCTGATTTAATCGTATTTTACTCTATATGATCGATAATTGGGGAATTCCTCCCTAAAATTCTGCGGAAATGCCCTATTTTTCCTATAATCGACTATTTATTAGGGAGAATTTCCGCAAAAAGTTTAATTTGCGCTTATAAAGTTCGAATTTGGGGGAGAATTTCCCTAATTATGAGTTCAAGGAGGGCAGAATTTTGTGAAATACGGTGAACATTAGATGTTGTAAGGTGAGACAAAGTAAATTTAGCTAATGTAAGTTGAAATCAGTTAAAGTTCGCTGCTGTAAGATGAATTCATGCTACAAGCTTCGTCACACCCAGCCAAACAACCGAGCAAGCTGAGCGACAGCAAAGGTTACTCCAATGGCGATACCGAGTGGGATGACTGCTGAGAGAACAGCCCACTTCATGCTTTTCGTCTCCTTATAGATGTTCACGAGTGTAGTGCCGCAAGGATAGTGGAGCAGGGAGAACAACATCATATTAAGTGCGGTCAGCCAAGTCCAGCCATGTGATAAAAAGACATCTTTGATGCTGCCCAAGCTATCGATATCGACCATAGCACCTGAGGACATATAGCCCATAAGCAGAATGGGCAGTACGATTTCATTCGCAGGAAGTCCAAGAATAAACGCCATGATGATAAAGCCATCCATGCCGAGCATGTGTGCAAAAGGATCGAAGAATGCAGCCATATGATTCAGGACAGAATCTCCACCAACAAACAGGTTGCCAAGAATCCAAGTGATAATACCGGCAGGGGCAGCAACGACGATGGCACGAGTAAGTACATTAAGGGACTTATCTTTAGAGGAAATAAGTATGGTCTTCCAAATTTGTGGACGACGATAGGGCGGGAGCTCTAGTGTGTAATGTGTTGGAACACCGCGTAGCGCAGTTTTGGACATGACCCAGGAAACCGTCAGGGTAACGATGATGCCGATCAGTACCATCCCCATAAGTACGGAGGCGGTGGTGAGGGTACGGAATGCGCCTGTCGTAGCCGCTCCTGCCATGAATAAGGAAGACAATAGAATCAATGTTGGCCAGCGGCCGTTACATGGAACGAAATTGTTGGTCAAAATCGCGAGCATCCGTTCACGCGGCGATTCGATGATTCGTGTGGAGAGGATCGCGGCGGCATTACAGCCGAAACCCATAGACATGGTCAAAGCTTGCTTGCCGTGACCACCTGATTTTTTGAACAACCGATCCATGTTAAAAGCAACCCTCGGCAGATATCCGAAATTCTCAAGCAGCGCAAACACTGGAAAAAATATCATCATTGGTGGCAGCATGACGCTGATGACCCAAGAGGTTCCTCGATATAATCCCAGAACAAGTACACCGTGTAGCCAAGCGGGGGCATGGATCGCCTCAAATCCGGCAGTGAGATAACCTTCGATGAAGCCAAAGAAGGAAGCAAGCCAGCTTGAAGGATAATTGGCGCCGGCAATCGTAATCCAGAACACGATACCGAGGATGGCGAGCATAATGGGGAATCCCCATATTTTTGAAGTTACGATATTATCTAGCTTATAAGTGCTGTTCAGCTTCTTCTTATCCCTATAGGTGACTGCATCCCCGCAGATGCCTGCGGATACGCCATAGATACCACTGACAATCTCATCCCGTATCGCTCCGCCGTCAGCGAGCTTTTTCGCTGTGGACAGCAAGGAATCTAGAGGATCTAATCCCTTAGTGATATGCGGTGACTCCATGACCGATGGCCTCCTTTGCTTTAGGTAATTCTTTATCCTTCATATTCTCTTTAAGTGAGGTAAGAAGGCTGTCATCACCATCTAACAGGCGCAATGCAATCCAGCGGGCCGGGTATTTGCTGCCAATGGTTTGTTCTACCAGCGGTGTAAGCTCTGCAATTCCTCGTTCAATCTCCTCGTTGTACGTAATGCGCAGTGGCTGTGCAGTGAATGCGCCTGTAGCCACTCGCTCCACCTGATCCAATAACGCCTCAATACCGATTTTATTGCGAGCTGATATCGCTACAACAGGCACGCCGAGACGTTTGGAAATACGTTTCAGATTGATGTCGATACCGAGTTTACGGGCTTCATCGATGAGGTTGATGCAGACTACAGCCCGCCCGGTAATCTCCAGCACTTGCAAGGCAAGGTTGAGATTTCGTTCTAGCGAGGTAGCGTCGAGAACAACTAGTGTCACATCGGGCTGTTCAAAAATAATATAATCTCTAGCCGCTTCTTCATCAGCAGAATTCGAGTACAGCGAATACGTACCAGGAAGATCTACTGCGAGGTACGTATGGTCCTTATGCTTAAACTCGCCTTCAGCGGTAATGACGGTTTTACCTGCCCAGTTTCCTGTATGCTGGCGCATGCCGGTCAGCAGATTGAAAAGCGTGCTTTTGCCAGTGTTAGGATTGCCTGCAAAAGCGACTGTGAAATGACTCATGCTTCTACACCTCCGATGACTTCTCCAAATATTAAAGAGCTTTCTTCTCTACGTAATGCAATGGTCGTGTTGCTTACCCGAAAAGCTATAGGATCTCCTAAGGGACTACGCCGTAACACCTCAACGGCATTACCGACTACAAACCCGAGATCCAGTAATCTTCTTCTAAGCACGCCCTGAACTTCAATGCCGCTGATACGCAGTGTGCTTCCTTTAGCCGCTTCTGATAAAGGAATACTAGCTCCAGACATTAGATCCCCTTCTTTCATTTATTATTATTTGTATTTTTATGGTTATTATTTTGTGCATTGGAATTTTTCTTGTGGTCTGACACAATATTAGTATATGTGAACAACTTTGTCCCTGCAACAAGAATGTTTCCCTAAGGCAAAATTAATTTAGGCGCAAAAAAGCCCCTAACGGAAAGAAGGCTTGCGCTCTCCAGCCGAGGGGCTAAGGTTGAGTCTACTTATAGGCTTGTCTTTAATTGGAATAGTCTAATCCAAGTTTTTATTAGTCGTGAAGTTATGTCCAGCTTCCAAAATCAAGCGTGCGTCCAGTCTCTACTAAAGTCTTGGTATTACTTAGAACCTGCCACCAAGCGCTGATGCTGCCTGCATACGAAGGATCTTCAGGATGCCATTTATCATGGATAAGCGTGAGCTTAGTAGTTCCACCCACTGGTTCAAGCAGCCAAGAAATACGCGACTCATATCTTTCATGTCCTTTATGATAGGAAGGTCCTACCTTATGCGTGAAACGCAATGCTTTTTGCGGAGTAAACTCCAGCAGAGTCCCATAGACATGCAGCGTTTCATCTCCATCTGCACCGGGTCCGATGTATTCCAGTAATTCTCCTTCTTTGAAGGTTGAACGAATAACGCTGCCGTAATAAATCTGCTTCGTACCTTCCGGAGAGATTAAGGTTTCCCATACCTGCTCAGGTGTTCCGTCAATATAAAATTCATAATGTAGTTCCTTCATTCGTTATTCCTCCTTGATTTATAGGTTCATTTATTCCCTCAGACTCATTTACACTATACAAAAGGATCACTGACAACTACGGTCAGTGATCCTAAAGTAATTTATGTCTTATAATGAGCTGCTAAATTAATGGCTATGTCCGCTAGTCTTTCTTTCAGGGAAGAAGGCTCCATGATGCGTAATGTGGTTCCATAAGGCAACAAGAAGTAGGGTACATAAGTCAGTAAAGAAGTTTCGTCCACTTGAAAGCGGGCTTGTCCTTCCATGCGCTGTACCAGCGTATGTCCGAACAACCAATGACTGCATAGATCATTCAAGACTCCCTCATCGGATGCGATGAGTACTGTAACTAGTTTCTCTTCAGTATTGCGTGCAGGCAGTAAGCTCTTTAACAAAAAATCACGTGCAGAGAAGTCAGCAGGACGAGCGAACACAGCTTCTGTACGGTGTAGTTCAATGATTCTATCCACCCTGAAACTACGAATTTCATGTCGCTCGTGGCAGTAAGCTACGGTGTACCATTGGCCCTTCCAGAGTACAAGTCCGTAAGGATCAATGGCACGGGATGATTTGGTTTCTCCATTACCCTTACGATATTCCATTTGCAGGGTGTATCCGTTCGCTGCCCCCAATTCCAATTCTTGAATCAGATGGCTAAGCGACGGGGAAGGAGAATGGATCGTCTCAATGCCATTCTCATGGCGCTCCATTTGTTCTAATTGCTGGGCATTGCTGTATCTTTTTAGCTTGGATAGGGCTCGGTCCAGAGCTTCAACATAAGGATATCCGGTCCCCCTGGCAAAAGAAGAAGCTTGTAGAAGGGCACGCTGCTCTTCGGAGTCAAAGAATAATGGAGCCTCAATAAAATGTTCCGGTAAGCTGTAACCGCCACCAGGCCCGCTATCCGCAATAACGGGTACACCACTGATGCATAACGCATCGATGTATCTGTACACAGACCGAACACTGATCTCTAACGCTTCTGCTAGTTCTCCGGCGGTTCTTCCCCGCTGCTTGAGCATCCAAAGAATGGATAACATATGATCAGCCTTGGACATAAATTCGGAACCTCCTTGCTAGGTTTATTGAATAATATAACAAGTGTAACGTGAGAGTCACTGTTCCGCCAACTGAAGAGAAGTCTTTTATACCATTATTTTTTTGAGACTATGAATGTAACGAGATCGAGCAATAATGAAATAGAGGGTCTGCACAGCAAGGAAAGTACCGGATGTAATTAGTACGGGAAGAGTTACATCGGTGATATTCATTTGCTTCAGTATGGGACGAATCACGACAAGGGTCTGAATGGTGGCAATCACAATCGGAATATAAAAGAGCACAGAAATTTGTTTGGTAGCAGAAGCTGACATTTCTTTGGTGCTTAAACCGATTTTGGATAGAGCGCTGTACATTTGCTTATCTGTGTTCAGCTCGGTATGAAGCTTAAAAAACAGAAAGCTGGCCGATGAAAGTGAGAAGATCAGAGCGATAAAAATGCCAATAAAACTAAATATGGCTGTTCCCTGTTTGGTTGATAAATAGCTGTCTGCTCGTGCTGTTAGTAAGGCGTTGTTTTGATGGCTAGCACTGTTGGATGCCTTACTCCACTGGATAAGTTCTCTGGTGATCACAGCTTCAGGGGATTTATCCTCAGGAGTAGGGCCGTCCCATGCAGGGATTGTATATAGGTATCTCACATATGGTCTTGTGTATTTCGCTGCTGAAGAGAATTTATCATAAAAACTGTCATCTACGATTAAGAGTGAGCTTGCCATGGGGTCCATTGGATGTATCTTGGGAGTTCGCAGTTCTTTTAGCAGCAGTTCTTCATCTTTCTGACTTTTCAAAAGAACCGTTTGATTAGCAGCATAATTCTGTGTCCGGATATGAGGGCTCAGCAGTAATACAGCTTCTTTCTCAGATAAGGGTCCCACTTCGGGCACATTCATTTGAGGAGCCAATTGATTGAACTCTGACTGTGAAATGATATCAATGTTAAGTATGGTTTCTTTATCCATTCCTTGAATGGAAGCGGAGATTAGATCAACTTTATTCTCTGTATACTCGACTTTGGCATTCTGTAATTTATTGTGGATGTGTCCTAAAGCAGGCATCTCTCCCTTTGGATTATAATTTGAATAATTCATTGCGAAGGAGGTTTTTTTATAGTGCTCCGTGTTCGCTTGATTGATGGACAAAAGAAATCCTGAAGCCATACAAGCAATCGAGGTAACTACCGTAACAAGGAATAACATTCTTGCATTGTCTTTGATCTTGTAGCTCATTTCGGAAATCCACAGCAGATTGGTTCCACGCCAAAGCCGTTTTCTGCTTAGCTTAAGCAAACGTATCCCAAGTACGGACAGCTGAGAGTAGAAAAAATAGGTTCCCGCAATACCTGTGACAGCAGCGACTAGGAGTGAGCTGGGAGACAATTGCTTCCGTATAGCGAGAGCGCCGATGGTCAACAGTAGAAATCCGAAAAGCGAGAACAAGAAGGAGACACGAGGCTCTTTTTTAGGATTAACATTTCCCTTAAGCAGTTCAAGGACTTGATGCTTGCGAATGAACAATAATGTGAAGATCGAAATGACCATAAATAATGAAATGAAAGAGATAGAAGTAATTATTAACGCCTTCATTGGCCAATAAAATGGCAGTGGCTCCATGCCCATAATTGTCGTGCTTAGCAGCAAGAACAGCTTGGATAAAAGCATGCCAAAAGACGTACCTGTTACTATAGAGAGCATCCCGATCAGCATATTTTCTATAAGAATCAGCTTGTTGATCTGGCCGGGGCGTGCGCCTAAAATCATCAGTATGCCGAACTCCAGATTACGCATTTTCAGAAACGCACTAATCGAGTATAGAACGAAAAAGAACGCAAAGATAAACACGATATAAGAAGCAATTTGCATGCCGGAGGCTGAATTGGCACCCAGCGCGATGTTCGTAATACTAGGGTGATAAATAAAGACTGAATAAGAGAAAAAGATCATGACCATAAAAGCACTGCTTAAGAAAAAGGCAAAATAAGCCCGTGAATTGCGCCGCACATTGTTAAACGCGAATTGAGGAAAGTTCATGACTATTCCCTCCCCAGAATGAAAGTGTATCGATAATCTTTTGGAAGAAGGCCTGACGGTTATCTCCCCGGTGAATTTCTGCCGCCAGTTTGCCATCTTTTATAAAGACGATTCGATTACAGTAGCTCGCTGCCAGTGGATCATGCGTTACAAGCATTAGCGTCGTACCCTCTATGTGGTTAATATTCTCCAGCGATTCCATTACCGTCCGTGAAGAGTTGGAGTCAAGCGCACCTGTAGGCTCATCGGCCAATATAATCGAAGGCGAAGTAATAATCGCACGGGCAATCGCTGTTCGCTGCCGTTGTCCGCCGGATATTTCATAGGTGCGTTTACTAAGAATATCGGTAATGTTTAAGCGTTCTGCGACGCTTTGAAGCAAGATCTCCATCTGCGAGAGTCTACGGTTATCCAGAGTTAGGGGCAGCACAATATTCTCAGCAACGGTTAATGTCTCAAGCAGGTTAAAGTCCTGAAACACAAACCCTAGTTGTTTGCGGCGAAAATGGGCGAGCTCTTTTTTATTCAAAAGATATGGGTTGCTGCCAATGATATTCACCTCGCCAGAGGAGGGCTTGTCGATCGTGGAAACCATGTTAAGCAGTGTTGTCTTGCCGCTACCGGAGGGGCCCATGATGCCTACAAATTCACCTTTTTCAATATTAAGATGGATATCGGTGAGGGCTTGGGTCGCTATTTTGCCGGGGTATACCTTATGAAGTCCTTTGACCTCTAATACATTCATATCATACATTCCTTCCGTTACAAAAATGATTTCATCCCTCACGAAGCGGGGACGGTTTATGTATATAATTTATAAGATCGAGTGATAGGCTGCTATGGATTTACCTTAACGTTATCTTACAACGTGGTTAAGGTTATGTTCGTATCCTAACAAGAGTGGGGTATTTGCAAAAAAAAGGGACTACATAGCCATAAGTATGACTAGAAGTACCCTCTAGGCTTATTTCTGTAGATGATCACTGTTGCTGAATATTAGTCGCACGCGGGTTCCTTCTCCGAGCCGGGACTGAATAACCACTTTATGTTCGAGCCTGCTGCAAATCTCCCGAACGAGGTACAGTCCCATACCTGTCGATTCATGATAATGTCGTCCACGATCACCCGTAAAGTAGGGATTAAAAACCCGCTTCAAATCCTCAGGAGAAATGCCGATGCCTTGGTCGGTAATATCCAGAATCGTGTCGGTGCCTGCACGCTGAGCTGAGAGGGTAACAGTTTTAGCGGTACCGGAGGTGGAGGTATAATTTACGGTATTGGTCAAGATTTGGGTCAGCATAAACATCAACCATTTGGCATCACTATATACAGCGAGATTGGCATCCACCTGTACATCTACTTTTATGCCTCGGCGTATGAAGAGTCTGCGATTCTCGGCTACCGCTTCACTAACTGTTTGCGTAGAAGTAACGGTTCAACTTGAAAATCATCTTCAAATCGGTCAAGCCTTGCCGTATAAATAACCATCTCCAGCCCACCGCGTAGACGTTCTAATTCCTCCTGAATACTTGTAGCGGCTTCCTCTTCAAGATCCTTTAGCGTGAGCTGAATTACAGAGAGTGGAGTTTTCATATGATGAACCCAGCGGTTCATGAATACGATATGCTGATCCATTTGGCGGACATGCCCATTTACCTGCTCCTGATACTGGCGGTCAATAAGCTGTAATAACTCATGTATCGCTTCGGCAAGTGGAGTGTCCCCTAAGGATACGAGATGCTTTTGGAGCGTGTCCATAGGATCACTTAATGCTGCATACAATCTCCGGTGCTGAACATATCGGTAGCCTAAAAATAGTAAAAGAACTACGGTGCTCAGAGCGATTCCATAGAGCATGATAGAGATCGGTCTGTTCTCTCCAGACAGCCAATATAGCAAAGGAATAAGTAGCATTTGAAACAGATAGAAAAGGATTAGCGAAATCTGGTCTCTCCAAAATAGCTTCATGGCATATCCTTAGTGACAATAAGCCGATAGCCAGCGCCTCTTACGGTTTCCACAATATCGCCAAGACCGAGATCCTTGAGCTTTTTGCGGACACGGGTTATGTACACATTTAAAGTATTGTCGTCTATAAAATGCTGATCCTTCCACATGAGATCTAGCAGACGCTCCCGGTTAACAACTCGTCCTTCTTTTAGCAATAAGGCTTCCAGTAGAACCGCTTCTTTCTGTGTCAGCTCGCTAGTATGTCCGCCATATTGAATCACATACCGCTCAGGATAAAGAATTAGTTCTCCGGCTTGGAGCGTCCGTTCCTCTTGAATTTGTGAGTAAGAGCCGTAAGCTCTGCGTAAATGGCTGAGGATTTTGGCAAGTACGACTTCATAATGAAACGGCTTGGTGATGTAATCATCCCCGCCATTTTCTAGCGCCATCACCTGATCCATTCCACTATCCCGAGCGGATATGAAAAGAATAGGGCAGAGTGAGGTAGTGCGAATCTGGCGACACCAATAAAACCCATCGTATTTAGGCAGGTTGACGTCCAGCAGAACAAGGTCAGGATGGGTGTCATTAAAAATCTCCAGTACCCTGTTGAAATCCTCTACTATCACCGTACGAAATTCATATTTAGATAGATACGTGCTTAGAAGGCTTGCGAGCTTAGCATCGTCCTCTATGATTAGAATAGTCTCCATAGTTGTGCTCCTTTGATCAAATATAAGAATGCAGTGGCTCACACGGTTATACAGTAACACGGACTAGGAAAATTATGCAAAAAGGACGTCTAGCTGCCGAAAAATAATATGAGGAATAGTTGCACTTTGTACAATAGATTCTATCAAAAAGACATTGGGATTTGATTCTATTGCACATCCTGCAACCAATTGGTTACCAAAACGTCTTATTATTACAAATAGGTCGAATTCTAATGTACAAAGTACAACAGAATCCTATTTTCCTATAAAAAAGAATGCATCTATTGCACAAACTGCAATAGATGCATCAAAAAAAGTATTCATAGAAGTAGAAGCCGAACCTAGCACAACGCTCGTTCGTGCCGCTGGCTAGATCATTCTATTGATATTTAACCACAATTGCGTTGCTAATCTGACGCCCAGGGGTCGTGAGATATTTGCCATTGTAGTATAATCCGCTCGATGCGCCGCCATCCAGATTCATGGCTTGATACGCTCCAGCCTGCTTCATCATTTCTGCCAGCTGTGGGATAGTAGCTCCACCAGTAGTTAGCAGAATTAGCTTATGGTCGCGAGTGAGGCCGAGTGCGCTGCGGGCTCCGCCGCCTGTTAAGATTTTGGCATCTTTGAAGCCTTCTGCCGCAACATTAAGAGATACCTTACCATTCACAAGCAGACGTGGTCCGGCTTGGAGCGCCCCTTCCATAGATCCGGAAGCGAAATGGTTCGTAAACTCTAGTCCGGGAATAAGCGAGGCCAAGTGATTGCTGTCATAGGTGAAAATCGTGCGGCGATCTCCAGAGCTGTTTTTGAGCATTTTTCCACCACTGACCATGTAACCGTAAGGAGCTTTGTAGGCCCCTTTAGTATAGGCATCAAAGAACGTACCATTAATAGCCACTACGGCATTATTGCGCTTGGCTAGACTGCTCAGGTCCTCCACTTTTCCCACCGTATTTCCTGCTAGTACAACGTCGAGCTTCACTTTAGGATGCAGTAGGGATACCGTAACCGTTTGGGCTTTGAAGGATCTTCCGCCCACCTTGAAAGTTTTGCTAGCACTGACAACGGGGGAAGAATCTGCTTTGATAAGTGCGCCAGTCAGTACAGGTACCGTTGATGAAACCCCGTTATTAGTAAGGGTTACAGAAGAGGCTTCCTGATTCCACTCTAATTGAAAGCCCAGCGTTTTGCTGATAAAGGACAAAGGGATATATACCGTACCGTTATCACTAAAAGCGGAATCGGTTAGTGTAACTGGCTTGTCGTTGACTAGCGCAGCTGCTTGTCCTAAAGTAAGTGTAATCTTAGTATCTGCGTTCGTAATGGTTATACGTTTGTCACTAGCATTCATTTCAGCATGTATACCAGTGAAATTATTTAAGAGACGCAGCGGGATGTACGAGTGATTATTCTTGGTCACATACACGGTGTTTTTCGGAACCGGAGCAGCATCAACAGTGGAGGAACAAACTGTGTAAACCGGAACCAAACATAGTAGAAATGCGAGAAAGAACGGAAACAATAACTTTTTCATATTAACCAAAATCTCCTTATCCTATAGCTGATGTAAAAAGCGGTAAGGTTTATTATACCTCAAGTTCTAAAACATGGATAACCTCATTTTTCAAATATCCATGGAAAGATTCTGATAGAATGTAGATACCATAAAAAGAATAGTACTAGAACTCAACAACTAAAGGGAGATCTTTATGACTACAATAGGTTTAATTCGCCATGGAAGTACCGCGTGGAATAAAGAAGGCAGAGCGCAAGGGCATACGGATAATCCATTGGATGCTGAGGGTGTGCAGCAGGCGGTTCTTCTTGCTGAACGGCTCAGCACTGAACAATGGGACTATTTATATTCGAGTGATCTGCTTAGAGCGCGACAAACAGCAGAGGTAATTGCAACAAGGCTT
The DNA here is from genome assembly GCF_038004525.1 of Paenibacillus sp. FSL R5-0914. Lineage (NCBI taxonomy): Bacteria > Bacillati > Bacillota > Bacilli > Caryophanales > Paenibacillaceae > Paenibacillus > Paenibacillus sp. FSL R5-0914. The sequence continues at coordinate 325,577 of NZ_JBBORH010000003.1, forward strand.
GGCATGGAGATCGCCGGTTTAGTACCAGGGATCCGTGAGATGAACGCAGGGCAGATTGAAGGTACTACGGAACAAGATCGCGTTGAACGATGGGGAAGTGAGTGGAAGAAGTTAGATTTGGGACTGGAAAGTCCGGAGGCCAGTGAGATCAGAGGCAGTCAGGCCATCGAAGATATCGCGGAGAAACATCCGGGCAGTCGTATATTGGTCGTTAGCCATGGTGCGATTTTACGGAGTAGTCTTAGAAGACTTTTTCCAGAACTGAATGTAACTGTTTTGCTGAGTAATACATCTATCACCCGGATTATTAAATCCGATTCGACATGGAATTGCGAACTATACAATTGTGCACGGCATTTGAAGATATAATTAGTGTTCAGATAATGTTCAGAGCATTTTAATATAGTAATTGCTCAGATAGTTAATCATTTTTGTAGTCAGAAGGATGTGCGAATTTAAGGTGGCAGAGGTCCAGATTTACTTACAAACGTTATTCTCCATTCTCATCGCAGCAGCGGCCGGTTATTTAGTGCTAAGACTTTACCGGGATATTTCATCTAAAACGCCTCAAAAAAGAGCGATTCATACCGGTCTTTCCGTGATCATTATCGTCGCCTCCCTATGGATCATGCACCAGCTAGGTGTAGAAACCTTACTGGGAAATGAAGTGGCCGATGATGGGGTTATTATACCGCTGTTGGTCTATAGTCTTACGATAGCCCTATGTATGTTTTTACTTACACGCATGAACCTAGTATTGGCTGAAAGAGAGCAATTGAAAGAACTGGCGTATAAGGATGCTTTAACGGGGTTATTGAATAAGAATGGAATGGATCATTTTTGGGATCGATGCAAAGTAAATGAGCAGCTTGCTGTTTTGTTTCTGGATCTGAATCGTTTCAAATCGATCAATGACAGCTTGGGGCATCATGTGGGGGACTTATTGCTGCAAGAAGTGGGTAAAAACCTAATTCAATTCTCCAGCAAAAGAAAACGTCATATTTTCCGCGTCGGCGGGGATGAATTTGTGATTGTCGCCAAAGGTAGCACTCAGAAGGAAGCGGAGCAGCTTGCTGTGCGGATTCTGGAGAAGACGACTAAGAGTTACCAGCTTGGCGAACATAACTTGTTCGTATCCATGAGTATAGGGATCAGCATAAGTCATGGTAAGGTAGATCATTTTAGACTGCTAAATGAAGCAGATACAGCGATGTACGCTGCCAAACAGCTTGGTACGGGGCGTTACTCCGTCTATAAGAATTAGAATGAGTTGGTATAAAATACAAGCGGCAGCCATGGACCTCTACAATAGGTCCTAGACTGCCGCTATTTTTATTGGACTAACTATTCCCTTTGAAATGAAATTATGCGCCAGGCGAATGAATGCTGTTAGTCACATCCTTGCGGCCTTTCATGAGGAACAAGCAGACAAGAGCAACTGCCATACTAATCGCCGCCACGTAGAACAGGATCGAGTAATCAAAGATATCAATCATAAGTCCCAATAGTGGAGGCGAACTGATGGCGGCAAGGGAAGAGACGAGATAATACATCCCTGTTCGTGTACCAATGCTCTCTTCTGTCCCTGTTGCCACAACATAAGGATAGGAATTGATATTAATACAAGCCCAGAAGACTCCACCTAGCAACAGTAACCCTCGAAGGAGCAATAAGTCCTTTGCAAAACCGACGAGAGCAAAAATGGTCATTAGTCCGCATACGCCGATGATGATCATTTTTTTCTTCCCGAATCTTCCGCCCAGCCAACCGCTCGGAATGGCGAACAGCACGAAGGCCAAAGAGAAGAAAGTGAGCGAGAAGGAGGCCGCCTGTTCGCTTAGGCCGAGATGATGTTTGCCATATAAGGTAAACAGTGTCTCAACGCCTTGATATGCTACGAACCAGAAGAAAATCGCCGCTAGCAAAAATACTGTGGTACGGTCAAGCTGACTTCGAAAGGAAATACGAGAGGGCTTGGTGGCAGTAGCTGCTTCTGAAGGAAGCTTCATTTGTACGTTTACGCCATCCCGATTTTCTTTAATAAAGCGTGATACGATAAACAGACATAATAAGGTAATCAGTCCAGCAACGATAAACGGTAGCGCTGGGTTTGATTTATACAGGATAGAACCTACGCCAAAAGCGAGAATAGAACCGAACCCACCCATGAAATTAATCAGCCCGTTGGCCTTCGTACGCTGCTCTTCTGGCGTAATGTCCGGCATGAGGGCGACGGTTGGTGAACGGTATAAGCTCATGGCCAGATTCATTAGCATCATAAACAACAGAAGTGTAAATAGTCCGGTATGAAACGGAATCAGCATGGTTAGCACGGCAGCGAAAGGCATACCAATCATAAGATAAGGCATTCTGCGTCCAAAACGCGAGGTAGTGCGGTCACTACGGTTGCCAATCCAAGGCTGCAGGAATAAGGCAAAGTAATTATCAATCGTCATCAAGAAGCTGATAAGTGCCACACTATGTACGTATTTTTCTAGAAAAAAGGGTACAAATGCGTTATACAGACTCCACGTAATGCTGATGCTGAAAAAGCCGAATCCGAGCAACCAGACTTTTTTCACACAGTCACACTCCCTTATTATTTAGCTAGAAGCCCAGCCAGCACATCTGGATGATCTGTAATAATACCTGACACTCCAGCTTCGATTAAAGCCTTCATCCGCTCTGGATCATTAACAGTCCAAGGATGATAAGCGATGCCATGCTTAGCGGCTTCTTCGACGAATTCAGGAAGCACCGCTTGATGATAAGCATGTAGTGCGTTTGCGCCAAGCGTAGCTGCATAATCCCAAGGACGGTACAGACCTTCCCCGTATAGAATTCCTGTCTTGATCTCAGGTGCGATCGTTTTACTGTGAGCTAATGAATAATGGTTGAAGCTCGAAAAAATCACGCGATCGCTCATCTTGAAATCCCGTACAGCCGCGATAACCTTTTCCTCCATACCCGGGTAAAAGAAAGTACCATTTTTAAACTCGATGTTCAGTACTGTATCTCGACCTTGCAGCAGATCTAACAAATCTTCTAGCAAGGGGAGTTTCTCGCCTTTGAACTCGGGACTGAACCAAGAGCCCGCGTCCACTTCCAGAATCTCTGCAAGGGTTTTATCCTTCACATAGCCACTTCCGCTTGTCGTACGGTTTAGGGTTTCATCATGAATAAGAACAAGCCCGCCATCCTTTGTCATTTGTACATCGGTTTCAATCCCGGTTGCACCTAACTCAAGACCTTTGCGGAACGCTGCCATAGTATTTTCCGGACACACTGCCGATGCGCCGCGATGCGCAAAATTAATAATGTTTTTCATCAGCTATTCATCCCTCCAACTTAGTGTTTGCTGTCGCCCTGTAGACGAGGGCTACTTTTGATATTCCACACGAAGACAAGAAACCCTGTCTAGAAATACTGACAGGGCTCTATTTCTTGAAATTTAACATGCAGTTAACCTTACAGCAATTCTCGCTTCAATGATTCATAGCACCATAAGGAATCCGTTCCAGCAGACCTGGTCCATAGATGTCTTGCAGCTTCAGCTCTGGCATATGAATATAACCGATATAACAATCGCATACCTTCATTCGGCAGGCTCTTACAGCGGATAGGCCTTCCAAGCCATCGCGGTAGAGATTGCCTATGACACCTCTGTCCTTATAGCAGCGTTTCACCAGTCCAGCGCCTTGTACATAAAAGACTTCATTTCCAGCATTGCAGGTTTGACCAAGGCTCTCGTAATCCATAGCATTCACAGCAAAATGCGGATCAATTTTGCTAAGAATGGAAAGATCCTCGGCAGTATAGTAATCCGGTTTATCTTTATAAGCATTGACCCATAGATATACACTCTCCGGTAATGCTGCGCGAAGCGAGGCTATAGCAGGAAAGGCGCTGCGGATCCCAACGCTCCCTACACTGAAAGGCACATTATTCTCATACAAAGTCATGCATTGCGTTAGAAACTTATCCTCGCTCACCTGTCCGGGGTGGTAAGTAGCCCAAAAGGCAGCCTTGTTTCGATTCAGCTTATGAATGAAGTCAAGATTTGCTGAAAGGTTCGTCTGAATCGCTACCTTCACCACATGCTCCATATTGGAGAGCAAGACCATCGCTTCTTTGTACCAGCGATGAATCAGCCCTTCGCCATAAGGATTGAAAAAGATAGACAGCCGATGGCCCGCTGTACCTTGCAGAGAGGCCCACTCGACAAAGGTCTCCAATCCTTGTCGATCCTTCGCGAGAGTGGCTGCGCTGTCTCTTGTTTTGCCGAAAGGACAGTAGGGGCAGTCATAGTTGCAGGAGGTGAGAGACCCACGGTAGTAGAGGACCGCATTCATGGCAATACGAACCTTTCCATCTGCTCTCGTATCTCTCCTGAAATAAACCAATCACCGATGGAATCGGAGTAGCCCATGCCTTCAGTAGTGAGGCGTAATACTCCATCTTCTTCTTTCCCTAAGCCGGTATGAAGCAGGTTAGACAGTTCAGGATAATCACTCCAGAGTGAATTTCCGAAGCGCAGACTGTAATCTTCAAGCCTCAGACCTTCACTATGTAAAATCGCCTTTAGAATAAAGCGGCGCTTCTGTTCTTCCAGACTTAGCACAATTCCGTAATCTGCAGTATCGTAACGATTTGCACTGACGTAATCGGCAATAATGCTCTCGGTTGCTTTACGGCTCACCCCATAACGGGAAGCGTAATGCACATTGCGGGTATAGGACCTAGCCCCGCAGCCTAGCCCGACCATTCCTTCTTCCTGACAGCTGTAGTCAAGAATGCGTTTATCTGTTCCTGCGGTTTCCTTGGCGAAACGACGCATGGAATATTGGCGATAACCTCTGGCTTTAAGCAGCTGCCCAGCGGCCTTGTAGCAGTCTAGGCGAATATCCTCCTGACGCTGGATATCATCAGGCTTTACGATGGTATGCTCACGGGTATAGAGCGGATAAATAAAGATTTCCTCAGGATCATAGCTAAGCGTCTGATTTAGCGAATACAGCCAAGAGTCGACGGTCTGCCCTGGAAGACCATAGATCAGATCCAAATTTAGAATGGGAAAATCATATTTTCCCAGCAGCTCCAATGCGCGATACACCTCATCCGGATTCTGCGGGCGATAGATGGCCGCCGATTCAGCTGCGACAAAGCTTTGAATGCCCATACTGACCCGATCCACCGTATATTCTTTTAGAATATTCAGCTTCTCTTCGGTGATCGTCTCCGGTGAAGTTTCCACTGAGATGGAGGCTGAGCTCGTATCCAGTCCCATCGTATCAACGGCAATGTGGAACAAACGGCGCAGTTGATCTGCCGCCAGTAATGTAGGCGTACCCCCACCAATCGCGAAACGGGCATACGGCTTATGTTTGGTGAACGCGGCCCACTGCTTGGCTTGACGTTCTAGCGCGTCTACGTATGTAGCGTGAACATTCGCGCGTTTATCAGGCAAGGTGAACAGGTTGCAGAATCCACAGCGAGCACCGCAAAACGGGATATGCATATATAGAAAAAAAGATTCTGCAGGCTCATCTCGCCATAAGGATTCTAGTGGTATCGGAGGCTGTAGATCCCTGTAAGCTGTTTTGTGTGGATAGGAATACAGATAAGATCGGTAAGGGTTAGCAGTAATATTGTCTTTCCACCCGTGAAGCTCTTCTAAAGAGAAGGACGATAACGTCATAACAGTTCTCCATCCTTTCCTTTTATAAAATAAATTCCCGATAAGGGACGTTCCATACGGTCTCGTGAGCCAAGCGATGCCCCTGATAGCCATCTTCGCCAAAAGCGGTTCCATGATCAGAAAACGCCAGACAGAAGGTAGGATTACCGCGTTCCCGGAAGGCATCGAATAATCGGCCCAGTTCACCATCCACATAGCGGAGTGCGGCGCGCTGGCTGTCTACGGAGTCCTTTTTAGCACCGGGTATAAAATAATGGTTCGGCCCGTGGATGGCTGAGACATTGAGGAACATGAACAATCTTTGTTCGCCCGGAGTATCCTTCAACAGCTTCAAGGCATGATTCACCTGATGCTCTGTGGAACGCGGATTGGTGACCCCGAACGTCATCCGCCAGTAGCTGTGCTGGAAATAGCTTGGTAACACACGAGCGAGTGGATTTTTTTTGGTGAAAAAAAGAACGCCCCCAATACAAACCGTACGGTAGCCCTCGGCAGCAAGCCCGGATACGATATCGGGTGTATCGAACAGCCAGGTATGGGGATGCGTCTTCATTCCGGTGTTTCGGGAATGGAACATTCGGATATGTTCCGTCTTATCCGTTGTGGCTGGAGTAGGCAAAAAACCGCCGAAGAAGGCGTGATGAGCCGCATAGGTAAAGCTGCCTGGGGTATGTCTCTTCTCCCATGATCCGGTTCCGCACAAGTTCGGGCAGTTTGATTCTTCCATAACAGCAGCATCATAACGAAGAGTATCGAGTGTGATCATAAGAATGTCATGAGTGCCGACGATGGTGTTCATATCCATTAAGATAATCCTTCCTTTATAAGCGGTGTGGAGGGAGGTGTGATATAGTCTCTAGCCGACAATACCTTCATTTCCCATTCGTAGGTGCTGCAGCCGCGGTATTTCACATCGTACAGCAAGTCGCCAAATGGATTGACATCCGCGACAAAACATTGCTGTGAACCCTCGGAGACGAGTACATCGATTCCGGCTACCCCGGAACGGGGAAAAGCAGCCAGTGCTTGCACAGCGGTATTCCGCACCTGCTCCTGTACGGATTCAGACAGACCGGCTTCCGAAAGAGACATCCGCTGGTTGCGTAAATGCAGATTCGTAATTGGTGTAGGGCTGACCCGGGCAACCGCGTGGCAGGCCTCGCGGAGAACGACTAGCTGGCGAATATCGAATGCTTTACCCTTAAGCCCCGCTTTAGGGATCCATTGCTCAGCATAAGCACCGTGCTGGTAGATCCAGTTCATAATTCCCGAGATTGTGGCGGTATCCGTGTACCGTCGCAGTTTACCGGAATTATAGTAAATGGGTGGTCGAGTGATGTAATCCTCGACCCCCACTGTTGTTAAGGCAATTTCGGCCCCCGTCACAGGATGGATTTGATAGGCGATCACTCCAGAAGCGGCAGAACCAAAGGCCAGCTTAATGAATACCCGGTGCATGCGCCGGGATAACATCATCTCCCGGAGAGAGTCATAATCCGTAGGCTGCTGATCTTCGCCTACTGGGCGAGGGATTGGAATCCCTGCCTCGCTCAGAATCTGTTGTGTCTGGCGTTTATCGGTCATGGCCGCAATGTCAGTAGGGTCATTTAACCACAGCGAACCTGGACACGCGGTGTTGGCCTCTCGCTGTAGTCTAGCCAGCATTCGGCAGTAGCCACGGAACCATTGAGATGGATGATGCAGGACACCTTGCATTTCCTTCAATTGACGGGCTACCTTCACGCGGAGTGGTCGCGGATCAGGTCTATCGGCGAAGGGATGAAGGGAATCGTCCATATCATCCGAATCCGGTGCACCCAGAGCGATAATGGCTCGTTCTATCTCGAAGCTGCTGCCAGGCGATTCCAGTCTCAGTAGCGGGGGAGCTGCACTGAGATCTACTCCGTTATAAACGGAGGACTGACGGGGTATCTGTTTCTTCTGCTCTTCCATAAGATCACCTAACGATCTTCCTTGCAGAAACTCAGCGTACGATAAAATAATGGCAGGGGGCATTCCAAGATCGGAACGCGCTTGCTGGATGCCGCTAGTCCGTTTATCACCGGGAATACCGATAACGATCATCGGCCTCATGAGTGGCTCACTCTGTGATGGAAGGATAACGCCAGTCTTCCTCATCATCGCTTTCCTGCTTGTCGCTAACATCAACAGGCAATCCACTTTGCTTCCAGCGGCTAATCATATCGTCGGACATATAATGATGGCTTAGGTTTAATGCTTTTAATTTTTTGATTCTGTCGCTGGCTAGAAGCAATTCCGCCCCCTCATCGCTTAGGGTACCGAGTGATAGATCGAGCGTATCTAGCTGCTCCAGAATAGGAGCATTTGCTAATGCACCTGCGATCTCATCTTGGATCTGGCTATTTTTTAAACCTAGATAAGTAAGCTTAGGGAACTTTCCTACTTCTATAAGAGGGAGAAGATCTGCTAAACTGCCGTCAAATCCGTAGTTATCTACGCCGAGATATAGCTCCAGCTTGCGCAAATTCGGCAATTGGCTAGTTGCAATCTGTTCAAGAACGGCTTTACCTAAGCCTCCACTTATAATAATCAGTTCTTCTAGCTTGTCGTGTTTGAGTTCTGAGAGGCTCAGCTCATTCCCACCTTGAATCGTGAGTGACTGTAGCTCTGGAAAAGCAGGGAGCAACGGCGATAGATCACTTTGGGTAATCCAAGAAATCTCGCATTCCTCATAGCCCATCTCGCCTATGAAAAGCTTGCGCAAAGCAGAGAAACTAGCACTATGCGTAACCAGTGACTCTACAACTTCTTCTGAACTATTTTCGTAGGCTTGCCCCCAATCACCGATAATTAGACTTGTCAGCGAAGAACTTTCAGGGCTGCTACTAAGTTTCTCAATTTCAGTGCCAATTCTTTGGCCTTCTTCGAATTCGTCGTATCCGATACTAAGCTTTACTTCCGTCATGGGCATTCCCTCCCGGAAAAATTTAACTTCGAAAATACCCTATCATCTGTAGCCGAGGGAGTCAAATCACAGGTTTAAATAATTATAGTCAAATTCGTCATGTCCTTGAGCTAATTATTTATGGTAGGTTTATGCTAGGGAGAATTACATTATTTTGAAATATAAGAAAGTATACGTTTCACACTATATTTTATCCTTATATTTCTCGCTAAACGCTTACCGTCCTTATAAGGACTCCGAAGGCGATTATACTTGAAGGAGCTGTTCTGATGAAGATCAAAATTCAGGAATGGATAATAGAAGCGGATATTGCAAAGCTGCAAGCGGCTATGGAAGCAGGCGTAGTCAGCTCAGAAGATTTGGTAGTAGCCTATTTGGAACGGATTCATAAGTACGATATAGACATAAACGCAATCTTAGAAATCAATCCAGAGGCTAAAGACATCGCTAGAGCAATGGATATTGAACGTAGGGAACAAGGAAGTCGGGGAAGTCTACACGGTATTCCTATATTGTTGAAGGATAATATAGATACTGCGGATGAGATGCATACGAGTGCTGGGTCAATAGCTTTAGCAGGATCATTCGCTGCAAAAGATTCCTTCGTAGCTGCGAAACTTCGGTCGGCAGGAGCTGTTTTGCTTGGAAAGGCGAATATGTCGGAGTGGTCTAACTTTATGTCTAGTTCAATGCCAGCTGGGTATAGCTCCCGGGGAGGGCTAGTGCTGAATCCTTACGGACCGGGGAGCGTATTTGTCAGCGGATCTAGTTCTGGACCTGCGGCAGCTATTGCGGCGAATTTGGCAGCAGCGTCGATCGGAACGGAAACCGCGGGGTCAATTGTTGGGCCAGCCTGTCAGCATGCACTCGTCGGGATCAAACCAACGGTCGGATTAGTCAGTCGTACTGGAGTGATTCCTATTTCAGTTAGCCAAGACACTCCTGGACCTATTGCTAAAACGGTTACGGATGCGGCGATTATTTTGGGGGCATTAACGGGAGTAGATGACAAGGATGAAGCAACATTATCGAGCGAGAAGCATGCTTTTACGGACTATACTCCATTTCTAGATAAAAGCTTTATACGGCAAGCAAGAATAGGCATTCCACGGCATTATTATAACCATTTAGATGCAGAGCGACTTTCAATTATGGAAGCAGCTATCCAGACTTTGAAGAATGAAGGGGCTACGATTATAGATCCGGTTACGCTTTACGTTGAACAACAAAACTGGAATAATGATGTAATCTGTTATGAATTTAAAAAGGGGCTCAACGCGTATTTATCTGGGGTAGATGATTCCGTTCCGATTCACTCTTTGCAAGAACTGATAGCGTATAATGAGCTCCATGCTGAAATCGCATTACAATATGGGCAAGACACATTAACTAGGTCAGAGGAAGTAACTTTAACCGAAGAAGAATATCAGCAAAAGAAACAAGAATACAGAAAGCTTGCACTCGAGCAAGGAATAGATTATGTGTTGGAACAATATAGTTTGGATGCATTATTACTGCCTGGTGATGTAGATGGTATGTATATTGCGGCACGCTTGGGGTATCCGTTAATTACCGTTCCGGCAGGGTATGTAGATCAGGGCATTATTGATGCTGACGGTGATCCTACTCGGGGGCCCTTTGGTGTAGTTTTTTCCGGAAAAGCCTATAGTGAGCCTACGCTCCTATCCATAGCCTATGGGTTTGAACAAGCTACGCAGCATCGTGTTCCACCGCAACTGGAATAGGTATTGACTACTTTATTATAGAAGGAAGAGATCAGCTTGAAATATTGTCTTGAATGTGGAACAGCGTTAGTAATGAAAGAAAGCGATGGGGAAGGGCAGGTACCTTATTGTAATGCATGCGAAATGTTCAGATTCCCTATTTTTAGCACGGCGATCAGTACAGCAGTATTAAATCGGGATATGAATAAGATTCTATTGATCCAGCAGTATAACCGACCAGATTATATATTGCTTGCAGGGTACGTGAATAAAGGTGAAGATGCGGAAACCACACTTATTCGTGAGGTAAAAGAAGAGGTAGGAATGGATATTGTAGCTTATGAATATATGCGCAGCTTGTATTTCGCACCTTCTAATACGCTGATGCTGAATTTTATAGGTGTTGCAGATACGGAGGACTTAAGTCAGGTGAGTGCTGAGGTAGATCATGCAGAATGGTTTACTTTGGAAGAGGCCGCCAGTGCTATTAAAAAGAATAGTCTAGCCGAAACCTTCCTGTTGGCGATTATTGAAAAATTGCATGCAGATCAGGTACAGGTAAATCCAGTGTCGGTAGGAGGAACAATGTAAGATGATAGTATATAGCTTTCAGCGGAGAATATGAGTTTGGCGATGCCGATGGTGCAGGAGATTCTGGAGCGGAGGTAAAACAATGTTTAATCAAGAGAAAAGAACAATGACGACCGAAAGATTGATTTTGAGACCCTTTGAATTATCTGATGCCAAACGTGTCTCTGACCTCTGCAATAATTATAATATCTACAAAAGTACGTTGACCCTACCTTATCCATACACTATCGAATGTGCAATATCATGGATTGAAGCTCATGAAGAGAATTTTATCAATAATATGTATTATGAGTTTGCGATTACTGATAAAAGTACAAACGAGCTTTATGGAGCTATAGGACTGACAAATAAGCAAGCACACAGAAATGGTGAAGTTGGATATTGGATCGGTGAGGAATATTGGGGGAAAGGATACGCGACTGAAGCAACAAAAGCGATCATTGCGTTTGCTTTTTCAGAAAAGCATTATCATAAAGTATTTGCAAGACACTTTGCTTCAAATCCCAGCTCTGGGCGAGTGATGCAGAAATGTGGAATGGTGGAGGAAGGCATTTTATTACAGCATATCTATAAAGAAAATAAATATGATGACCTTATTCATTATGGAATTATAAACACTAAAGGTTAAGCTACATACAGTGAATTTTAAAGTTTTTACAAGCATATAAAACAAAAAGGAGCCGAAGGGCTCCTTTTTATAGTTCTACCATTGACCTTTGCTGACAGATCGGATGGATTTTATTATTTAAGCTTATATACACGAGCTTCATAAGGACGAAGCTGAATTGTGTTTAGTTCTTCTTCTGGATTTACTTCGTAGTTGGCAATAAGCAATTCCTTCGCTTGGAATTTCACAGTAGAAGGAAGTTCGAAAGTCGTAGGCTCTCCGAAGAAATTCAATACAACCAGTAGCTGTTCTTCTCCAAGAGTACGTAGATAAGCGTATACCTGCTCATTCTCCTCGGCCAAGATTGTATAGTTTCCGTATACGATAATCTCATGCTGCTTACGCAGTTCAATTAGCTTCTTATAGTAGTGGAAAATAGAATCGGGATCAGCCAGTGCCTTCTCTACGTTGATATCTTTGTAGTTAGGGTTCACAGCCAACCACGGATTGCCGGTAGTGAAGCCTGCCTGCGGTTCCGAGTTCCATTGCATCGGCGTACGGCCATTGTCCCGACCTTTGATGTAAATGGAATTCATGATTTTTTCTTCCGAGTGTCCGGCAGCCAAGTATTCCTTATACATATTTACAATTTCAATATCCTTGTAGTCATCGATGGAAGCAAATTGTACATTTGTCATGCCGATTTCTTCACCTTGATAGATGTAAGGTGTACCTTGGAGCGTATGAAGCAGTGTTGCTAGCATTTTGCCAGACTCTTTCGGGAACAGCTTATCATCACCAAAGCGGGATAGCATACGCGGCTGATCATGGTTGTTCATATACAAGCTGTTCCAACCCTTACCGTCGAGTGCGACTTGCCACTTGGAAATAATGGACTTAATGTCCGCCAGCTTCCAAGGTTGTACATTCCATTTACCTCCAGGACCGGAATCGACGTCCATGAGCTCGAAATGGAATACCATGTTCAGCTCGTTACGATCCTCGGAAACATACAGTGAAGCTTCTTCTGGAGTGACATTAACGGCTTCACCCACTGTCATGATATCGTACTTGGATAGCACCTCACGGTTCATTTCCTGCATATACTCATGTACGCGTGGACCGTTAACGAAATAGTCTCCACCGAAGTGGTACGTGGGCTGTTCTCCGTTACTTTCCCCAGAAACGCTAGGTAATTCCGGTACTTTGGAGATCAGGTTGATTACGTCCATGCGGAATCCGTCAATTCCTTTATCCAGCCACCAGGTCATCATATCGTAGATTTCCTTGCGGAGCTTTGGATTGTCCCAATTTAGATCGGGTTGTTTACGGGAGAATAGATGGAGGTAATATTCCTCTGATTTCTCATCGTATTCCCAAGCTGATCCACTGAAGAAGGAGCCCCAGTCGTTCGGCGGCTGTCCGTCTTTACCCGGACGCCAGATATAATAATCACGATAAGGATTGTCCTGCGATTTGCGGGACTCTACGAACCAAGCATGCTCATCTGAGGAATGGTTGACCACAAGGTCCATAATCAGCTTCATGCCACGGCTGTGAAGACCAGCAAGCAGTTCCTCCCAATCGGAGAGCGTTCCGAAATCATCCATAATACTTTGATAATTACTGATATCATAACCGTTATCGTCATTAGGCGACTGGTACACTGGGCACAGCCACACCACGTCGACACCAAGATGATTTAAATAATCAAGTTTCGAAATAATCCCTTGCAGATCACCAATACCATCCCCGTTACTGTCTTTAAAGCTACGGGGGTAAATTTGATACACTACGCTTTCTTTCCACCATTTTTTATCCAAGGTTGTAATCTCCTATCTCTATATAGATCTTACTATTTTATTTAATGGATCCTGATGTAAGTCCGCTGATAATCCATTTTTGTGCGAACAAATAGACGATGAGCATCGGGGTTAATGCGAGCAAATATGAAGCGAAAGCTAAGTTGAAATCTGTACTGAACTGCCCCTGGAATACATATTGTACCAGCGGAAGTGTGTAGGAATCCTGATCGCCGAGCAGAACCAGCGGTAGCATAAAGTCATTCCAAGTGGATAGACAAGACAGGATACCGATCGTTGCACTAACAGGAGCAAGAAGCGGAAAAATAATCTTCCAGAACGTTCCGAAGGTTGATGCACCGTCTACTGTAGCCGCTTCTTCCAGTTCATACGGAATGGAACGGATATAACCGGTGTAAACAAACACGTTAAAGGCCAGACCATATACGACGTATAGAATAATAATCCCTACAATGTTGTTCATGTGCAGATCCGTAGTCACTTTGACCACAGGCAGCATGATAATCTGGAAAGGGATAAACATTGCGCTGATAAAATAGAAGTACAGCACTTTGAAAAATCTTCGCTTCATATTACGTGCAATAGCATAGGCTACCATGGAGTTGGTAAGCAATATGAACACGACTGTTGTAATGGTAATCACGGTACTATTTCCTAATGCATTGAAGAAATTCGTTGCTTTAATCGCATTGGAGAAGTTCTCAAAATGCAGGCCAGTTGGCAGCGAGAAGATTGATTGAGCCATTTCCTCGGGATTCTTGAGTGCGATGGCAATGGTCATGTACAGCGGAAACAGGATCAGTATTGAGCCTAGGGCGATAAGAATCGTTACAGGCCAGTTGGTTGATTTTTTGATCATAAGTCCATCTCCCGTTTCTGCAGAAATTTAAGCTGAAGGGCGGAGATAACGACAATCACGATAAAATAAATCACGGCGTTCGCCGATTGATAGGCAAATTCTCCGCCTTGGAAGCCGCCTGTGTAGATTAAGTGGGCAATGGATTGCGTTGAACGACCTGGACCCCCGCCTGTCAAGGCAACGATTTGGTCGAATACCATTAGACCGCCCTTCATCGCGAGCACCATATTGATGGTGAAGAAGGAAGCAAGCATTGGAAACGTAATGCTCCAGAATTCTCTCCAGCGGCTAGCGCCGTCCAGATTGGAAGCTTCGTAAAGATCATGAGGAATGGTTTGAAGACCCGCAAGATAGAGAATCGTGTTATAAGCAATCCCCTGCCAAACGGCTACAATGACGATACCGATCCAAGCCCAGTCGGAGTTACCGAGAATGTTCTGTGATAGGAATTCGCTGCCGATTTTCGCACCCCAAATAGGGAATACATTAGCGAACAAGTAGTTAAAAATAAAACCAACAATCAATACGCTGAGGATATTCGGCAAGAAATATACGCCACGGAAAAAGTTTTTAGCTTTAATTTTGGCGTTAAGTCCAAGCGCAATCAACAAGCTGATGATATTGATAAGAATAGTGGTTAGAATGGCATATTTAAAAGTGAACACATATGAATTCAACACATTTTCATCTTGAAAAATGTTAATGAAGTTCTTAAATCCTACGTAATCAAAGCTGTCACTAAAGCCGTCCCAGTTCGTGAACGAATAATATATACCCTGGATTGCAGGAAAGGTATGGAAGGCAAAGAAAAGAAGTAATGCCGGTATAGTCATCAGATAAAAGGCGACTCGGCGTTTGGCCATCATGTAATCCTCCTCATTGTAAAAGCGAAAGAGAAGAGGGGAAGCCCCGTTCTCTTTCGCGGTTCATGTTTGTCTGATCAGTTTATTTCCGGTTAGCTACTTTATCCCATTCCTTATCAAGCTGTTCTAGGTAAGCTTTAATGTCTTTCTTTTGCAAGAAGGATTGGTTGATGGTATCCACTTTCATCGCACTTGGGATGTAGTGGTCAGCAAAGTCAGCCAAGTTGCCAGCGGTAAACGCTTCTTTGAAGCCATCCATCGTTGGATCATCTTGTGTTACACCTTTTACAGCTGGGAATGCTTTTTGCTCATTGATGTATAGGCTAACATTCTCAGGTTGAAGCAGGAAATCTACGAATTTCTTTGCTTCTTCTTTATGTTTAGTGTTCTTGGAAATCGTCAGCAACGTATCTACGCCAGAAATGACTTTGTTATCGGCAGCATCATTTGTTGCTGGGAATGGGAATACGCCAAGTTCAATGGATGGATTGGCTTTCACGATTTCTGGGATCGCCCATACGCCTTGCAGGTACATTGCGGATTCACCTTTAGCGAATGCTGTGTTTCCGTCATTGTAACCTTTACCAAAAATATCTTTTTGTCCGTATTCCGTCAGCTTAAGCAGCTTTTCAGCAACCTCGTTAAAGCTGTCTGCGAAGGTTACAGTGCCTGCCGCACGCTCCTTGAAGAAATCATTCCCTTTAATGATCGTGGAGAGGGAGTTGAACGGCGTAAGTGTTGTCCATGAATCCTTCAGTGTCAGGTAAAAAGCATTTTTACCGCTGTCTTTGAACTTTTGAGCGACAGCCATGAACTCATCCCAAGTAGTTGGAACAGTAACACCGGCTTCAGCGAACATCGCTTTATTGTAAATAACACCACTTGCGTTTGAAGAGAATGGGAGACCATTCAGTTCGTCCGAACCCGTCAGGTCTTTCAGCATTTGGAGATATGCTGGCTGGATATTCTCAGCGAGTGGATCACCTGTGAAATCTTCAAAAAGACCGCTGCCAGATAACGTCTTGTAGGTGTCAGTTGCTCCGATCCCTACCACGTCAGGAATATCTTTCTTCGCTGCACGAGTTTTCAATACGGTTTCAGCATCTGGCGGGTTAACCTGTGTGACAACAATATTTGGATTGGCTTCATTGAATTTCGCAACCAGCTTGTCGAAGGTGGCTTTGGCTTCGGTTTTATTTTGGAAAAACTCGACTTTTACCTTTTCACCGGAGGAGGCATTTCCACCACTATTTGCGCTGTTGTCAGCCGCATTGCTACCACAGGCACTAAGTACGGACATAGCCAGTACGCTAACCACTACGGGTTTGATTGTTTTTTTCATGATTAAATCCTCCTAATAATTTGTTGGTATTATGAACATGTAAGAGATTAAACATGTACGTAAATGAAAACTAATTGATATTCTGCTACTTATAGGCGGCAGATATGCATCACCAATAGAGAGAGTAAACGTTTACGTAAAAGGGGTAAAAAGACTCAGGTAAGTGATCTTACCGTTTGTCTTTCCACGATTAAGTGATCGACAATTTTACTATCCACAGTCTCGCCTGTTTCAATCATCTGAATAAGCTTCTCTACGGCGATCTTACCAATATCGTACAGTGGTTGACGCACTGTAGTTAACGGAGGAATAATCATTTTCGCCATTCCAAGATCGTCATAACCCATAATGGATATATCGTCGGGAACACTTAAACCATATTTGATGACCGTGGAAAGAGCACCAATCGCCATTTCATCACTAGCGGCAAAGACGGCAGTGACATCAGGGGCTTGCTCCAAGAGAGCTTCCATTGCAATGCTCCCGCTTTCATACAGAAAGTCTCCAAAGGTGAGATAGCGGCTGTCGAAAGGAATCCCACTCGCTTCAAGCGCTTTACGATATCCCTCGGCTCTGGGTGCACCAGCGATAGCATCGCTTGGATTTCCGCTGATCATGGCTATTTTGCTATGACCTTTGGAAATTAAGTAGAGGGTAGCATCATAAGCAGCCTGGTAATCGTCTACTTTCACGTAAGGTACACTGGCAAATTCCGTTTGGGAAGAAACCAACACAACTGGGATCTTCATGGTTTCTAGCACATCGTAATACTCTTTCTTCAAGACCTCACTAGAGTAAATAATGCCATCGACCTGCTTCTCCCTTAAGAGCTGTAAGTACTTTAACGTTCGTTTACCATCCTGGTCGGTATTACAGACCATTACACTGTAATTGCGGTCATTGGCCAATTCCTCAATGCCTTTAAGCAGATCGGAGGAGAACGCTCCAGAAACACTTGGAAACATTACACCAATGGTTTGCGTACGCTTATTGATTAGGCCACGAGCAATCGCGTTAGGTTGATAGCCGAGTTCTTTGATAGCTTCATTTACCTTTTGTTTCGTCTTGTCGGAGTACCCACTTAAATTGTTTAGCACGCGAGAGACTGTTGCAATGGAAACGTTCGCTTTTTGTGCAACATCTTTAATTGTTGGGTTCATTCATACGACTCCTTAGATTACGGTTAGCCTAAGATTAAACGTTTACGCTTCGAAAATCAAATTCCTTGAAAAGTATTACGTAAACGCTTACCCTGAATATAAATCCTGGCAGGTATGCTTGTCAACTCCACTTAAAAAATATGTGAATGATAAGAACCATGAAAGGTAATTATTTTTTAATAGAATGAAACCGATTAAATTACCAGAAAATCTCTGTTAAAGTGGTGTATAAGAGGAAGAAATGTAGTTGGAGCAGGATATTAAGAATACAGAGACCCAGAATTGACAAAAGAATATTAGAGGACTAACATTTAGACAGTAAACGCTTACGTGAAATCGGATTGACATGTTTATCGTTGGTTTAGTGTTTAACCGGATAAGGAGCTGCGCTTATGAATATTTATCTCGAAATTCCAGATGTGGATAAGCATTTTCCTTTTAGAAGTTTACTATGTGGAGGAGATACGCTGTGCTATCCGCATTGGCATAAAGAAATTGAAATTATATATGTAACTAAAGGAAGTCTAAATCTGGGAATAAATGATACCCCTATTCACATGGAGCAGGGTGAGGTTCAATTTATCAACGGTGGGGATGTTCATTATTTTCTCGCTTCACCTGAAAGCGAACGGGTAGTAATTCAATTCGATCTTAACCTGTTTCAGGAAGTCGCAGCTTTGAGCGGAAATGATTATTCGCTTCGTGAGGTTTTTACGCTTATGGAGCATTCTA
Organism: Paenibacillus sp. FSL R5-0914; assembly: GCF_038004525.1. NCBI lineage: Bacteria > Bacillati > Bacillota > Bacilli > Caryophanales > Paenibacillaceae > Paenibacillus > Paenibacillus sp. FSL R5-0914. The sequence goes on from NZ_JBBORH010000003.1 coordinate 343,923, forward strand.
GTTCAAAATGGCCCAAAGCAACCGCCGTGAAGATCAAAGGGCTGATTGAGAGTATTTATGAGGAAGACGTGCAGCGAAGAGATGGGTACGCTTACTTAATCAAAGCTAGATTGTTTGAACTATTGACCGTTATTTTACGGGAAGTGCCTAAGAGTGCACTCAATAAACAGCCTAAGTTCTCGGAAGATACGCTGAACCAGTCCAGAGAAACACTGGAAAGATTAGAGCGGATTTTTATCTATGTAGAGCAGCATTACCAGGAAGCCATTACGCTGAATGAGGTAGCTAGCTATATGGGCTTTAGTCCGTATTATTTTACCAAGCTATTCAAGAAGAATACTGGTATGACCTTTATAGCTTTCTTAAACGAATATCGGCTTAACAAAGCTAAATGGATCTTAATCAATGAAGATTTGCCGATGTCTGCGGTGGCGGAAGCCGCCGGGTTTGGCAGCGTGAAGACATTCCATCATTTTTTCAAAGATGCCACGGGGATATCCCCCCTAAAATACCATAAGACAATATTCGGGAATAATACAGCAAGAATGCAGGAAGAAAGACGCCCCCGGGCTTTGTATGATAGAGATATCAAAACAGGAACAAGTGGAGGTTAGAATAAAAATGACATTAACAGTAGGAATTATCGGCTGCGGAGGCATTGCAAACGGCAAACATATGCCAGCGCTATCAAAAGTGGAAGGTGCTCGAATGGTTGCTTTTTGCGATATCGTTCCAGAGCGCGCTGAGAAGGCAAAAGCGGAGTTTGGGGATGAGGGCTCCGTGGTTTACACAGATTATAAAGAGCTTCTTAAAGATGCAAGTATAGATGTAATTCATGTATGTACACCAAACATTTCCCATGCAGAGATTTCCATTGCGGCAATGGAGGCAGGCAAGCATGTAATGTGTGAAAAGCCGATGGCTAAGACCACAGCAGAAGCGCAAGCAATGATCGATGCTTCAAAACGAACTGGGAAGAAGCTGACCATCGGTTACCAAAACCGTTTCAGACCAGATTCAGCTTATCTGCATACGGTATGCGAGAATGATGGTCTTGGAGAGATTTATTATGCTAAAGCTAAAGCGATCCGTCGTCGTGCCGTTCCAACGTGGGGCGTGTTTCTGGACGAGGAAGCGCAAGGCGGAGGTCCATTGATTGATATCGGTACTCATGCCCTTGATTTGACTCTTTGGATGATGGATAACTACAAACCAAAATATGTTGTCGGTAACGCTTATCATAAGCTGTCCGGTCGTAAAAACGCTGCGAACGCTTGGGGCCCGTGGGATCCAGAGAAATTTACAGTTGAGGATTCCGCAATTGGATTCATTACTATGGAGAATGGAGCTAGCATCGTTCTCGAAGCAAGCTGGGCGCTGAATACCCTTGATGTTGGTGAAGCTAAAACTGTGCTTTGCGGTACTGAAGGTGGAGCGGACATGGAAAACGGTCTGCGCATTAACGGAGAAGAATACGGCAAGACATTCGAGAAGCATATCAGCCTGGAAGCCGGCGGCGTTGACTTTTATGATGGCGCGGGAGATGATCCTGCATTGACCGAGGCTACTCAGTGGATCGAAAGCATCGTCAATGACACCGAGCCTGTAGTGAAGCCAGAGCAGGCGCTCGTTGTTACCCGCATCTTGGAGGCTATTTATAAATCCTCTGAGACTGGCATGCCTGTATTTTTTGAAAAGTAAGAAAGTATAAGTTCCACGTTATACTTAATCCTTACTTTTCTATGAGAAACGTTTGTCATCTTCTAAGGATGACAACGGCGTTTCTTCTTGAATAAACAGTCAAGTTTAACGACATAGATAACTATGAACTAGGAGTGTGTCCAAAGTGACCAGAGTAACGGTATGGAATGAATTCCGCCATGAACGGCAGGAAGAGAGAATTCTCAAGGTCTATCCGCAAGGGATTCACGGACAATTGGCAAGCTTCCTTCAGGAAGCTGGACTGGACGCTCAGACAGCTACGCTGGATGAACCGGAGCATGGACTGACACAAGAAGTGTTGGATAACACAGATGTACTGATTTGGTGGGGACATGTTGCCCATCAAGAAGTTAGTGATGAGATTGTAAATCGTGTTCACCAAAGAGTGCTTCAAGGCATGGGGCTAGTAGTGCTTCATTCGGGTCATATGTCCAAAATATTCATGAAGTTAATGGGCACCAGCTGTGATCTAAAGTGGCGTGAAGCAGGGGAGAAGGAGCGTCTTTGGGTTATGGACCCAAGTCACCCGATTGCTGAGGGCATTGGTGAATTTATCGATTTGGAGCAAGAGGAAATGTACGGAGCACATTTTGATGTGCCAGCACCAGAGAGTCTAATTTTTGTCGGCTGGTTTGAAGGCGGCAATGTGTTCCCAAGCGGATCGACCTATCGTCGTGGGAACGGGAAGATCTTTTATTTCCAACCTGGTCATGAATCTTATCCAACCTATTACAACAAAGAAATCCAAAGAGTGATCATCAATGGCGTGAACTGGTGTGCACCAACGAAGCGTGATTATCCAGTTTACGGACATTCTGAAGCTTTGGAGCCAATCAAAGAAAAGGTGGTATTATAAATGAAATTAGGCGTATTTGATCCTGTATTTGGAAGTTTGACTCTCGATGAGATGCTTGATAAAATCGCTGCTGCTGGTTTGAATGCGGTAGAGATCGGTTCAGGAGGCAATCCCGGAAATGCCCACTGTCCAACAGATGAGCTTCTTGCCAGCGAATCAGCACGTAAGGAATATCTGGAGAAGTTCACGAAACGTGGCATTATGATCAGTGCATTCAGTTGCCATAATAACCCGATTTCGCCGGATAAAGAAGAAGCTCGTGAAGGCGACGAAATTCTGCGTAAGTCGATCAAGCTAGCTTCGCTAATGGGCGTTAAGGTAGTGAACACTTTCTCGGGAACCGCGGGAGACAGCGACGATGCAAAAGCACCGAACTGGCCAGTTACTCCTTGGCCTACCGTGTACAGCGACATCAAAACCTGGCAGTGGGAGCATAAACTGATCCCTTACTGGAAGGAAATTGGTAAGCTTGCTGAGGAGCATGGCGTTAAGATCGGTATCGAGCTTCATGGCGGATTCCTCTGCCATACTCCTTACACGATTCTGAAGCTTAGAGAAGCAACCTGTGATGCGATCGGCGCGAATCTAGACCCGAGCCATCTGTGGTGGCAAGGCATCGATCCTGTAGGCGCGATCAAGATTCTTGGTAAAGCTGGCGCGATCCATCATTTCCATGCCAAGGACACGTACCTGGATCAGGACAATATCAATATGTATGGTTTGACAGACATGCAGCCTTATGGCGATGTTCAGACCCGCGCGTGGACCTTCCGCTCCGTTGGCTGTGGACACAGCATATCTGAATGGTCGGATATCATGAGTGCGCTGCGTACTTACGGTTATGATTATGTGGTCAGCATCGAGCATGAAGACCCTCTTATGACGGTAGACGAAGGCTTCCAACGTGCCGTAACCAATTTGCAATCCATTCTTATTCGCGATCAACCACAAGGTATGTGGTGGGCGTAAGAATAGTTTAAGAACGAAAGGTCTTGATTCTCTAGTGTTTGTAGAGGATCAAGATCTTTTTTTGCGTGTTTATGTGGATGTGGGTTAGGATAATGTGCGGATGAAGAAAATAGCAGAAAGCAAGGTTCTAAGATGAATAAAGGAGAGACAACAATGTTACTAGAAGTTATTGCTACAACATTAAGTGATGCAGTACTGGCCGAGCGTTATGGAGCTGATCGAATTGAATTGATTACTGGGATCAGTGAAGGGGGATTGACGCCCAGTCTGGGACTTATTGAAAAAGTGCGCAATGCTGTCTCTATCCCGGTCAGGGTAATGGTTAGACCCCATGCCAGATCCTTTTATTATGATAAGGATGATATAGAAACCATGGAGCAGGATATTCAGCATATCGTATCTATCGGCGGGTTATCTGTCGTAATGGGCATGTTACGCCCTAATGGAACAATTGACGAAGAGTCACTTCAAAGGTTGCTTCGTACTGCAAAAGGTTTGGAGGTGACATTCCATCGTGCTTTTGATGAAGTGAGGGATCAATTTGAGGCGTTAGAAATATTGATGCGTTATCCTCAAATTACTGACATTCTAACATCAGGAGCCGAGAATACAGCCCCTAAAGGTGCGGAACGTCTTGCTGCGCTGGAGCAGCTTACCTCGAAGCAATCTATATCTATTCTTGCTGGCAGTGGGTTAACGGCAGATGGGTTAAGTGATTTTATAAAACAAACGGGTGTGCGCCGAGTGCATTTCGGTTCTGCCGTTAGAGAAGATGGAGATGCGCTAAAGCCGATAGATCCTCTTCGCTTGCAGGTTGTTCGAAACTTTTTGGATCAAAGAAAAGAGCAGTAACCTCACCGGTACTTATTGATTTCATTCTCCAATAGGCTTGTCCGTTGATTTCGATTTTATTTCCTCATATTGGATGATATTATAAAATCGGAATATGAAATTTGCAAATGTTGATCAAGCCAAATATGACAATCGGAGGATGATCCATGCTTATGTAGAGACTCATCCTGAGCTTGACGAGCTATATGAAGAGCTAAAGGGTAAAGGAGCAGAATTTGTTCAAGAGCCTGATCTTCAGGAAGCAGACTGGGGGAACTGGAAGGATTTTGCGATTAAAGATCCGGATGGATACGTGAGTGCATTTGGTTCAGGTAAGAAACATTAGTTGTCTAATCATGAAATACTGAGCATATAAAATATAGAGCTGATCTTTGGTTATCCAAAGGTCGGCTTTTTTAATGTGCGTTCACTTGGTTACAGTATTGCAATCTCTGCGTCAAATGTGGGGGACGAGTTGAAAAGAATAGGTACAGGTTGGTATGCAACAAAATTGAAATGATTTCGTCTTTATATATGGAGGTGGAGAAAATTGGGATTTTTCGTTTCGGGTGGCCGGTTTGAATCATTATTACAGCGGAACATGAAGCTGATGCTTGTATTTGGACTTCTGTTCGCTGCATGTTTTACAGGTGTGGGAAAGGCGGAAGCTGCTGCTGGATCCGATCTGATTATCGTGAACAAAAAGACAAACAAACTCGCGTATTTCAGTGATGGCAAGCTTGTGAAGACTTTTCCAGTCGCAACAGGAAAATCAAAGGAACTGACGCCTGAAGGCAGCTTCAAAATGGTAGTTAAAGTAAAGAACAGACCCTATTACAAAGAAAAAATACCCGGGGGTGATCCGGCCAATCCACTTGGCGACCGCTGGCTAGGGCTAGAAGTGAACGGAACTTATGGTACCACATATGCGATTCACGGCAATAATAATGAGTCCTCCATAGGAAAGTATGTCAGCGCCGGATGTATTCGAATGCATAATGATGACATCCACTGGCTGTACCCAAAAATAGCTAAAAATACAAGGGTCATTATTACAACAAGCACACTGGCTATGGAGAGTATTGCGACTAAAAATGGGTATTCCGTAGGAAGTAAGATGTTTGCTGGAGCTTTTGAGCTGGATGGAGTCACGACAAAGCTAAAAGATCCTTTTTTAATGGATAACTCCCGTGTATTTGTTCCGCTGAGAGAATCTGTAGCCTTGTTAGGTGGAACTTTACAGAGCAAAGCTGGAACAGGTGCACTGCTAATTACGATAGGAAATCGTACGGTGGCACATCAGCCTTTATCCGATCAGGCTGTTGTGAATGGAAAGACACTTACGATACCGGCGTCCCGTAATGAAAATGGTCGATTGATGATTCCGCTGAGCATCTTGCCCGAATTATTTGGTATTCAGGTGCAATGGAGTTCACAGTCTCAGTCGGTAAAGATTATTTTATAACTATTCTTGAACTTTTAATTCTGGCTTAATGGGTATATACTATATTCATTCAAACCAATTCGGACAATGACGGAGGACCACCGACTGATGAATAACTAACACGTTTCCTAGAAGTAGACCATTGAGCTTGTGAAGTGCATATGCACAAGTCACGGATCACCCGTTCAGGGTGATAACGGTCAGGGATACGTGTGTCGGTCGGGGGTCTTACGTTGCTTTTATATGAATAGATCTATCTATTGTTTGGTTTACTCTGCATACAGCAGGTGATCACGGCCGTAGTCTATTCATGTTATGGCATATTTCCCTCCCCATCATACGCTATTTGACCGCAGACCGCTGGCTGCGGTTTTTTATTTGCAATATAATCGGAGGAATGAAATATGACCTTAATAAAAGCAAAAAATTTACGCAAAGAATGGAACGGGACCCTGTTATTCGAGAAGGTGTCCTTTGAGATATCAGAAGGAGAGCGTGTGCTCTTGTTCGGTCGTAATGGAATCGGCAAAACCACATTACTTAAGGGGCTGATCGGTCGCCTCCTCTTTGAGGAGGGAAGTATCTATCATGGTTTGCCACGTGAGGAATGGGGTGTGCTGGATCAGCAGCTAGAAGTATCCGAAGAAGTGACCGCCTTGGATTACGTAATCGCCGGATCGCCAGAGCTCCCCCAATTGAAGCGCCGGCTTGAACTTCTCAGTCAGAGGTTGCAGGAGCAGAACGACGAGAGTGAAGCGGGATTGGCTGAATACGCCGAAGTGTACGGTCAATACTTGCAGCTTGGTGGATATGACTGGGAGGCTAAAGCCGAAAAATGCTTGAAGCAGCTCAAACTTGAGCGTTCGGTTTGGAATGTGCCGTACCCATTGCTAAGCGGTGGGCAAAAGACACGCGTTCAATTGGCAGCATTGTTAGCCCAGCAGCCGAAGCTGTTGATTCTAGATGAGCCGACGAATCACTTAGATGGAGAAACGATGGAGTGGTTGGAACAATGGGTCCATACCTATCCCGGAACTGTGCTTTATGTTTCCCATGATCGTACGTTCATCGATCGAACGGCGACGGCGTTGCTGGAGCTTAGTCCAGAGGGGTGTCGCCGGTATTCGGGTGGATATACGCAGTATCGGGAGCAGAAGGCGGTAGAGGCGCGAACGCTAGAGGGACAATATAAGAAGCAGGAACAGGAAAAGGAGAAGCTGCTGGAGAGCATCAGAAGGTATTCCGAATGGTTCCAACAGGCACACCGTGCTGCCGGACAGCATGATTTCCTGCGTGCGAAATCAAAGAAGAACGTATCTCGTCTTCATGCGAAGGAAGCTGCACTCGAACGCTTAAATAAGAACCGTGTGGAATTACCACGCGAGACAAGTAAGCTGAAGATGAAGCTTGAAAGTGAAGGGTTTATGGCGGACACTTTGCTGTCACTCCGTGAGATTGATTTTGCATATAAGGGTAGTGCGCCTGTACTGAAAAATTTCAGTTTGTCATTGAATCGAGGAGATCGTCTCGCTATTCTGGGTCCTAATGGTGTCGGTAAGTCTTCTTTGCTGAAGCTGATTGCTGGTATTCATCAACCTAGCAAAGGTGAAGTGCGGCTGCATCCGCGTACGAAGGTTGGTTATTTTGCGCAAGAGCTCGATAATCTAGCGGTGTCGTCCACCATTCTGGATAGTTTGCTTGAACTGCCAGGTATGACCCAAACGGAGGCACGAACGATTCTGGGCTGCTTTTTATTTTCGCGGGAGGATGTCTTTAAACGAATTGGTGATTTAAGTCTGGGGGAGAAATGTCGTGTAGCTTTCCTTAAACTGTACTTTGGAAAAGCTAACCTATTAGTACTGGATGAACCCACCAATTATCTGGACATTGACACTAGGGAACGAGTAGAAGAAGCGCTAAGGGTATATCCGGGAGGAATTGTGATGGTCTCACATGACCGGTACCTTCACACTAAAGTAGCTAATCGTTTGGTAATACTAGCACCGACTCAGGCACCGAAGTTTTTTCAAGGTTCCTATGAGGAATACACCTCGAAAGACAGGAGTCGCGTGCTTACCCGTAAAGAACAGGCCCTTGAGGACGACCTCGTTCTTCTGCAGCTGCGTCTGAATCAACTGATCCAGAGCGGAACTAGGGATACAGAGGAGGAGAATGAAGCGTTAATGGCGGAAATCGTTAATCTGAGGGCGCAGATTCAGGAAATAGAGGGTAAGGAAAAAACTATACACTCATAAGGAAGAACCGACACAACCTAGCTCAGGATAAAATGTATCTTGGGCTGGGTTGTTTTTCAAATATTTCGATAGGAGTCATCATGGTCAAGGTGTATAATTGGATGAATATGGATGTTTTGCGTACAGGAAATTTTGAAGGGGAGGCTCTAGAAATGACAAAACTAGGTTCTTTTATATTGGAATTACTTCGAATGTGTGTATTGCTTATGTTGACCTTGTTTATTTTAGGCGGGGTAGAGAGATTTATATATCAATCTATATTTGGTCAGCCTGTGTATAACTGGAGTATGGCGCTCGGGAATTTATTGATATTTTTTATGCTGTATCGGAATCATTTTCAGTTTAAAGGTTGGTACAAATCGCAGAAAAATCAAAAGCTAACGATCCTCACTACGAGAATCACAACGGTTATATCGCTTGGACTTATCATCCTGCCGATGATCGGGCGGCTAAGCCTATGAAGATTAGAATCATCGGGGCCTGTGGAAGTGGCAAATCCTATATCGCTAGAGAGCTGTCCAAAAAGTATGGTGTGAATTATTACGAAACAGATAATTTGGTATGGGATAGAAATGGCGAAAACCTCCGTTATTCTGTTGAAGAAAGGGATGCGCAATTGAAGGAGATCCTCGATAAACCGTCATGGATCCTGGAAGGCGTACATTATAAGTGGGGGCAAGAGAGCTTTGGAAAAGCAGATTTAATCGTTATTCTGAGACCTAATCGAGTATTCAGGGATTTGAGGGTCATTACAAGGTTTATAAAGACAAGACTTGGATTTGAGCAAGCGAATTATAAGCAATCGTTTAAGAATCTGTATGTGATGATTTTTGAATGGAATCGGGGATATGATCAGGAAGCGATACATAGAATAATTGAATTAACGAATAATTTTTCTGATAGACGGGTGATTTTAAAGAATAATAAGGAACTGGAAACTACTATTGAAGAGCGGATAATCAGGATGAATGAATAAAGTAAGCATAGAGAGTGAGGCCCTAAAATGGATAATTATAAAGTTGAACGTTTGGAACAGGAGGATTTCATAGGCTTTTGGAAAAGAGTTCTCGCTACTATTCTTGATCTCCTTATCATTCTGATACCTGCGGTTATTGTATACTGGATATTCAATTCATTAGCTATATCCTTGCATTCGGAGATTCCCATCATCCTTGAGTATATTTTCTTCGTCGTGTTTGATGTTTTTATGATCGTTAGATTTGGCGGAACGCCTGGGAAGCTGGTTTTAAAGATGAAAATTGTCAATCAGCAAGGGAATATCCCAACGTTGAAGGAAGCACTAATTCGAAATATTTTCCGAATCATGAGTACGATTTTTTCAATGATTGTTGGCGTGAGCCTCTACGATCTCACTGTGATTTCCACCACTCTTAATTTATGGGCACCTTTAGCTACTGACCTCAGTAAAATACTTGGCCTCATCATGCTTGTGGATTATCTATTTGTCGCATTTACTCCCCGTAAACGGGCGCTTCACGATATGATGGCTGGTACTTATGTTGTTGATAAATCCGCAATCTAAAGGATGCTTTTATAAGCATTCTTTTTTTTAATATTAAGTATTTTACCATTAAACAATTTACTATTAAATATTTTAGTGTTAAAATATATGTCGAAGCAGCCAATAATTATGAAATATCTAAGGAGGATGTCTTGGAAAACCCAGATATTTTTAGACTCATACATGCAGTTGAATTATTCACGAATGAAATTATTGTTCGATGGATGAATGCTTTTGACCACAATATTGGGATATCTCCTGTTCTCGTCTTGGGAGAATTGAATAAAAAGGGTCCCCAGAAGCAAACTACTTTGGCTAAGAAGCTAGGTTATACGCCGGGGGCGATGACGAATATTGCCAATCGCTTAATTAAGCAGGAAATGGCCGAGCGCAAATATAACGAGGATGATCGCCGAAATGTACTGCTGTCTATCACGGACAAAGGCAGAGATGTACTGAAGGAAGCACAGCTAAAAGGGCAGGAGCTCCGAGCTGAAATGTTTCAGAAGCTCGATGAAGAAGAACTGCAGCAATTCTTGAAAATCTATGAAAAGTTGTTAACGAGCTTTGATAGCTCTGAAACATAAATGAAGTCATCTAAGAATCTTAATCACATTATAAAGGGGTATGAATATGGGAAGAGTTCAAGGTAAGGTTGCATTAGTAACTGGAGGCGCTTCAGGTATTGGCTTATCAGCCGCTACTTTAATGGCTAGAGAAGGAGCCAAAGTTGTCATCGCCGATTTTAATGTAGAGGCTGCCAAAGAAGCAGCAGCTAAGATTAAAAGTGAAGGTGGAGAGGCGGAAGGTCTTTTCCTGGATGCATCCCAAGCGGATTCGATCAAGGAAGCTGTTGATTTCACAGTCGCTCAGTATGGCACGATTACAGTCTTATTTAACAATGTAGGTCTAACTAATCTGCAAAAAGACCTAGATGTCGTCAACATAGATTTGGAAGAATGGGATCGCTTGATGAATGTGAACACCAAAAGTGTTCTGTTAGGCAGCCGGTTTGCCATTCCACATATGATTAAAGCGGGCGGGGGCTCGATCATTAACACAGCTTCCATGTCAGCATTTGCTGGAGATTCATTGCGCACGGCTTATGGCTCCTCTAAGGCAGCTGTTGTGAACCTAACTCGTTACATCGCCACACAATATGGTAAAGATAAGATTCGTTGCAATGGAGTGGCTCCGGGCCTGATCTTAACACCTGCGGCTGCAAGAAATATGCCGCCAGCTGTGCTGGATATTTTCCAGAAGTTCAACGCTCTGCCTTACCATGGAGAAGCGGATGATATCGGAAACACAGTGTTGTTCCTGGCATCGGATGAATCTAAATTCATTACTGGTCAAACGATTGAAGTAGAGGGTGGTCACTATATGTCCAACCCGAGCATTACGGACTTCCAGAATTACATGATGGAAGCTAAAGGTAAATAGAATCATGCGTAATTAAAAAATCCGGTCCATGCTCGTGTTAATCGAGAGGGACCGGATTTTTGTTTGTATAAGTGAGTTAGGCTAAGTTAGCTTACCGCTAAAACAGCCTGTATAAAGGTTTTCAGTGCTGAGGATTTTGTGCTATCAATCCATTGCTTCAGCACATCCGTCTGACCATTTACATACCATCCGAGTTTTTCCTTCAGCTCTTGGTCAAAGTTGTTAGGCTGTTTCGTTCGTTCAGCTATGAGCTGTTTAAGCATTTGCGGCCAACGATACCCATTATGACCGAAGCTGTGTTCGGGGTAATGTTCAGCTAGTGTCATTACAGAAGAGAGCGACTCACCAACGTATAATTCTGCCGCCAAATAGCTGCCAATAAAACGATGGCTGCCATCATGCTCTAGAGCCATAGCGAATTGTTCGCGTGCTTCTTCTAGCTTGCCTTGATGCATGAGAGCTGTAGCATTTATCGAGCGGTCATAGTCATCCCCCTTAGTTTGACTCAGCTCAATGTAGCGGGAATAATACTCGTTATATGATTTCCAGTCTGCATGGTCAAAATAGTACTGTGACAACGTGAAGGCATAATTAGAATAAGGATGCAACTGTATGAGCTTTTGGAGTAGCGGAATTGCCTGATCTTCTAATGAGTCATCCTTCGTCAGGGAGGATTTAGCGAGCATCAGCTTCACAAGCATGTGCAGGGCATGAGCATCCTCTGGATCATCTGCAACATTCTTTTGGTAAATTTCTATGGCTTGATCAGGTTTCTTATTTAGCAATAGTCTATCGGCTGTGGTTAATTCTCGTTCCTTGAGATAGAAGAAGGGCAGATTACCAACGGTGTCTTCGTTCAATCTGTAGCCATTACTGCGGGTAAGCAGATGTCCATCCGCATCAAATGCTTCGATATTCCAAGAAAAGCGTGCTTCAGGATTCATGAACACGAGAAAAGATAGAGGATCAATCGATTCAAAGCCCTCTCCGCCACTGCCGTAGGAGAAACCACTATTGTAATAGAGTTCATCTACTGGAATAGAGACTTGATTGTCCGTGATATGGTCCCGAATCTGCGAACTGAAGGAGCTCCCCACCATTGAGACCCCACCGCTTAAACGATAGTAAGCCGCACCTTCAACAGCCTTCCAGTGGAAATCTACAGACTGACCCGTTATCGTCTCCTGATTAATAGGAGACTGAAGCTCAAGCAGAGGTTGTAGAACAATGCTCTCATTCAACCTATCATCCGGTTTAACTTCAATCCAATCGTCATACTGTACAGGCCAAGTCCATCCGTCGATCTGATCATAGCTAAGTCCAAGCTGCAATTGATAGAAGCCCGGAATCACACCGTGGAATTCGAAACGCCCTTCATCGTCGGTAACGATTCGGTACGGTTCAGCAGCTGTGATGCTGTGATTAACCTCGCTTTCAGCACGGAGAAAAATACCTGCGCGCGAGATTGGTGTCCCATCGCTTCGGGTTAGGGTTCCAGATACGACAGCTGTTGAGGTACTTCCCATATCTACAGCTGACTGAATGGCAGATATTAGCGCTTCAAGCTGCATTTCGGCTTCTGAAGTGCCAATCGTTGGTGCTGAACTTGATGATGAGCCCGCTGCTTCGCTGTCTTTATCAGAGTTACTAATGACAAGACTCATTTGTTTATGAATATCCTGCCAGTATTTTTTGTAGCTCACCAAGCCATTGGTTACTACGGCAAGGGCTTCCTGCGCTTTGCCTTTCGTGAAGAGCAGGCGCCCGGTAAGCCATGCTTTTTGCGCTTCTAAATCTTTCTGATTCTCGTATGGAAATGTGGTTTGTTCAAGAATAGATTCAGCGGCTGTTGTATCCCCACGATTCAGGGCACGTTCTGCTTGAAGCAGCGCCAGTTCTTTTGCCACGCTAGAATTACTGTCTAACTGTTTCGCGGCGGTGTTTAGCGCTTGATCTCCGTCGTCCCTACGACCAAGAGCATCATATTCGTAGGCAAGCAGCTTAACCGCAAATATACGTGTATTATTCGCTGGCCCATCAAGGATGTATTCCTCTAGCAACGCGATTTTATCCTCTGACTGCAAGTCGGAAATACTCGGTTCATCATGATTCCACTGACTCATAGAGGGGCCAATATTTACGTCGTATCTATAGGGATCGTAGCCATGCTCCTTATCGATGATATTTGTTTGAATAAGCTCCATACGTTTACTGCCAGTTGTAGACTCTAGCTTTTTCAGAAGTTCTGTACGGGCCAGGTTAGATTGAATAGCTGGGCTTTCCTCCATTTGTGCCTTTGAGGAGGGCAGAAAGTTAAATAGAAGAATGAGCAGGGAGGCCGGGAGTAGCACGAATGACACTAGATGTTTGATTTTGATCTTAATTCGCATGTCTCTTCACCGCCTGATCATAGATATCCTTCCAGTACGTATTACCTCCAGCCTCAATAAGTTCACGGTTCGGATGCTGCTGGACGTTTTGTTGTGGTTGATGTTTAACCTCTGGTTGATGCAGAGTCAATGATACGACTAGAATAATGGCACCAATGGCGCCTATAGGTTTCAAAGGGATCTCGATTTCTTTATTCCAGAAAGCCAAGAGACGAGCTCCAAAGGTTGGAGGGTGGGTCATCTTGAGGACGCGTTCATGTCCTTCGAAGTGTATGGGTTGTAGTTCTTCATCTAGCTGTTGCTTGATAGCTCCGCGTTTCGTATTCTCCGTGTTCCCCGTATTCATAAGAAATGTCCCTCCTTCTCCAACATCTTTTTTAAGAGTGTCCGTCCTCTAACTAACCGGGATTTAATCGTATTCTCCGGTGTATTCAATTGCTCGGAAATTTCACGGATGCTCATCTCATGAAAGTAATATAACGTCAGACATTCGCGGTATACATAATCGAGATTCCTGATGAACTCGGCGAGTCTAACATTATGCCATTCCACCATAAAAAGCTCTTCTGCCCCGGCAGTGAAGCCCGCATCATCGCTGGCTTGTAGCTCTGACCCACCCGAGGGGAAAATATTACGCCAGCTCCAAGTCCGTTGCTTCATGCGGCAGCGGTTGACTACGATGCGAATGAGCCAAGCCCTTAACCGTTCCGGATCCTGCAACTGATTCATTTTGGCATAGGCTTGAATAAAAGTATCTTGTACCGCCTCTTCGGCACTCTGTCGATCTTTGAGCAGTAAGCAGGCAGTTCGGAGCAGCATATCCCCGTAATCGTCCATCAATAGGCGGAGAGCTGACTCATCCTTTGCTTTTATTCTCTCTATAATATTCAGATGAAGCTCCCCTCCCTTTACTAATAAGATGCGGCTTGGAGGATTAAGGTTGCGTTTGTGTGGAATATTTTTACTAAGGGGGAGTATCTCCCGAGATGATGTCCCGTAATTTATTGATGTTCAGCTGATTTGGGTAAATGATATTTAGACCAAGCCAAGCCCTCCTTGGCTGATGAAACTTTTTCATTTCAGTATCGTCTATATTTTCAGTTTCATTTTTTTGCAAGCTGGTTTTGAGCTAACCTACTAAGGAGATGACATCATGTCAGTACAGATTAAATTTTTAGCAGCTTCTATTTTGCTCACAGGAATGATTGGATTAGCTGGATGCAGCTCGAACAATGAGCAAGCTAATTCTGCTTCTGCTTCCCCAACCACGGCGCCAACTGAAACGGTAACAGCAACCGCAGAACCAGAAGTTAGCCCATCAGCCACTCCTTCGGAAACCGCACCAGCAGTGACCGCTTCCCCTATGGAGACTAATAAAGATACAGCCAATGCGAATCCGCAGAATAGCGACAAACAACTTCAAGAATTACTTGAGCTTGCTAAAAAGGGGAAGGTGCCCGGTGTTGAATATGCTGCTCATACCGGACTAATTGATGAGGTAGAAGCCGATTGGGGTAAACCTGATCAACAAGAGCCAGCGGGAAAAGGTATTTATGCTACCTACACTGATGAACATGTCGTATTCGGATTCAATAAAGGGAGCCTAATCTTCGATGTTCGTTCCAGTGATGCTGCGCTGCAAGAGCTAACACTGAAACAGATCGAGTCCACACTGGGCAAGCCGGATGATACCAAAGTAAATGGTGAGGATAAGATCTACACTTATCAAGCCAATGATCAATTCCAGTTGAAATTCATTATTCCAAACTCGACGGGTAAGGTAGGTCACATCTCTGTTTTTAGTGAACAGGATTCTACTAATAATATGGCTGGATAAGACCAGCAATGGGTGCAAGGAGCAATCATGCAGAGAAATCTGCGGATTGCTCTTTTTGTATGTTTATTTTTAATCTGGAGTACGCCTTGGATGGGCTGATATAATGTAACCAATGAGCGGATTCGGGGGAAAGAGAGGTTCTATCATGCAGCTGGAATTAATCGAAAGTGAATATAAAGTGACCGGAGATGGGATAACGATCGAATTATTCCCTAAAGAATTTACGCTTTTTCAGTTCTTGTACAAAAATAGAGGGCGTACGTTCAGTCGAGAACAACTGCTGGATAAGGTATGGCCCCTAGAATACCCAGTAGAGCGAACGGTAGATGATCATATTTATCGCCTTCGTAAAAAGCTTAGCAAGCTACAAGGCTTGGATATTAAGACTGTTCGTGGATTTGGCTATAGTCTAACGATGCGGGAACCCTCAGTAACTATGACCAATCCGACTACATATGACGCAAAGATGCAAGAGACGATGCGGGAGGTATTCGTAAAATATCATCAATACGGCCAAGGACGATCCATGTTAACCTTAGCGCGACAACAGGATGTTTTGGGTTATGAAATGGATCCGTTCTATTCGATCTATATTCATTTTGTGCAGGGAGATTTGGAATGGCTTCTGAACACAGAGGAAGTTGAGATTGAAGAGCGTTTCTATTCTTTGATGATCTGTTATATATTTTTGGGTGATCCGAAGAAGAAATTAGAGTTCTGTGAGCTAGTCCTTGAGAAAAAGATTCTTTTGCCGCCCCAGCATCGTGAAATGGAGATCCTTAATATTCTGGATTTGTACACATTGGCCGGGCAACCGGAAAAAGCAATAGAACGATTAAAGCTAACGCATGAAGTGATTAAAGAGCCTGGGTATGAGAACTTCATTCCTGTAACGGCTATTTCCGAAATGCTCGTACACTTGTGGATGGGGACAAAAGATCAGGAATTGGAGCGGATGGCGAAAGACATTGAAGTGCTTTTGCAGGAGAAACCTTTTTTGCGTGAGATCGGCAGTTATAAAGTTGCAAGAGGCTTGTGGTGTCTACGGCGCAAGTCTTGGCGTGAAGCAGAGCAGTTATTGGATGAGGCGCTTCAGGTGCTAGAGATGTCAGGATTCGTGCCGATGCGGATATATGCGTTATACCGAATTGTTCACTATTGTAACGAGTTTTCTCCCCAGTCAGCTTTGCATCAGAAATATGCAGATTTATTTGAACGTGAGAAGGAAGAGCGGGGATTCCATCGTTTGGAGCAATCCTTGGAAAACGTGCTTATGAATATCGTGACAGCTCTCTGATAATTCTCTGACAATTCTCCGTTACATTAAGATCATGATTCATATGTTCTTGTTCTTAATCGTAACTTGGAGGAATGTCCGATGAATGCTTCATCACAAGCAGGAACGAGTCTGCTAAAAAACAAAGTGTATATGCGTGTGTACAGCGCATATGCGACA
The DNA here is from genome assembly GCF_038004525.1 of Paenibacillus sp. FSL R5-0914. Taxonomy (NCBI): domain Bacteria; kingdom Bacillati; phylum Bacillota; class Bacilli; order Caryophanales; family Paenibacillaceae; genus Paenibacillus; species Paenibacillus sp. FSL R5-0914. Next base: position 360,648 of record NZ_JBBORH010000003.1, read on the forward strand.
GCCACTTTTGGGGATTGGTTCGATGCACTGGCGATTCAGGTACTCGTAGGGTACCGCTGGCAGGCTAGTCCGTTAATGCTGGCTTTAATTCCAGTCTCCATAGCTTTACCTGGGATTCTGTTCGGCTCCGTGGCGGGGGTAGCGGCTGACCGACTAAATAAGCTAAAGCTAATGCGGATGTGTGATCTACTAACGGCATTGTTAACAGTACTAGTTCTTTTCGCTCCCAGTATGGTGTGGCTACTCCCGTTACTGATGTTGCGTGCTGCTATCTCGACGTTAAATGTGCCTGCCCAGCAGTCGATGACCCGCAGTATGGTTAGAGAGGATCAGCTGCTTCAAGCCACTTCACTTAATGGAATCGTAAATCAGGGTTCCAAAATCGCTGGGCCATTACTGGGTGGTTTTGCATTGTCTGTGCTGACGCCACAGTGGTGTATTTTGATCAATGCTTGTCTTAGAGGATGCTCTTACTTGCTCCTACTTACTGTTAAAAATAGTGAAGCAGGACAAGTCAGCTCAGAGAGCAAGGGGGATCCAGAGGAGCATGTTTCTCTCCGCACGATGTGGAAGGAAGGCTGGAGCTTTATGCTGCGCAGCAGACTGCTGCTAAACAGCATGCTCTTTGGTTTAGTTGGTGCGTTAGCTATTCAGATGATCGATTTTCAGTTTACAAGTCTATTCAGAATTATCGCACCTGCTGAGGAATCTATGCTGGGCTGGCTTGTCGCGGCAACTGGCGTGGGTGCAATATTGATGATCATGGTCATGAGCAAAATGAACCGGGGAACAGGCTACGGCTGGAAGCTAGGTACGGGTTATGCACTTATTGGTGTATCGGTCGGAGGGCTTGGCCTGCTTCAGCCAGGCGTGACTAGCCTTCCTGTACTGCTGCTAGGATTCGTACTGGGTCTCGGAAACGGAATGTTTATGATTACCTTCAATTATTGTTTACAAAAAGAAACTCCCCCGCACATGACAGGGCGTGTGTTCGGTATTCAGAGTACCATTCTTAGTGGAGTTATGATTGGCGCTCCACTCCTCGGTGGAATGCTGGTTCAGGCTGCTGGGCCTAGTCGAATCTTTTTAAACTTTGGTATCGTAATCGCTTTGATAGGTGTGCTGGGGATAGTATTTGGCCGCGTGCTGTGGCCTGTGCAGAAAGAGAAAAGTGATAGCTCAACGGAGCAACCGGGGAAGGTTAAAGTGGTGGAAACTTGAGGCTACAGATAGTGAAGGTCAGGCAAACTAGCCAGACTAGAAAGCTTGAGTAGCACGGACTATCTAGCGGGCTTACCTAGCATTTAGTTGCAGAATCTGCAATTAAATGCTGTTCCATCGTTCAAAGCGAACTTTAGTTGTATTTAGTGCAGCTATAATTTGATTTTTTCTCTTTTGGGGTAGAAATGATGGTTTTTAGTTGCAGAAACTACACTTATTTGCTCAGCAGACCTCTTTTTACGCTTAATAGTTGTATAGAGTGCAATTAAGAGATTTCCTAGCTCGCTAGGATCAATTCTTGCCCGTAAGGGCTTTTTTTATGAAGGAGTTTGGATAGAACACGAGAAATGTAAAGGTAGAGGAGGGGAAAGAATGACAACTTTTATTTATATGGTAAGGCATGGAGAGTCACCCAAGCTGCCCGGAGGAACTGAGAGAACACGTGGATTAACAGCGAAGGGGGAGGCGGATGCCCGTAAGATAACGGAGAAATTACGTCTCGAAGGAATTGAAGTCTTTTATTCAAGTCCATATCTTCGGGCTATACATACGGTTTCTGGCTTGGCGCAGGAGTTAGGGGCAGAGATTCAAAGTGTTGAAGATCTTCGGGAAATCCATTTTTCGGATGGAAATATGATCATGCCTGACCAGGAGCTATATCCATTACTGGAAACAATGTTTGCTGATCCAAATTCTGTTCCGGTTGGTGGAGAGTCCATTCATGCGTGTCAGAAGCGATCAGTTAGCGTGCTGCAAGATATACTGAAACAACACAGTGGGCAAAAGGTTGCGATTGGAACTCACGGCGCAGTCATGACGCTTATGATGAATTATTTTGACGCCAAATATGACCTGGATTTTCTACTACAAACTACAAAGCCGGATATTTATAGAATGGAATTTACAGGCGCAACGTTAGTGGGTGTGGAAAGGTTGTGAACTCCCAAATTGGGATAAAGCTGTGATTATTCATAAGGATGGCCTGGCATTCGCTAGGAACCATCCTTTTGTTTATTTACAAGCTATAAAATCGCTTAGTATTCGCAGTTAGTATCTCTTCTGCTTGGCTGGAAGTGTAGCCATGTAGCGCTCCCCAAGCGGCGGCGACATCAGAAATCATAGATGGATGCGTGACTCTACCCGCAAAAGGTCCTTCAAATGGCCAAGGACCATCGGTCTCCGCCATGACAAGCTCTGGGGGATAGCGGCGGGCAAGCTCTTGGATCTCCGTCTCATAAAGGATGTCAGGGGTGAAAGAGATGTAGTAGCCATTCTTAATCATACGGGCAATGGCTTCTTCGGGTCCCTTGAACCAGTGGAAGTGGACACGCTTTATACCATGTTTCTCTAATAGATCACAGGCAATCAGCGCATCCTCATAGACAGCGTGCAGGACCACTGGTTTATCTATACGGGCGGCAAGCTCAAGCAACTGATCAAGAAGCTGAATGTAAGGCTCCATATCAAAAGCTTCGCCGCGCTCCAGCGCTTCAGCACGCGAATAATAAGGCAGTCCAATTTCACCTACAGCGATGAAATCCTCCCGGGCTTGACGCTCAATCCATTCCAGCAAAGAGGATAACTCAGCTTTCTGCGGTATGGGTTGCTCTGGATGAAAACCATAAGCTGGACGTACCACTCCGGGATAGGTAGCGGCAAGCTTTTGAGTGCGAACGCAAGAGTCTAAATTCATGGAGACAGCAATCAGGGCTTCGATCCCCAAGTTAGGAATCTCACTCAACATTTGTTCTGAAACCTCAGGCTCATATTGCTCTAAATGTACATGGGCATCAATCATAGCTGCTTACCCACCACATAAGAGGCATACTCCTCATGAGGCTCAAAACGAATGGATTCAGGTTCCATTCCATCATTCCCTGATTTGTAGGAAAAGGTTAATGTGCCAATACTCTCTAAAAATCCAATATAAACATTGGTTTCAGCTTTCAGTTTGCCTTCTTCTACCATGTAGTAAGTCACAGCACCAATCCCGGCTTTTTCGCCAAGATTGCCATCCTCGCCACGATCCGGATATCGCATAGTAACCATAGATGGAGTTGAACCTTTTACCTGAATTTGAATTAAGGCATCGCCTTTTTCATTGGAGATTTTTGAGGTAACAAATGCTGAGACAGCTTTATCTGCGGAAGGTACATTCATTTCTTTCCACTGGTCAGGCTTAATGACGTGAAGCTCCTGCATAGACATGCCCGTACCTGTTCCTAGCCACAGTATGACAACAACTTCTTCCTGCCCATCCTGATCTATGTCGGCATAATGAATCTCAGGAGTGTAACCTAACAATCTTGGTGCTTCCCAATTAAACGTATGCTTGTTACCGTTCACCTCTACAACAAATCCTTCGTAGGTACCGCCATTTTTGAGGGCAGTATACAGCTTAACTTGGTCATTTTCTGTAGCAATCGCGAGAGGTTCGTTGGGTGTTCTTACGGTAGTACTAACATCCCCTGATGTAATGGAAACTTCATTTTGCGGGGCATTCAGCTGCGCAGTGGCACCAGAGAGAGAGTTTAGAGAGTCTGCCGGAATATATATATTACCATTTCGTAGAATTGCAGGTCCCCCCAGCTCATTTTGATAACCGTCACCTTGCATATACTCATTACCTGGCTTCAAAACATATTTACTGCTTCCATCAGAGATGGTTAAGGTTTTCGTAGCATTATCCCATTGTTGTTCAGATGAGTAGTACTCCATGAGTACTTTTGCAGGTACATAGACCTTATCACCTGAGAAAAAAGGTGGGAGAGAAGGAAGAACGGTTTCTCCATCAACGATTAGCTTCAGTGGTGCTTCAGTAGTTTGTGTTTGGTTAATTGCCATTGTTGTATCCATATCTATAGATGCCGATGCTCCGCATCCGGCTAAAAAGAGCGTGATAGCTCCGATTACGATGATTTTATTCATAATTACCTCCGAGGATTAAGTCCAATCCTCTTAAGTATAGATTAAATCAGCGCGTAGTAGGTCACTTTCTGTAAACAAAGCAGAGACAAGGTTGTTACGTTTGCTATTTATTTAAAAATACGGTCCGAGTAACTTGTGATTTAGGGTCTACCGTCAGACTTTTGCTATAGCGGATCTCCCCAATAGAACAACCCGGTCCGATGACAATATCTTCACCGCAGACGAGATCTGCTGTCGTTCGATATAACATGATGCTAGTCCCTTCAATCGTTTTGCAGGTGAGCTTCCGGAAGTAGGGGATTAGCGCATTCATTAGCTTCAAAGATGGCTTAACAGTAATGGTACCGCTAGATTTTATGACATCGATTGTGCTTCTGTTTCCTAAACGTAGCTCAATGGATGATTCAGCAGTTAACCTATGGATCTTCACAGCACCTTCGGCATAGAAGGTTTCGAGTGCAGCATCTTGTGCTGCAGAAAAGTATCCAGACGATTGCAGTCTGTCTGCCTGGATGTGTTGAACACGGAGACCTCCCAGATTGATAACCTGTTTGGCTCTACAATGACCTCCAATCGAACAATCACCAGATACTTTTAACTTAGCGGTAGTAACATTCTTCTGTGCACTTAAATGGCCGACAACATCGATGGTATCCGCACGAACATCTTCTTTGAGGGTCAGTGAACCTCTTACTTTCAGCGGTGGACCGATCATTTCCTGGCGTTCAAAAAGATCATTAGCATTGGACATTTACAGGGGCCGCCTTTCAAAAAAATATTTTAATAATTAAAATATATAATTATTATAATATATAGTCAATATAGTATTTTGGGCATAAAAAAACTGCCGTCAGTTTCCTGACAGGCAGCATATTTAACCCAAAAGCTTTTAGTTCATCATTTTATCCATTAGCACATTTATTTGTTCTAAAGTTCCTGAAATTTTATCCAAATCCGAGGTAGGAAAGGCTTCAAAGATATGGAGAATCCGCTGATGCCCTTGTTCTGTAAGGACAATGTTGACGACTCTGCGATCCTCCTTCGTCCGCACACGTTCAATAAGACCGGCATCTTCCAACTTATCGCACATCGAGGAAGCGGCTCCTGGTGTAATGATGAATCGTTCGGAGATGTCAGTAATGTTCAAGCTACCTATAAGCCTGAGCTGGAACAGCAGTAGGATCTGATTGTGAGTCAGGGTCTCCTGCTTGGTGATCATATCAATGAAGAACTGGGATTTCTGCTGCACATTTGCCATGGATTCCATAACCTTATGGATAGCATATTGTTTATCTTGCTCTGTGCTCATAGCCACGCTCCAATTTACTTTAGTTCCTAAAATATATAGAAGCTATAATAAGCTTGTCAAGTTAAGGGGTTCTCTCTTCTTTTTAGTATCTTGTAATGGAATTGGAATTATTGCGTATTAACAGTCGAATTTACTTAGCTAAGTAAAATTTTGCTGGAAAGGAGAGTTTGATTGATGCAAGAGCGCGCATTGCTTCACCCCTTTGTTAAAGAGAAAATCCAAGAAAATACGGATATAGATGCTTTATTCACAACGATTTTCGAAACCTTCTATAAAAGAATATTTAACTATATGGCTTATCGGGTTAGCTCACTCCATACGGCCGAGGATCTGACAAGCTTGGTCTTTGAGAAAACATTAGCTAAGCTTTCGACTTATTCCCAAGAAAAAGCTCCTTTGGAGGTATGGTTGTTTGCCATCGCTAGGAATGTGGTCAATGACCATTACAGAAGTCTGAAGCGGCGCAGTTTCTTCTCGCTGGATGCCGTCAAGGAACTGGTTTCTAGCAGGAAAGATCCGGAAAGCATGATCCTCCAGGGAGAACGCAATGGCAAGCTAATTAAAGCGTTGAACACGCTGAACTCGAGGGAAAGAAATATTGTGGCTCTTAAATTTGGGGCAAACCTGAAGAACATTGAGATCGCACAGGTTACGGGGATCACAGAGAGCAACATTGGTGTGATTCTCTACCGGACTATGAAGAAGCTGAAGACTGAAATAGGGAGCGTGGAACAACTATGAATAGTAAAGAAATACAGCAGAAGTTCTCTGCGGATTTAGATGAAAGTATAAATGACACTGCGAAAGACATAAACGGTGTCGGGGAGTATAAGGAGCTACTGGAGCTTGGCAGAGCTTTGGCCCATAAAAATTTCAGCGAGGGTTCAGACAAGACAGCCATTCTAAATAAGGCACGGAGAACGTATGCCAGCCAAGAGGAGGGGAAAGGATTGCGTACAAAGCATAGATTAAGACGTCCTGCTGTTGTACTAGCGACTTTGCTTGTAGTAGGTACATTAAGTGTAACTTTTGTGCAACCATCCTTCGCACAGGAGCTGTTATCTAAAGTATTGCAAACGATAAATTTAGGACATATTGTAGCCCATGAAGTAGAATACTCTGCGGATTACAATGTGATTCCGGAAGAATTGAAAGGTAAGATTTTTGATAGCAACGGAAATGTACTTTTGACCCCCGATGCAGCTCAAAAGGCTGGTGATGTTTACAATGCTGACGGGGAAAAAATCATAGGGTTTGAAGATGGTAGGTTGGTTACGCAATCTGAGAGGGATCAAGAGAAACCGGAAATATTGATCGTGAAGGATTCTAGCAAGCTAAATGAATATACCATTTTTGATGTGGGATTGCCGGAGTACTTGCCGGATGGTTATACCTTTGATCACGCTGAGTTTTATAAGGACGATAACGGTGAAGTAACTAACAGTAAATATATCGACCTATATTTTATTAATAAAGCCTCAGATGAGAGGATTACTATGCAGCAGCGGCACGCTGATGAAGAGACGGCTTATGAGATGTCGACGGACGGTACAATAGAAAAAGTGAAAATAAATGGAGTTGACGCTGTATTGTACAATGGCAAAGCTGTAGACTGGGAAGCCAATGGTGTGTTATACGGTGTAACATCCGCTAACTTGGATAAGGATGATTTGATCAAAGTAGCAGAGTCTATCCACTGATCGATTAGATTAAGTAAATGGCAGGTGGCTTATGTTGCTGATTGGAATGCAGCGATACTGGAAGCCCGCATTGTGCGGGCTTTTTGAATCGAAGCTCTCCCTATAGATTCCCGCATTTAATAAGTACATACTTTTTTTAATTCGTTAAAGTAAATCGAACGATATCTCTTTGATTTACCAATATATAGTGTAAGACCGAAGGAGGGATTGAGAGGGATGAAACATCCAAATGAATATTCTCAGCTCATTGCGCTTACGCTAGCCGGCAGTCGTGAAGCGTATGGTGAGCTATATGAAGCAACGATCCGGGATGTGTATCAGACCGTTCATTTCCTCGTTCGCGAAACCTCCGATGTGGATGATATCGTTCAGGAGATTTACATTCAGGTGCACCGTTCTCTTGAACAATTTGACGTAAACCGCCCCTTTAAGCCTTGGCTGATGGGAGTGGTCATGCGGCAAATTCATGCCTATCGAAGAAAGAGATGGACGCATCTCCGAATGGTAAAAAAAGTAGAACAAACAGATCTAATGCTGGAGCATGATTTCACGAGTGATGTTGTGGACAGGTTATCTAATCGCCGCCTGCTAGCAAGTGTAGATCGTCTTCCATTTAAGCTGAAGCAGGTGATTATTCTGCATTATTTAAACGAATATTCACAGGAAGAAAGTGCTGCGATACTGGGTATTCCGCTCGGAACCGTGAAATCCCGTATTCACGCTGCACTGCAGAAGCTTCGTCAGAAGCCAGACAATCATACTCTTTTTAAGGGAAAGGTGGAGGACCTGCATGAATTTCAATGAAGAGTTACGGACAGTTCTGCAGGAAGAGGCGAGAAATATAAGTGCCCCACCGGAACTCAAGGAGCAAATATTAAATAGGGCCGTGGCCAAACAAGGGGGAAGACGTATGAAGAAATGGCTCGTGGCAAGTATTATGGCGGCTGCACTATTAATTCCTACTGGAGCTTATGCCGGATATCATTATTTGGCAGACAACATGTATGGATCCCCAGCAACTGCTGCTACGATAGGAGTAACCCAGCAACAATATGACAGGCTTGAAGCCAAACTGCAAAACGCGAAGCAAAGCTTTGACGAAGAGGAATTCACAAAGCTGATGTCCTTACTAGAGGAATTGGGATCTTATAATCTGCAAATGGCCGATGCTGAGGGCGTCTTTCACCTAGAACAGTTAGGTGTGAAGGACCAGAAGGCATATAAAGAGTTACAGGCTAAGCTTGAACCATATTTCGAACAAATAAATGAAGCGAAAACATCAAAGAAATCAGTGCAATCCGTAGATCGTGATGCTTTCTGGAATGGCTTGCTTGAAAAAGCTGAACAGAGGCTTACTAAAAAAGAGTTTGAGGAGATCGAACGATTAATCATAGACTTACAAAGCTATGATGCTAAGGTATTTGATGCAGATGGCAGTGTTCATATGGATCGGCTTTCGAAAGAAGAGATTCAAAACCAAGAGAAGTTAATTGAAATGCTAGACCCTTATATTAAAAAGCGGGATATGATGATTAAACCTAGCTCTTAGTTGAATTTAAATGCATGTATTGAATAACTATCGATAGCAATATCATAAGAAAAACCATCAGAAAAGGTCTATTACACCTTGTATTCTGGTGGTTTTTATCTTTTACTAATCTAAAGTCTATACATTGATCACCGAATAATTGCATAATGAAAAGGAATAGAAAAAAAGTATTTGACCACTGGAATAATTAGACATATATTTATTAAAATGCTATTTGCTTATCTATGAATTATGTTGGCGGAAGGTGGCTTTGATCATGAAGCAGATGACCATTCGTGCAGAACTGGCAGACTATCTCAAGAAGCAGGGGATAACGATCAATCAGTTCGCAGAGGTGTCTAAGGTAAATTCAGGCACGATCAGTAATATCATCAATGGGAATCGCCCAATAGCCATGCAACAATTAGATCGGATTACAGAAGGTATGGGATTAGAAGAAGGCTGCTACTATGATTTGTATGTGGATGAGTGTTTTGTTCACTCCAATCCGAATTGGAGACGTCTTCGGCCATTTCTATATCGCTGTGCAGAGCTGGATAAGCTGGAATGTATTGCACGGGTAGTTGGGATTATGATGGATAGCTTATCTTATACGCCTTCGTTATTTGATACTGCAGAAGATTTTTTTACGCTAGGGAAGCACAAAGCAGCAGCGATGTTATATCAGAGTGTGGCTGAGAGTGAGAAGTATCAACATTCAGAGCGGCTGGCCCTTTGCCAATACAGGCTATTCACGATCGCTTTGGGTGAAGATCGGGATGCTAATTTGCGAGCAGCTGTGCAATTTGAAGGATTTGTTAACCGGCTTGATGAGGTGGACCAGCTTGATGCGCTGAAAGATTTGGCGAATACATATAGTGCTTTACGACATTGGGATAAGGTAATGGCAATGGCTAAGGAAATGGGGAATAAAGCAACAATTCAATATCATGCTAAATACGACCGTGCCAGAAAAAGCAGGCTTCAAAGGGAACCTGAAATACCACTATTCTCATATATTCAATACTCTTACATGTTACGTTCAGTAGTTTATAGAGAGCTAGGAGATTATGATAGGGCTTTACATTATGTTAACATGTACATGGATATGAACTGGATTCGGGAAGACACGGAAGAAGCTTTGCAGCTTATGAATCAATGTATGGAGTGGGCACGGGCTAATATTAACTTGCTGCGAATTTTAAAAGGGGATATAACGGTGCTGCCGGAATATGTGGCATATCTTGAACAAAGAGAGGAAGAGATCCTCTCAGGTCTGTTCAAAATCCTTCAAGCAGCTAATTATTACCAATTTAACGTGGATGATATTCTTCTGCAGTTTGAGGGAAAAATATCAGATTGTAAAGACCGTCATCAGCTAGAGATTAGATCCTATAATCAACAAATCTTCGAAGATAGATATACCAACTTGATGGCTGAGATAGCGTTTTATTATATAAGAAGAAATAAATATGAGATTAGTATAAAGTATATAATGGAAAGTTTAGAATATTCAGTAAAAATCAATAGCGAATCATGTATTATAAAATGTGTTGGAATGTTCGAAGAGCTTCGTCATACGGTATCTTTAGAAACGCAAAAAGAATACCGAAACCTAATTAGTAAGGTGCAGCGAATCAACGAAAAGAAAAATGGCTTTGTTGTTAGCAGTGCATAGTAACGTAATTATTACCTTCCTTCTAATATTTATTAGAATCATTTCTTTATAGTACTGCACTTATTTGTAAAATATAGAATTTGACATATACCTCTAGTATATTAATTTGAGGAGGTAGTGTAATGAATAATCCAGAAATTATCCAAAAGAGAATAGAGGGTGCTAGAGCCAAACTTTATTTAATGGAAAGGGAATACGGTGGATTGTTACATCCAAATGTGATCAGACAGTCGATGAGGTTGGATGAATTAATCAATCAGTACAATAAAGCAATACATAGTGATAATGAGAGTTGAAACAAGAAACTGATCGTATAATTTTCTCTCTATTCAAAAGATAAGACCTACATAATGTTATTACATTTCTGTATAAAACATAAAGCCAGCGCTATGCGTGGGCTTTTTTTGTTTGTATGTTCCTAAAAAATAAATCTAACTCCCAGCTTGTCATGCCCGTCTGCATATTGCGGCCAAGTCCCTCATAGACATGTACTAATCAATGCATTCAAAACAGGTTAAGGGGATGATGTCATGCGCCGGACAATATGGGTACTCGCGATCATTATGAGCGTGGCCCTGGTGATGACGGGGTGCGGGAAGAAGGATGCCGCTTCCGTGGTCAAGGATTTGAACAATGTGGCCGACAAGTTGGAGAGTAAGCAGGGAACGTACCAAGCTTCAGGCATTATGACCCTATTCACCGGCGAGCAGCCGCAGGAGTATAAGGTAGAGGTATGGTACAAGAACCCTTCTTATTACCGGATCAGCTTGGCGAATGTACAGAAGGATATTACGCAGATCGTGCTTCGTAATGATGAGGGTGTGTTCGTACTTACACCAAGTATGAATAAGAGCTTCCGCTTCCAGAGTGATTGGCCGGACAATCAAGGCCAGGTTTATTTGTATCAGACACTAGTTCGGGGCATCGTCTCAGATAACAATCGTCAATTTGTGGAAGATGGAGATAACTATGTGTTTGAGGTAGCTGCGAATTATCAGAGCAATGCCCTTGTGCGGCAGAAGATTTGGCTGGATAAAAAGACTTATGAGCCTAAACAGGTTCAAGTCTCTGATTCTGAAGCCAAGGTAGTTGTTGACGTGAAGTTTGACACCTTTAAATTCGATACAGATTTCACTAAGGATTCCTTTGATATGCAAAAGAATATGACTACAGGTGCTGCTTCAGAAAGTACAGTAGCTCAGGTTGACGAAAATGGAAATCCGGTTGTAGTTCCTGAGGGTCAGGAGCAAGAGGGGCAACCTGTCGCTGCTGAGCTGGGTGACTTTGGTATTATCGAACCGGGGTACGTTCCGGCAGGTGTCGAGTTGAAGGACTCCCATAAAATGGAGGGGAACAAGGATCATGCTGTTCTCATCCGGTATGATGGGGTTTATCAATACACCATTATGGAAGCCCGTCCATTGGACCGTGCAGTAGCATTGGCTCCTGGAACGCTGATAGATCTTGGTTTTACCGCAGGACTTCTGAGTGGTGATGAGCAGCAGACTTTGACTTGGATGTCTGAGGGTATAGAGTATCGAATTACAAGTGCTAATCTTCCTGTTAACGAAATGATGCAAATTGCCGCTTCTATGGAGGCACAATCGGGTAAATAATATAAAGTAGGCGGATACTGCGTTTTGTGGGATTCTTTCCTCTACAACGTAGTATCCGCCTTTCTATATTTGCCAGCGCTCCAGCCGCTTTGAACTGAATCGAAAAGATAACTGAGCTCACATTGACAGCCACCTTCCGTAGCATTACCATGAGTACTAAGACAATGATCATTACAGCTATGACGTTTTACTACAACGTAAGAAGGTGACTTTGAAGTGCAAGCAAGCTATCGACCGACAGTAGCCGAAATTAATCTGGATGAATTGCGTGCCAATTACGAAGCCTTTCGCCGCTACTTGCCGGCAGAGACAAAGTTTATGGGATGCGTCAAAGGAAATGCGTACGGCCATGGAGCAGTGGAAGTGACACGGGAACTGGAAAGACTCGGAGCAGATTATGTTAGTGTGGCTTTTTTGGATGAAGCATTGGAGCTGCGTCAGGCGGGAATACTGATTCCTATACTGGTGCTTGGCTACACTTCTCCGGAAGGAATAGCCATTGCCTGGGAGAACCATGTAACTGTAACACTGTTCACACCGGAAGTATTAGAGGCTGTTAGACAGCTTCCTATAGATCCGGAACATCGGCTGAAGGTGCATATCAAGATTGATAGCGGGATGGGGCGACTGGGTCTTTTACCAGATGACGCACCCGCATTTATCTCTGAAGTGCAGTCTGTTGCGCAGGCGGAGCTGGAGGGTATGTTTACCCATTTTGCCAAGGCAGACGAACTAGACAAAAGCTATACACTGGAACAGCATCGACGGTTCATGAGCGTGGCGGAAACGCTGCGGGAGCAGAACATTCAGATCCCGATCATACATACGGGCAATAGCGCTACGGCCATTGATTCACCTTATTTATCCAGCAACATGGTGCGGGTAGGCATCAGCTTGTACGGATTTTATCCCTCAACTGAGGTAAACCGTCAGCTGGTAGAACTACATCCGGTAATGACGCTGAAGACGCAGGTTGTATATGTGAAGAGCCTGCCTTCTCATTGGGGCGTCAGCTACGGCACTCGGTACTTCACAGACAGCGAGGAGATTATCGCAACGTTACCTGTGGGGTACGCAGATGGATATTCCCGCATGCTAACTGGCAAAGCGGAGGTGTTAATACGTGGACGCCGCGTTCCTGTCGTCGGAACAATCTGCATGGATCAGTGTATGGTATCACTCAAATCTTTCGCTGAAGAAGCGGAACAAATTAAAGCAGGCGAAGAAGTTGTACTCATCGGCCGTCAAGCTGACGTGATGGTCACGGCAGACGAGTTGGCTCTCCATCTTGGAACGATTCACTACGAGGTAATTTGCATGCTGGCTCATCGGGTGCCGCGCGTTTATATCCGTGAAGGCACACTTCCTAAATTAGTAAATGCTCTGTTACAATCTTAAAGTTCTTGACAGTGATGTTATTCAAGGGAGAAAATAGAAGGAATTGTATCGTTTTAGGATATATGACTAAAAGCCTATACGAACCGCCATTTCTAGTTTATAATGGGATGCAGCATACTTGATATACTGGCGGCATATATTCCTTGTATAAAATTCCTTGTATATTGCAACACTGGAACACAAGGGCAGAAGGTTTGTGGGGGTGGAAGAGAAGGTGGCCAATTTGCAGAACACCAAAAGAATCATGATCAGCTTGCCCGATCATCTCTTGCAGGAAGTGGACGGAATTGTTCAATTGGAGAATTCCAACCGGAGTGAATTGATTAGGCAGGCCATGAAGCTGTATTTGAGCGAACGGAGGAAACGTTCTATCCGGGAGTCCATGCAGCGCGGCTACATGGAAATGGCTAAGATCAACTTGACCATGGCATGCGAGGCGTTCCTCGCGGAGGAAGATGCAGACAGCACTCTTGGCCGCTTAGTAAGCGGGGTGTAGACATTGATCGTTAAACGTGGCGATGTTTTTTTTGCTGATCTTTCGCCGGTTGTAGGTTCTGAGCAAGGCGGAGTAAGGCCAGTACTGGTAATCCAGAATGATATTGGCAATCGCTTTAGCCCGACGGTAATTGTGGCCGCAATCACGGCCCAAATCCAGAAGGCTAAATTACCTACGCATGTGGAAATTGACGCAGCAGCTCATGGCTTTGACAGAGACTCTGTTATACTGCTGGAGCAGGTTAGGACGATTGACAAACAACGCTTAACTGACAAGATCACCCACCTTGATGATGAGACTATGAAGAAGGTGGATGATTCGCTGCAAATCAGCCTCGGACTGATTGATTTTTAATCACCCAGGGTTATAGATAATCCATGAGATAGGCGCTCGGGTACGAATCCGGGCGTCTTTTGATGTGCATTTTTACGAACTCATGGTAAAAAAGGATTAGGGGTTCACTTTTACAAAATGATCTGATAGTATTAGACCGTACGGTCGGTTTAGGAGGTGCTTAGAATCAGAGGACGTTCAGACGGAGAAGAAACAAAGAAACGAATTGTACTTAAAGCCACACAGCTGTTTGTTCAGAAGGGGTATGCAGCTGTAACCATGAATGAAGTTTGCGTAGCCTCGAATGTTAGTAAGGGCAGCTTATATCATCATTTTCCGAGCAAGGATGAACTTTTTTTATATGTGGTAGAAGAGGATACGGCGCAGTGGTTACAGGCGTGGGAAGATAAGAAGAATGAAATTGTTGGTGTTCAGGAGCGTTTATATGCTTTAGCCGAGCACTATGCAAATGATTTTCAGAATCCGTTGATTCGGGCGCTTGAGGAATTCTCAAGAAGCAGAGTTCATCCGGAGGAAATCACTAAGCGGCTTGCTCATTTATATGAGGCTGCCTCGCATGCGTGTCGTGATCTTCTGAAGGAAGGCATGGACACGGGGTATTTTATTAAGGGTGATTTAGAGGATTATGTGATTATTGTAAATGGTATGCTCGAAGGGATCGGAAGAGCTGCTGAATGTTCTATTCCTGAAAAGACTCCGGATGATATCAAAAAATATTACCGGGAATCAGTACGATTGTTATTACAAGGGATATATACGGGGTAAGATATAATGGGGCTTGAAAGGAGCTTTACATTCAGGAATCAAGAAGGCTGAAGCTTCTTAAAGGCACCGGATTAGAAGGATTATTTTTTTGCTATAATTTAGACCGGATGGTCGGTCTCTACAGGGAAACTATTTGAAGACTTGGCTTTAGAAACTACGGAGGTTAACACAATGTCATTACTACTTAGAAACAGGGGCGCTATGCTACTTGTTATGCTTAATATTTTTCTTGCTTTTACAGGGATCGGACTTGTAGTCCCTATCATGCCTACTTACATGAATGAACTTGGGATCACAGGAAGTACCGTTGGGCTGTTAGTGGCTTCATTCTCCCTTGCCCAATTATTAGTATCGCCATTCGCCGGCAGGTTATCCGACAGAATTGGCCGAAAAAAAGTGATCGTTGCGGGTCTGATCGTGTTTGCTTTTTCAGAGCTGCTCTTTGGTCTGGCGAATGTGTCCTGGCTCTTGTTCGTTTCAAGACTGCTCGGTGGTGTAGGCGCTGCGTTAATTATGCCAGCTGTTATGGCTTATGTAGCGGACACGACCTCTTTTGAAGAGAGAGCGAAAGGCATGGGGCTTATTAACGCAGCCATTACTACCGGATTTATTATCGGTCCAGGGATTGGCGGTTATCTTGCTGAGCTTGGCATGCGGGTACCCTTTTTCTGTGCGGCTGGTGCGGCTGGGATCGCAGCTCTAATCACAGTTTTGATCTTGCCTGAGTCTCTGTCTGTAGAGAAACGGATGGAAGCGAAGCTATCTAAAAATAATCAGGAGAGCTTCTTCACGCAATTGATGCGTTCTTATCGTGAACCTTACTTTTTTGGGTTAATTATTGTATTTGTTATGGCTTTTGGATTGGCTAACTATGAAACGGTATTCGGATTGTTCGTGGACCATAAATTTGGCTTTACCCCTAAAGATATTGCTTTTGTGATTACCTTTGGCTCAATCGCCGGTGCTGTGGTGCAGGTATCCGCGTTTGGCTGGATTCTGAATAAATTCGGCGAGAATAAGGTAATCTCCACTTGCCTTATAACTGCTGCAATGTTTATTCTGTTGACGCTGTTTGTAAGTGGCTTCTGGGCGATTTGTGCGATTACCTTTGTCGTATTCTTGGCTATGGATATTCTTCGACCAGCGGTAGGCACCCAGTTATCCAAAATGGCGGGGGAAACGCAGCAAGGCTTCGTAGCAGGAATGAACTCTGCTTATACGAGTCTTGGAAATATCGCAGGGCCTATCGTTGCAGGGTATCTTTTTGATCTAAGTATTAACTTTCCATATGTGGCAGCGGCGTTTGTTCTAGCATTATGTTTTATGTTGTCACTTAGTTCTGGAAAAAGGGGAATGGGACAACGCGCGTAAACCACCCAATCTACCTCCTCTCTAGGCTGGACTTTGGAACAGAGCCGATCTGTGATACTATTTTAGTTATGAGAACAAGAATTGTATAAGCAGATTGTGTACGGGAAGAGGGATACTAATGACGGTAGATAACAGCAATACGGGAGTCATTACGGAAGAGGCGGCCGCACAGCGGGAGCAGGAATTGATTACTGTAGCGATTGCCAAGGAATTGAACATTAGCCTGAAGCAGGTGCGTACAACGGTTGGACTGCTGGATGAGGGGAATACGATTCCGTTCATCGCCAGATACCGGAAAGAAATGACGGGTGAGCTGGACGAGAATGCGCTGCGTGATATTGAAGAGCGCCTGGCTTATCTTCGCAATTTGGGCGAACGTAAGAAAGACGTTATCCGCAATATTGAAGAGCAGGGCAAGCTGACCAAGGAACTTCATGAACAAATCACAAATGCGGTCAAGCTGCAGGAAGTGGAGGACTTGTATCGTCCTTTCCGTCAGAAGCGTAAGACTCGTGCTAGTGTTGCGAAGGAAAAAGGCTTAGAGCCGCTTGCAAACTGGATTATGGAGCAGCAAAGACAAGGTGACCCACAAACTGAGGCAACGAAATATATAGATGCTGAAAAAGGAGTGGAGACCGCAGATCAAGCGCTTCAAGGTGCACTGGATATCATCGCCGAGAACATTGCAGATGATCCTGCGATCCGCTCTTGGGTTCGGCAATATACGGCAAGTCAGGGCATCCTTGTGTCTGAAGCTAAGGATGCAGAGCAGGAATCCGTATACGAGAACTACTATAGCTACCGTGAACCTGTACACAAAATGCCACCTCACCGAATTCTCGCCATTAATCGCGGTGAGCGGGAGAATATACTGAAGGTAGGTATTGAGGTTGTCACTGACAAAATTCATGCTTACATTGCGCGGAAAATCATTAAAGGCCCATCCCCAGTGAAGGAACTGCTGGAGGCAGTGACTGAGGATGCCTACAAGCGTCTGATTGCTCCTTCTGTGGAGCGTGAGGTTCGTGGGGAGATGACCGAGCGGGGCGAGAATCAAGCGATCTCGATCTTCTCTGGTAATCTACGCAGCTTGCTGCTGCAGCCGCCCGTTAAGGGACGCTGTGTGCTGGGTGTTGACCCTGCCTATCGTACCGGCTGTAAGCTGGCCGTCGTAGACGATACTGGTAAGTTGCTTGAAGTAGCCGTGACCTATCCTACGCCACCGAACAACAAGAAAATTGAAGCCGCTGCTAAGTTTAAAGAACTAATCGCTAAATATGGCATTCAGCTCATCGTGATCGGAAATGGGACAGGCTCTCGTGAGACCGAGCAATTTACGGCAGAAGTGATCGCCGAAATTGGCGATCCAGAGCTGGCTTACCTGATCGTTAATGAGGCTGGTGCGAGTGTCTATTCTGCTTCCAAGCTGGCGCAGGAGGAGTTCCCGGATCTGGATGTAGCAGAGCGTAGTGCAGCTTCTATCGCCCGCCGTGTGCAGGACCCGCTGGCGGAGCTGGTGAAGATCGATCCGAAAGCTATCGGTGTGGGTCAGTATCAGCATGACGTCTCCCAGAAGCATCTGGAAGAGAGTCTTAAGGCTGTCGTAGAATCGGCGGTTAACCATGTGGGCGTGGATGTAAATACGGCATCTCCTGCCTTGCTCTCTTATGTGGCTGGCGTTAACGGTACGATTGCTAAAAATATCGTTAAATATCGTGAAGAGAACGGTAAGTTCACGACTCGGAAGCAGCTGCAAAAGGTGTCTCGTCTGGGTGCGAAGTCCTATGAGCAATGTATCGGCTTCCTGCGGATTCCTGGAGGGGATAACACCTTGGACCGCACGCCTATTCACCCGGAGTCATATCCGGTGGTGGATCGGTTGTTCCGTGAGCTGAGCCTAGATGTAAACAAGCTGGGCAGCAAAGAAGTGGCTTCACAGCTGGAGGCACAAAATGCCGAGGAGCTGGCTGTGAAGCTGGATGTCGGCGTGCCAACGCTTCGCGACATCCTAGAGAGCTTGCAGCGTCCGGGCCGCGATCCGCGCGAGGAGCTGCCGTTGCCGATCTTCCGCACCGACGTGCTGAAGATCGAGGATCTGGTTCCTGGCATGGAAATGCAGGGAACCGTCCGCAACGTGATCGATTTCGGCGCATTCGTCGATATCGGGATCAAGAACGATGGGCTGGTGCATATATCCCAGCTCAGCGGCAGCTTTGTGAAGCACCCGATGGATGTTGTCTCCGTAGGAGATAATGTCACCGTCTGGGTGATGGGTGTTGACCTGAAGAAGGGCCGGGTCAGCCTGACCATGCGTCCGCCGCGTGTTGAGGCAGGAAGTCTTAGCTAAAGTGAACTAAATGAACAAATAAAGCCATCTACTTCGTGAGGAGTAGATGGCTTTTTCTTTTGACTGAATGGTATTGAAACAAACAGCTGTATCTATGAAGATCTCGTTAAATTGTCTAACTTAATAGCTAACTCATTCAGATTGCTAATGCTAATCACCGTTTCAGAAACATGTTGTTGCTGGACCTCAGCGCTAGCGAGGACTTGTTCAATAGCTGCGGTATTCTCTTCGGTAATTGCAGCCACTGAATTAACTTCGCCGAGTACAAGGGTGGATGCGTGCCGGATATGATCGCTCCTATCCTTCAGGTCTTCTGCTTGTTCAAGCACCTGGTGTGTATTGTTTCGAATGCCCTCGAATAATCGAGCGATATCATCAGTGGAATTTTTCCCTGATTCTACAACTAGCAACCCGTTAGAAACCATATCGCCAACCTGCGCAATATTATTTTGAATGCTTCTGAGAATCCGGGCAATGTCCGCGGATGCATTGTGGGAGCTCTGTGCCAATTTTCGGATTTCATTGGATACGACTGCGAAACCTTTGCCGTGTTCCCCCGCATGAGCGGCTTCAATAGAAGCATTTAGCGACAAAAGATTCGTCTGCTCAGCAATTCCTACGATGCTGGAAACAATCGATTCAATCTTCTGATTTTCTTCATTCATTTGTGTCATCAAGCCAGCAGTACTCGTTACGATATCCGTAACTTCAGACATAGTTCCAGTTAAGCGAATGATTTCATCTTGCCCCTCTTGCGTAATTTGATCCGTTTCACGGCTTCTATTGCTCATGGAGACGGAGGCAGCATTTGCCTGCATAGCTGATTCGTTTAACTGCTGCATAGCATTTGAGATATCGCTAACACTCTGTGCTTGTGATTCTACTCCACTAGCTATCTCTTGGAAGGCGGTTACGACTTCTTTGGAAATTCGATCTGTTGTCAGTACGTTGTTATGCATTAGATTACTAGATTGACTCAGAACTCCTACGGATTCAGTAACACCTGTAAGAATGGTCTCCATTTCCGCTCTGGCACGTTCAGCTTCGTTGCTGCTCTTAGACATATTTTTGAACATTTTCGTACCAATCTGACTCTGATAGATCAGAACCAGTATCATCATGATGAGAAAAACGTTAACACTTAAGGCATCAACGGATTCGAAAGCGGGTTTGGTCATTAGAAAATAGTTGAGTAAGATACAAGCTATCACACCATTAAGGAGCAATGGGCGATAGTTGTGATAGAGGGATACGATGCCTAGACCCCAGTATAGAATTAACGTACTAATGATATTTGCCCCTGCATCGATGTAGAAGTATGTAATGATATTAAAGCCAATAGCTGTTATGTACATAATATAAGGTGTAGCCACACGTTTCCAAATTAGTACCGTACACAATAATCCAAGGGGGACCGCTGCTGATATAATCGCCATGATTGTTTGTGGAAATCTGTAAAGCGAAATTGAACCGAACAACAAACAGCCCCAAAACAAGTAAATAATTAATTTGTTTCTCTGGTGTAATTCAGACATATGATTCAAGGGCATATTCACACTCCATAATGTAATAGTACTTCTGATTTTTAAGTTTAAGAGATTCACGAAATGATGTCTATGATGTTAAGGTAAGTGTCTGCGATCCTTAAAAAAACACGAAAAAAACCTCCCTTAGGTAAAATGGAAGTTCCACACAACCATTCAGATCCGAGAGAGGTTTCTTTTGTAATATTATTCCGCAACAATCAAGCTCGTGCGTTTGGTTTTAAACTTCTGGAGGAAGCTTCGATCTATATTACGGTCGGTAATAATGTATCCAATTTTATCGAGTGAGGCGATGCCGATGGTCACATCTTTCCCGAATTTAGTATGGTCAGCGGCAACATAAACTTCTTTGGAGAGATCGATAATTTTTTTGCGCGTTTGAGCTTCCTCCAGATTATAGTCGGAGATGCCTTTTTCAAGGGTAATGCCGCTTGCGCAAATAAAAGCCTTAAGGATATTTAATTCACTGAAATTAAATAGATAATCATATGCAATGACAGACTGCTCATTTAGTCGGACCTTTCCGCCAATGATAATAAGCTCAACCGCACTGTTCATCAGCTCGTTTACCACAGGAATGGAGTTCGTAATGACCGTGAGATTCTTTTTATTCTTGATATATTTGGCGATCTGATAGGTGGTAGAGCCGCTGTCCAGATAGATGCAATCCCCATCGTTGATATATTCGCTGCACTTTTGGGCGATCATTTTCTTTTCCTCTAAGTGACCGACCATCCGCGCATCCATTGGAGATTCAGCAAACTCCGATTCCACCAGTTTAATTCCACCATAAATCTTCTTGATCTTCCCTTGCTTGTCCAGCAGGTTGATATCTCTGCGAAGGGTATCGATAGAAATATTAAGCTCTTCTGCTAGCTCCGGCAGCTTCTGAACCTTTTTGAACATTAAGATTTCTATGATTTTCTTTTGTCTTTCCAGTGGAAACATGTAATCACCCATTCAAAGTTTATATCGCTTTCGATAGTTGAAGTATAAAGGGATTAATATAGGGTAGCAACTACTCCTTTCTAAGTTAGTCATGATATACTTATAATATACTCACAACTTATTTATAATTTACATACATTTTACGTAACTGTTTATCCTCAAAAACAAAACCTTTTTATACTGAGGTTGTACTTGAGGAGGTGGAACCTTTGCTTAAATTACAAAACATAAGCAAGCATTACGATAACAAGGTTGTTCTAGAGGATATTAGTCTAGACATCCAAGCAGGGGAAATTGTCTCCTTACTCGGCCCCAGCGGGAGTGGCAAAACCACTTTGCTAAACATCATCTTGGGATTGGCTAAGATGGAGCAGGGGCAAATCATTTTTAATGATCAAGATTTAAGCAATGTACCCATGAAGAAACGCGGATTTAATATAGTGTTCCAGGATTATGCGCTCTTCCCCAACCTTAATGCTTACGAAAATATCGTTTATGGTCTGAAAAATAAAAAGGGTTTAACGTCGGAGCATGAGGTTCAGGAGTATATCGAGTTTCTGGAATTAAAGCCGCATTTAACGAAGAAGATCGGCGCTCTATCGGGTGGGCAGAAGCAAAGGGTGGCTTTGGCAAGAACACTCGTAATGAAGCCCAAATTATTACTGCTCGATGAACCTCTAAGCGCACTGGATGGAATCATCAAGGAATCTATTAAAGCTCGGATTAAATCCATCGCCAGAGAATATAAGCTTACGACGATTATCGTCACCCATGACCCTGAAGAAGCGTTAACCCTGTCGGATAAAATTCTCATCATTAATCAAGGTCATATTGCCCAATTCGGAACACCTCAAGAGATCATTCAACAACCTAGCAATGATTTTGTAAAAGAATTTATTCTGGGGCAACTGCAAGTGAAACGGGAAAATATCTATAACCTGTTCGGTGAACATTATGCCTAAAGCTAAACCGGAAATGCGGATCATTTTTATCCCAATCGTATTGTTATTTATCGTTTTCCTGATCTTGCCACTGGCAGTTTTATTTATCCGCTCGTTTGAAACAGGCCAAGGTTATTCGGTATCCAATTATCTCACCATTCTGGCAGATCAAGAGATTCGAGAGTCCATCGGAAATAGTATGAAGGTCTCCGGTGTTACGGCACTCATCACGACGGTTCTAGCTTTTATCCTAGCCTATTCAATCCACTGTACAAGAATCTATCGCCCGTTAAAAAGCATAATTAGAACTGGAATTCTGATTCCTATGCTGCTACCTACGATTACTTACGGGTTTGCAATAATGTACTCTTTCGGCAACCAGGGACTGATTACTAAAATCTTCGGACGGAATTTATTCGAGATTTATGGATTTAATGGTCTGTTGATAGGCTACGTAATTTATACCTTACCTTCTGCTTTCCTGCTGATTCATAATTCGTTCAAGTACATTGATAAAAAGTTCATCGTCGTATCCAAGCTTATGGGGGATGGGACGCTGCGAAGCTTCATGAACACGATCGTTCGGCCTTTGTGGGGCACTTTGGGAGGGGCGTTTGTTCTTTCTTTTATCCTAAGCTTCACGGATTTTGGGATCCCTGCATCGGTGGGGGGGACGTATAACGTGGTTGCTACTCAGCTGTATCAGGTCATGCTTGGGGCTATACCGGATTTCAACAATGGGGCAGTTATTGCTGTACTGATGTTAATACCGGCGGCGTTCGGGGTTGTGCTGTTAACGTATCTTGAAAAATTCAATTTCCATTATGACAAGGTGACTGAAATCGAGATGATCCCGAATAAAGGCAGAGATTCGGTTCTTGGACTAATCTCATCCGTGATTCTAATCGGTCTACTAGCTGTATTTGCAGTCATGTTCGTTGCACCACTGATGAATGGCTATCCTTATGATCTTACGTTTACATTCAAGCATTTTGTGGATGTTTTTCAATCAAGCGATTTAATCAATGTATATAAAAATTCCTTGCTCGTAGCAGGACTGACGGCAATCGTAGGTACGATCGTGGCTTATGCTGCGGCTATCATCAATGTGCGAACGCCTATAAAAGGGAAAGCGACTTTTGACATCCTATCGATGGTGACGAACACGGTACCGGGTATGGTCCTTGGTCTGTCGTATCTACTTCTGTTCAATAACAGCAGTCTCAAAGGAACCTTTACGATTCTTGTGCTCTGCACCCTTGTTCATTACTTTACGACTCCTTATTTGATGGCAAAGAACTCTCTGGCGAAAATGAATCCATCGTGGGAAACCACTGCTGAATTATTAGGTGACAGCTGGCTGCAGACGATCCGCCGGGTCATTCTACCGAACTCTGCATCCACGGTGATAGAGATGGTCAGCTACTATTTTATCAATGCGATGGTGACCATTAGCGGAATTATCTTTCTAGTGACTGCCCAAACCTCGGTAGTTGCCAGCAAAATAAAAGAGCTGCAGCATTTCGCCAAATTTAATGAGGTGTTTGTCCTATCCATCCTGATCTTTTGCACCAACCTTATCATTAAGCTCCTAGGTGACTATCTCCAGAAACGGCAATCAAACTCTCGTTAGTTAACGATTTTAAATATAAAAAAACCAGTTAAAGTGAGGGAGAAATTATGTCTAAGAGAATTAAGGGATTCAAAGGAATTATGTTGTCTATCGTGGCTTTGAGTTTGGTGTTCACATTAGCAGGTTGTGGAAATAAAGCAGCGGGTGATGCGAGTAAAGTAGTGATTTTGACCAATGCGGATGAAGAAGCTGTAGCCTCTATGGAGACTGCGCTAAAAGGTGCGGGGTACGAAGGGCAATATCTCTTTCAATCCTTGGGCACTTCTGAGCTGGGTGGAAAGCTGATGGCAGAGGGAGACAAAATTGAGGCTAATCTGATCACGATGAGCTCTTATTTTGTAGAAAGTGCGCAAGAGAAACATGGCATGTTTAAAGATCTATCGTTTACGACTAACGCGTTAGATTCCTATCCAGCGTACTATACGCCGATTTTGGCGAATACCGGTGCTATTTTTGTAAACACAGCGGTGCTTAAAGATAAGGGCTTGGCGATGCCAACGTCCATTAAGGATTTAACAAAACCAGAATTTAAAGGCTTGGTATCTGTTCCGAACATTATGGACTCTTCGACAGGCTGGTTGTTGGTTCAGGCGATTATTTCGCAATACGGGGAAGAAGAAGGTAAAACGGTTCTGCATGATTTAGTTGCTAATGTAGGCCCACATCTGGAAAGCTCCGGTTCCGGTCCGATTAAAAAGGTAAAAGCAGGAGAAGTGGCTGCAGGCTTTGGACTTCGTCATCAGGCAGTATTAGCTAAAGAAGAAGGCGCACCGATTGACTATGTAGATCCAACGGAAGGTAACTTCTCGCTTACAGAATCCGTAGCCGTGGTGAAAAAAGATGATGCAACAACAGAGCTGGCTATGAAAATGGCAGAAACGATTATTAAAGATGCTAGAAAAGACTTAATTACAAATTACCCAGTGGCTCTATATAAAGATGAAACGGTTAGTGATATCCATAAGCCTGCACACAGTATGAAATTTGTTAAGCCGTTGACTGTGGAACTGCTGGAGCAACATCAACAATTCTTTAAAGAAAATAAATAAGATTAGAAGGAGTGTTAGGGCCATGAACAACTATAAACTGCTGACACCCGGTCCCTTGACAACTACTAACACGGTCAAAGAGCAAATGCTCTTTGACCGTTGTACTTGGGACCAGGACTATAAGAACATTACACAACAAATCAGATCCAGACTTCTGGATTTGGCAAGGGCAACGAACGATGAATATACGGCAGTTCTCATGCAGGGTAGTGGTACGTTTGCAGTGGAATCTGTGCTGACTACGGCGATTTCAGCGGATGATAAGCTTTTGATTATTACAAACGGTGCCTACGGAGAACGTATTGTGCAAATGGCGCAATATATCGGACTCCATTATCGTGTGTATAGTGCCCTATATAATGAATTCCCCCAAGAGGCAGAGCTTAGAGGGATTCTTAAAGAGGATCCAGCCATTACGCACATTGCGATGGTGCATTGCGAGACGACGACAGGGATTCTTAACCCGCTTGAGATGATCTCACAACTGGCAAAAGCCTACGATAAAACATTAATTATCGACGCGATGAGCAGCTTCGGTGGAATAGAGATTGATGTACCTGGGCTTGAAATTGACTATTTAATCAGCAGCGCCAATAAATGTATTCAGGGTGTTCCGGGATTTGGGTTTGTCATTGCAAAGCTGGATAAGCTGCTCACATGTAAAGGGAATGCACGTAGTCTATCACTTGATCTATACGATCAATGGATGGCGATGGACGCAGATGGGAAATGGCGCTATACGTCTCCGACCCATGTAGTCGCTGCATTTTCGAAAGCGATTGAAGAACTGATCGAAGAAGGCGGCATTCCTGCAAGGGCAGCAAGATACCAGAATAATAACCGCATACTGAGAGAAAGACTTGCGAGAATAGGAATAGAGGCGTATATCACAGACGATAAGCAGTCTCCTATTATAACCACCTTTCTTTTTCCGAACGAGACATTCAGCTTTGAAGATTTCTATGAATATGTGAAAGAAAAAGGCTACGTCCTCTACCCAGGCAAATTAACGGAGCACGACACCTTCCGGATTGGGAATATTGGTGAGATTTACGAAGAAGATATTCAGAACTTATGTAATATTATCGAAGCATACATGGGAGGAATGACACAATGAATCAAGTCGAAGGCGTAATTCTGGACTGGGCAGGAACAGCGGTAGATTTTGGCTGCTTTGCACCGGTGAATGTTTTCCTTGATATTTTTCGGGAGGCTGGGATTGAAGTTACGATGCAGGAAGCTAGAGCCCCTATGGGGATGCTGAAAATAGATCATATCCGCGCGATGTTATCCATGCCAAGAGTAGGTGCCTTGTGGGAAGAAAAGTATGGCAGAGCTTTTACTGAACAGGATGTAGAGAACCTGTATGCTGAATTCGAACCGGCTCTGATGGCATCCTTATCCGAATATACTGATCCGATTCCGCAGGTTATTGAGACCGTCCAAGTGCTCAGAAGCCAGGGGCTAAAGATTGGTTCGACCACTGGATATACCCAATCCATGATGGATGTTGTAATTCCGAATGCCGCTGGGAAGGGCTATCAACCGGATTATGTAATCACGCCAGATGGAACGCATTCACTGGGAAGACCTTACCCGTATATGATTTATCATAATATGGAAGCTTTAAAGCTATCGGCAGCATGGAAGGTTGTTAAGGTAGGTGATACGATTTCAGACATTCAAGAAGGCGTTAATGCAGGCGTCTGGTCCGTAGGCGTAATTATTGGAAGCTCTGAAATGGGCTTAAGCCAGGAGGAATTTAATGCACTTTCAGACGTGGAGAAGGAAACGGTGATCTCTGCGACACAGACCTCTTTTATACAAAACGGGGCAGACTTTACGATTCAATCGATGAGTGAGCTGCCTCAGCTGATTGGGCGAATCAATGTACTGATTTCTCAAGGAATCAGACCTTATGCGAGATAATCATGAGCTGAAAAGAGAAGGTGACATCAACTTTAGCCCCTTGCGGACAGAGTGGATGACCCAGCTTAGCGCTGTGAGTATGGAGCGGATCGAAGCGGATGAGCGTGCATATATGCGACAATCCATGTCAACGCCGTGCTTGAACAGCATCGTAGATGCTGAGGGATGTTATATCACAGATGTGAATGGACGCAAATATCTTGATTTTCATGGAAATAGCATTCATCAGATTGGCTATAAGAATCCTTACGTAACTGAAGCTGTGAAAAAACAGCTCGACGAGCTACCGTTCATTCCAAGAAGATTTACGGCAGATATTGCAGTGAAAGCTGCAGAAGCTTTAATCAACAAAACGACCTCAAAGGACTATAAAGTATTATTTACGCCTTCCGGAAGTGCAGCTGTAGGTCTAGCCCTTAAGATTGCTCGCAAATGGACGGGGAAGCATAAGGTCATCTCTGTGTGGGAGTCCTTCCATGGCGCGGGGCTGGACACAATCGCTGTCGGAGGAGAATACGTGTTTAAAAAGGACATGGGCCCGCAAATGCCAGGAATGCTGAAAGCCATTCCTTTTAATGCATACCGCAACCTGCTGGGAAGTCATTCGCATGAAGCGGTGGCTACCTTCTGCCTCGACTATCTGGAATATATGATTCAGCATGAGGGAGAGATCGGGGCGATCTTACTTGAGCCTATTCGGGCGACGGATACGCATATCCCGCCTATCTCTTATTTCACAAGATTAAGAAAAATATGTGATGAATATGGGATTCTGCTGATTTTTGATGAGATTCCAACAGCGCTGATGCGAAGCGGAAAGTTCTACGTCCATCAGAATTTCGATATCGAACCGGATATCCTCGTGCTTGGAAAAGGGTTAGGTGGAGGGATGTTCCCGCAAGCAGCGGTGCTTACCAGAACGCAATATGATTGTGCGGGGGATATTTCTTTGGGGCACTATACCCATGAGAAACCGGCGTTAGGAAGTGCAGCGATCTGTGCCACCATCGATTATATCGATGATTTAAATCTGCAGGAACAATGTATCAGCAGGTCTGAATTTGTAAGAGGGAAGCTTGAGACTCTGTCGGCTAAACATCTTTGCATAGGAGATGTCCGTATTGCTGGACTACTGATTTCTATTGAACTTGTGAAGTCCAGAGAGACTAGAGAGAAGAATGAGGAATTAGCTGAGCGAGTACTGTATTATTGCTTGGAGAAGGGTCTTTCTTTTAAATTGGCTGGAGGAAACTGCATCACTTGGCATCCTCCGCTTATTGTATCTGAAGAGCAATTAACTTTTGCTGTTAATCTTCTGGATGAAGGATTGTGTAAATATAGTTGAGAGATAGGCAAGCTTCAAAACAGGTTTCTTCCGCTCCGTTCATGGGGGGAGAAACCTGTTTTGTCGTTTAAGGAGTGAAGGACCTGCTCTTTTTGGGTAAGTTTAGAGTAACAGTTGAGCCAATAGATGAGATGAAGGGGACGGAAGTCCAAACATTCACCGCAGTTACAAGGTAGATTAATTATACGAATGGGCTGGAGCAGCATTTAAAAAGATACGCAACAGCTCGTCCACCGCAGTGTCTAGACGGGAATGATTGTTAGCTGCAAGCCAATCCTCTTGCACGATGATGTAGCTGCAGGAGCTGCTTTTTAAATAGCTGTATATAATTTGTGCTTCGTCAATTTCATGGCGAGTAATTGCTGCCGGGGCCTGGTTAAGTTCACCGCAGAAAGTGTCCATAATCGCTGATGTTATAACGGCTTGCAGGTAGGTAATATCGGGTTGAGCGTATTCGAGCTTAGTATGCGCCAGGATGCGATTTCCTTTGAGTAATATGAGTTTAAGCGTCTGTTCATCCATGGCTTCAAGGATCGCAATATTCTGATTCTCTGCAGCGAATTCGATAACCTTCTCTTTGTGATTCAGGAAGCTGATGGCTCCCATGTAATCCCTATATTTGGCGGCGGTTTCGAAGTCAAATTGCTGTGCAGCTTCAGTCATCTGTTGCTCCATCTCCACAAGGAGGCTGGAATCCGTTCCGTTTAGTAGGGCTATGACTTTATCAATGATTGTATTATATTGAACGGCAGCATCGCCGCCAGCACACATCCCTATGCATAAGCCAAGCGAATGGTTTAGGCATAAAGAATTTTTGAAGCTTGGATTGCTGCAAAGGATTTTTGAGCTTTCCTTGATGCCTTGCACGGCTCTTTCCACGGTACTTCTGCTCGTGTAGGGGCCCCAAATCATGTTCCCTTTCTGGACTTGAGGATCATAGGTTATGTCTAACGAACGCATCTTGTTGTCTGCTCCTATTACGATATACGTATAGGCCTGCGGATTTTTCATTTTTCTATTGTACATGGGCTTTATTTCTTTAATTAATTTGCACTCCAGCATAAAAGCTTCGAATTCGGTATCTGTAAGGATAATATCCAAATCTTTAATATGGCGAACGAGCTGTTTTACCTTTGGGGAATGAGACTTCGAGTTTTGAAAATAGGATTTTACTCTCCGTTTCAGCTGTTTCGCCTTTCCTACATATATAATATGGCCGAGGCCATCCTTCATGAGATACACGCCGGGAGTCAGAGGAAGGCTCTTTAGTTTCTCTGATAAATCGATAGTAACCACTCCGTCATTCAAGATCTTATTGATAGTTTTAGTATAAGCTTGCAACCTTCATTTGTTCAAATCAGTCTAATAAGAAATGATCGAATGGTGAGGAGGGATTTTATGCTTAGAGCGAGTAGTATTGGAGGTATGCTTCTGATAGCGAGCCTGTTATGGCTTACGGCCTGCAGTGGAACGCCTGAAAAAGGTGTAGATCCGCAGCAGACGCCAGAGCAGTTACAAACTGCACAGCCAGTCGCTACGATGGTACCACCACAGGAGACAGAGCCACCACAGGAGACGAAGCCACCAAGCACGGAGCAGCCCCAGGATCTAGAGGGTTTGCCGCCATTAGTTGAGGAAGCGGCATCTACGGTGATGAACGCTCTTAGGAACAAGGATATGAGCCAGCTGGCCGCATGGGTACATTCAGATAAAGGGTTACGTTTTTCTCCATACGCATACGTAGATACGAAGAATGATCTTGTGTTCAATAAGGATGAAGTAGAAGGATTAATGAAAGACTCCACCAAAAGAATCTGGCGAACGTTCGCTGGCTCGGGTGATTTAATCGAGCTGACATTCGCAGATTACTACAAACGGTTTGTTTATGATGCTGACTTCATTCAGATGGCCGAGATTGCTGTGAACAAGGGGCTTGGTCAAGGCACAATGATTAATAACTTAAACGAAGTGTATCCAAAGGATCAATATGATTTCGTTGAATATCATATTGCTGGTATCGAACCTTCTGTCGAGGGAATGGACTGGCGCAGCTTGCGTCTAGTCTTCGAGAAGATTGGAGAGGATCATGCACTAGTAGGCATTATTCACGATCAATGGACACCCTGAGAAGTAAGAAATTCTTATTAGTCCTTGGGTAGTTTAGAACATGGGGGAGAACCCAAAAAACGAAGGTGCCTCAGTAGCCATTTTACGGCTTTTGGGGCACCTTCGTTTGATTCGTTCCATAAGAATCGAGTCCGGAGCTTTTATTGCGTAGCGCTAGATGTAGATCCAGATACCGATTTAGCGATCGCTTTATATCCCTCTGGCAGATAAGTGACAACAGATGCTTTTGAGATCACCTGTGCGTACATTTTTCCTGGTTCAGGAGCAGTCACATTAAAATAAATCACAGCGGTCTTGTCTTTGCCAAATTCGATTCGCTCAATCACTAGTCCATATCCAGAATGCGGTAAGTTGTTAACGGTCAACGTAGCCTTGTTTACTCCTTCACCCGCTTTGGTTAGTGTAACCTCAGTCTCATAGGTTGGAGTAGTAGGGCTGCCATTAGACACAATTACGCGTTTGGCAAAAGCAACTGCATCGTAGGTCATCGCGGCTGCTTCCGAACGGGTAATGGCATCATTTGGCCGGAAATTACCGTTCTTATCGAGTGTGGCGATATGTGTATTCAACAGGATCTGGAGACTATTTATAACCTCTGTAGAAAGTTTATCGCCATCCTTAATGTCTACATACATGAGTGTAACCGGGAAGTTACCTTTACTTTGCAGTGCTTGCGTCAATAAGTGAGCGAACTGAGCACGGGTGATGGTTCCGTTGGGATCTACTGTTCGATCAAGTGAAAGACCATTTTGCTTGGCAGTCATGAAGGCTGAAGCATACCAGGATTTGTCATTCACCTTATCAAAATAATCACTAGCTTTGGATGAGCTGTTACCCGCCTCTGGCTTCGGAGACAGATTCAGACCCCCAACGATGAACTGAATCCCTTGGGCAAAGCTTACTTTAGATTTAGGCGCGAACTTATCTTTGTCTACTCCATTTATAATCCCCTCTTTATGCAGGGAGTTAATTTTTGCTTCCGCAGGATCACCTTTCAAATCCGAAAAAGCAAAAGCGGATGCTCCAAATGACAGGCTTGCTGCTAGAATACCGCAGGCTATCGTCATTGTTTTGACATTACTTATGAATAATGATTTCTTCATTATGCGTCACCTCCATACTCTTAGATGGTAGATTAGACCAAAATGTTGCAGGCAATTTAAAATATTATAAATATTCAAGTAAAACGTTATCCGCGAAGGAGTGACTCGGCACCATCTACATAGATCTCAGTTCCTGTGACATGGAAAGACTCATCCGAGGCGAGAAATAATACTAGATTGGCTACTTGTTCAGGTTTACCGGGCGCATCTTCCAGAGGATGATTGCCTTTTGGAAATTCTACAGGAATCTTCACTTCTTGAAGATCATCACTCTTATCCGTATTATCTCCAATTTGAGTGTCGATTGATCCAGGACAGACCGCATTTACGCGGATACCGTATTGCGCCAGCTCTAGCGCAGCCATTTTCATAAAAGCGACTTGTCCAGCCTTGGAAGAGGAGTACGCAGCAGCGCCGATGTTCGAGAACACTCGATTTCCGTTAATAGAGCTAGTGATAATGATGCTTCCGCCATTTTCTTTCATATGGGGGATAGCATATTTTACTGTGGCAAAGGTACTGCGTAGGTTGGTATCTAGCGTCTGGTCCCAATCTTCGATTTCTAGTGTTTCTATTGGAGCCCATGTACCATTAATGCCAGCATTCGCAAAAATAATATCAATCTTTTGAGCCTCATCCGCAACCTTACGAATACTTTCTTCGACAAGACCTGGATTGGAAACATCGCATTCGATAACTGTAGCTGTTCCTCCAATGGATTCAATTTCACGTTTAGTTTCATAGGATTCCTCAGGGGTGCGATCAAGCATATATACCTTAGCTCCGTGCTGAGCAAACCTTATGGCTGTAGCTTTTCCAATACCGGACCCTGCGCCTGTGACTACTGCAACTTTATTTTGCAAACGTTGATCTAACATGATGAATTTCCTCCTTGGCGTTAGACTTCTTACATAGTAATTACATACCCGGCATAGCTGAATTTAACCAATTTAGTAGGAGGGTGGAACAACAAGGAGGGATGTATTACTATGAGACATAAGGATGTGTACAATATAAATTTAGATCAATCTAGCTCATGATAGGGGTACTATAGATGATTCAGCAGCAGGGAGCAGAACGGATTAATGTGGGGATATTTGCCCATGTGGATGCCGGCAAGACAACAACAACAGAGCATATTTTGTATGAAAGCGGTCGCATTCGAGCGCTCGGCAGTGTAGACAGTGGGACAGCATTGACGGATTCTATGGATGTGGAGCGGCAACGAGGAATATCCGTTCGGGCGGCATTAGCTTCTTTTGAATGGAAGGGCGTGCAGATCAACCTCGTTGATACACCAGGACACGTCGATTTTCTGTCAGAGGTTGAACGGTCTTTGCGAGTGATGGATTGTGCGGTGCTAATTTTGTCGGCGGTAGAGGGTGTGCAGGCTCAAAGTGAGATGATCTGGAACGCGCTGAGGAAGCTGGGAATACCGACGCTTATTTTTATGAACAAAATGGATCGTGTAGGTGCAGACCCTGAGGCTGTGCTGGCCCAAGCGAGAAATTATTTATCTAGTGATATCATTCCTGTTCAGCAACCGATAGGTAAAGAGCAGGAGTACATAGAAGCTACTGATTTATGGGGAAGTGATGCTGATCCTGCTGCACAGACAGAATTATTAGAGGCATTGGCTGAGCGGGATGAAGACCTGCTAGAAACGTATATGTCAGGTAGTTCGATTGATCTTGCAGCTTGGAAAAAATATATGAAGACAGCTTCCGCTTCAGGACGCTTCTTCCCAATGGTTTATGGTGTTGCCGCCAAGGGGCTTGGCATTACTGCATTGCTGGACGCGATGGTTGAGTATTTTCCGCGAGCTGGTGGCAATGTTGAGGGGCCGGTGTCCGGCATTGTCTACAATATTCAGCGTGATAAAAGCATGGGGCGAATGGCGTTTGTCCGCCTTTATGAAGGAACGATCCGTAACCGCGATACGGTAATGAACTACACGCAGAATATTCAGGGAAAAGTGACCCAGATCCGCAAGGTCGAGGGTGGTCGTACTGAGGATGTCGGATCGCTTGAAGCGGGGGATATCGCTGTAATCTATGGTCTTTCAGGGGTACGGATCGGAGATGTACTCGGCCATCCGGAGGCGATTCCGGAGGAAGCGAAGCTGGCTGTACCGCTGCTAACGGTGCGCGTATTCTGGGGAACCGATATGGATGACCATAAGGTTATCGGAGCATTGCAGGAGCTGGCGGATGAAGATCCGCTCTTGGATGCGCAGTGGCTGCAGGATGAGCGAGAGCTGCATATCAAAGTAATGGGACCTATTCAGCTGGAGATTCTGAATAGTGTTCTGGAGGAGCGGTATGCGCTGAAGGTTACCTTCGGTCAGCCTTCTGTTATCTATAAAGAAACGCCAGCCTCTGCTGGGGAAGGCTTTATCGCTTATACGATGCCGAAGCCGTGCTGGGCGATTCTGCGGTTTCAGATAGAGCCCGGACCTCCTGGCAGTGGTTTAGTTTATGATTCGGTAGTGCGGAGTTCCGATCTGCTGCCGCAATATCAGAGCGAGACCGCACGCCGTGTACCAGAAGCCTTGCAACAGGGCTTGTACGGCTGGGAGGTTACCGATCTTAAAGTGACCTTAATCGAGGGACAGCATCATGTATGGCATACCCATCCGCTGGATTTTGCCGTAGCGACTCCTATGGGGATTATGGATGGACTCGCGCGGGTAGGCACTAAACTACTGGAGCCGATTCTTCAGGTTCGCATCGTTGTCCCTGAGGAGAATGGCGGCCGAGTGATGAACGACCTGGTTCAGATGCGCGGCACCTTCGAGCCACCTGTGCTACAAGGCGAGCGGATGATCATCGAAGGCCGTCTGCCACTGGCAACGTCGCTCGATTATCCGGTTACTTTAAGCTCCTACACGAAGGGGCGTAGCACATTTACTTCTTTTTTTGCCGGCTATGAAGAATCTCCGCCAGACGTATCCGCTGAGCGTACCCGCCGGGGAGTGAACCCGCTGGATCAAGCGAAATATATATTAAGCGTGCGGAAGGCGTTGCAGGGATAAGTGAGATAGAAGGATAGAACCGGATGACGTCTCAAAAGGATGCTATCTGGTTCTTCTTATTTCCAGAATATAGGCTGGTGGATATAATGGGATAGTCAGGGATACTTGATTAGAATTAGTACAGGGGGGAAATGAATTGAAGATCAGAGAAGCAACAGCTAGTGATATAGACGGGATCGCTTTCGTCCACGCTACGAGTTGGAAAACCACGTATAAAGGACTAATATCAGACGAGTTTCTTGATAATTTCACAGTAGAAGTTAGAAGGAAGCGCTGGATTCAGAATTTTGAAAATCCCAATAAAGACGAGGTAATGTATGTTGCTGAAGATGAGGCTGGGATGATCATTGGCTTTGCAAATGGAGGGGCGCGAAGAGAGCCGGATCTCTACGATGCGGAGCTTTACGCACTTTATTTGCTTAAGGAACACCAAGGAAAAGGTCTAGGGAAGCAGCTCATAAGAAGTGTAGCACAGAATTTATTGAAGAAAAATTATAGTTCGTTCATGACTTGGGTGCTGGTGGGCAATCCGGCGATTCATTTCTACCACAGCGTTGGGGGAGAGTCTATCTCAAGTATAGAAGTTAAGATAGGGAATGAATTATTAGAAGAAATAAAAATAGGATGGCAAGACATTAGAGGCATAGGGATTGATGAATGACTTTTCACGCAAAAAAAGACTCATAAGGGATACAAAACGCATACCCCTTATGAGTCTCATAATGATTTATTTAATGTACGTACGGCTGACCAGAACATCTGCAATTACATCTGTTGGAATGATGAATTCTCTAACGCCCATGTAGCCAGGAGCCACATCATATTTGTTAAAGGAAATAACCAGCTGGTACTTATCGTTGATATAGAAATCTTGATCTTTAGCTATATTTTCAAATTGATAAAAAAGGTCTTCATTGGGTTCATCTGTTGAAATCCAGTAGAACATATCTTTATCTGCTTTCATTTGGGAGCGCATCTGTTCTTTAATATTTTCACTTATGATACTGATATATCGATCATCCTTAAATAACATAGGCAGACTTAGCAGGATTTGATTCTTCTTGTCTATCGTATCGTGCTGCATTGTTGTTGACGATGAACCTACGGTATTTACCACGTATCTGCTAATAGCAAATAGCTCAGTATTGTCCGTTTTAACCTCAAAGCCTGTATCGACCCCTAAATGCCCCTCTCCGGATTGCTTTAAAGACTCCATCTCTGCTTGAAACTCATCATATAGTTTTTTGTTTTCTTCGAGATATTTTTCATTCAGAGTCGATTCCAGCTCTTTATTCTCTAGGTTAGTAATGATGGGGACCTTTATGTCTGCATTATAGGTCTGCTCATCCACTTTGTATTCTCTAAAAGTTAGCACTTTAACAATACTGTCTACACCAGGTATAGCGGAGAAGGCATTGGCAATGTTAACATTGACATTAATCCCAATCACGAAAAATAGGGCTGCCGCACAAACTCCAGATATCCACTGGTAACGTATTCTTCTTATCTTCCTTTTCTTTAATGCTTTACTTACAACGAAATCTAATTCCTCAGGAATAGGGAGTTTGTTATAATCTTCTATAATTTTTTTGATTTGGTTATCCATTCTAATTGATCTCCTTTGAGGATTCTTCCTGCATGTTGACTCTTAATAACTGGAGTGCTTGATATAGTCTAGTCTTTACTGTATTGACGTTTTCATTTAATACTTCCGCAACTTCCTCGATCTTTAAATCTTCGATATATCTAAGGACGATGACATTTCGATACTTAAGGGGTAGATCATCCAGCGATCTTTCTAAATCAATATCTGGATACACGTCTACCGCACCAGGGATAAAAAAGTCGAGTGCTTCATCATCTACCGGTTGAACTCTTTTATGTTTCCTCAGAAAATCCAGAGAGGTAGTTACTACGATTCTAAACAACCAACTCTTTACGGATTCTGGGTTCTTTAGCAACCCTATAGAGGAGAGAGCTTTATAAATCGAATCCTGAACAACATCTAATGCATCCTCTTTGTTCTTCACATAGCTGTAAGCTAGACGGTATATGTTCTCCTTGTTATCTGTAATACAAAGAGTGAGTAATTTCTCTTTATTCCTCTTAAGCATATTCGTAAAACCCTTCTCTTTTTATATTGCGTAGCTTTAGTTTGTTAGATTACTATTCTCATTGATTCTCCTTTTGTATGGCTTTAGCTACAAGTGCGGCATAGGATTTGGCACCTTCTCGTTTTAGATGAACGCCATCCTCATAGAAGTAAGAATCCTTTCCTTCGCTTGAGGAATGCCAGTCTACAACCATAGCATTGGGGAATTCTAAAGCCACTTTCTTAAGCAAGGTATTCACAGTATTTTGCCATTTTTTCGGTACACGTGTGTTTACTAGTACGACTTGCTGAACATCTTCAAGTGAAATAAGTAATTTCCGCAATTGATTGGAGTTAAAAGCTCCGTTCGTACCTAGATTAATGATCACTCGAGTGCCAAGTTTCCCCTTGGTTCTAAGTTTATCGACCACTTCTTGTGCCTGTGACATCTGCCTGCCTACCTTACCATCGATAACAATGCCTGGCAGAAGTTCTTGTAGATAAGGAGCAGCATCGAGGATTACGGAATCACCTATCGCAGTAACACCTTTACCTGCTTCTTCTACCTGAGGCTGAGGTTCTGGCTTCTTCGGTGGATCTACTGGTACTGGTACAGGCACAGGTGTTGGTACATTTTGAGGGGGCACTAGTGTGACCTTATGTTCATTCTTATCGGGATTAGTAATAGTGCCTGTATTCGGATCTGCGGATATCTTAGTATCCAAGTTGCTACTGCAGGATATGGACAATATGATTAACGGGACTGCAATAAAGATGAATAAGGGTCGAATCTTGAATTGCAGACGAATGCTTAATTTCGTACACCATCTTCCTAATAAACCTTGACGAATAGGTTCTTCGATATATTTCCACGATAGTGAGGCTAATAGGAGGCTAACTCCCAGCTGAAAAAGAACACGGAAACCATCGAACCCACCTGTATCTACTGTAGGATTAGTTAGAATGATGACTGGATAATGCCATATGTAAATACTATAGGAACGTACGCCAATCCAACGCAAGGGCTTGCAACCCATGATTTTAGCTAGTCGGCTCGCAGGATGTGCGAGTACAGCTATTACAATTGCGGAAAGGATCGACACTAGAACCAAGCCGCCATAATAAAGAAATTGTCCGTACTCATTCGTCCGCCAAATCATAAGAATGAGGGTGATTAATCCGATTGCACCACTGAAGTCAAGGATATAGCGAGATCTGCGTGAAATCTTATCGGTCAAATTTTGACTCGGCCATGCTAGAGCGAGAGCGGCTCCAATCAGTAGAGCAAAAGCTCGAGTATCAGTACCATAATAGACTCGGCTTGGGTCAACTCCAGGTTGATAGATTAGCGCCATAGCAAGTGCCGAGAGGAATGCCCCTGTTAGACACATCACAATGAGTTTACCTCGCTGAGGTGCAAGGCGTAACCCTACAATAATAACCAATGGCCAAATGAAGTAGAACTGTTCCTCAATAGCGAGCGACCACAAATGACCGATAGGAGAAGGAGGTCCAAAGCTCTCGAAATAAGATACATCGTGAAAAATAAGCCACCAGTTATTGAAGTATAACGTTGAAGATATAAAGTCCCCTTGTAATGCTGCTAATCGTGAACGATCGAACAACAGAAGCCACATAGCAGTGACAAAAAGCATGACAAACATAGCAGGCAATAGCCGTCGCGCTCGTCTGATCCAGAAATCTTTAAGGTCGAACCGTCGGTCTTGCTTCCACCTTTGGATGATTTGATCCGTGATCAGATATCCAGACAGAACGAAGAATATTCCGACCCCTATAAGTCCTCCTGGAGCCCAATTGAGGTCGAGATGATACGCAATAACTGCGATCACAGAGAGTGCGCGAAGTCCATCTATTCCCGGCATATAACGCCTTCTAGTCGTGGAATTGTCAGGTTCTAAAGAGTTAGTCGGTGGTGTAACCTTGATTTCTTTCATGGTAGTTCATTCCTTCGTCATCAGTTGTCTTATGTCAGCAAGACGTATGACTAACTTAAAAAAGTTCTTAGCTTCTCTTGGTAAATAAAGGAGTGACCATGAATGGATCAGAAATCGGTACACAAGTGCCTATGAATTTAAAAAGGCATTCTAGAACAAAAAAACATTCTGGAATGCCATTAGCCTAATTAGCCGTTCTTAATTTCCACACGTAAAATATCGGTAACCATTTTAACCGGAACGTATATCGTATCGTTCTTTAGGATAGGAGCAGTACCTAAAGTGACAGGTGCCATTTTGGCAAAAAAGTAAGAATCTTTACCTAAGGTAACATTTGTCCACTGTGCACCTTTCTTCAGCTCAGCTGAGCGCGACGTTTGATTCCACTTGATTTCATATCCTAAACGATTCGCCACATCACGTAATGACACCATTGAAACCCCATTAGCATTCTTAAATGTAGCTATTGTAATTAAATCGAGCTTCGGGTTGTTCGTAATATGGGTACTGAAACGAAATTCAGGAGTTCCCATGGCGCCTGGAGCAATACTATATTTAGGGAAGAGGATGACAACCTCACCATTTTCAATATAAAAACCTTGTTCTTCGTCGATCCCTTTGAAATCCTCAATAAAATAGTTCTCAGGCTCCTCATTGATCTTCGCAAGGATACCGGCATTCAACTTTTCCTTAAAGTCGTTTCCAAAGAAATCTGACAAGGCAATCCGCTTCGCTTGTTTCGTATTAAATACATTGTATGTATCTACACGAGGCATACCCGTTCCACCAGTTTCACCTTGAGAAGTAACGACAAGTGATATCATTCCAGAAGGGTTATCCGTTTTATTTTCCTTTAAGTCATAAATAATATTTAGCTCATATGGGCGATACTCAAAACCAGCCTTTTTAGCGTCTGCAGCTGCTTCAGTTGCATCCTTTTCCCAAAGAGCAAGGTCTTTCTGCGCATTAGAGAGAATGACACTGTTGATCTCTTCCTGAGCCTTCGTATCCAACATACCTACGATCTGTGGCACTTTAATATTTGTATTCAGAAGCTCCGTTGAAGATGTGAGAATTACTTCTTTGATTTGGATTCCAGTGTTATTGATGGTGGAAATCGGTACAGCTGAAATCGGGGCATTGATGGCAGGCTTAGTCGTGTTCACTGCATCAGCAAAAGCAGTGCCATTCATTGGTAACATGCCAGCGCTTATTCCCACAACCGTTAATCCGACTACACCAAGCTTCAATACGTTAAAAGGGCTCTTTTTCATTGTTTGTTCACGCTCCATTTCGTTGTAATAAGTGTGTTATTAGCGCACTTACTAGCAAGACGTATTAGGAGTGTTGAAAAGTTTGGGGGGGATAAATGTTGATCGAAATTCGTCATCCCGCAAGAGTTCCTTTGATAGTCACTCCGAACCCTTTTCAGCCTTCTTCCGCGCCCGGAACCGCCGCACCTTCATGAGGTTGCCACAAGCCTTGTCATCGCAGTACCGCTTAGAGCGGTTGCGTGTATCGTCGTAATAGACCCAGAGGCAATCGGGATTCTCGCAGATACGGAATCTTGAGGGTTCTTTTTCAAGCATAGCCTCCGCAAAAGACGCCGCTATCTCCGCCATCACCTGCTCCCAACCGCTATGTAGTGGCAATAATGAAATCTCCGCTTGCTCGGCACTTTTCCATATCATTCGCCGCGTAACAGGACCCTTGTCCATATAGATATTGAGCTGCTTCAGCATTTCTCCATCCATCGATTTTCCTTGTACAATAGCCTGTACCCAGTCCCATAGTAGGGATCGAAGCTTCATTAGCTGTTCCAGTTCTATCGTATTCGGCAGCTGTGTTTCTAGCAGAGCATGCTTCTTCAGCCATTTCGCAATCCACTCCGGATCTTCGAGTTCATCCCGATCCTTATTCTTATCTCCTGTTCGCCAATCCCGCCAGTAACTATTAATGAAATCCTCCCACAACACGTCCTGTTCATCCTTTCCGCACAACTATCGATTACAACGATTGTAACAGTTAAAATTGTGATTAGCTAGTTACTTGATTGAACGCTGGAAATATGCTACATTTCTTGTGTAACCACTATATAATGGTTTAAGTAGTTACATAATTCAGTAAGTATTAGGAGGTTGAACATGCAAAATAAAATCAGTGAGGTTCTGCTGCAAAATTGGGATTATTGCATGGATATCGAGGATTGGGCCCCGCCATTAAGTGATGCACTGGAAGGTGTGGACAGTAAACAGGCACTTTGGAAGCCAGAGGGGAGTACAGTCAATTCCATCTGGGAGACGGTTAACCATCTAACATATTATAAGGTGCGTTTGCTGCGAAAGTTAAAAGGGTTGCCCAAACAACCTGATGCTGAAAGCAACGATGATACCTTCACTGTAACAACGGAAGGGGAAGAAGCATGGTCGAAGGTCGTTGCAGACCTGAAAGACGTGCACGCTGCTCTTAGAGAAATCATTGAGGCGTTGGAAGAAGGCGCATATGATTGGGGTGGTTCGGGTCATGCCCCAGGGGAAGAGGTAATGAGTCTTATCCTGCATGATTCATACCACACCGGACAAATTATTATGCTTCGTAAACTGCAAGGCTCCTGGGTTTCCAACCGTAGTTTTAATTAGAACCTCTACAATAAAAATATAAGCCACACTCCACTATACTGGTTTACCTGGTGCAGCGGTCGTGTGGCTTTTCTTTATTTTAACCTTTTGGGGTGCTTCGATATTGAGTCGGCGAGCATCCCATTATTTTTTTGAACAATCTAGAAAAGTAGTAGGGGTCCTGCATCCCGATAGCACTAGAGATTTCTTTAATATGTAAATCGGTTAATGCTAGCAGTTGACTGGCACGCTGCATTTTGAGGCGCAGATAGAATTCAATCGGGGGAACCCCGGTTTCTTGATTAAATAGATAAATTAGATGCTGCTTCGATAACCCCATATGCTTCGCTACATCCGGGAGTGAAATGGAGCTGTTGATTCGATCTGTCATGTAGCGAATGGCTTGCTCAAGATAACGTTCGTTCTTTTTATCTTGCTCAGAGTTCATGGTACTCAATCCCACGTGGCTGATCAGATGACGAATGCACTGAGACACATAGATATGATTACGCATGGCATAAGGCTTATCCGATAACAGGGCATAACATTGCTCGAAATCTTCGATCCATTGGGTATGAAGGTTCAGTGTAAAGGTTAGCGGCTCTACGTCCATGGCATAAGTTTGAATCAACGCAGCGGCATGCGTTCCTTTTAGATGCATCCAGTAGATCGTCCAGGGATTCACATCTGAAGCACCATATCGATGGGGTGTTCCGGCAGGAATGACAGCTATTTGCCGTTCTTTTATTTGAATCAGCTTATTGTGATGACTCTCCATCCACCCTTCACCCTCTACGCAATACATAAGAATATGCGAGTCACATCCTTGTGGACGCTCTCGATAATGAAACTTCGCTCTTGGGAAGCAGCCAATGTCACTTACATAGAAGGAATTTGTTAACGGATTCTCATGTAATTCATTCATCATGAAATCGGGCAGCACAAAAAGCTTCTGCTCATCGAAGCCATCCGGCTTTAATGAGATATCTGTCATGATAACCCTCCTTTTTAAGAACATAATTTATTTATTTGAAATAACAACCTATTCATAAGGAGAATATTATTTTTAGGATAAGAATATTGTCCATCAGTTACAGATTATCGTCAATTGTTTAAAAGCGCATACAACGATAAATTAGAGCTATATCACGAAGGAGGAGAGAACGAAATGAGTATGAAAGAGCCTTCTGCAATCTTAACGAACAGCGTCCGCATATGGGAGGAAATGGTTGAAATTCCTACCTATGAAACAGGTGAACCCGATAAAAATCCAATGTTCCTCGAGAAGCGAGTCTATCAAGGCAGCTCGGGGCGAGTATATCCACATCCTGTGGTTGATAAAATTATGGATGAGAAAGAAATGAAATCGTATCAGATGGTAATGCTCGAAAATGAATATGTACGCATCGAGATCATGCCTGAAATTGGCGGCCGTATCTATCGTGCTCTGGATAAGACGAACAATTATGATTTTGTTTACTATAATCGCGTGATTAAACCTGCGCTTGTTGGTCTGACAGGACCATGGATTTCAGGTGGAATTGAATTTAACTGGCCGCAGCATCATCGTCCGAACACGTTTGGCCCTGTGGAGCATGTAATTACGGAGAATGAAGATGGCAGTGCAACCGTATGGGTGAGTGAAATTGACCGGATGTATGGAACGAAGGTCACAACGGGCTTCACGCTGCATCCTGGAAAAGCCTATCTCGAAGTTACAGCACAGCTATATAACCGAACTTCGGAGCCACAAACCTTCTTATGGTGGGCAAACCCTGCGGTTGCAGTCAATGACCATACGCAATCGGTGTTTCCACCGGATGTCACAGCCGTATTCGACCATGGTAAGCGTGATGTGTCCAGATTCCCTATTGCAACAGGAACGTATTACAAGATGGACTATTCCGAAGGTGTAGATATTTCACGCTATAAAAATATTCCTGTTCCTACGTCATACATGGCTTATAAATCGGATTATAATTTCGTGGGTGGCTATGATCATGGGGTTGAAGCGGGTCTGCTTCACGTAGCGAATCACCATGTATCTCCGGGTAAAAAGCAGTGGACTTGGGGGAACGGCGAATTTGGTCAAGCGTGGGACCGTAATTTAACCGATGAGGACGGACCCTATATTGAATTAATGACAGGGGTATTTACGGATAATCAACCCGATTTCACTTGGCTCCAACCGTATGAAGAGAAGTCATTTATACAATATTTCATGCCATATAAGAACATCGGTGTTGTGAAAAATGCTTCTATTGATGCCGCCGTTA
The DNA here is from genome assembly GCF_038004525.1 of Paenibacillus sp. FSL R5-0914. Taxonomy (NCBI): domain Bacteria; kingdom Bacillati; phylum Bacillota; class Bacilli; order Caryophanales; family Paenibacillaceae; genus Paenibacillus; species Paenibacillus sp. FSL R5-0914. Next base: position 403,953 of record NZ_JBBORH010000003.1, read on the forward strand.
ATCTTGAGGTGGATGAGACTTTACAGACTGCCACTGTGATGGCCTATGGAACTTCGGTATTCGAGGGAGCGGTTATTGAACTTAGAGGTCAGCATAGAACGTACGTGAAGGATACCGTTACGCTCTCTCCAGAATTAACCTATAAATCTGTCATTACGTTAGATAAAGTGGATCAGCCGCATCACTTAATCCTAACGGTGTTTGATGTGAACGGAAACAGCCTCATATCTTATCGTCCAGCGAAGCCTAGCATTGAACAGGTTCCAGATGCAGCCAAGCCACTTCCACTACCGGAAGAATTAAAAAGCACAGAGCAGTTGTATTTGGCTGGAGTTCACTTGGAGCAATACCGTCATGCTACGTTCGAGCCAGAGCATTATTATGAAGAAGGCTTAAGAAGAGATGCATCCGATATTCGGCTTAATGTGGCTTATGGGACACTGCTGCTTCGTCGAGGATTGTTCAAGCAAGCGGAAAATCATTTCCGTACGGCTATACGATCGCTGACTTGGCGCAATCCGAATCCATATGATAGTGAAGCATACTATCAGCTTGGTGTAGTTCTCAGACTGCAGGATCGCAAGGAAGAAGCATTTGCTGCCTTCTACAAGGCGGTATGGTCTGCAGCATTTCAAGACAGTGGATACTATGCATTGAGTCAAATTGCTTGTGAACGTGGGGCGTATGAAGAAGCGTTGGAACTCGCAACTAGATCTTTGGCACGTAACACAAGAAACTATAAATCAAGACATGTAAAAACAGCACTTTTACGCAAGCTTGGACGTTACTCTGAGGCGATTACATTCGCAGAGGAGACATTGAAACTAGATATCGCGGATTTCGGGGCAGCGTATGAGAGAGTGCTTACGCTTACATTGCTCGGGCGACAAGAGGAAGCAGCTGAGGCTCAGATGAAGCTTGCACGGTTCATGCGAAACGATGTGCATAACTATTTAAATCTAGCTTCCGATTATGCAGGTAGTGGATTGTTCGCGGAAGCTGCACAGGTGTTAGAGCAAATTCGTAGGAAATCGAATGAACCCAATTATCCGATGGTGCATTACACATTGGCTTATGTACACGAGAAAATGGGCCGTGAGGAAGATGCGACAGCGCAGCTTCAGCTTGCTCAAGCAGCATCTTCTGATTATTGCTTCCCGAACAGCTTGTTTGAGCTGCAGGTATTAGAAAGCGCGATTGCCTGCAATCCGCTAGATAGTAAGGCTCATTATTATCTAGGAAATCTATTCTATGATAAAAAACGTACCGACGATGCCATTCGCCATTGGGAGCAATCCGTCGCGCTTGATGATCGTTTCCCGACGGTTCATCGTAACCTTGCGCTTGCTTATTACAATAAGCGTAATGATGCTGAGGCTTCCTTGCAGTCACTTGAACAAGCTTTCCAGTGCAATACGAATGATGCGAGAGTATTCTACGAGCTGGACCAATTGTATAAGAAGATTGGTGTTTCTGCTCAGGAGCGGATGGCAAGACTGCAGCAGCATATGGAGCTGGTGGAGAAGCGGGATGATCTATACCTTGAATATGTGACCCTACTGAATTTGCTTAGCAAGTATGAAGAGGCTTTGTCTGTTCTATTACGACGTCAATTCCATCCATGGGAAGGTGGAGAGGGGAAAGCTACGGGGCAATATGTTTTGGCGCTTGTTGAACTGAGTAAGCAGGCGAATCAGGTAGGCCAATATGAAGAGGCTATCTCATTATTAACACGTGCGCTTCATTATCCAGAGAATTTAGGTGAGGGTAAGCTCGATGGTGCGCAAGAGAATAATGTGTATTACGAGCTTGGTGTGGCTTATAACGGATTAGGCAAGATGCAAGAAGCTGCACGACACTGGGCGATTGCGTCTCAAGGCTTGAAAGAACCAGCCAGCGCGATGTACTACAACGATCAGCCGCCAGAAATGATCTTCTATCAGGGCCTAGCATGGGTACAGCTGAATCATCCCAAGGAAGCGAACCGGCGTTTTAATAAGCTGATCGATTTCGCAGAAAGACATCTCTTTGATGAGGTGAAGATTGATTATTTTGCCGTATCCTTACCTGATTTCCTCGTATTTGAGGATGATCTGAATAGACGCAATCAAATTCATTGCTTGTTCATGATGGGTTTAGGTTTATTAGGTTTAGGGGAAATGGCAGAAGCGAAAGAACGATTTGAAGAAGCGTTGCACTTGGAGCCGAACCATCAGGGAGCTCGAATTCACAAGGCGATGTGCTTGGAATCATAAAAGAAATAAAGCAGTTTCATGATGAAGGAAAATAACTGGTTCGATTTGGAATTTTGTTTCAACTCTGAAAGCCCCGGGTTAATGGAGACTATCTACCAGCCTATATTCGAAAGGAGAGATTGATGATGGAACCGGGCTATAAAGATAGAAGCGTTGAAGTGGAGCATACAGAGGTGCAACGGAAATCGGATTCCAGTGTTGTCGCATCTACCTTTATTAAATATGCTGCTTATATTATTATTTTTTTCGGAGCACTTTTCTTCTTGGTCAGATATGTATTCCCTATGTTCTAATTCAGATTCCAACGAATCCTATACAAAAATCCATCCCCTGTAAGTAGCGGGATGGATTTTTGAATTTAACGAATCCTATAAATTTCTCTGGATGGAATCCGGTGATTCCGCAGAATTACGATAAAAGAACCAGCACTCGTTCAGCAGCTTGATCTGACGGCGGTCTTTTTTGTAATAGGCTTTCATCAGTTGATGGCAGAGCCACTGTGGCAAGGGTATCACTCCTCTAACTGCTTACGTAAGTTAGCATATGGAGAAATGAGCCTAAAGGTGACGATTTACAGAATGCTTTCTGCTTCCTCTTCGTACCATTGCTCTAATTGCGCTTGCAGCGCCCGAATCTCGGTCAGCAGGGAGATGAGTGGATAGTTCTTTTGCTCCTGAACAGAGGCAAAGGCCTGTTCCAATCTATTGATATAATCCAGACCGGACTCCAGAGAGTAATCTTCGCGTAGCAGATCCAATGAATCACACTCAGCAATAGCTAAGGGCAGATCCGGTACATTATCGGCTGTCAGCTTGTCGATTTCTTTGTTTAGACGTAAATTGAGCGCACTTAGCTGGTACGCATATTCCTCGGGCATTTCCACGAATTGCAATTCTTGATGTTGCTGCAAAATTACATACCGCATTTTCGGCATTGGTCATTCTCCCTCCGTACTTGTCTTCCTTCTTGACAGTTTAGCCTATGCACAAGTTACAATTCAAGTAGAGATCTTAATTCCCGTGGAAAGGACTTGTGATAGAACGCTATGGAAACGATGAGCAACGAAGAGCTGCAGCTGTGGATTGAGCAGGTATCACGGGACAGCTTTGGCGTACCCTTTAGGCACAAGGCAAGCTTTAACAGCCGATTATCTTCAACAGGCGGTCGATATTTTACCAAGAGCCATAATATAGAGATTAATCCCCATCAGCTTGCTATGTTCGGTAGAGAAGAGACGGAGAAGATTATAAAACACGAGCTCTGCCATTATCATCTGCATTTGGCGAAGCGAGGGTATATGCATCGTGACACTGATTTCAAAAGACTGCTGGCACAAGTCGGCGGGAGTCGCTATTGTCAGACATTGCCGGGTGCGAAAGCTCGAAAGTCACTCCCTTACCGGTACAAGCTGATCTGTACAGCATGTGCTATGGAGTATCCGCGTAAGCGAAAAGTAGACCCAAAGCGCTACCGCTGCGGCAAATGTTCGGGTAAGCTGAAGCTGCTAGCGCTGGAAGTCCAGTAAGTAGAACAGCACGTTATTTTATAACCAGACCCATCAATCCAACAAAGGAAACAGCTTGCTGAGGCGAAATGATACATCCCTCCAAATCTTGTATATCCACGATCAAGCTACTAAACTCGCAGTCACTAAGATCGATCCCGTTAAGCTTTGATCCTGACAATGTGGCTTGATCAATATTACATTCGCTGAAGCTGACTTTCTGGAAATTCGATTGGTAGTAATCAGAGCTCATCAATGAACTATTCTCAAAAGCAACCTGCTTCAGATTAGCCATTCGAAATGTTGCGAAATCCCCGATACAATCTACCACGCGAACATTCTGGAATCTGCCTCTTGTGAAGTCCGTACCGATGAGCTTGCAGTTCCTGAATTCGGTTCGATGAATAATTGCATTCGTAAAATCCACATTGGATAGATCGCATCGCTCAAAAATTACATCCATCAGTTCAATCCCAGTTAAGGACGACTCGATAATCGTAACATTTTTAAAAACCACTTGATCAAAGCTGACTTTATTCGCCTCTTGATTATCAATAACTGTATCGCTTATGCTGCAACGACTGAATTCATCTTTGGTTTGCAGCGAGTATATTTGCTCAGGGAGTAGAGCGTCTGGATCTGATATTTTTGGTGAATCCATTTTGAATTTCATATGTACCTCCATTTAATGAATGCTCGTTTCTAATTAAATTAACTATCTTAGGGTTCAGCAGATTTGTCAATTTTCAGTAGCGCTCAGACCTTTCGGGAGATACGTACAAATACACCTTTTTATGGATAAAATCACACATCGTTTTGTAAGCGTTGCCAACTTAAGATGGAAGGGAAGTCCATATTAGGTAGAGGGGGCACATTTATGAAACGATTCAGGTCCGCGATGGCGGGTCTGCTCGCGATGCTGCTGATTTTCTCAAGCTTGCCTGTGATGGGAATCGGTAGCGGTTCCGTAGGAGCAGAAGGGGTTGGAGGAACAGGCGCAGGGCTAATTCCATCAGGGACAGTACTCATCAAGAATAAGTGGAAAAATAATTTCTTATATGAAACGTCTGATGGTATCGTGCGTTATGGCATGACCAATCCAGCGGACACATCATCGCATTGGACAGTGGAGACTGTAAATGGTCTGTCACGAATTAAGAATGTGAAGACGGGCCACTACATTACAATGGCTGGTAACAACGGCAAAGAGGATACACTTAAGGCGGCAGATCTCCAAGGAGCTGGAAGTGTTACGGATCAATGGTTGATCGATACTTCCAATAGAAACGGATACATGATCATCCGAAGCGCGAGCGTGCCTGAGAGTAAGCTGGTTATCCACGAGGAGAATCAGCTTGGTTATGCGCAAGTAAGCTCGGATATCAATATTACGTTTGAGAGTCCGCAGTGGGCTTTTATTGATCCTAACGCAGGAACAGTACCTGTACGGTTGGAAAGCCGGATGCGTCCCGGTCAGGTGATGTATGAGGAGAAAGGAAATGTACTTTACGGTAAACAGCCTTTGAAGAATGAGGCTGCCCAGTGGCTTCTTGAGCCGGGAACGGATGACGGAACACTGATGATTCGAAACCGTGAGACGGGTCATTATATTAAGCAAAATGAAGTGACTTGGGCTGGAGTCTTTTCGCAAGAAATCGATCCGGACAAGGTGATGCTAAGTGAATGGGTGAAAGAAGATGCACCAGGCGCGGATGGAGCGGGTTTTATTACCTTAAGTAATAAAGGATTAACCGACGGAGTTAAGCCTTTATGGCTGAATCCTCAGTTTGAGGAAGATAACAACGTGCGCTCTAACAGCTGGCCGGGTGAAGCAACCAGTCATAATGCCCAGTGGACAGTTGTCCCTATTTCCGAGTTGCAGCCGGTACGCTTGGCAACTTATACAGATGCACAAGTAGCTACAGATTTCTTGTATGAATCCGCAAACGGTGCACTTAAGCACGGATTAATTGCTCCAGATACTGCTGATTCATCCGATTATCTATGGTATATAGAGGATTATGACGGTAATAAACGTATCCGTAATGCAGCAACTAATCATTACCTTTCGTATAGTGATGGCACAGCCAAGGCTGAGCAGATCAGCGGAAGCCAACCATCGGATCAATGGAATTTTAAAGATTCTGATGATTATGATGATTATCTGACACTAGAAAATGTAGAGAGCAAAGGCATCTATCTATCTACCTTGGGTGGAGACAGTGCTGGAGCAAGTGGGGATGCGACTTCATTAAGCGCCCAGTGGCAGCTTCTAGACCCTAACACACCAACAGATGGCACCATTCCATATTATCGTATTCAAAATGGCTGGAAGTCTTTTTATTGGTATGAATCTGCTGATGGTCTCTTGAAATATGGAAATATGCAAAAGGATGGCTCCGATCAATGGCTGATTGAGAAATATAATGGCCGTAAGTTATTCAAGAACAAGAAAACAGGCCACTACATTAACACAATGAATATGCCAGATGGCCATATCCAGGTCACTGAGCTTCCAGACAGGAATAATGTGGAGCGGGAATTTATCTGGACAGGTAAAAATATTGGCGACAACACATACGTAATCAGCAGTGTTCTCGATAAGGAACCTAATAAATTCCCTGAGAAGTTCATTTCACTTCAAAATCTCACTAAATACGCCGAGTATGGTGTGATCAATCCAGGCTGGGGCAGCCCACAGTGGCGATTTGTTACCGTTACTGAGAAAAAGCCGGACTTGTTCCGCTTCAAGCTAGACGCTGTAAATGGTGAGGATCAATATCTTAAGGATGGTCCTTTGTTGACTTCTCCAGATGTACTAGAGAAATTGCTAGAATCTAAGACAGTCACCGAAGCTGTCTATGATTCGCAGGACACTGAAGCAGTGGTTCCGCAGGATAAGTCGGAATCTGCAACCGCTGATCCAAATCCTGTAGCTTTAGCTGCTGCGAACGAGGATGTAACAGTAGGTCAGGCTACTTATGGTTCACTTGATATGAATGACGATACCTTTGTCTGGCAGCTGCAAGAAATAGCTGGTAGCAATGGATCTGTGAAGATTAAAAATAAAGGTACTGGACGTTACCTCTCCCTGGAGCATATAGGTGGTGCAGTAGATGAGATTGAGCCTAATGTTGCCGTTCAGACACTGCAAACCGTCTATGATGTATGGGGCAGCATTAAGTGGATTGTGGATATGCAGCCTTCAGGTCTGACTACTTTCAAGAGTGGATGGGCTGGCCACTATATGTATGGGGCTTCTGATGAGAATGGGAATCCGATTATAAAGATCAGTAAGGCTCCCGATGCAGCGGATAGAAACAGTGCTCATTTTGCCGCTGAAGCCGTTGAAGCGATTGCGCCACCTATCCCTGCTTACCCTGTAAGATTTAAGAATGCAAGCAGCGGGGAGTATTTATACGAGAATGAACACGGAGTTGTTCTGTACGGGCAGCCGTCAGCAGAGAATGGATTCTCGCATTGGAATATATTTGTGCAGGACGGCAAACAAACGATTATCAATCGAGCAACAGGCCATTATTTAACATTGAATGGAGATTATTCATACTTGGAGAGCAGTAGCGCGGAACCGGCTATAGACGGAGCATCTGCTTGGGAAGTAAGCTTGGCTTCCGATTATACGCACTACACCATTCGTAGTCTCTATGGAGAATACGACGATGAATTAATAAACATTGCGAATAAGACAGGATATGCTGAACGTGCGCTCCTACTAGAGAGTGACGGCTTAGCTCAATGGACTCTTGAAGCGGCTCAGCAGGAGTTTACTACTCCGTCTGGAGAACTGCGCAATAACAATACAACAACTCCAGTTCAGAATGATACCAACATTATAACGATCGTGCCGAAAGGGCTGACCGGTAAAGAATTGGCTGAACAAGAAGGGGCACTCGTATATGCAGAAGCCTCCGACAAGGCGGCTCACTCCCAATGGATCGTCCAGGATGTAAATGGACGTAAACGCATAATGAATGTTCAGACCAAACAATATCTTTCTTTAAATGAAGCAGACCAAGCCGTCTTGTTAGCTTCTGGGGAAACAGAACGTTCCCAGTGGACGCTGGAAGAGAAGTTAGGCTACAAGCTCCTGCTAAGTGCGGATAAAACAGCCTATCTTACTCACGACGCATCAGCTGTTCAACTTGGTTCTGCTGTGGGAACCGATAGCACTCTTTGGAGCTTCCTGCCTATCCCTACAGATGCAATTTATACAGGAGAAGAAGCATTCCAAGGAGATCATGTTATACGGTTTGCAGTCAATGCCCAGCAAGCCGGTGAATATGATGCCGTTGTTCGTTACAAGAATACTTCCAGTGATGTAACAGATCTGTTGCTTGAGGTGAACGGCCTGAAGGAATCAGATAAAGTTAACGTGGTCAAGACTTCCTCTTGGAAGACTGTACAGGTGAAGCTGCAGCTGCGTGCAGGAATCAACACCGTTTCTCTAAGCAACGACAATATGGATTGGAATAAAGTAAGCATTGATAACCTGACAGTAAAAAATAGCGTAAACAAAGTTTACCGCGGAGCCACAGTTCCTTACATTAGTTATGAAGCTGAAGATGCAGCGACTAACGGAACGCTGATCGGTCCTTCGCGGAAATATCGCACAATGGCTTCAGAGGCTTCTGGACGACAAGCCGTCGCCTTGAAGAATACTGGGGACTATATAGAGTTCAAGCTTGCAGAAGCAGCTAATTCTATTGTTCTGCGCTATTCCATTCCGGACAGTCCGGATGGTGCTGGTGCTGAAGAAACATTGACTCTATATGTAGATGGAGTTAAGAAACAGCTTAATTTGACTTCAAAATATGCTTGGGAATATGGCAGCTACCCATGGTCAAATGATCCTCGTCAAGGTAGTGGACATCGCTTCTTTGATGAAATTCATGCTCTGATTGGCGATGCTCCTGCCGGAGCAACCATTCGTTTAGAGAAGGGAACAGGAGACCAAGCGACTTCATACGTCATCGACTTGGTGGATATGGAGCAGGTAGCCCCTGAGTTGACTCGTCCTGACGGCTTTATTTCTGTAACGGATTTTGGAGCAGTAGCCAATGATGAGGGAGATGATACCGCAGCCTTTAAGGCAGCGCTTGCCGAAGCGAAGGCAACAGGGAAAGGGGTTTGGTTCCCGGTAGGTACTTTTAATGTCGGAGAGGGTCTGCTGGATCTGGATACAGCCGAAATCCGTGGAGCAGGCATGTGGTATACGGTTCTGAATGGCGCCAAATTTTACGGTCACGGTGGCAAGGTTGGCGTATACGACCTATTGATTGAGGGTGGTATTAATGTACGGGACGATGAAGCGTTCACTAACGCCTTCCATGGTGCTTTTGGCCAAGGCTCGGTCATTCAGAACGTATGGATTGAACATACCAAAGCAGGCTTGTGGTTAACACAACCTATTGGTGAGAAGGCTCGTACGAATGGTCTGTATATGGCAGGTCTTCGAATCCGCAATCTGATGGCGGATGGAATTAACTTTGCTGTAGGCACTGGCAACAGCATGATGGAACAAAGTGACATCCGCTATCCAGGGGATGATGGTATTGCAATGTGGTCTTTCACAGATGCCAAATTGAATGAAGTGAATGGCGCGGAACGGACATTTAGCTATAACAATACGGCACGTTTTAATAACGTCTCACTGCCATGGTTGGCCGATAACATTGTGGTCTTCGGTGGTAAAGATAACAAAGTTCAAGATAACGTGGTAAAAGATACTGTAACTAACGGAGCCGGGATCGCTGTATCTACCCGTTTCTCCGCAGAGCCGTTCCAAGGAACGACTATCGTTGAGCGGAATACATTGCTTCGCACAGGTAGTTATGATTCGGGCTACGGGGTAAACCTCGGTGCGTTGTGGCTGTACGCTGGTGAGAGCAACCTAAAAGGAAAAGTACTCATCCGTAACAATATGGCGCTCGACAGCACCTATTCTGGCCTGATTGCCCACGGTAATCTGAATATGGATGGCGTGGTTCTCACGAATAACGTGATTGACGGAGCGGGCACAAGCGGGATTGAGGTTACAAAGGAGCTGAAAGGAAATCTGCTCGTCGACAACTTGATTATTCGTGGTGAACGGATGAACCTCCTGTCCAATGCATCTCCTGAATTTAGCATCATTGAACAGAACCAAGGGATAGCTACAGCTGTTAAACCTTTCTCCATCAAGCTAGCAGATGGACAGAGCGGACCTGTTGTACTAGAACAAGGAAAGTCAGCTATTCTTCAGGTGTTGGACAAAGAAGGAGCGGATATTACTACACAAGCTACCTTTAATGTTGTGAGCAGTGACATTGCTACTTTTACAAACGACAGTATCCATGGAGTTAAAGCGGGAAGCACAGACTTCACGGTAACTGTTGGCAATGATAAGAGGGTGTATACAGTAGAGGTGGTGTTACCTAATGGTGGGACGGATCCTGTGGATCCGACTGAACCAACAAGTACACCAGGTCCAACGAGTACTCCTGATCCGGCGGGGTCAGCAAATCCTGTTACACCTGTCGCTACACCAACGCCAACACCAGCTGCTAATCATGATGCGCAGCTAAAAGCTAAGGCGACTGCTGGGCAAGCTCTTATCGAGATTTCAGCTAACGGAGAGGGTATAGCTCGCTTTAGCGCAGAAGCTTTACGCAATGCAGCAGCACTTAGCCCGAATGCGGTGCTTGTCATTGCCAGTGGCGATATGAGCTATCGCTTCCCGTTAGGACTCGTGGAGAGCGTGCTGAAAGCGGCACAAATGCCAGCGGGCACGCTAGAGTTTCAACTAAATCCGCTAAGTGGAAAAGGATTGGAACAACTGCTTGCCAAGGCTAAGCAGCAAGGTTTTAATGTACAAGGAACTCCGGCATCTGTCACCTTAAAGGTCACAGATGGCAAAAACACTGTACCTGCTAATGGGTTCGGCACTACGTATGTAGATCGTACATTTATGATGGAGGGAGCACTGGTTGCAAAGACGGGAGTAGTCCTTATTTACGATGAGCAGACGGGTTCCTTCCGTTATGTACCTGCATTATTCGAGATCGTAGGTGGGATGACCAAGGTTACTGTTAAGAGCAGCAGTGCTAGCGGGATATTCGTCGTTGCACAACATCCTGTAACTTTTGGAGATATTTCTTCACACTGGGCAAAGAACGAGATCGAAACGCTTGCCAGTCGACTGATCTTGACCGGACAATCCACAGATAACTTTGCACCTCAGTATTCCGTTAGTCGTGCTGAGTTCGCAGCTATGCTAATTCGCTCTTTAGGCTTAGCCGCTGCGAACACAACGAAGACCTTCAGTGATGTGTCTGATTTATCATGGTATGCTGCAGACACCAAAGCTGCGGCAGCCTTAGGACTGGTTCAAGGCTATGAGGATGGAACCTTCCGTCCGAACGCCCCTATTACACGGGAGCAAATGGCTGTTATGGCAACTAGGGCACTAAAGCTGTTAAACCTTGGAGCTGGAGAATCTGGAGTTAACCCTGCGACAGATGCATTCACAGATTCGTCTACTATTTCTTCTTGGGCTAAAGAGGCTGTGAATGTCTTGACAGCAAAAGGAATCATGAAAGGCCAATCGGCAGATAGCTTTGCGCCTGGCAGTGATACTAGCCGTGCAGAGGCAGCTGTGATCCTAGCAAGATTACTTAAAGCTGCCGGATTATTGAATTAAATTTCTACTAAAAGAGCAGCTATTCTCCAGTAATTGGAGAATAGCTGCTCTGCGTTTTTTGGACGAAGGCTGTCTGCCAGAACATATTTGGTGATTTTCATGCCAATAGCGACTAGAGGGTCCGTTAGTATGCCAAATATTCGATTATGCTGCGTAAAAGGTCAACTGGCTCCGATAGCGGCCTCATAGGCGATACAGCCTTATTTAAGCTTCCCCATCGATAAATTGACTCTGTAATTTCCGAACTTTAGCATCTCGTCGAGAAAGTTATTCAAATCCTCTTGGCTTCCCGTACGAACACGTATCCAATAGCAGCCTTCTCCACTGACGCGATGCATTTCTTTTACGCTGTCATGCTGCTTTGCGAATGTTTGAAAGGCTGGATGTACCGTATTCGAACCTAGAAAGACCGTTATAAAGGCATTGATCGCCTCACCAACTTTATCTGGATTCCAGCGGACGGTGTAGCCTTCAATCACTCCGGTGTCCTGCATTTTGCGAATACGTGCGCCCACAGCTTGGCCTGTCATATGCACTTGCTGCCCAATGTCTCTGTGACTGATCGTGGAATCATCAATTAGAAGCTGTAGGATGCGAAAATCCACATCATCTATGGAATAAGAACTCGTCATTATTTAAAATCCTTTCTGCGTGAAAGTAGAACAGGCCAATCTCTTTCCAATCTCAATGTATTCTGTTTCAAGGTCCAACTATAATTAATTGTAGCAGAAGATATCTGAAAGAAAGAAGGGCTTACGATGAAAATACAGCATATTCGCAACGCGACCCTATGGATGGAGTATGGGGGAAGTACATTTCTTATTGATCCTATGTTGAGTGAGCAGGGCGCTAATCCTCCCATTTTTAATACGGAAAATGACCGTCGGAATCCGCTTGTATCGTTACCGGGATCAGTAGACAAATGGCTGAATCCTAATGCAATAATAGTCACGCATCTTCATCCAGATCATTGGGATGCCGCTGCCGTTTCCTTGCTGCCGAATAATCTACCGTTATTTTGTCAGGAGGGGGACAGGGATACCCTAGTAGAGCAGGGATTTGAGAACGTCTCGGAAATCACTGATAAGCTGACATTCCAAGGAGTAACTATAACACGTACCGGTGGACAGCATGGAACCGGAGAGATTGGCAAGCTGATGGGGAAGGTATCCGGGTTTGTCTTTCAGGCGGAAAACGAACCAGTTGTGTATTTGGCAGGAGACACGATTTGGTGTGATGAGGTGAAGATTGCACTCGATGCCTTTAAACCTGAGATGACGATCGTTAATGCTGGTGGAGCGCAGTTTTTAACCGGAGGTCATATCACAATGAATGAGCAGGATGTCGTAGACTTATGCGAATATGCTTCTTCTACTAAGTTGATCGCTGTACACATGGACGCCATCAACCATTGCCTTGTTACCCGGGATAAGCTAAAAGCTCACTTGGAGAAGGAGGAGCTACAGGATCGAGTACAGCTTCCGCAAGACGGGGAATGGTGTTACGTATAAACAAAGGGGGGATTAATCCCCTCTTAAATCTAGCTAATGGCAGAAATAATGCATGAATTTGAAAACGATCACAAAAATTATTTTACCTGCTTGACTAGACCTTCAAATCATGATAAATTAATTCATGTTCACTTCTAATTTACTTCTAATGTTCCCTGATAGCTCAGTTGGTAGAGCACTCGACTGTTAATCGAGTTGTCACAGGTTCGAGTCCTGTTCGGGGAGCCATTTTTATGGAGAGATACCCAAGTGGCTATAAGGGGACCCTCTGCTAAGGGGTTAGACTGCGTAAGCGGTGCGTGGGTTCGAATCCCACTCTCTCCGTTCTGAATTACATAAGAAGAGCTTCCATTATGGGGGCTCTTTTTTTGTTACGTAAAATTATTTTCGGTTGCTAAATGTGATATATATGGAATTGAGGAAGTACCGGGACAGATCACACGAATGTGTGATTTGTCTTTTTTAATCTGAATTATCAGTGATCAAATTCAATATTTTGGAAGGTGAATAGAGTGGAAAAGGCGAATGTTTACTTGTTAAGTTTCATGAATCCAGCTATATCAGCTAACGCAACATTCATATTACTGAAAGAAATTTAACGGAGGGAACATGAAAACTATAAATCAATTACAAACTAAACCTTCAAGTAGATATGATAGTTTTGATCCGGATCAAGAAGGAAATAAAAATACCAAATTTGCTGACATAATAATTGATGGCAGGTCTCTTTATCAAATGCTGAAAAGACATGACATGGTTCCATCCCTCGGGTGGGGGAGTGAAGAGCATCAAAGGAAAATGATTAACTATTTTTTATTAAACCAAATGCATGAATATATGTACTACAGATACCCAATATTAGTCTGCCCTTGGTGTGGAGATGAAGAGTGTGGCTTTATATCCGTATTTATTGAGAAAGAAGAGGATCTTATCATATGGAGAGATTTCAAACTGGAACCCAGCAATAAAGCTATTGATGTTGGGCCTTTTTATTTTAAATGGGATGAATACGAAAAAGTTATTAGAGAGACATTTGGAACTGCGGGGATTCAATAAAGTGATTTTGTGTTTTTCAGGGAATTCTTCTAATAACACAGCATTCACACTGTGGAAGCTAACGGCTATTCGGTTTGCAATACCTGAAGCAAGGGACCGAAATATTATTTGCAATTGGAGATAATCATTAAACAGCTTTGATAATTTTTGGTGGGAAGGACGAAAAGAGGTGTTCTTTTTTGAACGAACGAGAAGTTAGTTATGTAACTTATACTCAGAAACACCGAGATATCATAATTACTGGGGCAACTGCTATTAACGATTTTTTGAATAATAAAGATGTCTCTGAAAAGAGGAGTCTATTATTTTGTTTGGACATGTACTTGGATCCATATTTCGGCTATGAATTGTCTTATTTTGATGAAATCATCTTACTTCTAGAAAAGCACCTACTCTTTGATCATTGTAAAGAAATCAAACAAGATATTCTACAATTACTAAATGACTACTCAAAAAATAAGTTGGATTATTTAGCCGATCATATAGAAGAAATAGAATTTGAACTTCTTGCAGATGCATTATATGCATTGAGTAATACTTTTAATAAAGAATATATCCCGGTTTTTATTTTGTTTGAAAATCACCAAAATCAAAATGTAAGTGATACTGCAAAAAATGCACTAATAGAGCTCTCAAAAAAAAAATTATGAGAGTGTCGCTTGCAACTGTTGCAATGAGAATAGAGAAGAAATACCGGAGGCCAAATGATACAAGAAATTTTTGAATATATTGATAATAATTTTCCGAATTTTGAGAGTGATATACATATTAGATTTGAGTTAGGTGAACCATTCCGAAATGGATCAAAACGAAGAATTAAACAAGTAAACAAAAGAGTGGTAAAAATATTTGAAGAAACATTTAATCAAAATGATTTTATTTATGTCCTGATCAAAGATTGGGGTGACCAAAATGATCCTATGTTTGGAAATACAACATCTAAATATATTTACAAGCTTATGAATGGACAGATAATTGAAGAGAGAACATTATTCGAAGTAGATGAAGATGAGGATGATGAGGGGAAAAGATTAGAAATTAAACATGAATATCAGGTTAAAGTATCTGCGGGGTTAGTCTCTACTTTTCCATACATAGAAATACTTGAAGGTATTAGTCACTATGAGCAAGGGAGAGAACCTTCAATAGGTCAAAGTGTATATTTTATTAGTAAAGATAAGGATATTATTTTTTATATGTATGATGATAGAGGATGTATCATTCATGCCAGTTCTAAAGATCAATTAAGACCTCTTTATTTTAAATATAATGATTGGATAGTGAATTATCATAGAGAGTATTTTGATAATTTATTCAAGGAAGTATAATCATTTGGTTAACACCATATGTTCAGTGCGTTGAGGAATATCTGGACGGATCAATTATCTATAAGGTATCTAATAAGACCTATGAGTCACCTTGAATTACAATTAAATAGTTTGGAAAATAGAATAGAGTTTAATTACTCAAAAACGTTAGACGAAATTAATACAATGTATAGAGTTAAACCAAGGAGGAACTTATGTCGATTAATCCTAAGATACTTTATAGCACAAATGAAGAAACAGATTACGTCAGAAAAAAACTTATTGAATTTAACTCTAAACAAGTACCGAATGGCATTTATGAGGAGATGAATTTATGCTTGAAGGATGATAACGGAGATATTGTTGCCGGTATCAATAGTGCGATATGTTGGAATTGGATGGAAATTAGTATTTTGTGGGTGGATGATAACTATCGTAGTCAAGGTTACGGGAAAAGATTATTGGAAGAAGCAGAGAAAGTTGCCAGAGCAAAGAAATGTACTTTTATCAAATTAGATACATTCAGTTTTCAAGCGCCTGAATTTTATAAGAAATATGGATATAAAGTAATTGCAACTATCGAAGATGCTCCGCTTGGAAGTAAACACTTTTACTACAAGAAGGATCTTAGCTATGATTAAGGTGGCTTGAGGAAGGTATTAACCTAAAATCAAAGGAGAGAAACAACTATGGAGCTTTTTAAACAAATACCATTGTACAGATTTTTGGCATTATGTAATGAAAGTGGCATGGAAAAGACCATATTAGATTGTGGGGCAGGAGGGGATACGCCTCCACTAAGTTTGTTTGCGAATTATGGTTACACTACATACGGAATAGAAATGAATGTTGAGCAATTGAACAGAGCTAATCAGTTCGCGGCAGAAAGAGGACAGAATTTAAACATACACCAGGGCGACATGAGACAGTTGGCAATAAGTGATGAGTCGATGAGTTTCGTGTATTCTTATAACTCTATTTTTCATATGAGAAAACAGGATGTAAAAGAAGCAATAAATGAATTGAAACGGGTGCTAAAACCTGGTGGATTATTATTTGTTAATTTTTTAACCCTTAAGGATTTTCGAGTCGGCGATGGAGTGGATTTGGGAGAAAATCAGTATGAACAATTGGAAGACGACGAATTAGTAATACACTCTTATTATGATTATCATGAAGCGGATTCTATGTTTGATGATATGCAATTAATATATAAAGAAGATCGAGTGTTTGAAAGAAAGTTTGAAGGCGAATGGATACGACAAGGATTTATCGATTACATATATAAAAAATAGCAAATAATGCATTCACATTGCAGACCATAAGCTCTTGGATTGACAGCTTCGTTTATCTACGCTGTTCGAACGTCAGGAATGTGCAATGCTATGGGGAATTAGCGTAAATTAATAAGTACGATGGAGATCTGATAATGTCTAAATCATCTCTTGTAAAGTGGGTTACTAATATTGCTCGCAATTAAATGTGGATACTTTCAAGAGGGTTATGATGATAAAAAAGGAGATACGCCAATGAATAACCGATCAGACTTGCTAAATCAGTTTAAGGAATGGAATGGATTTGTTCTAGAAATCATTGATTTAGATTGGAAAACACCCATCGCTGAAGGAAAATGGACAATTCATGATGTTGTTAGTCATATTATATTATGGGATAAATACTTCTATGAATCGACGATAGAACCGATAGCATGTGATAAAGCGATAACACTTCAACTTATTGATTACGATCAATTCAATAATGATGCTGTTACATATGGTAAGACAAAAACCAAAGATGAATTAATAGAATTGACTATGAAGTATCGTAACTTACTATTAGATTGTATAAGTAGCCTTGAAGAGGGGAAATACTCGGGAAAATATGTTGACGGAAGGTTTTCCTTTGAGTCCTATTTAAAGGATTTTATATCGCATGACCGGCACCATATGATGCAGATTAAAGAATTAGAATTAAAAGGGAAAATGTGAACAGCTTACAGCCTATTCTCCTTCCGTTTATCGGTTGGGAATAAGCTTTTTTTGTATGTACCAATGAGACAAATGTTATATCCAATCTAGCAGCCTCTTAAATATCCCTCGTTCTTACACAGACAGCTATACTTTCGTTTACACATCAAGGGGATATGTCTTATTATAACGGTCTTGTGGCGCAGATTTTTCTATTGAACTTATTCGTTTCGAGGATCATGGTCCTAGAAGGAAGCTTCTTTATGTTCATGAGATACACAGCACTCCAGGGAACAATATGAGGAGATAAAGGTCAGAATTAGATCTGATTGGGATATAGAGATGGATAGAGATGATTGAAGAATCGAAGAATGCTACAGGCTGAAGTGGTGTGAAAAAAAAGTGCTTGCCATGTCTTATTATTTCTGGTATCATAATTTTTGTTGTCACGTTAGACAACCTTGCTAAGGCCCGTTGGTCAAGGGGTTAAGACACCTCCCTTTCACGGAGGTAACATGGGTTCGAATCCCATACGGGTCATATTATGCGGTAGTGGTGGAATGGCAGACACGCTATCTTGAGGGGGTAGTGGGTGTATACCCGTGGAGGTTCGAGTCCTCTCTACCGCATACAAATAAAAAAGTAAGAAATCCTTTGCTTCGCAGAGGTTTTCTTACTTTTTTTTATAGGGTTAGACAAGTTGATTAGTTCTTGAAGGCTCTTGCATATTGGGGATAGAGCTGTCTGACACAGTCTGGGCAAATATCATGGGTGAATTGCAGAGAAAGCTGATGTTTTAAAAAATGTTCAATGTTGATCCATTCATCCTTAGAATTTCGAATGGATTTGCAGGAAGCGCAGATGGGGATTAACTCTTGTGTTGGCTGACATGTCGAACAGATGCTTGTGATCCCCGACATCTTAGTTCCTTCTATAAATACACCCAAATCATATAGAGAAATTATAAAAGCAGCTTCTAGGTAATAATCAGAGAGCAGCGGATAGATTTCCAAACGAAAGATTCGCGTCCCTTTATAGGCGGTTTGTATGATGAACTCAGAGGTATAAATCTGTTGCTCTCTGCGGAGTATAATTTTCACCGAATCATAAAGCTTGGCCCATTGATCGGAATCGATGATCACATCTTGCAGAAGCTCCGAATAATAAGCTCCAATCCATTGTTTGTGAGGGGAGAGGCCATATTCATGACTAAATGCTTTCCACTTCCTGTTGGTGAACTGGATAACTCCTTGGCTGTTGATGACCACTGCATTGTGCGGCAGATATTCAAGTGAATGGATAATGGAAGATGATAAGCATTTTGACAAAAGTCACCGCTCCCTCCTAGAGATCCTTCGGGATGACATGTTAATTAAGGGGGTCAGACGGCATTACATCAGACACTTGTCACCTGAGCGCCTCTTATCGTCACTCTAGCCATATGATATAATCGGATAATACATAGTAACACCAATTATATACTTTTTTGCGTTATTTTGCAATAGGTAATTACTTAAATAAGTCTTTTTTATTTTTTTGTGAAGGGCGGTTTACGGATGCAGACCATATACGAACGTATAGAGTACTTAATTAAGCAAAAAGGTCTCACCAAGAAATCATTCTGCGAGCAGTTAAATATAAGCACAGGTAATATGGGGGATTGGAAGCGGGGCAAATCTACTCCGGGAACACATAAATTAATTGAGATCGGCGCTTTTTTTCATGTAAGTCTGGACTGGCTTATTTTAGGTAGAAATACATCTGAAATATTGAAAGAGAGCAATGAGGACTATGATTTCGGAGAAGCAAAGTTGAATGAAGATCGAACGAATAAATTGCTTCCAGAGGAAAAGGAATTCATTAAAGAATACCTAGCATTCACTGAATATCGCAAGCAGAAATGGGCCGACGAAAATTCTTAAATCAACGCCTTTACATTTTGGGGAAGTACATTTATAATAATGAATGTTGACCTCAAACAAAGTTTTATGTTTTATCTCACCGCGCGGTAGTGGTGGAATGGCAGACACGCTATCTTGAGGGGGTAGTGGGTGTATACCCGTGGAGGTTCGAGTCCTCTCTACCGCATACAGAATGACGAAAGAAGCCTTGCGATGCAAGGCTTCTTTTTTAGTGCGCCCAGCATGGGCGCTATCTATAGGGTTGAAGTCCCGAATGGCGAAGGCAGTAGTAGCCATTAGTCTAAGGCAAGGGTGTCCACCGTGAGGTGGAATCTGAAGGAAGCCGGCGGCAAATCTTCGGTCTGAGGAACACGAACTTCATATAAGGCTAGCGTACGTTGGGTGAGGTTGCTAAACAAACTAAAACCCTTACTGCCAAAGGTGTGCGAGAGTAAATGAAGCAGATAGATGGAGAGGAAGATAGCGTTCTTACCTGGGGAGATCTGTACGGAACGCGGAACAACTTCCGTAACCTTACCTGTGAAGGTAAGCTGAACGTACAGAAGTCAGCAGATGCCATAGTACGCCCCGTGGTGCAACACGGGCGGAAGGGCTGAACATGAAATAGGTATTTGTATATCCAGGCGTTCGAGATGAGTGATGAAAGCAAAAAAAAAAAATCCGTAAGGACCTAACTGAAGAAGGAAGCGGTGAATCCCGTGGGGGACTTCAGCAGGGCTGAATTCATCTTTGGCACAAGAGGAAGATGCAAATCACGTAAAGAGAGGTTAAAAAAAAAAAAAAATGTTGGAGCAGTTGCTGTCACGGGAAAATCTTCTGCAAGCCTTAAAGCGTGTTGAAGCCAATAAAGGAAGCCATGGCGTAGATGGCATGTCCGTAAAATCCTTACGAAAACACATCGTACAAAACTGGCAAACCCTACGGCATGCGATAGAAGAAGGAACCTATGAACCGAGCCCCGTACGACGGGTCGAAATCCCGAAACCGAACGGCGGAGGTGTCCGGATGTTAGGGATACCTACTGTGACAGACCGAATGCTTCAGCAAGCCATTTCGCAGGTGGTAACCCCATTGTTCGATCCACAGTTTTCCGAGCACAGTTATGGATTTCGTCCCAAAAGGCGGGGACATGATGCGGTGAGGAAAGCTAGAGAATTCATGAAAGAAGGATATCGATTCGTAGTCGACCTAGACTTGGAGAAATTCTTTGACCGCGTCCACCATGACCGTCTTATGTTGAAGATTGCGGAGAAAGTGAAGGACAAGAAGGTCCTCTTACTTATTCGTAAATATCTTCAATCGGGCGTGATGGAGAATGGATTAGTAAAGCCGACATTAGAAGGAACGCCGCAAGGGGGTCCCTTGAGTCCGTTATTATCTAATATTGTACTGGACGAACTGGATAAGGAACTGGAGAAACGTGGACACCGATTCGTGCGCTATGCGGACGACTGTAATATCTACGTGAAAACTCCAAGAGCAGGTGAACGAGTCAAAGCATCCGTCACTGGGTTCATTGAGGGGAAGCTAAAACTCAAGGTAAACCAAGGCAAGAGTGCGGTAGACCGCCCCTGGAAACGGAAGTTTCTGGGTTTTAGTTTTAGTGTGGACCAAGAACCAAAGGTGAGGATAGCACAGCAATCCTTGCAGAAAGCGAAGGTTAGAATTCGAGAGATAACCTCTCGAAAGAAGCCGATGAAGATGGAAGAGCGAATCCAGAAACTAAACCAATATCTTATGGGATGGTGTGGGTACTTCTCGCTAGCGGATACACCAAGTAGCTTTCGAGACATGGATAAGTGGATACGAAGAAGGCTAAGAATGTGCCTATGGAAGCAATGGAAGAACCCGAGAACCAAAGTCAAAAGACTAATATCCTTAGGCGTACGCAAGGATAAAGCGGATGAGTGGGGAAATACCCGAAAAGGGTACTGGCGAATTGCAGGGAGTCCAATTTTGTCACGAGCATTGAATAACCGATACTGGGAAACCAATGGACTTAAGAGCTTAATGGACAGATACAACTTACTACGGAATATTTCATGAACCGCCGTATACCGAACGGTACGTACGGTGGTGTGAGAGGTCGGGGGCTCACCGCTCCCTCCTACTCGATTGCTTAACGAGCAATCGGAAAGCTGTATGTTCGTATATTGATTAAAGACAAAAGGATACTGACCGCATATCACCTAGTGGGCTGAGTGATGTGGCCAGTATCCTTTTTTAAAATTTCTTATTGAATGGATTATTTCAGAAGCTTGGAGATATAGGATTCGATCTGCTGAGGAGTAGTTTTAGGAGCAAAACGCTTAAGGACACGGCCTTCTTGATCCACCAGGAACTTGGTGAAGTTCCATTTCACGCTTTTTGAGCCTAGAACACCAGGTGCTTCCTTTGATAAGTATTTGAATAATGGGTGTGCTTCATCACCTTTTACATCAATCTTCTCGAACATTGGAAAAGTTACCCCATAGTTAATCTCGCAGTATTCTGCAATTTCATCACTTTCGCCAGGCTCTTGGCCAGCAAACTGATTGCTTGGGAAACCAAGTACTTCGAATCCACGATCCTTAAATTTCTCGTACACTTCCTGAAGCCCTTTATACTGAGGCGTAAACCCACATTTGCTAGCTGTATTCACAACAAGGAGTACTTTACCTTTGTACTTGGACAATGATTCTTCTGCACCCCGAAGAGTGTTGACCTCAAAATCATAAATACTCATGGATGCCACCTCCTTTGTAATTCCTAATTTTAATTTATCACAATTTAATTGTACACTATTTATGAGGGTGAGCCAAATAAGAAAATTCTATGAACCATTAACGCCCATTCGGTTTATCAAATCACAGCAAAATGAATGATCATAAATTAAATGTATCTGTATATATTTTATGGAAATAATGACTGAATAAAGGCGTTGATCAGAAAAGAGCAATAAATAGCCTCCGTGTTAGGCGTCTTTGGTTGACATCACTCTTAAAATTCTTTAATATGTCTAAGTATCTGAGAATATGTTGCGTGTGCAATTTACAACCAAAAATTTAAATAATGGGTGATGAAGATGTCTTACAGACCGAATATTACGAATGTGACCAAAGCCAGCAGCAACGATAAGGAAGGATTGTACGAGTTCATTATCAAGCTTGCTGATGGAACGGAGTGCCGTGCGTTTTATAATCGGTTTCCGGAATGGAAAATGACGAACATCAGCCGCCTGCTTAAAACTCCATGTCCAATTTGCCGCAAAGATTTCATCTGTAAATGCATGGAGGCATTCACTGCTGATTTCGAAGGACAAATGATCGGTGATCAATGGATTGAAAAGGCAATTGCTGAATAATTAAAGAACGGTACATGTTGGCGCGGGATTCTATCCCGCGTTTTTGTTTACCCAAAATATGCGATACACTTATCTTTATAGGGAGGGGGAGCTATGAACGAGGAGCTGAACATTATGCAAAATAAGTCCATTGTGTTGATTGATGGGGTGTGTCATCTTTGCCAAGGTTTGATTCGTTTCATCATCCCGCGTGATCCCAAGGCTAAATTTCTATTCGCCCCTTTACAAAGTGAAATTGCCGCTAAGCTAATGAGTGAGGCTGGACTTCAACCTGGGCAGTTGAACACAGTTGTATTGCTGGAGAACGGTGTGTATTATACAGAGTCGGCTGCTGTACTGCGGATTGCACGTAGATTGAGATGGCCTTGGCCTGCTGCGTATATCTTCATTATAGTGCCGCGCCCAATACGGAATATCCTTTACCGCTATGTTGCAAGGAATCGTTACCGTTGGTTCGGGCGCGATGAGCAATGTCTGCTCCCAACACCGGAGATCAAACAAAGATTTTTGTAATCCGGGATTTGGCTAGATGTTATAATGTAACCATAATTTGGTATAGTTAAGGACGTTTAGCGAGGGGTGAAGGGATGTTGCGAAAGGCAGGACTTTATCTATTAATAGTTATGCTAGCTTCTTTAGGTACGATGGGAACGGTATCCGCAGATGCTAAGCTCAAGGTAATGGTGAATAATTCGAGCGTGAATTACGGCGTGCAAATCGTCTCTGGACAGACGATGGTTCCGCTGAAGGCTTTTGAGAGCTTCAAGAATATTTCTATTCAGTGGGAAGCCCGTACAAAGCAAGTAACGATCGTTAGAGACTCCATGAAGATTAAGCTTGCTGTGGGTTCTCGAACGGCGTGGAAGAACTCCGAATCTGTACAGCTGGATGCACCTGCTAGCATCATGGATGGAAGAGTTACGGTGCCGCTGAGATTTATTGCGGAAGCTCTTGGAGCAAGAGTAACGGTAGATGTTACTACGAATACTGTCTGGGTTCAGGAACGTGCAAATGCGAAGCTTGTGCAGAATTATAATAGTAGGGACTTGGTAGTTTCCCGTATTGCATCTTTACAATTCCCGGTTGAAGAAAGAGAACCGTCCCAATTAACGGGTGATAATGAAGCGTTGTCTATGTCGTATTATTTTCCTGAAGGCAGATCTGATGGATATTTCATAATCTATGGGCATTTTGTATCGTATTATGAGATTAAAGACAACATTAGAACAGTCGTATGGGAAGCAGATTTGGACAATTCGAAAGAGGCTGATAAAAAAGATTTTACCGCGATATTCGGACATCCCATTGCAAAGGAATATGGTAAAGCTCCTGTTTTAGCACCATCCTATGCCTATTATTATACGAGTGTATGGGGAAGTCAGATTATTTGCGGAATCGTTAATGTGGATGGAACGACTAAAGTTTCAGGGAAGTCGCTGAACTGGGAGGGTAACAAGCCCTTTATCGTGGCTATTCCCGGCGAGACCAAGCTTTAAGCGCTCTACAAGTCATATAAAATATGGAGATGAATTATGAATAAAGGGAAGCCCAAGGGATTTATGCGTTTTGATTGGCCTTTTCATTTTGTGACGATGCCGCTTGCGCTAATTTTGTTTGTGTGGTCGGCGATTTATGCTGTTCAAGAGATACGTGATGATGGTGCTTTAACGGTGCCATTGCTGTTATTCGGTATGTCCTTATGCTTACTTTTTGCGATTACAAGAATTCGTATATATGCGACAAAAAATCAGGACCGCGTGGTGAGAGTGGAAGAGCAGTTCCGCTATTTCCGTCTGACGGGCGAAGCCTTGAGCCCAGAGCTTGAAATAGCCCAAATTATAGCGCTACGTTATGCGGGTGATGATGAGTTTCCAGGACTGTGTCAACTGGCGGTGAAGGAGAAGCTCATTCCTGCTGATATTCGGTCTGCCATTAAGAACTGGCGCGAAGATAAGATGAGAGTATAGTATCCAGCTAGTGTGCGAAAAAACTTATTGCTGCCTTCATATATATATGCTACTATAGCTGTAAATTAAAGGAATAGTAACGGAAGCACCGTTCAATTACCGTATCCACGGTTATTGTCGGTGCTTTTTTTGCTGTCTTTTTTAAGGAAATAATGGATTTCTTCTTATCGAAAGGAGCGTGGTTTCATGGCGGCAAGGATTGTGCTCGCAGTGCGTGAAAGTCAATATATCGAACCATTACTGCACTATCTTCATCACAGCGAGTACGGAGAAATGCTGCGTATTACGGCTTTTAGCCGAATGGATGCTTTTATCGAATTTATGAGGGGGGAGGACATCCCGGATGCTGTTGTGGGGGACTCTTCTTTTATTGAGGCTTGGCTAGTAGAGGGGAAAAGCACGGTTCCATGGGCAGTTTTGAGTGAGGATGGAGGTTATCTCGGTAAGAGTGTTAAGAGTCTGGGAGGGGGAGTGATGATTGCCAAATATCAGGCGCTTCCTTCCCTCCTGGGAGCATTTCTCCAGTTATGTGAAGTTCAGAGAGGTAGAGGATCTTCTGTGCTAGATGAAACGCTGTTGCTGGGGGTTGTCTCTGCTAGCGGTAACATAGGCAAAACAACGATAGCATTGAATATGGCGAAGCAGCTTGGTGAAATGGGCCTTTCGGTGTTTTATCTGAACCTTGAGAGTGTAGACAGCAGTGGGTTGTTTCTCAGAATCCCTACAGGTCATACGGCTGGACTAGAGCGACTGCTATATGAAATAAAGGCTAATCGAGACAAGGATGAAGCGGATACGATTGAATTAGGACAATACTTCATTAGATATGATCACCTCCGAACTGCTGCTTTCAGACCAGTTATTAATGTGAAGGAAATGCTGCAGATGACTTTGCAAGATACGCTGGATTTGTTAGAGCGGCTGGTTGCGGAGAGAAACTTTGATGTTGTTATTGTGGACACCGGCAGCATCGAGGAAGAGCGTGCGAAGGCTGTGCTGCAGCGAAGTGGGATTCTACTTTGGGTCCTGAAAAATGATGATGTAAGCATGTATAAGACTATGAGATGGCTGTCGCATTGCACCGCTCCTAACTCTGGCATGTCCCCCCATGTCATGGACAAGAGTAAATTTGTAGTGAATTTTGCAGTGGATCGTTTGGAAGAGTGGGTGCCTCCTGAAGGAATTATCATTGAAGGCGTATGTCCCTTTATCCCATCATGGGCGCTGCAACACCGTGAGGAGCTCTTTTTGAACTCTCCACAATTTCAGCAGGAGATCTTGCAGTTGTGCAAGCGGATTGTAGAGCCAGCACTCCCATTAGTTTTTACAGGGAAGAATATCCATGAATGAGGAGATGTTCAGGGCGCTGCGTAGTGAGATTCGTGCAGGGCTTGATGTGACTTCTGCAGTAGGAAACCGTGAACTTACTGGGTTTATCGAACGAACGATTCTAGAAAGTGAAAGCCTCCGTTTCTTAACAGCACAGGAGAAGCATGAGTTAGTTAAGAGACTATTTGACTCCTTCCGAGGGTTGGATGTGCTTCAGCCATTAGTGGATAATCCGGCGATCACGGAGATTATGATCAATAGTCATACTGAGATTTTTATAGAAGAGGAGGGTCAGATTCGTCGTCTTCCTTTGGAATTTGAGTCCAGCAGCAGGCTGGAAGACATTATCCAAACGGTAGTATCCGGTGTTAACAGGGTAGTAAATGACTCCTCTCCTATCGTTGATGCCCGGTTGAAGGATGGATCCCGTGTGAATATTGTACTTCCGCCAGTCTCACTGAAGGGACCAGCGATGACCATACGTAAATTCCCGGAGAAGCCGATGACGATGAATGAATTGGTGAGCCGTGAAGCTTTAAGCCTGGAAGCAGCAGAGCTACTGCAAATCTTAGTAGCTGCTAAATACAACATTTTTATAAGCGGGGGAACGGGCTCGGGGAAGACCACCTTTCTAAATGCATTATCTCAGTTTATCCCTTCACAGGAGAGGGTCATCACAATAGAAGATTCTGCTGAGCTACAGATTGTAACGGTGCCAAATCTTGTTTCCCTGGAGACTAGGAACGCGAATACGGAAGGCAGAGGGGAGATTTCCATTCGAGATTTGATTCGTTCTTCGCTGCGGATGAGACCCAATCGAATTGTTGTGGGTGAGGTACGTGGAGCGGAATGCCTCGATATGCTACAGGCGATGAACACTGGGCACGATGGAAGCTTGTCCACAGGGCATAGTAACAGCGCGCACGATATGGTCAGTCGACTGGAGACGATGGTGTTAAGTGCTGCGGATCTGCCGGTAACGGTTGTTCGTCAACAAATCTCATCGGCGATTGATATATTCGTACACTTATCCAGGCTCCGTGATCGTTCTAGGCGAGTGATGGAGATTTGTGAGGTTGCAGGCCTGAAAGATGGTGAAGTGGTCTTGAACCCTCTATATGAATTTCGAGAGTCCGGTGAACGAGAGGGTCGGGTACAAGGAGGGCTGGTTTCTTGCGCAAACCAGCTTATGCATACAGCAAAGCTTAGAATGGCTGGTGTAACCTCCTATCCGTTATCACAGGCTGGATTCTGAATTCTAAAAGGGGGAAGAGGTAGTGTTTAAAATTAAGTTTGCTGCTGAAAAACCTAAGAAAGCTGATTCCAGAGGCCATTCATTATTGCCGGATTATACGGTATACGAGTTGACCTTGATACAGAAAACTCTGGCTATTGCAGTAGGTGGTTTGCTGCTGTTTGGAGTGGGATATCTTTTTTATCATCATTGGATACTGTCGTTACTACTTATGCCAGGTGGGCTGTATGCACCTCGTATGCTGCGTAATTATTTGCTGAAAAGACGCCGGAGTATGCTTAATTTACAGTTTAAACAGACGTTATTTTCATTGTCTTCCTCACTCTCAGCAGGGCGATCGGTCGAGAATGCTTTCCGGGAAGCGGTCCAAGACTTACGTATGCTGGACCCGGAGGGGGGCGGCGATATGATCTCGGAGCTAAATATTATCTGTACGCGCATGGAATACGGTCAGCCAGTGGAGGAAGCGCTTCGGGATTTCAGTGAAAGAGCAGGAATGGAAGATATTGAGCGGTTCGCTGACGTGTTCACTGTATGTAAACGTACAGGCGGCGATCTGGTAGAAGTAGTGCGCCGTACGTCTACGATTATTGGAGAGAAGCTGGATATTCAGCAAGATATTACTGTAAGCATTTCACAGAAGAAATTCGAAGCGAAAGCGCTGTTAATATCTCCACTAATTATGGTGATCTTTATGAGTTTGACTGCAGGAGACTATATGCAGCCCATGTACACAGGAGCGGGTATAGCCATATCGACGCTTGCATTAGTAGCTTTGTTTTTATGTTATCTCTGGACTACTAAAATAATGGACATTCCGCTGTGAAGGGGATGAAATCATGCGATGGCTATGTGCAGTAGTCACTATATTTTTACTTGTTGTCTGGGCTCTGTTACGAATTAAATGTGGAAAAAGATATGACGGATTAAGAGAACTTCCCATGGAAGGATTACGACTTCGGAAGCTGGGTGAACCTCTGTTGCTGCTCATTGAGAAAACCGGCATTGTCAGTCGTTTTCCATCATTGATGTTCAGGATTCAACGTTCCCTGCAGCGAAGTTATGGGATGCGTTACAGTGCAGAACGAACCCTGTTGTTCATGGGTGAGATGCTTAGCTACAGTTGGTTGCTGCTTGTGGGTGGAAGTTTGATCACAGGGTTTAGCGGCGATCAGACAGGTCTGATTCTAGGTTTTTTCTTGGCGGGAGCTCTACCAGCTGCTATGGTGAGTGATTTACATAAAAAGGTGAGGGTGAGAGAGCAGAATATTATGCTCGAGCTACCAGAACTTCTGAACAGCATTGTATTGCTGGTAGGAGCAGGTGAGACTGTGCAACGGGCGATTATCCGCTGTGTGGAGAGCCACCGAGGTGATGTTAATCACCCATTGTATAAGGAACTTAGGATCATGACCAGTGAATGGGAAGGAGGGTATTCATTTCAGCAGGCATTCGAGAATTTTAGCAAGAGATGTGCAGTGCAGGAGGTATCGTTGTTCACGACGACGGTTCTTCTGAATTATCGCAGAGGTGGAGCGGATTTTGTGTTATCGCTACGCGATCTCTCGCGGATGCTGTGGGATAAACGGAAAGCTATCAGCCGAACGCGAGGGGAGCAAGCTTCCTCTAAACTAGTCTTTCCGATGGTAGTTATCTTTTTAATAGTAATTGTACTGGTGGGAACGCCAGCATTCATGATGTTAAAAATGTAGGAGGGTGAAACTAATGATGACGACAATGTTGGGTAGCGTGAAGAATTTTTGGAAGGACGAGGAAGGCCTGGGGACACTGGAAATGATTCTGATTATTGCAGTGCTGATTGCGGTCGTTCTTTTGTTTAAGGACAAAATTCAGGAAGTAGTGGAGGCTTTGATTAAAACTGCGGGAGAAAAGAGCCAGGAAGTATTCGAGTGAAAATGTTTAAGGACGATCGAGGCAGCTTTACTATTGAAGCTTCAATTCTACTACCAATGGTCATGTGTATTACAATGCTTCTTCTGTTCTTCTGTTTGTATAGCTACCAGAAGTCTATGCTTCTGCAAGTGGCCTCAGGGGCTACTGAGCGTGCGGCTTACAATTGGGACAACAGCCATAAAGAGGTTTCTGGCTCCTATGCTGCAGGTGAGTATGACTCCCTTTATTGGAGAATTGGAGATGATGCTTTGCTAGCCTCTTTATTCGGCGGAGAAGCTGGAAGTGATGGCGCGGCAATAGAGCTACCTGGTGAAGTGTCAGAGGAAAGTGATCTACCAGTGCTTAAACTCAGACATTCGTCCTCTATGATTCCGAATAATATGCCGGGAAATTTGAACTACGCATATTCACTTGCAGGACGGAAAGTAAGTGCTGAATTAAATCGTCTACTGCACTTACCTGTACTTGATGAAGTTTTGTCTGATGAGGCAAAGCCGACTGTAAAAACTCAATCTATCATCGCTGAGCCTGTTGAGTTTATCCGTACGGTCGACCTGATGCGTTACTTCGGGGCTAAGTTCAAGGGAGGCTCAGAGGGTACTAGTGGGTCTGGAGTCCACATGGAGAAGAAGGATGCATCCGCGATGATGACCAAGCTTCAGGATAAGTGAATATTTCCTTGCTAGTAGATCTTGTATCTATTGAAGGTAGGGATAAGGAGGGAGGTTTTGATGAGGAGCATCTTTACCAGTTGCCTTGTTAGCGGTAAGAGTCGAAAGAAACAGAGGCAGGGTAAGGGCAAAACGGAAGGTTCAGTCTCAATTTTTCTAATTATGGTACTGGCTTTCGTCTTTTTATTTACCGCTGTGCTGATTGACTATGCGCGGATTGCTGCCTTCAATGTTCAGGAGGAACGTTTAGCGAGGGCTAGCGTTCGCTCTATAATGTCATCTTACGATGTTGAGCTACGAGAAAAGTATGGTTTATTCGCCTTTGGAGAGAGTGACGGGGATATGCTGCTGTCTCAGGTACTCAATGATAATATGCATAAAAGTGGTAGGAGTGACACGTTCAATCTTGTACCCTTCGCTTTGGAATCGTCATCTTTGAAATGGAGCAGGCCGCTGGGTAGCTATGATGTTGTGAGTCGACAAATACTGGAGGAAATGAAGTATAAGGCTCCGGTGGATTTTGCTTTGGAATTGGCAGGTAAATTCAAGCCGATGTCAGGAGTAATGGCAGAGGCCTCACGGGCTACTGAACTACTTAGTAAGCTGCAGCCGTTATATGACGAGCGAGAAGAGGCTTTGGATCTTATGTTAGAGCAGAGAAGCCAGGCTGCAGAGAGTGGAAGAAGGTTACTTCAATGGATTATGAATCCGCCTGCAGAGTCCATTTCTGCCAGTTCACTCGGAAGTATGCAATCGGCGGCGGATATTCCCGCACAGTATAGTGACTATCTTGGGAAATATTACGATGATCTTTATCGTGATAGTAAAAAGCCTGCAAAGTACACTTATCAATTGTCTCTATACCGGAGTAGAACTACTGAAATGTTATCGCGGCTGCCTGCCTTATTAACAGCTTTTCGTGAAGATCATGAAAGATCAATGGAGGGAGCGAATGAAGCGTTAAAGAAGGCAGAGCAATTGAATGACGAGATGAGAAATATATTGGAACAGTCACGAATGGAGGGGGTGGATCTATCAAATGATCCTGCTAATGACTGGGATATTCCGGCGAGCTCAGGAGAGATAAGCTCAGACCCGCTTAAAAAGCTGCGTGAGCAGGAAGATGCACTGATTCTCTCCTCAACTGATCTAAGTCAGATGGAGAATAGTATATCTATGCAGCAAAGTTCTTACGAGGCCATTGAACCTATCGTAACAGGAATGTCGGGTGTGCTGTATGAAGCTTTGAGTGAATATGGTGACTCCTATCAAATGATCTCTTCTGTTCTTGAAGCTTCACGCGTAGTGAATAACTATCTACAAAATTACGGTAAGAAGGGAAGTATTATCGTTAGTGATTTGGCTTTAATCGAACAGCACCGTAGCTCAGATAAAGAGCGTAAGCAATTGGAGAGAGAAGCAAAATCAAAGCTGGGTGAAGCGAAAGCATTGCTTGATAAAATTCGAATGATGGGTAACGGAGTGACAGATTCTCTGAAAAGCTATCAAACACTTCGTCAATATTACGAGGAGAATATTGCTTTTAATAAGGAATTAGTATCAGATCCACTTGTTAAATCTGAAGTAAGCACTAACCCGTATACTGCTGGGAGTTCGGCGATGGAGGATATGGACGGAATCTATGCAGAGATGGGTGGCATTATGGGAGGGGCTAGAGATAGACTTTTTCAAACGGAGTATTCTGCTCTCTATTTTCAACATTTTGATGTTTCCAAGTTAGCTACTCTAGCACAAGGTTCTGAGGGCACAGGCGAACTTACAGACCAGCTTAATCCTCAAGCGCAAGAGCTGGAATACATTCTTTATGGATTTCATAATCCCGCTGGAAATGTAGCCGCAGCGTATGCTGAAATATTTGCCATGCGGCTGTCTATTCGAACGATGGAAGGTTTTATTGAGAAGGCAAGTTTAGGAAACCCATTGGCTGTTCTGGCCGCAGCACTGTTGTATGGGATCCAGCAAGCTATTCAGGACATGTTGTTACTCTGTGAGAAAGATTCCATACCACTGTCTAAATATTTACCAGCCCAGCTGACTTATCGTGATCATTTGCGGCTGTTCATGATGCTGCATGGAGGCGGGAATGTTCAATTATCTCGGATGCTGGCTCTCATTCGACTGAACACAGGAATAAATCCAGATGAAAGAAGTACGTATGTCTCGTCGAATATTAAGCTTGGAATGCGACTATGGTTTCTACCGGGTGTTGTGAAGCTATTGGATTATAGCGCTGGGTATTCTGGAGAAGTGCAAGGCAGTACATATATGAGAGCAGTGCAGGCTGATTTTTCATACTAGCAGGAGGTTGGTAAGGATATGGGGGACGGGTACCGGATTAGGAGGAAGACGAAGGAAGAAGGCAGCATGATAGTAGAAGCGGCGATGGTACTTCCGATCTTCCTACTGTTTGTTTTGTTCCTAATTTCTATCGTACAGATGACCTTGTATTCAACAGCCTTACAAAGCACAGCATCTGATACTGTGAAATCTATTTCAACGCATATGTACCCGGCAGCTTTGGCTGTGCAGAAATGGGGAGCAACAAGCGAAGCTGGCGCTAATCCAGTGAAGGATGGCACCGACCTATCCGCTGGCAATCAAGCCGAATCGAATTGGACGATTCCTCGCTTGTCACTTACAGATTGGGGCAGCAGTTATGCAATGTCATTACCTAAGCCGCTGAATGAGTGGGTCATGTCAGCTTTAGAGAAGGGCGAGGGACCTCTGCAGAAGCTACAGGCTGAGACCTCTGAAAGTGTACTGGATCTAGCGATAAAACCCCTATTAAAGCCGTATCTGTCATCAGACTTACTGGATTATGATCGAATTCATGTATCCAACATTATCGTGCCTGAGTTAAAGAAGGGTACCCGACCTTACTTTGGATTGGTGGTTAGCTATGAGCTGCCGATAAAGGTTCCCTTTCTAAACCAACGCATTGTACTTGAGGCAAGTGCTGTTGAACGTCTTTGGATCGGAGATACAGGAGAGGGTACAAATAAGGGCAATGACGGCAATGACGGCACTGGTCAACCAGAGGATTTTATTAAGATTTTGGAGAAACCGAATCCAGCTGTAGCCAATAAGCAAGGCAAAGTTCGTGCTAAAATTCCGCCGAATGCTTCCGCTAGTTTATCCGTTTTTTATAAAAGCGGGGGAAGCACTGCTAAATATTTAGGCTGGAAACAAGCGGATGCGGACGGATATATCGAGTGGGAGTGGAAAATTGGTGTGAATACCACACCGGGCTCGTGGCCATTTGTAATTCAGCTCGATGACGGTAGATCTATTGAGGTGATGTTCACAGTAGTGAAATGAGTGAAGGGGAAAGGAGTGTAATCCATGGCGGAGTGGGCCTTCTGGGGATGTCTGCCGTTTCTGGCAGCTGCATTTATTACGGATATAAAGTCGATGAGAATACCAAACTGGATCACTGTCTCAGGCTTGCTTGCTGGTCTGCTTGCTCAAGCGCTGATGAACGGCTGGGATGGACTGCTTAAGGCTGGTGTAGGTGCCGCTGCAGGATTTGCAGTGCTTCTAATTATGCATTTGATAGGGGCGGTTGGTGCAGGGGATGTTAAGCTTTTTGCCGGGATTGGGGCGTGGACAGGAATGCTATTTACATTGCAGGTCGTGATGTACTCCGTACTGTTTGGGGCCTTGATAGGCTGGCTAATTGTCTTAAAGAGACGGGAGACAGGCAGGCATACGCGTAAGATCTTTAACACAATTTCCGGATTTATATTATTGAAGAGTTCATTCCTAATAAGAAATAAAGATAATGAGCTGTTGAGATTTCCCTTTATGCTGGCTGTAGTCCCTGGTACCATTTGCGCTTATCTTTATTTTTAAAATAGGAGGTGGTGATGCTTGTTGTACGGATTATCCCGTGACTTTATGCAGCAGGACGGTATATATATGATGCTTGGCGAACCAGAAGGAATGCCGGTGGGTAAGCTTAATATGGTTCAAGCTCGTATGCTGATGAACACTGACATTCCTCATCATTTAAGGTTGTTGCTTAGGGAAATTGATTTAAAGGTTACGATGGAATATGCTGTTCTGCGTAAAAAAATGCTCAGTCATTTGCTCAAAAGTGAGAAGTTGAGCATGACCTCATTTTTTGGATTACTTCTACAAATTGCGCAAGGGATGGAAGATGGCAGGTTATATATGCTTCGGGCGGATCAGTATGCTTTGCATGAAGATTATATTTTTATTGAAGGATCATTGCAGAGTGGTAAGGTATATCTCACCTATATCCCTGTTCAGGGGAATGAGCCTGTTTCTAGGCTGGGAGAGTCCCTCAAATTGCTGATCATGGTGATGATGGCTTCTATCACAGAGCTTACTGGGAGTGGTGTTCAAAGAGTACTGCAATACTGTGGGGAAGAAGAATTTACACCAGCGGGCTTAAAGGGTCTTCTCTCAGAGCTGTTGACAGAGGGCGACTCTTGTAGAGGACAATTCAGTAGTAACGCAGAAATGGCATATACATCTCCTAAGTTGACAGAAGTACGCCCGGCAGAGCCTGAAAGACGAATGCAAGAGAGAGTAAGGGAACTGTTTGTGAATGAGGTAGCTGCTCCCCAGAAAAAAATGAGTGAGCGGAACGAGGATAAGGGTCTGCGTACGCAGCAGAATTCAGCTCCGTGGTTAAATAGCTATTCAAGTCCGAATCTTAGGGTGAAAGAAGAGGAAAGGTCTCTTCGGTCTACAGACGATAATAAGTTGACGAATTCACAACCCTCAAGCTCAAGAACCTATATTATTCTAGGTTGCTTATTGGGTGATGCATTATTATGGAAATTCCTATATTTGAATAACCCAAAACCGTTATGGCTAGCCGTTTGTGGGATCGCAACGATTGCCTTGGCTACTTTTAGCTGGATGGTATGGAGCGAAAGGATTAGGTTTGGAAGTGACGAAGAAAAGGAACATACGAGTGAGGATTCTGAAGATACAAACCGGAGTCCGAATCGAAGAGAACTGGAGTGGGATTTCGGTAGGAATCCTGTGACCACTGTGCGTCCAGCAGCATCGATTCCAAAGGGAGATCAGCATCCATCCGACCCTTTATCTAACATTCCGTCTGTGCGATCTGAATCAAGGAAAGAGGAGGATAGTTCTGGAATACCACCAGGTCCAATAGCCCCAACCGCTTTATTATCACGGGAGGTAACACCTGAGCAAGGCAAACGAAATGAGAAGCTAGCTCGAAATGTTCCTTATCTCAAAAGAAGCGATGAGGAAGAGGCAGAGTCGGAAACCATAGCGTTAAACCGAACTAGCTTTATCATTGGCCGATCGGCAGAAGTAGCTCAGTATGTAGAAAGATCAGAAGGAGCTTCAAGAGTACATGCGGAGATATCTAGGAGCCCAAGCGGATACGTACTTAAGGATCTCGACTCCAGAAATGGAACGCTTTTTCAAGGCGAAGCCATGATCCCTTACAAAGAGTACCCGCTGTCAGAGGGGACCGTATTTAAGATTGTAAAAGGAAGTTACACATTCCACATGGGATGAAGAGTACAAGCAAAGAATGTTAATTCTGCTATTTTTGGCTTTTTAAATCTTCTAAAGCGGTTTGAAGTGTGGGGAAGGTAAAGATAAAGCCATGTTCTAATGCCGCCGATGGAAGAACGCGTTGTCCTTTGAGCAAGATCTCAGACAATTCACCTACTGCTGTTTTTAACAGGATGGCGGGTAGTGGGAACCAATGCGGCCGTTTGTATACTTTGCCGATCGTTCTACCGAACTCTTCGTTCGTGACCGGATGTGGTGCAGTCGCATTAACAGGTCCGGCGATGGTGGGATTCTGAATACAAAAATCGATTAGACGGACGATATCCGTCAGGTGAATCCAGGATACCCACTGGTTTCCCGCGCCGATATTACCACCAAAGCCCAGTAAATAAGGTAGCTTCATTTTTGGGAAAGCACCGCTTTCATTGCCGAGCACAACCCCAGTACGCAACTTGATCATACGGATATTCTTGTATGCTTCATCAGTAGCCTCTTCCCAGGTCTTAACCACTTCTGAAGGGAAGTCCATGACATGAGCTAGTGATGATTCACTAAAGGTATCTTGCAAAGAGGTTCCGTAAATAGCTACAGCGGACGCCTGAATGACTACAGGAGGTTTGTGTTTCAAACGGTCGAGTAGCTTAGCAGCAGCGGAAACGGTTGCAAGACGGGATTGCATGATTGCCTTTTTACCACTTGGACTCCAACGTTGGCTAAGAGAAGCGCCAGCAAGATTGACCAAGGCATCAGCATTTTCTATGGGTGCTTGATCATTGTTAAGGCTGTCCCATGTGTGGTAACTCAGCTTAGGATGATATGGCGCAGCTTTAGGTAGATTGCGACCGACGATTGCAACTTCATTGCCTGCTAGTAGCCAGTATTTTGCTAGTTCGCTGCCAATAAAACCGGTGCCGCCACATATCACATATTTCATAAGGTGGGCCTCCGTTCTGAACGCGACATTTGATTAGCAATCACTTAAACAAATGCTGGTAAGCAGAGTAGTCGATTTTATTCTTTTCAAGAAAATTGACGAGGAAACGATTGTCACGCCGTGGTGTGGCGACTATGTAACCTTTAATGCAGTGATCACGAGTAACCTCTTTTGCATTACTTTCCACAGCGATCTTACCGATCTCGGCAGCAATGGAATGTTTGGCGATATCGCGAAAAGGGCTAGGCACAGGCTGAACAAGCTGGTCTAAGAAAGCTTTTGATTCATCACTCCAGAGTGAACGACTGCGTTCTACCCAGTAATTTTGCCAGTCCAGCTTTGATTTTCCATCAGCTTTTGGCAACACCTTTAGGAATTTCCGGAACATAAAAAAACCGCCGATACACATGGAACCCAGCAGCATAAATGTCCAGAAAGCGATAGAGTTCATGAACCAATTGCTCGGTGTTGCGGATAATAAACCAAGTCCTGATTGGATAGACATGCATGCACCACCTTTTGGCAATGAGTATTCTCACATAATTTAATCTCATATTAAAGTATAGCTTATTTCCAAAGTTTTGCGAAGCAGAACCCAGCATATTGACCTTGTCTAGATTTATTTTTCTGATCACGGTAGAATAGGGGGTAATTCGTGAAGGAAAGAGGGAAGAAGTATGCTGAAAATAGGTTCACACGTGTCTTGCTCGGACAAGGGTCTTTTGACCGCAGCAAATGAAGCAAATGAGTATGGTTCCAGCTCATTTATGATATATACAGGAGCGCCACAGAACACGCGCCGCAAGCCGATTGATGCCATGTATCCGGTTGAAGGAAAGCAAGCAATGAAAGAAAACGGTGTGGAGGAGATTGTCGTCCACGCACCATACATTATTAATCTCGCTTCCTATAAAGAGAACACGTATCAGTTGGCCGTTGATTTCTTACAAGAGGAAATCCGCCGTACGCACGCACTTGAGGTCAAGCATATCGTATTACATCCAGGTGCATTCACTGATAAGGATGCAGAATACGGCATTCAGCGGATTGCAGATGGCCTTAATGAGGTTCTTGGGGGAACTAATGAAACGGAAGTTCATATCGCCCTAGAAACTATGGCTGGTAAGGGAACAGAGATCGGGCGCAGCTTCGAGGAGATTGCTTCTATTATTGATAAGGTTGAACATAACGAGCGTTTATCCGTATGTCTTGATACTTGTCACATTCATGATGCTGGCTATGATATCGTTAATGATTTGGATGGCGTTCTAAACAAGTTTGATGAGATTATCGGCTTGAATCGTCTTGGGGTTATCCATATCAATGACAGCAAAAATCCATGTGGAGCAGGTAAAGACCGTCACACTCCAATTGGTTCGGGTTGGATCGGTTTTGATACGATTAACAAAATCGTACATCATGAGAAATTGACAGGTCTGCCATTCATTCTTGAGACGCCATGGGTTGGTAAAGATGCGAAGAAACAGCGTCCGATGTATGAGGTAGAGATTGCTTTGCTCCGTGGTAACGTAGCGGAACGATTTGGACCGGAGTTTATAGAGGATGTTGAAAAACTGCGTGATTTTTTTGCTAATAAGGAGATCGATTCCCGTCAATTTGTGCTTAATGTCTGGGAGATGCTGAAGAACGATGCCAAGGCTAAAAAAGCTGATCCACGTGAACCGCTGGAGCGTCTATATGATGAAGTCATCGCTGCCGAGCTGTTCCCGCAATTGAGCGAGGAAGCCATTAATCATCGCTTGATTGCATGGTTAGCAGGCAAGTAAGTGCTCGTTCACGCATAAGTTAGACTTCAGATTGCACATGTAGATGAGAGGATGGGATGAGGATCATGGAATTACACGTAAAAAGAAACAATTCGTCAGGTGTTGAGTCTTATTCCAACCGGGCGCGTATGCTCATTTCTTGTCCTGACGGACCGGGAATCGTGGCGGCTGTATCACACTTTCTGTATCAGCATGGCGCGAATATTGTGCAATCGGATCAGTACACAATGGATCCAGATGGCGGAATGTTCTTCATGAGAGTTGAGTTTGACCTTCCCGAATTAGGAGATCGTCTGGAAGAGATACGTTCTTTGTTCGGCGGGGTGGCTGAACGTTTCAAGATGAACTGGAAAATTTTCAATGTTCGTCATAAGAAAAGATTAGCCATATTTGTCTCTAAAGAAGACCATTGTCTTGTGGAGCTGCTCTGGCAGTGGCAAGCTGGTGATCTAGAAGCCGACATCGCTCTCGTCGTGAGCAACCATTTGGATATGAAATCGTATGTCGAGTCCTTCGGCATTCCTTTTCACCATATTCCAGTTACAGCTGATACTAAGGCTGATGCGGAAAAACGTCAGCTTGAGGTCATCGGAGACGACATTGATGTTATAATTCTGGCTCGGTATATGCAGATTATCTCACCGTCGTTTATTGAGCATTATCGCCACCAGATTATTAATATTCATCACTCCTTCTTGCCAGCCTTTATTGGTGGTAATCCTTACGCCCAAGCGTACCAACGCGGGGTGAAGATTATCGGAGCAACTGCTCACTATGTTACAGAAGAGCTTGATGGTGGCCCGATTATTGAACAGGATGTACAGCGGGTAAGTCACGGTGATGATGTCATCGAGCTGAAGCGGATTGGACGCACCATTGAGCGGGTTGTTCTGGCTCGTGCGGTGAAGTGGCATATCGAAGACCGGATCCTCGTCCATCAAAATAAGACCGTAGTGTTTAAATAAAAGGTTATTTTCCGGTGAGAGCCTATGGTATGAACCTGAGCGCTTTTACCGGAACTCTATAATCTAATAGCTCTCTAAATCTCTACAGGTAAAAAAGCATTTTACCAGCAGCTTGGCTATTTACGCCAAGTTGTTTTTTGTCGTTTTTCAAAACTGTGTTTTTGAGGAGGTGGAAGGCTTGGCTTTACAGCGTAGGCAACTGTTGAAACGCAATTATTTCTTCGCAAGTCTCATTTTGATTACTGGAGTCGGCGGATTGCTAGGCTACGATCTCTACTTCAAGCCCTACGTACTATCCCGAACTGTGGTCAAAATCAAGGTGGAAGGCGGGGAGCTTCTTCCAAAAAACTATGAGCTGAAAGCAAGTGATTTATATCTGGATTCTGTACAGACCAAGGATATACCTTCAGGTGTAATTACAGAAATCGCACAAGTGGAGCACAAAATTACGAATGTAAATCTGACCAACGGAAGTATTTTGACGGCATCCTTAGTGGATGTTAGTGATTTAGAACCTCTCAAGGATGAAGGGATTTTTCCTATACCAAAGGAAGCGATCTATGCCATCAATGGTTCACTGCGCAGCCGGGATAAGGTAGATATTTATCTTGTTGATGGAGACCGAGAGAGGCGGAGTGAATCGCTTAGCCCAAACAAGAAGGAAGAGGAAGAACTGATCGTGCAGAGCCCAATTAGTGAACCTGCAAAGGAGGTGTTTATATCTGGAGTCACCGTGAATTATGTGCGAACAGAAGACAATAATGATGTGCTGGATTCAGAAAAGGGAAACAACAATAATCGGTTCACTTCGACTGGCAAGGTGGCGACACCAGAATTGAAGCTGAAGAAAAGTGATGGCGAGCGGCTCGGACAATTTTTGGAGCAGGGAAAGAAGCTGTGGATCGTACGGGTCGAGTAGGAGGGAAGAGTCTTGAAAATATTTAGTCTAGGCATAGATCAGTTAACCATTAATGATATCAAAAATGCAGGATTTATTGTAATTACACAAAGCGTACTTCCTGATCCATCTCATGCAGAGGGCCATATGCTAATGGTTACCAGTGACCAGATTCAAGCTCAGTCACTTAGCGAACTGCGCCGGAATTATCCGAGCTCAATGATCCTATATGTATATTTGCAAAAGGGAATCAGTGGTTACCAAGCTGTACATATGTTGTGTGAAAGCTTAGGAATCTATTTTATCCCTCCTCGTTCTACCTCGTCAGTGGTGATAGAGAAGATTCGCTTTATTCTAGACGAGGACGGGGAGGAACGAAGTAATCTGGTTGGTTTTTTTGGATCTGGTCCTGGGATCGGCTGCACTAGTGTAGCCAAACTGTTCGCAAGACGAATTGCCGCGGCAGGCCTTCGTGTTATTGTCCTTGGACTTGATTTATATGATCCCGGATATGACCGCAAAGCTACAATTAGTCTGGATAGGCTTCGATCAAGGCTCACAGGGAAGATGATTCATGATGAGGATTTTGAACAATTGATTAAGCAAGACGGTTACTCGTATCTCCCAGGCAATTACGATTACTTGAGTGCACAAGATTATCAGGAGGATGAGATTGAATATTTTTTGGCTAGAGCGGGGGCAAATGCAGATGTGGTTATTGCTGACTTCGGCTCTATTCCGGAAAGTGCAGCATGGTATGTCGGAATGCACAAATCGGCACTGCGTATGATCGTCACTCATCCAAAGCATGAATACAGACTCGAACCTCTACTAGAGCTTGCTGGGCATATGGATCTACGTCCACATGATTTTCAACTGATTATTAACCGCAGTAATGTGGAAGAAATATCTTCTCCTAAAAATCTAGCGCTTCGCTTTGGGACTGAAATCTTGCTGGAGCTGCCGTATTACCAGCCTTTGCAGGAAAGCTTACCTTTAGGCAAAAAAGAGCTGCAGCATGTGGATGATAAGGTACATTCTTTGCTCGTGTCCATGAGCCTGGCGCCAGAAGCTAAAAAGAAAGGCATATTCCTATGAATGGAAATCAACTGAATCGTCCGTTGTTCTCTCTAAAACAAAGTATCCTACGCATGAGCAAACCGGGCAAGGAAGACTTTTACGCATTTTTGCAAAAAATGAAAAACGATATGAATGAAGGGCTGGAACGTGAGGATGATGCTTACTTCGAGTTAAATGCGAAGGCGCTAATTGGCGATCCGCAGGCGGTTAGCTTTTTTATGAATGAGATAGAGAAATACTTGCGGAAGACACCCTTTACGGGAAAGGTTCCAGAAGCATACAGAACGGCTGCAGAAGCGCTCTATCATGAATGGAAGGGTTTTGGTCCGGCGTATCGTTGGTTTACTGATCGTGCATACAGTGAATCAACCGGGCTACAGATGATCGGAAAGCAGATCTTTTATAACCAGAAAGGTGAGTTTGTAGCTTATCCATATGAGATGCCTTCACTAGATCGGGTTGAACAGTTAAAGCGCTCCTTATTAAAAAGTGATCCCAACAAAAAGCTGAACAAGGACAACCCTTCAGTGGAGTTTAAAATGGATGACCCGCTCTGGCCTGGTCGATTTATTAGGCTTGCCATTTGGGTATCCCCGAGAGTATGGGATGGCTTCACCACAATATCGTTACGGCGGCAGGTTGTAGAGTTTCTGAGTCTAGAAGATCAGGCGGGTACAGAATGTATTCCTGCGGAAGCGGTTGAAATGATTCGGGCGTTATCGTCTACCTTTCGCAATACCATTATTGCGGGCGCTGTAGGCTCGGGAAAAACAACCTTTGCAAATACGATCGTCGGTGAGCAACTGCTCGGATCTTCATCCTGTATGGGTGTAGTAATGATAGAAAAGCATCCGGAGTCGATTTTACCTTACCAGATTAAAGGGCACCGAATTATTCCAATCCAGGCTGCGAATGAGGAATTGATGGAGGTAGGGGTAGAATCGCTGCGGCATGACCCCAACATTTTGTATATGACGGAAATGCGGTATAACGAATGGGAATTTTATCTTTGGAGTGGGGAAAAAGGGTATGACGGCATCACCGGAACCTTCCACACCGTTGATTCGGAGGATATTCCTTATCAAGGCGCTTTTGCCGTGTCGACAAGGATTGGCGGGAGCCTTAAGGGGCATTTGATCTCTGCACTGAAATCGTGCGAGCTGGTTTTTATTTTGGAAAGTGTTCCGAACGGGAAGAAGCGGTTAACGCGAATATCGGAAGTCTTTTATGACGAGGAAAAGAACTCTGTATTTGCGAATGATCTGATGCGCTGGGAACCCCAGAAGATGTGTTGGTCCTATAATGACAGGCTGACGAAGAACCTGATTCTGAAGATGACTAGGAAAAATGAGCAGGCAACACAGTTGCTCCAGAAAGAGCTGGGACAGCTTGCAGCAGCAAAACCAATGGATCAGCCTATCAAAGAAAGCTTGAAATCTAAGATCATTCTTAACGAGTGAGGAGGTGAAACCGTGGATTTATTATTGTATATTCTTCGTTTTGTCCTTCATTTGTTAATTGTATGGGGAATTTGGCTGCTCATTAAACCGCTAATCGAACGGCATTTACGACAAGTGGGTCAGAAATTCGATTTTCGTATCAAACATAAAATGAGTATTTTTGGCAAAAGAGTTAGCTCGGTAAAAAAAAGGCTGTGGCTCTACCGTCATCTAGATAATCTTTTATATTTCGTACACCGAAAGTATGAGCCGGGAATTAGCGTTATGCGTTTTATGACGCGTACAGCAATAGTGTTTATCGCGGTTTTTCTATCAGGACTACTGACGCTAAGCGAGCTTCCTGGACAATTGAGTTTTAACAATCCTTTTCTGGAAGGGATAACTTTTAACGAAGGGCGTTCGATTCAGGGGGCATGGAGATTTCCACTTTTTATGGCTGTGATTTCTGCGACGATTCCTTATTTTCGTATGAGATACATCTACGCGCAGAGGAAGGTGCATGGAAGCTATGATTTACTCGATGTAGTCAAAATCTCCACCAAATTCACTCACTTGTCGGTAGATTCCGTTCTCGATCGGACAGCGGATTTTCTTACGGATAAGAATGTGTTGAAGGGGCCTTTGAAGCTGCTAGGGGCTGCGTTTTCCAATTACAGTAATGAGAAGGAGCTTGTTGAGGAAGCCGGGAGATTTTCCAATGCGATTGGTACTACCTTCGCCCTAGAATTTATATCGGATTTGCTCTATGCCGAGAAGGAAGGAACCCGTTATTTAAAAAGCTCACTGATGCTGTTAAACCGTTCTATGGAGCAACAGAGAGAAACGATTTTGACTGTAAAAGCGGGAAGTAGAGATGCGATCAGCCTTGGCTTATACGGGAATCTTTTGGTGCTGGTATCAACGGTTGGAACCTTTATGTACATGCTGAAGCCTGATATCTATTTCCAATTGCAGTTTGAGACTACAGTAGGACTTTCTTTTTTGATGGTGATCGTCTCCGGTCTTTTTATTTCTTTTGTGATCAGCACTATTCTCGCCAGACCTAAACTGGACTACCACTAAGGTGATGAGCTATGGACAGATTGTTACTATTAGTTACTGTAATCGGGATTGTTTATGTCGCATTACTTGTCTTTGTAAGCAGTAGTAGTAAACAGGAAAGATATCTTGTCCGATTAGGACTACGGTGGAATGAGCTTGGGGATCGGGTGCAGGGGGATAGACTTCAGCAATTATTAAATGATTCTGGTTTATCGATTGCGGCCCGTAAAATTACGCTTTTCCGTTACTCTGCAGCGCTGATTTATTTAATAACTCAAGTCGTCAGTGATTTCATTCGTTCTAATTCTTTTTCTATCTATGACCCTCTAATTGCTCTACTTATTCTCGTAATCAGCAGTCCGATGCGCTATCTTCCGTTTGGCTGGGTGCTTGCATGGCTTCATCAAAAAACGGTTATTAAAAAAGACGGTGAGCTGATCTCTTTCATCCGTCTATACGAGAATAATCGGCTACGCAAGCGCGGATATGCGCAATTTGGCACTTTTTGCGGGAGTACGGCTGGACATTTTCAATATATACGTCAGGATCTGTACGAGTTGTCAGAACGAGCAGTAGATGAGGGTGTGGAGGGGGCGATTGAATGGTTTTGTGCAAAGTTTCCGGATAATCATAGTTTTATTAATGACATTCGTTCCATTTTGCTGGCTACTGAGGGTATGGATGACGACACAGAAGCGGCGAATTATTTGCGTGAGCAAAGTAAGATTATCTCCAAAATCTCCAGCGATCAGTATTTGAAAAAGTGGTCTTTTATCGGTGATCTATCTACGATCATTAATGTTATCCCATCGATTGCTACTTTTTTGATGATCGTCGCGATGGCGATGCAGTACATTTTACTGATCAAAGGGAATTTTAATGGGGTGGGTATGTTCCAGTGAAAAATAGTATATTCAATATTATTTAAAAAATATAAAATAAAAGGGAAATTTTAACAATGAAAAAGGACGCTATTTCTACAGGTTTGTTTATTGCTATTGGATTTTTATGTGTGGCCATCGTAATTGCCGTTTTGATTCCTGTAGTTCGAGATGTAATTGATGCTACGGATGATAATAAACCGACGATTCCGGGTGTGACACTTATTCAACCGCTGGATTCCAGCCAAACGGCAACTGCTCGGGTCTTAACCCATACTTCGGTTTAATTCGATTATGAAAAAAGACTCTATCTCCATAGCAATGTTTCTGGCTATTGGCTTTGTGATCGCAGGGATGTTTATCACAGTAGCTACGAATATCATTGGCAGCAGTCAAGACGATATCATTACACATACTAAGCAAGTAGAGCAATATTAGAAGGAGGCGTTTCTATTGAAGGAG
Source organism: Paenibacillus sp. FSL R5-0914 (assembly GCF_038004525.1). Lineage (NCBI taxonomy): Bacteria > Bacillati > Bacillota > Bacilli > Caryophanales > Paenibacillaceae > Paenibacillus > Paenibacillus sp. FSL R5-0914. Next base: position 448,708 of record NZ_JBBORH010000003.1, read on the forward strand.
ACCGTCCTCCGGGCATTATTCATGTGGCTTGTCCTGTTTATTATCCTGCAGCCCATATTCACCTATATTGATTATCTGCTAGATTTACAGGTCAAAGCTAATACGTCCTACATCACACAAAAAGCTGCAACGGAGGGGATGGTCACAGCGTCTATGCGGAACGAAGTGATTTCAAATCTGAAGGCGATTGGGTTCTCAGAGGGTTCTATAGAAATTACGAGCAGTACAGATACCATTCAAGAACGCAAGCAACGAATTGATGTGTATGTAACAGCACCACGGATAAATTTGTTTCCTTATAACTTTTCCACGGTTTCTCAGCCGACCCGATATTATGGACATGGGTCAATTATGAGTGAATATCTCGATTGACTAAGGGATGAGCCTAATTTATGGATTACATTATTAAGCTGGCATTTGTCCTACTGATCTTTATCTACTCCTGGTTCTTTCAGATCCAGAATCAGGAGTGGGACATGCTGCGCAGCATGCTAAAAGATGCAAACAATATCGCTGTTCATGATGCCGCACAGGAATTAGATGAAACTGAACTCACACGAGGTCGTCTAATTATCGATCCCGCGCTTGCTTACGATACTTTTCAACATGCCTTGCAGGCGAATCTTGGGCTTGATAACGGCCTTTCTCCCCAAGTAGGCAGCCGTTTTAAGAATCAAGTAAAGATCGTGAAGTTTGATATTGTTGATGATTCCGATGGAGTAACTTTTCCGCTTTTATACGAGGATAGTGAATATGGCATTACCAAATACATAGAGGGTCCCTCGGTTATTGCCGTCATTGAGACGGAACATCCGCTGCTGATCTCCAGAGCCAAAACACAAGAGCCAATCAGAGTACCAGCAGTTCAGGAGTATAAGTTCAATAAGTAGGAAATCCAATTGAGACTAGGGAGAGATTTGGGATGAAGAAGAGAGTTGTAGAGGCGACTTTGGTAGCGGCAATGTTATTTAGTGTGGTTTTGGGGCAGGGAGTGGTTGCAAAAGCGGAAACGGTTACATCAGTAGTTACGGCTAAGCCAACCATATCTGCGGCACCCACAGCAACAGTGAAACCTATAGCAACGCCAGTGCCTATTATGAGGGATAATCTGAGTAAATTTGGATTGAAGAAAGACTTGGAGCTGCCTGTGACGATCAGCGCTGGAGGATTAACGTACACGTTAGAAAAGCTGATGTTTTACGATGTAAAGTCTAAAGAAGCACAGTCTCTAATGAAGATGTATGGTTATTCAGATAAAATTTATAAAACACCTACGAAATATATGGTATGGACTAAACTCACCATTGAAAATAAGGGGAGTAAAGTCATTCAATTAAGTGCTAAAGATCCAAGTGCAAAATGGAGGTTAACAGCAGATGGTTATAATCTGCTGACACCTTCACCTAGAAATAAAATGTTAGAGTTGAACAATAAAGAAGCATTGTGGAATTGGGTGTTGAAACCGGGTGAAAAGCTATCTAGCTATCAAATGTATGGGTATATTAAAGACCCTTCAGATATTTCTATATATGTTAATCTCGAAGGGGAATTTGAAGAGAAATACATCGTTAAACGTCCAGGAGAGTAATTTATATGAAGAAAATTTGGATTGTTCTGCTTACATTTATATTGATTTTTTCATATATTCCAGAGAACATTAAGGCAGCTAATTCGCAAAACAAAACAGTGTCAATACCATCAGAAATTCTCAATGGGTCTGTAAATGCTCAAAAATCTTTTTACTTAGATCTTCCAAGTGGAGTATCCAGTTCGGCAATTGATGTCTCTTCTCTTAAATATAATGGGACTAATCAAAAAGTTGCTCTTTCAATGGAGAACGGAAAAGTAAAGGTTACCTTAAAGGGCGTTGAAGCAAAACAACGAATAGATAATGTACTTGGGTATTACAGCTCGTTTAAACGCCTTTTTGTAACAACTCCCGGTAATTCTATTTGGCGATATTCAGACGGTATAAGATGGCAGATTAATGAATGGGACCCATACGCTAATACTCAGAAACATAACGATAGGAATGGACAAGGAAATGGTACACCTAGAAATGATCCTCCTGATATGACGGTGGTAACTCAATCAGCAGTATCACGTTCGGGAATTAAATGGTACGACCAAAACGTGAATTCGGTAATAGATTCATCTCAAATCATAGAGTCAACCGTCCAATTAGTTGTACCTAAAGAATTACTCCCAATAACATATGTAAATCATAATGTTGTAAATGGGAATCAATTTATTATTTATTATCAAACTAACGCAGCTATGCAAAATTTTGACCCTGAACAATTAAGTCCGAATTTTGACAAAAGTGGTCATGCGTTGGGTAGACGTTATAAAACAGAATTAAGCTATTACTTTACAGGTTCGGCTAATGTGACTACGTATAAGTATAGTGGAAACGTCTCCTTCGATTACACCCTCCCTACAGAACCAACACTTACCGGTACGGTAACTCTAAATAAACCTAATCCCAATCCAACAAAATTGGGAGATAAAGACGAACCCGTTCAAATTTCATTAATGGGGCAGTTGCAAGGATACAGTGATGCTTCAAATATTGACGAGTGGGTGTTCTATGCTAAAGAGAAAGACAGGAACAATACACTCAAAACGAAAAAGGAATCTGCAAAGACATTTAACGTAAGTACTTTATTTGATTTTGAGATCAAAAAGTCGAGTGTAACGGGCGAACATTTTACTCAGGAATATGCTTTAACCGTTCTCGTCCGCTTTAAAAAGCCAATCGTCACAAAGAATGGAACCATCACCTCTCTGGAACAGCCCCTACAGATTTCAGCAGGTGTTTATAAAAACCAACCCCTGGTTACTTTTCCTCCACCTCCGACCAAGCCAACAGAACCGGAAGGAAAGCCACCTATTGCGAGAATATCAACAGCTAGATACATAAAAGCAGGGTCTGATATGCTCGTTAGTGGAAATGCTTCCTATGATCCGGATGGATATATTACTGATTATGCTTGGAGCACATCTGGAGCGCAGGGAGAAATCGGAAATGTCCCAAGGGGGTATGTATGGTATACCATAGAGCAAGTTGGAGAGACATTTCCTATAGCTCTCACAGTCGTTGACAATGATGGACAAATAGGTAGTACAAGTACAGAAGTTACCGTCATTGAGCCGAAACCAGCAGCAATTATAAATATAGAAGGAATACTTAAACAAAATCGTAAAACGACATTGTTCAATAGAAGCCAGAGTCCAACACGCTTTCCGTTAATACCATCGAAAACACGAGTTACCATCACTGCTGTATCTGGTGGTACGAACGCAGATATTAAATATAGTGGTACATTATCTGAACTTGAAAGCAAAGACATCTTATTTAAAAAACCTGGAAAATATAAGGCTGCGATTTATGTGGAAAATACGCTTGGGTATTCTGATAGTGATGAGATTGCTTTTGATATTGTGCCAGATGAAGCGCCGTACAACTATTTTACTCTGCCTGGAGTGGTATATCGAAGTCCTGATTACGGTAATAAAGCGGTGGTTTCATTGGATGATATCTCCTATTCGCCTGATAAAGATGTAGTGGGTCGGAGACTCTGGGAGTATCGCTATGATTCAAATAATGACGGGAGTTTTAGCGGAGAAGCATGGGTGACCTTTAGTAATGAGAACAAAGATCGCTTAAATTTAGAACTGAGCGAGGTAGGGAAATATGAAGTCCGACTTACTGTGTTTGAAGAGTTTGGTCAACCAACCATTGATGAGTTTGTGACAGAAGCTGATCGGAAATCTACAAATTCAGATGGACAAAAGTTAAGCTCACGGATTGTAGAAGTGAAAAATCGAGCGCCAGAAGTTGATTGGTCCTGGTAGGAGAGGTGCTTAAATGAAAAAGACAAAAGAAATACTTTCGCTAGTAATTATAATCACTTTCCTATTCGGAGTTTTCCCTAGTCAGGGAGTGTATCTTCAGACAGCAGAGGCTGCGACTGGTGATCCTAATTTCATTACTTATAAAGATATAAATATACCTGCTGATGGTGATTTTTATGACGCTGGTTGGAATTATGGTACTATGCGTGGGACAATAAATAACCAAAAACTAACGAATATTAAATATAATCGTACCACTAAGCAACTTACATTTGATATTAGTTCAGATGCAACATTGACTGTAGGAGTAAACTTGTATCGTTCAGACAGTGCTCTAGATAGACGTGTTGTTCGAGCGGATCTCTGTGTAGCGGCAATACCAGAGGGGGCACCATTAGATTTACCAGTCTACCAATATAATTGTCCGAGCCACTGGTCAAATCCAAATACCAATTGGACCCCATTGTATAGGAGCTTTTTTGCTGGACCGTTTGACCCGAATACATTTGATCATACATTTAATCTAGTGACAGATGTTCCTTACTACAACTATATAGGGAATTTAAGTTACGGTGAACTTCCAATAGGATTAGTTATTAATTACAGTTTTGGTGCAGGTCAACAGGACCCATTTGGTGGATATCATCCAGATAAAGGATATGGAGGGCCGTATATTGGTTGGAGTTTTCAAAGAGTATTTCCTTTGATACCTAATAGTCCACCTACCATTTCGTTAAATACACCTAATAATCAAGTCCTGCAGAATGAGCCTGGACGAAACATACTTAACATCGAGGGATATGTTCACGATCCAGATAATGATGATCTTATCGTAAGTGCGGAGATACCAAATATATTTTATAGGAAGACGGTAGTATCTCAAACGAAAGGGTATCAGTATTTCTCTATCCCCATAGACGCTGTGGCTGATTCGATCCCGCCGGGCGATTATACGATGACTGTAAAAGTAGCAGATCCTTCAAATATGTCAGAATCCGCGAGTATGACCTTTAAGGTTACAAACAGACTGAAGCGAAACGCTTTTGTTCTCGTTAATAGTCCTATAGAGAATAGCGGCACCACCTACGAAGATTATGAGTGGGATGCTAAGTACGCTGATCGAGTGAGATATGATCATGATCCGAATTATTTTGATAACTCAATGGGGATTATAGGGGATTCGGGACTATGGAGGACGAGCCTTTACACTTCATTTCCGTATACCGGACAATATGTAGTGAGTTATCAAGCTAAGGATATACCGAAACAGGATGCTCGTTTTGCTGAATATCAGATGTGGAGTAAAGATGCCGCATCTACGATGAGTTTTAAAGTCCATCGCAAGCCAATAGCGCTTTTTTCAGCAAGGCTTATCAATGGAAATGTTCAATTAATAGATTCATCCTACGATTTAGATCATATTACAAGTGCTGATAAAGGGATTATGCAGTGGCAATGGCAATATAAAAAGACCGTTGATGAGATGTGGATCGACGGTCAGCCACCTGGGGGAGTTTTTGAAAAAGACAGTTACGACATACGTTTAAGGGTCCGTGATGTGGATGGAGATAATGGAATCGGTGTATGGAGTGATTGGTGTCAACGTACTGTGGGGAATGCGTCTGTTAATCTACCACCCGTTGCATTATTTACCGTTGATCCGAATATCGTTTCCTATCGTAAATCTACGACCATTACAGACAAATCTTTCGATCCAGATAATGATCCATTAGATGTATATTACTGGACTGTAATCAAAGACGGATGGAATAAAGTATGGGAACATTGGGGTGGAGCGACAACACCGCCGAATATCGCATCATTCGGTGAAGGGAACTATCAACTCAATCTACAAGTACATGATAATCGTGGCTTGTGGTCAGATTGGTACAGTCAAAATGTACAGGTAGTCAATCATCCACCGGCCGCAGCATTTACAATGCCTAACGAAATATACCGCGATACGATTATCACAATGGATAACTTAACACCAGATCCGGATGAAGATGGAGATGTTTTATCTTATGCCTGGAATGCAAAATTTAATGACTCTCCCTACTACTGGGCAGGAAACAATCGTTATCAATCAATGACCATTCGTGATCTTATTAATCGTAACGGTATATCACATAAAAAAGCCATTTCTGATGGCTGGGAAATGCAGCTCACAGCCTCTGATGGAAAATTAAGCTCTTATGCGACACGTACATTTATGGTTAAGAATCATGTCCCTGTTGCTAAGATTAACGGACCTTCATCCGTAAATCAGTATGATACGAAACAATATACTTCAGGGGATATCGATGAGGATACATCAGATCAAGGCTCATTAGAATACTACTGGAAAGTAACGAACAGTGCTGGTGAAGTTAAATCATATCTTACTCGTGATATTACGCTTACCTTCTCAGATCCAGGAGTATATACGTTAGAACATTGGGCAATCGATCAGATAGGCGATAAGTCGAATATCGCTGGATTGCAAGTCCAAGTAAAAGAGAATTTGGCACCTTCTATGACTTTAACTAGTCCTTCAGGTACAGCTTCGAACCCATCTGTGATTGACTCAGACCAAGGCGATCCATTAATTAAGTGGACATACACAGATCCAGAAAATGATCCACAGGAGAAATATAGATTAGAGTTTTTTACGAAGGATGATCTATTAGTTTCCACTGTAGAAAATCCAGATCCTACTGGCCTACTCAGACAATATCAAATCCCAAATAATACATTTGAACGGTTTGAATACTTTACAGTGAAAGGTCGGGCGTACTCCAAATTTTCATGGTCAGATGTATCAAATGAAAAAACATTCATCATTGATAACGCACCTAAGCCGGGATTCACTCTGATCACAGATACTGGTAAAGATGCGACTAAGGTACCGATCTACCGTACAGATGTTTTGAATATTAAAAGTACGGCTACGGACCAAGATGAGCCTAAAGGAGATAGCATTAGCCTTAAGTATTATCTGAAAACATCAAATGGTTCAGAAGCTTTCGCAAGTGTTAAGAATGACTTTACCAAGCAATTTAGCAGCAATGGTATCTTTACGTTTAGACAACGTGTAACAGATTCTCTAGGGCTATATCGAGACCTTTCCCAGAATGTTACGATAGTCAACCGTATACCAACAGTTTCGATAACGTACCCAACCAGTACGGACTCTACAAAATCTACGATCGCAAGCACGTTAACTCCAATCATCAAGTGGGATTATCAAGATGAGGACAAAGATCTGCAGCAACGTTATAAGGTGCGAATTATTAACTTGGCCACCGGTGCAATCAAGGTACAATCTGGTGAGCAAGTATCAAGCGCTAAGCAATGGCAGATTCCAGTCGGTTCACTGATTGAGAATGAAAAATATGCCGTTGAAGTTGAAGTTTTTGATGGTTATAACTGGAGCAATGTCTCTCCACGTAAATACTTCATGGTGAATTTACTGAGTATTAGAGGAGGCGTTAAGCACACCGAAGAGTGGAACAACAACCGTAAAGGCTACAATCTGAAAAAGAGTGGCAATGAGGAGAGTCCAAGAGGCTACAACGTATTCTGGGCAGGAGAACGTTTTGTTCTGCAAGGTACAGCAACAGGTCTCCCGGATACTGTCCAAGTAACTATGAACGGAGGGTTCATTACGCAGCTCAGCCCAACTAACGACGATAAAACCTTCTGGACAGGTGAAATGTATGATAGCTCTTTTGAAAAGCTACCAGATGGCCCTGTTACTTTTACCTTTACGGCTCAGAATGCGTATAACACCAAAACGGATACAGTTACGGTTGTTATATCATCGGATTGGTCGGAGTATTTCCAGAGTCATCGAATTAAGTAGAGTAGGAGCCTATATCACCCCATCTTTTTTGCGTGACTTCACAGGATCATGTTAATGTTGAAGCATTGTATCAAACATTGATAGGGGTAGGGGACATGATTCGAGAGTTAACACCAGCGGAAATGAAATCAATCTTGAGTTCGATTAATAGGGAACAGCATTTTTTATACTATTCATACCTTACAGCTCGTAAGCATAATACGGTACACTATGGACAGTTTACAGAGTATGGGGAGCTGCTCGGCGTATTGGCTTTTTTTAGAGGGCTTTCGTTCTATGCGTTTTCCGTATTCCCTGTGGAGAAGTCATTCTGTCTCCGGTCCGTGCTTGCATTTATGAAAGATCAATTGAGTTTACCTGACAATGCTGTCGGTAATGTAATTGTGAATGAAGAAGTTATGGCTGTACTCGCTTCACAGCTTGAACTTGTTAAGTCACCCAAAAAACTGCTTCTAATGAAGCATATCCATCAAGAAGCGTTACCACCGGTGGATACAAGCGTTTTACATTTGGGTCCCCCTTATTTTGAACTTATTGAGTCGAAAATGGCCGATTTAGATACAATGGCGTTCTCAAAAGAAGAATTACAGTATCCGTTCTATGGTGTGATGGAACAACATGAGCTGATTGCGGTAGGTGGATACCATATTTATAGCGAAGATTACGTTGAATTGGGGAACATCGGAACGGATGTAAGATGGAGAAGGCAAGGCTACGGGAAAAAGATCTGTGCCGAGCTCACCCGAGCGGGGGGAAGGGTTACCTCTAACGTGTATTTGAATGTCCTTGAGGAAAATGTAGGCGCAATTTCTCTATATCAATCCATCGGCTTTGAGCTTATGTGCAAACAGTACATGGTCCAATTTGTTATTTGATGGTTAATGAAAAAGGACTAAGCGGATTTAAATCCGCTTAGTCCTTTTTCACAAGCATAGAACCTTTTATACGACCCCTTCAGTCCGGTCTTCATTCATTCGCATCATTCGTGTGGCAACCGAAGTAGTATGTAATGGTAAAGAGGATGGGCGCGCAGAGGCTCTCTGAGCTCTACGTAAATAATAGGATAGCTTGCCAGTAAAAATCTTATGTGCACAGAGTGAAAGCGCGAAATCTTCCGGTGTAACGAAGCAGGAAGGCTTATTCACAGGCTGAACTGCAGTTTCTTCAAATAAAGAGGCAACGAAATGGGAACAAAAATAAGCATTTTCTCTATCGATTTTAATATTCAGAAGCACACCGATTAATCCTAAAAGATGGTATTTATAACGCTCCTGATTTTGCATCATCCCTTGGACGTGATTGTACATCGTATCGTATTCCTCAGCGCTAACACGCAACTGATAGATGGAACAATTAGCACTGCTATAAAAAGGGTCGATAAAGTTCTCCTGGATTAGTCCTGCCACAAATGGATTGTGCATTTTTTTTCTTCCGAAGCTGTATACCTCCCGCAGTTCACAGTCAAAGGCGATCGAAGCATGATTCAGATCGGCTTTTGTAAACCACTTAATAAAACCACTAAAGGCCGTACCTGTACCGGTAAGCACAATAAAGATGTCCTTATTCGAACTCATGTTCAAAGTTCCTTTCCACTAGGAAATGTTGGGTAATGAATGAAAATTATGCTTAACTAACTCCATCTTACTGTATATTTGAGCATTGTAAAACAATCTTTAGTCGCAATTAAAAACTAGACCATAGACTAGTGCAATTCTGGCTTGTCTCATAGTTCTTGTGTGTATATAAATACGTCGATATTGCAAAAGATAAGCTGTTCAAATAAAGAGTTTTTAAAAACAATTGGAATTGCTTCCACACTAATGATACAATAAGAGTCAAAATGACATTCTTGAGATTTCAGAGGAGGAACTATTAAATGAGTGAACAAGAACAAGCGATTCAAAAGGAAGAAAACTCAACTGTAGATAACCTGTCCATTACAACGATTCGTACTTTGGCGATTGACGCCATTGAAAAAGCAAACTCCGGCCACCCAGGTATGCCAATGGGTTCTGCACCAATGGGCTACCAATTGTTTGCAAAAACAATGAAACACAACCCTGATCATCCAACATGGGTAAACCGTGACCGTTTTGTATTGTCCGCAGGACATGGTTCTATGCTTCTGTACAGCTTGTTGCACCTTAGTGGTTATGATCTTCCTATGGAAGAATTGAAAAATTTCCGTCAATGGGGCAGCTTGACTCCGGGTCACCCAGAAGTAGGTCACACCGCTGGTGTCGATGCAACAACAGGTCCACTTGGACAAGGTATTGGTATGGCTGTTGGTATGGCTATGGCTGAAGCTCAATTGGGAGCTACCTACAACAAAGATGAACATAAAGTGGTTGACCACTATACTTACGCTATTTGTGGTGATGGTGACCTGATGGAAGGGATCTCTTCCGAGTCCGCTTCACTCGCTGGTCATTTGAAACTGGGCAAATTGGTTGTATTGTATGATTCAAATGATATTTCCCTTGATGGTAAATTGAACCTTTCCTTCTCCGAGAACGTGGCTCAACGTTTTGATGCTTATGGTTGGCAAGTACTGCGCGTTGAAGACGGAAATGATCTTCCGGCTATTGCCAAAGCGATTGCTGAAGCTCAAGCTGAGACTAGCAAACCGACTTTGATCGAAGTGAAAACTGTAATTGGTTATGGTAGCCCTAACAAACAAGGTAAAGGCGGCCATGGCGGTACTCACGGTTCCCCACTTGGAGCAGAAGAAGCTAAGCTTACCAAAGATTTCTACAAATGGGTATACGAAGAAGATTTCTATGTACCTGACGAAGTGCGTGCTCATTTTGCAGAAGTGAAGAAAAACGGAATCGCAGCTAACAAAGCTTGGGATGACAAATTCGCAGCTTACAAAAAAGCATATCCAGAGCTTGCTGCACAGTTCGAAACAGTAATCAACGGCGATCTTCCAGAAGGCTGGGATGCTAACCTCCCAACTTACACTACTGAAGATAAGGCAGTATCGACTCGTGTAGCTTCCGGTAGTGCGCTTAACGGTCTGACTGCTGGCGTTCCTCAGCTTGTGGGTGGTTCCGCTGACTTGGAAAGCTCCACTATGACGCATTTGAATGGTTTGACATCGTTCACACCAGAATCTTATGATGGCCGCAACATTTACTTCGGCGTACGTGAGTTTGGTATGGCTGCTGCAATGAACGGTATTGCTCTGCACACGGGTCTTAAAGTATTCGGAGGAACATTCTTCGTGTTCACAGACTACCTGCGTCCAGCCATCCGTTTGGCTTCGATCATGAAATTGCCAGTAACCTATGTACTGACACATGACAGTATTGCAGTTGGTGAAGATGGTCCTACGCATGAACCAATCGAACAATTGGCTTCCCTGCGTATCATCCCAGGTCTGACTGTTATTCGTCCGGCGGATGCTAACGAAACTTCTGCAGCATGGGCTTATGCTATGGAAAACAAAGAGAATCCAGTTGCTTTGGTTCTTACTCGTCAAAACTTGCCAATTCTTGCTGGAACAGTTGATGGCGTTCGTGAAAACATCAAACGTGGTGGTTATGTTGTTTCTGATTCCAAGAATGGCACTCCACAAGCACAACTGATCGCTACTGGTTCTGAGGTACAATTGGCTGTTAAAGCACAAGCTGCTTTGGCTGAAGAAGGTATCGATGTTCGTGTAATCAGCTTGCCAAGCTGGGATCTGTTCGAAAAACAAGATAAAGAATACCGTGATTCCGTAATTCTTCCAGGAGTTAAGGCTCGTCTTGCAATCGAAATGGCACAAACCTTTGGCTGGGAACGTTACACTGGTGACCAAGGCGATATCCTCGGTATCACTACTTTCGGAGCTTCCGCACCTGGAGACAGAGTAATGAAAGAATACGGCTTTACTGTTGAAAATGTAGTTAGCCGTGTGAAAGCACTTCTGTAATTAACTGAATAATCATTAGGGGGAGAACGAGTAATGAGTCAGTTTAACAACGCAACGATTGAAAAAGCAGCCAATGTATATTATGGCGGACAAGTAACAAGCCGTACGGTAATTTTGCAGGATGGAACTAAGGTCACACTTGGTATCATGTTGCCTGGTGTATATGAATTTGGTACGGATGGTCCTGAAATTATGGAGATTCTGTCCGGCGATCTTAAAGTGCTGCTTCCCGGCACTGAGGTATGGCAGGAGATTAAGGGAGCGGCAACGTTCAATGTCCCTGGCAACTCAAAATTTGCGTTGGAAGTATTTGAAGTAACTGATTATTGCTGTTCTTACCCGGTTCTATAAAGACATAACTAAAGGAAGCTCTGCTGAAAAGCAGGGCTTCCTTTTTTTCTTGCACTACAAAGAATAATTTAGTATTATTATTTCGAACAAATGTTCGTATTTTTAGATTGAAAATTCGTTAAAAAAGACCGCCTCTCACATTGGAAATCATGTGGGAAACGGTCATGAGTAAGTGAAATGTTATTCGGATACAGTAGAACCCATTTTTTGTCCGATCCACTCTTCATAGCATTTCACTACAGCGGAGAGGTCTTCGTCGCCATAGCCTTGGGTAAACCCAGCTTGGAACATACTTTTGGCTAGTCCCAGCATTGGAGAAGGGACGCCTGTGAAATCGCTGTGGGCGGAGGCTAACTTCAAATCCTTTAACATTAATGCAAGGGAGAACTGATTGCTGAAATCATTTTCTATGATTTTACGGCCTTTAAGCTCTGCTTGTTTGCTACCCGCAGAACCAAGCTGCACTAGTTCAAGGAACTTGTCAGCTGGAACACCTGATTTTACAGCGATAGCGAATCCTTCAGCCAGGGCAACGTTATGAATGCCGACCATAGCATTATGAGCCAGCTTGGCTACAGCACCACTGCCGTTCTCACCCATATGTATCAGCTTTTTGCCCAAAGTATCGAATATATCGCGATGCTGTTCTATAACTTCAGCACTGCCGCCAACCATGAACACCAAGGTTCCTTCAATAGCTGCCGGCTTGCTTCCGGTCACTGGCGCGTCAAGGAAATGTCCACCTCGAGCTTCTACAGCAGTGGCAATTTCGTGAACTAGTCCTGGAGAAATTGTGCTGGAATCAATAATTAAGCCGCCTGGCTTAAGTGCATCTAGAATACCATCCTGACCATAAAACACTTCACGAACCGAATCATCATTACTGATCATGGTAATAATAACATCCTTACCTTCAGCGGCGGCACGTGGCGTAAGGGCAGACTGGGCACCCTCTGCTTCAAGAGGTTTACATTTAGCTGCCGTACGGTTGTACACCGTCACCTGAAAGCCGCCACGAAGCAAGTTGGAAGCCATTGGCGCTCCCATTGTTCCAAGTCCGATAAAACCGATTTGTTTCATTTGTTTAGCCACCTTCCGTTTTCTTCATTCTATCACGGCACTTAGGCTAGCACCACAGCTCAGCCATGCCTAATGATGCGGGAAACGCTTCCATGAAACTTTCGAAAACTTGGTTCTAAAGCCCGGGATGTGCCCTAAGACCTTGCCAGTCAAGGCAAATTAAAGTATCCTAATTATAAAGTTGTAACAAGCGGTTTCAAATTTAAAGAGATAAACAGGAGGTTTCCATTACCGATGTCTAAGAAGATTAATTTTGACTACACCAAAGCCCTTTCTTTCTTCAACCAACAAGAAATTGACAACCTTGCCGCTCCAGTTAAGTTAGCGCACGAACAGTTGCATAATAAGACTGGTGTAGGTTCCGACTATCTTGGATGGATTGATCTTCCATCAGCTTATGATAAGGAAGAATTCGCACGCATTCAGCAAGCCGCAAAGAAGATCCAGAGCGATTCCGAAGTACTGATTGTAATTGGTATTGGTGGTTCTTATCTGGGAGCACGCGCAGCGATTGAAGCGCTCTCGCATTCTTTTTACAATAACCTTTCTAAAGATAAGCGCAAAACTCCAGAAGTTTATTTCGCTGGTAATAACATCAGTTCTACATACATCACGCATTTGCTTGATCTAGTAGAAGGCAAAGACTTCTCCGTGAACGTAATCTCCAAATCAGGAACTACGACTGAGCCAGCCATTGCTTTCCGCATTTTCCGCGCAGCTCTGGAGAAGAAATATGGTAAAGAAGAAGCTCGCAAACGTATTTACGCTACTACAGACAAGGAAAAAGGTGCCCTTAAGAAATTGGCTACTGAAGAAGGTTATGAATCCTTCATCATTCCAGACGATGTAGGTGGACGTTACTCCGTATTGACACCTGTAGGCTTGCTTCCAATCGCTGTAGCAGGTATTAACATTGAAGAGATGATGCAAGGTGCTGCTGCCGCTGCGGATGAGTTCAATAATCCAGATGTAGCTACTAACCAAGCTTATCAATATGCTGCAGTTCGTAATGCTCTGTATCGCAAAGGTAAGACAACTGAAATCCTCGTGAACTATGAGCCTTCCTTACACTTTGTATCGGAGTGGTGGAAACAATTGTTTGGCGAGAGTGAAGGTAAGGATTTCAAAGGAATTTATCCTTCTTCCGTTGATTTCTCTACGGATCTACACTCCATGGGTCAATTTATCCAAGAAGGTAACCGTAATATCTTTGAAACGGTAATCCAAGTAGAACAAGTGGCTCATCATGTGACCATTGAGAACGATCCTGATGATCTGGATGGCTTGAACTTCTTAACAGGAAAGACTATGGATTTCGTAAATAAGAAGGCTTTCCAAGGTACAATGCTTGCGCATACAGATGGTCAAGTACCTAACCTTATCGTTACTATTCCTGATCAAACACCATACACATTTGGTTATTTGGTTTACTTCTTTGAAAAAGCTTGCGGCATCAGCGGTTACCTGCTCGGTGTTAACCCATTCGACCAACCAGGCGTTGAAGCATACAAGAAAAACATGTTTGCGCTGCTTGGCAAACCGGGTTACGAAAAAGAAAAGGCAGAGCTGGAAGCAAGACTTACAGAATAGTATTGCAGCAGTAATTTAGAGACCATTCATACTAGTGTAAGTCACCAGGAGCAGTCCATAGGTAATCCAATACCGGGGCTGCTCCTGACATTATATGAAGACATCATATGTATATAAGGACTGGAATAATTATGTTAGAACAATATCGAACGGTGCGATCTTCCGGTTCTAAGGAAGTCGTAATCCGCAAATCTCGCTTCATTGGTCATGTTATGCCAGTTGAGAATGAAGAAGAAGCATTGTTGTTTATCGAAGACATCAAGAAGAAACATCGGGACGCAACGCATAACTGTTCTGCTTATGTGATTGGGGAGCGAGACGAAATCCAGAGGCAATCGGACGACGGGGAGCCGAGTGGAACAGCCGGCAAACCGATTTTGGAAGTAATTCGCAACCAGGGAGTTAAAAATGTCGCAATTGTTGTTACCCGTTATTTCGGAGGCATTATGCTGGGTGCCGGAGGGCTGATTAGAGCTTATACGGATGGGGCAGTGCTTGCGCTTGAAGCAGGAGAAGTAATCACCCGTGTGCTAAGACGAGAGGTATTCGTAGAAATTGATTACACTTGGCTAGGCAAGGTTGAGAACGAACTTCGGGGAAGAGGTATTCAGACCGGCGAGACTTTGTTCACCGATAAAGTAACGTTGTTATGTTTACCGCGAAATGATGAGGGAGACGCATTTATGGCATGGATAACAGATCTAACCCAAGGGCAAGCCTTGGTAACAGAAGGGCGGCGGATTTACTACAGCGAAGGGGATTAGGTATATGGCAAGGAGAGCAGTGGAGCAGGAGTTGTCGAGGGAAAGAATATTAGAGGCCGCTAGGCATCTGTTTATTACCAAAGGGTATCGAGCGATTTCAATGCGAAGCATCGGTCAGCATTTGGGATACAGCCACGGCTCTCTCTATTATCATTTCAAAGAAAAGGCGGAATTGTTCTACGCCATTGTTGTCGAAGATTTTAATCATGTGGCTACTTTGCTTGGTCAAGTAATGAATAAGCCACCTGAAGAGGGTATGACTCGAGTAGAGCAGCTAATTATGGAGTTTATAAGGTTTGGAATAGATCATCCTTATCAGTATGAAATTATGTTTATGATTCGTGATGAAGAGCTGCTGGCTTATTGTAGAGCAGAGCAGGGACGATGTTTTGATTTATTCTCAAGTATTGTACGCCGTCATATGAAGGAAGAGGGATATGTGTCCGAGGATTGGCAGAACGTGCCGCTAACCTTGTTCTTATCCGCTCACGGATTTATATCTTATTATATCCAAGATAAAGTATCATTTGAGGATGTAAAAGAGGCAGCATCAGCTCATATCAAGGTTTTATGTCGCAGCCTTTAACATGCTGTTTTTTTTATAAGTTCACACTTTAAAGCTGTGCATTGGTATAACGCTACTTCTCTGCTTGGTCAAAGTAATATTTAATTCTAGTTTTATATTTTAATGGCCGCTCCGTAGCAATAACGGAAGCGGCCATTCATCGTTTATCCCTCAATAATTTTTAAGAAACATTGTCTACGTCTAGGTCCATCAAACTCACAAAAATAAATACCCTGCCAACGTCCAAGTAATAGTTCGCCATCATGGATGATTATGCTCTGGGAAGGTCCGGATGTAATAGACTTAAGGTGGGAGGCAGTATTGCCTTCAGCATGTCGATACTTCGGATGCTCCCAAGGGTAGACTTCATCCAAACGCATCAGAACATCATGCCTCACATCAGGATCTGCATTCTCATTGATTGCAATTCCTGCGGTAGTATGTGGACAATAAACTACGATCACCCCGCTACGCACCCCGCTTTTTTTCACAAAAGAAATGACTTCACGAGTAATATCCCGTAATTCATCCCGTTTCGTTGTAGTAATCTCCAGTGTATGCAGCATAATCATTCCCCTTCCTGTGATGTGCCACTTTTTCCTAACCTTTGTTATATATATTTTACCCCAAATTCACTTGAAAGTAATTGACGACAACGAGAAGGATTTGGTAAAGTAGTAATAATATAAAACCAAGTATATAAATAGGAATAATTAATGGAGATGTTGGTTAGTATACCGACCGGTTATCCGGAGGTGGGAGGGCAAAATCATTGAATTCGCTGCTTAGACACAAAGGTTGGACTTGGGGTTTCCGAACTACAATTTTGCTCTACTTTGTAGTATTGATTGTGTTGCCTATACTTGGGGTCTATTACAACTCTTTTTCACTGGGTTTCGGTAATTTTGTGGAAAGCATAAGCGACCCGATTGCCTGGAAGTCGGTGCTGTTAACCTTAAAGCTGGCGATCATCGCTACTTTAATTAATGTCTTTTTAGGAACAATGATTGCCTGGGTTCTTATTCGTTATCAATTCATTGGTAAAGCATTGCTTAATAGTCTTGTGGATTTACCATTTGCACTGCCGACGGCAGTTGGCGGTTTGATGATTTTGCTCTTGCTCGGACCTGGTAGTCTTATCGGCAAGGCTGCAGAAGCGCTTGGTTTTGAAATTGTTTTTCATCAACCGGCAATCGTAATTGCTATGGTCTTCGTAACCTTTCCCTTCGTGATTCGAGCGGTTCAGCCCTTGCTGGAGGAACTTGATCCTTCCGAAGAGGAAGCGGCATATACAATGGGTGCCAAGGGAACTAGAGTCTTCTGGCATGTTATTCTCCCCTCTATGGCTCCTGGGATGATCAGCGGTGGAATGCTCGCCTTCTCGCGGGCACTTGCTGAATTCGGCGCTGTAGTCCTCGTAGCAGGCAATATTCCAGGTCGTACACTCGTATCTTCTGTTTTTATTTTTGGTGAAGTTGAAAGTGATAATCCGGTTTCCGCAGCAGCGGTTTCTGTCATTCTCTTGACCTTATCTTTTCTCATTCTTTGGCTCATTAATATGCTGCAGATGCGGGGGAGACGCTCATGAGAAAATTGTGGATCGGACTCACCTACTTGGTGTTTTTTCTGCTAATCGCTGCGCCGCTAGGGAAAATGGCTATAGGTGCTTTTAGTGAAGGATTTGGTGGTTTCTGGGATGCTCTGACTAGGCCTGAAGCGCTGCATGCGCTTATGATGACTGGGCTTGTTGTGATCGTAGTTACGTTATTAAATACGTTGTTCGGAATTATGATGGCGCTGTATCTTGTTCGAGCGAACTGGATAAATAGACGTCTAAAGGGCTTGCTTAACAGTATTGTTGATTTGCCTTATGCTGTGTCTCCTGTCATTGGCGGGCTGATGATTGTCCTGCTGCTGGGTCCGGATAGCGCCTTGGGTGCGATTTTTGAAGGAATTGGGCTGAAGATCGTCTATGCCATTCCTGGAATGATCATTGCTACCTTGTTCGTAACCTTTCCTTTAATGGTGCGTGAGGTAATGCCGGTGCTTCAGGAGATTGGTTCACAGCAGGAGGAAGCTGCTTCTACACTGGGCGCTCGTGGCTGGACAATTTTTTGGAAGGTGACTTGGCCTTCGATTCGTTGGGCGGTTGTGTATGGGGTCATCCTTACGGTGGCTCGTTCACTAGGTGAGTTCGGGGCGGTGCTCGTGGTCTCGGGTAACATTATGAACAAAACCCAGACGGCGACGACGCTAGTCTATCAGGATGTTGAGAATTTTAATGTAACGGCTGCTGGAGGAATAGCGCTAGTTCTGGCTGCATTTTCCGCAGGTCTACTGTTATTGATGGAATGGACCAAGAGAAGAAAGGAAGTGCAGTAATATGCATGTTGAAGTGCGGGGTTTAAATAAGCATTTTGGAGATTTTCATGCGGTCAAGGACGTCAATTTCACCATTACAAAAGGTCATCTGATCGGACTGCTCGGCCCGAGTGGTGGCGGTAAAACTTCGATTCTTCGTATGCTCGCAGGGCTGGAGACACCGGATAATGGCGAGATCATTTTTCATGGTCAGACAGTTAACAATCTTCCTCCTCAAGAGCGCGGGATCGGCTTTGTCTTTCAGAACTATGCATTATTTAAGCACATGACTGTTTTTGATAATATTGCTTTTGGATTAAAAGTAAAAAAAGCCAGCAAAACCGCCATTCGTGATCGTGTTATGGAACTGGTAGAGCTTACGGGGTTAAAAGGCTTCGAGAAGCGCTATCCGCATCAGCTATCTGGTGGACAACGCCAGCGTGTGGCCTTTGCTCGTGCACTCGCGCCTGAACCACAGCTATTACTCTTAGATGAGCCGTTCGCAGCTATTGATGCGAAGATCCGTCAGGAGCTGCGCGCTTGGCTACGTGAGCTGATTGAGCGTGTTGGCATCACTTCCATCTTCGTAACACATGACCAAGACGAAGCAATAGAAGTGGCAGATGAGATCATGATCATCAACCAAGGACAGTTGGAACAAAAGGGTACGCCTTGGGATATTTATAAGGAGCCTAAAACACCATTTGTGGCAACATTTATCGGGGAGTCGACACTGATTGAAGATGCTTCTGAGGTGAAAGGGTTTAAAGGCGCTGGAGACGGTAAGCCTACCAAAGCACTTATTCGTCCGGAGTATATTGAAGTTGGTAACCTGCATGAGTTCAAGATGGCTTCAGCTACGGAAAAAGGCGTCGTAAAGCATCTGCATTTCCGTGGAAGTGAATGGCTCGTTGAGGTTGAAGTTAATGGTCATAAACTGGTCACTTACCGTTCCTTGGAGAAAGAAACATTGCAGCCGGGACAGGATATCTCAGTCCTTGTGCACCGCGCCTACCTGTTTAATGATGAGCGAAGCTGGATCCAGGAGAACAACCTGAAAGAAGATCCGATGCCGATATTTATTTAATATAAAAATAAATAAAATGATTTTCAATTTTTTTGAAGAGTAGCGAATGTGATGAGCTAGGATTAGAGGAACTGAAGTATTGGTATAGAGTAATGGAGTGGAAGTTTGGAACTGTAGGAGCGGTAGCGACCGTCTTTATGCTCTAATTTCAACCGTAATACGGTTCCGATCAAGAAATTAGAGCATAACAGCGGCCGAAAGTCCAAACATTCCGCGTAATTACGGCAAATACCGAACGTTGGTTACTTGAATTTTAAGTTCAGCCATAGAGCAACTTTCAAGGAAATATTAAAATCATTACCTCGAAGGATGTGGGCCGCAATGAATTTCAAAAGGAGCAGACAACTGCACGGATGTTTTGCTGCCCTAATGCTGGTCATACTCACGCTGGCAGCAGTCGGTTGCGGGAATGAGAAGGCGATTACGACGATGGCAGATCCTTCGAAGCAAGGGGATGTTACGCTAGTCGTTGGCGCATACAGTGTGGCTAAGGATGCGATGGAAGATATTTTGCCGTTATTTGCAGCGCAGTGGAAAGCGGATACTGGACAGGAGATTAGTTTTCAACAGTCCTATGAAGCTTCCGGAACACAGGCACGTGCAATCGTAGGCGGGTTCGAAGCGGATGTTACACTGTTAGCCATGGAAGGTGATGTCGAGAAGCTGGTTAAGGCTGGACTCGTAGCGCCAACGTGGAAAGAGCAGGGTGAACAAGGCATGGTGACACGTTCGGTAGTCGCACTGGGTACCCGTGAGGGAAACCCCAAAGGAATTCACGATTTTGCGGACTTAGCCAAGCCAGGGATTAAAGTGTTATACCCAAATCCCAAAACATCCGGTGGTGCGCAGTGGGATATTAATGCGATCTATGGGGCTGGTCTGAAGCTGTCAGAGGAGCAAGAGGGCGTTAAGGATCCAGCAGCAGCGAAAGCTTTTTTAGAAAGTGTACATGCCAATGTGGAGTCTTTGGATAAGAGCGGACGTGCATCTATGGCTGCCTTCGAGTATGGAGTGGGTGATGTCATTGTCACCTATGAGAATGAACTGCTGGCCCGGATTGCTCAGGGTGTTAAATATGAAGTCATTATTCCTAAAAATACAATGCTGATTGAGAACCCGGCGGCTGTCGTAGAGAAGTATGCGGATAAGCATGGGACACGCGCGGCAGCAGAAGCATTAGTTGATTTCTTGATGACCCCGCAGGCACAAGAGATCTTTGCAAAATATGGCTTTCGTCCCGTAGATAAACAGGTCTATGCGGAGAACAAAAGCCGCTACCCCGATCCAGCGGGTCTCTTCGATATCAATTATTTAGGGGGCTGGGCTGAGGTGCGAAGCACGCTTTATTCCAAGCGGGGAATTTGGTATCAGATACTTGCCGGAATATAGGTAGAGGTGTAAAAATAGAGTCATCCTAGCAGGGCTACTGCTTAAGGGATGACTTTTTTGACGAAAGTATATAATTGGGGCCCCCGCAAAAAGTACCTGGGTACGCATCGAAGCAAAGCTTCACTTTGTGGGGATATTTTGGTGAGCATCTTTAAGATAGACATATGGTAATTTAAGACTTCCTTGATGGGAACTGAAGGAGAGATAGATTATGGATACGTTGGTGTTTTTGGGTACTGGGGATGCCATGGGTGTTCCTCGGGTATATTGCAGCTGCGAGACCTGCACAGAAGCAAGGGAGCATGGAAGCAATACAAGGCTGCGTTCCTCTGTACTTATAGATAATGGCAGTGACTTTCTAGTGATTGATTGTGGGCCAGATTGGCGACGTCAGATGGAGGCGCAGGGAGTTCGGAATATGCGAAGACTGCTGGTGACGCATGCTCATTTTGATCATATTGGTGGGCTACCTGAATGGGCAGATGCTTGTCGATGGACAGGCATTAAGGGTGAACTTTATACTCCAGCAGAAGTCATTCCTATTATCGAACGGCAATACCCTTGGCTGCGAAATCACATCGAGATGATTCCCTGTGATGAAGGGATAGAACTGGACGGCTGGAAGATAGATACCTGGAAAGTAAACCATGGTAAGAATGGATATTCGTACGCCTTTCGGCTAGAGAAGGAAGATTATACATGGGTGTATTGTCCTGATTCCATATCTCTTGGGGCTGAGGAGACACGCCTGATGCATGGGGCGGACTTGCTGGTCCTTGGTACAAGCTTCTATTATGAAGCGGCGGAGCTATCCACTCGCTCTGTGTACGACATGACGGAGGCAGCGGAGCTACTGCAAATCGTGAAGCCTAAAAAGGCAGTGTATACCCATATGTCGCATGATGTGGATATGAGAGAAGCATATATTTTACCGGAGAACGTTACTCTAGCCCAGACAGGTATGAGAATTCCAATATACAAAAACCCATTCTCTTCACTTTAGAAGAGAATGGGCAAGTAGAAATAAACGGACTAAACAGTTAATTGTTCTGGTTCATTTAAAGGGTGACGTCCGCTTACCGCAAGCATGACTAAGGAAACAATGATGAGTATAAAACAGAGCACAAATGAATACCGGTAACCTACAATACTGGCTAAGCCCCCGCCAACAAGACTCCCAATCAGTCTACCGATCGTGGATGAATTAGAATAAAGAGTGGATGCATACCCAGGCATGTTTGGGAGCAGATCCTGGATGTAGCTAATGCCAATTGCTGATATCACAGCAACGAAAACGGCGAGTAGAACTTGGGCTGCAAGCATCTGCCACATCTCGCCTGAGAAAATGACAACGAGATAATATGCTCCTCCTAAAATGGCCCCGCACATCATCAATGCTCGGTTACTGTACTTCGCACTGAGTAGACCGAGCATAATCATAAATGGAATTTCCAGCGCAGCACATATACTGCTGACTAGACCGACATCACTTGTCGATCCCCCTAGATTGTTTGTAATAAAGAGGGCCGTATTGATGCTGCTCGTCCAGTGAGCTACATACATGAGTATCAGAATCAGAAAAGGAAGCAGAATATTGCGGTTCTGACTGAGCCGGAAAGTTTTCACTTTTACTTCAGCCTTGTTGCTGCTCAGCTCTGTGTCTGTATTTGATTTGAGAAAGAAGAAAACGAGTAAGGCAACAAGCAGGAATACTCCGATCGTACCCGTGAAAATCCCCTTAAACCCAACAGCAGCGATTAGCAGCGTGCCGATTAAAGGACCTGTAATAAAGCCGAGAGAGAAAGCAGAACGCAAGGTAGAATTAGCAAACGCAGTATCCGTAAAATTGCTCTTATTCACTGCTTCTCTAGCAATGGCGAACAATTGTGGCATCCCTGGTGCACCGAGGGCGGTGAACACAATCATGTAGATGAACAAGATCGTGAAATCCTGAATGAGCAAGTACCCGCTATAAGCCAGCGCATTACAGAGTGTGGCAACAAGGTAAATGTTTTTTCGATTTAAGCCGAGGTCAGAGCGTCTCCCGATTAGTGTACTGATCCATATTCCGGCAATTAACGTGGTGGCTAGAAAAACACCAAACAATCCGACAGATACGCCAAGCTGTTCCGTGAAATAAATGGATAAGAAGGGTGAACTGAGTGAAATCCCCATTCCCTGAAGTAGCATACATAAAAAGAGTAAGGCATAAGAGGGAATTGAAAATAGTGCAGTAAGTCTTTTGATCATGTTGTGATGTTACTCCTCTATTATTGTTAAGATAGTCAAACTGGTTCTAGTATACATGAAAAAGACAGCAACAATGTATATGCGATTTGGCTAAGGGGCATCACTCGGACAAATCTCAGACTGTTGATGTCCCTTTTGTGATATCTATTGCATTCGGTATTCAGAATCATGTTTATCCTTTATAATCAGAAAGTATTGCCGTCTTATATTTACATATATAGAATAATTATCAACGACAGGAAGGGAGTAATAAGTAGCTAATAGGGGAGAGGGCTGATTTTTTTTGAAGCAGAAAGGTGTTTTCTCAAGATTAAGTACATACATGTTAAGGCACAAGCTCTTATATACGGTTTTATTATTTACGACTTTATTTGGGATTGTTCTGGATTTAACGATTGCTTGGCTGCTCTCAGTAATTACGGATGCGGCGGTTAGACTTGATGTGAAAGCTTTTAAAGGGCTGGTTATATTCGGATTAATCTACTTATTAGTGAGTGCAATCAACGGTTTTTTCGATCGCTATCTCAAAAATAAAATCTCAGCCAAGATCAGAAATGAACTGCGGCTAGATATGATGCGACATGCTTTAGCTCTTCCTCAGTCTTATTTTGACCGTAATCACTCCGGAGATTTGTTGTCCCGTTTTACTAATGATAATCAATCTGTGGGTAATGCTACCGGCGAGGTAATGATTGATTTAATCCGTAACCCTTTGCTTGCTCTTGCGGCTTTTGGTTATTTGCTCTATATTAACTGGCTACTGGCATTGATCTGTTTTGCAATGGGGCCTTTGATGTTCCTTACGGGAAAAATCTTCGGTTCAGCGATGCGTGAGAACAGTGTGAAGATTCAGACTAATATGAGCAAGATTACTTCCTTTTTACATGACATTCTAGGCAGTAGTATGGTGTTTAAATCCTTTAGCATTGAACGCAGACTAATGAAGCAATATCAGGAACATAGTGAGAATATCACTTCCGAAGAATTAAAACGGGGAAGAATTGAGGGAGCTACTGGCTCATTCTCCTCTTTTTTGGGAAACTTTACGTTTCTTCTGGCGCTGGTCGTGGCTGGTTATTTTGTGGCAAAAGGATCACTTGAGGTCGGTGCGATGATTGCTTTCATCCAGCTCATGAATTATTTAGTGATGCCGTTCTCGGCATTGCCAGGACTGATCAATTCGATGCAGCAATCACTTGGGGCGGCGGGGCGGATCTTTGAAGTGTTGGATAGCCCTGTAGAAGTGGAGGCTTTACCCGAAGCAGCTACGAAACAGCCTGAATTTGAGCGTATGGTCATGTCCTCGGTATCCTTCTCTTATCCGGGAGCGGAGAGACGTAGTTTGAACAAAATCAGCTTAGAGCTTCACAAAGGGGCTCAAATGGCAATTGTGGGACCGAGCGGTGGAGGGAAATCTACACTTTTTAAGGTACTCCTTGGGTTATATGAACCTGATGAGGGTGAAGTGTTTATAAATAATGAGAAGACAAGCGAGATGAGTTTAGCTAAACTTAGGAGTCACTTCTCTTATGTGCCGCAAGAGTCAGGGCTTTATACAGGAAGTATCCGTGATAACATCCGAAATGGAAATCCAGATGCAGATGAGTATGAAATTCTGGAAGCTTTGCGACAAGCGAACGCTTATGATTTTGTAATGGACTTACCGGAGGGCCTCGATACAGATATCGGTGAGGAAGGTTCACGCCTGTCCGGTGGACAACGCCAGCGACTATCGATTGCGAGAGCGATTCTTAGGAACTCTCCAATTTTGTTGCTGGATGAAGCTACTGCTGCGCTTGATAATGAATCGGAGAAGCTGGTGCAGCAAGCGATTCGTAAATTAATGGGAGACAAAACCACACTCGTTATCGCTCACCGTCTATCAACGATTCAGAACGCTGATGTCATTATAGTGATGGAGAACAGTGAAATCGTGGAGAGTGGTACCCACGAGGAGCTACTTGCAGCAGAAGGAAGATATCATGGCTTGTACTATTCTCAGCTGGAAGAGGAAGAGGCTGGGGAGGGTGAGCAAGAGGCATTAGAGTTTGCATCTACAGGAATACCGAGCTTGCTGAAATAACAAAAGGGTGTTGCAACGTCATAAAATATGGCGTAGCAACACCCTTTTCTTAAAAAAGTGAATTTATATAGATTGAACTTAAGAACTTGAGGTAAAGGAAGGAGCAATGGAGGGGAAAGTTTGGAACTGTAGGAGCGTAAGCGATCGCCTTTAGGTTTGAATTTCTACCGTTGACAACGGTTTAAATCATGAAATTCAAACCTAACAGCGACCGTAAGTCCAAATATTCACCGTAGTTGCAACTGAACTTTATCACTAAAACTATTAAGTTCAGCCGATTTAGTTCACTTTATTGAGAATGAATTTATCAATCGCGTATTTTACGCCATCTTCATTGTTGCTTAGGGTTATGAAATCAGCAATTTCTTTCAGCGCGGGAATAGCGTTCGCCATAGCAACGCCAAGACCGGCAGCTTCAAGCATCTCATGGTCGTTCCAAGAGTCACCCATAGCCATAGTCTCGGAGAGATCACAACCAAAATGATTGGCTAGGAATTCAAGCGCAATTCCCTTGGTTCCTTCATGATGCATGATTTCTAGGAATTGTGGTTTGGATTTGGTAATATGCACGGAATCGCCGAGCAATTCACGTAGAATTGGAGCCAACTCATCCAAGAATGCAGGATCATCGATAATCAGCATTTTTGGTGTTTTTTGTGGAACAAGCTTCTCCCAATCTGGTTCAATATAATATGGCGTTTTGTTCAGGTCTGTATAATCTTTGATCTTCTGGTTGTCTTCACGGGCATACAGCTTGTCGTCAATGTAAGTTTGTAAATGCAGATTATGCTCCACGCAGTAAGTGAATAGCTTGTGTACCGCATCTTGTGGCACGTAACGCTCATAGAGTACCTTTTCATCGAGCAAGTTCTTAACGAGTGCGCCTTGGTAAGTGATGATTGGCACGTTAAGTCCAGTTTGACGGGCAATGGCTTGCGCAGAAGCATAAGCTCGGCCTGTAGCAAGGGTTACAACAACGCCAGCGGATACAGCCTCTTCAAGCGCAGTCTGTGTAGCGGGTGTTACTTCCTTGTCATCGTTAATTAGAGTGTCATCAATATCAATCGCGATCAATTTGTACATTTGTCTCTCTCCTTATCTCTTTCTAAATAAATGTAATTTGGAAAAATAATTCTTTTTATGTTGATTCTGACCCGGTTCCGGACTCAGCTCTGCCATAAGCATAGCTCCCAGAATACAACCACAACCGAGCAGAGCGGACATACCAAGCGTTTCTCCGCCAAAGGCTAAGCCTGTCAGAACAGCGAATACAGGTTCTGTGGCATAAATAATGGCTACCCGGGAAGGCGTAGTGTACTTCTGGCAAGCGGTTTGAATCCAGAAAGCAAAAGCGCTGGTAGGACCAATAGAGATTAAAAGTGCCCAGAGAACGTCCGGGTCCTTGATAAGCTCTGCGCTGTGTGCCAGCGGTGCAGCTCCTTCAAAGATAAGCGAAGCGACAATACTGAACAGTCCAACGAAGGCGAGCTGCAAGGTTGCCAGCGGCAACGCCGGATAATGAGGTGCATAAACGCCAGTATATGCGACTTGTAGCGCAAAAGCTATGGCGCAGAGCAAGATCAAAGCATCGCCTTTATTCAGGGACAAGGCAGAGCCGGTGAAGGTCAGCAGATAAAGACCTACTGCGGCAAGCGCCGCGCTGAACCAAGTGTAACGTGAAATGGCATGCTTTAGTAGCGCCAGAGAGAGAAACGGAACCAATACGACCGATAGACCGGTAATAAACCCGGTATTGGAGGTGGTTGTATATAGAAGTCCCATGGTCTGGAAGCCATAGCCCATAAACAAAAAAAGGCCTAGCAGCAGAGAATCACGTACCATGCGGAAACTTAGCTGTTTCCACTCCTTGCGGTAAAAAATAAAAGTGATTAGAGCCAGCAACAGGGCAGCACCTGTAAAGCGGATGCTGTTAAACGCGAGTGGAGGGAGCACTTTGACAGCATTTTGAACAATCAGAAAGGTGCATCCCCACATCATCGCCACAAGTAGCAGGCTAAAATCGGCCATACGGGAACGCTTCACTTCTTAGGTCATCCTCTCTTCGGCAAATGCCGTCCTTGTAAGAACGACAAGGTCAAGTTGTCCAAATTGTATCGTATATTCATGGGGAGGACAAGATAGGAATCGCTCAAAGGCTTATATTTAAAGGGATTTAAGGGATTAGGCTAGACAAAAAAACAGGGTCTTGATATACTTCGATAACCGCACATTTGTTCTTGTTTTTCGCATCTTAGAAAGGAGCGGTTTCACCATGATGGGCAGATCCCATTTAATAATCAGCACTGGGGTTACCCTATCTGTAATGAGTTTGATGTCACACGAGATTACGATTCCAGTTATTGCGGTCGCAGCGTTAAGCTCTTTGCTGCCTGATATCGATGAACCAAATTCGCTGCTCGTGCGCAAGGCGATTCCAGAATTTCTATTAAGAGCGCTGCAAATTGCTTTGATAGGCGCGGCGATCTATCTCTATTTTGCCGGAATCGTGGAACGTCCTTGGAACATTGTGCTGGCATTGCTAGTCGGAAGTGTATCTTTCCTGCCTAGTCGAAAGCTGCGCCATTTGGTCATGATCTTGATTGCCATAGCACTCTTTGCCTTCGGGGAAGCCTATGATCCATGGAACTACATTGCAGCGTGCGTGCTTGTAGTCTCATCGGTTGTTCCTCATCGTGGACTGACACATACCTTGTATGGAGTTGCGGGCTGGAGCGCCTTATTGTATTTTGCCTCAGCGGGTATAAATGACGGTGGCAGTCTATGGATAGCTGGGGGCATGTCGTATGCGCTTCACCTACTAGCTGACTCTCTTACCCAACGGGGAATTACACCCCTGCCGCCAATACCCTTTAAGCTGCGTCTAAAGCTAATGAGTACAGGCACGAAAAAAGGTGGAGCCGTAGAGAACATCTGCATCATGCTGACTCTAGCGTTCGTTGTCTATGTATTTATACTTTCTACTTGAACTAAAATGAATATGAAAAAGGGGCTTGTCTATTCTTTACGCAAATTTGCGCATAGGATAAGCAGGCCCCTTTATTTTTGTGTAACTATTCTTCTAGGAAAACCAGTCCGATAAAGTCCTCCGGCTCAATACGTCCAAAATAATGCTTCAAATCCAGATCAGCTAATGCTTCTCTAACCTCTGCCTCATTATAACGTTTGCCACGAAGTGCATTTTCAACATCTACTACGTCACCGACCCCAAAGAAGTCACCATAGATTTTGATGTCCTTAATGAGGGAATCCTCAATATCCATACGAATATCAATAATTCCAGCAGGAAATTTACGTGTGTGTTTGACGTTGCTTTTTGGTGACAGACCGTAGTTCCAGTCCCAGTTCTGGTAGTGCTCTTTGGAAATTTCGTGGATTTTGTCCCAGTCTGCTTCCTGAAGCTTATACTGAGGGACCTCGGATGGCTCCATGCCAAAGATCGAACGTAGGAGACCGGAGCGGAACTCTTCAATGGTCATGTCTGTACCTAGCAGCTCTTTGATGTTGGCTACGCGACTACGTACGGATTTGGTGCTCTTCGATTTGAACTTCTCTGGATTTACTTTTAGAGAGGCTTGTACATTGTCCAAATTGAGGTCAAACATCAGTGTGCCATGGCTGAACATGCGTCCACGTGTGGAGAATTGAGCGTTGCCGGAAATTTTTTGTTCGCCGACTTGAAGATCATTCCGTCCGCTAAGCTCAGCGTTAACACCCATGCTTTGCAAGTAGTCGATCACCGGCTGGGTGAATTTCAGGAAGTTATGGAAGGATTGGCCGTCGTCCTTAGTAATGAAGCTGAAGTTAAGATTTCCTAGATCGTGATAGACAGCTCCACCGCCGGACAAACGCCGCACAACCTTAATATCATTCTCTTTAACATATTCCTGATTGATTTCTTCAATCGTATTTTGATGTTTACCGATGATGATAGATGGGCTGTTAATATAAAAAAGCAGGTAACTCTCGTCCATCGGCAAGTGTTTCAGCGCATATTCCTCAATCGCCAAATTGATGGAAGCGTCAGTAATCCCTGTGTTATCAATAAAAATCATAGTGAGTTCCTCCGTTGCAGCAAAATTGATTACAGTTCTCATTTTAAACCAAAAGCAGTTTTTTAACAAAAGAGATCGCTTCGTGATTCGGTGGAAATAAAGTATTAGGCTGGATTCGTTGAATTAATGCGATTTTTAAATTGAAGAATTTCCAGCGCCCAGTCTTATTGTTCAGTACTTCATTTTATCGAAAATCAACAAATCTTTTGCATTTCTTCAGCCCATGGGTTACTATTTTTATATCGACAAATTTGCAGGTCTAAATAAGGAGGTTACACGTTATGTGCCCCCGTACCAAAGAACAAAATGAGCTCATACGCATACAGCGCAAAGAACAGATCCTGGACGTCGCCGCGCGCTCCTACTTTCGCACGGGCGGCAGCTTTGATATTCGCGACGTCGCCCGCGAGGCAGGTCTTGGTTACGGCACAGTATACCATTATTATCCCAACCGGCATTTATTAATAGAAGATGTGTTAGAAAGCGGCTTTGAGCGATGTGAGCAAGTTATCGCAAAATGGGCGGACATCAGCGGCAGCCCACCGGATGACAGGCAGTTGTTGATGTATTGTAAAGCACTGCTCCAGCTGTGGCAGTCGGACGCCCGCGCATATCTCGTCTACAAAATGGCGGCGGAACATTATGTAGGCTTGTCTGAAAGGGATCGACACCACGCCAAGAGACGGTTTATGGAACGCCTGTACGTTCCACTCCAATCGATCGCCCAGTGCGAAGACGACAGCGTCGACCATATGCTTGCTGTGCTGGTCGGTTGCTGTGGGCTGCACTACTATGCGGGCAATTCCGATCTGAACGTCGATCGAATCGCCCGACTCGCTATCCAAGCTATTACGAAGGGGTCCTGATACGAACATGGTCATTTTAAAAAGCAAGCATGAAATTGAGGCTATCCGCAAGGCATGCCAAGTGGTGGCTGAATGTCATCGTACAATCGCCCCGCTTATCAAACCGGGTATTACCACCAACGAGATTGAGCGCATATTCGAGGACATTATGTTGAAGCACGGCGCAAAGCCATACCAGAAAGGCTATAGGGGCTATCAATATGCGACCTGTGCCTCCGCCAACGATGTAATCGCGCATGGCTTCCCTAGCAATAAGCCACTTGAGGAAGGGGATATCGTGACGATTGACACGGTCGCTGAGCTCGATGGCTGGCTCGGCGATTCGGCCTGGAGTTATGCGGTAGGGCAGATCTCGCCGATGGCCGAGAAGTTGATGCGTGTCACGAAGGAATGTCTTGATCTGGGCATCGAGCAGGCTCAGCCTGGCAATCGACTCGGCGATGTGACGAGCGCGATTCAGCGGCATGCGGAATCACACGGTTTCGGCGTCGTGCGCGACCTTCTCGCTCATGGCATCGGCCGCGACCTGCACGAGGAGCCGACTTATATGCATGTTGGCAAGCCTGGAAAAGGCCCACGTATCAAGGAAGGTATGGTGTTCACGATTGAGCCCATGATCACCGAAGGTACCTACTTGATGACAATCGATCCGGACGGCTGGACCGCACGGACGATGGACAACAAGCTCGCCGCCCAATACGAGCATACGATTGCCATTACGGCTGAAGGTCCACAAATTTTGACCGCGCAATAGAAAAAAAAGAAGTCGACCAACGAAATGGTCGACTTCTTTTTTTCGTATTCGGGGACAGCGTGTCCATAGATCTGATGAGGCTGCCAGTCTAGAACTTTATTATCTTTTGACATCTCGTAGATTTTAATGTCGATTTGAGGCAAGCGGTTATTCAGGTGATTCCTTTAGTGAGCATTGACGTAATCCCGGTAAAGACGCAATAATGGTGGCAATGAGATACATATCGAACAAACGAAAGTGGATAGAGGGAGTGTAAATATGCTTGAAAAATACGGCCACGGCGGTGATTTGCTAACAGCTGCGGAACTTTATGAGGAGGCTGGTGGCACATTTCTTGATTTCAGTGCAAACATCAATCCTATTGGGCCTCCGCCAGCCGTCTTAGAGCTACTTAGAACAGCATTGTCTACGGTGGTTGCCTACCCTGACCCTGGACATCGACGCTTCAAAAGTCTGCTAGCAGAGGACCTTGGTGTACATAGTAGTTGGTTGACAGTAGGCAACGGAGCCGCAGAAGCTATGGCATTGTTGCTGCTTGCGATTGCTCCGCAAAAGGTAGGTATCGTAGAACCTTGTTTCTCTGAGTACCGGCAGCTATCTGTGCAATTCGGCGCAGAAGTATTATCTGTTCAGGGGACATGGGAACAGCACTTCCGAGCTGGAGTGAACGAGATTGCCGGGCTGCTGGAGAAGGTTGATCTGCTGTTCCTTGGCCAGCCGAACAACCCTAATGGCGTTCAGTATAGTGTGGATGAGCTGCGCTGGTTAGCGCAGAAAGCTGAAAGCTACGGGACGTATTTGGCTGTGGATGAAGCCTTTATTGATTTTATTCCAGAAGCAGAACGAAATACGCTTTTGCCGGATCTGGATCAGTTTCCGCATACGATTTTGGTACGGTCGATGACGAAATTTTATGCGATTCCCGGACTGCGTCTCGGGTTTGCCATTTCGCATCCGGAGCTGGCAAAGGCGATGACCGGAAAGCAGGTTACCTGGAGCGTGAATGGTTTGGCGCTGCTGGCAGGCGAAGCCTGCCTTGAGTGTGGGCACGAGTATGGACGTCGCACACGCGAACTGATCGCCACGGAACGGGAGCTGCTGCGGCAAGGCCTTATGCAGCTAGGCTGCGAAGTGCCGCCAGGCGAAGCCAACTTTCTGCTCTGTGGCCTGCCTTCGCCGTGGAGTGCGGCTGAGATGCAGACCCGTCTTGGGCGTGTCGGTATACTGGTGCGCAGCTGTGCCATGTACCCCGGTCTAGGAGGCGAGCATATCCGGGTAGCCGTTAAGGGACATGAGGATAATGTCCGGCTGCTAAAACAGATGAAGGAAATTCTGGCGGATAAGTGAACTGTGTAGCTTAGAGGGCAGCGGGTTTGCTGTTAAAGTGTCTGGTGTAGCGCAGGGGATGGGAGTCTACTGTAAGTGACACTCGCGGCGTAGAGAAGGCAGGGATTCTAATGAATAAGTGACTCAAGTACCGCAGAAGTTGCGATTTGATACCGGATGGCGGGCTTCAGCTCGCATGCTTAGGGTTGTAACAAAGTTTGGTGAGATAGCTTCTGATGGACATCCTCCAAAGTGCATTCGTTGTATTTCGTACAACAGAACTCGCTTTGCTGGCGTAGCAATTCGATTCTATAGCACTGTGTACAATAGAAATTTGGAAAATGATGCGAATTAGGTTTTTACGTGACATTCTATTGCAAGAAATACAGCAGAATGGCTTTTGCCAGTGAATAAAGCTGAATCTATTGTATAAAGTGCAATAGATGGGTGAGGGACGGATTTTTAGGTGGATATTGGAGTATGTGTTGTAGTAGATTTTAGAGCAGATAGTCTTTGCTGAAATAGAGAATTAGGTAGTTTCTAAGTGAGGCGGTTGGGGAAGTACAGGCGCGACCGCGAAGCTGGTTGGATGAATGGATAAAAGTAATGTGCTGTGGAAGGAGCAAGATCGATATATGGTGCAAGTAAAGATTCCATTTAACCTCGCAGGAGGCGTAAAAGAG
Source organism: Paenibacillus sp. FSL R5-0914 (assembly GCF_038004525.1). NCBI lineage: Bacteria > Bacillati > Bacillota > Bacilli > Caryophanales > Paenibacillaceae > Paenibacillus > Paenibacillus sp. FSL R5-0914. The sequence continues at coordinate 481,551 of NZ_JBBORH010000003.1, forward strand.
TACCATTCGGCCATCTGGCCAGGGCTTGCTTTACAGTGGAAGGGAAACCATCTGCTACTAGAGCTACCTGCTGAAGCAGATGGTTTATCGAGTGCGTTCTATGGTGGAGGAATGAATCGGCTAGAGAGGGCCGTCAATTTATATGTTGACCGCAATTATGAATGTAGTGATCCTGTTCAGGATATGGAGAATAAGCTCCGCGAGTGGGGTTATTCAATGTCTGGCTGTACCGGTCTGATGACGGCTGTACCACTTGAGCATGCAGCGGTAGCTGAGGAAGACACCGGCTCAGCGGGTATTTTTGTTTGCGTTACTGCCGCCGCAGGAAATGCTGCGCGCGCGGGTGTGGAACGCAATGTGCTGGCTGTTTATCGCCCGGGTACGATTAACATAATGCTAGGTATTGATGGCTGCCTGACACCGGCGGCCATGGTCAATGCTGTGCAGACAGCTGTCGAAGCCAAAGCTGCTGCTCTGGCCGATCTCGGGATTACCGATCCCGAGAATGGGCTGATCGCTACCGGAACAACTACGGATGCGATAGTGCTCGCTGTGAGCCAAAGTGGGCGATACAAGGCAGAGCATGTTTACGCCGGAACCGCTACCGATCTTGGGGGCGCAATCGGGCGTCTTGTATATAGCGCTGTGACAGGGAGTTTGCTATCGGTTCAGGCAAGGAAGGACAGCTAATGAGAATAGGTAGCTGGAATTGCTGGAGAATGTACAGAGGTGATCGCCTGTGACAATCGCTTTAGTACTGCTTGCGGCTTATGTAATTGATCGGATCGTAGGTGATCCGCGTAGCTTGCCCCATCCCGTAATCGGTATGGGCAAAGCAATCACGGCTCTGGAGCGGGCGATCCGTCGTTTATGGTCCCACCCGCAAAGCCTGCGCAGAGCAGGGGTGTTACTTCCGCTATGTGTGGTGGGTGGTGCTTGGGCACTGACAGCCATTCTGCTATGGCTGCTGTCATATATCTCACCGTGGCTCGTCTGGATAGCCGAGGCTTGGTTGATTTCAACCACGATTGCCTCCAAGGGACTAAAGGATGCAGGGATGGCGGTGTATGTGGAATTGCAGAAGGGCGATATCCCTGCTGCCCGCAAGGCGTTGGGGATGATCGTGGGGCGTGATACGACTTCGCTAGATTCCCCGGAAATTGTGCGCGGCACGGTAGAGACTGTAGCAGAGAATATCGTCGATGCGATTATTTCTCCATTGTTCTATGCGCTCATCGGTGGCGCGCCGCTTGCTATGGCTTATCGAGCAGTAAACACACTCGATTCCATGGTGGGATATAAGAATGATAAATACCGAGATCTCGGCTGGGCATCCGCTCGGCTTGATGATGTTGCCAACTTCATTCCAGCACGGATTACGGCATTGCTCTTAGCACTGTGTGCATGGCTGCTTCGTCTGGATTGGCGCAATTGTCTGCAAATGGTGAAGAGGGATGCGCGTCTCCATCCAAGCCCAAATAGCGGCTATCCAGAATCCGCTGTTGCGGGCGCACTTGGTATCCGTCTCGGAGGAGAGAACGTCTATCATGGTGTCGCTTCTTTCCGAGCCTATATGGGTGATCCGGTACGAGCGATGGAGCCGGACGATATTATTCAGACCTCGCGGATGATGATGCTCTCCTCTTCAATTTTTGTAGGCTTATGCGCGGTTGTGGCATGGATATGGATCGGGGGCTAATGCTAGACATGGCGTTTCCTTCTATAGAGCTAGAATTAGTACTTGTTCGCCACGGGCAAACTCAGTGGAATGCTGAGCATCGTTACTTAGGACATTCGGATCTCCCGTTGCTATCTAGTGCAGTAGAGCAGCTATCTCAGCTTAAGCAGCAGTCTGAAGTATCGAATGATTTTTGGTGTGTATTTTGCAGCGATTTGCTTAGATGTCGGGAGACTCTAGCTTACATTTCTCCTTCTTTAGAGAAGGTGGCTGTCTACGATCCGCGTCTGCGCGAAATGAATTTTGGAGCTTTCGAAGGCTGCACTTATGAGGAATTGAAGGATAACTCACTGTATAGAAGCTGGATTGATAATCCTTCCACAGTTACACCACCGGATGGTGAAACATGGGCGCAGTTTGACGAACGGTTGCGTAGCTTCCTGTCAGATCTGGGGCGAGGGGCTGAGGATACATTTGTGCAGGCTGCAATTAGTGAAAAAAAGGCTGAGGTAATAACAAACAGGGTGTTGGTAGTCACACATGGTGATGTTATTCGGAATTTCCTTGCACAGTTAATTCCTGGTGTCACATTCTACAGCGCAGTTGCACCTTCTCCGGGAACAGCAATGGTACTCAGGCTATTTTGGCAGAACGGGCAATGGTCGGCAGATATTTCGGGAGATTGATGAGAAAATCAAATGAAAAAAAGGGTTCCACATATTAGCCATACCTAATATGTGGAACCCTTTATGTTTAAACTATCGTTCGCCCTCAGCAGAATAAAGTGGATAATTAGATGTTAGGTAACCATTCCTTATAGGTATCTGCACGTGATTGCAATTCATTATACAGCATGCTGGCATGGTAACCGTCGCACACGGCATGGTGGAATTGCCCCGATATTGGTAATAGTATTTTTTTGTCTTGATGAAAATATTTTCCTATAGTAAAGATGGGAAGCAGGAAGGTTCCCTCGTTATACACGTTCAGGTTAAAGCTCGTGAAGCTGACCCACGGAATACTAGAAATAGGGAAGGTGTTCGGTGGTTCGTTTGCTTTAGCGATAAATTGTTTCACGCTTCCGTACATTTTCATATCATCCAGATAACGGTTATAGAAATCATTAAACTTTTCACCGTACGAAGTCCAGATGCTTGAGAAGGTCTTATCATCATCATGGAAAATTGTAAAACTAGGTGACAAGCTATCCCAATAACCTAATCTACCTTCAGAATCAAAGCATGTGCGGAATTCACTATGACGGTTCACCACCGTAGTTATCATGTGGATTAGTGCTGGGTACAGCTTAATTCCCTTATGCTTAAGCTCTGATAGTAGAAGGGTGATATCAATATTTGCGGTCATGCTATAGGTGCATCTGACATTGTTTAAATAATGTTCAAAATAGGGTTTTCTACTCCAGTTATCAATGACAATCGGGTTAAAAATCATTTATTATGACCTCCTAAAATTATTTCATTTTTCATTTTAGGAGGTCTGCTGGACTGATTTCACCATATCCTTATCACAATCCTTTGAGAAAGTATTTTGTAACGATGAGTATACCATCATCATCGCCGTAATTAAACTAGATCAAGTGGAAGGAAGATGCATTTATAATGCTGAGTGAAAAGTTGGTTATTGAAAAATTGCTTCAGCAAAAGCGTACGAGTGTTGCTTCCATCGTAGTGATGATGTGCGGTGTAGCGGGGTCGGGTAAAACAACCTTTGCTAAAAAGCTGGAGAAAGAGGGATTCGCCAGGCTTTCGATAGATGAAGATATTTGGGCCACGCACGGACGTTTCGGGGTGGATTATCCAGAGCAGAATTATGAGTCCTATAAAGAAGAGTCGGAGATAAAGCTGCGGGGGGAGCTGGTGAATCTGCTTCAGGCAAAACATCATGTTGTCATCGATTTCAGCTTCTGGCAACGTCAGAGACGGAACGATTACAAGCAACTTATTGAGAGTTATGGTGGCGTGTGGGAACTGATTCACTTAAAAATTCAGCCAGATGAATTGCGTCAGCGACTGCTTATCCGGAGTGAACGTTTTGACGCCAATGCCGCATTTCCGATTACTGAGGACATACTAACCCGGTTTTTAAATGGTTTTGAGATCCCTGCTGGAGAAGGGGAGCTTGTGATCGAAGCATAGATCTATAACTTGATTTTTTGGGCATTTGTCCTCTCATAGAACCACAGCCGGATTAAAATCCCATGGCTGTGGTTCTTTTTTTAAGCGAGTGATTGTGCCATGATAGTCATGGGGGCGATTGAGAGATGTTTAAGGATTTTAAGCTCATAGCCGGACGGCCGGTGTATATACAAATTAAAGACTATATGAAGCACTTAATCATAAAAGGCGGTCTGCAAGGGAATCAAAAGCTGCCCTCCACAAGAGAGCTCAGCACACTGCTTAAGGTTAGCCGTAACTCAGTAATCTCTGCTTATGCAGAGCTTGAGGATGATGGATTTGCGTATGCCGTGCAGGGTCAGGGAAGTTATGTGGCACCTACACCTCCCGGCAGTGAAACAATCTCTTCCTGGACGATGGACTGGAAGACGCGTATCAATGATCATGCGCGGCTGGCGGAGGATCTGGATATCATGAAGCGCGGCATACGAGCGGAGAAGGGGACGATCTCCTTCACGAGCATCGCACCTGATGAGAGTCTTTTTGATCTAGATAATGTGAAACGCTCCTTTATGGATCGTATGTCGGTGGAAGGCAACGTCTTACTAAATTATGGATATGCCAAAGGGTATAAGCCTTTAATAGACTATTTGAAGCAGTACATGGAGCACAAAGGCGTTGAAATGAAAGGCAAGGATATATTAATCACCAATGGCTTTACAGAGGGATTCGATATTGTATTGTCAGTACTTAGCAAAAAGAATGGTTCGGTCATCTGTGAGAATCCAACGCATCATACGGCGATCAAAAATCTGAAGCTGAATGGCTTTGAGATCACCGGGATTCCTATGGAGCGTGATGGGATTGATCTGGTTGAGCTGGAGAAGGCATTGCAGGAGCAAGCTTTTGACTGTGCCTACTTTGTCCCCTCTTATCATAATCCGACCGGCATTGTAATGTCTCCCGAGAAAAGACAGAGGCTAATGAAGCTGATGAACCGGTACCAAATACCAGTGATCGAGGATGGTTTTAACGAGGAGTTACGCTATTCGGGCTCACATGTGGCTCCACTTATCGCAGCAGCAGGGAGCGGCAACAGCGTGATCTATCTAGGTAGCTTCTCAAAGGTATTATTTCCGGGACTACGCGTAGGCTGGGTGCTGGCAGATCAGGAGCTGATCTATTCTCTCGAAAGCGTCAAGCGCGCACGCACCATTCATACCTCGACGCTGGATCAATCCATTTTGTATCAGTACTTATTAGGTGGCCATTTAGAGAAGTATTTGAAAAAAGCCAGAGCGGAATATAAACGAAAATATGAATTAACCCTGCAATGCTGTAAGGAGTTTATTCCTTATACGGCGTTATCAGGGGATGGCGGATTGCATCTTTTTGTAACCTTTGCGGAGGGCTTTAATACAAGGACGCTGCTAGCGGCCTGTCATGAACAAGGGGTTATTTTTACAGCAGGAGATATATTCTTCACTGACGGTAAAGGTCAAAATACGATACGGATCGGTTTCTCCAGAGTGACGGATGAGGATATCCGCAAGGGGATCGAGATTATTGGCAGAACAGCACGACAACTAATGGGATAAAGAGGTGCTTGAGATGAAGATGAAGGTAGGCGTAATTATGGGCGGGGTGTCCTCAGAGTATGAGGTATCCATGAATAGCGGTAGAGAGATTTTGAAGAATCTAGATCCCAATAAATATGAGGTTGCTCCAATAGTGATTACCAAGCGTGAAGAGCTTATTGAGCAGGCAAAAGGAATCGATATCGCGCTGCTTGCGCTCCACGGAGCTTACGGAGAGGACGGTACGGTTCAGGGGACGCTGGAGACAATGGGGATTCCTTATACGGGTAGTGGCGTTTTGTCTAGCAGCATTTGTATGGATAAAGATCTTTCCAAAAAGCTTATGCGCTGCTCAGGCGTCAATACGGCGGATTGGCTGTGCTGGGATAGTATGAAGGATTATTCTCAAGAAGCCGTAGAGCGGATTGGATATCCTGTTATGGTGAAGCCATGTGCAGGCGGTTCGAGTATCGGTATGGAAAAGGTGAGCAGTAGCGAGGAGCTGTTGAGCGCAGTACAGAAGGCTTTTGCCTGTGATCAGTCGATTCTGATCGAGAGCTACATTCAAGGCCAGGAAATCACTTGCTCTATTCTAAATGGAGAGATGCTGCCCGTTTTGGGAATCACCTCGGCGCATGCGGAGTGGTTCGATTACAGTGCGAAATACGAAGATGGCGGGGCAGACGAACGAGTCATTGATCTACCAGCTGAGGTGTATGAGCGAGTACGTGATGCAGCCTTAACTTGCTACAAAGCACTAAAATGCAGCGTGTACGCAAGGGTGGATATGCTCATTAAGGATGGTATTCCATATGTGCTGGAGGTGAACACATTACCGGGCATGACGAAGGCGAGTCTTTTACCAAAAAGCGCGCAAGCGGCAGGTTACAGCTTCAGCGGACTGCTGGACGAGATCATTTCCCTTTCCCTAACAGAAAAGAGTCCGAAAGAAGAGGTGCTCAGTCATGCATAATGAATGGATTACTCCGCGTGTACGGGAGATTGCTCCCTCGGGGATTCGGGCTTTTTTTGACCTAAGTACAGGGAATCAGGATATTATATCGCTTGGTGTAGGCGAGCCTGATTTCGTTACACCGGAGCATGTAAGAGCTGCCTGTATTCGTGCTTTGAATAATGGGGAGACGATGTATACACCAAATTCCGGCTTGCTGGAGCTTAGAGAAGAGATCGCCTCTTATCTGCACACAAGCTTCAATCTCCGCTATGAGCCAACTAACGAGATTATGGTTACAGTGGGAAGCAGTGAAGCCGTGGATTTGGCTCTGCGGGCCTTTATTACACCCGGGGATGAGATTATCGTCCCTTCTCCGAGCTATATTGCGTATTCGCCGATTACTCATTTGAACGGTGGGATTACGGTAGAGGTTGAATCTTCAGCCGAGCAGGGTTTTAAACTTACTCCTGAAGCGTTGCGGCAGGTGATTACCCCGCGTTCCAAGATTCTTATGGTGAATTTTCCGACTAATCCTACAGGAGCAGTAATGACTTACGAGGATTGGCTACCCATTGCACAGATTGTAAAAGAGAATAACTTACTTGTCATTTCAGATGAAATCTATGCCGAGCTAACCTATGATAGTCAGCATGTAAGTATTGCCTCTCTTCCTGGGATGTTGGAACGAACGATTGTCATTAGTGGCTTCTCCAAAGCCTTTGCGATGACTGGCTGGAGAGTAGGCTATGCTTGTGGTGATCAGGAATTAATTGCTGCGATGCTCAAAATCCATCAGTACACTGCGATGTGTGCTCCAATACTAGGTCAAATCGCTGCCATTGAATCACTGCAGAACGGTATGGAGCATAAGGATCACATGAAACGATGCTTTGATGAGCGAAGAAAGCTGCTGGTTAGTGGATTTCGATCTATTGGTTTACCGTGCCACGAGCCGGAGGGTGCATTTTATGTCTTTCCTTCCATCGCTAATACCGGAATGAAGTCAGAAGTTTTCGCTTTGCAGCTGCTCAAGGAGGTTGGTGTTGCTGCGGTTCCGGGGCATGTGTTTGGAGCGGGTGGAGAAGGGTATATTCGCTGCTCTTATGCAGCATCCCTACAAAAATTGACGGAAGCGCTGGAGAGAATCGAAGGATTTATGAAAGTGAAGTTGTAATTCTAGTGGTCCCCATCTATCATAGATGGGGGCTTTTATGTGTAGATAAGATAGAATAGGTTATACGGATATCTTTAATTGGAGGTTAAAATATGATTTCATCTATTCAAGAAGTAATTAAACGAATCACACCAGCGGATGAACAGTCTTTCCTAAAGGCGGAGCACCGCTTGAACATTCTAACTAAACCACCGGGCAGCCTGGGACAATTGGAGACGCTGGCCGTTAAGCTCGCCGGAATTTCGGGTACGGAGCAGCCTAGTTTCACCAAACGAACGGTAGTTGTGATGGCTGCCGATCACGGTGTATGCTGCGAGGGAGTTAGCGCGTTTCCACAGGAAGTCACAATGCAGATGGCCTATAATTTTCTCAGCGGAGGAGCGGCTGTGAATGTACTGGCACGTCAAGCTGGGGCTGAGGTAAAGTTCGTAGATATCGGTGTTAACGGCGACCTTAGTCATGAGGATCTGATTGATTGTAAAGTGCGCCGAGGAACGGATAATATAGCCGTGGGACCTGCGATGAGTCGTGAAGAAGCGATGAATGCTGTGCTTGTAGGTATAAGAATCGCACAAGAAGCGATTGAGAACGGGACAGAGATTTTTATTACAGGTGAAATGGGCATAGGGAATACGACGGCTAGCGCAGCTATTCTGTGTGCTCTAAAAGGAATACCACCTGAAGTAGCCGTTGGAAGAGGAACGGGAATTGATGATGAACGTTTACTACATAAGATTGCAGTTGTGGAACGCGCTTTAAAGGTGAATCAGCCGAATCCGGCAGATCCGCTGGATGTATTGTCCAAAGTAGGGGGACTGGAAATCGCCGGTTTGACGGGTCTGATTCTTGGCGCAGCTGCTGCCAGGGTACCTGTCATTTTGGATGGTTTTATTTCGGGCGCGGCAGCTCTTGTAGCGAAGGCGCTTGCGCCAGAATCTATTGCTTATATGATAGGCTCCCATCTATCAGGAGAACAAGGACATAAGCTGATGCTGGAGCGGCTTGGGCTTGAACCGTTGTTTAACCTGGGTCTTCGTTTGGGTGAAGGAACTGGAGGCGTATTGTCCCTTCATTTAATTGAGGCGATATGCCGCATTTTGAGCGAAATGGCCACCTTTGAAAGTGCAGGCATCTCTGGAGCTGGGAAACAATGAGTATTCTTGTAACGGGAGGGGCGCGTAGCGGGAAAAGTGGTTTTGCAGAAAAACTGATGTCGTCACTGGCAGATCAGGCCTTCTATGTTGCAACCGGACAAGCGTTTGATGATGAAATGAATGAACGGATTGCACTGCATCAGCAACAGCGCTCGCAAAGCGGATATGCTTGGGAGACGTTAGAGGAGCCTTATGATTTGCCAGATCTTCTTAAGCGTTTATCTGGTGAAAAGGCGGTTCTCGTAGATTGTCTAACGTTGTGGTTATCGAATGTACTGCTAGCCATGGAAGGATTTACGGATAGGCAAGAGTTGATTGAGAGCGAGATTACAAGACTTGAAGACAGTGTACGCACATTTCAAGGAAACCTCATTTTGGTCACTAATGAGGTTGGAGACGGTATTGTTCCGGAGTATGCGCTTGGCCGATTGTACCGTGATCTGGCAGGACGTATGAACGCGCTGCTTGCTCGGCAATGCGAGCAGGTTTTTTTAGTGACTGCGGGCATTCCAATTGAACTCAAGAGCAGGGAGTATCGTTTATGAGGGAGCGCAGGGATGCTGCCGCGGCTGCCTTTCAGTTTTTGTCCCGGTTTCCTGTAAAGAGTGACCCTGGATTTTCTCCTGAGCTGCTGCGCCGAAGTGTGCTGTTCTATCCTGTGGTGGGTGCAGCTATCGGACTTTGCGTAGCTGCTGGGGCAGCTTTGACGGGATTGATTTTACCAGCTTGGCCAGCCGCTGTCATTACCCTCATTCTATGGGTAGGACTCACCGGAGGTCTGCACCTCGATGGCTGGATGGACACTGCGGATGGTCTGCTAAGCTACCGACCGAGGGAACGGATCCTGGAGATTATGAAGGACAGCCGTGTGGGTGCGATGGGTGTGCTCGCCTGCGTGCTGCTCTTGCTGTTAAAGGCCTCTTTAGTGGCAGCATTAATCGAAGGCTACGCCTATTACGAGCTGCCACTGCTCTTGCTGCCAGCGATCTGGAGCCGCTGGTATATGGTGCGGGCAATGGTGCGTTATCCCATTGCCCGCGGGAACGAGGGGCTGGCCGCGAGCTTCGCCGGCCTCGCTCCCTCGCATGAGCGGCGCGCGCTGGCGATAGCCGCGCTGCTCTCGCTAGCCGCAGCCGGTGCGCCTCTGGCGCTCGGCGCTGGCATAGCCGCGTGGCCGCTGCAGCTGGCGGCAGCGTTACTGCTGCCAGCTGCGGCCTTGGCCAGCGGCACCGTTGCTGCGCGGCGGATTAGCAGCCGGCTCGGCGGGCTCACCGGCGATGTGTATGGCGCGCTGAATGAGCTGCTAGAGGCTGTGCTCCTACTAGTATTAGTGCTGCTCCAGCACAATTTCATGTGAGTGGCTCCTGCGGGTGACGCATAGTAGCCAGCTGGCTCAATCTGTTTATATCCACTGCTGATGCTTGTGGGTCCAGTTGTTTGGTGGCCCGGATGCTTGCTTGTACACATACTTGCTAACCGTGATGACGTTGTATCATATTTTGCGAATCATTTGATATTTTTAGAGTTTAATAGGAAAGAGGGATGACATGGTTGCTGCCATTCTACTATTTGTAATTGCCGGCCTTGCTGAGATCGGAGGCGGATACTTAGTATGGTTATGGCTAAGAGAATCAAGACCTCTCTGGTACGGTTTGGTAGGTTCTTTGATTCTGATAAGCTATGGCATCATCCCTACGTTGCAGAAGTTTCCGTCCTTCGGAAGAGTGTACGCAGCCTACGGCGGGGTGTTTATCGTGCTCGCTGTGTTATGGGGCTGGCTAGTAGACAAGAAAACACCCGATGTATATGACTGGGTTGGTGCTGTTATTTGTGTGATCGGCGTTTCGGTCATTCTTTGGGCGCCGAGACACTAACAAAACAACCCGTTCAACACTTTCGTGTGAACGGGTTGTTTTTATTTAAGCCTAAGCTTTAGATCTTAAATTGTTGCACAGCTTCCTGAAGCTTCTTAGCCTGCTCATATAGATGCTGCACGGTTACTGCATGTCCTTCAAGCTCTATACGTTGGCGCTCGGAGTTCTCGGATAGTGTGTCCGCACTTTCTTGGGATCTTGAAGTGATTTGTGCGGTTTCCTCAACGGAAGCACTAACTTCTTCTGTACTTGCTGAGATTTGCTGCGTCGCCGCAGATACGGATTGAATATTCTGATTGATGCTTTGGATCAGAATCAGAAGGTGATTGAAGGCATCGCCCGCTTCTGCCACCTTGCCTACCCCGGAGGCTACCTCAGAATTCACATGGTTCATCTCAGTAACGGAGCGATTCATATCTTCCTGAAGTCCGAGTAGGAAATCACGAATCTGCTCATTCGCATTACGGGATTGTTCGGAAAGCTTGCGTACTTCTCCGGCAACCACGGCAAAGCCGCGTCCATGTTCTCCTGCACGTGCTGCTTCGATCGAAGCATTGAGCGACAGCATTTGGATTTGCTTCGTAATTTCAGTAATACTATGAACGACTTCTCCGATCATTACTGAACGTTCATTCATAACTTGTAATTGCTCCAGCGACTGCAGGGAGGCACGTTCAACATGGCGCATTTGCAGAACGGCACTTTGGGCAATCTCATTACCGCCAATCGCTTCAGCGGAAGCTTCACTGATCTGCTCAGTGACTTCGGTGGCTGCTGAAGCAATATGCTGAATGCCGAAATTGATTTCTTCCATAGCTTTTGAATTATCTAGAGCGCTGCTCGCGATGGTCGTACTACCTTTACCAATTTCTACAACAGATGTACTAGAGTGGTCTGCCATTTCATTTAGGACCTCAACACGTTCTCTTAAAGAATTGGAATCGGTGACCACAGTATTTGAGGTGACGAGTACATGTCCAATCATTTCTTTTAGGCGCAGGGTCATCGCTTGGAAGCTTCTGGACAGTTGAGCTACCTCATCACTGCCTTTAACCGTTAATTCCTCTGTGAAATCTCCCTCTGCAAGACGGGCACTGTAAGCTGCAAGCTTTGAGATAGGACGAGTGATCCGCATGCTCATAAACCAGGCACCAGTTGAGCCTATAATCAGCGTTAGCAGAGTGATCCCCGCGCTGGTCCACAGAATACTGTCTGTTTTTTCTTGAATAAAGCTTACATCACTGCTGATTCCGATAACCATCGTACTTCCGGGAATTCCGATATAAGCTGACTTATGTACACCATGCGAGTCCTTGTATGTATCGCTTAGTCCACTCTTTCCTTTAAGAGCTTGCTGCATTGCAGAGGATACCTTAACAATTTCCTCCGGCTTTAATTTTGCATCATGATCTACGGACAGAACCTCAGCTTCCTTACCTTTTAGATTGAGTAGAAAAATAGTCTCAACCCCATGCTGCTTTCTCTTATCCTGAAAATAGAATTCAAGATTGGTGGCTGCTTGTTCGTTCTTCTTTAGTGCTTGCTGAGCATGCATTGTATTTATATTCTTATATACGTCCTGAGCAGCTGCAGTTAGAATTTGATTGATTTGTGGCATGACATAGCTGTTGAAAATACTGGTTGATATAAAGTAGAAGCTGGTACTTAACAAAAGAGACGTGAGTAATAGAACTACAAATAATAAACGCGTAAATCTGCGACTGATCGACTGCTTGAAACGAAACATATTGTTCTCCCCCTTTTTATGGGCAGCGAAGCCCCATTTCTTTATATCCCTACCGACTGCTAGTGACTGGCAACCTGCAATATATTCCATAGTTATGTAATATATCAACTAAATGGATCGGGAATGAAGTGTTTGATACTATTCTATAGAATTAACCTCTGGATGAATAGTGAAAGTTTTAGTTTATATAGCATATTTTTCTGAAAAAGATGAATTATTACTGACACTTTTATTTTTAGTTAATAAAAATGGGTATAAATACCCATTTCATAAATTGTTTATTTTTATGGATTGTTTGACGACAGTGTGATAGAGTATTAATGTTTTGTTCCAAAACTTAATGTAAGCCGCGGTTCGTAACCATCCCGCGTAAACAAAACTAGGAGGAGTTTAAGCAATATGTTTAATTTGATGTGGGGAGTTTTATTTGTTATTGTCAATTTTGCTTTTTTTCTACTCTGTTACCGCCTGTTCGGCAAAAGTGGAATGTATGCCTGGGTAGGTATCGCTACTGTAATTGCAAACATTCAGGTAGCTAAGACGATTGCTATGCCATTTGATATCGTGATGACACTCGGAAATACGATGTATGTCACTTTGTATATGACCAGCGATTTGCTTAATGAGAAGTATGGAAGAGCAGAAGCACGTAAAGCGGTTTGGTTTGGCTTCTTCACCTTGCTTATGACGACAGTCATTATGCAAATGGTACTAGTATTTAAGCCGCAAGAGACCGATATTGCTCAGTCTTCTTTGGAGACGATCTTTGGTCTGATGCCTCGACTAGCGTTGGGTAGTCTAACTGCTTACTTCATTAGTCAGTTCCTAGACGTTCGGTTGTACTCCTGGATTCGCAAATATTACAGCACCTCAAGTCAGTTGTGGATTCGTTCCAATGGCAGTACGATGGTTAGCTCCTTTGTGGATACACTAATCTTCTGCACCATTGCATTTGCTGGGTTGTATAACTGGAGTGTGTGGTTTGAAATTTTGCTTACAACGTATCTAGCGAAATTCTTACTAACCGCAGTAAGCACACCTATCTTATATATCGCCCGAACTTTTACTTTTGCTGAAGATGGAATACCATCATCCGCTCATAAGAAGGAATAAACAACAATACAGCCAGCGCGTACCGATCATAATCGATGCGCGCTGTTTGATTTTTCCAGTCGTAAGAGGGCTCAATCGTTCCATATAAATATGTACATAAAATTAATATAAAGCTAAAATAAGCTATCGTAGCCATTCTAATTGTATCCCGAGCGAAGAGAGAGTACATAATCGGTAGTCACAGAAATTACGAATAGGTGTGGTGAAGGATGAATCTAGTAGTTCCTATACTGCGTCATGCAGCAGAACAGCCCGACAGAATTGCCTTAACCCATGACCAAGCAACTCATACCTATGCAACATTAGTGCAAGCGATGCGGAGAATTGCCAATGGTCTACAGCAAAAGGGCCTTAGGCATGACAAAATCGCTATTTTATCTACGAATCGCATTGAATTTGTCGAGGTTTTCTTGGGGGCTATTTATGCAGGCTGTGTTCCCATTCCTTTAGATCCCAAGTGGAGTGCAAATGAACTGCAGGTTATTATAGAGCAGTGCCAGCCGACAATGATTTTTGCCGAGCCGGAAGCTGTAAAGAATTTGGTCTTCAAGGACCTAGCCATCCCAACGCTGACTTTTTCAAATGAACGAACAGGTTCCTATGATCAGTGGTTGAAAGCTCAGAAGCCAGAAGCTGAATTGGAAGAGACGAACGAGTTATTATTTATCGGTTTTACTTCAGGCACAACGGGGCTACCCAAAGGATATATGCGTACCCATTTATCGTGGTTAAAGAGCTTTGAGGTATCGAGTGCTGCCTTTGAATTAGACTCTATGAAGGATGTTTTAGCACCGGGTCCGTTTGTGCATTCGCTGTCCTTGTTCGCTGTAATGCAGAGTCTGTATGGTGGAGCAAACTTTCATATTACGCAAAAATTTAGCGCCACACAGGTGTTAGAGCTGTGCAAGCAGATTCCGGGTGTGGTGTTGTTTGTTGTACCGACAATGCTTGAATCCATGATGCAGCAGGCTGTTCCTGGGCAGACGCAGATTGATGCGATTATTAGCTCAGGTGCAAAGTGGTCGGAGTTGTCCAAAAAAAAGGGTATAGAAGTGTTCGCTGGAACGCGTCTCTATGAATCCTATGGTTCCTCAGAAGCGAGTTATATTAGTTATTTGGATGTTCTGGAAGAGCATAATCCGAACTCTGTAGGCAAGCCCTATCCCGGAGTGCAAATTTCCATTCGTGATGAAGAGTTCCGTGAAGTCCCTACGGGGGAGATTGGGCAGTTATATGTGCGAAGTGATATGATATTTCTAGGCTACCATCAATTGCCGAAGGAGACCGCAGCAGCTTTTCGAGAGGGATGGCTTGTGTTGGAGGATTATGTTTATCAGGATGAAGCTGGTTATTTATATCTGGCGGGTCGCTTGAAAAATAGAATCATCTCCGGTGGGCTGAACGTTTATCCAGAGGAAATAGAGCGAGTACTGGAGCATCTTCCGGAAATACAAGAAGTAATGGTGCTTGGCGTCCCTGACGATTATTGGGGAGAACAGCTGGCAGTCCTCGTGAAATGGAATGGTGCAAAGCATTTATCTATAGACGAAATAAAGAATTATTGTCGCCAGTATTTAGCAAGTTACAAAGCGCCGAAGCAACTGCTGACAGTTGATGAGTTTATCTATACAAGCAGTGGCAAAATTGCCCGGCAAGCGATGAAAGACTATGTGAAAAGAGCGATGGTATGATAGAAGCAGTAATTGTTATGGCAAAACGTACACCGATTGGCAGGATGGGCGGCTTATTAAGTACATTTGAGCCGGAAGCATTACTGGCGCCGCTTATTCAGCATATTGTGGCAGAGACGAATCTGCCCGTCGATATGATCGATGATGTGATTATTGGAAATGTGGTCGGTCCGGGTGGGAATATTGCCCGGGTAGCTGCGCTTGAAGCGGGACTGCCTGTTTCGGTTCCGGGCGTTACTGTGGATCGGCAGTGCGGTTCTGGGCTAGAGGCCATTAATATAGCAGCACGGCTTATTCAAAGTGGCGCAGGTGAGATTTATTTAGCGGGCGGCGTTGAGAGCACGAGTCGTGCCCCTTGGAAAATGGCTAAGCCCCAAACCTTGATGGGGGTTCCGCAGCTATATACCCGTGCTCATTTTACGCCTAGCTCTTACGGTGATCCAGATATGGGGGTTGCTGCGGAAAATGTAGCGCGGAAGTATGGGATTTCGCGAGAAGAGCAGGATCATTATGCCTTGAAAAGCCATCAGAAGGCCGTTCATGCTCAGCAAAGTGGTAGGTTTCAGCAGGAGATTGTACCTCTTCTGGGCGAGGGAGAGTGGGTGAATACCGACGAATGTCCAAGGGCTAATACGAGCCTGGACAAGCTGCGAAAGCTGCCTTCAATCTTTGAAGAAAAAGGTACCGTCACCGCTGGAAATGCCTGTCCTATTAATGATGGTGCGGCGCTTCTATTAATGATGTCCCGTGAGAAATGTCGGCAACTCAAGCTTAAGCCTATCCTGCGTGTAGTGGATGCGCAAGCGGCAGGTGTGGATCCAAATTATTTAGGTATGGGGCCAGTTCCAGCTGTACAAAAGGTGTTACAGCGTCAACAGCTGACCATAACCGATTTAGATATCGTAGAGTTTAATGAAGCCTTTGCTTCACAAGTTCTAGCCTCACTGAATGAGCTTCAAATCCCACAAGAAAAGGTCAATCTTGGGGGAGGCGCATTAGCTATCGGTCATCCATATGGGGCGTCCGGAGCTATTTTAATGACGCGTTTATGTGCTGAAATGCAGCATACGCCTTATAAAAGGGGACTTGCCACTTTGGGCATTGGCGGCGGGTTAGGGCTGGCTACGCTTGTGGAGGTTACGGAATGAACAGCGTCCGACATCAGATTCTTATGACTGCTGAGTGGATAACGGATTACGCACAGAGTATTGAGGCACCCGTGCAGACGACTAATGGCAATCTGATTGCTCCTTCTACGATGCCTATTATTTTTTGGCAGGCCTTCGATATTCCTTGGCTTAGCAAGGGAGAGCCCTTGCTTCACGGCACTCAGAAATTCTCATATCAAGCTCCGATTACGGCAGGGATGACATTAGATTGTGAATTAGCATTAACGAGCAAGGTGCAAAAAGATGGCCGGCAGGGCAAGCTGACCTTTTACACACATACGCTGGTTTGTAAATGTGAAGGCGAGCTTATAGTCACTGCCGAAACGGTGTTAATTCGGGTAGGTGATGATCATGATGAGAAAATGCATAACGGCTGAGGCCATCCGGCAATATGCAGCAGCTTCCCAAGATCTGGCCACTATTCATCTAGATGAGGATGCTGCAGCTGAGGCTGGATTTAAGCGGCCCATTGCGCATGGGATGTATCTAATGGGATTAGCCCAGTCCTTATATATCGAGGAGCATCAGGCACAGTGGATCACTCAATATGATATGAAATTTCATAAGCCTATAGAGGTCGATAATGTCGTGATTTTTGATTTTTTGGAGGATGACTGCATGGTTAAAGTGACCCTTACAACAGAAGCTGGCGATGTTATTGCTTCGGGAGCTTTTTCAGTGAAAGAGGTGTAGTGATGAACAAAGTAGCCTTAATTACTGGAGCAACCAGAGGGATCGGGCGTAGTATTGCCGTGCAGCTCGGCAAGTCCGGTTATATAGTGGTTGTAAATGGTACAAAACAAGTCTTAATCGATGAGGTTGTCCACGAGATTCGTCAGGCGGGTGGTGAGGCGTCAGGATACTCTGCTAATGTAGCAGATCCAGTTGCGGTCACTGCAATGGTGGATGAGGTTATTACACGATATGGCCGTATTGAGGTATTGATAGCTAACGCTGGGAATTTGCAGGATCAGAAATGTCTACGGATGACGGATGAAGAGTGGAAGGCTGTGCTGGATGTGCATCTAAATGGCACCTACTACAGCATTCAACGCGTACTCCCATATATGCGCCAGACAGGTGGCGATATCCTGTTGATGACCTCTACGGCTGGACTAACGGGTTCTGTGGGTCAGGTGAATTATAGTGCAGCCAAAGCCGGAATACTTGGAATGACGTGGACACTAGCAGCGGAGCTGAAACGTGATCAAATTAGAGTCAATGCGATTTCGCCAGCCGCTTTAACAGATATGACCAGACCTGTCATTGATCA
The DNA here is from genome assembly GCF_038004525.1 of Paenibacillus sp. FSL R5-0914. NCBI lineage: Bacteria > Bacillati > Bacillota > Bacilli > Caryophanales > Paenibacillaceae > Paenibacillus > Paenibacillus sp. FSL R5-0914. The sequence goes on from NZ_JBBORH010000003.1 coordinate 499,091, forward strand.
TTTGAAAGCGAAACATGCCAGTCGTAATGAACCGTTCCCAGACTTTTGGCGAATAGGTGGCCCGGAGGATATTGCTTCCTTTGTGACTGCATTATTGAGTGAGTCTGACGCGGATTTAACCGGTGAAATCTTTGCTGTGAATGGATCAAAAGTGACGAAATGGGAGAAGCCTGCACCTGCATTTTCCGAGAACAGCATTGGGGCATTTTTCGCTGCTTGGCATCGTCAAAAGGGGAGTGAATAAATGCTTACCTTCGATCAAGTTCATTTTTATTATAAAAAGAGTCAGCCTGTCCTAGAGGATATCAGCTTTACGATAGAAGCGGGGGAGTTTGTGGCGATTGTTGGCGCGAATGGCTCTGGCAAATCCACCATTGCAAAGCTCATGGACGGACTGCTACTGCCGCGAAAAGGGGCTGTACAGTTTAAGGTCCTAGACACCACAAAGCCAGCTGATCTTGCAGATATTCATCAGCAAATTGGCTTTGTTTTTCAGAATCCAGAGGATCAATTTATCACCACAACCGTTATGGATGAGGTGCTTTTTGGTTTGGAGAACGTTCGTGTGCCAAGGGAGGAAATGCGCAGCCGATTGGAGCATGCCTTGCAGGCTGTTCATATGGAGGATTACCTGGACGCTATGCCACATCAGCTCTCTGGAGGTCAGAAGCAACGTGTCGCTATTGCGGCTATATTGGCGATGCGCCCGCAAGTCATTATTTTTGACGAAGCCACCTCTATGCTTGATCCTCAGGGAAGACAGCAGGTGCTTGCCATTATGCAAGAGCTGCATCGTCAAGGGCTGACCATTATTCAGATCACTCACCATATGGAGGAAGTGCTTTCAGCAGAACGTTTATTACTCCTGCATCAAGGGCGACTTGAGTATGATGGTGCTCCACTGGCTTTTTTTGAAACGATGCCTGTTGCGGACTATCAATTACAACTGCCTTTTGCCGTGCGTGTACATGCATTGCTCCATTCAGCAGCGCCGCCAACAGCCGATTGGAAGGGGAAAATTCGATCACAATGGTCTACCAATTAGATAATTTAAGTGTAAACTATGTTGATCATATGGCTTTGCACGATATAAACTGCACCATAACTGCGGGCAAATGGATTTCGATTATCGGTCCAACGGGTGCAGGAAAGTCTACCTTTGTCAAAGTGCTGAAGGGCTTGATTCCCACCGTAAAAGGAGAGTATTGGATTGATCAGCAGCCTGCTCCCAGAGATGCCAAAGGACAATTAAAGGTGGTCCCGGAGCTGGGCTTCGTGTTTCAATATCCAGAGCATCAGCTATTCGAAACTACGGTGCAAAAGGAGCTTTCTTTTGCTCTGAATCTGCAGGGTGCTTCACGCCAGCAAATCACGGAGGCGATTGAAAGGATTTTACCGCAAGTGGGTCTGTCAGAGGGCATTCTCCCCTTAAATCCATTCCAATTAAGCGGTGGAGAAAAGCGCCGTGTGGCCATTGCCTCCGTGTTGATGACGAATCCGAAGCTGCTAATTTTGGATGAACCGACAGCGGGGCTAGATCCAGCTAGCCAAGTATCTTTGCTGAAGCTACTGAAGACTTGGCAGCAACAAAATCAGCGCACCATTCTCTTCGTTTCGCATCAGATGGAGGATGTTGCTGAGTACTCGGATGAGGTTTTGGTTTTCCATAAAGGTCAGCTAGAAGGACATTTTGACCCCAGAACACTATTTATGGAAAAGGAAGAATTATTGGTGGATCTGGGCTTGTCCATGCCTGAACCCGTACAGCTTTTGAAGCTAGTAGAGGAACTATCTGGCCAAAAAATAGAGGTTGCTAGCTGTAAAGAGCAGGATATCTTCGATGCTGTTCAGCCAATTTGGCATTCGAGGGGGCGTCTACATGGCTGATTCCGTAATAGTGGGTCAATATGTGGAGACGCATTCGATTTTCCATCGTTTAGATCCTCGTATAAAGCTTGTTAGTATCGTGATTCTCATGCTTAGCTTTCTGATGCTTGGAACATGGCTTAGCTATGCAGTTGCAACTGTTTTTGTATTCGGAATTTTGCTGCTGTCGAAGGTTCCTATTCATTTCTTCTGGCGGGGGCTGCGGCCGTTATTATTTGTTTTGCTGTTTACCCTTCTGTATAATGCTGTGTTCACCAAAGGAACGATCCTCTGGTCGTGGTCCTTTATTGAGGTAACTGAAGAGGGACTGCGAACAGGATTACGTTTTGTTTGGCGTATTATATTGCTCATCTTATTAGCCTCAGTATTAACGTTAACGACTAAACCGCTAGACTTAGCATATGGTCTTGAAAAGCTACTTGCACCTCTATCCAAAATGGGGGTACCCGTAGAACAATTCTCCTTAATGATAGTGATTGCGATCCGGTTTATTCCTACCATCAAGGAGGAGCTGGATCGTATTCTGCTCGCACAAAAGGCTAGAGGTTATGACCTTACAGCATTATCACTGCCTAAACGGATATTTGCTTATGTCCCGATCATTATTCCTTTGCTCTTCACGACGATTCAACGTGCTGAACAGCTGAGCTATGCGATTGATGCGCGTGCTTATGGAAATGGTAAAGGAAGAACTTCTTATAGGGTATTGCAATTTCAGAAAATGGATTATCTGGCAGGGGGAATTGCTCTTTTATTTGCTGTGATTCTGCTGTGGTTAAAGATAGGAAAGGTGTAGATGAGGATGAAATGGAACACCCGTATTACGGAGTTATTACACATAGAGTATCCTATTATTCAAGGTGGGCTTGCTTATTTAGGTTATGCAGACCTCGCAGCTGCCGTTTCGAATGCTGGTGGATTGGGTCAGGTCACAGCGATGAGTCTTCCGAGCGCAGAGGCTTTACGTTCAGAAATAGAACGGGTACGTACTTTGACGGACAAGCCTTTTGGCGTTAATTTTGCCATCGGTGTGCATGGTATTGGTTATGAAGATCGGGTGCAGGTCGCCATCGACGAGAAGGTTCCCGTGGTGAGTCTCACCGGTGGGAATCCGGCCCCTATACTGGAAATGCTACAGCAGACTGATATTAAAACGCTCGTGCTCGTCTCTTCACGCAGACAAGCCCAAAAAGCTGAACAATTAGGCGCTTCTGCGGTTATTGTTGTTGGGCAGGAGGGAGGAGGCCACTTGGGACGTGATGATGTAGGGACTATGGTGCTCGTTCCTCAAGTAGTTGATGCGGTTGATATTCCTGTGATTGCTTCAGGCGGGATCGGGGATGGCCGCGGATGGATGGCGGCCCATGCACTGGGGGCTGAGGGAATTGAAATGGGCACACGATTCGTTGCTACGGTTGAATGTGTTCATGCGGCTGCTTCTTATAAAAAAGCCCTAGTAGAAAGCTCTGAGTCAGATACAGTCGTAATCAAACGCTCTATCGGAGCGCCCGCGCGAGTACTACGTAGTGAGTACATAGATAAGATTCTCGAAATTGAGCGTGTGACTCCGACTTATGAAGCCTTAAAAGAATATATTAGCGGTGCAGCCAATAAGCGCTGGATTTATGATGATGTCAAAGAAGAGGGCATCGGCTGGGCAGGCCAAGTGACAGGGTTGATCCATGATACCCCTACGGTCTCGGAACTAGTCGGCAGGATGGTCAAAGAGGCAGAGTCGATTCGCGGGATGTGGGGAATGTAGGCGTGAAGATGTCAGCAGAGCAGTTGTATCCAAAAGATGAATTAATGAACTGAAAGCTAGGTATTAGATTGACGCTGCTTTATTAAGCTAACGGGCAGGTTTGCTCAATCATCGGGCATTATCGGACTATATTATTGGGAGCGATGGTGCGGCTAATCCGAGGCGTTATGCAAAAGAAGATAATAGTTGGTTGAATCTATCACGCTCCTCCAAAAAAGGGCAATGGCCGCTGTATTGGAATGGAACTAATTGCGAATTTTTAATCAGTTTATTTGTTTCCTGAGCTTGGGTAAACGGAACGACTTTATCATGAATTCCATGAATAATTAATGTGGGCACATCGATTTGTCCAAGATCGTTGTAAACATTCTCGTCTCTTAGCGTGACCATAATGGCGGAGGTCGACCAATTCGCAACTTGTAAACCCATTAGAAAGAACCATTCGGATTTCGCTTCAGAAATGTACTGAAAGAAAAAGCTCTCCGTTTGGTTTTGCAGCATTTTCGGACGGTCATTGTTTGTCTCTTCGATGATTTTATTCGTAAATTCTTTTGGAACGCTTGATGGAGACGCAGCGTCGATCAGGACGAGTTTAGATACCCCGTACCCTTTATAACGAGCCATATAACGAATTGAGATCGCTCCTCCGGTAGAGTGTCCTGCCAGTGTTATGTTTTTTAGCTGTAACGCTTCGATGACCATACGAAGATCATCTGCTAATCTATCGAAACCGTAACCATCGAATGGTTTATCCGAATTGCCATATCCTCTCCAGTCCATTCCGATACAACGATATCCGAGCTTAGGAAGGAAATTGAACTGATATTCGAACTGGTTATGGTTTAGCGGCCAGCCATGAATAAAAAGTATCGTTTTATTTCCCTTCGGATTGATGTCCTCTATAAATACTTTTACGCCCGGTTCCACAGTAACGAAGTATCCCAAGTGTATCGCCTCATTTTTTTTAATGTATTTCCCCGTTAAGATATTCGCCCTAGGCAAGGTTAATGCCTAATTTCGGCGTCAAATTGGGTTTAGATAGTACGTAGAGATTTCTGAGGAATAGCTTGAGTGAAACAATTTCTTCAGATCATTGAGCTCACGGGGTACGTTAGTGGAACAGCGGTTGCTTAGGCAGCCGTTTTTTTATTTGTTCAACTAACTGGCAGTTTAGTTGAAAAGAACATGCTATAGTTTTCTTGTGAACAACAAACTCGCGAAATTCCAAGTCGGTATTTCTATATAATAGACATCAAGATGTCTTTATCGTCTGTTTCTCCTATATTAACTGTGGTAAATTATGGAGAGTACTTATTTAAATGTCTTAGAAGAAAATGACTAGGGGAGAAATACTTCGTGGAAACTCACTCATCCAAATATCAAATGAAAAAGAGCTATATAATGTTATTGCTAGTTTTCATATTAGTTATTTTAACCGGTTTTCGCATTTTATGGATGGAAGCGTTTCAATATCCCAAACAGGCGTCAATTCATAATGGGCAATTCGATTTACGCAATTGGAATGCAGAAGATGGCAGCATTCACTTACTTGATGGGGAATGGGAGTTTTATCCCTCGCAATGGTTGATAGATGGTAGTCGGCAACAAATGTTAGGCGATAATGCGCCAAGACTCATTCAGGTACCGGGAGGATGGAGTGAAGTTTTGCATGCTGACAAGCCATCTCCATACGGGTATGGCTCTTATCGTTTGCTTCTTTATGTAGACCCGGCGAAGCATCTTAATTATAGTATTCGTGTACCCAGTGTACGCACTGCATCAGAATTATATGTAAACGGTCGATTACTTACTAAATCCGGACAGGTGGCGACAACAAAGGATGAATATATTTCGAAGGACCTACCTTATTCTACAACCTTTACAGCAGATGACAACGGTGTAATCGAACTCGTGATTCAGTCGGCAAATTATGTGGATAGTCGAAGCGGGGGCATTGTCCGATCCATAAAATTCGGTTCAGAAGAAGCCATTGCCAAAGAGATGAAGGCTTCCATTTTTATGCAGTTTTTGGCAGCAATTATTTTTATTATGCACGCTGTCTATGCACTTATTTTGTATTTAATAGGAAATAAGGAAAAGAAGCTGCTTTATTTTAGTTTGCTTGCATTATGTGTAACGATCACGAGTGTCTTTAGTACGGATGAGAAGTTGTTCCATCAGTTATTTTACATTGGAATTGATTGGGATTTTAGGCTGACTAATATTGCTTTCGTTATTGCAGCCTATGCTTTGCTCCAGTGTACGAATCATCGCGAGCTTCCATATTGGCGTAGGATGTACCCTGTCTATAAAATAATGAATCTAGGGACTGCCGGCATCACGTTGTTTTTAAATCCAACTCAGGTGATCATGCTCTTCCCTATTTATTATGTATTAGGTGGTACTGCTGCAGTTATAACGCTGATTACGATGTTTAAAAAAGTAATTAAAGATTTAAAGAGTAATCTTTTACTGCTTTTCTCTTTTCTTGCGTTGATGAACTATGCTCTTTGGTCGTTAATCTTGCTGGATAGCAGTTTGAGTCTTGTCTACTATCCGTTCGATATGATTATTGCGATAGCTTGTTTAGCCTCTGTATGGTTTAAAGATTATTTTATTATGCATGCGAACACGAAAGAGCTTGCGACAACATTGCAAAGGATGAATGACCATAAAGATCAATTCCTAGCAAACACTTCACATGAATTTAAAAATCCGCTTCATAGTATTCTTAATATGTCACAATCCGTTTTAAAACGGGAGCGGCATTTGTTGCAGGAAAGGAGTATCAAAGAGCTTGAAACGGGTTTATCTGTAGGACGTCGAATGACATTGATATTAGACGATTTAATTGATGTGATGAGTTTACGGGAAGGCAATCCGCGCATACACAAAAGAGTCATATATATTCAGCCAATTGTGACCGGAGTACTTGATATGCTGCAATTAAATGCAGATGTGAAGTCTGTGAAAATTGCAAATCAAATTCCTGAAGATTTTCCTCCAGTAAATGCGGATGAGAACCGGGTTGTTCAAATCGTTTTCAATTTACTTCATAATGCTGTGAAATATACGAATGATGGGGTCATTTCGATTCAAGCTTTTGTAAAAGATGGACGAGCCTATATCGTTATTGCTGATACCGGGATCGGAATGGATGAGCACATGCTTAAGCGCCTATTCCGTCCGTACGAGCAAGCCAGCACGAATGAGACTATGATTGATGGTGGCTTTGGGTTGGGTTTAAGTATAAGCAAGCAACTGGTTGAGCTTCATGGAGGTACGTTAGTAGTGTCCTCTGTTTTAGGAGAGGGCTCAAAATTCACATTTTCATTAAGGCTAGCAGGTTTGGAAGTGGAGGAAGAGAATGATTTGACTAACTCATTTGAACCATTACAATCCATGCCGATTCAAGAAATAGCCTCCTCAGTGTATATGGAAAAAGTGAAGATTCCGCCAGCTACGAATCAAACAACTTTAATAGAAATGAATCGTGAACGTCCGATTCTATTAGTTGTTGATGATGATCCTGTCAACCTTCAAGTACTTGAAGCCATACTACCACCAGACGAATATGATTTAACGATGGTAACGAGCGGTAAAGAGGCATTAGCTGTACTGGACACTAAGGAATGGGATCTGGTCATCTCCGATATCATGATGCCACAGATGTCCGGTTATGAGCTGACACGAATGATTCGTGAGCGGTTTACACTCACGGAGCTCCCTGTATTGCTCCTTACCGCAAGAAGCCAACCGAAAGATATTCAGAGCGGCTTTATAGCGGGGGCAAACGATTATGTGACGAAGCCAGTGGAAGCAATAGAAATAAAATCGCGGATTGAGGCGTTAGCTACGATTAAACAATCCGTTCGAGAACAACTGCGATTAGAAGCTGCATGGCTGCAAGCGCAAATCCAGCCTCATTTTATATTTAATGCGTTGAATGCTGTAACAGCTTTAAGTGATATTAATTTGGATAAGATGCGTATTTTGCTCGATGAATTCAGCAATTTTCTGAGGAATAAATTTGAATTTCAAAACATGGATAGGCTTGTTCCGATAGAAGAGGAGTTAAGTCTAGTACGTTCTTATCTATATATTGAAAAGGTTCGGTTTGAAGAAAGGTTACAGGTTATTTGGGAGACAGATGACAGTGGAGACATAAAAGTCCCATTTCTTACGATCCAGCCTCTCGTTGAAAATGCGATAAGACATGGCATAATGAAGCGCAATCGTGGAGGAACGATTCTTATTCGGATTTCTGTCTATGAGACGCATGCAGAGATAACCGTTGAAGACGATGGGGACGGAATAGACGAGGTCCAATTGCAACGAATATTAGAAAGGAAAGCAGATAGTCGTTCAGGCGTCGGATTGATTAATACTGATCTGCGATTAAAACGGCACTTTGGAACAGGACTCCATATCACAAGTACGTTAGGTACAGGGACAAAGGTAACTTTTCATGTACATAACAGGTTGAATAGCGGGGATAAAGCTAGGTGATAAATAAGTGATTTAATGAGGAGCAACCTTGGCCGCTCTATGCTACATGGAAATACGACTCTATGTACTTTGCAGGAGTGATCCCGGATCCTAAAGTAATGTCTGAGGCGGATTTTGAACGGTGGATTGAGGCAGCTATGCTATCGGATTTTGTGGTAGCAGTAACTTTGGCAGTAACGGATATTGCGCAAGAACTAGCCGATAAATGGATTGCAAGTGGTGTAGAGCTGAAAATGTCGGCGGGTTGGAATTGTTACTGCTGGCTGCTCGGAAATCGCAAGGATAGTGAATTTTCCGAAGGGAAAAAAATCGATATTTTGGATGCGATGAGCGAAGAAACATGTGGAAAGGCGGGAGACGATGAACGCACTACAGGAAGAAGCGCTGGAAGAGATGAAAGCGGCAATTTATGAGTGGTTTGAGGAACAAGAGAAACGAAAGGACGTGGAGGGCGCTGTCAAGCGTACCACGCTGCAAGTGGGCATTTTTAATGACATTGTGCTGGATTATCGACCGGGTAGGACTAGCGTTGGCAGTTCGGATTTTAGAAGGAATGCTTCAGGGCGCAAGTCGATGAAGGCGTCTCCTTTTACGCAGGAGGAGGTCTTGCATGAGGTGCAGCCCCGGTTGGCGAGCATCGTAAGGGAGAAACTGGACAAGTTGCATACGTCGGCCCTTATCGATTACCGATTTAGCTTGAAGGGAAGATTCGCAACGGCAGACGGGCCCGTGAGATTAACGGTGTTTGACATCATATATGAAGAGAAAAAGCGGCAGCTTCTGGAGCGGGTTGAGTCCTATATCGAGCAAAAACTGGAGAAGGGCGTTTACCCGACAAAGCCGTTAGAAACTTTCTTTTTGACACGCCATCTGTTGGACCCGTATTTGTTCAACGAACCGGACGTCGGACGGACGATTGCTATATTTGACCGGATTCAGGCGTTGAATAAAGAACGGGCGCAAGCGCTGAGGGAGCATCGAAGCGATATCATTCGAGCTTTAACCCACTGGACCGAGGAAGTATTCCTACCACGTCACTATGATGTTACCCTTTCCGAATACAGAACCAATGAAAATGGAATCAAGCCGGATAAGGCTCTCAAGCATATGGATGAGCCGAACCAGCCTATCGATCTGCTGTTGTACGGCGCTGTGATGATTCTTCGTTACGAGCCAAGTTACAGTAAAGCCAAGGGCATGACTTTTCTGGAGCTTGCGAGGCAGCTGGGCAGCGGCAAAGCCGAACGCATGTTGAAGGAAGGTAGCGACACCTTCGCGCGTGAAGACATTCATCTGCGTGACGAGTTGACTGAATGCAAGGCTAACGATGTGTTTTCCATCATTACGGTCGTTATTCGTAAAGAAGAGGCTGGTGCGTACGAACGGGCGATTTCGTTCATTCTCTCCCTACTCCGGAAGGGTTTCCCAAAAAGCTACAAAATCAAGCTAAAATCCAGCGTGAGAGAGGCATTACCCATTAAAGGACTTGCCAAATCGGATACGCATCGTTTTTTCGCAAATGCACTGGCCTATTCCGAGCTGTATCCGTTATTGGAGGAATACGCTCGTGAGGCGATGGAAGAGTTTGTGTGGTACGAGGATACGGAAGGTGAGAAAAGCGTCATGCCGGGCAGTTATGCCGTATTCGGGCTGGGACTCGCGGACGAGCGTTATTTTCCGTTGGTAGAGACCTACATGGCCCTTGTAGACGAGGAGCATCAGCTGGTGCAGGACAAGTTCACAGCTGTTTTCGCCGAGACCCATGGCATAACCGAACGCTCGATGCCCGCCTTGATCGCTTGCCTGCGTTGCTCTCATGATTCGCTGAAGCTGAGGATTCAGCCTGAACTGGAAAGTGAAGACAAGCTATCGCTATTGGTGCAGCATGTCGAGGCTTTGGCGGATTACGAGGCCGAACGAGTGCTGTATCCGATTTTGGGCAAGGCGGAGAAGCTGGCTGTATTGGCTCGAAAGGCGCAGGAACCGCGTAAGGGGCTGTTGCTTCGATTGCTAAAGGCAGCGGAACAAGCTTGACGATAGGGAGGCTATCCTGTGTGAAGATCATTTGCAAATTAGCATACCACGTCAAAAAACCTTGAGAAGACGATCGAAGCATTAAGAGCGTTAAGCGAAGGAGCATGCCGCGGCAGCTCCTTTTACTTTTTTCGCCGCTAGCCCCGTTACGGTGAACCTTACCATAAGTGACATGTGATAGATCTTTTGAAACAAGAAGCCGAAAACTTCTGAATTTTTGTAGAGATTTCAAACACTTTTATCATAATAAAAAATACACCTACAGCGATTGGGGATTAGAAAACTTATAACTGAGAGAGAATTCTGGAAAATACAACTGCAGTTGTTAGGAACGTATTTTAACACAAGGGAAACGTTAGTTTAATGACAATAGCAGCAGTCTATAACTTATTTTTCAAAAGCTGGCGATTCTTCAATTCAAAAACTACGCTAAATCAACAGCTCCAGTCTGATACTTTATTTTCACTGAACAGCTCGTTTCTATTCAAGCGCTAATATAGTATAAATTAATGGAGAAATCAAAAAATGTGCCTATTAATAACCAAAAAACGGAGGCGAAGTCATGAGTGAGATTGCTAAAACATCAAAACCACCTTATATGCAGTGATTTTTACATCTGAACGAACTGATGGAGATAACCAATATGCGGAAATAGCAGATGAAATGTTGAAACTCACTTATAAAACAAGAGTTTGTAAGGTTGAAAGGGATTATAGATTTGAAAGGGTCTGAACAAGTCGAGTATGGTGCGGGAAAAGAGAAAGCCCATCACAGTAAGTTGAAAGTGATTCTTTTCCAACTTATTAGGGATGGGCTATCTTTGATTCTAATATTTTTCGGATACTCTTGATATTTTCTTTTCTACAAATGAAGAATAGTCAGTTCCTTAGGGAAGCTTGTTAAGGTTTCCGCACCTTCAGCTGTAATAATCAGATCATCTTCGATACGCACACCCGCTAGTCCCGGTACATAAATCCCTGGCTCAACGGTGAATACATTGCCGATCTCGATAATGTCATCGTTCTGTCCATGGAGTGATGGATATTCATGCACATCCATACCGAGTCCGTGTCCGACACGGTGCAAGAAATATTCTCCGAATCCGGCTTCCTCAATCACATCACGCGCAGCTTTGTCGACAGAACCGAAAGGAGCTCCAGGATTGGAAGCAGCGATCCCAGCTTCGTTGGCAGCCAGCACGGTGTTATAGATCGTGATTAGCTTGTCGTCCACGGATTCAATAGCAAAGGTACGTGTAATATCAGAAGCATAACCATCAGCATACACCCCAATATCAAACATCAGGAAGTCGCCTGGCTGAATGACCCGGTTGCCTGGAACACCGTGAGGCAGGGCTGTTTTTGGACCAGAAAGCACCATAGTGTCGAAGGAAGGGCCGGAAGCGCCAACCTTTTTCATTAGATATTCCAGTTCCGCTACTAAATCGTTTTCTGTAACGCCTGTTTTCACATGGGTAAGCACGCGGCGCAAAGCTTCCTCAACTAGCTCAGCGGCATGTTTCATGCGTTTAACTTCATCTGGGGTCTTTTTGGAGCGCATGCTGCGCAGCAATGGACCTATATCACTAAAACGTTCTGCTGGAACGGCTGCGGTTAGATGCTCAAAACGGGCTACTGAGAAATGTTCCTTCTCTATACCAAGAGTACCTAGCTTACTGCTGCCGAAACAATCTTTAAGCAGGTTATAGGGATTATCGGTATCATTATGAGTTATGATTTTGGTGACCGAAGAAGCTGCTTGAGCCGCTTCTGCATCTAGTGCGGGTAGAATGAGCATTGGCTCTTCTCCGCGTATCAACAGCAGACCGAGAAAACGTTCATGCGGATCGCTGGCGAATCCGGTTAAATAGTAGACATGTTTGGGATCTGTTACGAGCAGGGCATCAAGGCCTTCGCCCGCCATTTGCTGCTCTAGGCTTGTCAGAGCATTATTCATAGTTGGTGTTCCCCTTTCAACTTCACGATTAGAACTGCAATATTCCTATTATAGATCAAAAATAGACTAGACGCACGAGACGGACTACATCTATCGTTGGCTAATCATAACATGCCTATTCGCAAGCTTTCCGTAAAGAAGGATGCATATTTGATCACCTATACTTTTAAAACCTGACAAGAAGCTTTTCTTGAGCCTACTAGTTGGTGTAACATAATCTTAAATATACTTCTCGTAAGGTTAGGCGGAAGCTTATTGGGGTACGGTTGTTGAGAGAGGAGTGATTCTTGGGATGAGAGGTAAAATTGCACTTGTAACTGGAGCGAATTCTGGTATGGGGCTAGCGACGACAGTTGAACTGGCTCGCAAGGGAGCCAAAGTAATTATGGTATGCCGTAATCGCCAGCGTGGAGAGGAAGCACTGGCTGCCGCCAAGCAAAAGAGCCACTCCGTGGATATCGAGCTGATGTTGTGTGATCTGGCCTCGCTGGAGAGCATTCGCAGTTTTGCGGAGGAATTCACCCGGAAATATCCGATTCTAGATATACTCATCAATAACGCTGGGGTAGTCACGATTAAGCGTCAGCTTACGAAGGACGGCTTTGAGATGGATCTTGGTGTGAACCATTTGGGTCATTTTTTGCTCACGAATCTGTTACTGGAGCCTTTAAAAGCAGCAGAGCAAGGCCGTATCGTTGTGGTTGCTTCCGGTGCTTACAAAATAGGTGCACTTCACTATGAAGATCCAACTCTCGCACGCCGTTTCAATCCCGCAAAAGCCTATGCTCGATCCAAGTTAGCCAATATACTATTCACGAAAGAGTTGGCAGCACGCCTGCAAGGGACAAGAGTAACGGTGAATTGCGTGCATCCAGGAGCAGTGGGCACAAATATAGGTGTTAACCGGGAGACAGGCTTTGGCAAGTCGATCCTTAAGCTGCTGTCATACTTCTTTTTAACTCCTGAACAAGGAGCCGATACAGCGATCTATTTGGCTACAGAATCGGATTTGCAAGAGGTAACCGGTCAATATTATTATCGACGAAAGAATCAGGAGCTGACTCCCAGAGCACAGAATAAACAAGAGGCGCAGCGGCTGTGGCAATGGAGCCAGGAGCAGGTCGGCCTGAGTGAATTAACACATTTGGAGGAATCAAGGGATGAATTGGGAGAATAGCAGGATTGAAGATGCAAAACCTACAGACTTAACAGCTATTGTGGAGATTTATAACTCAACGATTGCTGGACGGATGGTAACTGCGGATCTGGAACCTATTACTGTTGCAGACAGAGAAAAATGGTTCAATGAGCATAACAGCCACCATCGTCCTTTATGGGTACTTAGGCAGGGAGATGAGATTGCGGCATGGTTCAGCTTTCAATCCTTCTATGGTCGTCCAGCGTATAATGCAACAGCAGAAATTAGTGTATACGTGAGTGAAAAGTTCCGTGGTGGTGGAGCCGGTAGAATTCTTTTGAAAGAGGCCATTGAGAAAGCACCTAGTCTCGGCATTAAGAATCTAGTTGGTTTTGTGTTCGGACATAATGATCCAAGCCTTGGTTTGCTAGAAAAATTCGGTTTTAAGCAGTGGGGATTACTACCCGGTGTAGCTGAATTGGATGGTATAGAACGTGATTTAGTGATTGTTGGACTTAAAATCTAATTGCCACAATTGAAACGCTTACATTTTGAGTGTTGAGCTTACACTATTTGTGTCACAATCAATCCATATTTTTGACCAACGCTGCAAATCCCGGATAACTGTCTCCAGGGCAAGTCCTTTATCCGTTAAGGAATATTGGATTCGCACAGGTGTCTCAGGGAATACTTCTCGAAGGACAATCCCTTCCAGTTCCAGCTCTTTAAGTCGTTCGGAGAGCAATCTTCCGCTGATGGGCAAGGCTGCTTCAATCACATTGAAACGTTGCGGTCCTTGGAGGAGCTGGTAGATAATTAAACCTGTCCAACGCCTGCCGATAATATCCATACTTTTTTGTAGCTGGGGACATAAATCAGTGGACTTCATATGGCTCACCTCTTAGTGAACATTATAAACGAAAAGACCAATAATTTAAACAAATTCCAATTTAATTCATAACTAGAAGGGATGATTGACAGTGGCTAAAAAAAAGAAAATGCCTACCACTCCGCGTCCTGCTGCGACCGATGGACCAGCTACGCTAAAAGACCTATTGAGCAGTGATGTTCTTGGAAAGCTGAAGGCACAATCTGATGCGTTGAAAGCGGAAGAGAATGACCGCAAGGAAGCTGCTCGTAAAGCGGTTGAAGATCAGCGAAAAGCTGAGCAAAAGCGGCTTGAGAATGATTTTGCACATCTGTTGGAGAACAGTAATCAGGATTGGCACAAGTATAAATAACTGCTATAGCTAGCGGAAATAGATCATGTGATAAAGAGATGCCTATTAGGGTGTCTCTTTTTTTAATGTTATTTATAAAATTCAATTGTTTTAAATTTTACTATACGAAAGGGTTGACCCTCAAAGTGGGCTTAGGTATAATCGAACATAGTGCAAATGAAAATCATTATCAATACCGATAATATCATCTATTTGTCAAACTATTTAACTATTAAACAGATAAGGAACAACTCATGAAACTAAAATATTTGTCCCTAGTTCTAATAGTATTCTCATTTATATCTTTGTTTATAGGCGTAAAAGACATTTCACCTTTGGATCTTTTTTCGCTTACGGAATCTCAGATACAGACTCTGCTAGTCAGCCGGATTCCACGCTTAGCTGCACTGATTATAGCTGGTGTAAGCATGAGTATTGCCGGATTAATTATGCAGCAATTATCACGAAATAAATTCGTTTCTCCCACTACGGCGGGCACGATGGATTCCGCGAAATTCGGTATTCTCGTGTCCCTGATGCTGTTCACAGGGGCGACACCGATGCAGAAGCTGCTCGTTGCTTTTGTTTTTGCCCTACTAGGAACATTTATATTTATGAGAATCTTAGATCGGATCAAGTTCAAGGATAGTATTTTTATCCCGCTGGTCGGACTCATGTTCGGGAACATTGTAGGCTCGATTACTACATTTTTTGCTTACAAAAATGATTTGGTTCAGAATATCTCGTCTTGGATGCTTGGCGATTTCTCAACGATTATTAAGGGTCAATACGAATTAATCTATATCAGTATTCCACTTGTCATTCTCGCGTATGTTTTCGCCAATAAGTTCACCGTTGCCGGTATGGGGGAGGATTTCTCCGTCAATCTCGGTATGAACTACAAAGCGGTAGTGAACGTAGGATTGGTGATTGTAGCGTTAATCTCTTCAGTTGTTATTTTAACCGTAGGTACGATTCCATTCCTGGGTCTTGTTGTACCTAACATAGTAACGCTATACATAGGCGATAACTTGAAAAAAAATCTGGCGCATACTGCCATTCTAGGTGCGGTGTTCCTCCTGTTCTGTGATATTCTGGGCAGGCTCATTATATATCCATACGAAATATCCATCAGTCTCACGGTAGGCGTCATCGGAAGTGGTCTATTTATCTACTTGCTGATGAGAAGAAAGGCGAATTAGTGATGAAGACGAAACTAACTATATTATCCTTAAGCGCTGTTGCTCTCATCGTCTTGTTTATGACCTATCATGTTATGGGAAATTGGGATTATGTTCTACCCAGTCGGGGGAGAAAGCTGGCGGCCATCTTAATTACCGGAGCGGTGATAGCTGTCTCTACCGTAGTTTTTCAGAGCATTACGAACAATCGGATTTTGACACCTAGTATTCTGGGGCTAGACTCTTTGTACATGTTGATCCAGACGTTCGGTGTATACGCCCTAGGCTCATCAAATATGACGTTTATGAATAAAAATGTGAATTTCTTGTTCTCAGCTTGCATCATGGTTCTGTTCTCAGGTGTGCTGTATAAGCTAATGTTCCGCAGAGAGGGTCAAAACATATACTTCCTGCTGCTCGTAGGACTTATTATGGGGACGATGTTCCAGAGTGCATCTTCTTTTATGGAAGTGCTCATTGATCCGAATGAATTCCTGATTCTACAAGGAAAAATGTTCGCCAGCTTCAACAACGTCAGCAGTGATCTACTGATATTGTCTACAGTTGTTCTAGCGCTAACTACGCTGTATTTCATGCGATTTGTGAAGTATTTAGATGTTATTTCTTTAGGAAAAGATGAAGCCATTAACTTAGGGATCAATTATGACTATGTAGTCAAAAGGCTGTTAGTTATTGTATCCATCTACGTTTCGATATCAACGGCTTTAGTAGGGCCGATCACTTTCTTGGGTTTATTAGTAGCCAATGTGGGGCATCAGTTGTTCCGTACGTATAAGCATTCCTATCTGATTCCCGGCACGATTTTGCTAAGTATTATAGCGCTTGTCGGGGGACAGTTTCTAGTTGAACGTGTGTTTGGATTCACTACTACGGTTAGTGTAATCATTAATTTTGCAGGTGGCGTCTACTTTGTCTATCTGCTGTTAAAGGAGAATAAGTCGTGGTAGAAGTTAAGCATGTAACCAAGCGTTATGGCGGAGTTACCGTCGTTGACGATGTGTCTTTATCCATTAAAAAGGGTACTATTACCTCGTTTATCGGCCCAAACGGAGCTGGTAAAAGCACGTTGCTTTCCATGATCAGTAGACTTATCTCCAAAGACGCGGGAGAGGTACTGATCGAAGGGAAGGAAATTAGCAGCTGTAAGAGTAATGAACTTGCTCGTAAAATATCGGTACTAAAGCAGTCCAATCATATCAGCGTACGTCTTACCGTGAAGGAGCTTGTTTCTTTCGGAAGGTTCCCTTATTCACAAGGGAAGCTCACACCTGAGGATCGAGGGTTCGTTGACGAAGCGATTGCTTACATGGACCTTCAAGAGATGCAGGATAAATATATTGATCAGCTTAGCGGTGGACAACGTCAGAGAGCGTATATTGCGATGGTTATGGCTCAGGACACTGAGTATATTTTGCTCGATGAACCACTCAACAATCTGGATATGAAGCATTCTGTACAAATTATGAAGGTGTTACGCCGATTGGTAGAAGAGAAGGGCAAGACGATTGTGCTCGTCATTCATGATATTAATTTCGCTTCTTGTTACTCTGACTACATTGTAGCGCTCAAGAATGGGCGGGTAGCTTCATCGGGTACGGTGGATGAAATTATTGATACAGCAGTGCTTAGGGATGTATATGACATGGATATCCCTATAGAAACAATAGGTGGTCGTAAAATTGGTGTCTATTTTTAAACAAGACTCCGCTTATATTTCGGAAATTATTATGACGTAACGCTAGAAGTGATAGGCGCCAGCTTCTTGACGTATACGCGAATAATTCAAATAGCTTGACTATAAATTATAGGGGTGAATATTTTGAAGAAGAACGTATCTTTACTAATTATGACAGTGTTTCTTGCCGTAATCTTGGCGGCCTGTGGCTCCAATAATGCAGCAACTTCAGATAATAATACAGCAGCGGCAGGCAATACAGAGGCTAACACTGCACCGAATACAGAATCCAAAGAGCTTACTATTAAGCATGAACTTGGAGAAATTACGATTAAGACTAACCCGCAGAAAGTGGTTGTATTTGACTTCGGTACACTCGATACTTTGGATAAACTGGGCGTAGAGGTGACTGGAGTGCCTCAAAGCAATGTACCCTCTTATCTCTCTAAATATAGCGATGCCAAATATGAGAATGTCGGTGGTTTGAAAGAGCCTGACTTCGAAAAAATAAATAGTCTTTCTCCTGATCTGATCATCATTTCCGGCAGACAGCAAGATTCTTATGATGAATTCAGCAAAATTGCACCTACATTGTACGTTGCTGTAGATAATGCGAATTACATGGAATCCTTCACGAAAAATGTGAAGACGCTGGGCCAAATTTTTGGCAAGGAAGCTGAAGTAGAAGCTGAGCTTGCGACTATTACTGACTCCGTTAAAGCTCTGAATGAGAAAGCTAAAGCGGATGGTAAAAAATCTCTTATTATTCTTGCCAATGAAGGAAAAATCAGTGCTTATGGTTCAGGTTCACGTTTTGGTATTATCCATGATGTATTCGGATTTGCACAAGCGGATGATAAAATCGAAGTATCCACTCACGGTCAAAGCGTATCTTACGAATATGTAGCCGACAAGAATCCCGATTATCTGTTCGTAGTAGATAGAGATGCGGCTGTGAAGAGTGATGGCAGCAAATCTGGCTCAGCGAAGGATGCGGTTGAGAACGATCTCGTGAAGAACACGAATGCTTTTAAAAATGGTAAAATCATTTACCTAGATCCTAACTACTGGTACTTGTCCGGTGGCGGTTTAATCTCTGTTAGCGAAATGCTCAAGGAAGTTGAGGTTGTTCTGTAAGCAGAGTAACCTGGGGAATTGAATGATCAATGAATATTCAGATAATTATTAACAAGCCTGTTGGCAGGAGTTAACCTCCTTGTCAGCGGGCTTTTTTTCGCATTCTTCCATAGAAATACTGGTATATTCATACTAGTTGCTAAATTTAGCTGTAACTTTTTATGCGAGTATACGTGGTTAGGTTAAGGGGGGAGTGCATGAAGCGAAATTCACTGGATGAAATATATCAGATGTATGTGATGGATATTTACCGCTATTTGCGCTCCCTTTGTGGTGATCATCACGCGGCCGAAGATTTAATGCAGGAGACCTTTTACCGTGCTTATTTATATTTGGAGGATTGTAAAGACGAGAAGATTAAGCCGTGGTTGTTCCGTGTCGCGTACAATGCCTTCGTAGATTATAAGCGGAAGGAAGGACGCAGTACTGTTCAGAGTGAGGATTTTTTTAAACAGCTCGCCCATCCAGATACCACGGAAAGCACACTGCTTCGGCAGGAACGTTGGGAAGAGATGAGGATTGCGATAGGTGAGCTACCGGACAATCAGAGGCATGCACTGCTACTACATGATTTTCATGGTCTTAGTTATCTGGAAGCATCGGATATTATGAATGTGGGTCTGTCCCAATATAAGATCTTAATCTTTCGAGCTAGACAGAAGCTGCGTGAAGCAGAGCGGAGGAGGAAGGAACATGAGTGAGGAGTTCAAGGAGAAGTTAAGAAAGTACGGCGAAGGTACCCTTGCTGACGAGGATAGGGATGAAGTGGAGCGTGAGTTAGAGAAGATGGAAGCTTATCAGGCTTATCTGGATGAACTCATGGGTGAAGAAAAGCAAGCTTCAAGTGAGGATAAGAGCATAAAATTCGGAAAGAGTAAAAGAAACAGACCTGGCAAGGAAAAAAAGATCATCCGCCGTGGAAAATGGAGAGCTCGTATATCGAATACTTTAACGGTAATCTCTGCGTTCTTAATATTCATGATTATTTGCAGTTTTATCACTGCGATATTTTATGGTACTGGGGAGAGAGTAGAGAAATACCGTGATGTTGTTTCTTCCGCTATTGCTGTCTCACAGCCGAATACGATTGTACATTTGAGCAGTGGTACCGGTCCATTTTTTAGTATGAATCTGACAAGTAAGATAGAGAAACAAGTGGGAGATGAAAAAATTACTGTTGGAGATTATTCCATGAAGCTTTTATTTGGATGGGCTAGACTCTACAACTATTCATGGACGAATGAAAGTAGAGGTGGTAGATATTATTTTGTGTATCCACAGGGGGAGCAGTCTGCTACAAATAGTATGACTGATAACAGTGAGTGGGAGAGGCTTAAGAAGCTCCCGGAAGGAACAGTAGCAGAGGCTTACTTGTCTTTTAACCAATTATTTACGACAGATGAGTTGTTGAAGAAGTTTGAACCTAAGAATCTTCAGCCTTTGTGGTTTGCGGCAGATACAGGCCCACGGACACGAATTAATGACCCATTAGGATTTCCATATATGCCAATTTGGCATGATGATGATATGAAAGTGGTCCAGGAATCAAAGGAAAAGCGAGGATGGTTCGGAGGGGTGACTAGCCGATCGAGTAGTTCTCCTTCTGTTGAGTCCTATGGGGATGGTGAACTGCGTAATGCGAACTTCCTCAAGACGCTGCACTTGATGCAAGAGTATAAATCCATCTCCAAAAGGGTGATTCCATTTATTGATCTGGATGATTCCATTAGTTATATAGAGAAGAATGGAGTTAAGCTCTATGGAGCTGTTGTAACCGGTCCGGTGAAAGAACTGCTCAAGCTGAAGGAAGAAACCTGGGTCAGCGATATGCGTGTTGGGGAAGTAAGACTATGGAATTGGCGGGATAGAGAGAACTAGCGGCGGAGCGGAAGAAGTCACAGAACTTGCTTCTCGCTGAAGCAAATCGTACAATTATTTGAATATTAGATTTATGGATATGTGTGATAACCAAAGTTGAGTATGATAGATTAGGAGCTGAGATTTATGAAAGTAGGAGTCGTATCTGATACACATATGTCAAGAATGGCCAAGTCTCTGCCAAAGGCACTGATTGAAGAGTTTAAAAATGTGGATTTAATCTTGCATCTCGGTGATTGGGTGAGTATGGGAATCTATGATTTACTGTCAGAACTAGCACCGGTAGAGGGGATTGCTGGAAATAATGATGGCGATGAGATCATTGCGCGTTTCGGAGAGCGCAAGATCATTACCCTTGAAGGAATCCGGATTGGCATGGTACATGGACATACGCCACATTCCCGTAAAGGAACGGATGGGAACGCACTGCTTGCTTTTGCGAATGATGAGGTGGATTGTATTCTCTTTGGTCATTCACATCAGCCCTTGCTAAGAGAGGAGAATGGTATCCTGCTATTTAATCCAGGTTCTCCTACAGATAAGCGGCGTGAGAAATTGTATTCTTTCGGAATTTTAGATATCGAAGCGGGTAAAGTTAGTGCCCGGCATGTGTTCTATGAATCAAAGGAATAAGGCTCAATTGTCCAAATCATTCGGCGTTCTCTCCATGGTGAACGGCTCGGTAACCATTTACAATGAGGTTAAAACGGGCGAAGCCGGAAAGTGAGCGCTGATGATGAACAATTATCGAATAGAACGAGTGGTTCTGGATGATTTAGAACGGCTCATCCCATTATTTGATGAGTATCGAGTATTTTATGGAGCAGCCTCAGATCGGGAAGGTGCACGCGCCTTCTTAGCCGACAGACTAAAGCTGAATGAATCTGTGATCCTTATGGTGGTTGAGGGGAAAGGCGATGAGAAACGCGCGCGGGGCTTCACACAGCTCTATCCTTCTTTTTCATCGGTTACGATGGAGCGCCTCTGGATCCTGAATGATTTGTTCGTTACTGCAGAAATCCGAGGGCAAGGGCTAGGTGCTATGCTACTGGAAAGTGCTAGAGATTATGCGGTCTCTACGAATACGAAGGGCTTATCCCTGACAACGATGACAGAGAATGTGCTGGCGCAGCGGTTATATGAAACGCATGGCTACATTCGGGATGATGAATTTTTTACCTATAACCTTTTTTTCTAAAGCAGCTAGAGAGAAAGACGAGTAAGGGGCGTTAAAGTGGAAACAAGTCATAAGTTGGCAATCTTTTTTGACCTCGATGATACGTTGTATGATCATCTGGTACCATTTAAAGAAGCGGTACGGGAAGTGCTCAGCCCAGATGAGAGTAGTCTGGACTTTGCGGAATTATTTTATAAAGTGAGACATCATAGCGATGTGTTGTGGCCGATGTATTTGCGCGGTGAGATTCCGCTTGAAGAGACGAGGGTGCGCCGTTTGGAGCTTGCTTTTGCCGAGTATGGTTTGCAGATTGATCGTGATCAAGCCACAGCGGTTCAAGCGGCATATATTGGACGTCAATATACGATTCAGATGATTGATGGCGTGCGTGAGCATCTTGAACGATTTATTGCGGACGGTCATAAGGTAGGTATTATTACGAATGGACCGAAGGATCATCAGATGAGTAAGATTCGTGGACTAGGCTTAGATCAGATTATTCCCGAGGACATGATCTTTATTTCTGATGCTGTAGGTCTTGCTAAACCGGACCCAGAAATATTCATACACGTAAACCAAAAGACGGGTACTTTAGCGGACAATTCGCTTTATATAGGGGATACTTGGGCTAACGATGTAGTTGGAGCACTTGCGGCTGGATGGAAGGTTTGCTGGTACAATCCGAGAGGCAGACAACCGGCTACGGATCATAAGCCTAGTTATATTTTTACTAATTATAAGGAATTTGGCGAGCTTCCTCTTGTGTGAGAGAACAAGTCCTCCAGAGATATTAGTAAGCCATGCGAGAGAAATCTGCGCATGGCTTTCATTTTTTTATAACTAATTTCCAGATAGTTGGATGCCGCGCCACCCGCTTACATCGCATTGTCCATGTTCGTTGTTACCCACAGCAACCACCGTACCGTCCGATTTAAGACCGATGGTATGAGTGCAACCTGCCGCTATAGCCACAATATTATGCCAGCCGCTTACATCGCATTGGCCTTCATGATTTCGACCCGCAGCAATCATCGTACCGTCCGATTTAAGACCGATGGTATGAAGGTAACCCGCCGCTATAGCTACTATGTCATGCCAATCACTTACATTGCGTTGGCCATACCGATTATTACCCACAATTGTCACCGTGCTGTCCGTTTTAAGCCCGACGGTATGCCAATCACCCGCTGCAACTGCTACTATATCACGCCAGTCACTTACATTGCATTGGCCTTCATTATTTCGACCCACAGCAACCACCGTGCCATCCCATTTAAGCCCAACGCTACGACGCCAACCCGCGGCAACCCCCACAATACCAGCCCAGCCGCTTACATCGCATTGGTCGTACTTATTCCAACCCACAGCCGCCACCGTACCATCTGATTTAAGCCCGATGGTATGAGCATTGCCGGTATGAGCATTACCCGCCGCAACCGTTATCATATCGCACCAGTCACTTACATCACATTGGCCATATTTATTATCACCTACAGCCGTCACCGTGCCGTCTGATTTAAGGAGGGCGGTATGACGATAGCCCGCCGCTATGGAAGGTAGGGGTTTCACAAGGTTCATAAATCTCGCTCCTTCTATCAAAAAAAGCTTGCTCCCTAGAAAGCCAGCTTCGGCTCAATGGGACAAGCTTTTTTCGTTTACTCTGCGAAGCTGTACGTTGGATCTGTCAGGTTCATTCTTTCTTTTATGCCTTTAGTTGCATAGATTTTGTTGTCGTCGGTAATAAAGAAAGCTTCAACATCATCAGGTAAAGATTCAAGATATTTCATGCCCTCCTCGATTCCCATCAGGAATACCCCAGTGGATAAGGCATCCGCATCTGTTGCATTCGGGCTCATAATGGTAAGGCTTTTGAGACCGTTCTGTGAAGGATATCCTGTGCGTGGATCAAGGATATGATGGTAACGAATATTGTCCTGCATAAAATACCGTTCGTAAACACCAGAAGCATCGATGACCTCATCTGAGATTTTAATGGTTCCTAGCTGTGTGCCACGGCTTTGATCTGGATCCTGCAATCCGATATTCCATTCCGTTCCGTTTGGCTTCTTACCGAGAGCAATAATACTGCTGCCTCCGAGGTTAATCATAGCGCTATTTAGACCTTGCTCTTTCAAATAATCAGCGATACGGTCAGCAGCATAACCTTTACCAATGCCGCCCAGATCTAGCACCATATTTTCCTTCATCAGCTTTACAGTTTTCGCAGCTTCATCAATTTCAACGTCCTTGTAATTGGTTAGGCTCTTCGCTTTATCAATTTCAGCTTGGGGAGGGACCTTATCTCCACCGCTACCGATATTCCAAAGATCGATTAACGGACCGATTGTAGGATCAAATAGCCCGTCCATTTCCTTTGCGTATTGTATGGATTGTTTAATTACATCCAGGGTCTCGTCAGAAACAACAACCGCTTCTTTTCCTGCTGCCTGATTGACTGCGTAAGTCTCTCCACCTTCTTTGGTGCGGCTAAGCTCCATATCCATTCGCTCCAGCATCTGCTGGATATCATCCATATTTTTCTGTTCTACTGTAGCACCGAACACTTTGATATTCACAACAGTGTCATAAATATAAAAGGTTTGAGAGAGAGACTTTTCCTCTCCTTTTCCGGATGTTGTTGCGCTACCCGTAGTTCCCGCTGTTTTATCGTCCTTATCCTTAGTAATTAGCCAAGCGCCGACAGCTATGAGGGCGATGACGATTACAACGAGGATCAGCGTCGTTTTTTTGTTCTTGAACATATTCCACCATCCATAAAGTTAGTTTCTAAAACAAAACACATTATTTATATCATACCCCAGATAACAAGTTGATGGAAATTAATTTCATGACACATTTAGGGATATAATCGGGCGACATAGAAAAAAGCCCCGAATCCTGATTCGGAGCGGTGCTACAGATTTAGAAGTAAACGATGCTACTTAATCGAGCATATATTCACTATATTTATTCTTGCGAGGATTTAATACGAAGAGGATACCCTTGGCATATCCGCTAACAGCTTTGAAATTCCATTTTAGAGTTGCTTTAGCCGTCAGACAAGTCAGTGTCCAGATCAAGGCAGCATAATTCATAAAAGGAGCTTTACGCAAGTTGAGCAGATAGTAGTGGTTGATGGCGGTAGCATTTGCTACAACGCCTGCCTTATCGCGAGAGCCTGGCGACTCATGATGGATGATTTTCATGGCGGGATTAATCACAAGCTTGCCATAGCGGCTGGCCAAATGAGACAAATAAATATCTTCGGCTATGGAATAGCTTGTCATCCATGGATAGGGTTTAATATCACGTAGTGCCGAGCGCCGGAAGGACATATTGCAGCCGTGAAAAAAATCAGTTTCAAATACATGCTTCTTCTCTCCCCAAAGGAATTGCGAGCCTGCAAACATACTTGCCGACAATCTGCCTGGTGATCCGGACATTTGTCCGGTTAGCATACCGAATAGCCTGCTTGGCATGCTACTATGTATGCCTTTGGCTACACCACCTACACCAACTATGGAATCATCGGCTGCATAAGTATCTAGCAGTCGTCGAATATATAAGGAGTCATCTAACTCTGCATCGTCATCTAAGTTAAGCGTAATTTCTGCATGGATCAGTCCTAGCGCTTCGTAACGGGAAAGCCAGAGACCAGGCTTAGTTTTGCGATGATAATGCAGTTTAGCTTGCGGTAATCCAGTTAGTATTTCACGATAATAGGCTAATCTGTCCTCAGGGATCTCACCGTCGTCCACAATCCATAGCTCGATGGAGATGTCCTCAAGCTGTGTCTGCTTGCCAATGGACTCTATGCACACCGTAAGGTCGTCGATTCGGTTACGGGTAGGAATCACTATAGATAGATCATACATATCTTGAATCTCCCTTCAGGACTTCTTTCGTCCGCTAATCTGAATGTAGTCTTCCGGCGAAATGGTTACCTTGATTCTATCGTTCCTGATGAAGAGCGTATATACCACTTTCGTATACTTTTAGTTGGGGTTCAGGTCTAAAGAGATTATTTGAAAATAAAAGTTAAGTTTGTATTTTTCGGTTTTTAACTATATAATAGTAAGCGACGAATATTTAGTTATCAATCTTATTCAGCAGTTACAAATGAACAATAATATTAGGAGGTTTTTTTCATGAGAATAGATATTTGGTCCGATTATGCGTGTCCATTTTGTTACATCGGTAAAAGACGTTTGGAGAATGCACTGAGTCAATTTCCGAACCGTGATCAAGTAGAGGTGGTATTCCGTAGCTTTCAACTAGATCCACACGCAGAGGTGAGTACAGATAAGAATATTCATGAGCTGTTGGCTACCAAATACGGAATGTCTATCGAAAAAGCAAAAGCAATGAATGCTCAGTTAGCTGAGCAAGCACAAGATGTGGGATTGGAATTCAATTTTGATACAGTGAAGCATACGAATACTTTCGACAGCCACCGCCTGAGTCACTTTGCAAGCTCAAAAGGAAAAGGTGCAGAAATGTCCGAACGTTTGCTACGTGCCTACTTTACGGATTCATTGAATCTTGGAGACCGCAGTGTACTTGCTACACTTGCTGCCGAGGTAGGGCTGGATCAGGCAGAAGTTGCGGCAATGCTGGAGACAGATGCTTACACAGCTGAAGTGAACGGCGATATCGAGGAAGGAAGCCGTCTTAATATTACCGGTGTACCATTCTTCGTGTTCAACAATAAATATGCGTTATCTGGTGCACAGCCAGGACCTGTATTTACAGAGGTGTTGGATACCGTGTGGGCGGAGGAGCAAGCAGGACCAACGCTACAGGTGGTTGGCAATGGAAAATCCGAAGTATCCACGGATGATGGCTGCGCGGACGGATCTTGCAATATATAAAGTTCGTATAGTGTGAAGAAGAAGAGATGGAGAAGTTTCCATTTCTTCTTTTTTTAATTCCGAAACTCTGCTCTGTTTTACACACTACAAAGACAAGCGCCCCCGAATCTATACGGGAGCGCTTGTCTTTTTATGATGTGTTTATCTAAAAGAAGTGATAAAGCTTGTGAACAAGGTGCGGACATCGTACTGATGTTGATTGATTGGCTCGATAGGCCGGTTAATGCCGAGCAATGTGTATACTGCAGTTCTTGCTGCTCGGATAGAGTATTCTTCCGTGAATACAACATCATCTGGAATTTCGCAATATTGGCCAACGAAGGCAAGGTTAGTGGAGCCTTCAGGAACTACTTTAGGTCGGTCACTATTTAATCTAGGCATGAATTGTGAAGTGATATAAGGCATCATACATGGAATACAATTAGCAGTTGCCATGATCTCGTCCTTATGTTCTTCGAAATGAAGATGACCGATTAATTCTTCCATAATTTCTTCACCGGTACATTCGCTCATTTTCTTCTTCACGAAGTCTCCTACGTTGTCAGGGTACAAACCGTAACCCCAGAATACTTTTACATGTTCTGGTTGATTGCGGAAATGCGGTTGGAAGGCTAAGACAACGGACATTAACCAGCTTGAATCTTTAAAGGTAACCAATGCGCCAGTACCCGCACGATTGCGAGTGAATTTCTCCATAAGATCGAAGAATTTGGAATCTTGGAAGGTCACGGTAAAGGACTCCCATTTCGAACCATCGATATGATCATCGAAGGAGGATGGATTGCCGAGACCTGGTTTTTTGGCAGCGATGTTCTCCCATAACTTCCATGAGCTACCCTTCCCATTGAGACGTGGGGCAGAGGTCATGGATCCAAGGCTCGATCCTTCAGTCATGGAGCCGTTCGTGACGATTACGATATCGTCTTCGCTTATGTTAATAACGTCTGGGACACCTTGGCGCAGGACGTTCATTTGGGTTACGGTAATGCCATCTCCGTCTTTGAACTGCAGGTCAGTTACTGTACATTTCAATGTAAAGTCTACACCAAAGCCTTCGAGATATTTGTGCATTGGTAAGATGATGGAATCATACTGGTTATATGGAGTGCGGGTTACGCCTTCCAGGGTTTGAATTCTTGGGAACTCATGAACGAAGCGAATCATATATCGTTTAAGCTCTACCGCGCTATGCCAAGGTTGGAAGGCGAAAGTAGTAGCCCACATATACCAGAAGTTCGTGGTGAAAAAATGTGGACCAAACCAGTCGTTAATCCGAGCTTTTCCCATTTTTTCTTCCGGTGTAATAATCAATTTACCCATCGCAAGCCGGTCAGCCATATCGAAGCCCATGGATAATACATCTTCCACCTCACCGTTGCGGTTAACGAGTCTAGCGTTAGCATGTGTTGGATTGGCGGTATCGAATTCTATAATCTCTTCTCTAACGGATTTCTCAGGATGGTCGAGGGAGGGAATCGACATGAGTAGATCCCATGTATTCTCATAGGTCTCATCGTTGAGCATCCGGCCACCGCGAATGACATAACCGTGCTCAGCGTCACCTGCGCCGTCGTTGCTGCCACCGAGAATCTTCATCTCTTCAATAATGTGAATGTTCTGTCCCGGAAAGTCACAGTCTCTGACCAGGTAAGCCGCGCCCGCTAAGGATGCAATTCCGCCACCGACAAAATAAACCTGTTTATTACCGTACTCTTTTTTCACAATGGTCGCCTCCAAGTTGTTGTTGAAATAATCACATTCTTAATGTAAACCAACTCCAATTTTGAAGGTATAATCAATCCTTTTAGAGTGTATGGATTTTAGTCATTACGGTCTATGTGTCTAGTTTTTAGACAAAAAAACCGCTGAACCCAAAGGTTACAACGGGTTGTTCTCATATTTGTGCAAAGCTTTCAGAAAATTTCCCTCAATGAGTACACTTAGCTTCTCGATAATGTGATCCGGATGCTCCTTCATCCCATCTCTCATCCACTGAATGACAAGGCCTGTGAAGGCCAGTGTATAGAAGTTAGCAATGAAATGTTTATCTTCGTGGCTAACCTCCATCCCGGCGGACAGTTCGTTTATGACACCCATAATGAGATCATTCGTCACTTCGTATAGATACGCATCCAGATGATTTCTGCCCAGTGAGTTCAAGGTGTTGCAGCAAAAGGTTTTATTTCGTTCGATATAGCAGAAGATTCTATAAAAACCGTCCGTCCACGTACTGTAGCTACGATACTGGGCGATGCTCTCTACAGCCTCAGTCTTATAGATCCAACCGAGTAAATCAAATATATCTTGAAAATGATAATAGAAAGTTTGTCGATTTAGTCCGCAATGGTCCACGAGCTGTTTGACTGTAATTTTATTGAGCGACGTATGTTCCATTAGTTCTTTTAAGGAATGGGACAATGCATTTTTGGTTAGAAAAGAATTGGACAACGATCGATCATCTCCTCCGTTCAAGCTTTCGGCCACTGCTTAACTAGCAGACGAATTCCTTCCGCCAATAAACCGAGTGCAAATCCTCCACATGTAAAAAAGAAAAAAGCAAGGAGTCCCGCGAGATCCTCCCAACCGGACATCTCTCTATAGGTGTAGCTTAGCATAATTACTGAACCGATGATTATTCCTGTTGTAGTGATTAACCAGAGTAGACGAGCTCCGAACCACGCTAAGGCGTTAACGATACCAGATACAACAATGGAAAAGAGTGCGAAGCGCAGCAAGAGTGTGACATCTAATGTATGAGCCATCATAACGAATCTGTGCAGAATGAAAAGCAGCCACAGAAAAACACCATAAACAGCCATCCAGATAAACCAACGGTTACTTTTGGCAGCAGGCAGGAATTTCATTTCTGGCTCACCTCTTTTTCCAAAGTACGAACGGTATGCAGTAGGGATTATACGGAGAAAGATTCCAGTTCTTCTACACTTTGCAGAAGATGATTCAGCAGGTTCGGAATGTCCTCCATCTGCTCCTCCGTGATTTGCCTTTTGAATCGCAGCTCGATGCAGTTGTTGTAGGTTTCACCTTCTTGACCATAAATGAAGCTTAAAGATTGCACGGGCTGGAATTCAGGCCCCCAGATCGCTTTGAGAATACTCTCGATCGCCTGACATTCAGCAGGGATATCTTCGATCTCCATATAAAAACGTAACGAAAGATTGCAACCGGGATCCGTGTTAGGCACTTCCAATATTTCATCGCTAAGATCTTTCACAGATGAAGTAAGAAAGACTTCGGCGGTTACGCTCCTGCCAGCCGTCAATTGGAAGGAAAGGCTGAATTCTCTGGACATCGATGCCATATTCAGAAGGTCGGAACGATCCGTAACTACTAGAATTCCGTCCAAATTATCGTAATCGTAGATTTGGTTCTCAAAAGCAATTTTAATATTATCGAAGACAGTAGGATGGAACAATAATGGCACCTTCTTTTGTTTATTAGTATTGTAACATGATCTAAATAGAAGTGAAAAAGATGCCCAGGGACCATATGGACCGGGCATCTTTCGCTTGTTACTCCATGACCTTGAACATGCCCGTCATACCCGGGGCATGATTCTGAAAGCCGTATCGTTCGTAAAAGGTATCATTCCCATGTGATGCGAAAAGTCCGACGAACGCGCCAGAAAAACAATGAGATCGAATATAGTGTATTAACTGCTCAATAATGACATTACCAATGCCTTGGCCCTGAAATTCGGGAAGCACGGCTACGTCCTGAATATAGAAATACATATGACCATCGCCGACGATCCGCCCCATACCGATAACCTTGTCTTCCTGTACAACGACCATACCATACACCGAATGAGCCAGAGAGGCTGCGGTCATTTCCGTATTCACGTTCCCCCAACCGACAGCTTCCCATAAGGAGGCATGCTCCTCAGTCGTGGGTAAACGTTCAATACATTCATAATGATGTGCTGTTGTCATAGCTAATCACTCATTCTTTGTTAAGTTATTGTAGCGATTGTAGTGTAGTAAGCTCCACTGTAATCAGCCCCCTTAGGATGAATGGGTATTCACTGTGATCTTGTTAGTTCGTAGGTGCAGGTGCGGTATATTTCAGGAATGTCTTCGGAATCGGGCTTTCGAAGGTCATTAACTCTCCTGTAGTAGGATGAATAAAAGAAAGTACACGAGCATGCAGACCGAGACGGCCTACCGTTTTGGTCTCTGCACCATACTTCTTGTCTCCTGCGATCGGATGGCCGATATCTGCCATATGAACACGAATCTGATTTTTGCGTCCAGTTTCAAGCTTTACCTCAAGCAACGAGAAGTGGCGGTTCGCCTGAATGAGCTTATAATGTGTGATCGCATGTAGACCATCGCCTTCATGAGGACTGGAGTACATTTTCAGGGTAGAGGTTTCTTTTAGCCAAGAGCTCACTGTACCTTCAGGTCTTTTAACGGCGCCTTCAACTAGAGCTACGTAAGAACGTTCTTTCACGGTATCCTTCCACGTAGTTTGCAGTGCTTGCTGGATCCGTTCGCTTTTGGCAAACATCATTACCCCAGACGTATCGCGGTCCAAGCGGTGCACGACAAAAATTCGATTCTTAGGATTGCTGATGCGGACATGCTCCATAAGCTGGCGGTAAGCTGTTAATTCATTTTCTTCCGCAGTGGCAATCGACAGCAGTCCAGCATCCTTCTGAATAATGATTAGATCATCATCTTCATGGACGATGGTGAGTCCGATCATTTCCGCTACTTGTACAGGCTTCTCTTGATCAATCGTCACAGTTTGACCCGGATGCAATTGAAAATTATGCTGTGTGACTACTTTGCCATTCACTGCTACTTGTCCACGCGAGAGGATAGATTTAATAGCATTTCGTCCACGGCCTGTGATATGGATGAGTAAGAAGGGTAACAGCTCAGAAGGTTCATTTACTGTAAAAGACTTGGGCGCTGCGGGTGCTTTAGCTTTATGATTAAGCTTGCCATTTGGCTTGCTGTGGGAACGAGTACCTCTTTTGGCTGTTTCTTTAGGATTTCTTCTTGTGTTCATGACTGCATTCTCCGTCCTTTAATATTGTACTCCTCAATATACCATGGGCGGTTAAGAAATACTATGTGAAGGGCAGCAAGAAACGAATTCGATTTATAGATAGAATAGCTGAGCTAGTCCTATCACCAGGAATAAGCTGAAATATATCCAACCGATCACATTAGCGTATTTCTTTTCCCGGTGCATGGCATTGACTGCATATATTTTAGTATCCACAGTAAGCAACAGAACACTGGAGATCAGCAGCGCAACAATTACGTAGGTTAGCTGGTGATAGAGCATAGTAGAGCCTCCTATAAACGTCATTTAATTTTGTTTAAGACCTACTCTGTCGATGTGAGTTTTCAACTTAACTTCAATACTGAGATTGGAATACTGCTGCTCCCAGTCATGTTTGTCACGAACATGGGCTTTCCAGTAGGAGGGAGCATATGCACGAATATATTCACCCATGCCAAAGACATCGGAATGCGCTTCCTGAGTTTCTTTGATAAGGTGGTTAAAAATACCGATCACTCTCTTTTGAAAGATATCTTCAATCTTTTCTAAAGAACGACTGGAAGCAATACTGATATCATTGCGTAAATGCTCGTCCAGATCCGCTTCTAAAGAAAGATTATAGGTGATATGAGGTTTGCCCTCTTTGAATTGAACTTTCACCCTCGTGAACCGGTCGTTGACCTTGAGCATCACCGGACCGAATTCATCAGCATAAAAAAGATCGGAGTATCCCCCCGGATTAATGCCCTTCATGGACATATATGCGCCAATCTCAATCGGAATCGTCGAACCGACCATCACTCCACCACTAAAGTAAGCTAGGCCTTTAATCATGATATTGTCTTCCTGATGTAATGAGACGTAAGGCAGATAACCACTTTCGCCCCATTTGGAATTTGCTGACCAGAATACACCTATATAATCAGCGGGAAATTTCCCCGATGTCACTGCTTTTTCCATGGTGGAGAGGATGTAAAGAGTCGGCACTCGCTGCAGCGGAGGATTAATATTCATGAATTTGGCAGCTTCCCCTTCGGATACTAGCAGCCAGGTCCGGCGACGAACTTCTGGATTGCGACGTAAATAATCATTTAAGTCATCCATGTTTTTTCTTGCAATATCCTCACTAATAATAATCACTCGTAAATGAATTAGATAACGTGGATCAGAAATTTGCTGCTGTAAATTGTTCATGGCGTCATCTAATGTGTACCCGTATACTTCTACGACCCATACTGGATTTTGATTCCCGCCTCCGCCTTCACCCCCACTGCCTGGTCCGAGTGGAACTCTTCCCGGAACCGCAATTTGGGCGGTTACACGAATTTGGGGTAGGTTAATATTTGCGCTTTTAAGATGAGTGGTTTGGTCATCATTTGTTTTGCTGTCTGGAGGGACGGAATCAATGGATAACCCTAGCACCAATGCACGATCTTCAATTTCGAGCTGGTCCCAGCAACCTGCGAGCAATCCAGACAGGAGTGAGAGAATAAAAATAAGAACTACACGCTTATAAATTTTTTCATTCATGAGAAATGGCCCCTTTATTTCGGATTAAAGAGACTAACCATAATAAAAGAGGATAGAAGGTCAAAAAAATCAAACCGATTATCGCTGTAATGCTAGCAAATGAATAGACCTGAAATATGTTTCTCGGCAAAAGTGAAAAAGTGAAGATAAGTGGAAGTAAGAAACTGGATATTAGGCGGTGATCCTTGTGCCGCAGCACTTGTTGCAGAGAGTATGCGGCTAAGTAGTAGTTCGTAAAAATGGTAGTGAATATAGAAATCACCCAAATTATTATAAAAAGAGCATCAAACCGTTCTAATAGTCCTGCGCCGATGGATATGGAGCGAGCTGCTTCTAGGGTTGGATAGGACAGTAATTTGGTTTCCTGAGCTCCAAACATGCCTAGAGTGACCCACACGATCATTACATAAATGAATCCAATGATACCAAGCGCAACAGTGCCTGCTTTAAGGATCTGTTGAGGTTTTTTCATTAGAGGAACCAGCAGGATGATGACAAATGTGCCTTGATAAAGGCCAGCGGACGTAATCGTTCCTTTGGAAAAGCTTGAAAAGGTGGTGTGATTTCCGGTGAGGGGTAGCAAGTTCAGAACATCAACATTTCTCATAGCTACCAATATAATTGCGATAGCGGATAATAGAATAAAGGGTAAATAAAAAACATGTACATAAGTGAATTTTACAATATTTCTACGGATTGATAAGGCAACCAGTAGGAGCATTAAGAGAATTACTGCTTCGATTGGTGTCTTTTTAAAGACAACCGCAACACATACTTCTCCGAATTGGCGCATGGTGATCCCGGCAGAGAAAGCAAAAAACAAAAAAATAAGCATGGAGAAAATGTCCGCGAGCCAAGTTCCGAGAAGGCGGCGGCTGAATACGAACAACGTTTCGTTAGGGAATTTTCGGCAGACAACCGCTGTAAACCAGCAACCCAAAAAAGCAACAGGTACGCCAGAAGCAGTTACGAGCGGTGCACCACTGTCTCCGGCTTCAGCCATATAACGAGGAATACTTAAGATTCCTATTCCTATAATCGTACTGATGATTACAGCCATGACTTGGATCGTTGTTATGGGGCGGTTACTATTCATCAGCTTCACTTTTCTCCTTAAAAATCAGATCGGTATGCATTTTGGGGATATCCTTCGCAAGAAGGTCAGGATCAGGTGTATTGAGAAAGCTTGGGCGACTTCGCATCCACCATAAAGGTACCCGAACGATACTATCCTTGAGGTCCTTCCAAATCGTAGGCACAAAGGGTGTCATGTAGGGAACGCCAAAGGATTCCAGGAATAATAAGTGGTTAACAATAACAATAGTGCCAAGCATTACTCCGTACAGGCCAAAGCAGCCTGCCAATATGATCAATGGAAATCTAAGCATTCTTGAAGAGATAGCAGCATTGTAAGCGGGTGTGGCAAAAGACCCTATGGTCGTTATAGCAACAACAACTACGGTAGTGGGACTCGCCAGACCTGCTGCTACGGCTGCCTGACCAATGACAAGCACACCTACAATAGAAAGAGCCCCGCCAATCATTTGCGGTAGGCGAATGGTTGCTTCGCGCAGCACCTCCATGAAGACTTCCATAATCAGAACTTCCAATACGGCTGGAAAGGGTACGCCAGCTCTTGCACCAGTTATTGCTACGGCGAACTCTGTCGGCAATAGCTCAGGATTGAAAGAGATAATGGATACATATAAGGCTGGGAAGAAAAGGGAAAATAATAATGCGATCAGGCGGATCATTCTTAGGAGGCTTCCTACAACAAAACGTTCTGTATAGTCATCCATCGTCTGAAAGAACTGATTGAAAAGCGCCGGGACGATGAGGCAGAATGGTGAGCCATCTACAAGGATGATGACTCGTCCTTCTAATAAAGAGGCTATAGATTTATCCGGACGTTCGGTTGGCTGAACCTGTGGAAACGGGGAAAGGGGATGATCCTCTATGAATTGCTCGATATACCCCGCATCAAGGATGCCGTCTACATTTATTGCTGATAATCGCCTCATCACCTTTTGAACTAGCCCTGGATCGGCTATTCCTTCGATATAACAAACAGATACTTTTGAGCGCGTCCGTACGCCAAGAGGGGCAGTTACTACACGAAAATCCGGTGTTTGTAGTCGATAGCGAAGCAAAGAGATATTGGATTCTAAATTCTCTATAAACCCATCACGCGAACCGCGTATGACTTGTTCAGTTTGAGGTTGCTCAATGCTACGATGCTCAATTTTACGCAGATTGAAGTAAAGTGCCTGATCCATTCCATCTATGATTAGAACTACATTTCCCTCCAGCAAGATAGAGGCTAGAGTATTTAGATCCTTAGTACGGTTACCTTGTGTTACTTGTACCGTCATACTCCAGATGTAATCAGGTAAATCCTTTAGATCTTTTGGAATTTCTGAGAGATCAGAGGAAACATTCATTAATGGCTTTAAAACATAGTTCTGAATTTGATTCTGGTCCACCACAGAAGAAAAAAAGATAATAGCCGCATCATGTCTACCGTACACCTTGAAGTTACGGACTATAAGATCGCTGTCTTCTCCAAAGACTTGTTGAATGAAGCTTATATTGCTCTCCAGGCTGGAATCCAGTGGCTTTACCGGACGATTGTCCTGGGCAGAGGACTCTTTGCGTGCAGGCTTATGTTTAAAAGAGGTATATTTTTGTTTCCAATTTTGCACGGTCGCTCCACCCTTCTATGAAATCTCTCTTCTTAAAGCTTGGCTTAAAAGAAGGCCTTTTATGTAAATATTTCAAAGGAAGAACATGGTGACCATAGTTAAGGAGTGTTGCTCAATACACTTTTGACCGCTAAACTAAAGATAGAAACGCTTAAGGGGTTATGAGAGATATGATGATGCAAGCACCTACTATTGAACAGGCGCAGGCTGAGCTGCAAAAATATTACGGTTATCCGGATTTTCGGGATGGTCAGAAGAAGATTGTTCAGAACTTGCTGGAAGGTCGCGACACACTCGGTATTCTTCCTACGGGAGGTGGGAAATCGATTTGCTATCAAGTTCCCGCACTGCTGCTTCCTGGGCTGACACTGGTGATCTCACCATTGATCTCTCTGATGAAGGATCAGGTCGATGCGTTAACCACGGCAGGTATTCCGGCAGCCTTTATTAATAGCACGTTAAGCGGGAAAGAAGTAAATGAGCGGATTCGGGCTGCCCGTCGCGGAGATTTGAAGCTGCTTTATGTTGCGCCCGAAAGGCTAGAGCTGGACTGGTTCCGTCTGGAGATGGCTGAGCTGGCGATTTCCTGTGTGGCTGTGGATGAGGCGCACTGTGTATCTCAGTGGGGACATGATTTCCGTACAAGTTATTTGTCGGTATCGCCTTTTGTGAACGAGCTGCCAGAACGGCCGATCTTGGCTGCATTTACAGCGACGGCAACACCAGAGGTTATGGAGGATATGGTTCGGCTGCTGCGTCTGCGCGAGCCGGGTATTTTCATGACTGGACTTGGAAGAGATAATCTAGCGATGTCTGTGCTACGTGGAGAGAATAAGCGGGAATTCGTCATGGATTACACCGCAACGCATTCTCATCAGCCGGGTATTGTTTATGCGGCTACACGCAAAGAAGTGGATGATCTATATCAAAGGCTGCAGGCTTCAGGAATAGCGGCAGGCCGCTATCACGCAGGTATGAATGATCAGGAGCGGGCAGATAGCCAGGAAGGCTTCCTATATGACGATATCCGGGTCATGGTGGCCACCAACGCTTTTGGGATGGGGATTGACAAATCCAATGTCCGGTACGTAATTCATTATAATATGCCAAAAAATATGGAAGCTTATGTTCAGGAAGCGGGCCGTGCTGGACGTGACGGGGAGCCGAGTGAATGTATTTTGCTGTTTAGTGCGCAGGATATTATGACGCAAAAGTTCCTGATCGAGCAGAATCCGCAGGATACGGACCGTAAAGCTAACGAATATCGCAAGCTTCAGCAAATGATTGATTATTGTTATACTACCCGCTGCTTGCGCAGTGCCCAGCTGGATTATTTCGGTGAGGAGCATGAGGACAAGTTATGCGGCATTTGCAGCTCATGTACAGATGAACGAGAGCTTGTAGATATGACCGTAGATGCGCAGAAAATATTCTCCTGCATTCACCGTATGCGGGAACGTTATGGAGTTGCGTTGGTGGCTTCTGTGTTGAAAGGCTCTCGCAATCAGAAGGTGATGCAATATGGTTTTGACAAGCTGCCAACGCATGGGGCGATGTCGAGCCGGACAGAGAAGGAGATCTCAGAGAGCATCAATGTACTCATCTCTGAGGGATATCTTGCTTTGTCTGAAGGACAATACCCCGTAGTGCGGCTCCAGCCTTTGGCTGCTGAGGTACTGCGCGGACAGCGTGAGGTCATGCAGCGAGTAGCGCGGCCATCACGAGCAGGTGCGGCATCTGGTACGCGAGTTCGTAGTCGCGGGCATGACCTGTCACCTTCGGCAGTCAATGAGACCGTCTTTGAGCAGCTGCGTCTGATCCGGCGAGAGTTGGCGGGACGTGAGCATGTGCCCTCATATATTATTTTTAATGATGCCACGCTGCGTGAGATGAGTGTGGTTTGCCCGCAGACCGAAGCGGAAATGCTGAGGGTAAAGGGTGTCGGGGAAGTGAAATACCGGAAGTATGGTAAGGCATTCCTAGAGTTTTTTCAAAATGAAATGTAGAAAAGGTCGTGTAGCATTGAAAATCGTTCTGACCACGCTAAACGCAAAATATATCCATACCTCACTGGCGATCCGTTTGCTTAAAGCTTACAGTGAGCATGAATTTAAAGATATTCATTTGGTGGAGTACACCATTAAAGATCCCGTGATGAATATCGTGTCCGACTTGTTTCAGAAACGGCCAGATGTGATTGGCTTCTCCTGTTATATCTGGAATATTGAAGAGACGCTCAAGCTGATCGGAATTCTTAAGCAAGTGATGCCTGAGGTTGCGATTGTTCTCGGAGGACCGGAAGTCTCTTATGAGCCGCTGCATTGGATGAAGAGAGAAGCTGGCGTTGATTTCATCGTCAACGGAGATGGAGAAGAGACATTTCATCATCTGCTGCAGGAGCTGAGAGACGACCGGAAATTTCATTTTGTGTACGGAACTGCTTATCGTAAGGGAGAGGAGATCATTGTAAATCCACCTCGTCCCAAAAGCGATCTAAATACGCTGCCTACACCGCATCGTTTTCCAGAGGATATTCCAGATCTGAGCAAACGTATTGTTTATTTTGAGACAAGCCGTGGGTGCCCGTTTAACTGTCAATTTTGTTTATCCAGTATTGAGGTAGGCGTACGTTACTATGATATTGAACGAGTGAAGTCTGATCTACTCTACTTAATTGAAAATGGTGCCAAAATCATTAAATTCTTGGACCGCACCTTCAATATCAACCGCAACTATGCGATGGAAATGTTTCAATTCCTGATCGATAATCATCAAGGCTGTGTGTTCCAGTTTGAAATCACAGCAGATATCATGCGGCCAGAAGTTCTGGATTTCCTGTCGAACAATGCGCCTCCGGGCATCTTTAGATTTGAGATTGGTGTACAGTCTACAAATGATGAGACGAACGAGCTTGTTAAACGTCGCCAGAATTTCAAGAAGCTGTCTCGTACGGTAATGAAGATTAAGGAAAGTCGCAATATCGATCAGCATCTGGATTTGATCGCGGGGCTTCCGATGGAGGATTACACCACCTTCCGCAAAACCTTTAATGATGTATTCGTTATGGAGCCAGAAGAGCTGCAACTTGGATTCCTCAAAATGCTTCGCGGGACGGGTCTGCGTGCACAGGCGGCAAAATATGAGTATACGTATATGGAACATGCCCCTTACGAAATTCTTAGCAGTCATATGATGACCTTCTCGGATATTATTCGTTTGAAGCGGCTTGAGGATGTGCTGGAGAAATACTGGAACAGCCACCGGATGGACCATACAGCCAAATACTTGATCCGTCACGTGTTTGATTCACCATTTGATTTCTTTCAGGAGTTCGGTGACTACTGGGAGGAGAGAGGCTGGCAAAAGATTGGGCATCAGCTAGAAGATCTCTTTACCCGTTTGCAGTCCTTCTTGATAGATCGTGGGACTCCGTCTATGGATATTATTACTGGGCTAATGAAGCTTGATTATTTCCTAGGACACAAGTATAAGCCTCGCAAAATCTGGTGGGATTTCGTGCTGGATAAGTCGGATTGGTCGAGTTACTTGAGGGA
Source organism: Paenibacillus sp. FSL R5-0914 (assembly GCF_038004525.1). Lineage (NCBI taxonomy): Bacteria > Bacillati > Bacillota > Bacilli > Caryophanales > Paenibacillaceae > Paenibacillus > Paenibacillus sp. FSL R5-0914. The sequence continues at coordinate 538,357 of NZ_JBBORH010000003.1, forward strand.
TATCGCTGCTAATCCGGGTCAAATCTCTGCGCAATTGGCAGAAGCCGGACTCAGTGAAAGAGAGCTGCAAAAATATACGGTGCTTGAAGTGCTACCGTTCTCGCTTGAAGCGGTGCTGGAATCCATCAGCGGTCTACGGGCGGATGTGGGTTCAGAGGAAGAGGAAGCAGACAATGCTAACGACGGGGCTGTACTTTCTCCTGAGTCATTAATACAGGAAGTTACAGAAAGTAGTTTAGAAGAGTCTGTCCAAACCACAAGCTCTGCTGTAGCTGTAGCTGAATCACCTTCCGTTCGAGAAGGTCGTACACTGCTAATCGTAATGTATCAGCAGAACGAGAGCCAACGCGCTCAGTATTATACGCTGCCTTTGTAATAAGGCGATTGTGTTGGGAGGAAAGACCGTTCCTTTGGGGGCGGTCTTTTTTTGTTACATGCGCAAGCGTCTTCTGAGTCCGCAAGCGCTGTGTTTCAGTTACGCCTAAAGTGGCGCAAGAGGTTGTATTGGTTTCGTTTGCGAACATTCTGCTGAAGCTGGTAAGTTTACGCTCCCCACGTTTTTTTTGATTTTAGAAACTTTCTGCTCAAAGAAGGGGAGCGTCTACAACAAGTGCCAATGTTCTCTAATCAAAAATAAGGGGTGTCCCAACTAGCCATTTCACGGCTTTTGGGGCACCCCTGTTTTGTACTTTTAAGCTGTAGTCGTAACCTCAGAAGGGAGATGCTGTTCTAACCAGTTAAGCACATCGGCTGTAACTTGATCCCGGTTCACCTCATTAAGCATTTCATGCCTGCCACCTGGATAGAGCCGATACTCTACGTCCGATATCCCTCGTTTCTTGTACAGCTCCGCAAGACGAGGAATGCCTTGGCCGCTCATCCCTACAGGATCCTTATCCCCACCAAATATATAAATGGGCTTACTTGTACATAATGTTTTAAGTGATTCCTCGGAATGGATCTCCCTTAGGAGGTGGAAAAAACCACGGAAAAAGCGTGTTGTACAAATGGCTCCGCAGAATGGATCGGCAATGTACTTATCAACTTCCGCATCATCGCTGCTCAGCCAGTCATATGCAGTTCTTACAGGAGAAAAAGCACGGTTGTAACTGCCGAATACTAAGCTGTTCAGTAGTACACTTCGGTGATGTTCACCCTTTAACTTGAGCTGTGCACTAGCCAGAGATTCTCCAAGGCGCAGCATACCGCGAGGACCATTTGTACCGCTTAGGATAAATCCTGCATAGATTTCGTTACCCTCTTCACACATCAGCTTTTGAGCCAGAAAGGAACCCATACTATGAGCGAATAGAAAGATGGGCTTACCTTCATGTTTGGAGAGTGCTTTGGCTGCTACCTGGAGCAGATTGCGCCGCATCCAGTAGAATCCGTCTTCACCAACATCGCCAAGCAGATCAACTTGACCAGCGGTTTTACCATGTCCCCGGTGGTCATTGACATATACTGCATAACCTACTCCGGTTAATGCTTCCGCAAAACGAGCATAGCGGATAGCTGTTTCACACATACCGTGAGAAATTTGCACGATTCCTCTAACTGGCACATCGGATTCAGGTAACCATTCATAGACATGGATATTTACACCTATGGGATCCGTTAGGGTAAAACTATTTTCCTTCATGGTCCATTCCTCCTAAAGGTTCTCGACTTATGGTAAATAAGAGCGAAGCACAGTAGAATGACCTTCGATAGCGTAACGGCCGAGACTGGAAGGAATCAGATAGCATTCTCCTGCAGCATAAGGTTGGGAGCCGCCATCCCAAGTAAGATGTCCGCTGCCTTCACAGATGACTAGAATAGTGAAGCTGTCTTCTGTAGTGGTGAGGTCCCATGAACCATTTACGATTCCTTTTTCTACGATAAAATATGGCGAAGCGGCAAGTTGCAGCCACTCTCCAGGGACTGCGTTATCTGTCTTCATCGAAGTAGCCCCGGCGCCTTCATAAGCTGTAACATTAAGTGAATCTTCAATATGAAGCTCACGTGGTTTTCCGTCCAGGCCTGGACGGTCATAGTCATAAATGCGGTATGTAGTGTCGGAATTTTGCTGGATCTCTGCTACAACGACACCAGCACATAGCGCATGAACGGTTCCGGCGGGAATATAGAAGGAGTCTCCTGCAGAGACAGATACTTCTTGAAGGCTATCCATAACAGTGCCTTTCTCCAGTGCTTCACGCAATGTTTCACGATCCACGCCTTCTTTAAGACCATAGATGATTTTGGCACCTGGCTTAGCGTCTAACACGTACCACATCTCTGTTTTGCCCAGTTCACCTTGTGGCAATCCCTCATAATCATCTGTAGGGTGGACTTGAACGGAAAGATTGTCGTTGCAATCCAGCAATTTGATTAGTAGAGGAAATCTTCCACCCGTTTCTGAAATCCCTTTGCTTCCGAACCATTCATGGCCGAACTGCTCACGAATTTGATCTAAGCCTTGACCGGCTAACTCTCCGTTTACCACCGAAGACGTTCCATTCGCGTGATCGGCGATCATCCAGCCTTCGCCAATATGTCCTTCAGGTAGATCTAAGCCGAATTTCTCCAGCGCGCGGCCTCCCCAGACACGTTCTTTAAACTCCGGTTGAAATTTCAAAGGATATGGTTGAGTCATTGCTACATCTTCCTTCCCAAATATAAAATAGTTTGATGCTTACAGTTTAAGAGGGGATTCCTTTTTCTTTTCGAGCGCAATCATATAAGGTGAATCCGTGCGCTGCAGCTGACGATAAACAATGCTTTGTGCTACCTTTTGGGAAACAGCTGCTGCCCAAGATTCAACGGCAGCGGCTTCTTTATCTCCGCCTGCATGGCCGGGATAAAGAACTGCCGTAATGATCCCACCTGGACGCAGTAACTGGAGAGAAGCTTCCAAGGCTGCAATGGAGCTGTCCGGCTGAGTAATGATGTTCTTGTCGGCATCTCCTGAAGGCAAGTAGCCTAGATTGAACATTACAGCTCCAACGGTGCCATGCCAGTTCGCTGGAACAGCTTCAGCCATTTCGGCGTGACTACGTTCCAGCAAGGTGACGGTGGCGAGCGAGGGAGCTTCCTCTCTTGCAAGCCGCAGGCGCTCTTCAGCCAGCCTCAGCGCTGTAGCTTGAATGTCAAAGCCGTAGACTTCACCGCGAGTTCCGGTTGCTTTGGCTAGAAAAAGCGTATCAGCACCAGTACCTACAGTGGCATCAATCGCACGATCACCTAAAGTTAACCGCTCAGAGATTAATTTATGAGCAAAGCTTAAAACGGACATAAAGCCCATTAGCTCTTCCTCCAATACTTACCCTGCCAAGTATCACGAGCAACTAGCTCATCGTCAATGGCATTTAGCACTTCCCATTTCTTGAGGCTCCATATCGGTCCGATTAAGATATCCCGAGGAGCGTCTCCAGTCAAGCGATGTACAATCATTTCAGGGGGCAAAATTTCGAGTGAATCGGCAATGAGCTTCACATACTCGTCCTGTTCCATGAATCGTAGCAATCCAGCTTCGTATTGCTTCACCATGGGTGTTTTACGCATGAGATGCAGAAGGTGAATCTTAATTCCTTGCACATCCATGCGAGCCACAGCAGATACCGTTTCAAGCATCATTTCATGCGTCTCCTGTGGGAGACCGTGAATGATATGGGTGCAGACACGAATGCCATGACGCCGCAACTTCTCAACAGCATCTACATAACACTGGCTATCGTGAGCCCGGTTAATTAGCTCAGAGGTGGAGTCGTGTATAGTCTGGAGACCCATCTCTACCCACAGATACGTGCGCTCGTTTAGCTCGGCCAAATATTCGACAACATCATCCGGCAAACAGTCAGGCCGTGTAGCAATAGATAGTCCAACGACACCTGGCTGCTGTAAAATCACTTCGAAATATTCTCTAAGCTCTTCGACCGGAGCGTACGTATTCGTATAGGCCTGAAAATATCCAATGTATTTAGCGTTTGGCCATTTTAGATGCTGCTTGTCACGGATATTATTAAATTGGGTGACGAGATCATCTCGGCGACTTCCCGCAAAATCACCAGAACCTCTGGCACTGCAAAAAGTACAACCACCTTTAGCGATGGAACCGTCACGGTTGGGACAGGTAAAGCCTGCATCAAGCATAACTTTGAATACCTTGGTGTTCAAATGTTCACGCATTTCGTAATTCCAGGTATGAAAACGTTTATCTCCCCAAAGCTGCGGAGGAGTAGTGTATTGAAGATTAGACACGAGGAGCTCCTTTCTGAAAATATAAACATAGATAAGTATCCTTATCCTTATATTTTTCTGAGACGGATGGCATCCTTTATAAAAGAACACACAGCCGTTTCTTATAATCCAATACATTGTATCAAAAAACAGAGCTCGGCGTAACATTCACTCCCGGTACTGGCATGAAAAATAGGCCGAAAGTAAGGCGCTTTCAACTTGAAAATGCTTACATAGTATGTTATATTCAGAGTGTGAAATGCTGCTGTGGCTTAAAGAAATTCAGCCAGGAGTTCATAATTTCGTGTCGTCCGATCCATAATAATAACCGTGAGGTGATAGCAATGAATTCTCAAACGGTATATGCTGAGGGTAAAGATTCGATTGAAGTCCACTTAACGCCAGATGAAGCCCTTGCACTAACAGGTGTGGAATTTAACGGCAACCCTAAGATCAAGACAGATGCACAGCGTAAAATTCGCAGCGCATTCGAAAAAAAGACATTTGCCACCAGCTCAAACACAAAGTAGATCCTAATCTACCGGACAAGAATGAGCCTTAATTCCAAATATACACAACGAAGGAATTCCCCTGGATAGCTCATTTAAGAGCTGAGCCAGAGAATTCCTTTTTCTTTTTTACCTCAATCCCTTTACTTTTCGGGACAATTTCGGCACAATATTGCAAGTGACAGTTATCGTATAAGAGATAATCGGAGGAATACCTATGCGTTTACGCGGAAGAAAAGGAATACGTGAAAGTTTGGAAGAACAGACCGATCTAGTCATTCTTGACCCTCGGAGTTATAAAGGTGAGTGGTCCAAGCTGTTCGGGAATGATCATCCGATCCATGTGGAGTTCGGAATGGGCAAGGGACAGTTTATCAGCCAAATGAGCTTCAAATATCCCGATATTAATTTTATCGGCGTTGATATGTATGATGAGCTGATCCGCCGTGCTGGAGATAAGGCTAGAGCAGTATGGGAGCCGGCAGGTCATGAGACGCCGCCCAACCTGAAATTGGCACTCGCCAATATTGATTATGCAGAGGAAGTATTTGCTCCAGGAGAGCTGGAACGAATTTATCTTAACTTCAGTGATCCGTGGCCAAAGAGTAAGCATGCTCGTCGTCGTTTGACACACCCGCGTTTTCTTGACAAATATCGGGGGCTGCTAAGCGACTTAGGTGAAATTCATTTGAAAACAGATTCTCGAAGCCTATTTGAATTCTCATTAAATGCATTTGCGGACTTTGGTCTACAGATGAAAAATATCTCGTTAGACCTACATGCGGACGGCATCATAAATGAGGATCATATTATGACGGAATACGAGACGAAATTTGTCGGACGTGGCGTGAATATCCATCGTTGTGAGGCCATTGTAGGTGCGGAAGCGCTCAAGCAGTATCAAGCTACCCGTTTGGACAAATATCGGTTGTAGTTACAAAGCACTACTCCAAAAGATGTGCTTCAATAATAAAGCGGCAGCCTCCAAGTGGTTTGGAGGCTGCCGCTTTTAAATTAACTATTCCAATAATTCGATAATGCTCTGAGCACATTGCAATGGGTGGTAACGGGCGATTTCCTCAAGATGAAGTTTTCGCTTATTCTGCACATCCTCGTAGTTGTTTAATAGACGTTCCATCCACATTACGACTACGTCTAAAGACTCTATCGGCTCTCCGAAACCTGCTGCGGTAAAATAGCGGCAATTCTCCTCCTCCTGCCCGGGCAGAGGGTTATAGAACAGCATCGGTATTCCTTTAGCAAGCCCTTCACTGCAGGTCATTCCACCCGGCTTCGTGACGAGCAGATCGGACACCTCCATCAGCTTGTCAATCTCACGCGTAAAGCCGATCAAGGATATATTAGGATGATTATAACGTGAGTCTTCTTTCATTTCCTGAAGCAGCTCTTCATTCTTGCCGAGACAGAAAACAATCTGAATCTTCTCTCGCCATTCCGCCAGACAGGCATTTACAACCTGATCGTTCATGATCCCCCAGCCGCCGCCCATGACTAGTACCGTTGGCATATCCTTGAGATTGAATTGCTGTCGAATCTCCTGCTTTCCAGGATGCTGCCAAAAGTTAGGATGTACGGGTATCCCTGTAACCTGAATTTTCGCAGAAGGAATGTTTCGCATACGCAATTTGGATTTAACCTCTGGTGTTGATACCAGATAACGGTCTACCTCTGGACTGATCCAACTGGCATGTGCGTCATAATCCGTTATAACAGTTACGAGTGGCATCTTTAGGGTAGGATCCACTCTCTTAAGACGAGATACTACAGCACCCGGAATGAAGTGTGTGCAGACAATAACGTCAGGTTTCAACTGCATAACAACATTTTTGGTATGCGTATAAAATATACGATGCAGGGCAAGCGTGGTAAGACGATTAAATGATTTCTGGTGACGGTAGACATACCCCATCAGCTTTGGCTGAGTCGTTACCGTCTTACGGTAAGCAGACAGAATAATGGGTGCCATTTTGGGATTAAGGAAATTCCCAAGTTCTAGCACCTTCGTTTGTAAATTAGGTGACAGTTGGCGCAGACTGCTCGACAGCGCATAAGCTGCTTGAGTATGTCCTGCTCCAAAGCCTTCTGAGAGTATTAAAATTCTTTTTTTTTGCAATTTTGATTCACCTATTCTCAAAGGTTTTCCCGGTTTAACCATATATACTTCAGATCCATAAGGCTATAGTGCCCGCTGCAACACTGGTTCCGATCACTAAGCCTGCAAAGACATCAGATGGATAATGTAATCCCAGATAAATGCGTGAAAACCCGACAATACAGGCCAGCGGCAGCAGAATAACGGTCAAGGCAGGAAATGCTACCATATATGGGACCGTTGAAGCAAAGATAGCTGTAGTATGACCAGAAGGAAAAGAATGATCCTTTAATGGATTACGAAATGTGTTCGTATCCGGTAACGCCAGATAAGGCCGCATGCGTGGATACAGTTTTTTAGCGACAGCAACGGGCAAATGGCTAACAGCTAGAGCCGTCATTGCTTGCAGGCTAGCGGTTCTCCAAGGCTGAGGAGCAAATGCCCATATCAGTATGTTGATAACAATTGTGCTTGTAGCTCCACCCAAATGAGTGAGATAGAAGAGCCAAAAGTTCAGAAAACGATTATGCATTCGTCCGTTGATCCACTTAAAAAGGTGCCGCTCCCAGAGATGTAGCTTCATGAATAAATGTCTCATATCTTGTCCCTCCGCCAGTCGGCTACCGATAACAGGTGCTTATGAGCAGTCCGTTCTTTAGCATTAGATCTGTCTTAATCATACTTTTTAAAGGTAGTCCATTTCAAGGAAAAGCTCAGTTTTGCTAGAAATTTGCTAGTTTTGACTTAGAGCCGCTAACGCCGTACAATGATTCAAGCGGACTAAACATGTTTAAAAGGGTAAGAGATAAATAAGGATCCAAATAAATGGAATCCATACAATTCTTTTAAACAACACATATAAAAATTGTGAAGTCTGCCTAGAATAAGAATACTCTTGGTCTATTGTTAAGGGATGCAACAAAAGGGTCAGAAGGAACGTCAAGCAAGCTAGAGAGAAAAAAAAGAACACCGAGAGTGAAAAAAAGGGGGCATCAAAAGGTCATGACAGACGCACTGTTTGTTACGCTCCAAGTGATCTTGGCAGCAATCGCAGTATATCAGTTTACCTTTTCGTTATTTGGTCTGCACAAGAAAAAGACAAAGACAAAGTATAAGCCAGAAAAAACATTTGCAGTACTTGTTGCTGCACATAACGAGGAAGAAGTCGTCGGCGCGTTAATGGAGAACCTGAAGCAGCTTAACTATCCTTCAGAACTGTTTGACGTATTTGTAATTTGTGACAATTGTACAGATGGCACTGCTCGCATCGTTAGAGAGCACGGAATGAACGCTTGTGTCCGTACTAACCCGAATCTACGTGGTAAAGGTTATGCCATTGAATGGATGCTCAAGGAGCTTTGGGGCATGCAGCGTCAATATGACGCAGTTGTAATGTTTGATGCCGATAATCTGGCACATACTGAATTCCTAATGGAGATGAATAATGATCTTTGTTCAGGAGCACGTGTTATTCAAGGTTATATTGACACCAAGAATCCAGAAGATTCCTGGATTACTGCAGCGTATGGTGTGTCGTATTGGTATATTAACCGTTTGTGGCAACTTTCACGCCATAATTTGAATATGGCGAACTTCCTTGGCGGAACAGGAATGTGTTTCGAGACCAATCTCCTTAAAGAGATGGGCTGGGGAGCTACAAGCTTGGTTGAGGATCTGGAGTTTACGATGCGCAGTGCATCTCATGGTGTATATCCTAAGTTCAACTATGACGCAAAGGTATTTGATGAGAAGCCTCTAACTTTCAAGGCCTCTTCAAGACAGCGTCTGCGCTGGATGCAAGGACACTTTACTGTAGCTCGTCGTTATTTTTTTCCATTACTTTGGCAAAGTATTAAAGAACGTAGCCTAACGAAGTTTGACCTTGCGCTTTACGGAGCAAATGTGTACATTGTTTTGCTCACCTTCTTGATGACGGCGGTAATGTGGGTGGATATGGCCCTCTTTAACGGACCGAATATTGCTAATATTTACGGCAGCTTGCCAGTCTGGCTCGGTTTCCTTGCGATCGGTTTGAATCTGGTGACCTTTGGGATTGCGATGGCTTTGGAGAAGGTTAAATTCAAGAAGGTGTACGCTTATCTGGTGTTCTTCCCAATTTACCTGATCTCTTGGTATCCAATTACGTTCTATGCGTTCTTTACGCAGAACAACAAGCAATGGAGCCATACCAAGCATACGCGTGTCGTAAGACTTGAAGAAGTGCAAAGCAAGCAGGTATAAGATATTTAAGAATATTGAATAAAAGAATTGACACTCCGTTTGGAGTGGTGTATAGTATTCAAGTACGCAAATCATAGGGATTGCAAGAAGAAGCACCTGCTTCTCACCTGACTGGCATATTCGCCGGCTGGTTTTGATCTCAATGCTTTATGAATGTTAATGTTCATGAACGTTGATCAAACACGGGGTGTCGGGTGTTACCGGCACCCCTTTTTTATGGAGTAAGGCAGTATAGTTGTTAAAAAGATCCGGAGGTGGAGAGTTATCAGTAAGGAACATATGATCAATGATGAAATTCGGGCCAAAGAGGTACGGTTGGTTGGTGCGGAAGGTGAACAAATCGGAATTAAACCGATCCGCGAAGCGTTGCAAATGGCGATCGATCTTAATCTAGATTTAGTCAATGTAGCACCACAGGCTAAGCCGCCGGTATGCCGCATCATGGATTACGGCAAGTTCCGTTATGAAACGCAGAAGAAAGAGAAGGAAGCCCGTAAGAACCAGAAGGTCGTTGATATCAAGGAAGTCTGGTTCCGTGCTAACATTGAGGAACATGATTATCAAACCAAGTTCCGCAATGTGATCAAGTTCTTGGGTGAAGGCGATAAAGTAAAGTGCTCCGTTCGTTTCCGCGGACGTGAGATTACACATGCGAATATCGGCCAGAAAATCCTCGAGCGTGTTAAGAACGAAGTGGCTGATATATCTGTTGTTGAGCGCCAGCCTAAGCTGGAAGGTCGCAGCATGATTATGATCTTGGCTCCTAAAGCCCAATAAATCTGGAGTCACTTGCTTACATGCAATTTGGCGCCGCATAATATTCAAGGAGGAAACACCATGCCTAAGATGAAAACACATAGCAGCCTGAAAGGCCGCTTCAAAATTACCGGAACTGGTAAAGTAACACGTTACAAAGCTCACAAAAACCACTTGCTGTCCCACAAATCTAAACGCGCTAAGCGCGTTCTGAACGGTAATCCAGTAATGGCCCCTGGGGATGTAAGACGTTTGAAACAAGGATTGGCTAACTTGAAATAGTTTATCACACATTTTTGGGAGGTTTATTAATATGGCAAGAGTTAAGGGCGGATTTGTAGTTCGTCGTAGACATAAAAAAGTATTGAAATTGGCAAAAGGTTATTTCGGTTCTAAACACCGCATTTTTAAAACAGCTAAAGAACAAGTAATGAAATCGATGGTTTACGCTTACCGCGACCGTCGTCAAACTAAACGTAACTTCCGCAGACTGTGGATCGTTCGTATTAATGCAGCAGCTCGTTTGAACGGTCTTTCTTACAGCAAGCTTGTATACGGCCTGAAATTGGCTGGTGTAGAAGTTAACCGTAAGATGCTGGCTGATCTGGCTGTAAATGATCTTAACGCATTCAACTCCTTGGCTGGTATTGCCAAAGAGAAAATCAACGCGTAAGTGTTGTAATATAATCGAAAAGCACCGCCTGCGTGTTGCCCATGCAGCGGTGCTTTTTTGTGTGGTATGAAGTATATAGAATGAGGAAATGATTTCTCTGCCGTAAAAAAACGAGAAAAAAAACTCTGCATTAAGCAGAGTTATTCCCAGTACTTCACAGTATTGAGCTCGGCAGCGAGCTTTTTACTGATGGTTCTTCTTACTTTACGTAGCTCAGAACGTTCATTAGCTGATTCGCTGATCAGTTTCTCTTCATCGGTCTCTGGGATTATGGCAGGAACTGGAGTGGGAGTGCCATCCTCCCCAACTGCAACAAAGGTAAGGAATGAAGTGGCAGCGACGGCGCGCTCACCCGTATATAAGTTTTCTGAAATGATCTTTACAAATACCTCTATGCTTGTACGTCCGGTCCAAGAAACGAAGGATTCGAAACATACGGAGTCTGTAGGTCGGATGGGCCTCAAGAAGTCAACAGAGTCTGTAGAGGCTGTAACGACATTAGCACGGCAATGGCGCATAGCTGAGATGGAGGCTACTTCATCAATGCCGCTCATAAGCTTACCGCCAAACAATGTTTTGTGATTATTAACATCATTAGGGAAAACGCGTCCGGTTTTGAAGACACGGGATTCACGGCAATATTTAAAAGCCGGCATCGTTTGTGGATTTTTTTCATCGGTCATATCTGATAACTTCCTTTCAGTGCAAATACTAAGCAATCATAATAATAGAAAACACATAAGTGTGCAATAATATTTGTAATGTGTTGGAATACTATACAAAGTAAAATAAGGTTTTCTAACATCATTCAGACATGATGATAACATGTCGTGTCATGGAAAGCGGTTACTTACGAAAAAGTACAAATATTTATTGACCTGAGGTCATTTATGGACTGGATTTTAGATTTTATTGCAGTTATAATTTGATCTATGGAATGTCCAAGTAGAACACAGATGACATCCAATATTTTAAGGGGGATCACATTCAATGAAAAAAGTTTTCAAGCTATCTCTTGTAATGTTGCTGGCATTCACAGTAGTATTGGCTGGTTGCGGAAACAACAACGCTAAAAATGCTGCAAATGGCGAGACTAATGCAGGAACAAATGGCGGAACAAATGCCGCAAAATCTGATTTCAAATTTGGTATGGTTACTGACATCGGAGGCGTAAACGATAAATCGTTTAACCAATCCGCATGGGAAGCATTACAAGCTCTTGAAAAAGAAACAGGTTCTTCCGTTAAATATTTGCAAAGTAAATCAAACGCTGACTATGAGCCAAACCTTAACCAATTCGTTAAAGATGGCTACAACTTGACTTGGGGTATTGGTTTTGATCTTGGCGACGCAATTAAAAAGGTTGCTGGTGAGAACGCAAATGCTAACTTGGCAATTATCGATAGCGTTGTAGATGCTCCTAACGTAGCATCCGTTACTTTCTCTGAGAACGAAGGTTCCTTCTTGGTTGGTGTGGTTGCTGGTTTGACTACAAAAACTAACAAGGTAGCTTTTATCGGCGGTATGGAAAGCCCAGTAATCAAACGTTTTGAAGTAGGCTTTAAAGCTGGTGTATTAGCAGTTAAGCCTGACGCTAAAGTTACAATTACTTATGCAGGTGCATATGACAAGCCAGATACTGGTAAATCTCTTGCCGCTACATTATATAACGATGGTAATGACATCATCTTCCCTGCTGCTGGTGCAACAGGAAATGGCGTATTTAACGAAGCTAAATCCCGTAACAAAGCTGGCGGTGCAAAAGTTTGGGTTATCGGTGTAGACAAAGACCAATCCATTGAATTTGGTACGGACGTAACTTTGACTTCCATGATCAAACGCGTTGACGAAGCTGTGAAGAAGGTTTCCAAAGAAGTAATCGATGGTACTTTCAAAGGTGGTACTACAACTGTTCTTGGTTTGAAAGACAATGGTGTAGGTATCTCTGATACATCTAAAGTTAACGTTTCTGAAGAGATCTTGGCTAAAGTAGAAGATTACAAAAAACAAATTATTGATGGAACAATTACAGTTCCTACCGAGTAAGATCTCCCTTTTATTTGTCGGATTACAATAAGCAACAAAGAATAAGGCCGGTTATGTGCTGGCCTTATTCCTTGTTAAAGCACTGGTTATGATAAGTTGGACACAGTTATACCGTCTTGAAAAGGGCGGTACATCCGTGTCTGCATGGTAGTTATATATTCTGTGATGAGGGTGATTCCATGAGTGCTGCGGCTCCTGTCGTAGAGTTGAAGCAAATCACAAAACGATTTCCTGGTATTGTTGCTAACGATTCCATTAGCTTGACCTTAAAAAAGGGTGAGATTCTTGCATTGCTCGGTGAGAATGGTGCAGGTAAATCAACCCTAATGAATATCGTGTTTGGATTGTATCAACCGGACGAAGGTAGTATTGAAATCGACGGGAAACCGGTTATAATTGATAATCCCAATAAAGCGATTGAGCTTGGTATTGGTATGGTGCATCAGCATTTCAAGCTCGTGGAACCTTTTACGGTTACCGAGAATATTGTTCTTGGGATGGAGCCGAAGAAAGGTCTTAAAATTGACTATAAATCCGCTGCGGAACAGGTTCGGAAGCTATCGGAGCAATATGGCCTGCAAGTGAATCCAAATGCCGTTATTCATGACATTTCTGTAGGTATGCAGCAAAGGGTAGAAATTATGAAGACCCTGTACCGCGGAGCGGATATTCTCATATTTGATGAGCCGACTGCAGTACTTACGCCTCAAGAAATTACGGAATTGATGGCGATTATGAAGCGGCTTGTTGCAGAGGGAAAATCTATTATCCTGATTACGCATAAGCTAAAAGAAATTATGCAAATATCTGATCGGGTCACCATTATTAGACGTGGAAAAGTAATCGATACCGTAAATACCGCAGAGACTAATCCGAATGAACTAGCTGAGAAGATGGTTGGACGTGGCGTAACCTTCAAGGTAGATAAGAAGGCTCCTGAGGTTGGCAAAACTGTACTCGAGCTGAAGGATGTGAACAGCAAGAGTAAAGACGGTGTCTCGGTGCTGGACGGTCTTAGCTTTGATGTGAAAGCCGGAGAAATTCTCGGAATAGCTGGTGTAGATGGCAATGGACAGAGTGAACTGATTCAGGCCATTACAGGTCTGCGTAAAATTGATTCTGGTTCTATTCAGGTGTCCGGGAACGAAATAGCTAATTTATCCCCGCGTAAGATTACGGAGATGAATGTGTCTCATATTCCAGAGGACCGTCATAAGCATGGTTTGGTGCTTGATTTCTCAGTAAGTGAGAACATGGTTCTGGAAACTTACTATAAGAGTCCATATAACAAAAATGGCTTTATGCAAAATGATGTCATTGATAAATATGCTGAAGGTCTTGTGGAGCAATTTGATGTGCGTACACCTTCAATTCAGACCAAAGCACGTTCTCTATCCGGCGGAAATCAACAGAAAGCGATTATTGCTCGGGAAATAGATAAAGATCCGACATTACTTATTGCAGCACAACCAACACGCGGTCTAGATGTTGGGGCTATCGAGTTTGTTCAAAAGCAGCTTATCGCACAGCGTGACCAAGGAAAAGCTGTATTGCTCATTTCGTTTGAATTGGACGAGATTATGAATGTATCAGACAGAATTGCTGTTATCTATGAAGGCAAAATTGTCGGTGAAGTGTTCCCGCAGGATACGAATGACCAGGAACTGGGTCTTATGATGGCAGGCAGCTTGAAGCGGGGAGGTAAGGCAGTTGAATAAGTTCAAAAAAATCTTCACAACTGACAGCTATATCGTTCCTCTTGTCGCCATCGTACTTGGTTTTCTTGTGGGAGCAATAGTTATGCTTATGGGTGGTTATGATCCGATAACTGCTTACTCCGCACTGTTCTCACGTGTATTTGGTAACTTGTACAACTTTGGTGAAGCCGTGCGCGAAATGACGCCATTAATGCTCACTGGTTTAGCCGTAGCCTTTGCATTCCGTTCAGGGATGTTTAATATTGGGGCAGACGGACAAGTGATGATTGGTATGACAGCTGCGACCGTGGTGGGCATTAAATTTGCAGCCTTGCCAGGATTCATATTGGTTCCGCTTGCTGTTATTATAGCAGGGTTATGTGGAGGTCTGTGGGCTGGTATCGCCGGCTACTTGAAGGCCAAACGTGGGATTAATGAAGTTATTACCACGATCATGTTAAACTGGGTTGCTCTGTACTTGTCGAATTATATTGTAAGAGCATTTCTTTTACTCCCGGGACAGAATCGTTCCGAGGATATTCCAGCTTCACTTTCTATGACGTTCTTGAATTCGTTATTTGACAATGCACGTCTGCACTGGGGAACAGCTATTGCCCTTGCCGCAGCAGTATTCTTCTATGTCTACTTATGGAAGACTAAGCAAGGATATGAAATGCGTGCTGTTGGTTACAATCCTCATGCTGCCGAGTACGCAGGTATGAATGTTGGCCGTAACGTTGTAAAAGCAATGTTCATAAGTGGAGTATTTGCAGGGTTGGCCGGAGCAGGGGAGGTACTGGGTGTATTCCATTATCAATCTGTGTTCGCGGCATCACCAGGATATGGTTTTGATGGTATCGCAGTGGCTCTACTTGGTTTAACACATCCACTTGGTGTTGTTCTTGCTGCGATTCTCTATGGTACGTTGACTTATGGTTCTGCAGGAATGAGTTTTGCTGCAGATGTTCCTCCAGAGCTTATTCGTATCGTTATAGGTTCAATCATATTCTTTATTGCGGCACAAGGGATTGTGCGCTGGGTGCTTAAGCCCTTTTACTTCAAGCGCAAGAAAGAGAAGGTGTTATAGATGGATCTGCAGACGTTAGGTCAACTGCTTAATACAACGCTTGTTTTTTCCACAGCGCTTATTTTTGCCTCACTTGGCGGCATCTTCTCTGAACGCTCCGGTGTCGTAAATATTGGACTTGAAGGTTTGATGATGTTTGGTGCTTTTGCCGCAGCAGTGGGCGGTTATTATGCTCAAGATGCTGGGATGGGTGAATGGGCTCCTTGGATTGGCGTACTATGTGCTATGGCCGTCGGGGTAATTGGTTCACTAATTCATGCAGTTGCAGCTATTACCTTTAAATCGGATCAGACGATCAGTGGTACGGTTATTAACTTTTTAGCCGCAGGCAGTACGCTCTACATGGTAAAGCTGCTGTTTGATGGATCTGCTGAAACTCCACTAATCGATGGGTTTAACAAGGTTTCAATTCCTGGACTCTCCAAAATCCCAGTGATCGGTGAAGGGATATTTAATTCCTATCCGACCACTTATCTGGCCATTGTGCTGGTTATTGTTATTTATTTCGTTTTGTTTAAAACGCCATTTGGACTGCGTTTACGCGCAGTAGGTGAACATCCTAGTGCTGCAGACACCTTAGGGGTCAAGGTGAAGCGGATGAGATATATCGGCGTAATGCTGAGTGGATTGCTGGCTGGTATCGGTGGTGCTACAATCACTCTAACTACAACCGGAACCTTTGGGCATAATACGATTTCAGGTCAAGGTTTTATCGCTATTGCAGCGATGATCTTTGGTAAGTGGAATCCGCTTGGTGCCTTTGGCGCTGCTGTATTCTTCGGATTCTCTCAAGCGATCCGTAACTACGTACAATTGTTTGAATGGTCAAAGGACATACCACAAGAGTTCATCTTTATGATTCCTTACGTATTAACGATCATTGTATTGGTAGGTGCTGTAGGTCGTTCCGCTGCTCCTAAGGCATTAGGTCAGCCTTACGATCCTGGTAAACGCTAGATCTTTTCGATTTTTTGCTTATATCATTATCAAGCCGTATTTCCGGACTTTTCCGGAGATACGGCTTTTTTTGTTAGGATCGATATGGATAAACATTAAGAGGTAAGGGCAAGTGTACAGGCGAAGGTACTTTTGTGCGAATAAACTGTTTTGAAGATGGTGGGAATCAGAGGCATGCAAAACTTTTTGGAGGGGATATTATGACTAAGCCAGTTACGAAAAAGCAGGTTATGAGGCTCATAGGTAAACAGATCATCGCTGTGAAAAAAGATGGCACACAGGTTACAGGAAAGCTGCTTCGTGTATCAGGAAATCGTCTTATTTTACAACGTGTAAGTGGTAAAAAAGTACAAACTAAAGCAATCATTCCATTAGTGTTGTTTGATTTGCTCGCCATTGGTACTGCCCCTTATGCTTATGGTGGAGGTTATGGCGGTGGCTATGGAGGAGGCTATGGTGGAGCTACACCTTATGGTGGCGGTTACGGAACTCCTTATGGAGGTTATGGGTACGGAGGCACACCATATTCACCTTTTGGATTCTTTTGAGTTCCGATAAGTGCTGCTTTGGCTAGGAGAATCGTTTCTCAAGCTCGTAACAAAAACTTAGCGATTGATAACGGGCTACGCTGTAGCCCAATTTTCGATAAAAGGCTAGCGCTGCTGCATTCCCTAGATCGACAGATACCTTAGAACGATGACAACCGCGAGAAAGTGCAAATCTTTCTGCCCGATCCATAAGCATATTTCCCAAGTGTTTTCGCCGAGCATCTGGTGCAATGGCTAGCATATCGATGTAGAGTAAATCACCATGCAGCAAGAAATGGACAAACCCGTTTGGATCGCTTTCATAGTCGGGACAGGTGACAAGTGTGATTCCGTGTCCTAGACGACGGGGTAAATCCTTTTTGATTTTAGTGATTTCAGTTTGCGGCAGATGAGATAATGGAACGAGCTGTCGCTCGATTAAATCAAAAATAACAACGTCATCCTGCTTCGGTCGACGATAACGAATCATAGAGCGTCCCCTTTCCACGCATTGTCGTACATCATATGTTGGGAGAGGGGCAGGCGTTCCGAGAGGGTAGAAGCAGGAGTTGTGACGATTTTAAAAATAAGGGTATTGACTATCCGTGATAGGAATCATATAATGTGTCTAAACATTTTAACGAACATACATGTATCGGCAATGATGAGGACGAAGTTTTAAGGGCTCTTTTGCTCAGAGAGTGTGAGGATTTGCTGCAACCTCCACCGAAATCCCTTATATACGAGCTCACCTCGGAGCTGTTTCCCTGAAAGGTCCACTGGCTAGAGTGGTGGAATTATTAGGGGGAATCGTTTAGTCCGCGTTACGGACTTCAGGTTACAGAGATTAGGGCCCTTGCCTACATCGATGGATTTTTGTATACCTGATAAGGCGTTGCATCGCGAGATGTAATGCAAACATGGGTGGTACCACGGAAGATCAACCTTTCGTCCCTCACGCGCTAATACTGTGCGTGGGAGGCGGAAGGTTTTTTTGTTTTATAAATAACTATTTGCTGATGTATAGAGGACGGTCCGTCATTTGCATAATGAATGTTAAATATCGGAGGAGGAATACTGATGAGCGCGCAAATACCGGAATTACGGTCTACAGAGCAGCTAAAAGAAAAATGGATGGAGCCGGAAGTTATTACCGGTTCGGAAATACTACTCCGCAGCCTTGTATTGGAGGGTGTAGACACAGTATTCGGATATCCAGGTGGAGCTGTATTGTACATTTATGATGCATTGTACGGTTTTACGGATTTCAATCACGTGTTAACACGTCATGAGCAAGGAGCGATTCATGCAGCTGACGGTTACGCTAGAGCAAGTGGCAAACCAGGGGTGTGTATCGCAACCTCGGGTCCTGGCGCAACAAACCTTGTAACAGGTATTGCTACAGCATATATGGACTCCACTCCATTGGTCGTAATCACAGGTAACGTTTTCTCAAGCCTGATCGGTACAGATGCTTTCCAGGAAGCAGACATTACTGGAATCACGATGCCAATCACTAAGCACAGCTACTTTGTAAGAGATGTTGAGGATCTCCCTCGCGTAATACATGAAGCTTTCCATGTGGCGAATACCGGTCGTAAAGGTCCAGTATTGATCGATATACCGAAAGATGTGTCGGCAGCAAAGACGTTGTTCACACCAGTGAAGACCGTAAATCTTCGTGGCTACAACCCTTGTACAGTTCCAAACAAACTGCAGCTTGATAAACTGGTTCGTGCGATTGAGGTTGCTGAACGTCCGATTATCATTGCAGGTGGTGGAGTTATCTACTCTGGAGCACATGAGGCTATGTTCGAATTCGTGAAACGGACAGAGATTCCAATAACTACAACCTTGCTGGGACTTGGAGCCTTCCCAAGTGCTGAAGAGCTTTGGATGGGAATGCCAGGTATGCATGGCACATATACCGCAAACAATGCGATTCAGCAATGTGATTTGCTCATTAATATCGGTGCCCGCTTCGATGACCGTGTTACGGGTAGGCTGGACGGCTTCGCGCCAAAAGCCAAGATCGTGCATATCGATATCGATCCTGCAGAAATCGGAAAAAATGTATCGCCTGATATTCCGATCGTTGGAGATGTAAAAACTGTACTGGAAATGCTGATTCCTGAGGTTGGCCGTGCATCTAAGGCTGATGCTTGGAGAACGCATATCGCGCAGTCGAAGCTTGATCAGCCACTTCGGTATAAAGATTCGGAGACAGAGCTTAAACCACAATGGGTTATTGAAATGATTAATGACACCACTAATGGTGAAGCGATTGTTACTACGGACGTTGGCCAGCATCAGATGTGGGCAGCACAATATTACAAGTTCAATCATCCGCGTTCATGGATTACTTCAGGTGGTCTTGGAACGATGGGCTTCGGATTCCCATCAGCTATCGGTGCGCAAATGGCACATCCTGAACGGTTGGTAGTATCGATTAACGGGGATGGCGGTATGCAAATGTGTTCCCAAGAGCTGGCGATTTGTGCGATTAACAATATACCTGTCAAAATCGTTGTTATTAATAATCAAGTGCTTGGAATGGTTCGCCAATGGCAGAATCTTATCTATGACAAACGTTATAGCTATACAGACCTTGCAGGTAGTCCGGATTTCGTTAAGCTGGCTGAGGCCTATGGTGTAAAAGGTCTACGGGCGACGAATAAGGAAGAAGCACGTGATGCATGGCAGAAAGCTCTGGAAACACCGGGTCCAGTATTGGTAGAATTCGTTGTTCCAAAAGACGAGAATGTCTACCCGATGGTAACTCAAGGTTCAACCATCGATCATATGCTGATGGGGGATGAATAACAGTGACAAGACATACGATTTCTGTACTCGTAAATGACCAGCCAGGTGTGCTTCAGCGGGTGTCAGGCTTGTTCGGTCGCCGTGGATTTAATATTGAGAGTATTACAGTCGGCCAGTCCGAAGAGGTTGGATTATCCCGGATGGTTATCGTTACTCTTGGCGACCAGCATACCCTTGAACAAATCGAGAAGCAGCTCTATAAGCTAATTGATGTTATCAAAGTTGTTGATCTTGGAGCTAAGCCAATGGTTGCACGCGAGCTGGCTCTGATTAAAGTGAATGCTGATCCAAGTGAGCGTCCGGAAATTTTGGGTGTAGTTGAGACTTTCCGTGCTTCAGTTGTCGATATCGGCAGCACCACTATACTGGTGCAGGTAGTTGGGGAGACACAGAAGATTGACGCGATGATCGAGCTATTGAAGCCTTATGGAATCAGAGAGCTGTCTCGCACAGGTGTTACGGCTATGGTACGTGGCAACTCTTAAATAGTTTATTTTGCGACTTTAACGGATTACTGCTTGATTGCATTAATCTGATATGATATGAATGACATTCCCGCTAAAGAGCGGGAGCTTGAGGAGCAGCTTGATCTAATCGACGAATCCAGTTCTCTTGAAGCACCCGCTCTTTATGATGGGTCTCAAATTAAAGGAGGATATTGACAATGGCAGTTACAACGTACTATGAACAGGATGCAGAACTTAGTGTATTAAAAGGAAAGACAATTGCGGTAATCGGGTACGGTAGCCAAGGACATGCCCAAGCACAAAACCTACGTGACAGTGGTCTTCAAGTTGTCATCGGTCTTCGTGAAGGTAAATCTTTTGAAACTGCGAAAAATGACGGTTTTGAAGTATTGCCAGTAGCTGAAGCAGTATCCCGTGCAGATGTTGTGCAAATCTTAATGCCAGATGAAACTCAAGCATCCGTATATAAAAATGAAGTGGAACCAAACCTCAAAAAAGGCGCAGCTTTGATGTTCTCCCACGGATTTAACGTACACTTTGGACAAATCGTTGCTCCTAAAGATGCGGACGTGCTGCTCGTAGCACCAAAATCTCCAGGTCACATGGTTCGTCGTACTTATGTTGAAGGCTTCGGCGTTCCTGGCTTGATTGCAATCGAACAAGATGCAACAGGTAAAGCGAAAGAAATCGGTCTTGCTTATGCAAAAGGTATTGGTTGTACACGTGCAGGAGTTATCGAAACTTCTTTCCGCGAAGAAACCGAAACCGACTTGTTCGGCGAACAAGCAGTACTTTGTGGTGGTGTATCCGCACTGATCAAAGCTGGATTCGAAACTTTGACAGAAGCAGGCTATGCTCCTGAAATGGCTTACTTCGAATGTCTGCACGAATTGAAACTGATCGTTGACATGGTATACGAAGGCGGATTGTCCAGCATGCGCGATTCCATCAGTAACACTGCGGAATACGGTGACTATGTAACTGGACCACGCATTGTAACTGAAGATACTAAAAAAGCAATGAAAGCTGTTCTGACAGATATTCAAGAAGGTAAATTCGCTCGTGACTTTATCCTTGAGAACCAATCCGGACGTGCTTTCCTTACCGCTACTCGCCGCAACGAAGCTGCTCACCCAGTAGAAGTTGTAGGTAGCCAATTGCGTGAAATGATGCACTGGATTAAGAAATAATCATAATCATACTTATGATTAAATAGTATTACCTTCAAATGCGGCCGTGACTTTGCGAGCCGCATTTGAGAGTTTCAGCACAATTTTTGGGAGGTGCTTAGCATGCGGAAAATTTATGTGTTCGATACGACACTGCGAGATGGAGAGCAGTCACCAGGTGTGAACCTCAACACGCGTGAGAAAGTGGAGATCGCTTACCAGTTAGAGAAGCTGGGAATTGATCGCATGGAAGCGGGTTTTCCTGCAGCTTCTCCAGGTGATCTAGCTTCTGTTAATGCGGTGGCAAGAGCTGTGAAGAACGTCACGGTAATCGGCCTTTCTCGTTCTAGAGAGACAGATATTGATGCTGTAAAAGAAGCACTACAGGGAGCGCAGGACCCTTGTATTCATATTTTTCTAGCTACATCTCCTATTCACCGGCAGCATAAGCTGCGGATGGATAAGGCTCAGGTGTTGGAAACTGCACAGTCTGCTATCCGATACGCTAAGAAATATTTCCCTAAGCTCGAGTTTTCATTAGAAGACGCGGGCCGTACGGAGTATGATTTCATGGCTGAAATGGTCGGCATGGCTATCCGGGAAGGGGCTAATGTTGTTAATATCCCGGATACTGTAGGTTATTTGAATCCTTCTGAGTACGGAACTATCTTTAAATATCTAAAAGAGAATGTGCCTGATATTGAACGCGTACAGCTTAGTGCTCATTGTCATAACGATCTTGGCATGGCTACAGCAAATACGCTGGCTGCGATTCAGAATGGTGCAGATCAGATCGAAGGAACGATCAACGGTATTGGTGAACGTGCCGGGAACACAGCGATTGAAGAAGTGGCATTGGCGCTGGAGACACGTGCTGAATTCTTTGGCGCAAAAACTTCCTTAACTTTGTCTGAGATTTCTCGCACAAGTCGCTTGGTCAGCAAGTTGACAGGTATGGTAGTCCCAGGGAATAAGGCGATTGTAGGAGCTAATGCATTTGCTCATGAATCGGGTATTCACCAGGACGGAATGCTGAAAGAGAAAACCACTTATGAGATCATGACACCGGAGACCATTGGACTTAAAGAGAGCAAACTGGTACTTGGTAAGCACTCTGGACGCCATGCTTTCCGCGATAAGTTAAGTGATCTAGGGTATGATTTATCTGAAGAAGAGCTTAATACAGCTTTTTCAAGGTTTAAGGACTTGGCGGATAAGAAAAAAGAAGTGTCGGATGAAGATATTTTGGCATTAATTGAAGAGAAACTAATTGATACGCCAGAAGTATTCAGACTTCAGACGATTTACGTTACTTACGGTAATAAAGCTGTTCCAACTGCTAAGGTGATTATCGATGGTCCGGAAGCGGAGCCTATTGTAGCAGAGGCAGAAGGCAATGGTTCTGTAGATGCCATCTACAATGCAATTGATAAAGCTACGGGTGAGGAAGTTACCCTTGGGGACTATTCCATTAAATCCGTCTCCCGTGGTAAAGATGCACAGGGCGAGGTTCATGTAGTACTGTCGCAGGGTGAAGTTGCTGCACAGGGACGTGGACTTAGTACCGATATTCTGGAAGCGAGTGCCCGTGCTTATATTGATGCGCTTAACAAGCTTCTAGAGAAGCGTAAAACTTACACCAAACGTGACCACGCAAGTATATAAGTGAAATTATATTGTGCAGAAATTTACTAATACTTAGAGGAAGCCCTGACAGTGAACTCACTGTCAGGGCTTTTTTGTTATTCAAAAAATTTGCTAATTGAGCCAATTCTGGCGAAATTTCAGATCTGTTCAGAAATTGTTCATGTCGGCAAATTACAATCGAAGGGAGATTATTGAAGTATTTGGAGAACAAACAACTTAGAAATAGTCGAGTAAGTACTTTTATAGGAAGAAGGAGGACTTTCGTTTTATGTGGAAAAAGAAAATTGGTTTATGGATGGTAGTAATACTTCTTAGTACGCAGTTTTTCAATGCTTTTGGCTTCGATTCTCAGGTCAAAGCAAAGGCGATTGAGAACAGTGCTAATATCATTACAAGTGTGACGATGTCTGTATATGAGAATGGGGTACAGGTCACAGATTCTGTTTACAAGCTGAGCTCCACCGTGAAGTTGAACTATAACTGGGCGGTTCCAGATGGAAGTGATTACGTTGCAGGTGATACTTTTACATTTGAACTACCAGAAGGGTTTGTGCTCGAGAAAGACTTTTTGAATAAAAAGATTATGATTGAAGGGCAAGAACTGGGGCATTACGACATTATAAAAGGGAGTCCTAACAAAGTTACCTTAACATTCACCGGTGAAGTCGGAGAATATTTCGATGTCAAAGGTGCAATTGAAGTGGAGACTCGTTTTGACACAACAAAGTTTACGGATACTATACCCTATACGATTAAGTTTCCGATAAATGGTGGTGCAGAGCAGGAGTTTACAGTCCAATTTAAACCTGAGGTTAGTTCTACTATTGACAAAGATGGAGTTGCGGTAGGCACTAATCAAGGAAATTATAATGCCAAACAGATTAAATGGACTGTTGATGTGAACAAAGTTATGGATAGTGTATATGGAGCTGCTGTAACTGATGTAATCCCTACGGGTTTAGCTTTAACTGATATAAGTGATATCAAGGTCAGTAAGCTTAGTGTAGCGTTAAACGGTACTGTATCTCCGGGTGCTCCTTTAAACAATAGTCAATATTCTGCAACTCTAGTGGGGAACACCCTAGAGGTAAAGTTTATTACTCCAGATATTAATACACCTATTACGGAAGCATACCGTATTGAATACGTTACGGATGTTATTGATGATACTAAAACCACTTTTGTAAACACGGCAACTTTCAAGGGGAATAATACAGGACCTTTTTCAGATAATGCAAGTGTATCTCTTAATCATGGAGCATTATTGAAGAAATCTTTTCTCAGTTATAATTCCGTGACACAGGACACTTATTGGGCGATTGAGTACAATTATGGTGAAAAATCGATCTCTAAAGCAGAGGCCAAATTGTTCGATTATTATACGGACTCTCAACAGTTTGTACCTGGCTCTCTGAAGGTATATAAATTAGATTTCACTAAGTCTAAAGATAATCCTGATAAAGTTTTAGTAACTGACTACACAGTATCTGAGAATACTTTAACTCCGAAAGCAGGGCTGAAAAATTTCGAATTATCATTTAATAATAATATTTCGAATGCTTACAAGATCGAGTATCAGACCCGGGCGAAAGATCGCATCGAAGAAGCAACAAAGGTTTCAAATACTGTTACTACTATAGTTAATGGTGTTACTAATGACAAGCCTGCGAGCGGGACACTTAATCAAGATATTATCTCCAAGAAGGTAGGACAGGCTAATTACGCTGATAAAACTATAAGCTGGACAATAAAAATTAATAGTGATAAAAAAGTAATGAATAATGTAGTGATTACGGATACCTTCCCTAACAGAGGTTTGAAATTTACTGATGTTGGGTTTGTTATCAAAGATGATAGCGGTAAACTAGTGGACTCTTCTATGTATACTCTTGATGATTCAAAACCTACAGAAGGTTTTACCGTGAAATTCAACTCATCAATAGATAAGACTTATACAATTACTTACAAAACGTATTTCAATAATGATTGGTTGAAGAATAGTAACGGGACTGTATATGATTGGGTTAAGAACGAAGTGAAATTTTTGAATAGAGCTTCTGTTGTATGGAATGACCCGTCCAAACCTACAGAAACGAAAACCATCACGGTTGAGGATACATTCTATCCTGATTCAAAAGCAAAGAATAATGGCTACAAAAACGGTTCCTATGACGCTCAAACCAAAGAGATTTCTTGGGAAATAGGGATTAACTACAATAGCAAAGAGCTTGATAAAGCTGTGCTTGTTGATACCTTAGAAGATAAACAGCAGTTGATAGAGGGATCTATAAAGGTTTATGAACTTTCGATAGAAAGCAGTGGTAACCCTAAAGTTGGAAAAGAAGTCACTGTTACTGCCAGCTCTAATCCCAAACTATATTCTGTAAATTACAATAAAACGACTAAATTGTTGAAAATAAGCTTTAATGAAAAAATTGCTAAGCCTTATTTGATTAAATTCAGCACCAGCTTAAAGGATCAAGTGGTCGAGAATGGAACGATTTACAATACAGCTAAGCTGTCTGACAATGGTGTGCCTGTATCAAAAGATTTGAAAAGTGAAGTTAGCATTCCAAACGGTGGTAAAAATGATCAATATGTCACCAAGTCAGGAGTACAGGACCCTAAAAATGAGACAAAACTAAATTGGACTTTAAAGATCAACTATAACCAATCTCTTGTAGAAGATGCACAAATCATTGATAATCCGGACGCTAATCAAATGTTCTTGCCGGAGTCATTCCGGTTGCTGCCGACAACAATTTTAAAGGATGGCACAGTCAATGAATCTGGTCCAGCACTCATTCAAGGAGCGGACAAGGATTATACGCTTGAATTTACAAAGGATGACAAGACAGGTGCAGAGCAATTTAAATTGAAGTTCAATAAAACGATTGAGAAACCTTTTATTTTGAAGTATGACTCTATAATTTTAGAGGCGAAAAATGGTGGAAAAATTAGTAACTCTGTTAAATTTAGTGGTAATGGATCCCAAACGGAAACCCAATCCAAAGAATCAAGTGTAACTGTAGTATTTTCGGATTCCAGTGGAATTGGACAAGGGACTAGAAAAGAATTAGCTGTCAAGAAAGTAGATGCAGCAGATAATAGTAAAGTTCTTGAAGGAGCTATCTTCAATTTATATCGCGTGTCTGGATCGGAAGAGGTTTTATTTAGCACATCTATTCCGACAGATAAAGACGGTAAAACAGTATTTAAAGATCTCCGGCCTGGTAAATACTTCTTGCAAGAAAAAACGGCACCTATTGGATATATCAAGGATGCAAATAAATATGAGGTGAAATTTAGTTCAACAACAGTTACAGATATGACTGTAACGAATCAAAAGATAGTGACGCCAACAACTTCACCAACAACAGCGCCGACACCGACGCCGACAGCAACACCGACGTCGACAGCAACGCCGACGCCGACGCCGACAGCAACGCCGACGCCGACAGCAACGCCGACGCCGACAGCAACGCCGACGCCGACAGCAACACCGACGTCGACAGCAACGCCGACGCCGACAGCAACGCCGACGCCGACACCAACACCGACGCCGACAGCAACACCAACACCGACAACAACGCCGACGGAAACACCTGTGTCGACAGTAACACCTACGTCGACGCCAGACAATCCAATTTTCCCTGTGTCGACCCCGACGTCAATACCGGGAGTAATCGTTACGGCTACTCCATCCGCAACACCTGTGGTGGCGACACCAACAGTAGCACCAACAGTAACACCAACTATCACGGCGGTGCCAACTAGTACGCCTATTGTTCCGAAGGTGACGCCACCTGTAGAGAAACTGACTACAGATGAGGAAGTTCCTCTTGAAGGTGAAATCCCACTTGGGGGCGTGCCGAGTGTCGGTGAAAAGCCAGATCATGGTAAGGTGACAATTACTAAAGATGGCAAGTGGATTTATACACCAGATCCAGGCTTCATTGGCAAAGACAAGTTCACGATCATTGTGACAGATGAGAATGGAAATGAAGAAGAGATTGAGATCGAGATTGATGTCGAGGAAGTACCGACAGGTACTGTGAAAGAACCAGGGGATAACAGCAATAAACCAACAGAGCTTCCGAAAACGGGAGAAGACAGTGCACTTCCTATTTACTTAGTAGGTGGAGGTCTAGTTCTTGTGGGATTTGTGTTAGCTCGAAGATTTAAACGAAGTAATTAATATATCGTAATGATAAGGGTGCTGTCCCGGCACTCAACACCCATAGGATAAAAGTCAACGGAGCAAGGCTCCTCCTGTTATTGGAGGAGCCTTGCTTTTTTTTTGGTCTATGGCTACTCGTTTCATAACCTTCTTCACTTACTACCCAACTCCCAACGAAGTGAACCTTGACGAAAATGGGATTTTCACTCATTATTCGTAATGTAGCGCCAGCGACACTATTTAGCATATATCTTTTTTTTTACTAACTAGTAAGCGCTATCATAAAATGCGCTGGGAGATGATACCATGGAATTTATGTATTTAGGAACTGGAGCAAGCGAGGGTTATCCAGCTTTATTTTGTCAATGTGAACGTTGCTCTATGGCGATGGAGCTTGGTGGCAAGAATATTCGCGCTCGTACAGGAGCGCTTATTAACTCTGATTTGCTGCTGGATTTCTCACCTGACATGTATATGAATAAGCTTCGTTACAAATTGGATTTGGGGAAAGTTAATCATTTGATTGTTACGCATTCGCATACTGATCATTTTGCAGCAGCAGAGCTCATGATGAGGCATGAACATTGGTATTGTCAGCTGCAGGAGAGTGGAAAAAAACTGCATATTTACGGAAATGAAACGGTAGAAGAAACGATGAAGTCAGCTCTTCGCTATGATTATGGAACCGATACGATTGAAGATCCTTTTTACGAGTTTCATATCATACAGTCTTTCATGCCCTTCACTCTAGGAGAAGTGACAGTAACCGCATTGCCAGCCCATCACAAGCCGGATGAACATAGCTTTATCTATCTACTTGAGCAGAATAACACAAGATTCTTATACGGCAATGATAGTGGTATATTCAGTGATGAAACCTTCAATTATCTACGTGATAAGCATCTGGACGTTGTTAGTCTGGATTGTAATTATGGGCTAGAGGATAGATATGATTATCATATGGGGATCTCCGGTTGTCGGATTGTAAGAGAACGTTTGCTTGACCAAAATAGTTGTGATACTAGTACATCATTTATTCTGACTCATTTCTCTCACTACAGCGCAGAGTTGCATGATACTTTAGTTAAGAATACAGCAGAGGAGAATTTCATCATTTCCTATGATGGGATGAAAGTCTTCTTAGCATGACATGATGATGTTTATCTATAATTAAAAGAATAGTCATTACCCGTAAAATCCTCCCTTGAGGAAAGGACTACTTTACGGGTCTTTTTTATAGCTTTAAGGGCTCAAAATGAGTAGATACGGAGGTAGAGAATGAAGCTGCTGGCTACGGGAAAAGTAAAATGGTTCGTCTATCAGAAAGTTGTCATCGTATTTATCGTCTTTTTGATTCCGCTCATATCGATGAATATTTGGGTGAATTATAAAGGGATGTCATTCACCAAAAATACGATTTTGGACTCATCCCTGGCTGGGGCGTCATTCTATTCCAAGCAACTGGATAAAGAGATATATTTCATCCGCAATCAACAATTACAATTTCAAGAAGATAAAAACATACAGAAGCTTAGTTTCCGAGGCGAAAGTTTAGAAAAGTATGAAGAGGTAGAATTAATCGGTAATGCTGAAGATCTATTGAATCGGATCATTGCCTCAAGCGAATATGTGGTTAACGCCGGGATATATATTAAGTCTCTGGGCAAAACGATCTCTGGTAAGACGGGGATCACGTCTATTCCTAATATGGAGTACGAAAAGATTTCCTCGTTACTTAACGTTAAGCAGAAGCCTTCATTCTATCGGAGCGGTGATGCGATTTTCCTTATAGAAACAGGAGGTAATGCGGAGCTTTGGTCGTATATTGAAATCTCAAAAGGTAAGCTACTGGAGGCACTAAATCAAATCGCAACCTTATATCAAGAATCGGAGGTATTTCTGGGAAGTAATGAGCTGGGAAATATTCTATCTACTACAGACGATCAGTTAGTATCTACTGAGGTCCTTAGGCTCATCACCAAACAGGATCAGTTTAATTCCGATATCCCAGAAATAAACAAGGTGAACGGTAAAAGTTACTTTATTGCCCATAACTTTATCAGTTCTTTGAATCTATCCTTGATTATGTACGTGAATCAGAATGAAATCACAAGACCCTTAAGCCAATTTAATACACTACTATATGCCTCTTTCGTCATCGCTATTGTGGTAATGATACTTTATTCTTATTCGGTAAATCTAATGATTCATAGGCCCTTATCCAAATTGGTTAAGACATTCCGTATGGTAGAAACGGATAATCTTGATTTAGTCATCGAGTCAAAGACCAAAGATGAGTTTTACTATATATTTAATAGTTTTAATCGTATGGCTTCTAGACTTAAGCGTTCTATTGAGGAGAATTATGAACAGAAGATTGCCCTGCAGCATTCGCAGTTGAAGCAATTGCAGTCACAGATTAACCCGCATTTTCTCTATAACAGCTTCTTTAATATTTACATGATGTGTAAAGTAGGAGATTCCGATAGTGCGGCTGAGCTCTCACAAAAGCTAGGGAGCTACTACCAATACATCACAAGAAGTGGATCGGACGAGGTGGCTTTCTTTAAGGAGTATCAGCATGCGCTTGATTATTGTGAAATTCAGTGTATTCGCTTCTCGAATCGTATTTCTTTCGAATATGAAGAAATACCCGTTTTGGCGAATGCGATTTTAGTACCGAGGCTGATTATTCAGCCGATTGTTGAGAATGTGTTCGAGCATGCTTTCGAAGACGACTCCCGACACGGGGTTGTCTATATTGGTGCCGAATGCGAAGAGGGAATAGTAATTATCACAATTGAAGATAACGGCAATCTTTTAAAAGATGAGGAAATAGAGTACTTGCAGAAGAAACTTGCGATGGGTCTGAAACAAGTTGAGAAGACGGGATTAATCAACGTTAATAATAGACTCCAATTGAAGTACGGATCAGATAGTGGCTTGTTTGTCTCACGCAGCAAATATGGAGGATTGAGGGTAGAACTGATAGTTAAATATGAGAGTAAGGAAGTGTGATTATGTATAGATTACTAATCGTAGATGACGAGCCTGTGATTGTGAATGGATTAGTCCAACTGTTTCAGGATAACTCAGAATTTGAACTGGATATACGAAAAGCTTACTCCTCAAGCGAAGCTCTTGAAATTGCTAAGAAAACGAAATTGGATATTTTGGTTAGCGATATTCGTATGCCTCAGAAGAATGGTCTCCAGCTCGTGGACGAAATCGTCTATTATTGGCCATTATGCCGAGTGATTTTCCTTACCGGATACAGTGAATTTGATTATGTATACGAAGCGATTCGTAAGAATGTGGACAATTACATTCTGAAAACGGAAGGAATTGAACCTATTTTCCAAGCTGTGAAGGCAGCAATCGACAAGCTAGACGAGGAGAACCGTCGTAGACTTCAATTGGAGAAGGCACAAATGCACTATCAAATCGCTAGTTCCTTCCTAAAGAAAGAGCTGATGGAGCGGGTGCTGAGCGGGGAGTCTATTACTTCTATACTCAATAATGTACGTTACAAAGATGTAGAGTTCGGCATTGCATTAGATCGTCCTTCATTCTTTCTTGTTGGTATCTTGGATCGACTAGATGATCCTAAATTTAAAATGCCTCCGTCTGTTCAGCGTATTTTCCATGATCACCTGCCTGCATCTATTGCATGTGAAGAAGTGATTTATGATGATCGTGTATTCATATGGCTGCTTCAACCAGATGAAGGATTGCTGAATCGCTTTCGTAGTGGCTATCCAGATCAAGGGGTGAATTGGCCTGGAATCGTTGCTTATATGAGAGGGATATTAGAGCCTGTACAGAATGAGTGTGATGAGCTGCTAAGTGTCTGCGTTTCATTCGGAATATCGGGGGATTTACTTAACCATTGGGAATCAATCCATCTTCAAGTTGAAGCAGTGCGCTCTATGATTCTTAAGAGAGCTTTATTAGGTCAGCACATGCTTATCTTAGACCTTGAGAAACTAAGTCAACTTGAGGATACGATGCACAAAGCTGGAGGAATCGAGCAGGAAGATTTCAAGACGCTAATCATCGAACAAATTCACCAATTTGTGCAGGAGAACCTATCTGGAGATCTATCGCTTACCTCAATTGCTGCAGAGGTGCATCTTAATCCGTCCTATTTATCTCGTTATTATAAACAGACGACAGGTCAAAATTTATTAGAGTATATCCAGTCGACGAAGCTGCATGTTGCTCTGCAACTGATGAAGAATACAACTCTGAAATTAAATGAAATCGCCATCCGGGTCGGTTTTGAATCACCATCCTACTTTACAACATTCTTCAAACGCAAAATGGGTTTATCTCCACAGGATTATCGAAATTCAAAATAAGTAAATAAAGTGAAAGTGATGTAAAAAAAGTGAAATTGAAAGCGGTTTCCTCTGTGACTAAAATAATAACTAGGAACACTGATTAACAACAAGAATTGCAGCAAACAAAGGGGGGAAGCGTTCAGATGAAAAAAATGAGA
This sequence comes from Paenibacillus sp. FSL R5-0914, assembly GCF_038004525.1. NCBI lineage: Bacteria > Bacillati > Bacillota > Bacilli > Caryophanales > Paenibacillaceae > Paenibacillus > Paenibacillus sp. FSL R5-0914. The sequence continues at coordinate 569,971 of NZ_JBBORH010000003.1, forward strand.
CCATGGAAAATGATTTTGTCAGTAACGATGATTCTTTCATTATTGTCAGCATGTGGAAGTCAAGGGAATGGAAATGCGAATGCACCATCTACGCCTAAGGAAGAGACTACGAATAGTGCGACAGACAGCGCCACAGCACCTGATCCACTAGGGAAATACCCGGAAACGGTCACTGTTACAGAAATACTAGGATATAATCCACCAGAAGATCCAAGAACTCCAAGCGGAATAACACCGGAACAAAATGCCTACCTGAAAGATCTCAAAGAGATGATGAATATTGAAGTGAAATACAAATGGACCGTTCCCTCTGCCCAGTTTGAGCAGAAGTTCTCGCTTGCCATGGCATCGGGGGATCTACCCGATGTGATAGAAGTTGATCAGAAGAACTATGAGAAACTTAAAAAGCAAGATATGCTTGCTGATCTGACAGATGCCTATGCACAATATGCGTCACCAGCTCTTAAGGCTTATATGGACTCAGATGGTGGATTCGCGATGAAAACGTTCAGTGCGGATGGTAAGCAATTAGGTATTCCTGCATTTGAAGATCCCTTTTTATCCACGCAGCTACTATGGATTCGTCAAGATTGGCTTAATAATCTAGGTTTACAGGCACCGAAGACGATCGATGAGCTTGAGAAAGTTGCACAAGCATTCACACATAATGATCCAGATCAGAATGGTAAGAATGACACCTATGGTATCGCCATGCAAAAGAATCTCTTCTTTTGGGGATTTGATGTCAGAGGTTTCTTTAATGGATTCGGTGCTTATCCTTCCGTTGGTGATAAACAATCGGCTTGGATTAAAGGCGGCGATGACAAATTGTTACCGGGATTGATTCAGCCTGAAGTGAAGACTGCACTTGGTAAGCTACAAGCATGGTATAAAGATGGAATTATTGATAAAGAGTTTGCACTAAAGGATGAGAATAAGGCTGTAGAAGATCTGACTGCAGGTAAAGTGGGTATTTCCTACGGAGAGTGGTGGTATCCGAACTGGCCGCTTAACTCCAGCATAGACAAAGATCCAAAGGCGGATTGGATTGCAATTCAGCTTCCAGGGATTGATGGTCCAGCTAAATCACTCGTTCCAAAAATCCGCAGCAACAAAATTTTCGTTGTGAACAAAAAGATGAAGAACCCAGAAGCAGCGATTAAGATGCTCAATTTCTACATCGAAGTTGGTAATAAAAAATACAAGGATAAGAACAAAGCGGCAGATGGTTATGTATACAACTGGTTTAACCCACGGATTGCCAACCCTGTTGATATTGATACGATTTACAGGGAAGTAAACAAAGCGCTTGATGCTAATCAGACTGAAATTACAATAGACGATGCAAATTATAAGACCGTTGCGGATACTTTCAAAGCGACTAAGGACTTCCTGGCAGGCGACACATCTAACGCTACCAAAGGTGTAAACTGGGGTCAATATTATAGCCGGGCTGCAAAAGACGGTGGCTGGGGCTTAACACGACAAATTAAAGAAAATCAACAATTTGTATACAACGAGTTTTACGGTCTTCCTACACCAACAGTAGTGGAAAAGGGCGGTCAGCTGGATAAGTTGATGCAAGAGTCCTTTACCAAGATTATCATGGGCGGTTCTCTTGATGATTTCGATAAATTCGTGGATAGCTGGAAGGCACTTGGCGGTAATGAAATTATCGATGAGGTCAATGAATGGTATAGCACGGAAGCTACGAAATAAATCATAGGGACAAGAAAGCGGGTGAGGTGAGTCGGGTGAGACGACTCACCTCCCGTTTTTAAAATGAGTAAGTTGGTGAGGAGGGCATCTATGAAATCACTGAAGAAAGAATTTCCGCTTCATATCATGTTAATACCGGGTGTGATTGTTACACTGATTTATGCCTACGGACCGATGGCCGGCCTGGTTATGGCGTTTCAGCAGTTTGAGCCGTTATCCGGTTTCTTTAAATCCGATTTTGTGGGATTAGATAACTTCCGTTATGTATTTAATTTACCGGATTTCAAGCAAGTACTTTGGAATACGCTAGTCATAGCTATCATCAAAATGGTATTGTCTCTGCTTGTCCCGCTCATTCTAGCTTTATTATTAAATGAGCTTACTAAGAAATGGTTCGCAGGTTTTATTCAATCCGCCATTTTCCTCCCGTTCTTCCTTTCATGGACTGTCCTTGGGGGTGTCATTATTGAATTATTCTCTCTGAATGGGCCTATTAATGGCTTAATTTCCGCTATGGGCTTAGAACCTATCATGTTCATGCTTGATAATGGTTGGTTCAGGGGGATTATCATTGGCTCGGATGTCTGGAAAGGCATGGGCTACAATATGATCATCATGCTTGCTGCCATCACAGGAATTAATGCGACGCTGTATGAAGCGGCAGAGGTAGATGGTGCAGGGAAATGGAAGCAAATGCTTAACATTACGCTTCCAGGTATAGCACCGATTATTATTTTACTTAGTGTATTAGGTCTCGGTGGTATTCTTAACGCAGGTTTTGAGCAGATATTGATTATGTATAACCCGACTGTATATGCAGGCGCAGATATAATAGATACATTTGTCTATCGATTGGGGATGTTCAGCCAACAATTTGGACCTGCGGCAGCAGTGGGTCTCTTTAAATCGATAATATCTTTATTTATGGTATCAACAACTTACTATGCAGCTTACAAATTTAACAATTACCGCATATTCTAGGAGGTGGAGATGGTGCTACATAAACAATCATTCAGCAGAAAGTTATTTATCGTGTTCAATACGCTGTTGTTAACTTTCATTACCATACTCGGCATTATCCCATTTGTACACTTACTCTCCATCTCACTTAGCTCGAATACAGCTGCGATGGCTGGAGAAGTGAAGCTTTGGCCCGTCGGCTTTTCCTGGGATGCTTATGTATATTTAGGAGAAAAGGTAGAGTTCTTTCGTTCCTTGGGAGTCTCCGTAAAACGAGTAGTGCTCGGTTCAGTAGTTAACTTGTTCCTAGTATTTATTACTGCTTTTCCGCTTTCCAAATCGAATGATCAGTTTAAATTTAGAACCGTATATGTATGGATATTCGCGATTACGATGTTTTTTGGAGGCGGCTTAATTCCGACGTATATCGTAGTGAAGAATACAGGCTTAATCGATTCCATTTGGGCACTTATCTTACCAGGTGCATTGAATGTTTGGAATATGGTTCTGATGCTTAACTTCTTCAGATCTATTCCAAGAGAATTGGATGAAGCGGCTACGATTGATGGTGCCGGACATTGGAGAGTACTTTGGCAAATTTATTTACCGATATCCCTTCCATCCATCGCAACGATTGGGTTATTCACCATAGTTGGGCATTGGAACGCTTGGTTTGACGGTATCCTTTACCTGAATTCACCTGAGCACTATCCACTACAGACCTATCTTTCTACCTTGATTATGTCTATCAATGCCCAGATGTCATCGATGTCCATTGAGCAGCTCAAGGTGATGGAGAACCTGAGTGAGAAGACGATCCGAACAGCGCAAATATTCATGGGCGCATTGCCAATTATGGTAGTGTATCCATTCTTACAAAGGTATTTCGTAAAAGGAATGACGGTTGGTAGTGTTAAAGAATAAAGAAATAGAGTAAAGACATAGCATAAAGTCTCATATGAAGGAGCAGATTGCGATGAAGAAAGTTACTGTTGCTTTAATTGGAGCGGGCCTGCGAGGAATTAATTATTCAGAATATGCGATTCAGCACCCCAATGAGCTTCAAGTTGTAGCTGTTGCAGAGCCGAATGCGAAGCGGAGAAATAAATTTAAGGCAAGACATAAGCTGGCTGATGATATGTGCTTTACCCATTGGGATGATTTTTTTGCCTCCCCGAAAGTAGCAGATGCGGTATTTATCTGTACCCAAGACAATCAGCATTATGTGCCAACAATGAAAGCACTGGAGGCAGGGTATCATGTACTATTAGAAAAACCGATGTCCCCTGATGCCAAGGAATGTGTACTTATGGGGGAAATGGCCTCTAAAGTGAATCGTGTCTTCTCGATATGCCATGTATTGAGATATACCAATTTCTTCTCTACGATCAAGGAACTACTGGAAAGTGGTGCGATCGGAAAATTGATGTCTATTCAACATAATGAGAACGTGGGTTACTGGCATCAAGCTCATAGCTTCGTAAGAGGGAATTGGCGCAAAAAGGATGAGTCCAGTCCGATGATTCTCGCTAAGTCCTGTCATGATCTGGACATTCTTTCCTGGTTGACAGATTCAGAATGTGTTCGAGTGTCTTCCTTCGGCTCACTGTCCCATTTCAAATCTAGTGAAGCACCGGAAGGAGCCCCGCTACGTTGCACAGATGGATGCCCAGCAGCAGATAAATGTCTCTATTATGCTCCTAATCAATATTTGACGGAGGATACGGATTGGCCTACATCGGCAATTAGCGATGATCCAAGCTATGAAGCCCGCCTGAATGCTCTTCAGGAAGGACCTTATGGACGATGTGTCTATCATTGTGATAATGATGTCGTCGACCATCAAGTGGTAAATCTAGAATTCGCTAATTCCGTAACTATAGCTTTTACAATGAGTGCGTTTACCAAAGATGTAAGTCGTACCCTCAAGCTGATGGGTACCACGGGAGAAATTCGCGGTGCGATGGAGAAGAATGAAATTGAAGTGATCCATTTTGGCAGCGGTAAGGTAGAGAGAATCTCGTTCGAGAATGCAGGTGGTCATGTTGGTCATGGCGGCGGCGATATGGGGTTAATCAAAGATTTTGTTAAGCTGGTTCGAGCGGAAGGGAAGATTCAAGGTCTTACATCAGCAAATCATTCCGTTCAAAGTCACCTTATGGCTTTTGCAGCAGAGCAATCTCGCATCGAGGGTAACAGTATTGTTCTGAAAGAATTTGCACAAAGTGTCTGTAATGATGAAGAGGTGAAGCAATGATGAATGCCCCGCAGCCATTTCAGACGATGTTATTAAGTTCGTTGGTTAAGGTATTTGCTGATGAAGTGCCGAATCATGAATCCTATCACAGTGCAACCGCACTTGTCGGAGAAACATTTTCGTTCCAAGTCGCTTATACCTCAGATACACTTCTAAAGAATATTAAAGTAGAGATAAAGTCATCTCTTCCAGATCTAATATGTATAAGATCCGTTGGACTTGTTCCCTCAGAAATGCCTTGTTTCAAAAATCATGATGACGATGTGCTAAGAACTACGCCGGGATTATATCCAGATCCATTGTATACGCTGGATCAACAATCTATTTCATCGATCCCGGGACAATGGCGATCTTTATGGGTGACGATAACCTTGGATGAAACAATGAGTACGGGGCTTCGCTCTATTCAGGTCCTCTTCCAATCATCTGAAGGGCAGATGTTAGGTGAATCGGATGTATTCGAGTTAACCGTTATCCCTGCAACACTACCGCCGCAACAGTTAATTCATACGGAATGGTTCCATGTGGATTGTCTTGCTACAAATTATGGTGTCGAAGTATTTAGTGAAGCACATTGGGCCCTTATAGAACGTTATGCAGATACGATGGTTAAGCATGGCATGAACATGATCTTAACTCCGTTGTTTACACCGCCTTTGGATACAGCCATTGGTGGAGTACGTCCAACCGTTCAATTGATTTCCGTGACTAAAGCGGGAGATCGTTATGAATTCGGATTTGATCTGCTTACTCGTTGGGTATCGATGTGCCGCCGACTTGGCTTCAAATACTTTGAGTTCTCTCATTTATTTACTCAATGGGGTGCAAAATGTGCACCAAAAATAATGGTAACCATTCAAGGTGAAGATCAGCAACTATTCGGCTGGGATACGGACGCATCCTCGGCGGAATACCGTAGTTTCTTGGATCAATTTTTACCTTGCTTAGATCAATATTTGAAAGAGCAGGGAATAGACCAGCAAAGCTGGTTCCATATTTCAGATGAACCAGGAGAGGAACATTTGGAATCGTACCGAGCTGCAAGTGAGATCATTTATAAACATTTATCAAGTTATCCGATCATGGACGCTTTGTCCGAATTGGAGTTGTATGAACAGGGCCTGGTGAAAAGGCCGATTCCTGCGAATACGCATATTGAACCGTTCTTAGAACATCAGGTTCCAGACCTTTGGACGTACTATTGCTGCGCTCAAGGTGAACAAGTATCCAACCGGTTTTTCAACATGCCATCTGCTAGAAATCGTATAATCGGGTTTCAATTGTATAAATTCGGATTACAGGGCTTCTTGCATTGGGGTTATAACTTCTGGTACTCGCAATATTCATTGAATCAGCAGCTGGACCCTTATCGTACGACTGACGCTGAGCATGCATTTCCCTCAGGAGATGCCTACTTGGTCTATCCGGGAGAAGAAGGCCCGATTGAATCCATTCGACTGGAAGTTCTATATGAAGGGTTGCAGGATTTGCGCGCACTAGAATTACTTGAGCAGAAAATTGGCAAGAAAGCAACGATAGCCATTATGGAAGAGGGTCTGAGTACATCGTTGACCTTCTCTGTATACCCGAGGGATCAGGGAACATGGCTCTTAGAGGCAAGAGAGCGGATCAATCAAGCGATAGCAAGATATTCTACTTAAGTGATCATACCATTACGAGGTGTTGAGAATATGGCAACTTTTCATTATTCAGGATCTTCCTTTTATTATAACGATCAGGCGATACGGCTTATCTCAGGGGCCATCCATTATTTTCGGACTCTGCCGGAACATTGGGAAGACCGTCTTATCAAATTAAAAGCTTGCGGCTTCAATACGGTTGAAACCTATGTGGCATGGAATTTACACGAGCCGAAGAAAGGCCAACATAATTTTGAAGGTATGGCAGATGTAGTCCGGTTTATTGAATTGGCAGGAGATTTGGGTCTGCATGTCATCGTTCGTCCCGCACCTTATATTTGTGCAGAATGGGAATTTGGTGGACTGCCATCTTGGTTGCTAGCTGATTCGGATATGCGTCTTCGATGCTACCATAAGCCATTTCTAGATCATGTAGATGCGTATTATGATGTATTGCTCCCCAAATTACAACCACTGTTATGTACAAATGGTGGCCCGATCATTGCTATGCAGATTGAGAATGAGTACGGAAGTTACGGCAATGACAAGCGCTATTTGGCTCATTTAAAAGACAGCATGATTTCCCGTGGGATAGATGTACTACTATTCACTTCCGATGGACCAGAAGACGCGATGTTACAGGGAGGTATGGTCCCAGGTGTGCTGGAGACGGTGAACTTTGGATCACGTCCTGTAGAAGCATTCAACAAGCTCCGTGAATACCAACCAGAGGCTCCAATCATGTGTATGGAATACTGGAACGGTTGGTTTGATCATTGGCGTGAGGAGCATCATACGCGTCCGGCTGAGGATGTAGCGAAGGTATTGGATGAGATACTTAGTTTAGGCGCATCCGTTAATTTCTATATGTTCCATGGCGGAACTAACTTTGGGTTCTACAACGGAGCGAATGGACATACGTTTGACAGCTATGAACCAACAATTACTAGTTATGACTATGATTCCTTACTGAGTGAATCCGGTGAGCCGACAGCTAAATATTATGCAGTTCGTGAAGTGATCTCCAAATATGTAGATCTCGGACCCATTGAGTTGCCAGCTCCTGTCGCTAAGAGAGCATATGGGAGAGTAGAGATGAAGGAGCAGACTTCACTTACCGCAAACTTGAATCGTATTTCTGCACCTATTCACTCTGCATACCCTGAATCGATGGAGAAATTGGGTCAGGATTATGGCTTTATTCATTATAGTACGTTCCTTACAGGACCTCGTCCCAAAGATGAGTTCTTCATCCAGGATTTACATGATCGTGCATTAGTCTTTCTGAATGGAGAGCTCACTGCAACCTTAGATCGTGTAGAGCCAGAGGTGAAATTAGAGTTCGAGGTTCCGGCCGAAGGGCTGCATGTTAGTATACTTGTGGAGAATTTAGGACGTGTCAACTATGGTCCTTTTATGAGAGATTGTAAAGGGATTACCGAAGGGGTACGTTATGGACGGCAGTTTCTGTCGGAATGGACGACTTATACGTTGCCATTAACGGATTTATCTGGTCTGCAGTTTGAAGGTTTATTCAGGCAAATGGAACCTAGCTTCTTCCGCAGCACCTTGGTTGTGGATGAACCTTGTGATACGTTCTTGAGCATGGAAGGATGGACTAAAGGCGTCGTGTTCATTAATGGGTTCAACCTTGGACGCTATTGGAATATCGGACCACAGAAAACAATGTATGTGCCAGGTCCTCTATTGAAACAAGGCGACAATGAGATTGTCATCTTTGAATTGCACAGCACTTCAGATACCGCTGTTACCTTCGTAGATCAACCGGAACTAGGATAATAGGGCATAGCTCTGCCAACAACATGTTAGAATTGCGGCTTATTGAACAATGTTTGAATTTGCTTCGGACAAGTTTGTTCAATCTTGCGTAATTCGCTAGCTTCGTTTAACTAGCTGTTTCAAACGCAGCAATTAATATATCGTAACAACAAAGACACCCGAATAGATCCGGGTGTCTTTGATAAATAGAAACTATTTCTTGCTGCGTATTCTAAGGTTATGTAGTTCCCATTCTTCATACCAATCTTGAACAACGGCAGGAAGACCAATACTTAGATCGCCTTTCAATAATTCCGTCAGATTCTTATATTGTTCTTCCACTGCGGATCGTTCCCCAATACTGTCGTAGACCTTCATTAATCCTAAATGTCCTTGTTCAAAATAGGGCTGAAGCTGTACTACCTTTTGATACACGGTGACAGCTTCGGGAACTCTGTTGTTGTCGATATAGAACTGGGCCATTCCCATAGCATGGTGTAGCCAAATGGTGCGCAGACGTTGTCGTTCACCCTCCGCCCACAAATAATCGTAATCTCCAAAATAATCCCCTGAATAAAGCTCAAATAAGCTTTGATGTTCTGCACAATTGTCCTCTCCGATGGATTCGAGTGCAAGAATGTTGTGCTCCCACTGGGCTGCATCGATTAGAAGCGGCCCGGTCTCAAGCGTATACCCTTCCCCGCCACTGACGTTGCTGATATGCAGATCTACCTCACTCTGCTTTAAACATTGTCGTACTTGATAAATGGTTGTGTAGAGATGGGTAGAAGCCTTTTTAAGGTTGAAATCTGGCCATAGTAGGTCAATCAGGGTATCTTTACTGACGAATCGATTGCGATTATGAAGCAAGAAAGCAAATAATTCTTGTGCCTTAGAAGTTCTCCAACGGAGATTGTTTAAAGGTTGTCCTCCTCGTTCAAAACGCAGCGATTGAAAACAACGAATCGTTAGTTCATGTGCTACCTCTGTGCTTTTTGGTGCAAACTTCAATCTGTCCTCCAAGCGTTGTACTGTTTTGAATAAACGGTCATGTCGCACGGGCTTCAAAATATAATCAATCGCATTTAACTCAAAGGCTTCCACTGCATATTGGTTATACGCGGTCACGAAAACGATATTAGCGTTTGGACACACCTCTTGTAGAATTGCGGCAGCTTGAAGTCCGCTCACTTCAGGCATTTCAATATCAATAAAAATAACGTCAGGCTCCAAGGCTGGAGCTTCTTGTATAGCTTGAACAGGATCTGTATAGGACGCGATGATATGAACAGCTTCCATTTCTTTTAACATGAATTCTAACTTTACGAGAGCAAGGCGTTCATCGTCCACTAATACTGCTTGAATCATTGTTATTTCACCACTCAATATAGTATTTTTTAGCAAAAAACAATAAACTCTTCTTTATTTTTCGGTTCATTATAGTCTGTCTGTGACTAGGTATTTTTGTGATTCATATTTCTTTTTTCAGAAGGGATTATGAAACTTACTGAAGTACCTAGCCCTTCCTTGCTTTTAATTTGCAAACCCTTAGCATAGACACGTAACAAGCGTTTATGTGTATTAAGAAATCCAATCCCTCTTGTTACATTAGACTGACTGCTCAGCAGTTGCTGAAGTTGCTCGGAAGTCATACCTTTACCATTATCAGCGATTGTAATCTCGATGTCATCAGCTAGTTCTTTGATGGATATTGAAAGCGTACCTCCTTTGGAGCGGCTTAATATACCATGCCTAACGGCATTTTCAACGAGTGGCTGAATGGTCAAGGGAGGTAACTGGAAATGTAGATTTTCTGTTAACTCCCAGTTGATGGTCATCCTGTCCTCAAAGCGCTCTTTCTCTATGTACAGATAGGCACGGACAAGCTCAAGCTCGTGTTCAATCGGTATCATCGGCTCAGCGTTCAAGAAGTTAAAGCTTAAGCGTAAATAAGAGCTAAAGGCATCAATAAGGTGACCCATACGCTGTGTATCAAAAGATGCCAGAGCAGATATAGAATTTAATGTGTTGAATAAAAAATGTGGTTGTATTTGCGCTTGAAGATATGCTGCTTCCAGACGAAGCCGTTCATTTACGGACTGTTTTAAGTCTGTTAACGAACGTACCCGTCCTCTTAGCTCCATAGCGTTCATGGGTTTCATTACATAGTCGTTCGCGCCCGAAACAAATCCGGTGTAGATATCTTCCGGCTGGCTACGTGCGGTCAGAAGTAGAATAGGAAGCTCAGCTATAGTAAAACGTTCACGAATTCTCTGTGTTAATTCATAGCCGGACATCTGGGGCATCATTACATCTGTAATGATTAAATCCCATTGATCAGTATCCAGTTTTATTAAAGCATCAATTCCACTGGTTACCGTAACCATTTCATAGTCTTTGATGGACAGTACGCTAGTAAGGATTTTCAGATTAACCGGGTCATCGTCAACAGCCAAAATCTTAGGTCTTCTTCCATCCGTTGAAGTAGCAGATGTAGTGTTAAATTCGGATAGCCTAATATGAGATAGTTTGTCCGTGTATTCAGTCACTGTTGAGAATTCTAAATTGAATTTTTGAATGTTTGAATCGGATAGAGGCATAGTAAAAGTAAAAGTAGAGCCTTTGCCAAGTGAAGATTTTACGCTAATCTCTCCACCGTGAAGTTCAACTAACTGTTTACAAATACTTAAGCCCAATCCAATTCCACCACTTATTGCTGTCACGCTTGAGTCACCCTGTTCATAGGGTTGGAAGGCTCTAAGCTGTGTTTCCTCGTTCATTCCAATGCCAGTATCCGTAATATGGATGCGCGCCACACCTTTATGAATATCCGCATGGACCCTAACTGAGCCTACACTCGTATATTTCACAGCATTTTGAAGCAGATTGAACAAAATCTGAATGAGTCTTTTCTCATCTGCCACAATAGAAGGAAACGAGTCGGGAATCTCCGAGATTAGTGTAATGTGCTTACCTTCCGTTAGGAACTTGAGCATATCGAGTACGCCAACAGCTACGGATTGAATGGGAACATTTCTTAACTGTAATTGAATGTTGCTTTCACGAAGCTGTGATTGATCTAGAAGATCGTTTATCAGTAAAGACATACGTCTTCCGACGGTAATTAGCAGTTCTAGATTACTTGCGTTCTGATGCATTAAAGAGTCTCTCTCACTGTCTAAGACGGTCTCAGCAATATTAATGATGCTATGTAGGGGGTTTTTCAGCTCGTGAGAGGTATTAGCTAGGAAATCATCCTTTTGCGTAACGGTTCTTTGCAGGCTTTTTGCCAGATTTTCAGTCTGTTTAGTATTCCAGAAATAGCGCTTAAACCCAAAAGTCGCAAAGCATAAAAAGGCAATAATCAGGTCGAAAGGATAATAGGTAACGTCAACCAGATCGAAATTTTTGAACAATCCCCAATGATTGCTGTTAATGATGGCTAGGATAGATAGCAATAGAAAAATAGAGCCATCGTTGTTTTTAAGCGCAGATTTCAGAAAGAGAACTACAACTTCTAATGATAGAACGAATATATTGATGAAAAAAAGAAGCGTATATGATTCGTAATAGTGGACAACGGGACCGAGCAGTATGAAAAGGATATGTACCAAGGATAAGCTGGTCAGGATCCGAACGCTTTTAATTTTTAAATTCTGGAACATTAGTTGCTTGCTTGTCAGTAAGATGAATATAAAAGCCATAATATTAGAGATGATTAATAGTTTTAAGCTCCATTGGTAGTTTAAGGGAAGCATATGCAGCAAAAGCTTGTCATCATCAATGAGTACTGTAGTTATAGCGGAAATTACCAACAGAAAAAAATAGATCAACATCTTTTGCCGCGGACCAATGGTATATAATATTGCTGCATAGACTGCATGAAGTAGAAGTACTACACATAATAACAGTTGAAGGCCTATGGAAACGATCCGCTGATGTGTTAAGGTTTTTTCGTTACCAAATAAAATGGGTTTAAAAATACCGCCTGTATGAGATAAAGAGTAGTTGGATACATGAATCACAATTTCAATCTCAGTCTTATCCGTTGTAAAAGATACGGAGTAAGGTAATACACGAGCAACATAGTCTTCTTTATTGGCAGATGGAGAACCTGAATTTCCCAGTAGTTCACCATTGATATATATTTCCGAAGAAGTCCGAACCCCGGATATGAGTATGCCATAAGACTGCTTTTCTTTTTTATCTACAAGAATCCGTAACCGATAAGAGCCGTAGCCAAAAGCAGACTTTTCGCCATTATGAATGGCATCGTTCCACTGATCCGGGACTTGTATATATTTTTTAGGGGGAGCTTTGTTTAGAGATTCTTTATTGAAAGTGGGAAGCAGCGTATTAGGATAGAACTCCCATTGGCCTTTTAAGGTAAAGAGCTTGTCTTGATTTAAGTCTTTATTCCGTAAATCGAGAACTCCTTTGACTAATTGTGGTTGTATGGCATGAGGCGATGCCCAAACCCATAGGAAGCGAAATCCAGTAAGTATAGTAAGAAATAGCACGATAATTAGAAAGAGTTTTCTTTTAGTCATAGTAATTAAACATTATTCGACAAAAAACAATATATTCCTTTCCCAAAAATATTTCAAAAATTAAAAAAAAGTTGCAGGGGATTAGAATTGGCTGGCGTCTAACGTTATGTAGGTGAAGGAGGGGAGAAAGCTGGAAGAGGCGGAATGGATTTCTGCTGTGCTGAACGGTGAGCATCAGGCCTTTGGGCATTTGGTGACACGTTATCAAGGCATGGTATACAGAGTGTGCGTCAAGATTACTGGAGAAGCCGAATCGGCCAAAGATATGGCCCAAGAGGTTTTTATAAAAGCATACAAAGCGCTCCCCTCCTTCAGAGGACAGTCTACCTTCTCGACATGGCTTTATCGGATAGCCTATCGAACCTGTCTGGACTGGAAACGGGCCAATGATAGGGAGTGGAGGCATCGGAGTGCAGCTGATTACACTGAGAATGATTGGGTAACGTCTCAAACACCAGAGCAAGAGGTGCTAGAGCAGGAACAATCAGCTGAGCTGGGTGAGAATGTGAACAGCCTTGCGGAACCGTACCGGTCGGTCGTACAGCTGTACTATTTTCAGCGAAATTCTTATCAAGAGATAGCGGAGCAAAAAGGTGTTTCCGTTAAGACTATCGAATCGCAGCTTTATCGTGCCAGACAGATGATGCGTAGACAAAGGGAGGAATTGCGATGAATTGTGCAATAGTGAAGGAATGGATGCCACATTACATTGACGGCCTACTGTCTCCAGATATGGAGCTGAGTATCCGGTTGCACATACAATCCTGTCCTGATTGCGCGCAGTGGCTGGAGGAAGCTAAGGAAATGTCCGCTCTTTGGTCAGAAATGGAAACGGACAGTGAATATCAGCATGAACAGATGGACTTTCCAGATCTCGCAGCAGGTGTTATGGCCCATATCGAGCAGCTCGAAACAGGACGCAGAGAGCGAGCGGTTAAAGCGACAAGCGTAAGACGTCGCTATGCTCCTAGAACATCTTGGATGCATTATGCGGTGGCTGCCTGCTTGAGCTTCTTATTGTTACAGTTTGGCGTTTTTGAGAATTTGGCTTATGGGATTACTGAAATTAATGGTCATGTGTCGAATTCGGTGACCCAATGGTTTGGTGGTTTTAGAAAATAGTCATAAAGAGATTTATAAATAATAGATGGATTCAGGTAAACTGAAAAGTTTATGCTATCCAAATTTTAGGAGGATGTATTATGATTAAGAAGAGACGTTGGCTCACTTTTATGCTAGCTATGGTTCCTGGTGTAGGTCATTTGTACTTAGGTTTCAAAAAGCAGGGGCTGCAGTTTATGATCGGGGCTTCCTTATGTATTATGTTTATTCCGTCTGAGCCCATGATCTTCCCTTTTGCGCTAGCTGCACTATGGTTTTACCAATTGTTTGATGCCCTGCAGAAAGCGGCTTGGATGAAAATAACTGCTGCCGAACATGAGCGTATGATGTTCCATCCTGACAGCTTCGGAGAACCTTGGACGATGGGGATGTCCTCTATGCCGGGTTACCCACATGAAGATGTGAATCCGGCTTGGGTTGGTGTTGGATGTGTTGTTGCCGGTTTCCTTATGCTGGTGATCTCAGCATTTCCGACGCTTTGGAGAATGTTAATTGAGATTAACATTGGTACGATCTTGCTATCACTGGGTCTGATTGCGTACGGTCTGAAGATGCTAAGAAACAATACGAGAGCGTAAGAAACGGGGATTTGACTATGGGGAGATGGAAAATCGGGAGTTTTACTGCAGCTATAGGCTGCATTGCACTTGGTGTCATTATTGTGATGGCTCAGTATAATATGATCAGCTATGAAGTACTTGGTTATTTATGGCCAGCACTGTTGATCTTGTTCGGACTCGAGATGTTGCTAAGATTGTTTATCAAATCCGATGCCAAAAGTCGTGTGAGCGGTTGGGCAATCCTATTGATCATCCTGTTGGTTGGAGCAAGCAGTGCACAGAGCGTAATGGCCGGCGGCTCACTTAGCAGTTTAATCGGGAATACACATTTAACTCCACTAAGCGGCAATGTCGAAGTGAAAGACAATATTACAACGCTGAAAATCGTACTTCCAAGTGGAAAAGTAAAGGTCGAGGGAATAGATGGAAGCTCATTGGATTATGAGGGAAGCTTACTCCTACCTGGAAAATCGCAAAGTGAAGCCGAAAGTGCGTTGGAAAAGAAATGGAAAGTTAAAACTGAGGGAGATACACTGATTATGGAGCTTGATACAGATCATAATTGGTTCTCTAATATTCAGTTTGGATTTAATACTAAAAGTCCTTATTTAAATGTAAGTGTACCTAGCAGCCTTGCTGTTGAGGTAGATACTAGTGACGGGTCAATAGAAGCCTGGGATTTAAAGTCTGGCTTAGTGGTTGACACTAGTAATGGGGTTATAAATATTCATGATGTTGCTGGCGGAGTTGAAGCAGATACCAGCAATGGCTCACTGACTGTTCAGAACATCCAAGGTGGAGCGCAGCTCAAAAGCTCTAATGGTGCGATTATATTGGATAATATAGATGGAGCGTTGACCGCAAAGAGCAGCAACGGCAAGATCACTATTAATTCAGCAGTGACTGGAAAATGGAAATGTTCGTCTAGTAACGGAAAGATTACGGTGGGATTGCCAACTGTGTCCGATGCGAAGATTACAGCGGATACTAGCAATGGCTCACTAAAGGGGAATGTCCCTTGGGATCTAGACGGGGACAGCTTTGGCACTGCCATTCTTGGTAAAGGAACTTATACTGTGGACCTAAGTACGAGTAATGGAAGTGTAACCGTGGATACAGCTGAATAAGTACGAACAATAAAGGGAGTTAAGGCTTCAGCGATTGGTTCTGCTGAAGCCTTAGCTCCCTTTTTCAAATTATAAGAAAACTACCAAGCGTAAGCTTTAGGAGCTTCTCCGCCCGGTCCTGGGAAGATCTCATCTAAACGTTTAAGGACAGATTCATCTAGCACAATCTCAAGACTGCGCAGTGCACTCTCGAATTGCTCTAGTGTGCGTGGTCCAATAATTGGTGCGGTTACAGCAGGATTGGCTAATAACCATGCTAGTGCTACATTATCTTGTGGTTCCCCAAGCTCCATACATAAGCTTGCAAAAGCCTCAAGCTGATCTTTGTATTGCTCTACGCGCTCAGCATTTCCTCCACTGCGGCTGCCTTCTATTTTCTTAAGTGCATTGCGTCCAAGAAGACCTCCATCCAGTGGGCTCCAAGGAATAACGCCTAATCCATGATGGAGAGAGGAGGGTAATACTTCAAGTTCAGGAAGGCGACAGGTGAGGCTGTATTTATGCTGCTCAGAAATCAAACCTAAAAAGCCACGTGCCTTCGCTTCTTGTTGGGCTACAGCGATATCCCATCCCGCAAAGTTACTGGAGCCGACATAACCAATCTTTCCTTGGTTTACAGCAAGCTCGAAAGCCCCCCACAGCTCGTCCCAAGAGACACTACGGTCAACGTGATGCATCTGGTACAATTCAATATGATCGGTCTGGAGACGCTGCAGAGACCCCTCTAGATGGCGGCGTATAATATAAGATGATAGTCCACCCTCATCATTAGGCCCATCGAGCTTATCGCTCATTGCACCGTATACTTTGGTAGCTAACACGACCTTTTCACGTCGCCCACCACCTTGCTTAAACCAACGACCAATAATCGTTTCTGTTAAACCGGAATTCTCACCCCAACCATAAATGTTAGCGGTATCAAAAAAATTAACACCTGCGTCGAGTGCAGCGTCCATAATACGGAAGGCTTCTTGTTCATCTGTTTGTGGGCCGAAGTTCATTGTTCCGAGACATAGCCGACTGACCTTCATACCGGATTTGCCAAGCTTAGCATATTGCACTTCGTATTCACTCCTTAGGTAGATGATTTCAACTTAATTGTAAACATCTTCAGAAATAAGAGCAAATATGAAGCGGCAATTTGAATAAGTTGTCTTATCTCATTGAATTATAGGCTATGCCTATCAACTCAATAGAATCTATATCTTTGTCCTTTACGACTGGGTATGATACAACAATATAAAGAAGAACTATGTCTGTTAGAGCAGACCACTTGAGGAGTGACTGAGATGAGTGAGGTTAAAAAAATCGCCGTAATCGCAGGGGACGGTATTGGACCTGAAGTAGTAGCTGAAGCAGAAAAAGTATTGAAAGCAACGGAAGAAGTATTTGGTTATGCTTTTAAAACGGAGCACGCTCTTTTTGGAGGCATTGCAATAGACGAAAGAGGCACACCGCTGCCGGAAGATACACTGGAAATCTGTCGCAGTGCTGACGCCGTATTACTGGGCGCTGTAGGCGGACCGAAGTGGGATAACAATTCTAAGGAGCTTCGTCCTGAAACCGGATTGCTTGGCATTCGCAAAGCACTTGGATTGTTCTCAAACTTACGTCCAGCAGTCGTATTCGATTGCCTTAAGGACGCTTCGACATTGAAGCCAGAAGTGCTGGAAGGTACCGATCTTATGGTCGTTCGTGAGCTGACTGGTGGGATTTATTTTGGAGATAAACTGCGTCGTCAAGGTGAACATGGTGAAGAAGCAGTGGATACCTGTGTATATAACGTAATGGAAGTGGAACGAATTGTACGTCAGGCTTTTGAGATTGCTGGCAAGCGTCGCAATAAGCTGGCAAGTGTTGATAAAGCGAATGTACTTGAAACTTCTCGTTTATGGCGTGAGGTCGTAAATAAGATTGCTCCAGAATATCCTGAGGTAGAGGTTGAGCATGTACTCGTTGATAACTGCGCAATGCAGCTGCTGCGTCGTCCAGCTAGCTTTGATGTTATCGTTACCGAGAACATGTTTGGTGACATTCTGAGCGACGAGGCTGCGATGTTGACAGGCTCTATCGGTATGCTTGCTTCCGCTTCGATGGGCGATGGTAACTACGGTCTCTACGAGCCCGTTCACGGCTCCGCACCTGATATTGCCGGACAAGGACTTGCGAACCCGATTGCAACAATCCTGTCCTTAGCACTAATGTACCGTTTAACCTTTGGTTATGAGGATGCGGCTGCTGCGATAGAGGCTGCAGTAGCTGAAGTATTGGATGCAGGACACCGTACAAGTGATATCGCCGTAGATAAGAGCAAAGCGATCAGTACATCTGAAATGGGCGACCTGATTGTTGCAGCTATCCGCAAAGCATAATAAAATCTAATTTCTAATTACGATTATAGGGGAATTTGTCTAAGATTGACTTTGATTTTGTACGATGATACCATTTGATATGTAGACAAGATGTAAATTATTCCAGCATATCACGACAAGAAATGGTTGGTTTCTTACATAATCAAAGGAGGATTTTGGCAATGGCTGAACGTTTAGTAGGTAGACCAGCTCCAGATTTTACTATGCAAACCGTATCAGGTGATGGTAAGGATTTTGGTAAAGTAAGTCTGTCCGACTATCGTGGCAAATGGCTGGTATTCTTCTTTTATCCTCTGGACTTCACTTTTGTATGTCCGACTGAAATCACAGCTCTCAGTGAAGCAGCTGCGCAGTTCGAAGCGCTTGATACAGAAATTCTCGGCGCAAGTGTAGATTCGATCCACAGCCACAAAGCATGGATCAATACACCTAAGGATTCGAATGGTCTTGGCCGTTTGAATTTCCCGCTTGCTGCTGATATTACTAAACAAGTTGCTAAAGACTACGGCATTCTGATTGAAGAAGAAGGTATTGCATTGCGTGGATTGTTCATCATTGATCCTGAAGGTGAATTGAAATATCAGGTCGTTAATCACAATGATGTAGGTCGCAGCGTAGAAGAAACACTTCGTGTCCTGCAAGCCCTGCAATCTGGTGGCTTATGCCCTATGAACTGGAAACCAGGTGACAGAAACCTTTAAATGTTGTTCTGCTATTATCTGATCTTTGATATTCTGATTTCGACCTCCTTGCAGAAGTTTTTTCTGTATGGAGGTTTTTTGCACCAAAAAAGACTTAAATAAAAAATGGATTTGAAAATAGGCGTGAAAAGTTATATTATGTCCTCGAGTGGAGGAATCTCCATTGGGGTAATGTAATACAATAATAAAAACTCAGATGGGTTAGTTATTCTAAGGAGGGTGAACAAATATGAGCTTTTGCTGTGGAGCGAGTATGGTAGGAACAAAGGGAACCCTTAAACATTATCGCACGCAAGTCCATAATGTTCCCCTGCTTTTTTGTCCGGTATGTCATCGTGTAGAGGTTCACTATAAGGTCGAAAACGAGTATGAGATCTTGGCGGAATACGCACATGGAGACGGTGTTACTGATGTGGATTTTCAGGACTATGTCATGGAAGACGAAACTGCAATATTCGAGAATGTCATTAACATCGAGAGTGAAGAGCCTCTAGCTATTGTGCGGAGTCAGATCGATATGGCGCTTGACCTGCTTGCTGTAGCCAAACAGATTGAGGATACGAAGTGGGAACGGGAATTGAAGAAAAGATTAGCTGTGATGAGTCAAAGACGCCTTCGTCTGCAACAGAAAGCGTAAGATTATTTACAATTTGGGTCTGACCCATTTCTTTATCAAGGCCTTCGCAACTGCGAGGGCTTTTAGCTTTTTCTAAATTTTTCTTAAACGTGTTTAAATCAATTGAACGAATTAATAGTAATATATATAATTAGATGTGATTTTTTATATGTCTTTGGAATCATTTTATGAATTTTTTTATCATTCGACAGTTTCTCTGATTGCGTTGTCTACTTCACTTGGATATGATTGGAATATAATTGAACCGGTTGGAAAAAGTGCAACGATTACCGAATGTTCTGGCGGCTTCGTCATATACTCAAATACATAGTAATTTGATGTCGCTTTAGCGTCTTCGTCAAATGCAGTAAAAGGGGGAACTTCGTATCGTGATTAGCCAATATCAAGAAAGTCTTCTATTACCGGGAAGAACCTATCAGTCAGGGCCTGTGGATACTACATACGAGGATGTACTAGAGAATATTGACAGCGGAATCATGCTTTTTGATGAAGAGGGAGTTATAAGTTTTGTAAATAAGCAAATGTACGGGATGCTAGAATTAACCCGTCACTCCCTTGTCGGCTGTACAATATCACACCTATTATCTAACGTTAGACTAAGCCGCTTTAAGAAAAAGCAAGTACTGCAAAGCTATAGAGAGATGGTATACAAAGGAAAATCAAATTATGAATTTTTAGACGAGTATGGCCGTTACTGGAAGGTTACACTATGCTGTGGAGAACAAATGAAGGGTTGTTATTTGTTTACAGTTAAAGAAATCTCCGATTATAAGTTGATTGAGCAAACGGCTTACCAGAACGATAGTTTGGCTATGCTAGGTAAATTATCTGCATCTATTGCACATGAAATCCGGAATCCATTAACTGCAATTCGTGGATTTATTCAATTGCTTCACCCGCATCTACAGCAGCTTGGGAAGCAGGAATACGGCAAGATAATCTTGGCAGAGATCGATCGTGCCAATGATATCATTCATGAATTCCTTACTTCCTCCAAGCCGTCAGTTCCTCAAGTGGGGATGATTCCTGTGTCAGCTTTACTCAAGGAAGTAGTGCTGCTTACAGAGAGCGAAGCCCTGATGAAAGGTTGCCAGATCAATCTACATCCTTTTCAGGAGGGAGATATGATGATTTCTGGAGATGTAAAACAAATGAAACAGGTAGTCCTCAACCTGATTAGAAACGCTATGGAGGCCGTTGCGGATAGAGCAGATGGTCTAATGGGTATAATAGAGGTTGGAGCCCACAGAGAGGGTTCTGAGGTCCGTATGTTCATCTCTGATAACGGAAAGGGAATGGATATCCGTACACTGGACAGGTTATTTAGTCCATTTTTTACAACTAAGGAGAATGGGACTGGGCTCGGGCTATCCGTGAGTGACCGAATCATCAAAAATCATGGCGGATGTATCTCTGTCAGTAGTAGAGTTAACGAAGGTACTCATTTTGTAATCTCATTGCCATTAATCCATTAGTACATTCGAATAGAATATAAAGTGTTTAAGAGGCTGATCCCTGCGGATAATACAGATGCAGAGATCGGCCTTGCTTATGTTACAATGGGGGTTGGTTTTGGGAGACAAATGGAGGTAGACACAATGAATATAGAATTTAATAGTGGCAGTGCCATTAATGAAATACAGGGTGATGCCCTTATTCTTATCATCTCTGAGTCGGAAGCCCAACATGGAGGCCTCTCAGAGAGGTGGAATGACAGAATTCGATTATTAGGAAAGTCAGGTCTCTTTAGTGGGAAGCTGAATCAGACTTATGTACTGCCATTAGATTATCCATCTGGTTGTCCTGTAGCTATTTTAGTTGGAAAAGGGGACCAATTAATTAGTACTGAAGACCTACGTCAAATGGCGGTTCAGATAGCACGTGCAGCACTTCGATTGAAGGCAATACAGCTAGTGTTTCAGTTGCCTGAAGGTGTTCAGGAGCTAACAGAAGATAAGGATATCGTATCTATTGCCTATGCGTTGTCTGAGGGGTTGTCACTTGGTTCCTATCGTCGTCCCACCTATAAGCAGGAGCAATCTCAATATATAGGTCCAAACTCGGTTATTTTTACTATCGAGAAGAAGCCAGCGGATACTTTCGAGCGTGACTGGAATCTGGGCATGCAGAGAGGGCTGGCTTTTGGTGAGGCTACGAATCTGGCACGGAACTTGACGAATATGCCCGGCAATCTGCTGACTCCATCTGACCTTGCTGTGGCCGCTATAGAAGTTGCTGAACGTTATGGATTTCCTTCCGAAGTGCTGGATGAACGAGAAATTGAGCAAAAAGGAATGGGCGGATTGCTCGCAGTCGGAAAAGGAAGTGTAAACCCTCCTCGAATGATCGTCATCCGTTACCAGGGAACGGGGCACTGGGATAATGTAGTGGGGCTGGTCGGTAAAGGGATTACTTTTGATACAGGGGGAATTTCCTTAAAAAGAGCCCCAGGCATGGAAGAGTTAATCAGTGATATGGGAGGCGCAGCGGCTGTGCTTGGAGTCATGGAGGCATTAGGCCGATTACGTCCACGAATTAATGTCGTAATGGTCATTCCATCCGCTGAGAATATGCCATCTGCTAATGCCTTTAAACCCGGGGATATCATTACATCAATGAGCGGAAGAACCATAGAAGTATTGAATACCGATGCAGAAGGCAGACTTGTACTTGGGGATGCGCTGACCTATGCTCGGGAATGGGGAGCGAAACGAGTTATTGATGTCGCTACGCTGACAGGTGCAGTGTTGTCGACATTAGGAGATATAGCTACAGGTGCTGTTACTAACAACGAGGAATTTATGGAGCAGTTTCTGACAGCAGCTAATGTTTCGGGTGAGAAAATATGGCAGCTTCCGGCTTACCCGGAATTCCGCGAAATGCTAAAGAGCGAAGTGGCCGATATCCGTAACACCGCAGGAAGATTCGGGGGAGCCACTACCGCTGGGTTATTTGTAGGTGAGTTTGCGGAAGGTCTGCCGTGGATACACCTAGATATTGCTGGAACCGCATTTCTTTCTAAAGAACGTGGAGTTAATCCTAGAGGCGGTACAGGAGTCATGGTTCGCACATTGGTTCAGTGGTTGCTCAGCGAAAGCGAATGATTAGCTCTTCATAATCAACAAAAAGAAACCTCGCCCTAGGACAATGGATGGAAGACCGACCATTCCCTAAGGCGAGGTTTCTTTGCTTTTGTAAGAATGCTGAAGATTAAATATTGCCACTGGATTTTTTAGCCTTTGATTGAGAAGTAAAGGATTGAATACTGTTCATTATTTTATCGCGAGTTCCCTTATTCTTCAGTAAATAGGCTACGCCCAATGCGGCAGTTGTAAAAAATGTTTTTTTTGTGTTCATAGTGATTACCTCCTTAGGTATGGTCTGTAGTTGCTTATAACAAACATACCCGAAAGCAATGCAAGCTAAACTATGAACCCTTTCATATAACGGTTAGGCAAGCCTACTTCTTCTTATTAACAGGTGTTGAGCAGCAGGAGAGGGGAGAATCTAAAGACGCTGCAGAACAGGTCTTGCCCTTATCACAGCCAGCGCAAGCGCCTTGCTTGCCCTTTTGCACATGTCGATAGATGATCCAGCCTGAATAACCGAAGATCAGAGTGACGATTAGAACATTTATCATTATGGTGCCCCACTTTCATTAAGAGAATCAACGAATTACAAGTTCTATGACCAGCCTAATAATCGCCCACCTTGGAAAATAACAAAAGATACGATATACGCCAGAGCAAGAGAATAGCCAATGGAGAAGAAAGTCCATTTCCAAGAGGCTGTTTCTTTTTTGATAACCCCTACAGTGGCCAGACAAGGAATATATAACAGGATAAAGGCCATAAAGCTGATTGCACTCAGCGGTGTAAAGACTTGTGAAATTTGATTCTCTAATCCAGCGGTATCTGGTGCGTGATAGATGATATTCATCGTAGACACAACAACCTCTTTCGCTAAAAATCCTGGGACCAAGGTAGAGCCGGCCTGCCACGTTCCGAAACCAAGCGGTTCCAGTAGTGGTGCAATCATGCCTCCGAATTTAGCTAGATAGCTATGATCCATTTCTACATCAAATCCGCCAGGACCAGCATAAGACATGAACCAAATAATGGCTGATCCAGCTAGAATAATCGTTCCCGCTTTACGAAGGAACCCTTTGCCCTTCTCCCAAGTGCTGCGCGATAAGGTTTTGATCTGCGGCATACGGTAAGGAGGAAGTTCGATGATGAAGACGGAGGATTCATTCTTGAATAAGTATTTAGAGAATACCTTACAAAGAATTAGGGCAAACACAATCCCCATAACATACATAGAGAGAACGGCAAACGCTTGTTGCTCAGGGAAGAATACAACTGCGAATAATGCATAAACAGGTAATCTTGCAGAACAAGACATCAGCGGCATTAACAGTGTTGTCAGCATGCGGTCTTTGGGCTGTTCGATGCTTCGCGCCGCCATAATGGCCGGTACATTGCAACCAAAACCAATGATAAATGGAATGAATGCTTTTCCGTTCAGTCCCATTCGTTCCATGGTGCTGTCCATCAACAAGCAGACCCTTGCCATGTATCCGGAATCCTCTAGGAAGGAAATGATCAGAAAGAGAATAAAGATTTGCGGAACAAAGACCAGTACGCCTCCTACACCGCCGATGATGCCATCCACAATCAATGCATGCGTGAAGCCTGAAGCTCCAATGGTCTGAAGCAGTGAGTTCGTTCCATCACTAATAGGGCCGGATATCAGGCCATCTACGATATCCGATAGGGGGCCGCCAACCCAGTCAAATGTTGTCTTAAAGAGAGCATACATAAAGAAAATGAATAAGGGGAGTCCCCAAAATCGATGAGTCAATACCGAATCTAATCTTTCGGTTAAGTTATGGGGCTTCTGAGCTGTCGTATCAAGGACTTCGACACAAATATTACGAATATACTCCATACGGTTCGAGCGAATCCATTGCGGGAGTGTCAGGGCGAGTTTTTTGATTTGTAGCTCACTCTGACAAGACTCGCAGATGCTTAGCAGTCCCGTAACATCTATACGCGACTTCAGAAACTGAAGTATAACCGGATTCTGCTCCAATAGCTGTAGAGCGACCCAACGGTGATTGGGCAGATCTTTTATAGAACGTAATTCCTTTTCTATAGAAGATATCGCTCGCTCGACGACCTCACCATAATTCAGCTTGAACTTTACAGCAGGAATAGCTGACGATTCCTCGAGGATGCTAAGCATCTGTACGCTGCCTTTACCGGTTCTTGCTATAAGTGGGAGGACGGTGACACCCAATCTTGATTGTAAAATGGTTTGATTAATATGAATACCACGCGCATTAGCGACATCAATCATATTAAGACCGAGTACAGTAGGCTTGCCATACTCAAGTAGTTGAAGCGTGAGCAGCAGATTACGTTCCAGCTGGGATGCATCCACGATATTGATTAATGCTTCAGGGGATTCTTCTATCAGATATTGGGCTGCGACCCCTTCATCACGGGAGAGTGGGTGCAGAGAATAGATCCCGGGCAAATCAATGAGCTTGCCTGCCCCGTTCTTCAGATTTCCGATCTTTTTCTCAACCGTAACGCCTGACCAGTTACCTACATATTCGTATGAAGTCGTTAATGTATTGAAGAGAGAGGTCTTACCTGTATTGGGATTGCCCACAAGAGCTATAGAACTCAAGATACGTTCACCTCAATCAGAGAAGCTTCTTTGCGGCGTATGGCGAACAGCTGGCCGTTACATTCTAGCGTAATCGGTCCCCAAAAAGGTCCCTTTCCTTTAAGACGGATGTTCACACCCTCTGACACTCCGAGATCAGCAAGACGACGGCGTAGAACGGGGTTCATTCCTTCTATTTTATGAATATTTCCAGCAGTGCCAGGTTGTAATTGCAGTAAGGAACAGCAGGTAGAAGTAGCTATTGTAATCCCTCCAAAAGAGATTGAGAATCAATCTCAACTGTTTTCTTGTAATGTAGCATTTTTAAGTGTTTGTATACTGTGACATTTGTCCCTGACCTACTGTGGTAATTACTTTAAAGTGCTAAAGGCGAAATACCTTTACAATTTATTCTTCATTAAAGTATGATTGAACGATATAAATTGCATAGTAAAGCTATGCTAGAGGTTATAATGATTGCAATAGCACATACGATGATTGCAGGAATTGAAGGGAGATAATTATGAAGACTAATCAATGTAAAATTGTTGACTGCACCATTCGCGATGGGGGGCTCGTTAACAACTGGGATTTCAGCGTGGAATTTGTGCAAAATTTGTATGCCGGCTTGAATGAGGCTGGTGTTGACTATATGGAAATCGGTTATAAAAACTCCCCTAAACTGCTCAAAGGAGCAGAAGGTGCTGGACCATGGCGTTTTCTAAACGATGACTTCTTACGTAAAGTTATCCCGCAAAAGGGACATACGAAGCTTTCCGCTTTGGTTGATATCGGTCGTGTGGATGAGAATGATATTTTACCTCGCAGCGAAAGTATGCTGGATCTGATTCGGGTAGCTTGTTATAGCAAAGATGTGGAGAAGGCCTTACAACTGGTACAAACCTTCCATGATCTAGGCTATGAGACAACGATCAATATTATGGCTTTGTCGAATGTAATGGAGAATGAATTATTAGAAGCTTTCGAAATGATTCGTGAGAGTGTAGTTGATGTGGTATACATTGTGGATTCTTACGGTAGTCTAGATCACAACGACATCAATTACTTAGTTGAGAAGTTCAAAACTCATTTGCCAAACAAACGCCTGGGAGTACATACCCACAATAATCTTCAACTCGCGTTCTCCAATACGTTGATTGCTGCTGAGAAAGGTGTAGAG
This sequence comes from Paenibacillus sp. FSL R5-0914, assembly GCF_038004525.1. Lineage (NCBI taxonomy): Bacteria > Bacillati > Bacillota > Bacilli > Caryophanales > Paenibacillaceae > Paenibacillus > Paenibacillus sp. FSL R5-0914. Next base: position 596,251 of record NZ_JBBORH010000003.1, read on the forward strand.
CTGCTGGACGCTTCCTGTTATGGAATGGGACGTGCTGCGGGGAACTGTCCTACAGAGCTGCTAGTGACTCATTTGAAGAATACACGTTACACATTGCGCCCTGTAATTGATATCATTGAACGCCTGATGATTCCTTTACGTGAAAAAGAAGAGTGGGGCTATATCATTCCTTACATGATCACTGGAACACTTGATGAGCATCCACGTTCAGCAATGGCGCTTCGCGCATCGGCGGATAAGGATAAAGCGGTTGATTTCTATGATAAGCTTACAACACCAGAGGTTAACTTCGGAGATAAATAAACCTGTTGTTCAGAAGCACTGAACCCGTTCGTAGGGGGAAGTGCTTTTTTTTGAATAAAAATAAATTTCTATAAGTTTCTCTGATAAATGATTCTAATATTTTTCGCTAAAATACTTACCGTTCTAATAAGAAGCCTGAAGGTATTTTTGCTTGCCTGCTAGAAGAAAATGGTTTATATTTATGCAAGATTTATGAATAATCGCCATAAAAATACGACCTCACAAAAGAAATGTAACTTTAAAGACCGATCTAGCCGATATTTATACATAGGACAAGACTATACATAGTTGCTTAATAATCGACATCATTTTCAGACGCGAGGGATCTATGAGACAAGAAGAGAAAAAGACAATTCAAGCGGCTATTATAGGAGCCTTACTGTTCCTATTCATTCAAATTTTCCATACATCGTTAAACCGATTGGACAATTGGGAAATTATTTCTGCACTCTATCTCATTGTCGGCTGTTGTACTGTTGCTTTTGGATTTGCGATATTTGCACAGGGCTGGTTGTTCTTCTCTAGCAGATTATCTAAAGGAAGATTATATGTCGCAGCTCTTTTTGGTGGAATATGTATTATTGACTTCTTTCATACACTCGGCTTTGTAGCATTTCCATTGATTTCATCGTTTATAACCCCTGAGGAATCAAGGTGGCTGCTTACCTTTTCACGACTATCCAGCGGGCTGGGTATATTGTTTATTTTTAGTAGAGAAGATAAACCTGTGACCGTTACCGAAAAAAGAAATGTATTCAGAATCGCCTTCATGTTAATCGTGCTCTTCATCGTATTATTTATATTTATCCACACTGCAGTGCCTGAGTTATTTACTAAGCCTTGGATGAGTACACTTAAACAATTCGTTGATCTGGCAGTACTTTTTGTTTATTTAGCAGGTGTTGCTGTCATCGTATTTCCTGGGAATAATGAAAAGTCAGCCTCGCTGCTTGTTATTATTCGGGCACTTATCTTTTTCTCGCTAGGCCAGGCTTTTTTTATGACTCCCATAAGTGGCGGAAATATTGATGATCTCTTTGGGATGTTATGTAGCGGAATTGCTTATTACCAGTTGCTTACCGGCGTGTATCGCCTGACAATTGAAGAGCCATTTTACGAGAAACAGCTGGCCGAAGAACGGATCAATTATTTGGCGTATCATGATGATTTAACAGGACTTCCTAATAGACGTCGGCTGACACAGCGTGTAGAAGAAATGATTGATGCTGGAGAGACGGACACAAATGATCAATTCTCAGCTTTGGCCATTATGAATATTAATCATTTTAAGAATATAAATGACTCTCTGGGTCATTATGCCGGAGACCTTTTATTGAAATTGGTGTCTGAGCGTCTCAGTAATGAGGCTAGATCCAGTGAAGAGCTGTATAGTATGGGAGCGGATGAGTTTGCTTTTCTAATGACAGAAAGAGCAAGTCTTGGAGAATGCTTGGCACGAGCTACAGAGTTGCTCAGATTATTTGAAGCCCCCGTTAACATAGAATCTGGCGAGTACCATATCTCACTCAGCTTGGGGATGAGTATTTATCCTGGTGACGGGGAAACTGCTGAACATCTCATTCAAAATGCGGATACTGCTGTTCATAATGCGAAGGAACAGGGCGTGGAGATTCGTCGTTATATCCCAGCCATGCAGATGAAGGCAAAGGAACGCCTGAAGCTGGAAAATGACCTTCGAAGAGCGCTTGAGCGTGATGAATTCTATCTCTTATATCAGCCAAAGGTGCAGCTGGAGACAGAAGAGATTGTAGGTATGGAAGCTTTATTGCGCTGGAATCATCCTAAGCGTGGTATTGTCTCACCTAATGAGTTTATTCCATTAGCTGAGGATAGCGGGCTAATTGTTCCAATTGGGGAATGGGTACTGAAGACGGCGTGCCAGCAAAATAAACAGTGGCAGCAAGCAGGCTACCAGCCGATATGCGTCTCTATCAACTTATCTATGCGTCAATTCCTTCAGCCGAACCTGGCTGGTAAAATTCATACCATTCTGACCGATATTGGTTTGGATCCATGTTATGTAGATCTTGAAATTACAGAGAGTATGACCTTGGATAAAGAAACGGCTTTTGATCAGCTGAAGCGCTTGAAAGAGCTAGGTGTGTTCATTAGCATCGATGATTTTGGTACAGGTTATAGCTCATTGCACTATTTGAAGGATATGCCGATCGACAGGCTAAAGATTGACAGATCGTTTGTCTCCGAGGTTATGGAGGACAGTAATAATGCGGCAATAGTCTCCACGATTACTTCTATGGCGCATCATTTGAAGCTCAAGGTTACCGCAGAAGGGGTGGAGAACAAGGAGCAGCTGCAGTTTTTGCGTGAGCAGCATTGCCATGAAGCTCAAGGGTTTTTGTTCAGTAAACCTATTCAAGCAGCTGAATTTGAGACCTCATTTTTGAAAAAGGCTCCCCTTGGCGCTTCCTTGTAAAATATAAGAAAGTATAAGTTTCACACCATACTCTATGTCTTATATTTCGCATAAAAAAATGTTGATTTTTATTTATGGGGGTGATACAATATCTCTTGTACTCACTTTCCAATGCGGGTGTAGTTCAATGGTAGAACTTCAGCCTTCCAAGCTGATAGCGTGGGTTCGATTCCCATCACCCGCTCCATAATTTAAACTTTCAAATCCTTGCGATGCAAGGATTTTTTTATGTTTTGGTTGATGGTTTTGTCATGAACTATTCTTAGATATCAAAAAGCCAGGCTCCTCAATGAAGAGGAGTCTGGCTTTGTTATACTACCTGATTCTCTTAAACAGTCTTCAAGAACTCAACAATGGTGAGCAGTCCCTTATCAAAGTTCTCCAGGTTGAAATGCTCATCCGGTGCATGCAGGTTCTCATCATCAAGGCCAAAGCCCATCAGGACCACTGGTGCTTCAAGTACACGGGAGAAGCTTTCCATGATCGGAATGGAGCCACCGTCTTTGGTGAAGAGGGCACGGGTTCCGTATACTTTGCCGTAAGCGTCTGCTGCAGTTTGTAGAATAGGGTTCGATGGATCGATGTTAAAGGCACGTGCCTTCTCCATTTGCGTCACATGCACTTTCGCTCCGGTTTGAATATTAGCCTTCAGATGCGCTTCAACGGCATCAAGAATATGCTGTGGATCCTGATCGCCAACGAGACGGCAAGTAATCTTGGCATGTGCTTCTTTTGGAATAACTGTCTTGCTTCCTTCGCCTTGGAAGCCGCCATAGACACCGTTAAGTTCAAGTGTAGGGCGAGCACCAATACGTTCTACAAAAGAATAACCTTCTTCGCCGTATAACGCATCGAGTCCAAGTCCTTCGCGAATCTTATCTTCATTCACGCCTTGCTTCACGAATTCCTCACGTAGCATTGGAGAAAGTTCAGGTACACCATCATAGAAGCCTTCTACAGAAACACGGCCTTTGTCGTCATGAAGGGAGCTGAGCAGGGACACGAGAGCGTGCAGTGCATTCGGAACACCACCACCGTAAGAGCCGGAGTGCAGGTCTGTAAGAGCTGTAGTTACGCTCACTTCAAGTGATCCTAGGCCACGTAGTCCTGTGCAAATTGCAGGGCGACCACGTTCCAGCAGGGAAGTATCGGAGACTAGCACCGCATCTGCAGCCAGCTTCTCTTTGTTAGCTTCCAGGAATGGAGGGAGATTTGCGCTGCCGATTTCTTCTTCGCCTTCGATACAGAGCTTGATGTTAACAGGAAGAGTACCTTCTTGTTTCAGGATTGCTTCAATCGCTTTGAGGTGAATGAATACTTGTCCTTTGTCATCCGTTGCTCCACGTGCATACAGCTTGCCGTCACGGATCTCTGGTTCAAACGGAGGTGTAGTCCACAGGTTTAGCGGATCTACTGGCTGCACATCGTAGTGGCCGTATACAAGAATGGTTGGCTTACCCGGAGCATGAAGATAGTCAGCATATATGACGGGATGTCCCGCTGTCGGATGAAGTTCAATGTTCTCAAGTCCGGCTTTCTTTAGTGTGTCTGTCAGCCAATGGGCTGCAGCTAGTACATCGTCCTTATGCTCAGACAAGGCAGAAATACTTGGAATCTTGAGCCATTGTTTTAGTTCTTCGAGATGTTCATCCCGGTGTGTTGAAAAATACGTTTCATATGACATATTGTGTATGTACCTCCTTAAGTTTTGCTGCGCAAAACCGGCTATGAGCTTAATCGCCATGCGTGACCGTCTTGTTTAGCATTCTATAGGAATCATTATACTGGAGAACTCACTATGGATCAAAAGCGATTAGAAAGACGTCTTATCTGATCCTCGTGACCGGAGCTTTTTTTCGTAATTAATAGTTCCTTTCCGGTTGTTGATTACTAACAGTAACCATGATAAGCTGATTAAACTTAAGGGACAAGAAGGCACTATTACATGCTTGAGTTCCTATGGAGGTAACCACTTTGGAACATTCAATGGACGAACCCATTCGGCTAATGCCGACGCTAGAGGATTGCTCCATCACCCGCCAAATTCTCGACAGGGTTGGGGACAAATGGAGTGTGCTCATCATTGTTAATTTGGGTGCAGAAGCATTGCGGTTTAAAGAACTTCAGCGGCGTTCTGGTGGTATATCACAACGGATGCTGACCCAAACCCTGCGTCATTTAGAACGAGATGGTATAGTTTGGCGTAAAGTTACGCCTACGGTACCTTTGACTGTTGAATATGGTCTGACAAGTTTAGGAGAGTCCTTGCTGGATCCTTTAACTTCCCTAGTGGAATGGGTCAATAGAAACAACGCTGAAATCGCCAAAGCGCGTATAGGGTATGATCGTCAGCACGAAATGTTGGAGTAGCAAGCTAGGTGTACAATTTACTGGGATAGAGGATGGATTATTTTGCAAAAGAAAAGTGAAAAAAACACATTTTTATATACTTACACCTGTTCAGAGGACGAGTTATCACTATGTCAGATGGAGCTTCGTTGTCTTTTTGGAGAGGAAGTACCTTCTTCAATCTTTAAGAGTGAGGTAGAGGTGGATGTCAGCCGCAGTCCCTTCATAAAAGAACGAATTGATGTTATGTACGAGGGAGACAGCTTGCCTGAGATTTATGATCAAACGGAGCAGGTGGAGCTTGGCGGTAAGACATTTAAGGTTATTTTTGTGAAGACCAATGATCTGTCCCCTGCGGACAAAATAGAATATGATGAGCGAAGAGTGATCGAGCGGGAAATTGGGCTGCGTATTGAAGGGGAAGCGGATGTAAACCACCCTCAGTTGGTATATGGCATTGTTACTCTGGGCGGTCGCTGGTACTTTGGAGCTTATCATAAGAACAAGGCCACCTGGTTCCGTCAAATGAAAAAGCCGCGTAGCTACTCTATCGCGCTTAGCACACGTGTAGCCCGAGCTGCGGTCAATATAGCCGTTCCGAATCCGGAAGGTGTACGAGCCATCGATCCTTGCTGCGGCATCGGAACAGTAATGGTAGAAGCCCTCTCGATGGGAATCAATATGGTTGGACGTGACATTAACCCTCAAATCGCGATCGGTGCCAGAACGAATATTGCTCATTTTGGATTCACAAGTGAGGTTACGCTTGGAGATATTGCTGACATCACAGAACATTACGATGTAGCTATTGTAGATATGCCTTATAATCTATATTCTAGTATTACACCTGAGGAACAGTTTGCGATTCTAGTGAATGCGCGCCGGATTGCAGATCGGGTAGTTATCGTTGCGATTGAACCGATGGATGAGATGATCACGGAGGCTGGATTTACGATTATAGACCGCTGTGAAGCTAAAAAAGGTTTGTTCTCCCGTCATTTAATGCTTTGCCAGTAATCCTAATCAAGTTATTTAAAGGGGTGCAGCAATGGAGCAGAAATGGTTAACCTGGGCTAAAGAAATACAGGCCATCGCACAGACTGGACTAACTTACGCTAAAGATGTCTATGATATAGAACGGTATCAAGCTTTGCGGGAGCTAAGTGTAGATATCCTCGCTAATTATACGTTCGAAAGCAAGGAGAGAATAAGACTCTCCTTTGCTAGTGAGGGTGGCTATTCTACGCCGAAAGTGGATATCCGTGGTGTTGTTTTTCAGGATGACAGAATCCTGCTTGTCCGCGAGAAATTGGATGGAAAGTGGGCGCTTCCCGGGGGCTGGGGAGATATCGGTCTGTCACCGAGTGAAGTCGTTGTTAAGGAAATTCAAGAAGAATCAGGATTTGAGACAGAAGCAATTCGCTTGCTGGCTGTTTTAGATAAGAAATTTCATAACCATCCTCCGGAGCCGTATCACGTGTATAAGTTTTTTATTTTGTGCAGAATTGTAGGCGGCGAGGCGCTGCAAGGGGTGGAGACGAGTGAAGTATCCTTTTTTGCTGAAGATGAACTGCCTGAGCTCTCATTAGAGAGGAATACAAGTGAGCAGATTGAAACGATGTTTGAATATTTACGAAATCCAGAAAAAGTAGTAATATTGGACTAAGAATTTGCATATTATATATGACTTCCGTAAAGTGATGTTTTTAATGATGTAAATGATGGGTAATTACTATTATGTAAGCACTTACAATGTTGGTACTCTAAGCTTTTAGGTCGAGCGGTCTACATTTTTTCCTCTACTGTGACGATAAGAATTTTAGGAGGGGATCGCATGGAACAAGAAGAGTTGAGCATTCCATTGAAACAGGAAAATGTGGTGCGTCCTGCAGAGGGCAATATTGCCACTGGGCTGGTTTGGGGTATCTTAATCAGCATTCCGTTATGGATCTCTGTGATTGGCTGGATTCTGGGGTTTTGGCGCTGAGCCGTATTTTAATAATTATCTAACTCTATTAGTTGTATAGTATACATCAAAGGCGGTCTCTTCGTAACTGAAGAGGCCGCCTTTTTAGTTTCCTGCGTTTCTCAAGATTTCGAATATACCAGTCTAAAGTTCTCGCAAACTACCTTCATCTTTGGATCAAAAGGCTTCTTCAAAAACGCTAAGGATTCTCTGGAGAAGAACTTCTCATGCTCATGGCGCCACGACTCTAGCGTTCTGTCATCCTCGCCTTCGCTATAGGCAAAGTCAGCGCCTACCTCATCAAAAGGTGTAATTTGCACATCTGTCGTAACGATCACTGCTTGCGGATTACCACGGCCGTCCAGCAGGATACTATGTCGGCCAATTTCTGGTAAGGTCTCGTCACAGACTGCATAAATTTCATAGTTCGAAGCGGTTCCTGTCTTAATCCTGCGGATCACCAGATCTAGCAGTTCATCGGCCATTGGAGGACTGTCGCCAAAGGCCCAAGCCTCGTAGTTATCCGCTGCTTGTGGATGAAGCTGGGTGTATTCTTCCCAAAAAAGCTTAATCTTCGTTTCGTTGCTCATATCCGTCTCTCCTCATGTAATAATCGTTAGTGTCCCGCAGTTTCCATCCAGCCCGCATAGAGCTCATCTAGTTGCTCTTGCACTGCATCGCGTTCTTTCTGTAGCTCGGCGAGCTCTGCCGCATTGCTACTGATCAGTGGATCTAGCATTTTGGCATCAATTTCCCCAAGCTGATCCTCAACTTCGGCAATAGCCTTTTCCCAATCAAAGTGGATACTCTTCTTGCGGGAACTGGACGAGTTAGCCGTGGTGACATTAACATTCACGGAACGGTTCGATTGAGGCTTACCGGAGCGTGCAGTGGTTCCATCTGAAGAGAAAGGTTTAGGCTGATCAGGAATAGAGACTGGTACTGCTAACGCCTGTTCAGCTTGCTTCTCCTTGTAATACTCATAGTTGCCGTTGAAAACTCCAAATCGTCCACTTTCAATGGACCAGAGCTTATGGAACAGACGATTAATGAAATAGCGATCATGTGAAACGGCCAGCACTGTACCTGGGAATTCTTCTAATGCTTCCTCTAGCGCTTCCCGGGAGTCAATGTCTAGATGGTTCGTTGGTTCATCCAGAATTAACAGGTTTGGTTTACGATGCATCAACACAGCGAAACGCAGGCGGGTCCATTCCCCTCCGGATAGATTCGTGATGTCTTTGAATACATCGGCACCGTAGAATAGGAAACGTGCGAGCTGCCCGCGCGCTTCACCTTCTTCTAGTCCGGCCTCTTCACGGAAGTAGCGGAGTACGGATTGTTTGTTATTGTCAGGGACAGCCTCTTGCGCGAGATAACCAACCACGGTTCTTGAACCAAGCGTGCAGCTTCCGGTGTCTGGCGTCTCCTGACCTAATATAATTCTTAAAAGTGTACTTTTCCCTGCCCCGTTACCACCGATAAGTGCCGTAGTTTCTCCGTAGCGAAGAACTTCGTTTGCGTCTGTAAACAGGCTTCGCTCTCCATATGCCTTACCGATATCCTCCAGTATGACGACTTGATTCCCGGAGCGATCATTTTGCTGTAGCTGCAAATCCATCGATTTGCGCTCTAGAATAGGACGTTTAACCTTTACCATACGATCCAGTGCTTTTTGCATGGAAGCTGCACGCCGGTAAAAGGCAGGGTTTGGGGGAGTTCCCCGATTCCCAAATTCGATGAGGCGTTTGATGCTCTCCTGCATTTGCTTTATTTTTTTCTGTTGTTCTTGATAATCAGCAAATTGTTGAAGTAGACGTGTTTCCTTCTCTATTTGATAGCCGCTGTAGTTGGTATGGAAGGTAAAAGCCTCGCCATCCTCAATCTCGATCACTTTCTTGACTACAGCGTCGAGGAAGTAACGATCATGGGAAATAGCTAACACTGTACCGTCATAGCTCTGTAAGTACTGCTCTAACCACTCGATGGCGTTCATGTCTAGATGATTGGTTGGCTCATCGAGTAGAAGTACATCAGGTCTACGCAGTAGCAGTTCTGCGAGTCCGACTTTAGTTTTCTCGCCGCCAGAAAGAGAGGAGAAGAGTCGGTTATATTGCCCAGTTCCGATTCCTAGACCAATGGCAACTCGCTGAATGGTGGATTCAATTTCGTAGCCTCCTGCGGTCTCAAATTTATCCTGAAGGCTACCATATTCTTTCAGCAGCCGATTCCATAGCGTTTCATCCGTTCCGGTATTGAAGGTGGACATTTCAAGCTCCAGCTCTCGCAGGCGTTGTTGCCATTGCATAGGTTCAGCAAAGCTACGCTGTAGAACTTCATATACGGTTTCTTTTTCGTTAACCTCTTGAATTTGAGCCAGCATTCCTACTACACTACCTTTGCGAATTGAGATTTGCCCTTGATCGGGGCGCTCTTCGCCATTCAGTAAGTGGAAAAGTGTAGTTTTACCGCAGCCATTGCGGCCGATTAGACCGATTTTTTCTCCTTGGCGGATATCGAAGGTGATGCTATTTAGTACGAGCTGTGCACCGTGGTATTTTTGAACATTTTGGCATTGAATAATCATATATATTCTCCTTTAAGAATGCCCTTTGCACCGCCAGAACCCTAAATCGAAACTGGAATTCTGTAAAAAACCATAAAAAAAGACCGTAGGGAAATTTCCCCACGGCCTTATCATTTTCCGGTTAACTGATCCGTCCGGGTGATGGCAGGAAAGGCATTTCACAATTGTGTAGTGTTATTAAATTCATGGAAATGGACAGACTTCTCCCGTTATCGCCATTTACATGAGCAATGCCAGCTATCGCTTTAGGTAGCCGACTCATAACACTGTTGGTCCAATTGTGATCCATTCCTTCCACACCCCTTTCTTAACAAATTTAATGACAGTGTAAACAATAATCGGAAATTTAGCAAGTAAAAAGATGGCAGAGCGAAGTTTTACACTGCATAGAATATGAAATGTGGAATAATATGGTTCTATGTGGGAGGAGACAAGCCACTAAAAATAACAGATGAAAAGGGGAAGTTATATGGCGATTTTTGACGGATTGATGGGTAATGCATCACAAGTAAATCTAGCGGAGGTACAACGGGAATATGCACAAATCCTTGCCCCTCAAGAGAAAATTGAACGAGCCTACAAGTTGATTAGAGATATGTTTATTTTTACAGACAAACGACTGATTCTAGTGGATAAACAGGGACTGACGGGGAAAAAGACGGACTATCATTCCATCCCATACAAAAGCATCTCGCATTATTCCGTGGAGACGGCAGGGCACTTTGATCTGGATGCGGAGCTATGTATCTATATTTCCAGCAGCACTGTGCCACTCAAGAAGACCTTTAATAAATCCGTGAATATTTATGAGGTACAGGCGGTATTGTCACAATATATTTTAAAATAGTTTAGTTAGACCGTGTAGCGGAGTACCAGACCACCATAGGCAAAAGCGGCTAAGATGACTAAGGCAGGATGCAGCTTAAGCCGCTTGATGGCCCAGAATGCGATTGCGGCAATGAACAGTGTTTGCCAGATTCCGATAGAGTTCGTAGGACCTTTGACCATTGTCCAAGTGAGCGCAGCCATCATAACTGCAATAACCGGTTGAACAAGCAATGTCATCCCTTTCACTACGGGGGATTGCTTGTATTTTTGCATGACCTCTAACAGGATAATAAGCGCTACTGCGGAGGGCAAGACGGTTGCTAACAAAGCTACGATGAGTCCTAACCAGCCGTAGATATCATAGCCGACGTAAGCTGCGATTTTGGTAGCAATCGGGCCAGGCAGTGCATTGCCAAGTGCAAGCATGTTAGAGAATTGTTCATCGGTCAGCCAGCCGTAATGGGGAACGATTTCTTGATACATCAATGGAATAGAGGAAGGACCACCGCCGTATCCAAGCAAATTCGCCATGAAAAATCCGTATATGAGCTCTAACCAGTCCATCAATTTGATCCTCCTTGTTGTTGCTTCGCGATGATCCGGTAATGAACGGCTCCGTAACCTAGAAAAAGCACGATTACGAGAGCTGGATGTATGTGAATTATTTGTAGCAGAAGTAAGGCGAGAAGGATGAAGACAGCGCTGAGATATTTTCCTAGCCCTTTATAGGTTTTTTGCGCAAACTCATATGCCATTATTCCTAACATGACAGCAATGACAGGAGATACCCCCGCGATCATTCCAGCTACTACTTTTGAGCTACTTAAATAATTTACAGCCGATAACAGTATGATCATAGCCAGACAGCTAGGTAAAATATGTGCCAGAACTGACAGTGTCGCCCCCCTAACTCCTCGAAGTTTATATCCAAGATAAGCCGCCATTTTAGTAGCAATAGGTCCCGGTAGCGCGTTGGCAATCGCCAATGTCTCCCCGAATTCATCGTCGCTCAGCCAAGTGTAGCGAGTTACCGCATCATGCCGGATTAATGGAATCACGGAAGGCCCTCCGCCATAGCCGACAATCCCAGTTCTGAACATGGCGATAGCTAATTGTACATAATCTTTATGGATGGATATCACGTGAGACCTCCCCTTGTGTTTAGAGCCCATTCTATACAATTCATATGTGTGAAGCTACGAGGTTGACTAGAAATTAGCTAATCTTTGTGCATGAATCACAAAAAGAGGATGGTTATTTTGAGGTTTGGCGTAACCGATTGACAAGGGATTTTTATGTAATGTTAAATGACATTAATTAAGCGAGAAGTTTATAGGGAGATGGGGAACATGGCGGAGAAACCTGTAATAGGCACAAAAACAATGGTCGTCAGCCCTCATTATTTAGCTTCGGCTGCGGGTGCGCGCATTTTGGGAAAAGGGGGAAATGCCTTTGATGCGGCGGTGGCGGTTAGTGCGACGCTCGCTGTAGTCTACCCACATATGACGGGGCTTGGTGGGGATTCGTTCTGGTTGACCTATAGTACAGAAGAGGCGCGTGTCCGGGCGTATAACGGAAGTGGACGGTCGGGTTACGGAGTTCGCAGAAGTTGCTATGCCGGGGAGGGAGCTATTCCGAGGCGGGGGATCCGCAGTGCCATCACCGTGCCGGGGATGGTCGATAGCTGGGATGCCATGCTCAGCAAGTATGGCCGCTTAACGCTGGCAGAGGTGCTGGAGCCAGCCATCGGCTATGCTAAGAGTGGGTTTCCGCTGTCGCCGGACCAGCGGAATAATACGCTGTTTGCTGGAGCGGCGTTGTCGGCGGAGGCATCTGCGATTTATATGCCGGGTGGAGTGGCTGTGTCTGCTGGATCGAGATTTCAGCAGACACAACTTGCGACAACCCTGAGGACGTTGGCTGCGTGTGGACGGGACGCTTTTTATAAGGGGAAGATTGCTGAAGATATTTGTGATTATATGCTGGCAGCCGGGGGCTATCTCACACGGGATGATTTTGCGGATCACCAGGGGGATTGGGTCGAGCCGATTCATGCGGAATATCATGGACATAGGGTGTATCAAGTGCCGCCAAATTCTCAAGGGTTTACGGGGCTGATGAGTCTTAATATATTGGAGCATTTTAATTTCGGAGAAATCGAGCATGGTTCTTATGAATATTACCACTTGCTTGTTGAAGCGCTGAAGCTGAGTTTTCGCGATCGGGATAGAGTGCTTACAGATCCGGATTTTAGTGCTATTCCTTTGGTGCAGTTGCTGGATAAGAACTATGCAAGGCAACTAGCCTCTACGATCTCGATGCAAAAAGCGGCACAGCTGACAAGTCAACCTATCGGCAGTGATACGGCGTATGCTGCGGTGGTGGATGAGGAGGGGAATGCGGTCTCCTTTATTCAGAGTCTGTATTTTGAATTTGGCTCAGGTGTGGTGGCTGGGAATACAGGGATTCTGCTACAGAATCGGGGTTCGTTTTTCTCGCTTGATCCGAGCCATATCAATACGCTTGAACCGCATAAGCGCAGCTTCCACACACTGATGCCAGCCATGGCCTGCCGCGAGGGCAAACCTGTGATTCTATATGGTACGCAAGGTGGTGAAGGTCAGCCGCAGACTCAAACGTTGCTACTTACAAGGATGCTGCATTATGGGATGAATCCGCAAACGGCTGTAAGTGAACCACGTTTTGTATGGGGGAGAACGTGGGGGGAACCTACGCAGGAGCTGAAGGTAGAGGGACGGGTAGCGGATGAGGTGCTGGCAGATCTGGCGGGAGCCGGTCATATTGTCCGGAAAGTGGAAGCATATGACGGGAGCGTGGGTCATGCTCACGCGATATCCATAGATGACAATGGATATCGTAGTGGGGGGACAGACCCGCGCTGCGATGGCGCGGCGATAGGTTGGTAGGGTGAGATGCTCTGTCCGAATCCCCCAATTTGCTCCTTCCGTTATTTGGTAGGAAGGATATCGTGAGAGGATTCTCGGAAAGGCAAATGGGAAAATCCTAGTTTAACGGAGCGATAGGTTCTTAATAGAAATGACGGATGACGGGTTGATTATGATCAGAGAAGGAATGGTGAGGGGAGGAGGAAGGAGAAATGGTTCTGGATAATCGGTATGGCGCGTTCATAGATTCTGAGCTAACAGTCGGACGTTTAGGGAATGGGATATTGGACGGAATGACCTTTGCTGTAAAAGATGTGTATGCGATCGCTGGGCACAGCTCTTCCGCAGGTAATCCAGATTGGCTGCGGAGCCACAATCCCTCTACAGAACATGCGGCTGTAGTACGCCAGCTGCTCCAGTCGGGAGCGACGCTTCGAGGAGCGACTCATACGGATGAGCTGATGTACAGTCTGGGTGGTGAGAACCATCATTATGGAACGCCCATAAATCCCCGTGCCGCAGGTTGTATCCCGGGTGGTTCTTCTAGTGGATCGGCAGTAGCGGTAGCTTCAGGTAGTGTTGATTTTGCGCTCGGAACAGATACAGGTGGTTCTATTCGAGTCCCTTCCGCCTATTGCGGGGTGTATGGCTTTCGCCCGACGCATGGTGCTGTGAATATGGAAGGTGTGATCCCGTTATCACCGCAATTTGATACAGTAGGCTGGATCGCTGATCGTATGGATGTGCTCCAGAAAGTGGGGGAGGTTTTACTTGGAATTGGGCGCATGGATGAAAAAGTAACGATGAGCATAGATGGAAATTTAGAATTGAATCTAGATAACGGTAGGGGGAAAAATGAAGAGGAAGAATTGGAGAATAATATACAAAAAAACATAGAGGATCAGATACCAAAGAGCAAAGGAAATAATGTGGAATATAATTCGAAAAAGGATAAAGGGGATAATTCACAAAAGAAAATGGGGACTTTATTTGTCGCTACGGACTGTTGGGATTTGGTCGATCCAAAGGATGTGAGTGTTCTAGCGAATGGATTGAACCGCTTGCGGACTGGTGCTGATCATTTCCTCAAAACTGAAATAGCTCGAGAAGGTTTAAAAGTCTGGATGGATGTCTTTCGAGAGCTACAAGGCAATGAGATCTGGACAACCCATAGCGCCTGGATTGAGAAGGTGAAACCAGTTTTTGGGCCTGATATTGCAGCCCGGTTCTCTTGGGCTGCCAGCTTAGCGGGCAAGGACCATAGTATCGCTCAGAATAAGCGAAAGGAGATTTCTACCCAGTTGCGCAAGCTGCTGGGAGAAGATAATTGTCTTGTGATTCCGACAGTACCTGGTCCTGCACCGCTGCGTGGTGGGGATTTACGTCAATTGGAGGAGAATCGTAGTGGGGCGATGATGTTGAGCTGTATAGCTGGACTGGCAGGCCTGCCTCAAGTAACGTTACCTATGCTCTCTACAAATGGACTGCCGCTGGGATTGTCGGTTATCGCCGGACATGGTCAGGATCTTCGGTTACTCTCATGGGTGAAGGAGGTTTGGCGGCGGTCTTGAGATGACGGGACTTGATGGGTTTTGAGATGATAAGTGAAATTGGTTTTAAAAAAATGATCTCAATGTGATGAAGTAGGTTCAATAATGGTGTGTTAGAGTAAAAGATAAATTCAGCGCTCAAAAGTTGGCTTAAGACCAGTGTTTCAGTAAACACCTCCACGTGAAGAAGAAGAACGGTATAAATCCCGCAGAACTCAAGAAATTGGCTCGTATAGCTGAAAGGAAGGGTATAAATCCCGTAGAATGTGCGAAATTGGCCCGTATAGCTGAAAATAACGGTATAAATCCCGTAGAATGTGCGAAATTGGCTCATATAGCTGAAAATAACGGTATAAATCCCGTAGAATGCGCGAAATTGGCTCATATAGCTGAAAATAACGGTATAAATCCCGTAGAATGCGCGAAATTAGCCCGTATAGCTGAAAATAACGGTATAAATCCCGTAGAATGCGTGAAATTGGCTCATATTGCGGGGAAGAAGGGCGAAAATGCCCCGGAATCCAGTAATTCCGGCGGTATAGCCGGAAAGAGGGGTATAAATACCCCAGAATTCAGTCATTCCGACGATATAGAAGGAAAGAGGGGCAAAAATGCCCTACACCACAAAGGTCAGCGACACGCTCGCGTTTCATCTGAACACGCAAACAAAGCACCTTCTGTGAAGAAGGTGCCATGCCCCGTGCCTCGTCCAAGCTCTATTCTACGAATGCCTCGACTTCTATTTCTACTAACAATAGTGGATCAATAAGCGCTTTTACCTCTACCATGGTTGCTACAGGCTGAATATCTTTGAAAAATTCGCCGTGTGCTTTGCCGACTTCTTCCCAGCGTGAGATGTCTGTCACGAACATTCTTGTTCTAATTACATGCGACAAATCAGCATCTAGCTGGTTTAGAGCTTTTTCGATGGTATGTAGAATGAATTTCGTCTGCGCGTATGGATCTCCTACACCGACTATTTCCCCGTCTTGCATGGCTGTTGTTCCTGCGACTTCGATACGATTGCCGATTCGGATGGCACGAGAATATCCAACCACCGACTCCCAGGGTGAACCCGTAAACACTTGCTTTTTACTCAAAAGATCCCCTCCAAATCCATCCTTATATTGTCCGATCTAATTATACTACTCACACAAGTGATGTGAACTAAAGATTAATGATTCATCAGTTATGTTCATTTAATGTTATATTAAATAACATAAAAACCATTAAATTTTAATTCCACTCTATCCAAGGAGGTTCATTTTAATTATAATGTTACATAAAATAACATTATGAATTAGAAATGGTTCAATTGATCCTAAAAAGGAGGGATGGCATGCATCTTACGGTTGAAGAAGCGTTGTCCATTTATCCTTTGTCCGAGGCGAAGCTTATCGCGGGGTCCAAGGGGAAACATCGAATTGTGAAATCGATTAATGTGATGGACGCACCTGATATTTCGGATTGGATCAAAGAAGGCGAGATGCTGCTAACGACAGCCTATTTAATCAAGGACAATCTGGAGGATGCCTCTGCTTTGCTGCAGACGCTGAATCGAAGGGGCTCATCGGCCTTGGGTATTAAGCTGGGACGATTTTGGGATGAAGTACCGAAGCAGCTAATCGCAGAAGCGGAGAACCTTAACTTCCCCTTAATCCAGTTGCCGTTCCAGTTCACTTTTTCGGATCAGATGAATGGCCTGTTTCGCGCTGAGCTTAGCCGGAGCACTCACGTTCTGCAGAGCATAATGGAGAAGCAGAAAAAGCTGATGCAATTTGCCCTGGGATCTGTCCGCAGCCGTCCATTGTTTGACTCGGTGTCTGAAGTGATTGGCCATTCACTTGTAGTGGTTAGCGCACGCGGGGATGTAATCTATAACAATTCTGAATACCAGACCTCACAGTTGCTGGAGGGATGGCCATGGCAGAAACGGAATCAACGTTTTCGTGTAGAGGATCGTGCAGGTTATCGCACACCACTAATACAAGGAGAAAAGTGCTCGGGATATTTATTGTATTGTTCCATCGACCCTTTATTGCTCCCGGTGGAAGAGAGCTTGTTCGTTCAGGGTGCTGAACTTATTTCATATCATATTTACTCAGGATACGAGGATTATTTTGAACAGGCAGAACATAGGGAGTTCAGTGGATTGTTGAGACGTTGTCTAAATGGTAACTTATCTTACGCCGATTTAGCACAGGCTACGCTTGAATTGGAAATTGAACTGCTTCAGTCGCCATTTCAACTAGTATTAACTGATATTGTTGCGACTGTTGAAGAACGCCAAAGTGAGCTGCTTAGATTAAAAGAAGAATACACTGAACACCCCGTACTGCGGGATTTAAAGGCCATTCATGTGATTGTAGACCAAGGATTATTATCCATCTATCCGGCAGCTCTTCAGAGTCCTGAGCAATTTCGGGATGTAATCCAGGCTTGTTTTGACAACCTGAAGTTTGACAAGGGGTATTATCCACGAGCTGCGATAAGTAGTTGTAAATTGAAGCCGGATGGGCTGAAGGAGGCTTTTGCGGAGGTGAGGGAATGTATGGGGATGCTTCAGTTTGAGGGAGTGCATGGGAATGTTGTGCATTATCGGCAGCTTGAGCTTTCCTTGCTTCTTGGGCAAATCCCGACAGAGGTCATGGAGAAATATTGCAACGGAACGCTTAGAGGACTGCTTAGCCGTGAGCCGGAGTATGTGCGAGAAATGCTGCGGACGCTGGAGATTTATCTAGATAACGATGGGCATGTCAATGAGACAGCCAAAAAGTTGTTTATTCATCGGAACACGGCTACCTACCGGATCGAGAAGCTTAGTGAGCTCTTGGACGTCGATTTTAAAAAAATAAATGATCTAATGAGGCTAAAGCTAGTATTCATGTTTCGGAGGATGCTTGGGCGGGACTAAGGTCTAAGTTCTGGGTTGAAATGCAAACACGGAGGAGGGGAACCTCGTGAATACACATGAGATCGCAACGCATATTCAAACCCATCAGGCGCCTGCGGTGCTGGCAACACTGATTGAGGTAGAGGGACACTCGTATCGTAAACCCGGGGCAGTGATGTTGTTTTTTGAAGGGGGCACGATTGGGAGTCTGAGTCCAGGTTGTCTGGAGAGCGATCTGGAGCTACGTACCTCTGAGATATGGGAACGAGGGCTGCCCGAGATTGTGGAATACAATATGTTGTCTTCGGATGATCTGTCCTGGGGTGAGGTTGTCGGCTGTGGAGGCAAAATCAAAGTGGTGCTTGAACCCGTGCAGGGTCAGCTCTACAAGCTTTTGGTGCAGGCGAGTGACAGATTGGCTAGGGGAGAGAAGCTAATTCTGTTCCGCGAAGCAGTGGAGAACGGTTTTGCCTATAAGCTGGAGCTGGATCCAGACAATGAACTGCCGCAGAGCAAGAAACATCCGAAATTATCCCACTCGGCAAAAGAAAACCTAGCGGCAGGTCGCTTTATGGCCGCTCCAGCAGAATTGACAGCATTCCATACGTCTTTCGTGCCTAGACCGCGGCTTGTGATTTTTGGCGGGGCACGTGATGTGGTTCCAATTGCGGAACTTGCTGACAGAGTTGGCTTTCGGGTTGCGGTTGCGGATTGGCGCGAAGGAAGCTTGCACAATAAGTTTCCTCGAGCTGAACAAGTAATTTGTTCCCCTATGGAGGTTGTTCAGCGATTGGGCGTAGCTCGAGAGGATTATGTATTGATTTGCAGTCATCAACTTGGGCGGGATAGACAGTTCCTGGAGAGTGTGATTCCGCTTGCTCCTCTATATATAGGGATTATCGGTTCGAAGGCGCGAATATCTCTTTTACTGGAAGGGTTTGAGGCTCCTGCATCTTTGCATGCACCTGTAGGGTTGCCGATTGGAGGAGAAGGTCCGGAGGAGATTGCGGTCAGTATTATAGCAGAAATTATTCAAATTAGAAGGGTGGGCTCACGAGAGCTGCCCAAAGGAGCGGATAGTATTGAAGGTAGCAGGAATATATTTGGCAGCGGGGCAGAGCAGGCGGATGGGCGTGTCCAAGGTTTCACTGAAATTGTCGCAGGAGGTCTCACTCGGGAGCGTCGCGCTTAGTGAATTGGATCGTTGCAATCTAGAACCGCTAATCGTGGTAGTGCGTGCGGATGACAACTTGGAATGGCTGCCACCCGCGATTGAACCGCAAGGCTCCAGACGTACCGAAACTTGCTTAACCGCACATCTAGGATTGTCTTTTTCACTGCGCTGCGGTCTTAATGCGGTATTACCTTTACAGCCCGATGCAGTAGTTGTGGCGCTTGCGGATCAGCCATTTATTACTACAGCATTAGTGAATCGTCTAATACAAACGTTTGAACAATCTCCGGAGATGGACTATGTCGCTAGCGTCAGCAATGGGTCGGCTATGCCCCCGGCTTTGTTCTCGAAGACGTTGTTTCCAGCACTACAGGGATTAGATGGAGATCGAGGAGCGGCGGGGATATTGCGTTCACCTGATTATAAGGGGATTGTTCTGGAATCTGAGTCTGCCCATTATTTCATGGACGCAGATACAAAAGAAGATTTTGGTGAGATTCAGGAGCAATGGATTCTGAGAAATGGAAAGTGAAGTAAAGAATAGTCTGAAAAGTAATCTGAAACAGTGTTCCTTTTCCACCTTTGGTCATATAATATGACACGTAACTCACCTTACAAAAACCAATTAGTGCATTACACACAAAAAAAGTTCTGATTCTTATATTCATATACAAACGTATGTTATATAAATTTACGCCAAGGCCACCTCTAAGTATAGTAGAAGTACATTAATGGTTGCAGCCATGATGAGAGATGATTTGGAGGAGGAGAATTATGAAAAAAAGGGGTCAGTTCATAACATCTTGTCTTGCATTAATGGTTCTAATGACGGTGGCTTTGGTGGGGTGTGGCAGCAATAATAATACTTCTACAAATGCAACGGAGGCACCAGCGACAACTACAGCGGCAACAGAGGCAACTGCAACAACAGAACCGGCTGCAAAGAAACCGACGGTTGCTTTTGTTTATATCGGACCTCCAGGAGATGGCGGCTACACGTACCAACATGACCAAGGACGGCTGTATATGGAGAAGGAGCTGGGGATTAAAGCTGACTTTGTAGAAAATGTCCCTGAAAGTGCTGACGCCGAAAGAATCATCACAGAGCTTGCGCAATCACACGACATCGTGTTTACAACGAGCTTCGGGTATATGGATTTTACATTAAATGTAGCGGGCAAATTCCCCAACGTGAAGTTCCTGCATGCTTCGGGTTACAAAACCGCAGAGAACATGGGAACCTACTTCGGGAAAAACTATCAGGCCAGCTATCTGAGCGGCATAGCGGCAGGAAAAATGACCAAAAACAATCAGCTGGGTTATGTGGGCGCTTTTCCGATCAGCGAAGTGATTTATAACTTGAATGCTTATACCCTTGGAGCACAAAGTGTCAATCCTGATGTAAAGGTGAACGTCGTATGGACGAATACATGGTATGACCCGACGACCGAACGTCAAGCGGCAATCAGCTTGCTGGATAAGGGTGCGGATGTGCTTTTGGCCTATCAAGATTCACCTGCAACACTGCAGGCTGCTGCTGAACGAGGGGCTTTTGCCGGGGGAAATGACTCGGATATGAGCAAATACGCTCCGGACAATTATTTGACGAACCCGGTATGGAATTGGGGGCCGTATTACGTAAAAGCTGTGCAGGCAGTTATGGATGGAACCTGGAAGAGCGAGCAATATTCCGGTGATATGGCTGACGGTATGGTGGAGCTGGCTCCTTTCGGGAACAAGATCCCAGATGATGTGAAAAAGCTTGTCGAAGACGCCAAAGCCAAAATTATCAGTGGTGAGCTTGAGGTTTTCACAGGTCCGATCTCAGATAATCAAGGGAATGTGAAGGTTCAGGAGGGTCAGAAGCTGACCTTGGAGGAAGTGCTGGGCATGAACTGGCTCGTAAAAGGTGTGGAAGGAACTATCCCGCAATAATGTTTAAAAATAGGGAATAAGATGTGCACAATCTATGGGTGGGGCGGGTTCCGTTAAGCGGAAACTTCCCCACCCGTACTACAACTTGAAGGAAGGAGGGGTTCAGGCCATGCGGGGAACTTCAGTTGAAATGCGGGGGATTGTGAAAAAATTCGGCTCGGTAACCGCCAGTGATCAAGTCGACTTTTCGGCAAATGCGGGTGAGATTCATGCGTTGCTTGGGGAGAATGGGGCCGGGAAGAGCACGGTGATGAGCATGCTGTCAGGGGTGTACAGAGCAGATGAAGGAGAAATCTTCATTCATGGGAAAGGTGCTCAGATCCGTTCTCCTAAAGATGCTGCGCAGCTGGGTGTAGGTATGGTGTTTCAGAACTTTAGGCTGGTGCAAAGCCTCACAGCAGCAGAAAATATCGTGCTTGGCGAAAAGTCGTCTTTCTGGCGCGGCCGTAAGTGGATGAAGAACAAACGCGAGGAGATAGAGGCATTAGCGGAACGGTTTGGACTGAATTTCCCGGTGGATCGCCCGATCTGGCAGTTGTCCGTGGGTGAGCAGCAGCGTGTTGAAATCGTTAAGACGCTGTATCGCGGGGCTGACATTATTATTCTGGATGAACCAACCTCTGTATTGACCCCGGGAGAGGTGGAACAGCTATTTGAAACGCTGCGGGTCATGAAGCAGGCAGGAAAAACGGTTATTATGACTACTCATAAAATGAAAGAGGTTATGGCGTCCTCCGATCGGATTTCCGTCATGTGCAAAGGGAAAATGATCGCCACACTGACCACGGCAGATACAGATGAACTGGAGCTGGCTCGTCTGATGGTGGGCAAGGAAGTAACCATCACCCGTCAAGAACGGGAAGCCACTGAAGGGGATTCTTTATTAGAAGTGAAAGATGTGGACGTATATGCCGATCACGGGCGAAAAGCACTGGATCACTTCTTTCTGAACGTATGTAAAGGGGAGATTGTAGGCGTAGCTGGGGTAGCTGGCAACGGGCAAAAGGAACTGGCTGAAGTGTTAACAGGTCTTAGAGGCTGGAAAAGTGGTGAAATCACGTTTGATGGAAAGACGGTGAAATCGGCTTCGGTTAGAGGGGCAATTGATTCAGGAATCTCCCACGTGCCGGAGAACCGGATGAAGAGCGGTTTAGCTGGACGCCTCGGATCGGTGGATAATCTTTTGTTTAAGTCTTACCGCTCAGAGGAGCACTCCAAATATGGTTTCTTGAAGACCGCGAAGAACCGTTTGTGGTCACAGGAGCTGGTCCAGCGCTTTAACGTCAAAACACCTGAGCTGGAGACGCCAGTACAACAGTTGTCAGGTGGTAATCAGCAGAAGCTGCTCTTTGCACGTGAAATCAGTCATCGGCCTAAGCTGATGGTCGCCGTTCATCCGACACAAGGGCTGGATGTAGGTGCCACGGCTGGTGTTCACGACCTTCTTATGGAGCTGCGTGGTTCAGGTAGTGGCGTGTTGTTAATTTCGGAGGATTTAGATGAATTGCTTCAGTTGTCCGACCGGATTCTAGTGATCTATAACGGCTCAATTATTGGTGAGAGTACACATGAGGAAGCGAATCGAGAGAGCATCGGACTACTAATGGCTGGTATTCATAATAGAGAGGAGAGCGCCGTATGAGCCTGGAGAATGGAAGAAATACCGCAGCAGCTTTCCTGGAACCCCTCCCCTCTCACTCCGGAAAACGATTCTCTCTACGTTTCGAATACGATGCCAGCCGCATCCGTTCTCCTTGGTGGACACCTATTGTATCTATAATTTTAGCGTTATTGTTGTGTGCCCTATTTATTGCGGCGAATGGCATGAATCCGGTGCTGGTCTATGAAAAAATGTTCCGTGGTGCATTTGGCACTGCGTATGGGCTCACGGAAACGATGGTTAAAGCGATCCCGCTACTCCTATGTGGGCTTGGGATTGCTGTGGCTTACCGCATTTCGGTATGGAATATTGGAGCAGAAGGCCAGTTAACCGTTGGGGCTATGGCGGCCACAGCGGTCACGATTTATTTTCCTGACTTACCTTCATTCTGGTCCCTGAGCTTAATGCTGCTGTTCGGGATTGCCGCGGGTGCGCTTTGGGGACTATTGACTGCTATTCCGCGGACGCATTTTGGAGTGAATGAGCTAATCACTTCATTAATGCTGAATTATGTTGCCCTATTGGCGCTCGATTACGTGGTATTCGGACCTTGGAAAGATCCTAAAGGATTTAATTTCCCGGGATCACCTATGTTTACTGCGGCTCAGTCGCTGCCTGTTCTCGGAAGTACAAGATTGCATATTGGATTGTTATTTGGACTTATCGCCGTTGTGATTTATTACTTAATGATTCGTTTTACCAAGTGGGGTTACGAGCTCCGTCTGATTGGGGCCAATCCTGTTGCAGCCAGATACGCGGGGATTCCTATCAAGCGCCATATTATTATCGTCATGCTGATCAGTGGGGGGCTCGCCGGGATCGCTGGCATGGCGGAGGTCTCCGGTGTTACACACAAGCTGATGCAGGGCATTTCACCGGGTTATGGATACACCGCCATTATTGTGGCTTGGTTGGCCAAATTGAATCCACTCGGTCTAATCGTTACTTCTATTTTATTCGGTGGCTTAATTGTTGGCGGATATAGTGTTCAAACCATCGGGCTGCCCTCATCGATATCAGAAATGCTGCAGGGCTCCATCCTGTTTTTCTTGATTGCTGGCGATATGATCTACCGTTTCCGCATTCGCCGTAGCCGGGTTCAGCTGAAAGGGGGGAGATAGGCAATGGATTTTACAACACAGCTACTTATTGCCGCTATTTCCGCAGGGACCCCGCTGCTGCTGGCTACGCTGGGAGGCATTCTAAATGAACGAGCCGGCATTATACAGCTTGGGGCTGAAGGTCTGATGCTGATGGGAGCGGTCACCACTTGTATCGTGTATATTCGCTCCGGAAACCTGCTGCTGGCTCTGCTGGCTACCGTAGCTGTAACGGCTGTGCTTGGTTTGCTGCATTCTTTTCTCTGTGTGACCTTGCGGGCGAATCAAACGATGTCCGGTCTTGCGATGACCCTGTTCGGCAGTGGGTTGAGCGCTTATCTTGGTAAACCGATCAGCGGCATTCCTTTGCCGGGAACATCTCCTAAACTGCATCTGGCTTGGCTGGAAAATGTACCGTTCATCGGAAAAATATTCGGCAACATGGATTACCTAACCTGGTTCAGCCTGCTGCTAGTGCTTGCTCTGCATCTGCTAATTCACCGCACTTCATGGGGCCTGCATTTGCGGGCAGTCGGAGACAGTCCGGCTACCGCAGATGTGATGGGGATCCGTGTGCAGCTTATCCGCTACAGCTATGTGATCACCGGTGCTGCTCTCATCGGCCTGGCCGGAGCGGATATGGTATTGGCCTATGCGCCAACCTGGAATGAAGGGCTGACAGCCGGTCGAGGCTGGATTGCGGTAGGGCTAGTGATTTTTGCCAGATGGAATCCGCTGCGCGCCTTGTTCTGCGCTTACTTTTTTGGGGCATTGGATTCACTTGGCTTCCGCATTCAATTGCTGGGCAGTGCAGTTCCGCCCTATTTTCTCAAAATGATTCCGTACCTTGTGACCATTCTGGTCCTGATGTACCTGGGGTACCGCAATCGCAACAAACCATCCGGTACACCGGAGGCGCTCGGAGTTCCTTATATTCGGGAACAAAGGTTTTAAGGCAGGCTATACGAGAAGGGAAGCGGCAATCTGGTACTCAAAAAGGGGGGCGGAGTGTATGGGAGTTATAAGGGAAGAGGATGGAAGGCTACCTGAAGTAATTCAACCCCGCAGCCTGCACGAAGCTTGGGAGAGAAAAACGGCGTTTGGAGACAGTTCCCGATATGTCGCAGGAGGAACATTGCTGAGAACAGGGTGGGAAAATGGAACGGATCATATGCCCAAACAGCTGATTGATCTTCGGCAAATCACAAATCTCGGCGACATTACCTTAACGGAATTTCACTTATCTCTGGGCGCTCTTGTTCCACTCTCCCAGTGCCGCAGTAATGAGCATTTGCAGGCCGTGGCTCCTGCGCTGCAAGAGGCTGCACGTTGCATAGCGGCTCCGTCGGTGCGTAATCTTGCCACGCTCGGGGGCAATATCGCTTCTGGCTTCGGAGATATTCTACCTGCGTTACTGGTCTATGACGCGGAGTTAATCTCCTTTGACGGCAAATTTATGACAGCACTACCTTTGATAGAGTGGCTAAACAATCACTGGAGCGGGATAAAACCTGCGGCAGATCTTGTGGCTGAGATTCGCATCTCACCTACTCGCTTAGAGAGTCCCTTAATGGATAGGCTAGAAATTTTCCGTAAGGTTGGCCGCCGGGAAGCGTTCACCCCTTCACTTGTAACGGTAGCAATCTCAGCATCAATCGATGAGGAACTCCGTTTCCGTGAGGTGCGTATCGCCGCAGGTGGGGGCTCTGGGCGGCCGCAGCGACTAAGTAGGGCTGAAGTTATGCTTGAAGGTGTGAGGTATACAGAGGAGCTGTTGGCTTCTTTATATGAAGGGGTTGAGAACAGCTTTGAGACGTATAGTGATCCCTTTGCATCAGAACTTTACAAGAAAAAGACTGTTGGGAATTTGGTTGTATCTGAGCTGTGGAAGGCTATGAATATACGGAGTTAAGAGGTGAATAACCCGACGAAAGGAGAGAGGGAAAATGCTGCTGAATAAGGAATCCAGCGGTAGCCGCTGGCGTACACGACCCGATGGAGAGGGCAAGGTATCCGGTAAGCTGCAGTATTTGACCGACATGAGGGCAGAAGGAATGTTGATCGGCCGCGTGCTCCGCAGTGAGCAGGCACATGCTCGTATTTTGTCCATACGCATTGAGAAGGCCGTTGAAGTCCCTGGTGTACACGCTGTAATTACTCATGAGGATGTGCCCGGACTTAACGGCTTTGGCATAGCTTTGCCGCATCAACCGGTATTTTGCAGTGACCGTGTGCGTTACACTGGCGATGCGATTGCGGCAGTCGCGGCAGAGACGGACGAAATTGCGGAATACGCCTTATCTCTTATCGAAGTGGATTATGAGCTTCTACCCTTACTCGAGAATCCGGAAGAGGCGATGAAAAAGGACGCAATTTTGCTGCATGCCGAGGGAAACGTGCTTCATCATACGGAATATCGGAAAGGGGAGCCGGAAACGGTATTTACGGATTGCTGTCATGTGGTAGAGGAGACTTACTATACACCACGCCAAATGCACACCTATATGGAGACTGAAGGTGGACTGTTTATCCCAGAGGATAACGGACGGCTTACCGTATATTCAGCTACACAACATGGGTTGATGGATCGCCTGCAGCTATCCAGAATTCTGGCTATTCCTCAAGAAGATATTCGCG
The DNA here is from genome assembly GCF_038004525.1 of Paenibacillus sp. FSL R5-0914. Taxonomy (NCBI): domain Bacteria; kingdom Bacillati; phylum Bacillota; class Bacilli; order Caryophanales; family Paenibacillaceae; genus Paenibacillus; species Paenibacillus sp. FSL R5-0914. The sequence goes on from NZ_JBBORH010000003.1 coordinate 622,594, forward strand.
TCATCTCGAGTCCTATCGGCGGGTCCTTTGGAGGAAAAGACGAGCTGAATGTACAGCCATATGGAGCGCTGCTCGCCTTGCGGACACTCCGTCCGGTAAGACTGCATAATTCGAGAGCTGAATCGGTACGTGCAGGACTAAAACGCCATCCCATGAAAATCACCATGAAAACTGGCTGCGACCCCGAAGGAATCATCAGGGCACATCAGGTCAGAATTATTTCGGATACGGGAGCTTACGCAACACTGGGGGCGGAGGTGCTCAACTTTGCGACAGAACATGTGATGGGCCCCTATATCATCGATCATGTGGATGTGAAGGGTTTTGCTGTATATACCAATAACGGTGTATCTGGTGAATTTCGCGGTTTTGGCGGCAATCAGGCGATTTTCGCTTTGGAGGGACAAATCGATCGGTTGGCTGAGCGATTGCAGATCGATCCGTGGGAAATGCGCCGCCGCAATTTGCGTAAATATGGAGATCTGGGGCCGCTGGGTCAGGAAATTGCTCAGACCGATGGTGCCTTTCAGGTGTGGGAAGCGCTGGCGGGTTCGCCTCTTATGACTGAGGCCGCATCTACAGACAGTGATTCAGGTGTTGTGGAACCTTGGATCGTAACTGGAACGGGTGCTGCTATAGCTATGCATGGTGCAGGACTTGGCTATGGTATTCCCGATCCGGCGGGTGGCAGGCTCTCTTTGACGCTAGAGGGCAAAATTGAGGCGGTGTTTGGTTACGAGGAGTTTGGTCAGGGGTTAATCGCAACCATGGAACAAATGCTGATTGAACAGTTTGGCTTGGCGGCAGAGGATCTAAGCATCGTCATTGGCGATACGGATGTTGTGCCCGATAGCGGATCTAGTACGGCTTCCCGATCAACCAGCATGATGTGGATGGCCTTAAAACGGCTGCGTCCAGACTTCACCGCTCGAGTGCTGCAGGCAGCTGCGATGATAAAGCCAGAGCTGGATAACTATGAAATGAAGCTCGGCTCTGGCGGCATTTGGCTAAAAGACGGCGGTCTGCTTCTGACTTACAAGGACTTGGCACAGCGTATTTCAGAACCCATTGTCTGTAATACAAAGTTTACTTATCCAACCACACCCTTTAAAAGAGTGGGGGCACATTTCCTATACACCTATTCTGCAATCGCAGTCCGCGTGGAAGTTAATCTGCTTACTGGACGTGTTCGTGTACTGGATCAATATCATGCGGTAGCGGCGGGACCGGTGGCTAATCCGCAAGGTTATCTTGGACAGATCGAAGGTGGCAGCAGTATGGCGGTCGGTTTCACCTTGTCAGAGGATGCTGTGATGTCAGGCGGCAGCTATGTCACCAAAAATTTAGACACCTATTTGGTGCCGACCATTGCCGACATGAATGGCAGCATTCAGGTGCAGCCGATAGAGGATTTGCCGGATCATGACACGTACGGTCCTCGCGGCATTGGAGAGGTGGGTTCCGTCAATTTAGCTCCGGCAGTCGTGTCAGCCATATTTCAGGCTGTAGGGAAGCGGGTAACCAAGCTGCCCATTGATCCCGAATGGCTGCAGTCTACACCGTTTATTCCACAAAAGGTGGTGAACATCCATGCCGAGCCATAATTCAGATCCGAATCTAGATGAAGATAACCTTGACCCCTTATCGTCTGAGGAAGCTTTTGCAGAAGAAAGGTTCACCTTTAATTGCAATCTCAATGGGAAAGCGATATCCACGGAGATTCCACCCTCCCGCCGGCTTTTAAAGGTCATACGTGAAGATTTGGAGCTGACCGGCACAAAACGTTCTTGTGAGATTGGCCGCTGCGGGGCATGTATGGTGCTGGTGGATGGACGTCCAGTGAATTCATGTCTGGTTATGGCCTATCAATGCTCAGGTGCGGAAATTACAACAATTGAGGGTCTTAGTGAAGTAGGCCTGCATCCCGTTCAGCGGGCTTTTTTAGAAGAGGGGGGGTTCCAATGCGGTTATTGCACACCAGGGATGGTCATCTCGGTGGTTGCTCTGCTGGAAGAGAACCCGCATCCTACTCAGGCTGAAGTGGAAGAAGCTTTATCGGGTAACATTTGTCGCTGTACGGGGTACGGTGGCATTTTACGAGCTGTTAACAAAGCTATTGGAGGTTGAGTGGATGGTCGTTTCTGAAGGCAGGTTTACGTTGGAAGAGATAAATGCCATGAGTATAACGGATTTTGTGAAGCATCTAGGCGGCATTTTTGAACATTCACCGTGGGTAGCAGAGGAGGCTTATAAGCAGATTCCATTCCATTCTTTAGAGCATTTGCATAGCACAATGATGCAGACCGTACTGAGTGCTGACCGGAGCCGAATGGAGGGACTATTAAAAGCTCACCCAGATTTGGCGACTAGGCTTCAAGTTACGGCTTTGTCTGCCTCTGAGCAGCAGGGAGCTGGACTGGATTGGCTAACAACGGAAGAGTTCAATCTATTAAATGATCTGAATCGAAAGTATACGGACAAATTTCATTTTCCTTTTATTCTAGCTGTTCGTGGCAAAAACAAAGATGACATTATCAGCGCCATTGGAGTTCGAGTAGAGCGTTCCCCTCAGGAGGAATGGGTTCAAGCCTTTTCTGAAGTCGGTACAATTACGAGATTTCGCCTAAGTGATTTAATTATTTAATTATTCATTCATTCATTGATCATAAACGGGGAGGTTGTCAGCCATGCTGGAACCAATTAACGGACGTACAATGTTTTATGGGAAAAGTGATGTGTTAACTTATCGTACCTATGCTAAACCGCTGGCCGTTACCCCCGTTCCCGAATCTTCCTTCACGGGCTGCGACAACATTATATTCGCACATAATATTACATTCGCGGTCACGGGCGAAGCGTTTCTTCCTTCTTTTTCAGAGGGGGATAATTCCATGGTCGTTGCTACCGATTCTATGAAAAATTTCATTCTGCGCAATACCGCGGACTACACTGGAAGCACAACGGAGGGGCTACTGCAGCTTCTAAGTAGCCGTTTTCTCGATAAATACGATCATGTCACCGCAGTTTCAGTTTCCGCAGACCGGTTACCTTTTGAACAGGTGATGGTGCCCGGGGGTGAGGGGCTTAAACAGAGTCATTTAGTGCTGCGTCACTCCAATAATGAATCTTATTCCGCTTCGCTGACAGTAAAACGTGGAGAGGATGGGACTGAGGTTATCGCTCATGAATGCCGATTGAAGGATTTACAGCTGATAAAAGTGAGTGGAAGCTCGTTTTATGGATTCGTCCGTGATGAGTACACAACATTGCCGGAGAGCTTTGACCGTCCGCTTTATATTTTTCTGAATATTAACTGGACCTACAGTGATGTTGAGCATGCTCTGGATGGAGATCTAGGCCAATATGTGGCTGCGGAGCAGGTTCGCGATATCGCCCATAGCGCTTTTCATGAGCTGAACAGTCCATCAATCCAATCGTTGATTTATCAAATTGGGCTGCGCTTATTGTCCCGTTCTCCACAGCTGGCTACCGTTTCATTTGAGTCCAATAACCGGACTTGGGAAACCATTGTTGAGCCTGAAGAAACTAAAGGTGGAGTCTTCACCGAACCTCGTCCACCCTATGGTTTTCAGGGCTTTTCTGTTAGCCGTGCAGATCTGGTCGGAGAGACAGCGTAATGAGCGGGCGTCTTACCACCCATGTGCTGGATCTGTCGCGGGGGATTCCTGCTACAGGTCTGACGCTTCAGCTCTGGAAGCTTACGGATGGGGTGAGCAAGCTCCTGTGTGAAGAGGTCACGAACAGTGACGGGAGGCTGGATGCCCCTCTGCTCGAGGGAAACGAGATGGAGGCTGGATGTTACGAGTTGCTGTTTATGGTCGGCGATTACTATCGTAGAGCTGATGCCAAAGCGTCAGCAGCTGACATAGGAGTAACAGAAAGGTCAGTAGATACTCAACGTGAGATGTCTTTTTTTCTAGAACAGATACCTATTCGCTTTCATATAGAGAGCTCCATGCAACACTACCATGTACCTTTGCTAGTAGCTCCTGGTGGATATAGTACGTATCGGGGAAGTTAGGAGAAAGTTGACGACCGGAGGAGGTGGCAGCTCATGAAGGAATCCTATGAACTTGTGATTAAGAACGGGAATGTAGTGCTGCCCGATCAGGTACTCAAGCTGGATATTGCAGTATCAGAGGGTAAGATTGTCGCACTTGGAGAGGAACTTTCGCTTGCGCCGCTAACCAAAGTCATCGACGCAGATGGGTTCTATGTCCTCCCCGGTATGATTGATATGCATGTCCACTTTAATGAACCAACGTTTGGACATTGGGAAGGCTTTCGCAGCGGTTCTGCGGCGCTGGCAGCTGGCGGCTGTACAACCTATGCAGATATGCCGCTTAACGGCAATCCACCTACTGTGAACGAGGCTGCGCTTTGTCAAAAGGTAGATGCTGCGGCTGGAAACTCTGCCGTTGATTATGTGCTGTGGGGTGGTCTCGTTCCGGGAAATCTGGATGATTTGGAAGCATTGGCAGCTGCTGGCGTCACTGGGTTTAAAGCCTTTCTCTCCAATCCTGGAGGGGAGGGCGAAGGCAGATTCCGTGAAGTGGATGAGGATACACTCTATCAAGGGATGCAGCGAATCGCTTCTCTGGGCGGGATTCTGGCGCTGCATGCAGAAAGTGAGGATATCACGGCGGTGTTGACCGCAGATGCAGTGCGAAATGGCAGAACCAGCGCAAGTGATTTTGCGGCTTGCCGCCCTGCTGAAGCAGAGCTGGAGGCAGTGTCCAGGGCGCTGCTGTACAGTGAACGTACTGGTTGCCGGTTGCATTTTGTTCATATCAGCACGGCCGCCGCCATTGAGAAAATCTATGAAGCTAAGCTTCGAGGTCTGGACGTTTCGGCAGAAACCTGTCCACATTATCTGGTCCTCACTGAAAATGATATGGAGGCTTTAGGCCCTGTGGCGAAGTGTGCGCCTCCGCTGCGAAGTGCGGTGGAGCAGGAGAAGTTATGGGAGATGCTGGCCCAAGGCAAAATCGATCTGATTGCTTCGGATCATTCCCCCTGTCCAACGGAATTGAAGGTGAAGCCGGACTTGTCTTTTTTTGCAGCTTGGGGTGGGATCTCGGGTGCGCAGAGCAGTCTGGAGCTTATGTTCCATGAAGGCGTGAATGTGCGGGGGTTGCCTGTTACATTAATTTCCAGTCTGCTCGCAGGGCAACCCGCAAAACGTTTTGGAATAGAGCATCGTAAAGGCGCTATAGCCCTAGGTCTAGATGCCGATCTAGTTCTGCTGAATCCAAGCACAACCTATACGCTGACTGCGGAGGATTTATTGTATCGCCACAAGCACAGCCCCTACATCGGAAGAACTTTATCCTGCAAGGTAGTTGCTACGATCTGCCGCGGGAATGTGGTCTATACCTCTGAAGAAGGAGTGATCAGTGAGGGAGGTGGACAGTGGCTGCGAATTAGGAAGGAGCAGTACAGCCTATGAATGATTCCAGTGTTCAAGCGTCGACTCAGAAACTGCTGGAGCTGCTGGAGGAGCTGGCGGCATTCACCACACCTGGGCCAGGAGTTACTAGACTGCTATATACGGAGGAATGGAGTCAGGCGCAGATTTTTTTGCAGGAAAAAATGGCTGGACTCGGCTTAGAAGTTTCCATAGACAAGGTTGGCAATGTATATGGACGATTGAGTGGACGCGATCCGCAGCAAAAGGTTATTTTAACCGGATCGCATATCGATACTGTAGTCAATGGCGGAAAATATGATGGTGCCTATGGGATCGCTGCGGCTATGATTGCGCTTCAAGATTTGCAGAGGAACTTTGGCCAGCCGCAGCGGACGCTTGAGGTCGTATCTTTTTGTGAAGAAGAGGGGAGCCGATTTCCGCTTGCTTATTGGGGTTCGGGCCATGTCACGGAAAGGTATGACGGAAGCGAGGCCGAGACCTGTATAGATGCAGAGGGAGTGACATTACAGGCAGCAATGACGGAATCCAGCTTTTTGCAAGGTGTAACAGATGAGAATGGGGCCAGAAATGATATTGGTGCTTTTGTAGAACTGCACATCGAGCAGGGGATTATTCTGGAGAAGACAGACACTCAGATAGGCGTAGTTCAGGGGATTGTTGGTCAGAGACGATATGTGGTCAAGGTCAGTGGTATTGCTAATCATGCGGGCACGACACCGATGTTTATGCGGCAGGATGCACTGGCTAGTGCGGTTGAAATGCTGTACGTGCTTGAAAGTTCTGCTAAAACGGCTGGTGAACCTCTTGTAGCAACCTCGGGTAAGCTTGAGGTGTACCCGAATACGCCAAATGTGATCCCGGGTGAGGTTCTTTTTACATTAGATATCCGCCATAGTGAAGAGGACGAACTGGAACGTTTCTGTGAGAAGCTTCTTGCGGAATGTAATGAAATTGCTGTTAAACGTGGGGTGATTCTTGAGGTTACATCCGTGCTCCACACAGTCCCTGCGCCTATGGATACGAAGCTATCTGCAATGCTGGAAAATATCTGCCGCCAACAGGCGAAGACGTACCGCATGATGGTAAGTGGAGCGGGACATGACGCCCAGCTGTTTGCGCCGCGTTGCCCTACTGCGATGATATTTGTGCCAAGCCGAGCTGGCATCAGCCATTCTCCGGAAGAGTATACTTCCCCTGAGCAGCTCGTTGCTGGGCTTGAGGTGCTGACTGCGATGTTATATGAGTTAGCTTATTAAAAAGAGTTCGCCGAACTTTTAAATATAAGGAAGTATATGTTTACTCTATACTTTATCCTTATATTTCTCGCTGAAACGGAGCCCGTCCCTTAAAGGACGGCATAGCCGTTTCTACTTGAAGGGAGGATCATCATGAAGCGTTACGAAGATTTGTCGCCGTCCCAACGCTGTATTATGACTCCAGGTCCGGTCGAGGTAGATCCGCGTGTACTGCGGGCGATGTCTTTTCCGGTGCTGGGTCAGTTTGATCCAGAGTTCACCTCTATTATGAATGAAACGATGGAAATGCTGCGGGAGCTGTTCGCTACCCGAAATGCATGGGCTTACCCTATAGATGGGACCTCTCGCGCTGGTATTGAGGCGTTGATGGTCAGCTTAATCCTGCCGGGTGAACGTGTGCTGATTCCGATCTTTGGCCGCTTCGGACATCTATTGCATGAGATTGCTGAAAGATGTGGCGCTGAGGTGTTCGTGCTGGAAAAGCCATGGGGGAGTGTGTTTGAGCCGGAGGAAGTGATAGCAGCTATGGAGACTTTTAAGCCACATGTGGTCGCAATGGTTCATGGGGAGACCTCTACAGGACGTGTGCAGCCACTCGCGGAAATCGGTAGAGCTTGCCGCCGGATGGATGCTTTATTCATAGTTGATGCAGTTGCAACCATTGGGGGCATTCCTGTCGAGACAGATGCTTGGATGTTGGATGCCGTCGTTGGCGGTACACAGAAATGCCTGTCCGTCCCTTCCGGAATGGCACCGATAACGTATAATGATCGTGCTGAAGCTAAGCTCATGACCCGAAAACGAGTAGAACGAGGGATTAGAACAAGTGATGTCCAGCCAGGTGACTTATCTTTTGTCCGCAGCAATTATTTCGATCTCGGCATGCTTCAGGATTACTGGAGTCCACAACGTCTCAATCATCATACAGAGATGACCTCAATGCTTTATGCACTGCGGGAGGGCTTGCGGCTTACCCTTGAAGAAGGGCTGGATGCCAGATTCGCCAGACATATCCTCCATGAAAAAGCACTTGTAGCTGGATTAACAGCTATGGGGCTTGAACTTTACGGGGAGCCGTCCTGCAAACTTACCGTTGTTACCTGTGTGCTGATTCCTGAGGGCATAGACGGTGAATCTGTACGCACGCTGCTGCTGGAGCGGTTCGGCATTGAAATTGCCAGCTCCTTTGGACCTCTGAAAGGAAAGATCTGGCGCATTGGCACGATGGGCTTTAGCTGCCGTACGAATAATGTGCTGCGTTTGCTTGGAGCTTTGGAAGCAGCGTTGCTGCGACACGGATTTGAAGTTTCTTACGGACTTTGTGTTCAAGCGGCACTTGACGTATATGAGGAAAACGTAAGATAATCGTTGGAATAGATGCTGGCGGGTGAGTTCATACCAGGGGCATGTCCGGAGTGTTGGACAATCTTTGGATTAAGAAAACGGCTATCATCTATAGGGATGACGGAGCCGTTTTTTCGTACAATATCAGATTTGCCAACTATGATATCAACACAGCCGATGGTTAAGCAATCCTCTATTATTATGAATCTATTCACTACATCAAGAACGCACTTGGATACTAACGGGGGAGAGATGATTATGACAACTTTTACAAGAAAGCCTTTAGCAGATTGTGTACCTGAGCTTGTGGCTACGGCAAGAGGAGATAAACCGGCAACACTAGTAATTACAGGTGGAAAGCTGGTTAATGTATGCTCTGGTGAAATTTTAGAAGGAATGTCTGTTGGTATACAAGGTGGGCGTATCGCTTATGTTGGTAAAGATGTGACACATATGATTGGTGAAGGAACGCAGGTTATTGAGGCGAACGGTAAGTATATAGCTCCGGGACTACTCGATGGCCATTGTCATATTGAGAGCACACAGCTGACCGTTACTGAATTCTCCCGTGCGGTTCTGCCGCTGGGTACAACAGGTGGTTTCTTTGATGCTCATGAGATTGCTAATGTATTTGGGCTGAAGGGGATTCAATTGATGCTCGATGAGATGCGCGGGACACCGTTAGCGGCTTACATGCAGGTGGCTTCTTGTGTGCCTGCGGCAGGTGCGGAATTCGAGACAACGGGAGCTTCTATTGGACCAGAAGAAGTGGCAGAAGCCTTTACTTGGGGACCCGATGTGATTGCGCTGGGTGAAGTGATGAATTTTCCTGGCGTTGTTTATGGCGATGAGAAAATGCTTGGGGAAATTCAAGCTACGCTGCGGGCAGGCAGATTTGTAGATGGTCATTTCACATGGCCTTCCAGCGACTGGAGACTGCCCGTGTATGCTGCGGCAGGTGTGACTGGCGATCATGAGTGTGTGACAGCAGACGATGTGATTGAGCGCGTTCGACTGGGGATGTATGCCAAAATGCGTCGGGGTTCCGCTTGGCATGATGTGGCTAAAACAATTACGGCCCATACAGAACACGGCATTGATACACGCCGAATGATGCTGGTAACGGATGATCGTAGTTCGGAATCCTTACGAGATGAAGGGCATATGAATTTCGTCCTCCGTGATGCTATTGCTCAAGGTGTTAAGCCTATAACGGCTATCCAAATGGCTACCATTAATACTGCTGAACGCTTTGGTTTAGCGCGGGATATCGGATCTATTACTCCGGGTTCTTTTGCAGATATCATCCTTTTAGACGGGAATTTGGCGGATATTAATGTAGTGATGACAATTGCCGCAGGTGTAGTAGTTGCGGAGAACGGAGTAATGACGGCAGAGCTTGCTAAATTCGCCTATCCGGAGGAAGTGTTGGCTTCGGTTCATTTGCCACAGCGTCCTACTTCAGAAGATTTCATCATTGCTGCTCCAATTCAAACAGGTGAACTTACTACAAGAGTTATTAAAGTAAGAGAAAATCATGTGGAGACTATTGAGCGTATGGTTTCGATACCTGTAGTGGAGGGGCAACTGGATGTAAATGCTATAGAAGGTTTGTGCAAAATCGCAGTGCTCGAACGTCATAAAGGTACAGGCAATAAATCAGTGGCCGTTGTCGAAGGTATTGGATTTAAAGAGCCGGCTGCCATTGCAATGACGGTTGCTCACGATAGTCATAATGTACTCGTCATCGGCAATGATGATGAGTTAATGGCTAAAGCTGCAAATGCGGTGGCGGATGCCCAGGGTGGTGTTTGCATGATCACATCCAGTGGGGAAACATTATTCCCGTTGGCTATTGCAGGTCTAATGTCCACGGAACCGTTCGAAATTGCTGCTGCAAAATCAGCTGCGATCAGCAAAGCGTTGTATGATGCCGGCTGTACTTTGAATTACGCGTTTATGACTTTATCGCTGCTTGCTTTGGCGGTTATCCCAACGTTACGTATCACAGATAAAGGACTCGTGCGGATTTCACCCGAGGGAATACAGTTAGTGCCATTGTTTGTTTAAGTAAATTAACCGAAGTATAATCCTAATGCAAAAAACTGTTCTGAGGTCGTAATGACCATTCAGAACAGTTTTTTGTTGTGAAAATAAGAAAGACTAAGTTTTTAAATATACATATTAAACAGATGGACAAAGATTGAAACATTTTTCTGTGGAATTAATGAAAAAATATTAACAAAGCGTAGTCAGTTGACGATAATAATGTTAAATTAGATAAAAATTAAAGTGAATGGATAGAGTTAATTTTACATTATTGGCATTTAACGAAATTATAGATATCATCAGGTTTCAGGTAACCCAACTAAGAGGGACGAGGTGCATGAGAGATGATCAGACTAGAAACGCAAGACATTCTGAATATTAGCATGAAGCAAATTGCTACTATTTTTAAAATGAAGCCGCTTGAGCTGAGATTTGTCACTGATTTTCAGGGTGAGAAATATCTCTTAACCAATGATAAGCTACACCTCAGCAATCAGCAGTACTGGGCGAAGGTTATGGAATGTATCTTTGATGATCATGTTAGACCTGTGCTAATGTGTGAGGTGTTATATTTCCTGCGTAACGAATTTCTGGAAAGTGATATCAAGATATGCTTCTCTTATGATTATGCAGAGGATGGGAATGGAGAAGCCACTGCAACCGCTGAAGTATCTTTTAATGATTCAGCTGATTTGCAGCCGAGTGAGATTGCCGAGCTAATCGACTTTGCATTGACCTTACAGGACAAGCAATGGTTCCATGAACTGACTACTAAATATAAGCAGCTTACAGCATAAGCATCTTAGTGATCCTTAGATCCTATGAACGGACATAACAAACCGTCTTATCTCAGCAGAGAATATCTGCGGATAAGACGGTTTTTTTGTATTACCAGCCCATGGCATTTCGTTCAACATGCTGAGCCAGAAATTGAAGCCAGTCCTCATGATTATTCAAGCAGGGGATTGCAGTGAAGTCTTCAGCATGTCCTCCTCCAGCCTCAAATTGCTCGCGCCCTTCTATGGCTAGCTCGTGCAGCGTTTCCAGACAATCCGTTACAAGTCCCGGTGAGAAAATCAAAGGTTTATGAATTCCGCGTTCCGCTAGCTTTCCCAAAACATCTGCTGTAGAGGGACCTACCCATTCTTCGCGTCCGAAGCGTGATTGAAAAGTAAGCTGCCAGCGTTCAGGCTCCCAATTCATAGCTGAAGCGAGAAGACGCGCAGTTTCCATACATTGCTCCGGATAGGGATCGCCTGTATCTGCATATCGTTTGGGGATCCCGTGAAAGGTCAGTACAAAAAAATCAGGATTAGAGCTCAGAAGTTCCATTTGCTGCAGTAAATGCGACTTCATGGCTGAAATATAACCGGGTTCATTATAATAAGCATCCATAAATCTGAGTGCAGGAATAAGTCGCTTTGTTACCGGTCCAGTGGAGCTTTGGCGTCCTAGTGCAGAAAAACTCGCTTGATCGAAGACAGATGCCGTCGTAGTGGACGAATATTGCGGGAATAGCGGCACAATGATGATGCGTGTGACTCCGTTAGCTTCCAATGCGCTCATCGCTTGTTCCATACTTGGTTCGCTATATGCTAAGCCAAGCTCTACCTGATACCGAGAACCTAGAAGCGCTTGCAAACCAGATCGCTGAGCTAATGAGTGGAAGAGTAAAGGTGATCCTTCTGTTGTCCAGATTTGTCTGTACAGCTCAGCCGACCGGCGTGGACGTAAGCGCAGAATAACGCCTCGCAGCAAAGGTTGCCAGAGCAGTGGTGAATAATCTATGATTCGGCGGTCGGATAAAAAACGTTTCAGATAAGGACGTACCGCCTTTGCAGTAGGTGCAGAAGGTGTGCCAATTTGGGCGAGAATAACTCCAATAGGTGGCTGTTTGTTCAAAGCTTTGAACTCCTTTCCCATGTTAGAGATCGTTCTAAAATAACATATCTATTCTTGGATACACAATAATCGAGATCACGTTATCTACTTTGGGAATAGGAAGTGGGTGTATTTGTTTGGAAAAAATAATGAAAAATCACATTTATGAGCAAATAGTGATGTTTCTTATAGGGTATGTGATTTTAGATACAGAGGAATTGCGGAAAAGTTTGGTAGTATCAAACCAGAAATTGATTGAAAAAGCGTCTTCATTTTTTTCTGATATTATATGTGAATTATTTCACCTTTGATGCGGTTTATTGTAAAAAGGAATGAACAGATTTAAGGCATTATTTTTTTGGGAAGTGATGGTTCGCGCATAGGCATGAGAGGGGGGATGGGTTCTTATGAAGAGAGATGTAATGCTTCATAAGAAGAGAAGGGGCGCCGTGAAAGGTAAGTTTGGTTAAGAAAAGCTATATATCACTGGGGACTTGGTAAAGGAGAATTTTATTGAAAAAACTAATTTCTTTAACGGTTAGCGCGGCAATATTGTTAGCGCCATTTGCTTACACACTTAATGTGCCTGCTTTGAACTTGAAGGTGGATGCAGTATCCGCAGCTTCTGAAGAAGCGGATGCACCAGCAGCTAAACCAACAGCAAAACCAGCAGCAACAGCAAAACCAGTAGCAACACCAAAGCCAACAGTAAAACCAGTAGTAACACCAAAGCCAACAGCAAAACCAGTAGAAACACCGAAAGCAACGGTAAAACCAGTAGCAACACCAAAGGCAACAGCGGCACCAGCAGCAACGACAAAACCAGCTACAACGCCAAAAGCAACCGCTGCTCCAGCGGCTACAGTAGTTCCAGCAGCGACTGTTAAGCCTGTACCTACAGCATTGCCGGTTACAGTTAAGGAAAATGTATATCAAGATGGGGTTTACGTAGCGTATGGCGATGCTTACTCCAAAGGTACCGAAGGCGCTAAGATCGAAATTAAAGATGGAAAAATTACTAGCATTGATCTCCTGAGAACCAGCCCTAAGCTGATTGACAGAGATGCTCGTAACAATTATAGCGCTTTATGGCAAGCTTATGGATTGATGACGAATAAATTGATTGGCAAGACAAGAGATGGAGCAGCAGCAGTAGACGCTGTTTCGGGAGCAACACGCTCTAGTAATGGATGGAAATTGTCTGTAGACAGAGCGTTTGAAAGAGCTCTAACAGTGAAAGATACAGATGCAGTTTACTTTGATGGTGTTCATATGGGTATAGATCCTACAGGTAAATATGCAGTATTTGCAACCTACGAATCCAATAAGCTCACAGCTGTTAAAGTGTACCCGCTGAACAGTGCTGGTGATTTCGTGGATGAGAAGGCCTACACAGCTGAGCAATCTGCAGCAGTTGCAGCTATAACACCAGCATTGCTGGCTAAAGGAACAGCTGCAGAGCCTGTTGTAGGACTCGAAGCCGACTTTAAGGCTGCGATTAATGCTTTCTGGGATGCTGAGCAGAATGCAAAGATTAACAATACTTCTGCTTATGTAGACGGATTCTATTCCTCTTATGGGACTGCAAGAAGTGTTGGTGTTGAAAGAGCTGACATCGTGATCCGCAACGGTAAGCTAGTGGATGTGAAGCTGTTCAGACTTGGGAACAACCTCATTGACAGAGGTGCAACGGCTTATGCAGAAGTTGTAAAAGCTAATGCTCCGATGACAGCTAAGTTGCTTGCTAATGGATCTTACTTCACTAACTATGATGAGAAAGTAGATGGAATTTCTGGCGCTACAGAAAGCAGTCACGGTTGGAACCAAGCCGTAGAAAGAGCTTTCGAGAAAGCACTGAAAGTTCCAGATGAAGTTAAATATTTTGACGGAAAATTCGCAGGTGTAGATAACCAATCTAAAGTATTACTGCTTGTTGATGTTGCTTCAGATACAGTTACAAACATTAAATTAAGCTTGTTCGGAGCTGACGGCAAGCTGATCGCTGATGACAAACTAAGTGCAGAACAAAAATCACTGGTGGGTACACTTACTTCAGTATTACTTGAAAAAGGTGTGCAAATGTCCGATATCACAGGTCAAGAAGAGCTATCCGCAGCTGCCAAAGCTGCTCTGACTGATGCTTTGACTAACGCATCCAAAGTTCAAGGAACCTATAAAGACGGAACCTTCACTGCATTTGGTGATGCCTATGATAAAGGAACAAACAGAGCAGACGTTACACTGCGTAACGGTAAGATCGTAAATGTTGCTTTGTATCGTGTAGGAATGAATCTTGTAGATAGAGGCAAAGCTGCTTACCCAGAGGTGGTAAAAGCAATTCCGCAATTGACTTCTAGCTTCCTTGCAGCAGGTACTAGAGAAGCAGTGCAAGATGTAGACGCTGTTTCCGGTGCAACTAGTAGTAGTGTAGCTCTCAAGACCGCGGTGGATAGAGCATACGGGAAAGCTGAGATTGTTGAAGCTAACAAAGCGGCTTACTTCGATGGAATCTTCATTGGTGTAAGTACGGATAAGCTTGTAAATGTTATGACGTATGTAGAACATGGCGTTCCTGTTAAAATGCTCGTTTACTATTTAGATAAAAACGGAAGTACAAGAACGGTCAACCAGTTGACTGACGCTGAGCTGGCTGTGAAGAGCGAGATTGAGTCGACTTCAACGGGCTATAGTTTACACAAGTATGGATATCGTGCAGCAGCCTTCGGAAATAATGATGCTGAGAAAGAAGTATCTGCTAAAGTGGTAGAAGCTATTAAATCAGCACTTGAATCCGCTGGTAAATAAGCAATTTTCAATCAATAGTTAATCTATAAAGGGGGTTATTCTAGAGCCATATTATGGCCTGTGGAGTAACCTCCTTTATCTACCTGTACATAAAAATGAAAATAGATCGTATAGTGATTTAAAGGGATTTTGGACGTGAGTGTCTAAAGTTTAATATAGAGAGCAGGTACAAAGCCTGTTATTAATAGGAGGCTTCAACATGACACAAATTAAACAGCTCGCTCCACAGGATGAATTTGTTGGCTTTTATCTCTTAAGAGAGCTAGCGATCAAACAAACGAACGGTACTCCTCCAAAGGATTATTTCGACCTAGTCTTGGGGGATTCCAGTGGACAATTGTCCGCGAAATATTGGGATGCCAGCACAACCGATAAAGAAACTTTTTTTCCTATGGCACTGGTGAAGGTTCGTGGGATTGCGCACACTTATCGTGAGAAATTGCAAATCAAAGTAACCAAAATCAGATTGGTGAACGATGAGGATGGCGTTGCTCTAACGAATTTTATTCGCTCCGCTCCTATTCGTCCAGTAGACCTTATTCATACGATTAAAGGGGTTATGGCAAGCATCACAGATCCGGAGATTGCCTCGATTGTCTCCTTTTGTGTAAGCAAAGTGGAAGAGAAATTGATGCATTATCCGGCTGCCAAAACGCATCACCATGCTTATTTTGCCGGTCTTGCTTATCATATGGTTCGCATGCTGGAGATCGGGGATTTTTTGTGCAAGCAGCGTCCGTTCCTGAATCCAGATTTAATGAAGGCTGGAATTATTCTGCATGATATCGCGAAGCCGGAGGAGATGATCTCTCAGCTCGGAATTGTCTCAGAATATAGCGTTCAGGGGAAGTTGATTGGTCATATCTCGATGGCATCTAACTGGATTACAGAAGCGGCCATCCGCTTAGACATTGATTTGAATTCGGAGAAGGTTCTGGCGTTACAGCATCTCGTATTATCACACCATAACCTGGGCGAATGGGGCAGTCCTGTTCAGCCGCAAACGGCTGAGGCCGTAGCGCTGCATCATATTGACGCGATGGATGCGAAGCTGCAGATGGTCGAGGATGCGCTGGATACCACACCAGAAACGGAAGAATGGACGCCATTCATCAGAGGACTGGAGAATAAAGCAGTTTATCGGATGAAGATCTAGCGTGTTGTGTTGATCTTGGTTGGTGATCTGGATGAACCGATGGGATGTTCACTGATCGCTGATAAAATATACGGAATTCTTCCCTATAATTAGCACGATAAGGGTCTATTTGAAGTCATTATACGGAATTTCTCCTTATAATTTTTATGAAATGCTTCATTTACACCCCTACCTTATGAGTTATAGGGATAAATTCCCTATAACTCAGTCGTATAGAGCTTAAACGCAGAATTACAGGGAGCTATTCCCTATAATGACCAGCAAGGTTAGATTTCTTCGTAGTGAATGAATCGACTTGTATGCTATATTCCTCCATCTATGCAAAACACCCAACCAGCTGTAATGAGCCTGTTGGGTGTTTTTAGCTAAATAACTTAATAGTTTCTTACAAATAGAAGTTTTTCGTTCTTTGATTGTTCACAGGTTTCTTAGCAGGTTTACTCTTTCGAGCAGAAAAAGGAGTGTATCCACCAGCAAACATTGTTCCGCTAGTATATCCGTGGCTGCTGGAGAGCAAAAGCGGGTCAAGGTGTGATTCTCGCTCCATAAGCATTAATAGAACCAAGGCAGCTGCGCGCGCGTCATCGAGAGCGTCATGGTGCTTCAGCTCAATGCCGAAATGCTCGGATACTACATTAAGCTTATGAGAGGGAAGCTCGGGCAGCATTTTTTTGCCTAATAAATAAGTACATAAGTATTGAAAGCTCGGATAGCTTATGGACATCCCATCGAGGCAATACCGCAGTACACTCATATCAAAAGCGGCATTGTGCGCTACAACAATTCGTCCGTGCAGCAAAGGTTCAACGGTGGGCCATAATTCGTGGAAAGTAGGCTGACCGATTACCATGGAGGGGGTGATGCCATGTATCGAAATGTTCATGCCGTCAAACCGCTGTTGCGGATCGATCAGCCAAGAATGTTCTGCTGTGATTACGCCATCTTTAACTTCCACAAGTCCCAAAGCACAGGCGCTGGATCGACTGGAATTCGCCGTTTCAAAGTCAATTGCTATAAAGTCCATCGTAAAGCTCCTCATCTATCATATATACATTCATATTAAAGTAGTAAAATGATAAATACAATCTAGTACAAATGCAAGAGAAAAGCCATGATATTCTACATAATAGAATTGTCATGGCTTTTAGGGCTGTGGTTATTAATTATAGTTATTTTCTATACTTCTCCCCCAGCAGCGATGTAAGCATCAAGTACCCGTTTGAGTGCTGCTTTTTGGTTTGCACTGATGGTTCTATCCTCTTTTCGTTGATCTCCTTCAAGACGCATAATGGTTTTCTCGGATTCAATGAGCTGAGTCAACATCTTGATTTGTGATTTGTTGAGTGTTTCATCATGATATTCCCAAACCCCCGGACTGTTAATATCCGTGCTCATATCTCTTTCTGCTCCCATAAATCCAGGGTCTATTTCAAATTTTTGACCATCTATATTAAAGACGTAATTCTTAATGAATATCCAGCTATCACCGGTGTATTGTATTTTTAAGCGTAGCCCAGAGGTTATTTGTCCATCCTTGATTCCAAAATAAGCGTAAATGCCATTTTCATTGATGTACTTTGGCGCTTCTTTATCTTGATACCATGTAATGCCTTCAACTTCATCTACTGTTTTCACCATTTGTGCAAGAGCCGCATCTTGCTTGGCTTTGATAGCAGCAGCTTCCTTTTCTTTTTTCTCTGCATCCGCTTTAGCATCTGCATCTGCTTTTTTCTTTGCTTCTGCTTCTGCAGCAGCCTTCGCCTCTGCGTCAGCCTTAACCTGCTCAGCATCATTTTGGGCTTCAGCACTTACAGTAGTTGAATTATCATTGCTGTTTGTCGAAGTTTTGGTAGTCGTATCTGCTGTTTGAAGGGTTTTATCTGAGTCGGAGTTTCCAGCAACCACTGTAAATACAATCATTAAAATAAAGGATAGTAGGGATAAAATAAATTTAATCTTTGCAGGTTTTTTCCGTATTGCGGAGACAATCCCAATGATTCCAAGTGTAATAAAAGCGAGAAAACAAATAACGACTAAAAATGCCATTTTACAATTCCCCCTAAGGTAAAAAAAAGTATTTTTGTGTAAAAAATCCACATGTTATGAACATTGGATAACTATTCTACGTATAGTTTAATAGAAAGATGCGATTTAATCACCATAATTTTCTTTTTTATAACAAAATATTGAATTGACTTGATAGTTTCGTTATCTTGCTATCCTATTCAAGAATCCGTACACTGCAAAATAGATGTTGTATATTATTGTTAAGCTCAGATACGGGAGGAAATACTTTGGGAGCTGTAATCACTAAATTTTTTGAATATGGGCAAGCAGAAATCGATTACCTCGGAAGTGTGGACCCAGTGCTAGGTGCGGCGATGGCGCGAATGGGGAAAGTGGAACGTGTGATTATTCCGGATCTTTTCACCGCGCTTATCTATGCCATAGTAGGTCAGCTAATATCAGTCAAAGCAGTTCGAACTATCTGGACAAGAATGCAGGCTCAGTTCGAAGAAATAACTCCGCAGCAGCTAGCTAAACACACTGCGGATGAGATTCAGGGTTGCGGCATGACGATGAAAAAGGCGGTTTGCATTCATGACATTTCCAAGCTGATTGCTGATGGGGAGTTTAAGCTGGAGGAATTATATGGATTGTCCGATCAAGAGGTTATTCAAAGACTCATGAAGTTAAAAGGCATCGGTATGTGGACAGCAGAGATGATGCTAATCAATTGTATGGAGCGCCCAGATGTAGTTAGTTGGGGAGATATCGCCATTCGTCGCGGCATGATGAAGCTGTATGGGCTTGATACGCTTACCAAAAAGCAATTCGAACAATACCGTCTCAGGTACTCACCACATGGTTCGGTAGCTTCCATATATTTATGGGAGATTTCATTTCAATAATTAATACGTAGGGAGCACTATAGTGGACAAAACAATAAAAGAACAGCTAGTGGAGTTGGCAGATGCGGATTACCAGAAGTTTTCTGCGGCTTTACTTCCGACGATCGATAATGTGATAGGAGTCAGGCTACCGGAGCTACGTAAACTCGCCAAAACCATTGCAAAGGGTGACTGGAGAGCCTATTTGGAGCACGCCGACTCTGATTTTTTTGAAGAGGTAATGCTGCAAGGTATGGTACTTGGTTATGTGAAGACAGATCCTGAAGAAATTCTGCATTATATTGCGGACTTTATTCCTAAAATCGATAACTGGTCGGTATGTGATAGCTTTTGCACGGGGCTGAAGTTTACCTTGAAGAATAAAGAGCAGATGTGGGACTTTATAGTGCCGTATCTGTTATCTGATAAAGAATATGAGATTCGATTTGCGGTTGTAATGATGCTTAATTTCTTTATTGAAGAAGCGTACATCAGTCGGATTCTACAACTTCTCGATAAGGTCAGACATGAGGGGTATTATGTGAAAATGGCGGTTTCTTGGGCGCTATCGATGTGTTATGTGAAGCTGCCTGCGGCTACGATAGGTTATTTGAGAACTAACACTTTAGATGATTTCACCTATAACAAGGCTTTACAGAAAATCACAGAGTCTTACCGAGTAGATCCGGAATCGAAAAAAATGATTCGCGGGATGAAGAGGAATAGAAAAAACAAGCCCCTTATATAGCTCAGTTGCTGAGAAATAAGGGACCTGTTAGTATATTTATTTTTTGTCGGTATTGATTTTCCGGTTGCGGATACGTTCAATTTCATCATCAACAGCACTACGGAGGTTGGGATCAATGGACGAGCCTGCACTTGAGTTGGATTTATACTTGGAGTTTTCAGCCAATGCTTCCCACTCGAAAATTTTCTCTTCCATTCGTTCGAAGCCACGTGAAGCGGTACCCACATTCGGTCCTTTTACACTGTTGCTATAAGGAGCCGAGCTTAGTGTTTCTGTAGCTTGCTGGGCACGAGCGATAAGTTCAGTTCTTTTCGCTTTAAGATGTTCGCGCTCTTCTTTAGCTCTAGCGATGTTGATCTCCAGCTCTGCCAGGGATTGCTGAGTTTGTGCCTGACTATTGATACTCTCATCCAGCTGTTCTGTATACCGCAGCTTGGCCATGAGTGCAAGGCGTGCTCTTTCTTCATTTCCTTGCTCAACCGCCTGAACGGCTTCAGCTTCGCTCTGCTCTATCAGCTGAGTATATTCTTGCTTACGGCGTTCCAATACACTCGCTGTAACTTTTAAATCCCGCTCATTGCGTTCTGCCGTAGCTATTTCGTTCTCAAGATCGCGTAGATACTGACCCGTCAGTAGCACTGGGTTTTCTAATTTGTTCAGACCTTCGTGTAGGGCAGCTTTAGTAAGGGTGGAAATTCTTTTAAATAAACTCATATTATATCTCTCCTTAGTATGTTTGATTGGTATGAAAGGACGATCTGTTAATAGAAATCATGTCCATCCGAAAAGCTGCCAAAAGGTTCTTTAGGGACGATGATGCTGGCGATAAAGTAAAAGATAAGTACGGTACCGAAGCTGAAAAGTGCTGCGGCAACAGTTACGAGACGGAGAATTGTGGCATCGATGCCTGACCAACTGGCAAGACCTCCGCATACACCACTAATCTTCTGGTCACTTCTGGAACGATATAATTTTTTCATTTATTATTGTCATCCTCTCTAATGGGGGTAATTGTGTTTAAATCTTGCAACCCGCTTGCTTATGTACTCATTGTATAGCCTTTTTAAATGCGGCAAAACGGCCTGAAGGCGGTTTTATATACCAGACCTGAGTCGAGGTTCGTTCCCGCAGGAAGGCGGGGGAAATAAGTTCATGATTGTGGATGAACTACAAATCGCGGTTGAAGTTAGGTACAATAAAGAGAGGAATACTTGTGGTGGTGTCGAAATATGCTTATATATGACTACTACGGAATAGGGGGCTGAATATGAGCTTTTTTAACAAGGTAAAGGCAGGCGTGAGCGAGGCTGGCAATAAAGCAAAGACAGTGGTGGAGATCAATCGTTTGAAATTACAGAACAACAGCAAGCAGAATGACATTGACCAGCAGTATCAGGTAATGGGTAAACTGTTGTTTGAAGCTGTAACACAAGGAGCAGGACCATTGCCGAGTGAGCAGATCGAGAAGAATATTTCCCGTATTCTTGAACTGAAATCGGAGATTGAGGTCAATCTGCAGCAAATTGCGGGGTTGTCCGATGTGAAGCAGTGTAAAGCATGCGGTGGCAATGTGGCAATCGAGGCTCGCTTTTGTCCGAGTTGCGGATCAACTTTTGAAGTGGCTCAAGAGCCAATTCGTGATGTAACACCATCGTCGATTACATTGGATAAGAAGGAATAAACTTGCTGCATACAAGAAATTCATGAACAAAAGGACAGCTCAATAGCTGTCCTTTTTTATTTTGAGGAGAGAGGTTGTTTAAACCTTGGCAGCAAAACGTTTCTTAAAATAATACACAATTAGCAACATAAGCGGCAGAACAAATGCACAGGTGAAATCCCAATCTACCCAGTATGCGGGGATTTCCTTTACATAAAAAATGATGTCTTTGGCAATCAGCTGTGACATACCAAATAACAAAAATCCAGTGGGTAGGATCAGAGGACGGTGGCTTTTGAGTTTAAACAATTGGGCTGTACCTAATGTTAAAGCATAGTAATAAATGGCTGTTTTAAAGTACGTGCTGATAATCCATGCTGTAGCCATAAGCGCTTCAATACGTTGCAGAGAATTAGCAATATTAATTTTTTGAGCAAGAATATAAGCGGCATAAAATTGATGTTCAGAAGCGTAAACACCAAGAACGGTAAGGGAAAAAAATAAGATGAGGTTAAGTCCCAGAGCTCCGATGATCAGGGCTATGAAAATATCCCGGCTTGTTTTGCTATTCTTCTGAGCATAAGGATATACCATAAGAAACACGCATAATTCACCAAAAGGATAAAAAACACCATACATCAAAGTATGGAGCATGTCTGGTACTGGTGTGTTCATAATGGGGTATAAACGTTCCATTTTGACATCGGGAGTCAGCAGAAGCAGCAGACCGATCAAAAAAACTGCAAACAAAGGGAAAAAAAGCTGAGCTGCCCGTCCCAATGTTTCTAGACCCAGTCGTACACCATATACCAGCAGGAAAATGGCCATAAAACGGATAACCCCACCGGGTGTCTTCTCGTAAATCTGTGTACACATGAAATCTTCAATTTCTCTTATGTAAGTGGAAGCGGCAATCAGGAAGAACACTAAATAGAACAAGGCTACAGCCGTTCCGGCCCATTTTCCTAGGATTTGTAGGCTAAGCTCGATAATATTCTTGTTTGGTTCAATGTCTGCTAAGCAGAGCAACAGTTTTATGGTCGCTAGGCCCAAGGGAATACTAATCAAAGCAGCAATCCATGCATCTTGTTTCGCTCCTGATATCATTAACGCAGGATACACAAGCGCCATATCCCCAATAAATGTGAATAGCCCGAGTATAATCATTTGATTGGTACTAATTCGATCTTTCTCCAAACTCATATACCCCCTCAAATTTATTGGACTAGTTTTAGTATGGTTGTAGTTACCAGAATTATGCCATCACGAATTTTAATCAGAAAGGAATAATTATCAAAATTAACATCAAACTATACTCATTAATCTAAGTGAAGTGGAGGCTACATCGTGAAAAGTTCGGAGACGGGTACACTATCAAACCGATTGAAAACCAATATTGATCAGTTGAACGGATTGCTGGGCGGAAGTTCTGATGTAGTGATAAAAGAGTTGCAGATAGAAGAAAATACTAATATTTCTTTGATTTACATAGATGGTCTTGTGGATACTCAGGTACTGCATAATTCAATTTTGTATTCTTTGCAGGAACATATTCCTTATGAACAGCTGGGAAAGCTTGAGCCCGAGCAGAAGATTGAGATTATTAAGAAACAGATATTAATAGCCGGTGATCTAACCGTTATCGTTGATTATAGTCAATTCGTACACGAATTGCTGTCCGGTAGTGTAATGCTGCTGCTCGATGGGACATCCACCGCTCTCCGGATCGGCTTACCAGGCTGGGAAGATCGCAATGTAGGTGAGCCCAGTTCCCAATCGGTTGTTCGAGGTCCAATGGAAGGATTCACTGAGAATTTACGGACGAATACGGCACTGGTTCGGCGGAAAATAAAAGATAGCCATTTATGGCTGGAAACCGTTCAGATCGGAAGGGTAACTCAAACCAGCGTATCCATTATGTATCTAAGCAACATCGCGAATAAGGAGTTGGTGCAAGAAGTAAAACGCCGTCTGAATAAAATTGATACGGACAGTATTCTCGAGAGTGGATATATTGAAGAATTTATTCAAGAGACGGTATTTACACCATTTCCTACCGTATACAACAGTGATCGTCCAGATACGATTGCAGCAGGCATTTTGGAAGGAAAAGTGGCCATTATTGTTGATGGAACTCCTTTTGTACTTTTGGTACCCACATTTTTTGTGGCATTTTTTCAGTCTGCTGAGGATTATTACCAAAGGGCTGATATTGGTACATTGCTGAGATTAGTTCGTTTTATTTCATTTTTTATTACTTTGCTTGCACCTTCATTGTATGTTGCGATAACTACGTATCATCAGGAGATGATACCGACCAATCTTGTAATTAGTTTAGCTGCCCAGCGGGAGAGTGTTCCTTTTCCTGCTTTTGTCGAGGCGCTGATCATGGAAATGACTTATGAGATTTTGCGGGAGGCCGGGGTGCGGATACCCAAAAATATTGGACAGGCGATTTCCATTGTCGGAACGTTGGTGATAGGGCAAGCAGCAGTTGCAGCGGGTTTTATTTCATCTGCAATGGTCATTATTGTATCGCTTACAGCCATTTCTAGCTTTGTTATTCCGGAGACAGGAATGTCTATAGCTGCGCGGATGATCCGTTTTGTGCTTATAGCTTTGGCCGGATTTATCGGATTATATGGAATTCTATTCGGTATTTTTATCATCGTACTGCATTTGTCGAGTTTGCGTTCTTTCGGAATGCCTTATATGAGTCCGCTCGGACCTTATAATTCAAAAGACTTAAAAGACTCTATCTTTCGCTTTCCGTGGCCTTTTTTAAAAACAAGGCCTGCTGAGAACAAGACGCAGAACCTATTTCGTCAAAGTACTTCTAGTGATGAGGAATCAACGCAATGAATAAAAAATTAGTTAGAGGCGTTCTCCAATTGATGATAGCTCTCCAATTTACGTTAGTGCTAAGTGGCTGTTGGGAGAGAAAGGAGCTGAATGAGGTAGCCTTTGTCCTGGGGTTAGGGATCGACAAGGCTGAAACGGGTTATACAGTTTCGATGCAGGTCGTTATTCCATCTGCGATTTCCTCACAATCGTCTGGAGGAGGGGGAGGCACTGGAGTTCCAGTGGTTGTTTATAAATTTACGGTACCTACGTTTTATGATGCACAACGTAAGTTGAATCTGGATAGTTCCAGGACGAGTTATCTTGGTCATATCCGGGTGTTGGTTATTGGGGAGGAACTTGCCCGCTCCGGAGTGGGCGAGATACTGGACGTATTTAAAAGAAGTCGGGAAGCTCGAATGGATTTCTACGTTATGGTTGCCAGAGATACAACCGCCAGCGATGTCTTGAATGTCCTTACACCTATGGATAAATTACCAGCGAACAAATTATTTAGTTCCCTAGATAATTCTTATAAAGATTCAGCAAAAACAGTCGCTGTCACGCTGGATGATTTTATTGAAAATTTATTGGCTGAAGGTGAACATCCTGTACTGACCGGAGTGGAAGTTATGGGAGATCCCAAAGAGGGAGGAGATAAAAGCAATGTAGAGCGAACAATGCCTAAGGCGAGATTGGAATACCATACTGTAGCTGTGTTCAGAAAAGACAAACTGATCGGTTGGCTAAATGAGGGTGAAACGATTGGTTACAACTATATCAACGATAAGGTAACCTCACATTCTGGCTCGATAGCAGGGGAAGATGGAAAGCCTATTGTTATCGAAGCGATCCAGGCTTCAACCAAACGCAAAGTGAAAATTATTGATGGGGAGCCGCATATTTACCTTGACGTTAAGACGCTTTGCAACATTGAAGAAGTGCAAAGTACAGAAAATTTGGAATCGGAAAGCACCATAAAACGTTTGGAAAAGGAAACAGAGGAACGGATTATAGAGCGGATGCAAAACACTGTGGAGCAAGTAACTAATCGCTTCAATGTTGATATTATGGGATTTGGACAATCGATCTACCATGCCAGTCCTAAAGCCTGGACAAAGCTACAGCAAAAAAAAGGCGACGATTACCTCAAATCATTGCCCATCCATTATAGTGCCTCAGTAGTTATTAATCGCGTAGGTCTCACAGATAATTCTTTTCTTGAAAAAATCAAGGAGTGAGTCGAATGGTGTTATTGTTTTTTTTGGTGCTTGCTGTAGGTTGTATGGCACTTGATTTGCCTAAATTAGTGCGAAAGCGCCGAGTACGTGATCTTAGCGTATATTTTATATTTTGGATTTTGGGACTTGGCGCGACCGTATGTGCTTTGTTAAAATTGAACATCCCGAGTCCTTTGTTTCTGATTATTCTTATCTATAAGCCAATAAATAATTTATTTGGAGTATGGTTTCATTAACAACGACGGATTTACAAATTATCAAACCCCTTAGAATAAGCATCGGATAAAACTTCTGGTTTATCTGATGAAATTCTAAGGGGTGTTTTTTTTATGACGATCAAAACCAAATTCTCAATTGTTGTAAAAACAGATTAAAATATTCATTGCTATATACAATTAAATACAATAAAGTTGTCATATAGAGGATAATTTTGTCGATTTTTCTGCAAAAATGTTCCAATCCATATTGCATCAGGCGATATTAGGGTCTATGAGGTTCGAATCCTCCTCCTGAAAAAGACATAAGAAAGTGGTGCGCATATGAGTAGCAACAGATTTGAGAACAAAGTAGTTATTATTACAGGTGCAGGTACCGGAATCGGAAAAGCTACAGCCTTAAGAGTAGCAAGAGAGGGCGGTATTGTAGTAGTTGCCAATCGATCAGATGCCGGCGCTAACACAGTTGAGGAAATTAAGGCTCTAGGTGGGGAAGCGATGTTTGTTCGGTCAGATGTTTCTCTCGAAGCAGACTGCAAAAATATCGTAGATCAAACATTAGCGGCTTATGGAAAAATTGATTGCCTATATAATAACTCAGCAATTACAGGAGACAATACGGATGTTATAGACTATGATCCGTTGTTGTTTCAAAAAGTGATTCAGACAAATCTCACTAGCCAATTCTACATGTTGCATTATACATTACCTCATATGAAATCTGGAGCTTCCGTTCTAAACTGCTCCTCTTTGCATGGTATTTTTATCGGGATGGCCAATGATGCAGCTTATTCAGCAAGTAAACATGCTATTGTGGGGATGACTAAATCGGTTGCCAAAGAAGTGGGTCACCGTAACATTAGAGTAAATGCCCTTTGCCCAGGACCTATCCCTACACCAACCATGAACAGATATGAAAAGCTGTTGTCTGATGATGTAGAGATGCTTCAATCTCTTATCGCTTCTGGAACGGCTCTGGGTAGATACGGTACGCCTGAGGAAGTAGCTGCGTTTGCATGCTTCCTACTAAGTGATGAGGCTTCGTTTATTACAGGTACAGCACATGTGATTGACGGGGGCTATTCCGCAACAAAGTAATCACGGAT
Organism: Paenibacillus sp. FSL R5-0914; assembly: GCF_038004525.1. Classification (NCBI taxonomy): domain Bacteria; kingdom Bacillati; phylum Bacillota; class Bacilli; order Caryophanales; family Paenibacillaceae; genus Paenibacillus; species Paenibacillus sp. FSL R5-0914. The sequence goes on from NZ_JBBORH010000003.1 coordinate 649,239, forward strand.
TGATTTACTTATATAACAACTAATATATAGTATTAAAGGCTTTGCGGCGTATTCTGATTCCAAAAACCTGAAGGATGACTGGATTGGAATCGGAAGTCGCACGCAGAGCCTTTTTTAGTTGTCTAAAAAATAGATTCTTCGTATGTTGGCAAAATGAATGTCTGCAAGAGACAGTAGATACACAAAAATGAATGAATTAAGGAAAATATGACCATGGATATGTTGGAATTTGTAGAAATTTGTATTTTAATATAAATAAAAAAAGAAATTTGTCGATAATAATATAGGTAATATGTATTAGTTAATATTCTAGAAAGGGTGTTGTTATAAAAACGATACAGGAAGTAGATGTCGTCGCCCTGAAAAAGCCTGGGGCGGGTATTTTTTGTCTGTGAAGTTACATACATTTCATCTCTATTATTAAAAAATAACGTTAAAACTTGGAGGAAAAATAATTATGTCATACACAATTAAGTACAACCAAAATGAGAACCATATCGATGTAGTATCTATTGATTTTTCAGCTGAAGATGTTCCAGGATACCTGAAAGATTTTGAAAATATCATGAAGCTTGTTAAACCTAAATTTACAGGAACAACTGATGTAACTGATTCTAAAAGTGTACTTACTCCTGAGGTTGCAGCTATGCTAGCTCCTACAGGTGCGATGGCGAGTGAAGCTGGTCAAGCAGGATGGGCTTATGTAACTAAAAACCCAATTTGGAAGATGCAATTGAAACGTATTTTTGGTAGAGATTTTGCAGATGCTTACGATACCTACGAAGAAGCTAGAACATACCTGAAAAGCTTGCAATAATCTAATCTTACAGTTAGCAAAAAGTGCGGAGAATTTTCTCCGCACTTTTTTGCTTTATCTATAATTAAAACTGAAAATCTTCATCTTTCAGCGGCTCCACGTTAAGCGCCCGGACGTATCCGTTACCTTTTTTCGAGAAGAAATCATGCTGCTTGGTGTGGGTACTGATGCCATTTTGAACAATCGGGTTGATCTCTTCCTCGTCGAATAGCGGATCATGCCCCAGATTCATCATGGCTTTGTTAGCATTGTATCTAAGGAAGGTCTTGACCTCGTCCACCAGTCCGATGGGAGCGTAGATCTGCTCGGTATAACGTTCTTCATTCTCATGGAGCAGTCTAAGGAGGTCTACCAGCTTCTGGTGTAGCTCACGCTGCTCGTCATCTGGTAGCCCGTCAAAGATCTCCTGCGCCAGGACACCGACATATACGCCATGGATGCTCTCATCCCGCAGAATAAGGTCGATGATCTCACCGCTGCATGTCATTTTGCCTTGGCCAGCTAGATAAAGCGGGTAGAAGAAGCCACTGTAGAACAAGTAGCTCTCGAGCAGCACTGAGGCTGCCATGGCAAGGTACAGATCTTTGGGTGAATCTATTTTTTTGTAATATTGTGATATGGTCTCTGCCTTGAACTGCAGATAAGGGTTCTCTTCAACCCAGCGGAACACACTGTCAATCTCCTCTGTGGAGGACAAAGTGGTGAAAATGCTACTGTACGATTTGGCGTGAATCTGTTCCATCATGCCCATAAAGCCAAGCACAGCCTTGCGCTGAAGACCTTCGACATGCTCCATAATCTGCGGCATACCTACTCCGCCTTGAATCGTATCCAGCAGTGTGAGTCCGCCGAGTACCTTCATATAGGAGTCCTTTTCTTGCTCACTGAGCGTGAGCCAGGACATTTTATCATCGGATAATGGAATTTCATCGTCCGTCCAGAATTGCATAATGTTCTGATTCCAGAACATCAATGAGAAATCGTCGTCGGGACGGTTCCAGTTAACGGCTTGGATAGCGGTCATAATATGGCAATCTCCTTTTCTGCGGCTATAGCCTTCCAGTTAGATCGAGCAGGTGAGGCATTCCTCGACGGACAGCTTTTTGGTCCGGGTGTAATACAGCGACTTCAAGCCTTTATGCGCCGCATACAGGTAGGAGCGGGCCAGTTCTCTGGTGGAAACATCACTGTTAACATGCAGAACGGTCGAGATGCCCTGGTCGATATGGGGCTGAATTTCCGCGATCAAATCGATCACCTTGAACTGATCCATTTGGTAAGCCGATTTATAGAAAAATACATTGTCTGGACGCAGGTACGGCATCGGATAGTAAGTCGTTGAATTAGCATAAGTCCGTGTCTCAATCTGCTCTACAATAGGCATAACGCTTGAAGTAGCATTTTGAATATAGGAAATGCTGGCTGTCGGCGCAATTGCCAAACGGTAAGCATGGTACAGGCCATTTGCTTTTACTGCATCCCGCAGTTGTTCCCAGTCCGCAGGGGATGGGATGAAAATATCTCCGAACAGCTCTTGTACCCTTGGCGTTACAGGGCGGTAATCCGTAGTCAGGTAACGCTCAAAATAAGCTCCTGTAGCATAATCAGAAGCCTCAAAACCATGGAAAGACCGGCCGGTTGCAGCAGCGATCTCCATGCTTTTCTCCAGTGAATGGTAGTTCATGGTCATGAAGAAGGTCCGGGCAAAATCGCGAGCCTGTTCACTTTCATAAGCGATCTTATTCTTGGCTAGATAGCCGTGCAGATTCATGACGCCGAGACCGACGGAGTGCATCTCTTTGTTAGCTTTGGCTACGCCTGGGGCATTAGAGATGCTGGTCATATCGCTGACTGCAGTCAAGGCGATCATGCCCTCATGTACGGATTCACGGATTTTGCCATGCTCCATCACGTTGACAATGTTCAAGGAAGCCAGATTGCAGCTTACATCACGGCGGATGGTATCTTCCTGTCCGTAATCAGCAATTTCTGAGGTCTCCTGCAGCTGGAAGATTTCCGTGCAGAGGTTGGACATTTTGATCTGTCCAACGTTTTTCAGGGCATGGGCCTCATTGGCGTTGCTCTTGTTCATAATATATGGATAGCCAGATTCCAGCTGGATCATGGCGATTTTGGTCAGCATATCCCGTGCGCTCATGGCCTTTCTCTTTTTGACACGTGGATCGGCTAGCAGCTTATCGTACATATCATCCAAATCCATGTCATCAAGATGAGTGCCGTAAGCCTTGTACACACTGTAAGGGGCAAATACATGGAGCGGTTCATTGTCCTTCGCCAGCTTATAGAAGCGATTCGGAATGATCAGGCCGATGGACAGGGTCTTGAGTCTTGTTTTTTCGTCGGCGTTGATCTTCTTACTGTCGAGAAATTCAAGAACATCCCATCCGAAAATGTTGTAGTAGGCGGCTCCAGAACCTTTTCGTTGACCCATCTGGTCAGCATAGGAGAAGCCGTCTTCCATCAGCTTGAGCACAGGTATAATGCCCTTAGCCGCATCCTCCACACCCTTGATTGTCTCTCCGCGAGAACGGAGCTTGGACAGGTTGACAGCCACGCCACCGCCGATCTTCGATAGCTGCATGCAGGTATTGAGCACATAGTTGATCGAATTAAGCGAGTCGTCCATTTCGATAAGGAAGCAGGAGACAAGCTCACCGCGCCGGCTCTTGCCGGCATTCAAGAAGGTCGGAGTCGCTGGCTGCAGACGCTGCTCCATCATCGAACGGGCAAGCATGCCGACAGTAGCGGCGTTGCCGCGTCCTAGGTGAAGGGCAACTGCCGCCACACGGTCCGGATAATGCTCCAGATATTGCTTGCGGTCATTGCTTTTTACAGCGTAATCCGTATAGAACTTCGAAGCTGCCATATAGGATGGAAAGCTGAAGTTGTAAGAATGGGTAATTTGGTAGACATCTTCAATCTCAGCCAAGCTGTACTGTTCGTAAAAATTTTCGTAGAAATCCTGTTCAATCATATAATCAACCTTGGCTTTTGTATTCTCAAAAACCAAGCTCCGCCGTTCTACATCCCGCATAAATTCGGCTACTGCCTCAAGGTCTTTATCCAATTGAAAGAAACCACTTTCGTCTCTCTTCATCAACATGTTGTTTAGTTCAATATGCCGCAACTCGGCTCACCTCCTGTTTAATTCGTTCCACATCACCAAATGTGCCCGACAGCTCAAATTTACCGATAACTGGTACATTGTACCGATCTGCAATCAAGTCTGCGCTATGCGCGAACAGCTCGCCCCAGTTCTTGTTGCCGCTGGCGGCGATGCCTTTCAAATTGGAATAATTGTTCTTCAAGAAAGTAGACACCTTCTCTGGAATCTGTCCAAAGCCGGTGGTATATGTAATAAGCACATAGGGCTCGTCAATGGTCATATGCTCTTCAATCTGCACAGCTGGCAGCTTAAGCTTACCAATGAAGCGTTTGACGTTTCCGGTTTTTGAATCGTATGCGACTAGCATGGAGTCTCTCCCCCTGTATATATTACTGTAAAGATTGAATAGATAAGCTATAAATACTGGAAAATCATATGCATACTATATTTAGTGTGCGTTGTTTATTTTAATCACTATATGTTGAAAAGTCAACATGAAAAGTGCATCCTAACTAGTTGGAAATTGGTCTAGTAAACGCTCTATTAAAGTGTTAATATCACGAAAATACGCAGGTTGGAGCGGTTTGCTAAGGCAGCTGTGTTGTTTTTTGTGATGGATCTTACTGCATCTTTTTTATCATGACAAATTAGCGTCACTCCGTTGAGCAGAACTGTAATAAGAGTAAGATTAGCTGTATTCACTGTATGTTCAGGCAAGCGGAATTGAGGTTTACTAGAGGGGGAACAAGACCAATGAAGGAGGAGATAGGTTATGACTCAAGCGATGCAGCGCCAGCAAGCGGTAACTATCCATAAAAATGAGGTGTTCGCTTTAACCGCAGAGCAGCTTCAACCTCAGCTTATTTACCGGGATTGTAAACCGAAGCAGATAATCCGGGTTGTAAAGAATGAACTAGCGGTGCATGGCTGGCAGTCAGAATCGATTCAAGGTGCAGAGGCTCTTTCTGCCATTGCTTTTGGTAAAGGGGAGGAGGTTATTCTAGATTTCGGAGAGCATCTAGTGGGAAGGCTGGCGATTCGGATTATTCCAATAGGTAGTCCCCCGGATGCTCCGTTACATCTGCAGATCACCCTCGGGGAAATGCCGGTGGAGATGGCTGAATCCTTTTCTGAGTATGACGGATGGCTAAGCAGCTCGTGGTTACAGGAAGAGCGAGTTCATCTGGATATACTGCCTTCATCACTAAATCTGGATCGTCGATACAGCTTTCGGTATGTAAAGCTTAAGGTACTTGATACGTCACCGAAGTATAAAGTATCCTTTGCTGAAATTAGTTGTACAGCGGAAACTTCGGCTGACCGCTCCCTTCAGGCTCCGTTGGGCCACACAGATCCTGAACTGCAAGCCATTGATGAAGTCAGCGTGAAGACGCTGGAAGAATGTATGCAGGAGGTCTTCGAAGATGGACCTAAGCGGGACCGAAGACTGTGGCTTGGTGACCTGCGGCTTCAGGCGCTGGCCAATTACGAAACGTTCTCAGGCAATGATCTGGTTAAGCGATGCCTGTACTTGTTTGCAGCTTATCCGGATGAGCGGGGTCGGATCACGGCTAACTTGTTCATGAAACCCCAGGTCATACCTGACGATACGTATCTCTATGATTATTCACTCTTTTTTGTATCTACACTTCATGATTATTACTTGGCTACAGATGACCGGAACACGCTGGAGGAGCTGTGGCCATCTGCTTATCGGCAGATAGAGCTGGCTTTAGAACGATTGGACGAGCGTGGCATTGTGACCGACGATGAGACCTGGTGGGCTTTTATTGACTGGCATCCGGATCTGAACAAACAGGCCCCGGCGCAGGCTATCTTAATCTATAACTTGAAATGCGCGCTGCATCTGGCCGTTCTTCTCGGAAATGAACGACAGGATCGTTTACGGCAGACGATTGAAGAACTTACGAAGGCCACTTTGGATCACTTATGGGACTCTGAATTAGGCTATTTTGTTAGTGGTGATATTAGGCAGGTTTCATGGGCTTCTCAGATCTGGATGGTGCTTGCCGGAATCGTTGAAGAAGAGCGCGGGAAGAGACTATTGCTACGGCTTCAGCAGGATTCCGCTCCCATTCCGATGACCACACCCTATATGGTTCACCATTTTATTGAGGCACTGATTCAGATGGGCGAAAGGGATACAGCCATTTCGGAGATCAAGAAGTATTGGGGGCAGATGATTAAAGACGGGGCTGATACGTTCTGGGAGCTGTATAATCCAAGCGACAAGAGCTTTTCTCCCTATGGCAGTCATTTAATTAATAGTTATTGCCATGCTTGGAGCTGTACGCCAACGTATCTGATCCGCAAATATCAATTATAAGCAGATGCCTATTCGATATCAGCTCGAACAGCCTGAGCACCGTAGCAAATGGTGTCTCAGGTTGTTTGGCTCTGCTTGCGGTACAAAAGCGGAGTAACTTCGTATCGTTCCGCGAATTTTTTGTAGAAAAAGCTTAGGCTTTCATATCCGCATTCTCCGGCTATATCTCCAATCGGTCGATCACTGTTAGCGAGTAAGAGCGCGGCATAAGCCATACGATGCTCTTGTACCAACTCACCAAACGTTTTGCCTGTGCTTTTCTTAAGTAGATTGCTCAGATAATTGGGATTGAAATTAAAGCGTGTGGCCAAATCCTTCAAGGAGCAGTTATTAAAATGATGTTCCAGATATTGTAGGATTTCCAGCAGATCGCCCCGTTTAGTGGTAGGTAATCCACTGGGGGCGGTGTTCTGGTTTAGAACCCGCATGAGCTCGGTAAACACGATGACCATATAACCGTTGATCATGTCCGCGGAGAAATCACGGGGATCAAAGTACTCGCACATCATGCTGGCGAGAATATGGTGAAGGTTATGACTGTTATCTGATCGGAAGACAAGGTAACGGTCATGGGCTGCAGCGGGAGATTGGGCGTTGATCAGAAAATCACTTAATCTTCCGTCAGAACCCAGCCGGGTCAGAAATGCCGCGTTCAGTGTTTCCTTTCGCATCAAAATATTGATCAAAATATCGTCTTCATTAAGTGTAAAAATTGAATGGGGTACGTCCGTATCCAACAAGCAAATCTGGCCTTGAGTCAGCTCTACGACGGATCCGCCAATAGTCTGACGGCAGCGGCCTGAATACATATAATTTAGTTCGATAAATGTATGCGTATGCTCCGGCATATCGGCGAACCGGTGGTGCTTGCTGATATGATAATCGCCCTGATTAAAAAAATGATGTACCGGTAGACGCGGAACCCGTTCTCCGTGAGGTAAGATCAATTCTTTGCCACCAAATTCATTAATGTTGCGACGGGTGTACTGTTGTTTGGCTTCGATTGCATCAAGGCGGCGTAGATAACAATCCAGCTCCATATGATCCATTAGCGTGCCCCCTCTTTTTCAGCTTCACTTAATTTTCGATATTCCTCTGGTGTGAACCCGGTCATTTTCTTGAATAGGCGGAAAAAATATTTGGCGTTATCGATCCCAAGACTCTTGGCAATCTTATAAATCTTCTCATCACTGGTACGGAGCAGCAACTTGGCACGTTCGATTCGCTCTTTGTTGACATAATCAATCAGATTTTCGCCCGTCTTCTCCTTAAACAAGTAACTAAGATAGCTCGGACTGATGTAGAACAGATTCGATAAATGCTCTAGCGTGAGGGACGAGCAGATGTTTTTGCGGATATATACCTTTACATTATCAATGACGTTGGGAGAGGCATAGACCGATTGTTCCTTTAGTAATTCTGCAATCGAAGTGAGTACGGTCAGGAAATATCCCCGGATTTCTTCCGAATCAAATGAAATATTAAGTACGCCTTCAAGGCTGGATGATGTATGTTGTCCGTTCTCTACAGGAAAATAGACGGAAACCAAGGTTTTGACCTCTGTGATTATGGCTCGGCAGTTCTCTTTCAACTGATGGATTGTTGCTGCGGGTTGCCCTCGGTAATAGTCAAAATAGTCGTGAATTCGATCTTTCACCTTATCGCTATTCCCAGATTCGATGAAAAAGATGAGTTCCCGGCTACCTTCCCACATTTCCGGCCCTGCTTGGTAGCTACCCGGGCGGTAGTGGAAAAACTGTCCCTGGTCGGCGATGGTCCGGCAGTTCAATGCGGACATCGATTCTAGCCGTGCCTTCGGCAGTTCCTTCAGATCGGTTTTTCTGCCACTTATGCCGATGCAGGCTTGTGGTCCAGTTTCTTCGATCAACTGTTTGGCTTCATAAGAAGCCAGTTCTAGCACCTTGGAATCACTCAGTGAAGCATCACATAGCAGGAGTGAAAAGGCGAGTTTCCTGCTCTGAGGATGAGGGAGAAAGATACTAGTCCTCTCCAGATAGGGTTCTTGGGCAACTAGATCTTCTGGATTATAGAGCGTCAATAGGATCATTCTTCGGGATGTCATCAGATTGAGCAATGGGGCTGATCGGAAGCTTGGCGGCTTCTCAGCCGGGTAGAAGCCGGCAATGTATTGAAGCAGGGCCTGCAAATCTCCCTGTAGGCTTAGCTGCTCCGCTTCTTTGGTTATATTCAGAGTTTCCGCCTTAGCGGACTGCTCACTCTCTATGGCGGTTATCGCTTTGGAGATCGCTTGGTGGATCTCGTCTTTGCTGAACGGCTTCAGTAAATAGTGGACAACTCTGGCTGAGATCGCTTCTTGCATATATTCAAAATCGGAAAATCCGCTGATGACGATGATTTTCTTATCGGAATAATCATTTTGCAGCTGACGAAGCAGGGATTTTCCATCCATCACGGGCATCCGCATATCGGTGAAGATTAGATGTGGGTCCGTCGCTTGGATAAGGTCCAAGGCATCCTCACCATTGTCGGCTTCTCCACTGAAGATCAGTTCATTAGTCACTGCCTTGATTTTTTTTAGTAGACCCTGGCGGATCAAAGGCTCATCGTCGACGATTATGAATTTGTACATGATCCAGTCTCCTTTTATCTTTATTTAGAGGGGAGTGTTAGGGTGATCGTTGTTCCCAGCGCGGGTTCGCTGGATAGGGTCAGTCCGAAATCTGAGCCGTAATACAGGGCGATGCGAGAGTGCACATTCTTAATCCCGATGCTCTGTCTGCTCCGGTGACCAAGCCCCATGAATTCCGGTGGTTGATCTAGCAGTGTTTGAATTTCCTTAAGCCGTGCTTCTGGGATACCAATCCCGTCATCTTGGATCTCAAAAATAATTCGCTTGGTATCAGGCTCCAGATAGCCCTTTAGTAAGAGCATGCCGTTACCTCTTTTATTCTCCAAGCCGTGATAGACGGCATTCTCCACTAAGGGCTGAAGGATCAGCTTGAGAATTTTCGCTTCCAGAACGGAGTCCTCCATCTCTTTTACAAAACAGATTTTGCTGCCGTAGCGGATCTGCTGGATGGCCATATAGTTATCGACATGCTGAATCTCGTCCCGGGCAAATACCAGCTCACTATCCGTCTTGATACTGTAGCGAAACATATCTCCCAGCGCTTTGGTCATTACAGCAATGCTTTCAACCTCTTCAATTTCAGCTATGCTGTTGATAGATTCGAGTGTATTATACAGAAAATGCGAATTAATCTGGGCTTCAAGCGCTTTCATTTGTGAATCCATGGTCAGAATTTTATTCTGATAGCTCTCTCTGACAAAGATGTCGATGTCCTGCATCATCTTGTTGTATTCCGTATACAGAAAGCCGATCTCGTCAACCCGCTTAGGTTTGATCTCGGTTGTAACGAATTTTTGCGATTTGTTTTTGCGCATGATTTTGGCGAGTTGGGTAATTGGCTTAGTAATCCAGTTGGATAATAGGATGGACAGCAGAATGAAAATGACCGCACAAGTAAGGGAAATATAAAGGATCAGCTTGTTGGAAATTCCGTATTTCTCGTACAGCTCACTTAGCGAAATATTGGCGATAACTGTCCAGTGATATACAGGAAGTCGCTGAATAACCGTCAAATTATTTTCATTGTAAAATTCCAGTTCATCACCCTGCATAGCCTCGGTCTTGCGGGTTAAGTCCTCCGGCAGCCGTGAGTCCGTGTTCTGGCCGGTACTGTCGTAGATAATGTTGCCATCGTCATTGGCCAGTACAAAATAACTCATATTTGGGACAGCGTCTTGATTCAAGCCTTTGAAAATATCTAAGCTACAGTCCAGCATAAACACACCAAGGAACTGCTGAGTCTTCATATCATAGAGCGCACGGGAGAATACCAGGGAAGGCTCAGAATTAATGATATAAGGCTTTACACCGGGCTCGCCGATATACAGCTGACCTTTGTTGGCAATGGTCTTCTGATACCACGCATCCTGGAGGGGGACATATCCCACCTTCAGTTCCGCCGTACTGCCATAGCTGATATTTTTGCCGTCAGGAGAAAAAAGATAGATTCCATTAACATAATCATAGCTCAGTAGCAAGTTCTCAAAGATCAGCTTCAGCTTGTTTTGTATAATGAAAATGTCATAGGAATCACTGGTGCTGGCCAGTTTTTTTAGCTCGTCGCTAACGGTAGTGTATGCGGTCGCACTGGAGGTTTGCTGCTGAATGGTAAGTGAAATGCGTTCAATATTTCCGAAAATATCCTCAATGCCTTTAACGGTATTATGGATGGTGTTGGAGGCAACGAGAGAGGTTTGCTGGTTGACCAGATTGGTATAGCTCCGGTAGGAGTTATACGTGACGATCACAATCGGAATGACAGATACAAGAACGAGTGCTAGAAAGAGTTTCGTTTTGATACTGGAAAATTTCATTCGCTCTCCTCCGATTTAAGCCGTTCGTAAAATAGTGCACCCTAAATGCAAAAGTAATTATACCGCTTACAAGATTAAAATAACAATACAGCAACCAACAAAAAATGGATGCCGGGAAATAGAAGTGATATGAAAACAGGGAGGTTATTCTATGAAATTACGTACTAAAAAACGGACAGGAGCTTTAATGTTAGCGCTGTTACTTGCTGTTCTAGCAGGCTGCGGCTCAGGTAACAACAGCAACACTAGTAACGCTGAAAATAGTGGAAGCGCTACAAATGCTCCGGCAGCAACAACAGACAGTGCGAAAAAGGTGACGCTGACCATGATGGTATCTGGCACTAAAGCCCCGGACGGACAGGATTTTGCACTTGATATTATGCCTAAGCTCGTGAAGGAAAAGTTCCCTAACGTTACGCTCGAAACTTCCAAGCTTCCGGATGAGCAATATTTCACTTCGATTCGTACAAAGCTCGCTTCAGGTAAAGGGCCTGATATTTACTGGGTATTCCCAAGAAATGCATCCCTCGGTGTCCTGGACATGGCAAAGGCCGGCTATGCGGCTGATCTATCGGATTTAACCTTTTGGGATAACATCAGCCAAGGGGCGAAAGATGATATGTCTTATGAGGGTAAACCTTATGGAATCGCTGGAGGTCTTGATTATCTAGGGGTGTATTACAATCAGGATTTGTTCAAGCAGGCGGGTGTCATAGAAATGCCGAAGGATTGGACCTCATTCCTGGAAGCTTGCCAGAAGCTGAAGGATGCGGGCATTACTCCAATCTCACTCGCGGACAAGGATCCTTGGTTCCTCCAGTTCGGGATGTATCAAATCGCAGCGAATGAGGTTTATCCGGATGAAATGGATTTCGATACCAAGCTTCAAGCGGGAGAAAAATCGTTAACAGATCCAAAGTGGGTAGCCACGATCTCCAAAATGAAGGAATTATATGACAAAGGTTATGTAGTCAAGAACTCACTTGGACTTGGAAGTGCTCAAGCGGCTCAACTGTTCGTAGATGGTAAAGCGGCTATGGTGTTTGACGGAACCTGGGATTATGCAACACTGACAGCCAAAGGTGCAGCCGACTTTACCCGTGGATTCTTCTCTCTGCCTGCTAACGATTCAGGCCAGCCCACTTATGTCTCTGCTGCCACTGCTGCTGGTTTCGCGCTTAACGCCAAATCGGAGAATCTGGACATTGCCAAGGAAGTTATGAATTACCTGTTTGATGGTCAGTCAGATCTGTTCAAGGCTTGGACCGAAGCCAACAGTTCGATCAGCGTGTATAAAGGTGTTCCGTTGAATCATGACCTGTTCAAAGAAGTTAATGATTCATACCTGAATAATGGAAAGTCCGTATACTTCCCGAATCAAATGTGGCCAACGGGTGTAGCTGAAGAGATGGAAGCTAAATTCGCCGAGATTATTGGTGGACGAAAGACTACTCCGGAGCAGGTTACAGAGGCTATGGACGACAAGTTCAAGGAATTGTGGAAAAATTAAACGGGAATTACTGAAGGTCGTCCCGCCAGTCCTGTCATTTAGCTCGCTTGACTGGCGGAGCGGTTCTGGATAGGAGGATGAGACAGAGATGAAATCAACTGTAATGAAAAAAACGATGTATTTTTTCGCAGTTCCGGCCTTGATCTTTTATTTAATATTCTGGATCTTCCCGATTACGAAGCTGTTTCAATATAGCATTACAGATTTTAACGGGTACGCCCAAACCTTTAATTATATCGGCTTTGATAATTATAAGGATTTGTTTAGCGGAGGTACGCTGGGCAACTCGATCAAGAATACTCTCATTTATACGGTTGTCAGCGTAGTGGGGGGCAATCTAATCGGGCTTGGACTGGCGCTGCTGCTGAACATGAAGATTCGAGGCAAGGGCTTTTACCGCTCCATCTCCTACATTCCGACTCTATTCAGTGCGATTGTGGTCGGCTTCATCTGGAGTTATGTTTATATGCCGGACAGCGGGATGATTGCAACATTCTTGACCAAGCTCGGGATTGCAAATGATAATTTGAATTTTCTCGGCAGCTATTCCACGGCGCTATATTCTATTATTTTCGTAGAAATCTGGAAGAACGTCGGAACAACAATGATTATCTTTCTGGCAGGTCTTCAGACCGTTCCTAGTGAGCTGCTCGAGGCCGGCAGAATCGATGGTTGCGGTGCCTGGAAGCTATTGCGGTTTGTGAAGCTCCCACTGCTTGCCACATCCATTACGATCAATACGACGCTGAGTTTAATTAATGGTCTGAAAGCCTTCGATTTTCCGTTTATTATGACTAATGGAGGTCCTGGAACTTCGACTAACACCCTAATTTATTCGATTTATAAAATGGCGTTCACGGAGCAAATGTTTGGCAAGGCCTCGGCGCTCGGGATTATTTCGTTTATGCTGATTATCGCTATTACTGCGGTTTCTGTCCTGATGATGAATAGAAAAGAGGTGTCAGCATGAGTAATGGAACAGCAGTAGGCAACATCCTGCAGCAGCATAAGCCTGTCCGAAACGTGCGGAAGCCTGTTAGAGCCGGGTCAATTCTCAAAAAAATACTTGTTCAGCTCCTCGTTATCGTGATTATGGTACTGAATCTAATTCCGCTTGTGATCGTGCTGTCCACCTCACTGAGATCACCGGACAACAACACAAACCCGCTTGATTTGTTCAATGAGATATCATTTACAAGTTACCGGACAGCCTTTGAACGGATGCATTTTGATTCCGCTCTACTAAATAGTGTGGTGCTGACAGCAATTTCCGTTGTTTTAGTTGTGATCTTCGCGGCTATGGCTTCCTATCCGATGGCCCGAATCAGAAGTAAATGGAGCCAGTTTCTGTATCTTTTCTTCCTTGCCGGGCTAGTCGTACCCGGACAGATGGTTCTGATTCCAATTGTGCAAATGATCAACAGCTTGGGTATTCCAAGCACGCAGTATACGCCGATCCTGATGTTCGTTACCTGCAGCCTGCCATTTTCAACATTCCTGTACACCGGATTTATTCGTAGTGGTGTTCCGGAGGAGGTAGAAGAAGCAGCACATATTGATGGTGCGGGACTTTTTCGTCGGTTCTGGACAGTGGTCTTCCCGCTACTGATTCCCGTCACAGTTTCGGTCATCATCACGCAGGGCATCTGGATTTGGAATGACTATTTTTTCAATATGACGTTTATATCCAAGTCCTCGCAGTCTCCACTGCCGCTAGCCATGCTTGGCTTCATGGGTGACCAGCAGAATCCAACCCAGTGGAACGTCCTCTTCGCAGCTTGTATGCTGTGTGCGCTTCCGCTACTGATTGCCTTCTCGTTCCTACAGAAGTATTTCGTAGGGGGACTTACGGTAGGTTCAGTGAAAGGCTAATCTTCAGAAACTGCATCATGTGATATCTCATCGACGACTCTTTAAATCTCTGAAGAGGACAGCAGCAGCTAGACTGTCATCAGTTACATGCGAGAGACTTGTCCAAAAAAATTAAAAGGAGCAATCACATGAGCAGTGGAATGAAAGGTTTTACCCTCAGAAAACTAGTTGTGGTCACCCTGATTATGGCGCTTATCATCTCCATGATATCAACGATCGCACCGAATCAGGTGAGAGCGGCTGACAATGTAGCGATTGAGTTTGCTAGAGGCGCATCCAACATGCCGATCTTTGATGGTGTACCTAGTCATCTGGACGCATTTGTAGATTTGATTTTAGCTGATATGAGCATCGAGGATTTGGCGTATTACGCGGATCAAAAGAGTGCCGGCACAGCCCGGACAATCGCGGGAGGTTATACCTTGCCGGGAACGGCAGCCGGCGGAGTGGACCGTGTTATGGGTGTAAGCACAGATATGCCGTCCATGCTCGCTTTGGGACAAAGCTGGAATAAGGATCTAGTCAGCAAAGTGGGGACAGTCATGGGGAACGAGCGGCGGGGAGAAGTCACTTTGGCCAATCCCAACACCTTGATGTTCTCTGCCGTATCTGATTTACGGACAAATCCACTTAGTGGCAGATTTGAAGAGGGCTACGCAGAGGACCCAGTCCTTGCTGGAACGATGATCAATTCCATGGCTAAGGGGATCACCGGGTACGGGGAGGCTGGCAACGAGGATGGCTTCTGGTTAAAAGCTCAATTGGGGACGAAGCATTATACCAACTATCTGGCACAATGGTTCAGAGCAAGCGGCCAATTTTATGCAAGCGCCCGGGCGCTTAATGAATACCAAATGAAAAGTTTCCTATATCCATTACAAGCCGGTGTGGTCCAAAGTATTATGACTACTTACGGTCGAACGAATGGAGTTCCTAACCATATCTCACCGAATATTATCCGTGCGTCGAATTCAAACCCGTATAGTATGCTGCCGGTAGGTGATTTTATAGCCGCCGATCGCGCGATGACCGCAGGCTTCAACAATGGTTATCAGAACTATACGGATGCTGATGGTGCGGCAGCGCTCCTGCTGCTTAGCGGAAATCATGCCAACACGACAAGCTCCACCCGCACCAACATTCTGAATGCTGTAAATAATGGGACTTTTGGTGTGACCCGCGTGGATCTAGAGAATAGCGTCCGCGGACAAATCGAGATGTGGGTACGCACTGGATATTTTAACGAGAAAAATCCAGATGGTTCCCCGAAAAGTTATCCGTTCTCGGATTTAGCGAGCGACCGGAGTCCGCAAATCTATACGTTGAACGAAAACCAGAACGTTGCGCTTGATGCTTCGCGGGAAAGTGTCGTTCTGCTGAAGAACGATAATAATTTGCTACCTTTATCCAAATCCAGCAACGTTGCTGTAACGGGGCTGTTGGCGGATACCCGGTTTAAAGCAACTTACTCTGTATCTAAAACACCGGTATTGCCTGGGGCTGGGCTGTCCCCACTTGGAGCCATTCGGGAAGCAATTGGTAGTGATAATGTTATCTTTGGTACAGGCGCTCCCGTAATTGCGTTGGATTCTGTCTCCAATCATCAAACGGTTACGGCTTCCACCTATACGAACGGTGCTCAGCTCACTGCGGATTTCATTGCACCGGATATGGCAACCGTAACAGACAGTGTCTATGTCTATAGTGCCGCCGGAAAAGCCTATACGGCATCCCAAGCCTTTGAGGCTTACGCATGGGGCCAAGGCGGCTATAGTTACTTGTCACTGGCAAATGGAAAATGGCTGAAGGACGTAACGAGCGGAAGTAGCCGTACAGTCCAAAACAGCGATGCGACCAAGCTCAATCTCGTGGAAAATCCGTTCTCTAATGTGGCGGATGCCAGTACACTTCCGGGTCGCTTCCGTCAAGAAGCAAATAGCGACGGAACCGTCTCGCTGATCTCAGGCACGTATTCGGAGAGCTTCGGAGGTGGGTTTGAAACAGCTTACTACTCTGCTGGCCGGTTTGTTACCGTGAACGGGGCGGATCGTCTTGATCTATCGTCGACGACGCTGACCAATCAAGCAGGCGCCGCGGCACGAACTGACAATCAGAAGTTTCAAGAGATTGTCTTGAAGGAAGCGGGCGCAGATGCAAGCGCTTGGGCCTCCGGCAACGATTACGCCGTAGTTGTCGTCGGTGCACCTGCCAGACATAGCGCAGGCGAAGGCGCCGACAGATCGGATCTTAACCTGGGAGAAGATCAGTATAAGATTGTGTCTCAAGTGGCGCAGGCTTTTCCGAAAAAGACGGTTGTTATTGTTAAGTCAAATGCGCCTGTGAACATGGAGGCCATTCAAAACAATGAGAATGTAGCTGCTATTATGTATCAGCCATATGCAGGTCAATACGACAGCAAGGCACTTGCGGATGTGCTGTTCGGTGATTACGCGCCTACTGGTCGCCTATCTTCGACATGGTATGCCGGAATGGATGCTTTGCCGGTTCTTGATAATTATTCATTGCCTGAAGGGGCGACTCCGGTGACTTTGGCCGAGCTCGATCCTCGATTTACAGTGGATATGACAAACGGTGATCCGCTTGAAAGTAAGCTGACCTACATGTATACCGATGCCCAAGTAACTTATCCATTCGGTTACGGGTTGGGATACAGCAGCTTCGAATTTTCGAACTTAAGCGTGCCGTCTAATGTTAGCGGCAAGGAACCTTTTGCCATCAACCTAGATGTGGAGAATGCTGGAGCCGTTAATACTTCTGAGGTAGTTCAGCTGTACATCAAAAACAATACCTCCAAGTACGGTGATCATACACCTAAGAAACAGCTGGTTTCCTATGAAAAAGTGTACATTCCGGCCGGAGAGACAAAGGCTGTTCAGCTTACAGTGAACCCATCTGATTTCGGCGTGTGGGATGTCAACCGTAATGAGTATGTGAATGAAACAGGAAGCTACACTCTGATGGTAGGCAAATCGTCTAGTGACCTTCCTATATCCGCAGCGCTCTCTTACAATAATGAGAGTATTGCGAAGCTTGATGCGGTCAATGCGCCTGCTAACATTTTCGATCATGCCTTTGCATCTAAAGATGTAGTTTATCGAGAGGTCTCCAAGCTTCGTACAGCAGAAGGGCTTAAGGCAAAAGAAGCCGAGAACGGATATTATGCCGTCATGTCTAAGAACAGCAACTCCTGGGTAGCACTTAATCAAGTTCGTTTATCCGGTGTAACTGGCATTACCTTGCGTGGGGCTTCCACTAATGCAAGCTCAGTAGTTGAGGTTAGAGCAGATTCTCCAACGGGAACCCGTTTGGCGGTCGTTACATTTGACGCGACTGCGCCAGCAGTTCGTGAGGTGCCAGGCAGCACCTTTAAAGTGACCGAGTTGGATTATACCGATGTAACGGGGGAGTTGTTGACGACACTCTCCGGTACGCATGATTTATATCTAGTCTTTAAAAATCCGGATATCCGAGTGGATAGTATCCATTTGAGCGGCGCAGTGCCTGGTAACGTTGTGCCGACAGCACAGGTCGGAAATCGGCAAGTCACTATAAGCTGGCCAGCTAACGCAAATGCTGAAGGTTACAACGTATACGTCAAGGAAGGGGAAACCTACACACCAATTACCGAGCATATTACCTGGAAAGATAACAGTCTTGGTGCAGTGATTACGAATCTGAACAATGGCCAATCTTACACATTCGCCGTATCAGCAAGCAATTTGTTAGGCGAAGGGGTTAAGTCGGACATATCGGTTACACCGACAAGCGGTAGCAGTGGTGGCAATGACAGCGGGACGACGAATCCGGGAACCACTGCGACACCGACACCAACGCCGACGCCGACGCCGACTAGCAGCGCATCAGCGTCTCAGGCACCAAACCCAGATTCGCAGCCGGGAACATCGGGACAGTCAGCAATAACTTTCCGGGATATCTCTAGCCGATATGACTGGGCAAGGCAGGCTATCGACAAGCTTGCGGCAGAGGGGATTATTAAAGGCACAGGCGATGGTATGTTCTCACCGGGAGCAAAGATCAAGCGAGCGGACTTTATTGTGATGGCAGTTCGGGCCTTTAAGCTCAGTTCGGATTCAACAGATCAGTTTGCCGACGTCAATCCAGGCACATATTATGCCGAGGCGTTGTCTATCGCCAAAGCGCTCGGAATTGCTAAGGGTGGTGCGGACGGAAAATTTATTCCGAATGCCGAAATCAGCCGACAGGATATGATGGTTCTGATCGCTAGGGTGCTGAAGGCAGCTGGGAAGCTTCCCGAAGTAGGTTCAACGGTAGATCTGAAAGGATTCAGAGATGCTTCGAAGGTATCAAGCTATGCGGTAAGCAGCATTGCGTCACTGGTTAAGGCAGGGTTCGTTAAAGGTGACGGATTGGATTTGAACCCGGGTGGAACAGCGAGCCGGGTCGAAGCAGCAATGCTAATCTATAATACTTACAAAAAATGATCTAGTGGATAAAGCTTGATGCGATAGGCAATAAAAACCTGCGGTTGTCTCGCCAAGACGGCGAAGGCATCTGCAGGTCTTTTGTTCATACTTGGTTAAAAAATAGAAAACATAAATTTGTGTGTTTGTACAATTTCCCCCGTACATGCACTTCTAGGCATCTACCCACATACAATAAGATGACCATGAACCCGTAAGGCTAACAGATCGGTTTCATTGTACAAGTGCGGGAGGTGTCGCCAAGTTGCCTGGATTCTTAAGTACGATCGCGTTGCTAATTAAAGAACTGACGTTGCTGGTATCCTACGTAAGGAACAACGCATTTCCACAGCCGCTCTCGGAGCAGGAGGAAAGCAAATACTTAGGCATGATGGCTGAAGGGGATGCTAAAGCCCGAAATTTGCTTATTGAGCACAATTTGAGATTAGTAGCTCATATAGTGAAAAAATTCGATAATACTGGGGAAGACATGGAGGATCTGATCTCCATCGGAACTATTGGTCTGATCAAAGCTATTGAAAGCTACCGTCCAAACAAAGGCACAAAGCTAGCCACTTTTGCTGCCCGTTGTATTGAAAACGAAATCCTGATGCATCTTAGATCATTGAAAAAGACCCGCAAGGATGTTTCATTACATGATCCGATAGGGACTGATAAAGAAGGAAACGAAATTACACTCATCGATATCCTTGGCTCCGAGGCAGATGATGTCATTAAAGAGGTCGATCTTAAGATTGAGAAAAGCAAGATTTATCGTAATCTTGATATTCTGGATGACCGGGAAAAAGAAGTCGTAGTGGGCCGCTTTGGATTAGACACGGGTGGTGAGGAACGAACGCAGCGAGAGATTGCCAAGGAGCTTGGTATCAGTCGCAGCTATGTGTCGCGGATTGAGAAGCGAGCGCTCATGAAGCTTTATCATGAGTTTTATAAGGCTAAGCGCTAGGATCTTAGATAATAACTAAAGATTTACAATAGAATTTGTTAAAAGCGACTTGCCAACAAGGGAGTTGCTTTTTTGTTAATTCAAGTAGTTGGGCTAATTGAACATAAAAAAAAGCATATTCAGAAAATTAACTTTTTAACTGCTAAGGGGTGTTATTATGTCATATAAAGAAATATATGATCTACATATTCAATTGTTACATGTATATGAGAATAATGAAAAGTACCAAGGTCCATATCAGAAGCAGCTTAATTATTATAAGAGACAGTTTTTTATAGCTGAAGATATAGTTCAACGAATTTTTTTAAAATCAGTTAATAAAAATTCATGAAAAAAGTAGAGAAATAAAGATAAAGTGGTGTTCAGAAGAATACTTTAAATGATGCATAGATTTAATATATATATGTTTTGAATGTAGGAATAAGCTTCTAGATAGATAACTCTGAAATGATCGATAGCAAAAAAAGAGTAGTAATAATTGTCGCTAGACTTATATCTACAAGAGTTGAAATGATGTAGTAATAATATGGATATAATGAAAATATATTTTTGAGTCACTAACACGCCCTAGTCGCTTTTGATTAAAGAGGATGAATCTGCCGATCAGATCCAATAACCTCGTGAATATCTCTGGAATGTGGATAACCCGAAGCGGTTTAGTAATTCCATGACGTATTTAACACAGCGTTAATACTATATGTGGACAAGTAGGAGGGGGTTGAGGTGAAAGAGGATCTTTTGATTAACAAAAAACTTGTTTTTATTTGATTAGTACTATATAGTTCTATCTATGACGAATAAAAAATTGAACAATGGATCTGCTAAATCTAAGAGTTCCAATCCGGTTAACCGGACCAAGGCAGTTGAAGTGGCTGCACAGTTATTTCTGCGTCAGGGGTACAGCTACGTTAGTATGGATGAGGTAGTACGGGTTAGCGGAGTATCCAAGTCGAATATTTATTACCATTTTAAAAACAAGGAGGAATTACTTCATGCTGTGGTGCAGTACTGGATCGCCCAGTATGAATCAGATCTTTACCTGCTGCTCAGTCAGCGTGAACGAGAGGTAACAGAACGCATCTATTCGTTTATGGCGTTACTGTCCGCAGGCATAGAGGGTCGGGATTATGAAGGAAGTTGTCCGTTTATTACACTGTATATGCAGACACCAGCCAGTGCACCGGAAGTAAAAGAAAGCATATCCCGTTTCTTTCGTGAGTTGCAGCCTATGATGGAGAAATTGTTCCAACAGGGGCTGGATGGCGGGGAGTTTCGTAAAGGAATCGAGCCGGGGCCAGCAGCAGCATTATTTATTGCGGCAATGGAAGGTTCCCTTGTACTTGCGGAGACCGCGCGTGATACAGGAATTATTGAACAATCAGCACGTACTTTTTGTCAGATGCTTCGGTAAACGAAGCTGTTTTTTTGAATATAATTAGTACTAAATAGTACTATAAGGGGCGAATACACAATGAATGTTCATACTACTCGTGAAACAAATACGGAGCACACTAGGGACATAAAGCAGGTTATTAACAAGAGGGCAATTGAACCAGCAATCATTTTCATGACAGGCAGTACAGGCTTTATCGGTAAGGAAACAGTAAAACAACTCGCGGCTGGGGACACAAAATTGTTGTTGCTTGTTCGTTCCGAACCAAGAGCCAGAGTTGTGCTGCAAGCTTACGGAGTGAAGAACTTCGACCGAATTACATTTATCCACGGCGATTTGTCCAAACCAGGTCTCGGCCTTGTATTGACTGATGGGCAGCTTGTTCTCGAAGCAGACGTCATCATTCATGCTGGCGGCACGATGGATGTTACTCTGGAGCGTAAAGAAGCAGAACAGATTTTTATGAACGGCGCGAAGGAAGTGGCGGAACTGGCTGGCGAGATCCATCGTACACGCGGACTGAGACACTTTATCCATGTTGTTGGATTTATGAGCCCGTATGGACAACGGGACGAAAAGGGGGAATACATTCAGGTCAACAAACTAGAAAATCATGAAAGTGCATATGAAGAAATGAAATTTCACGCTGATCTGTATATCCGTGAACATGCAGAGGCGAATCAGTATCCGTTGTCTGTTGTCAATCCAAGTACAGTCGTGGGACCGCGGCCCACGGGTGAAACCGAGCAAACGGGTGGTATCGGACTGCTCATTCAGGCGATTCAGAAACGATTCATGCCTGTTGTACCGGGAGGTTCATCGTATTGGTTGCCGCTTGTGGAGAATGATGTGGTTGCAAAGACCCTTGTCTTTTTATCCAAAGAAACAGCTCCAGTGGGAGGAACGTATCCACTTTTGGCGCGCAAAGAAGATAGTCCTAGCATGAAGGAATTACTGCATCTTCTGTCACAGCAAATGGATGTTCCAAAGCCCAAATGGGCTGTACCACTGACATGGGTTCAATGGGCGATGAAATCAGGCGGTACGCGGATCAGCGGTGTTCCAGCAGAATCGGTTTCTTTTATCACCAACAGAACATTTCCGGTGGAAGAGACGGAGGCTCTGTTCACACGTATGGGACAATCCTGGCCTGATATCAGGGAACAGCTTCCATTTGTGACAGCCGACTTGGATTATCGTCTCCGTCATGCATCATCTGGGACTTTGCCAGCCGGTTGTATTCGATCACGGATAGGAAATTTGGCTGCACTTGGTTGGGATGGTGAAGGAGAGTCGTGGATCATCGTACATGGTTTGCTTAGTTGTGCCGATGAGATGTTACCTTTGGGAGAACGGCTTCGGGAACTGACAGGAAACCCGGTATGGCTTGTCGATCTGGCCGGATTCGGTCGGTCACCTGTTCATCAGAAGAGTGAAGCGTTTGAAGGCCAGGTGCATGAACTACTCACCGCACTTCGCGAGTTGGAAGGCCCGATGAAGCTGATCGGTCACTCTGTTGGGGGCGCAATTGCGGCTACGGCGGCATTCAGGAGCGGACGCACAGATATTCAGCTTGGTTTATTGCAGCCCGTAGGTCATAACTCTAACCAGACAGCTCTGCGTATGGCTTCCCGTATGCCAAGAGATTTCGTGCGTACCCTTCTGGCCGGGCGATCCGAAGCTGGCTGGAATCGTATGCTTCAATCAAAACGTGACACGGATCACCGTGTAATTAGAAGATTTGCAGAAAAGGTGAGGTCCAGTATGCAATCTCCACGCATTGCGGGTGCGCATACCGATTTGTTACGCTGGATTCATACCGGGAAGGGCAAAGGAGTCCAAGACAAGTTATCGATGGGGATGTGGAGTAAAGCTGATCAGGCGAAGAGCACAGTAGTGGTCTGGGGCAAGGAAGATGAGGATTACCACTATCCTGAGGAAATCGATCCACAGGTTAAATGCGTAGATGTACCCTATGGTCATTATTTTCCGGTATTTCAGCCCCATGATACTGCTGCGATTCTTGTAGAGTGGTTCAATACCAAGAGATGAGACGAGTCCAGTTCTCTACGGTGCAGGAATCCCGCGAATACTGTCGAAAGGGTCAAGTTCGATTAGGGTGTGTCTTAGAACTCCTAAAGGAGCAGATTTTGCCGAATTTAGTTCCAAGCCAGAAACTTTTTCGCAGGCGTACCGGGGTACGTCAAGAGAAAGTGACGCAGCAGGGGGACGAAGCGGTGAAAGATGCCCTGAGTTTTTCTCTGTAGTTAAGGGACTTTTTCATTGCAATATTACAGATGAGGTTAAAAGAAATGTTGATAATTGGCTTATGACATACGAGAATGCAAATACCAAACCTCACTTTTATACAGTATTATTAAGATCAATCGGCTAAGAATATTAGTTTTTAGGAGGTAACATGGCTACTATTAAAATATGGGGAAAGGAACTGGTTTGTAACTGTTGTAGTCAATCAGACTGGGATCACTCCCGAATTAGAGTAACTATTTGTGATATTAGTAAGGGAGAAGAAAATTCAATACAATCAAGATATCTATTTAGTTGTACAACTTGCGGAATGGAGGTAATGTTTGGAAAAATATATGATTGGGAAAATAGTAGTAGAAATATTGTAATTGAAGAAGAAAATTCAAGATAGTTAAGTGAAAGGCCACATAGGAGCGTAAGAACTCCACGTGGCTATTTAATTGTTTGCTTGCCCAGAGACATGCATAATTCTGTCCATTTCTAGTATGACATCACATCGTGTACACAACCTCAAAAAATTCGATAATACTGGAGAAGACATGGAGGATCTCATCTCCATCGGCACGATCGGCCTGATTAAAGCCATCGAGAGCTATCGCCCGAACAAAGGCACAAAGCTAGCCACTTTTGCTACCCGATGTATCGAAAACGAAATTCTGATGCACCTAAGATCCTTGAAGAAAACTCGTAAAGATGTATCACTGCACGACCCAATTGGGACTGACAAGGAAGGTAATGAAATTACTCTCATCGATATCCTTGGTTCGGAAGCGGATGATGTTATTAAAGAAGTGGATTTGAAGATCGAGAAGAGCAAGATTCATCGAAATCTCGATATATTGGATGACCGGGAAAAGGAAGTTGTCGTTGGTCGTTTTGGATTGGATACAGGTGGAGAAGAGCGGACGCAGAGGGAGATTGCGAAGGAGCTTGGTATAAGTCGCAGCTATGTGTCACGGATTGAGAAGCGGGCGCTCATGAAGCTGTATCATGAGTTTTATAAGGCGAAGCGGTAAGACTGATGACAATTACACAGTAATAATCCATTAATAATAAGACTTGAAAAGCGAATTGTCTACGGATGAGTCGTTTTTTGTGTGGATAGGGTTCGCCCTACTTATGATACGGTTCATCGCACTATCTGTAACGGCAAGTTATAAGGCCATCCCTTTCGGGATGGCCCTTCCTGTAAACGTGGTTACTCGAGTACTCTGTCATTTTTAATTGAATTTCTTTTAATTAATAGTTCCTAGTAATCTGGAAACAATTGCTGCAAACTCTGCTCTAGTAATATCTTTTTCAGGCTTAAATGTACTGTCTGCGTATCCTGTAATAATATTATTGGATGCGAGTGCATCAATGGAATCATAATACCATGCATTTCTTGTAACATCTTTGAATGATGTGTTTTCAGTACCTGTTAGCTTAAAAGCTCGAGTGATTAGTGCCGCTAATTCACCACGACTAATCTTCTCATCTGGACGGAATCTTCCGTCACTATATCCGTTCATCAAGCCTGATCCAGCAGCTGCACCAATAAACTTATTCGCCCAATGAGTTGGAGATACATCTATAAAGTTACTTTCTTGTCCTTCAAGTCCCATGTAAGTTGCAATTACTTTAATTGCTTCGGCACGAGTCAAACCTGAATTTGGACGGAATGTTCCATCGGAATAACCGGTCAATAATCCCTTAGCAATTAGTGCGTCAATGCTTGCTTTTGCCCAATGATTCATTGTATCTACAAAACTAACAACTTTTGGCTTATCTGCTGGTGTTATTGTTTCTGCAGGTGCCGTTGTTTCTATAGGCGTTGTTACTGCTGGAGGTGTACCTCCTCCAGTATTTGAATTGGTTGGTCCATTATCTGTGTTTGGATTAGGATTAGTAGAGTTTGAAACATATTGAAGTGCTGGAGCAAATGTTGTAAGTAGTCTAGCTTGACTTTGTT
Source organism: Paenibacillus sp. FSL R5-0914 (assembly GCF_038004525.1). NCBI lineage: Bacteria > Bacillati > Bacillota > Bacilli > Caryophanales > Paenibacillaceae > Paenibacillus > Paenibacillus sp. FSL R5-0914. Next base: position 674,379 of record NZ_JBBORH010000003.1, read on the forward strand.
GCTCAAGAGCGTAGCCCATGCCTAAAATTTTTGCATCGTCCCATGCTCTACCAACCAGTTGCATAGAAATAGAATATCCGCTGTCATTCGTTCCTACAGGAACAACTACCGTAGGGAGACCCACATTAGAGGTTAATACGCCCGTGTTACGGTCAGAACTTAATTGAGAAGCTGATGCGTCATTGTTATATACGTCACTAATAAAACCTGCATAAACAACAGCATCAACGCCATTCGCGTCCATCCAGTTTTTAATAACTTCCTTATAGTCGGTTCTATACTTAATGTAATCTTGTACAGCTTGTTCAGTCATACGAGTTGGAGTACTATATCCTCTTTGATTATAAATAAGCACCTTATCTGAAGCTAGTACACTTGCTCCATCAATATAAGGGAAGTCCTTATGAAGCTCAATATAACGTGCCCAACCTTCAGTAGATCCATTAATACCTGAAGGACGACTAGGGCCTGATGGTACAGCTGACATTTCAACCATTGTCGCCCCCGCTGCTTGAAGCTCTAAGAACTTATCTATCACTGCCCGTCCAGTATCATCATCAGCATATGCAGATACAAAGGATGCAGGAATATATCCAATTTTCTTTCCTTTCAATGCATAAGCATCCAGAGATTCCTTCCAATCCACTGGACGCTTATGATCTGCATCAGCAGTGACTGTGAAAATATCTTGTGGGTCCGTACCCGTTGTAGTATTCAATATAATGGCTAGGTCAGTTACTGTTTTAGCAATGGGACCTGCATAATCTTGTCCCCAAGTGAGTGGAAGTACTCCTGTAGTACTTGCCATACCGTCTGTACCCCGGAAGCTTTTTAAGCTAGCGCCTGTAGTTGGTGCATAGAGAGATACCCCTGTTTGCGATCCCATTGCTGCTGCTGCAAAATCAGCTGCAACAGATACTGCAGACCCGCCGCTTGAGCCAAAAGATGTTTTTGATGGATAGAGTGCATTCCATGTTTGCTGCCAGCCGCTCTCACTAAAGCTTCCGCTGTTAGCAAACTCAGAAGTATTTACTTTACCAATAATTACAGCTCCAGCTTCCCGCAGCTTTTTCACTTGGAATGCATCGGAATCAGGCTGCCAGCCTTCAAGAGCTTTACTGCCACCTGTAGTAGGCATATCCTTTGTGTCATAAATATCTTTTATCGCAATTGGAATACCCAATAAATCACCTTTTACACCGTGTGCACGGGCATCGTCAGCAGCTTTTGCTTGGTTAAGCGCAGTTTCAGATACATGCAGGAATGCATGGAATCCCAATTGTCCCTCATCGTATACCTTAATTCTATCTAAATAGGCTTGAGTAATTTGTACAGAAGTAGTTTTACCATTAATCATATCCTTCTGCATTTCTGCAATTGATTTATTCTTAACATCATACGGCGATGAAGTTATTAATTCTTTGGCCGCAGGAGCATTTGGAATATCCAGATGATCTCCAGTATCAAGTCCCTCTATAGCAGATATATCCCAGTTGCTAATTGAACGAATTTGTGCGTTTGTTAATCCTGTTACATCCAGCAGACTATTAAGTCCATCTAGCATAGCAACCAGATTTTTCAACCCTTCTTCACCAGCTTCTCCAACTTGTACATAATTTACTAGGGACTTCGATTCGCCCGGCCCAATATTTAGTGAATTAATGAACCCATAGAAACTCGCTTCATTTCCATACTCAGCTAAGGGTACTGTGAATGGATCCTGTTGCTGATTCCCTAGACCTGTTAATCCATTATCAAACGGTTTTGGTGATCCCACTGCAACGCCTAGCGGCTTATTGTTTCTGGCACTGCTATCTACAACAATCCATGAATCATCTGTTGTTACCTTTAGATCGCCTGAGTAGGTTGCCTTAACTACTGAAGCATTTGTTGTTGTACCATATCCTAAAGAGCCACCGAATGATACATCAACTTTTATAGCGACATCATTTTTATTAGTAAATGTATCAAAGAATCTCGTTCGATTATGAATAGTATCCACATACACCTCACGTGTTACAGTTACATTTCCTAGATTTACAGATTGAGCCGAAGTAAACTTATTAACGCCATCGTATTTCAAGTCAAACCCACGCATCATTTGACCATTCATCAGTGGAGCTGAAGGCGAGGACACTTTAACAAAGATATTGCCGAAACCTTGTACTTGTGTAGCACCAACTGTACGTAAACTTCCTGTGTCTAAGCTAGGAGCAAAAACATCATGAATCTCCCATACTGTGCCACTTTCTGAAGTAACTCTAGTTAAAGCATCAGCTGTTTGGAACGGAATTACACTCGTAGCAATAACAGATAACACAATTGAAGTAGCTATAAATTGCTTTTTACTCCAATTTTTTTTTGCTGGTGAATATTCAGATCGGGTGGAACCAGAATGATCTCTTTTAGTTTCACGTAGACGTTTGAACTTATTCATGTGCGTAATCTCCTTTTCCTTTATGTATTTTATTATTTAATGTTAGGAAATATAACACTTGTATTTGTTTCAGTCAATAAATATTATGAATTTAATATATTTTGAGTTTATAAAAAGGAGAAAAAGGCTTTTTTAATTATTAAGTGTAATGTATATGTAAACTATATCATTAAATAGATAACGTTGTATGATATGTTTTAGGGTTGTAGGATATTGAGTATCATCATCCGGCTGCATCATCAAAAACCTTGAATTTCACGAAATCAAAAAGAAGAGGAACAGCTAATAATTAACGGAGAATATTATGTTTTTCATTTCATGAAAGTGGAAGATTTCTATATGGGAGAATGGCATAAAGCAGAATCGCTGATGATTCCAGATGCACTAGCCCGCAAGATCAATAATGGGCATCCTGAAAAGAGTAAATTATCTGCTGGGAAAGAAGCCATAAGAATAGCCAGGTAGTATATCTGGAATAAGTGGGATTTCATTGTGGAAACCACTTTAGCGGGTGGTAACGTTATAAGGCAGATGAGGGATACAAAGGAATAAGGCTTTGAAATTATTGTGTTTTATGTGGGACTAGCAGATGTTCGGCTAAATATTGAATGTATTGCTCTACGTGTGAAAAACGGTGGCTATCATATTGAAACCGAGGATATTGTTAGACGCAATTTAACAAGTATGAATAATCTCACTTAGAGTTGATTGATCAATTAATTGTTATTGATAATAGTAAAGCTGTAATTGGCTAATTTTTTTTGACATCACATCGTGTCCATAACCTCAAAAAATTCGATAATACTGGGGAAGATATGGAGGATCTGATCTCCATCGGCACCATCGGCCTGATTAAAGCTATCGAAAGTTATCGCCCGATCAAAGGGACAAAGCTAGCCACTTTTGCTGCCCGTTGTATCGAAAACGAAATTCTGATGCACCTGCGTTCGCTCAAGAAAACACGTAAAGATGTATTTCTGCACGATCCGATTGGAACGGACAAAGAGGGTAACGAAATCACGCTCATAGATATCCTTGGCTCCGAAATTATTTTTAGGTCTACCATAGTTTCGTGTAAGTAAACTCATTCCAAATGAAGCGAACGATTCAATATTTCTGAAGGTGACTCCCATGATCGTGCTTCCAAGTTGCCCCTACTGCGGGAAAAATGCGCTAAATCCATAACCACGGCAACCGGATTAAGCAGACCCATCGCAGGATGATTCTCATAAGAAGCAAGTAATTCTTTCGATGTCCTACCTAGAATAATGTCCAGCAAAGAGTCACCACGCAAATCATGCAACCCCGTATTGCAGGTATGACCTTCAAGGATAGCAAAATCATCAATACCTAACACCCCTCCAAGTTGCACTCGTTCCTCATGATAACATCGGTTTTTTTTGAGTGTCTACTTGAAGGGCACACTACCACTTGTCGATTTTTTTATAAGATTAATATATAAAACAAGTCGAATACGTATATCCCCAAAGTGCTTTGATTTGCTGGTTGAAAACAAAAAAACGCTATTCAGATTCTTGATCAGTTTATAGAAGCGCTCTGTAAATAAGTCTCAGTATATTCTGGTACTAATAGCGTTTGTTGGTTGAGTTTTCTCTTGAACTCCCCAGGTGGCATTCCCATTTCTGCTGAAAAAACAGTGGTAAAATAGTGAACTGTTTTAAAACCTGACATTTCTGAAATTTCTTTGAGGGTAAGGTCGGTATCTGAGAGGAGGATGCTGGCTTTTCTCATTCTCTCTCTTTTAATATAATTTGAAAACGATTGGCCTAATTCATCCTGGAAAATACGTGATAAGTGTCTTTCTGAAATGTGAATAAAATCCGCTACATCGCTCATTTTCAATGATTGAGATAGGTTGTCATGGATGTATAGCTTCGCTTGATATACTAAGGACGAATAAATACGTATTTCTTTATTCTTTTTGTATTTAATTTGTTGTTCATTAAATAAACCAACAATACTTGAATAGAAAGAAGAACATAAGCCTTGAAAGCAGTCGTTGAACAATAGGTAAAAATCACAGGCCATAACGAGGATAGAAGTCCATAGTTTTACAACGGGAGATTGGCTAGCATTATTAATAATGAATTTTTTCGTTTTTTCTAGATTAGTGAAAAGTTCTATTAATTTCTTTGTTGATTTTGTTTTTATAATTTCAAATCCAACAAAAATAATTTCCAATCCAGTTTCGCTTAAAATTTGGTGTTTAACGAAGGGGCGGGAAAGGAAAAGGGACCCACTCGTTATATGAAATGAATGTCCATCATCCATATACTCACCTTCACCGTTGACAATATAACACAGTTCAAAATAAGAATGTTGATGTGGCTTGTTATTGTAATGATCGGGTTGAGCACCCCAATAGTGAATTAGAATGGAAACATCACTTCCATTGACTTGAATAGATTCCTGATTAAGAGCAATTGAACCATCTATAAACAAATCAGTCCATTCCATGGCTGTCTTCCCCTTTCAAAATAATGATGAACCACATTAATGTTCCCGCTTTGATAGTAGCATATTTCTCCACGAGTGTATCACGAATGTCTCGATTTTATAAAAATATGACTGGTTTCTCAAAAGATTAAGGAGAGAACAAGATTTATACTAAAATTAAATATTGAATGATCCAATATAAAAAGGGTATTTTGCCAAAAAGGGATGTGAAGAGTTGTAATGAATAAATATTCGATCGCATTTGATGTCGGAGGATTGTTTATAAAATCAGCTGTTTTAAACGACGATGGGGAAATAGTTCCTAACTCGTATGCCATCTTCCCCTCGAAATCAAAAGAGACTAAAGAAGGTATCATTGAACATTTGGTGTTCATCATTAAGCAGCAAACAAATGGAATTTTGGATAAAGACTTCGAAATAACTGGAGTTGGCTATGCATTTCCAGGTCCATTTGATTATGAAAGCGGGATAAGTTACATCAAAGGTATCGATAAATTTGAAGAGATATACGAAGTGAACCTTCGTGATCTATTAATAAATCGTCTTAAACAAGAAAGTTCTTTTCATTCAAAGACAAGTAATGAGTTTCAGATTGTTTTTGATAATGATGCTAGCCTGTTTGCTTTAGGAGAACATGTATCCGGCAAGGCTGGAGGTTACAACAAATCCATCTTTTTAACGATTGGTACGGGGGCAGGATCGGCATTTATGGAAAATGGAAAATTGGTAAAAGACAGACAAGATATACCGGAAAATGGATGGATCTATAATCAACCATTTAAGCAATCCATAGTCGATGACTATATTTCTAAAAGAGGTATCTTAAAACTGGCGAATGAATTAGGCCTTAGTACATCAGACAACGAAGTGGAAACATTAGCCGCTATGGGCAAAAATGAAGACCAGAGGGCAAAGATGGCATTCCGAATGTTTGGAGAATATATAGGAAAAGCTTTAAATCCATATATAAAAAGTTTTAAACCAGATGCGATCATTCTTGGCGGTCAAATTACAAAAAGTAAAGATTTGTTTATGAATGGGGTTTATGAAACGCTTGAGAACAAAACGGTAAACATTGAATGTTCTGAAGAAACCTCACTGAGTACATTTAAAGGTGTAGCAAATCTATTAAAGCAATCTATTAGAAGGAAGGAATAAAATAATGGCTAATTTTAATATGTACCCAGAGATACTAGTATCCAATTCAAATGATCATGCTTGGCAAGATTACGGAAACATTAAGAATGAGCTTAATGGGGCAATAATCAGACTAGGAAAGCAAAAGACTATCGTTACCGTCGATTGTTATCCTGGCGTAAGAATGGAAGAACTAAAAGCTAATCTTGTTTCAGTAATGGAACCTGCCTATACAATTTTTGCAGATGATTTATATTATTCTAGCGATAAAGTAACGGATATGATTAAATTTCATCTAACAACGGATAGAGTATTTGGGAAGATATCGCTTCATAATTTTGGGGATTTTTTAGATGATGAACGTTTGGAAGAGGCTAGAAGTGCTATTAGTAACATTGATAGCGGTTTAATCATTATTTATGGTTCTGGTGCTACTCTTGTATGTGATCCTGATATTCTCATATATGCTGATTTGGCAAGGTGGGAAATCCAAAAAAGATATAGTAATAATGAAATTTCAAATTGGAGAGCAGACAACCATAATGAGGATGCGGTTAGAAAGATTAAAAGAGGCTATTTCTTTGAATGGCCAGTTGCGGACAGACATAAAAGGAAGTTGTTTGAAAAAATAGATTATCTATTAGATACGAACTGCAGCAATGAACCAAAGCTGGTAGAGGGGGCAACCTACTTAGCTGGATTAAAGCAAACAGTCAGCCAGCCTTTTAGAGTGATTCCTTACTTTGCCCCTGGAGTATGGGGAGGGCAATGGATGAAAGAAAAGCTTGGTCTTGATCCGTCAGTTGAAAACTATGCTTGGAGCTTTAATGGTGTACCAGAAGAAAATAGTCTTTTTTTAAGATACGGGGACGTAAAAATTGAAGTCCCAGCTATTAATGCTGTTTTTAGACATCCAGTTGATCTTTTGGGTGAAAAGGTATATGGACGTTTTGGCGCGGAGTTCCCGATTCGATTTAACTTTTTAGATACTTTTGGGGGCGGAAATCTTAGTTTACAGGTTCATCCATTGGTTGATTATGCGCAACAAACGTTTGGGGTGCATTATACGCAAGATGAAAGCTATTACATCGTTGATGCAAAAGAAGATGCTATCGTTTATTTGGGTGTCAAGGATGATATAAATTCCAATGAAATGATTCAAGATTTAAAACAATCATATGATGAAGGCAGTAAATTTGACGACCAAAAGTATATTAATCAATTTCCAGCTAAAAAGCATGACCATTTTTTAATACCAGCAGGTACTATTCATTCGCAGGGTAAAGATTCCTTGGTATTAGAAATAAGTGCAACACCCAATTACTTCACGTTTAAATTATGGGATTGGGGACGGTTGGGGATGGATGGGATACCAAGACCTGTCCATCTTGAACACGGAATCAATTCTATTCAATGGGAAAGAGACGAGAAGTGGGTCAGTGAAAATATAATCAATTGTCTAGAACAAATGGGTGAAGGCGATGGATGGATCGAAGAAAAGACAGGCTTACACGACAGGCAGTTTATTGAAACTAGAAGACATTGGTTCTCAGGACCAGTCATCCATAACACAGATGGCGGTGTCAATGTTCTCAATCTAATAGAGGGGGAGGAAGCTATAGTCGAAAGCCCTACAAATGCCTTTGAGCCATTTATAGTTCATTATGCTGAAACATTTATCATTCCTGCAATGGTTGGCAGCTATTCGATACGCCCCCATGGTAATAGCGTAGGAAAAGAAATGGGGACAATCAAGGCCTATGTTAGAACATAGCTGAATTTTCGAATAAAGCTAAAGAAAACGCTGTTCGAATCATTAAAGAATGAGCATTTCGAGAAGGAACATAAGCTTACCCTTGGTATTATTGCAGATTGCATACGTTTGGGTCGCATTTGATTTTAATCCACATATTTGATAGCTCATAACCCACGTCGAAGAGGACAACATTCAATGTCCTCAGGCTGTCGAGAAAGTCTCGACAGCCTGGGATTATTAAGAGGTTTTTTATGAGAGATCATAATTCAGAGTCCGAATGGCCGAACCTTGTAGAAACAAAAGTGGAGTAAAAGCCTGAAAGCAATTATTTCACGACGTATTATGACTAAGAAAGGCGTGATTATAGAAATGAAAAAAATCTATGTGGTAAACAAAACTCATTTTGACATTGGTTTTACCGATTTAGCAGAAAATGTCTTGCACAAGTATTGCCATGATTACATTCAAAACGCAATCACTTTAGCTGAAGACTTAAGAAAAGAGGGCAAAGACTTTGTTTGGACAACAGGTAGCTTTATTATTGAATATTACTTCAAAAACATGGATGAAGAAGCTTGTAAAAAGCTAGACGACGCCATAAAGAAAGGTTACATTCGCTGGCACGCAATCCCGTGTACGTTTGAATCTGAAACTATGACACCTCAAACTTTACATTACATGACTTCAATCTCAAAGAAGTTAGATGCTCGTTATGGATACAAAACAACAAGCGCAAAGATGACTGACGTCCCAGGACATACTATCGGGATTGTTGATGAGTTATATCGTCAAGGAATTAAATTCCTACACATTGGTGTAAATGGCTCGAGCTCAATTCCAGAAGTTCCAGATACATTTCTATGGAAGAATGGTGAAAGTGAGATAATTGTCTCTTATTCAGACGACTATGGTGGCGTAATCGGAATTGATTGCATAGATAACAAGCTGGCGTTTATGCATACTCATGATAATAGTGGTCCAGGAACAAAAGAGAAAATTAACGTCTTTTTGTCAAAAATGGCGAATGAGTATCCAGACTATGAGCTTGAATTGACTTCAATGGATCAGTTTGCAAATGAAATTTGGGAAGTACGTGACCAACTGCCAGTTATTACAGAGGAGATTGGGGACACATGGATTCATGGAATGATGTCTGATCCGAAAATCATTCGTGATTATCGGATTTTAACTAATTACATGTTTGATAACAAAATAGAAAATGATGATGCTAATTTCTATGCGATGTTAGTTCCAGAGCATACTTGGGGAATGGATATCAAACGCTATTTCAGTGACTATATGAATTATGAAAAGAAAGACTTCCAACGAGCGCGTAGTTTAGACCAAATTACGGATCTTGATTTAACCTACGCTTATGGAATTGTTAAAGATGCAACTGTTGGCGAAATGCAATTCACTTATAATGAGTGGACTGATCGTTCGTACAAATTTTATGAGTCTTCATGGAAAGAACAACGCAAGAACGTTGATCGTGCAATAGCTTGTTTGGAGCCTAAAGATCAAAATAACATTAAAAAACTTATCGAAGTTCCATATCATATCTTTGAAAACCAAGGTATTGAATGTGGTTTGGAAGAATTGATTTCGGTAAACGGGTATCAAGTTATGTTTGCTAGCGATGGTTCAATTAACCACTTAGAAAAGGATGGAACACTTTACTTTGATCAGGACAACAAACTCGGGGTTCTGAACTATACAATTGCTGGGCAAAATGACTATGATAACCTACGTTACAACTATTTGCGTGAATTACAACATAATTGGTGGGCAATTGACTTCTTAAAGCCAGGAATGGAAATTCAAAAACGAATTCAATTGAATGAAAATTTCACACCACATGTTGTGAAATTAGTTATGGAAAATGATTCGATTATTGCAACTTTAAAGTATAGCCAAAGAGCTGTGGAGGAGTATGGTGCTCCAAGAGTTGTAAAGGTTAAATATCAATTTGGAGATAAAGTTGAAATTGCACTATTATTAAAGGATAAAGATGCAATTCGTTATCCGGAAATTTATTCTTTTGACATTACACCACGTTTGAATTCGCCGTACTTAACTAAGATTCGTAAAATTGATACCGTTATTTCACCTTTTGAAGTGGTTGGTCACGGAAATAAGTTGCAACACATGATTGAAGAGTTAATTTACGATGGCAGCGATAAAAAAATCAATATTAAACCTATTGATGCCCCTCTTTTGGGAATCGGAACAAATAACAATCTAAGTTATAACAACAAATACCATCAAGACAACAATAAATTTACGTTTACACTATTGAACACAACATGGGGAACTAATTTCACGATGTGGTATGAAGAAGATATTTTTGCTCGTTTTGAGTTAGTGTTGGGATAACAATTTCCTGCGAACATAATGAGCATGCGCCGATGCCTCTTCATCAAAAAACAGTTTATTCTCTTGTCTAGACTGTTTTTTAGGTGCATTTAGACCGTTTAAGCGATATTCCTTCAAGATGTGTTTGATAAAGTATTCTCAGGCTAGGTCATCATCACGCTAACGGGACACGATAGCTCAATAACGACACAAAGGCAATCGATCAGTGGATCGGCTGCCTTTGTTCAGCTAACGGGCAGGATAGTTTAAATAATACGACGAAATACTCTCAGCATAGGTGCTTCCACGAATACAATCAGGAAGAAAGAGCTGAGCTGTTAGCAATCCGAATTCATATCATCGGCGGCTCAGGAAGCGGTAAATCCTACATCGCGGAGTTATTGAGCGATAAACTCCATATCCCGCATTACGATCTAGACAATATTTTCTGGGATCATCAATCGAACGAGTATGGCGTAAAGGCATCGGAGGATGAGCGTGACCGCCGACTCAGAGAAATCATCGGTCTCGATTCATGGATCAAAGAAGGCGTATACAGGTCGTGGGTAGCACCAAGTTTTGATGCTGTAGATAAGATCGTCGTACTGATGACGCCGTTGTCCGTTCAGGAGGAACGGATCTGGGAGCGTTATGAAGAGCGTATTGTGGACATCGTCCCAAACAAGAAGCGAGAGACGCTCGAAGGCATCCACAACTTGTTGGCATGGAATAAAGACTACAATCTGACGAAGCTGCCTAACTTGATCGACCATTGGGACTATAAGGACAAAATGATCCTCGTTCGCGATAATTTGGATCTTCTTGAACTTCAATTGATGTGACTTGTTTTTTCTTTTTTCTTGTTCAACTAACGGGGAACGTTAGTTGAACGACAACAGCGGTAGTCTAAGACTTTATTTATCAAGTCTTGGTCCGCCGCTGCTTCTAATAATGGATCAGTCTAAAACTCATTTTTCAAAAGCTGACGATTTTTCATTTCAAAAACCGCGTTAAATCAACGACTCCAGTCTAATACTTTATTTTCACCGAACATAAATAACACTGTGCTGGTCATTTAACAAGTTAATTATGGAAATATATATTAAATAATGCATCCAGACTTGAGTGAACACAAATTGCACTTTGCTGTTCTTTACTAAGCTATAAGATTAAATATATAAATGATGAATCTTACGCAGGATATTGCTAAGCTGAAGGACAAATTGTCCAAGAATATAGCACAGATGAAATTGAGAAAAAACGAATAGGAACTTAACGTATGAATGAGACAATTGCACCGATGTTTGTGTTCCTGGAAAATTGGGAACGATCGTATTTGGTATGTTTTTTACATCGTATCGTGTCCATAACCTCAAAAAATTTGATAACACCGGAGAAGACATGGAGGATCTGATCTCCATCGGCAACATTAGCTTGATCAAAGCCATCGAGAGCTATCGCCCGAACAAAGGGACAAAACTGGCCACATTTGCGGCTCGTTGTATTGAAAATGAAATCCTGATGTACTTTAGATCCTTGAAGAAAACACGGAAAGACGTATCTCTGCACGATCCAATTGGGACAGACAAGGAAGGAAATGAAATCACGCTGATCGATATCCTTGGCTCCGAGGCTGATGATGTCATTAAAGAGGTCGATCTGAAGATTGAGAAGAGCAAGATATATCGAAACCTCGATATATTGGATGACAGGGAAAAAGAAGTTGTCGTTGGTCGGTTTGGATTGGATACAGGCGGGGAAGAGAGGACACAGAGGGAGATTGCGAAGGAGCTGGGGATCTCGCGGAGTAATGTTTTGCGGATTGAGAAGAGGGCGCTGATGAAGCTTTATCATGAGTTTTATAAGGCTAAGCGCTAGGATCTTAAATAATAACTAAAGATTCACTATAGAGTGTTTTAAAAGCGACTTGCCAACAAGGGAGTTGCTTTTTTGTTAATTTAAGTAGTTGGGCTAATTGAACATAAAAAAAGCATATTCAGAAAATTAACTTTGTAACTGCTGAGGGCGGGGGGGCGAACCCGTACGGTACTCACGTACCGCAAGATTTTAAGTTCTGCGCTTCTACCTACTGCAATTCACCGTGATCCCGATCAGTTTGGTGGTCGGATCAGCCTCCTTTGCCTTCCGGTGGTAGACGCCGGAAAGCAGAACGATAAGCTGCCCGGGTAACACCGTGTAGGTTCGCTCCTCCATCGCAATGGCATACATAGAGCAGCTCGAAATCGTACAGCCTCCTTCTCGGGAACAAGCGAGGTGCGACCCTCTAGAAATGCGCGTAATGGATGGAGGGAGTTCATTCCTGGAAGGGGACTGGCTTGCGGACCAGTGTTGGAGAGGGGGGGCATAGCGGGACAGCTCCCTTACATAGTATTAGACGGAATAACGGAATCGTGCAAAAAGTAACTTTCTTAGCTAAATAAAACTCTCCATCATTCTTATATAATAAAGGTAACAAGGTATCATAACTAGATAAAAGTTATTCTGTAGTAATCCGGTATAATACAAATGTAAGAGAAGGATATGCATGAAGAATGGTAAGTCATCAATGCCCAAGAAGACTAGACGCAGTAGGGAGACTTCGGATTCTCCCAACAAGGAGCTTGGATTAACATAAAATAACCTCCGCGAGTGAGAAGGATAGGATGGATGCATCATGAAAAGGTACGGGGCGGTCGTGATAGGCTGCGGTTATATGGGCTCTCTCCACTTGGACGCGATATTACGACAGGAGCGGGTTCGGTTGATCGGCGTGGCGGATTGGAACCGGGACAGGGCCTCCTTAGTGGCAAGCCAATACGGAGCCGAGTGTTGGAGCACGGATTACCGGGTCTTGATCGAGCGTGACGATGTGGATCTGGTCATTATCGCCACGTACCCGTCATCCCATCTGGAGATCGCAAAAGATTGTCTCGCTGCAGGGAAGCATATCCTATGCGAGAAGCCGATGGCGGGTAATGCACGGGAAACACAGGAATTCATGAAGCTGGCCCGTGGAGCCAAAACCAAGGTCCTGATCGGTCACATCCTTCGCCATAACACCACGTACCAGGCGGTTATGAAGATGATCCGGGAGGGCGCTATCGGCTTCCCCTTGGTCATCCGGTTATCCCAATTGAAGCCCTCCAAAAATTGGGCTTCCCAATTGTCCCTGCTCCGGGACGTCTCGCCGATCGTGGATTGCGGCGTCCATTATATCGATGTGATGCGTTGGGCTACAGGGGCGGAAGTGGTAAGCGTCAACGGGATAGGGCAGCGTCTCTATGAAGAAGTCCCGCCGTACACTTACAATTACGGACTCATGACCCTCCGTCTGTCGGACGGCTCCATCGGTTACTTTGAGACGGGGTGGGGTAAGGGGCTTCCGACTGATAACCGGAAGGAATTCATCGGACCGGCAGGCCGGATCCGCATCATCTACAAGAACGATCGACCGCGAGAGGATCAGCATCTGGGAAATCTGGTTGAGGTCGAAGACCACCGGAAAGGAACGGTTCGGCAGATCAATATGGACTTCTCCGTGAAGCCTACGGGTGCCCAACTGGACTATTTCCTGTCCATGCTGGAGAACAACTTGCCCGCTATACCGACAATGGAGGATGCATGCCGGGCGATGGATATCGCTCTCCTGGCCGACCGGGCAATCCATGAAGGAATTACGTTACCTTGCGCGAAATAAGAGTGGACCAACATGGTGATGGTAACAGGGGATGACCCGGTGTATGGTATACACCTGCTGAAGGACTATATCGTCCACATCCATGTGAAGGACAGCATCCGACATCAGCCGGTCGATCCGAGGGATGTGTACGGTGCCATCGGATACCAGCCGCTGGATCATCAACGGATTGCAGAGCTTGTAAGCTCCGGAGTCATATTCCAGGAGGTTCCGTTGGGCGAGGGGAAGGTAGATTTTGACGCCTACTTCGCCGCCTTGCAGGACAGCGGATACGGGGGGATGCGCCCGAGAGGGATATAGAGAGGGCGGTCTCCTTCATCCTCCAATACAGGTAACGGCAGACGGCCGTGCGAAATCTCGGGGATCGAAACTGCGTATTGGAAAACCGGGGAATCGCGGATCTAAATAATCAAGTTAATTAATGGGGTTGTTTTGCTGTGTTAGCCCCAGTGGGATTCCGAACAGAAGGGAATGAACCATGGAAAGAAAATTAGAAACCTTAGTAATTTCCCGCCTGGCAAATCAGACGGATGGTTCTGATACAGAAGAAGTCCAGATCATCAAGCAGTATCAATGGCTTAAAGGGTATAACCCGGTCGTTACAGCAAGATTAAATTACAGTCAGGAGGATCTGAAGCTTAAGTTTAAGGTTTATGAAAAGAATCCAATACGAACATATAGAAACATGAATGATCCCGTGTATAAGGATAGCTGCATCGAGTTCTTTTTTCAGCCTACTCCTGATTCGGACCAGCGCTATATGAATTTCGAATTTAATGCGAATGGCGCAATTCTCTTGCAGATAGGAGCGGATCGGTATGATCGCTTCCCAATCACTATCAATCCGGCACTTTTCCACGTCCTATGCACCACGGATCAAATCAATGTTAAAGGAGAAGTGTATTGGGAATTAAGCTTTTCGATCTCATGGGCTTGGGTACAATCTTATTTTTCGGATTTTCGGGCAGTGCCGGGAAAAAGGATAAGAGGTAACTTTTACAAGTGCGGCGACGATACGACCTATCCGCATTTTGGAACATGGAGCAAAGTTCATTCGAACAAACCAGATTTTCATAGAAGCTGTGATTTTGGGATTCTGTACTTAGAGTAACTGCGAAATGCAGCGTCAATGAATAACTTCCGAAGCCGCATATACGGGGTTGGAGGTTTTTTTAGCGAGCGTAGTCGTGCAATTTTATCAGTACCAAATTTAATTCAGCACTTTGTAAATGAAGGTTGGGATTACGTCGATAGTAAGGGGATTGTTACATTTCTACCGATAGGTGATGATGATGATTTCAATTGGTTATGTGAAACTATTAATAGAAACAACATCTTGAATATTTTAAAAATTAATCAGGCACAAAAAGAAACAATTGGAATTCAACTGTTACGAAGAGATTCTAAAGCCGGATGCGATTTGCTTATATTTAATACGAATGAGATGGTTTTCAGTTTATCAATATATAGGAATAAAATTGTAGTTGAAAGTGATATTGATATTACCGACTTTACTTGGTATTTGGAAAAAATATTGCCTGTTTTTAAAAATCCAAGTTTGCAGGTTGAACAAATCATATGTGAACAAGTAGTATAAGCATTTAGAGTCATTTGGTTTTTACAATTTTGAAAATGATGATATTGTCCCAAAAGAAGTTGGTCAGTCATGGTGTTTGATGCTGTTGTCACAGGAAGAGTTGGACTTGATAATGTTGAAAGCGGTGAGCTTAAAGTCATAAAGTAGATCTGTTGACATTAAAGTATTAAAAGGCGACTTGTCTGCGGATAAGTTGCTTTGTTTTTTTAGGAAAGGTGATTAGATAACAAAGTATCCCGGATCCTGGAATATTATAAAACGGGATACCTCATTAGCTGTAATAATATCGGACAGCCTCTTTCCTGGAATGTTCCCTTCAAATAATGTTCAGTCCGTTGTTTCTGTATTTTTTTGTTTTTTTGTTTATCAGGAGAAATGCCGGGAGCTGTGATCTCTGGTTCGTCGCCCTGTAAAGCACCCACGATTTCTTCCAGCTTACCTGTTGCTCCCATATCGCCAGCCAGGCTTGAATCGGGTTCGGTTATGGGATCAACACCCGGGCCGCGTCCATCAAGCGGAGCTTTCTTGTCGTCCTTCATTTAATCGTCTCCTTTCTGTGTAGTCTTTGTATTTCTTTCCAATCCAAATCAAGAAAATATGATATAATGACGTCGTTATTGTAAGTTGCATTTTTAATATGAAAATAGGATGGACAATATGAGGGGATATATTCATAACGTCGATAAAAAACGATTGCTTATTATGATTATCGGCAATGTATTTCTGGGCATGGGAATTAGTATTTTCAAGCTGTCCGGCATGGGGAATGATCCCTTCAGCGGTATGGCAATGGCACTTGCAGAGAGCGTCGGTATAACATATGCGAATTTTTTGATCTTACTGAACCTGCTATTGTTTGTAATCGAATTCATAACAGGACGAAAGTTTATTGGAGTCGGGACTTTCGTAAACGCAATTCTTTTAGGATATATTGCTACTTTCTTTCATAATAATTGGCTATCTCTGTTCGGCGAACCTCATTTGTTATGGCAGCGAGTGGTTATCGTAGCAATTGGCGTGGTGGTATGCAGTTTTGGGGTATCCCTGTATCAGACATCGAAGGTGGGAGTAGCTCCCTACGACAGCTTGTCCCTGATTATGAGAGAGAACTTCCCTAAAATATCTTATTTTTGGCACCGGATGTTTACGGATGCTCTTTGTGCTCTGATTTGTTTCCTGGCAGGAGGCATTGTAGGCTTAGGAACTTTGGTGTCAGCACTTGGTCTGGGACCCATCATTCATTTTTTTGATGTGAATTTTACGGAGAAGCTTCTGGCAAAAAGGCGTACCAATTAAAAAAAATGAATTGAAGAAAGGCGGGGCAGATCAATCTGCCCCGCCTTTACTGTAATTTGAAGGTCCATTCCTAATGAGCGGATGAACTTTTTATTTTATTATTTTTATGGATATCTTCCGTACCACTATCCAAGGCAGTCTTATAGTAGAAGCATTTGTGTTCTATGACTTCCATCGTTTTTTTCAATTCTTCCATCTGCGCTTCTACGGAAGCTTTCCGCTCCAGAAACATGTCATATCTTTGCTGTAAGGTGGAATCCCCCTCAGAGCACCACTCAATGAAATGTTTTATTTCTTTAATTGGCATCCCGGATGACTTCAGGCATTCAATTACCTTTAAAGCGTCCATATCGGATTGTTTGAATATACGTTTACCGCCGGAGGTTCTTTCTATAGAAGGGAAAAGACCTTCCTTGTCATAGTAACGTAGGGTATGTGGTGTCATGTTAAAGGACTCTGCAACTTCACTTATGGAGTATGTCTTCATCATCTATCTCCAATCTCAAATATATTTTGTGCTTGACTTAGAGTTAACTTTAAGTAATAACATATGTTTTGTAAAGCTGACGTTTTAGATTTTATTATTAACCAGAAGAGAGGTTTCACTATGATAAAAGTTAATGCACACGCTACATTCAGTCAGGAAGGTCCATTTAAGCTAACCACAATCGAACGCCGAGAACTGCAGCAGCACGATGTTCTTATTGAGATTAAATACGCTGGTATTTGCCACTCGGACATTCATACTGCCCGCGGGGAGTGGGGACCGGTCAACTATCCACTCGTTCCGGGACATGAGATCGCCGGAATTGTCAGCCAGATTGGTTCTGAAGTCACAAAGTACTCAGTGGGCGACCGGGTAGGGGTAGGTTGTATGGTTGACTCCTGTGGAGAGTGCAGTAATTGCCATAAAGGTGAGGAGCAGTATTGCCTGAGTGGAAATACGGGCACCTATGGAGCTATCGACCGGTACGGGCAGTATACGCAAGGCGGCTATTCCACCCATATCGTCGTAACCGAGGGTTTTGTGGTTCGGATCCCTGACAGTATTCCGCTTGACGCCGCTGCACCGCTTCTGTGTGCAGGAATCACCACCTATTCACCACTGCGTCATTGGGGAGCCGCTCCTGGTAAAAAAGTAGCTGTGGTGGGTCTTGGCGGACTTGGACACATGGCTGTGAAGATCGCTCATGCCATGGGGGCTGAGGTTACTGTTTTATCACAGTCCCTGAAGAAGAAGGAAGACGGATTGCAATTAGGGGCGGATCATTATTATGCCACTAGCGATCCGGAGACATTTAAACAGCTTGCCGGTTCGTTCGATCTAATCGTAAATACTGTAAGCGCGCAGATTAATATCGATGCCTATCTTTCGCTCCTGGCGCTGGATGGTACATTAGTCAATGTCGGTGCGCCTGCTGATCCTTTAGCAGTAAACGTATTCTCGCTGATCGGCCACCGCCGCTCGTTTGCCGGATCGATGATTGGTGGAATTCGTGAAACGCAGGAAATGCTTGATTTCTGTGCTGAACATAATATTGCATCTGAAATCGAGGTCATTTCTGCTGACCGGATTGATGAAGCCTGGGAGCGTGTGCTTGCTTCAGATGTCCGTTACCGGTTCGTCATCGACATCAGCACGATGGGGAATGAATAAGAGACTTCCTCTTTGTTGAAATCGGTTCGCGTCCAGAACCTCTGAAAATTCGATAATACCTGAGAAGATATGGAGGATCTGATCTCCATTGGCACAATCGGGACGGACAAAAATTGTAGAGATCCTCAATAAAGTATTTAAAAAGCAACTTGCCAACAGGGGAGTTGCTTTTTTGTTTTCCATATTAGCCACGGAAAAATTATTTTAAGAGAAAGATTTTTATAGCTGAAGATATAGTTTAACGAATTTTTCAGCTCTAAAACAGCTTTGAAAGTTAGGAGCCGCAGCCACTCTTGCTCCGGGATTTCAGCAATAAAATCCTTTATGAGATAGAAACAATCCTTTTAGCGGTAGCCGCTAGTCAACGTGTCTTATAGACTTGTTAATGTGAGGAGTCCCGTATAATTTTAGAACGAGAAACGCACATATTCATACAAAAGGTGGAGAGGAGTATCAGAGAGAGGGAATAGCTATACCCAAAAAGTTTCCCTACAGAAAAATAATTTCCCGTAGGAAAGATAAGAAGGAGAGAAAATCCATATTATGAACACTGTAACACAGATGAACAACAGCAAAGACAAGCAGACGCATTTTATCCTAAATGGAAATATATGGAATGTTATGGCCCAGTTATCATGGCCCGCTATCATCGCAATGGTCCTCTATGGCTTAAATGCGGTTATCGCCGCTGTATTTGTGGGAAGGTTTGTCGGAGAGGAGGCACTGGCTGGAGTTTCGGTAGCCTATCCTTTAACCCAGATCAGCTTGGGACTTGGCTCCTTGATTGGGGTGGGTGCCGGTTCAGCTTTAAGTTTAGCGCTTGGCAGGAAGGACAAAGAAATGCAGCAGCGTTTGATGGGAAATGTTAATTATCTGTCAATCCTTGTAACACTTGTCTATATGGTGTTGGGTCTGCTTTTCTCCACACAGCTGGTACGATTCATGGGTGGAGAAGGGGAAACTCTGGCTCTTGGAGATAGCTATTTTAGAATTACGGTAATCGGTTCATTTTTCTGGATTTATGGATTGGCTGCCAACATGATTGTGCGTGCCGAAGGGAAAATGAAATCGGCGGCCGTGGTAATGGGCATTGGACTGGCAGTTGATGTTTTGTCCAATTATATTCTGGTAGCCTGGCTGAATTTTGGAGTAGAGGGTGCTGCCTGGGCTACAAATATCGGGATGCTGGTCTATACCTTGCTGGGATGGATTTATTTTGGCAAAGGATTTGCCTCATTCCGAACGAATGTCTTCGCAATTTATCGGGATGTGAGCACAATCAAATCCATAGTTGGACTGGGAATGTCCGCTTTCATTATGAACTTTATGAATCTGGTACAGGCAGTTATAGTATTCAATACGCTGTCGAGATACGGGACTACAGTAGATATTGCATTTTATGGTGTGGTATTTCGTGTATTCACCTTCCTGTTGACGCCGATATTCGGATTAATGCGCGCCTTGCAGCCGGTCATTGGCATTAATTTTGGAGCAGAACAGTATGAGCGCGCCATCAAAGCTTATAAAATATTCACACTCGTCTCCATGCTGTTAACTCTGCCTTTCTGGATAATATCCATGATCTCTCCGGCTTCCATTCTGGGACTGATGCTGCCGGATCAAATCTTTGAGACCAGCGAAATGTTATATTTCCGGTTGAACATGGCGGTTCTGCCGTTATTGTCGCTCATTTTTATGGCCATGACCTTTTTCCCTGCGATTAATAAAGGGAAACCCGCGGCCGTTATCGGTATTACCAGACAACTTGTTTTTTATGTGCCGGTGATGCTTATTTTGCCAAGATGGTTAGGAGTGTCTGGAGTTTATTGGGGTTCGCTTGTGATTGATTCTGTGGTTGTTGTGTGGACGGTAATCCTGGTAACTAAGGAATTTACCAGACTTAGAGATAAGTCTAAGCCAGTCAGGACTTACAATATGTAAAGATAAGATGCTGGAGTTCACAGCCGAAGGATGGACGATCTAATAGATATATCCAAAAAGAGCCTTGGCACTATAAAGGCTCTTTTTTTTTGTGCTAAAGGTTGACATTATAAATAAAAAGAAAGTATGATGTTTTACATCGTAATAATTACGGATAAATTTTAGTCATAATCGAGTTGAGTAATAATGGATTCGTTCACTTTAAATAGGCTGAAGGTCATGGGAACTGATTTACTCACTTCCGCTGGAACAATGATAAGTGGAAGGTCTATTGACTAAATAATTTTTTAAAGGAGCTTCAATAATTTAATGAATAAAAGCAGCACTAATCAACGTCTACCCAGAGCAAAAGGAATCGATATGGGCACCTATTATACACCCAAAGAATGTGCCAAAAAGGTTAGACATCTCGTTCTGCCCGATATGAATCGAAAGATTGTCGAAGAATTCATTACAATCCTAGGAATGAGGGGAATATTTGAAGAGCATCGAGTTCCAATTCCAAATAAAGTGGTTATGTATGGTCCACCGGGCACAGGGAAAACACTGACGGCATTTTATATGGCTCAAATGCTTGAGCTTCCACTTATCCTAGTTCGACTTGATGCAATTATTCACAGCCATTTGGGTGAGACTGGAAGTAATATCCGAAAAATATTCGAGTATGCCAAAGCATCTCCTTGTATTCTTTTCCTGGATGAGTTTGATGCCATTGCAAGAACACGGGAGAGTAATGACGAGGTTAAAGAAATGGCTCGTGTGGTGAATACACTGCTGCAATGTCTCGATGATTTTGGTGATAATAGCATTTTTGTAGCAGCGACTAACCTGGAAAATGAACTGGATAGAGCTATTTGGAGAAGGTTTGATACAAAAATGATTTATTCTAACCCTGATGAAACAAGTAGGCGTCAATATGTCGAACTGTTAATCAATGATTTTGAAAGAGAAGTTGGGTTGATGGAAGAGGCCTGCGAGCGTCTTTCCGGTTGTAGTTTTGCTGATATTGAACAAATTGTTCTAAAAGCGAAACGCAAGGCGATCATAGAGCATTGTCTGCTAAAACGAGAGCATATTGCTCTTTCTTATGAAGAATACTATCCTTCCATAAACTAATTGTGGGCGATTATAAATACAGGATATTGTAATTGGAGCAATTCAACGAAAAAAAAGAACCCCAGCGACGGAATTTTTAATCGCTTGGGTTCTTTGCTTCATTTTCATAGGTTATTTTTTTATCTCAAAATTATGAATTCATCAACTGATATTAGGTGTAGAGTCTCTTATGATGAGTTTGGTATAAATATGAGAAACCTGATAGGGTTGCTTCGGATCATGAATTCGGGAAAGTAGCATTTCGGCTGCTTTGACACCCATCTCATTACTATAAATATGAACCGTAGTAAGATGGGGTTCTACAATGCTTGATTCAGGACCGTTATCAAAACCACAAATGACGATGTCGTTAGGAATGGAAAGCACATTTTTGAGTGACTTCATAAAGGTAACCGCAATATAATCGTTAGCACACACGAAAGCAGAAGGGAGCTCATTGATTTGACTTAGTCTAGTATCTGCCCACTCTGGACTTGAGAAAAATAGTTGATCGTCATCGAGAATGCATTGTGTGAGATCAAGCTGAATCCCAGATTCTATTAGTGCGCGATTAAAGCCCACCCATCTTTCATTAAAACTCCTACAGTGATTATAGTCCCCGATGAACCCCAGTGATTTGTAACCGCCCTCAATTAACTTTTTGGTAAGTTGGTATGTGCTGTGTTCGTTCTCCATGAGAAGTACATCTGCTTGGAATTCAGGGTAACAGACATCTGCAGAGCAGTCGATGAAAATAGTTGGAATACCTAGACTTGTAATCAACTTACTATATTCCGAATTGAACAACTCAATACAAATAATTCCGTCTACATTGGAGACATCAAAATTATTTGGAAGAGACAGGGACTCTTGATCAATGTCTCTAATAATGTGCATGGATAAATTATATCCCTCTGCACTGATTCTTTTTTCCATGCCACTGATCAGTTTCGACCCAAAATGGGAAGTGTTAGGTAAGTTTTCTGTCAATAATGCGATGTTTCCAGAGTTTCTTGATTGAACACTCTCGGTGTCCATAAAAGCAAATTGCTTATATTTTAACTCTATTGCTTTCTTAATTACTTTGTTTCTGGTTTCATCAGGTATACCGTTCGTTCCATTCAGGGCTTTAGAAGCTGTATTTCTGGAGATTCCTAAAGCATCCGCGATATCTTGTATGGTTACTTTTTCTCTGGCCACCTATGTAATTCACCTCTATATTCTTGTTCTTAATATTCGCCACAAATAGTGTACTATTTGCCATTATTCCAACTCTCTTTAATGTATATTAGTTTGCTAAAAATAGCAACATGATATTTACAAATGCACAATTTAGTTTACATTTTATTAGGTTGTATATGTGCAGAAAAATAGCTTTGTTTTCATATTTTAGAGAAAATCATGAGATTAAAGTATATATCCTTATTTAATTTGGCTGTATTTGTAATTATGTAAAATAGTATACGTCATTTATGAACAGAATAATTTGTCATATGCACATAAATATTTTTACAAAATGTATTGACGAACGATTAAGTGTTTGGTAAATTGTAAAAGCAGCAGGACATAAGTGAGATTGAAAGCCCTTACTGCATCAAGATGTAAACATTGATAAGAACGGAGGTAAAGGCATTGCATAACCCAATAGAAGCCGAACACGGAATAACGGTGACGCGACATAAGAGTTCCTTAATGGATTATTTAAAGAAGCACTACTTTCTTTATATTTTGCTCGCACCAGCTGTGATTCTGACCCTTATTTTTAAATACGGTCCTATGTATGGTGCGATTATAGCCTTTAAAGATTTCAGCCCAATCAAAGGAATCATGGGGAGTGAATGGGTAGGTTTGTACAACTTCGAGAAATTCCTTTCTTCTCCCAATTTCGAAGTAATCTTTTTGAATACGCTTAAATTAAGTTTCTTCGGATTAATTCTGAGTTTTCCAATTCCGATCCTGCTTGCCTTAATGTTGAATCAAATTCGCCGTGCAGGCGTCAAAAAGAACATTCAATTGTTCTTGTATGCACCTAACTTTATTTCTGTTGTCGTTGTGGTCGGGATGTTGTTTATCTTCTTATCCCCAACGGGACCGATTAACCAGTTTTTTACCTGGCTTACAGGTGAACCAATTATGTTCATGTCTCGTCCCGAGTACTTCCGTTCGATTTACATTTTATCTGATATTTGGACCGGAGCCGGTTGGGCATCCATTATTTATGTAGCAGCGCTTGCTAATGTCGATCCTGAGTTACATAATGCAGCCAATCTCGATGGCGCTAATCTTCTACAAAGAATACGCCATATCGATCTGCCAACCATTCGTCCAATTATGGCTATCGTATTTATCCTTGCAGCTGGTGGGATTATGTCCATTGGCTTCGAAAAAGCCTATCTCATGCAAACGGCGATGAACTTACCAACCTCAGAAATCATTCCGACTTACGTTTATAAAATTGGTTTGCAGTCGGGCGATTATGCCTATTCAGCCGCAGTAGGATTGTTTAACTCTATCATCAACATCGTCTTGCTCCTCACAGTTAACTTCACCGTGAAGAAACTGAATGAGGGTGAAGGTCTTTACTAAGAAAGGAGCAACAAGCTATGCCTATTAAACATTCCGGATTAGATCGCTTTATCGTCGTGCTGAACGCGATCTTCCTGACACTGGCCGTACTTATCATCGTACTTCCTTTGATTTATGTAGTGATTGCTTCTTTTATGGATCCATCTGTGCTGCTCAGTAAAGGATTATCATTCAATCTTTCGGACTGGTCATTAGAAGGGTATAAAAAAATTCTTTCTAATCCGGCCATGATCCGAGGTTTTGGAAACTCTGTTTTATACTCTGTTTCATTTGCTATGCTTACCGTTCTCGTCTCTATCTGTGCAGGGTACGCACTGTCCGATGACAGGCTCAAAGGAAAAGGGTTCTTCATGACATTGTTTATTATCACCATGTTCTTTGGGGGCGGACTCATACCTACATATCTGCTCGTTAAGAACCTTGGTCTGCTTGATACAGTATGGGCGGTGATCATTCCAGGGGCAGTCAATGTTTGGAACATTATTCTCTCTAGAACTTTCTTCAAAGGAGTACCGAATGAAATGAAGGAAGCCGCTAATGTCGACGGAGCCTCGGAGATGCGAATCTTCTTCAGTGTCGTATTACCGCTCTCCAAACCGATTGTTTTCGTGCTCGCTCTTTATGCTTTTGTGGGCCAGTGGAATTCCTACTTTGACGCCATGATCTATTTAGATAATCCGAATCTTCATCCACTGCAACTCGTGTTGCGTTCCATCTTGATCCAGAATCAGGTAGATCCGGGCATGATCAGCGATCAACTCGCCATGGCGGAAATGAAACGATTGTCTGAAATCATCAAGTATGCTGCCATCGTTGTTTCCAGTTTGCCGCTTATTGTTATGTATCCGTTCTTCCAGAAGTACTTTGAAAAAGGTGTTATGGTCGGTTCCCTTAAGTAGGAAACAGGCTGCACATAGATAAAGATTAATTCATTCATATCTAATTTGGAGGTCATACCCTATGAAAAGAATTAAGAAATCAAGAGTTTCGACGAAAGCAGCTTCTGTAACTGTACTTGCTTCACTTATGTTCCTTAGTGCATGCGGTGGAGGAGGAGGGGGAAGTGCAGCTAGTAAAGAACAGGACGCCAGCGGAAAAGTAACATTGAACTTTATTACGCAAAGCTCTCCACTTGCACCAACTGATCCAAATGAAAAACTGATTAATAAACGTCTTGAAGAAAAGACGAATGTTCATATTAATTGGAAGAATTTCACGAAAGACGTATTTGTTGAAAAAAGAAACCTGGCTGTGGCAAGTGGTGATCTTCCTGATGCAATTTTTAATGCGGACTATAGTGACTATGAGCTGCTCAAGCTTGCTAAAGATGGTGCCATCGTTCCGCTGAATGATCTCATCGAGAACAATATGCCAAACTTCAAAAAGGTGCTGGAAGAAGCACCAGAATATAAGAGTATGATTACGGCACCAGATGGCAATATATATGCCTTTCCATGGATTGAAGAGCTGGGTAGCAGTAAAGAAAGAATCCAGGCGGTAGATAGTATGCCTTGGATCAATGTGGAATGGCTTAAGAAGCTGGGCCTTGATATGCCTAAAACAACGGAAGAATTAAAAGAAGTATTAATTGCATTCAAGACAAAAGATCCAAATGGCAACGGTAAGGCTGACGAAATTCCATTGTCCTTTATTAACAAGCCGGGAGCAGAAGATCTGGCATTCCTATTTGCTTCGTTTGGATTGGGTGAGAACCCTGACCATGCGGTTGTGAGCAATGATGGGAAAGTGATATTTACGGCGGCACAAGAAGACTACAAGGAAGCAGTTTCTTTTATTAACGAGCTGTATAAAGAAGGACTCATTGATATTGAAGCCTACACACAAGACTGGAGTACTTACCTTGCAAAAGGAAAGGATCAGAAATACGGACTTTACTTCTCATGGGATAAGGCCAACATCACCGGAGATAATGACAGCTATGAAGTTATGCCTCCACTTGCTGGACCCGATGGTGAAGTTAACGTAACAAGAACGAACGCGCTTGGTTTGGGAAGAGGTAAGATGGTTGTCACAAGCGCCAATAAGAACTTGGAAACGACAGCGAAATGGGTTGATCAACTCTTCGATCCGATTCAATCTGTACAGAACAACTGGGGGACGTATGGAGATGAAAAACAGCAGAATATTTTCGAATTTGATAAAGAAAAAGGAATGCTGAAACATTTGCCGCTGGAGGGTGCAGCTCCTGTAGAACTACGTGAGAAAACAAGTGTCGGTGGACCCCTAGCTATTCTTGATTCTTATTATGGGAAATACACAACCATGCCGGATGATGCCAAAAGCAGAATGGATATTATCAAGAATATCATGGCGCCAAATATGAAAGCAGAAAACGTAATGCCGAGTGTATTCCACTCCATTCAAGAGCTTGATCGCCTTACGACAATTGAAACGGATCTTTTTGCCTACGTGCTTAGAATGCGCACGGAATGGTACCAAAACGGTAAAATCGAAGCGCAGTGGGATGAATATCTGAAAGAATTGGACCGTCTGGGCTTGCAAGAATGGCTTCAAATTAAACAAGGCGGATATGATAGAGCAACCCAATAACAAATGATTAATATTGTGGGGTGAAGGCCGTGTTCCATGCAGTTACACTGCTATACACGACCTTCATCTATATAAAGAGAGATGATCTTAGAACTAAGATCTTATTACGGGAGTAAAGGAGAAAACAATAATGTCTACGATTGCGAAACAAAATTACCGAGGTGTGTATCATTTTTCCCCTAAGGAAAAGTGGATGAACGATCCAAACGGAATGGTTTATTTTGAGGGTGAATATCATTTGTTCTTTCAGCACCATCCGGGTGGAATGACCATGGGAGCTATGCACTGGGGCCATGCGGTCAGCAAGGATCTTGTTACATGGGAGGAACTGCCTATCGCTCTCGCTCCAGATGAATTAGGTATGATTTTTTCCGGCAGTGCTGTAGTTGACTGGAATAATACGACTGGATTTTTTGAAGGTAAACCAGGTTTAGTAGCGATTTTTACGCATCATTTGGATATGCCAGAAGGCAAGCCAGCCATTCAGCGTCAAAGCTTGGCCTACAGTAAAGATAACGGAAGAACCTGGACGAAGTATGAAGGAAACCCGGTACTTGAACATGATACATTCATTGATTTCCGTGACCCCAAAGTATTTTGGAATCAAGATACGAATCAATGGGTGATGATTGTAGCTTGTGGTCAAACGGTGTGTTTATATCATTCTCCTGATCTAATTAACTGGACATATGCCAGCGAATTTGGTAACGGAATCGGTTCTCATGACGGGGTATGGGAATGCCCAGACTTGTTCCCACTTGCTATTGATGGCGATCATTCGAACACGAAATGGGTGATGCTTGTGAGCATCGGTGCGGATCCCGCTTTTGTGGAAGGGTCAAGAACTCAGTATTTCACAGGGGATTTTGATGGAGAAGTGTTCACGCCAGATGAAGATTCGATAAAAGTTCGCTGGATTGATTATGGAAGAGATAATTATGCAGGTGTAAGCTGGTCTGATATACCGGCTGAAGATGGAAGACGACTATTTATCGGCTGGATGAGCAACTGGATGTATGCTAACAAGACGCCGGCAGAAGAATTCCGCGGCGCGATGACGATTGCAAGGGAGCTTCAACTCGAATCAAGACAAGGGGAGATCTTTCTTGTGCAGAAGCCGGTACAAGAGTTGGAATCTGCTCGTGTACAAGTCCTTTCTGTGAAAGCTGCAACGGTGCAAGAAATCAATACTCTTCTTAAGGAGATTCACTTGGAATCTTATGAGATTATAGCTGAGTTCACTCGAGGTAAATCTGTAGGCTTCAAAGTAAGAGTAGGTGCGGATAGTCAAACAATAATCGGTATTAACGGTGAGACAGAGGAGCTTTATGTAGATCGGATGGCTTCAGGTCAGCATGATTTCCACGAACATTTCGTAGGACATCATTCAGCCAAGCTCGAAGCGCTTGATGAGTCAAATGATCTCCGTATTTTTGTGGATCGCTCTTCAGTTGAGGCGTTCAGTAATGGTGGTCAGGCAGTGATTACGGATCTTATATTCCCTGGACTAGAATCTAAAGGTATAGCTGTGTTTGCAGAAAATGAGAATGACTTGCTGATTTCCTTGGATATCTATGAGCTTACTTCCTCTGCTGAGCAAGACAAGAATTAGTCATCGAGAGGAGTCATGTATATGCGTATAGGAGCGATTGAAGCTGGCGGGACGAAGTTTATATGTGGCATTGGGAATGAAAATGGGGAAATTGAAGATCAGATTAGTTTCCCAACAGAACATCCTGAGGTGACGTTGCCTAAAGTTATTCAATATTTTCAAGGCAAGCAAGTAGAAGCTATCGGAATTGGATCGTTTGGTCCGATTGATATTCACACAGATAGCAGGGCGTATGGTTACGTTACAACAACACCAAAGCCAGGGTGGGGAAATTACGA
Organism: Paenibacillus sp. FSL R5-0914; assembly: GCF_038004525.1. Taxonomy (NCBI): domain Bacteria; kingdom Bacillati; phylum Bacillota; class Bacilli; order Caryophanales; family Paenibacillaceae; genus Paenibacillus; species Paenibacillus sp. FSL R5-0914. Next base: position 702,872 of record NZ_JBBORH010000003.1, read on the forward strand.
TATGCTGGGCACTTTGAAAAGAAATTTTTCGGTTCCTTTTGGATGGGACACGGATGTCAATGCAGCGGCATTTGGTGAAGCCAAATGGGGCGCTGCCCAAGGGTTATCCAGCTGTTTGTACTATACAGTTGGCACGGGTGTTGGTGTGGGAGTGTATTCAGAAGGTAAACTCATACATGGTCTTGTGCATCCTGAAGGGGGTCATGTTCTTACGAGACGCCATCCTGACGATGTATTCCCAGGGGGATGTCCCTATCATGGGGACTGCCTAGAAGGGATGGCGGCAGGTCCTGCTATTGAAGCAAGGTGGGGGAAGAAGGGCCATGAACTTCCTATGGATCACCTTGCATGGGAAATGGAAGCATTTTATATTGCACAGTCGATTACGGGTGCTATATTGCTTAACTCTCCTCAGAAAATCATTCTGGGTGGTGGTGTTATGCAGCAGTCACAATTGTTTCCACTGATCCGTCAGGCTGTGCTTCAGAACCTGAACGGCTATGTCAGCTCAAGTACTATTTTGGAACACATAGATGAGTATATCGTTCCACCAGGACTAGGCCAACAGGCGGGATTATGCGGTGCTCTGGCTCTTGGACTCACAGCACTGGAAAGTCAGATTTCTGCTCAATTGTAAAAGAATATATAGAGGAGGTCAGTGCAGTAATGAATTGGCCTCCTTCTTGTTTTTCAATATTAATGATAGAAAAAGAGGGCAAAGAAAATGAGAAATAAAGGAAAAGTCGCAATATGCTTTCTTATGGCAACAGGACTTGTAATGACTTCAGCAGGCATTTATGTAGCAAATCCCGGGACTGGATGGGCTGCGCTCGCTGAACAGGAGGTAAGCAAACGAGCTAAGGAGGGACTTTCTATTTTTGAAAGCGTAACCAATACAAATGCGAATTTGACAGGTTGGCAAATAAAAGGAAAAGGTAACTTGGTGGATACTCCTGAAGGAATCTTACTGTCTTCCGATCCAAAAGAAAATGTAATGGCAATCTCCGAAACGGTGTCAGAGGATTTTATCTATGAAGCTGACGTCATGATCAAGGATATGCAAGCTGACGCGACCTTATTGTTCCGTTCTAATGAAGATGGCTGGGGTTCCTACATGCTCCAAATCGTACCGAATGCAGGTATGATTCGTTTACAAGACGCAAGTGGTGGTGAAGGGAAATTAAAAGAGGAGCGAATAGTTACAGTCAAGGTAGGCGAAATCTATCATCTCAAGGTGAAAGCAGAGGGGTCATCGCTGAAAGTATATTGGGACAATGCATATAAACCTGTAATTGAGGTTCAGGATAACGCGTATCGTACAGGTAAGCTAGGACTCAATGTATGGGATGGTTCTGTTTTGTTCCAAAACATAATCGTAAGTGATCTGAAAGGAAATCTAGGTGCTGTGGTTACAAATCAAGGACAATGGCAGCCTAATATCAGCGGCAAAAAAGGAATGGTAGTAAACCAGAGTAAGTCACAGCAAATTTATAACAAAAAAGCTGCTGATTTTGTATATGAAGGAAATATATCTCTTCGTCCTGATTCTGTTGCAGCGCTCGCCTTTCGTTCATCGGCTGATGGAACAAAGGGATATGAAGCTGCCCTTACGAAGGAAGGAAATCAGGTCCGTGTAAGCTTGACGAAAGCTAACGGAACAGACATTGCAAGTTCACAGCATACCTATCCAAGTCAGACCGGAGCAAAACATCACGTAGAGATAAAGGCAAGTGGAAACAGAATTCAGGTCTTCCTAGACGGATACACCCCGGCTGCAATCGATCTAACAGATAAAACCTACACCGATGGATATGCAGGAATCGTCGTTAAACAAGGAACGGCTTACTTCCAGGATACTTATGTGACGGATGCTAGCAGTTATTATAATGAAAAATATCGTCCTCAATATCACTATACGCCAATTCGTGGTTCTGCAAGTGATCCGAATGGACTGGTCTATTTCGAAGGAGAATATCATCTATTCCATCAGGACGGAGGCACATGGGCACATTCTGTCAGTAAAGATATGCTGAACTGGAAGTGGCTTCCGATTGCGCTACCGTGGAATGATCATGGACATGTCTGGTCTGGACCGGCTGTGGCAGATTTGACGAATGCATCAGGCTTGTTCGGGGATTCAGGAGGTAAGGGGCTAATTGCCTACTACACTTCCTATAATCCCGATGGCCCGAATGGGAATCAGCGTATCGGTCTTGCATACAGCAAGGACCAAGGTCGTACTTGGGAATATTCCAAGGAACGTCCAATTGTTATTGGAAATCCCGGCGATAATGGAGATGAGCCTGGAGGTTGGGATTTCCGTGATCCGAAAGTGATTCGTGATAACGACAATAACAGGTGGGTAATGGTTGTATCCGGTGGAGATCATATTCGTTTCTTTACTTCAACGAATCTACTTGATTGGACCCTGACAGATAGTTGGGGATACGGGGATTATGTTCGCGGCGGTGTATGGGAATGTCCAGATTTGCTTCAACTTTCGGTAGACGGAACATCACAGAAGAAATGGGTTCTGATGATTAGTACAGGAGCGAATCCAAAAACAGGCGGATCAGATGCTGAATATTTTGTGGGTCATTTAACAGCGGAAGGTAAATTCGTTAATGATAATCCGGCAGGCATAGTATTGCGAACTGATTTTGGAAAAGAATTCTATGCATCAATGTCTTTTTCGAACATGCCAGATCATCGCAGTGTAATGATGGCTTGGATGACAAACTGGGACTATCCGTTTGCTTTTCCAACGAACCATTGGAAGGGCGTACTGTCAATCCCAAGGGAAGTCTCATTAGTAACGACTAAAAATGGGATTCAGCTCGTTCAAAGCCCAATCAAAGAGTTGGAATCGCTGCGTAGTCAGCTGTATTCTACAGCTAATAAAGTGGTGAGTCCTTCTTCTCAGAACCTACTGAAAGGCGTTACTTCTGGTGCATACGAGATTGAAGCTGAAGTAGAAATTCCTGCAGACAGTCAGGTAAGTGAATTTGGTTTTAACGTTCGTGTAGGTGGAAGTCAGAAAACGGTAGTTGGATATAAACCTAGTGAGAGTCAGATTTTCGTGGATCGGTCTGCATCTGGTTTGACGGATTTTTCGAGTTTATTTAGTACAAGACATGAAGCGTCAATGCAAACGGAGAATAAGCGTATTAAGATGCGTATCCTTGTAGACGAGTCTTCTGTTGAGGTTTTTGGCAACAACGGTAAAGTCGTTTTCTCTGATGTCATTTTTCCGGATCCAGCCAGCAGAGCTTTGAGCTTTTACACCAATGGAGGCAACGTAAAGGTCGTATCTCTGAAGGTGAATCGGTTAGGCTCTGTATGGAATCAGGAGTCCAATTCCGCTACCAAGATAATGATGGATACAAATGATCGTGAACTGAGCAAGGGGCAAAGCGACAAACTCTTGGCAATGGTAGAGAATGGAACAGGCAATGGTGCACAGCCGCTGAAATGGAATTCCAGTAACAAAGATGTAGTTGAACTAAACATGGCAGATAACTCACAGGCAACCATTGTAGGAAAAAAAGAAGGCGAGTCTATCATTACTGTCTCTACTCCAAATGGGAAGACATCAACAAGCGTATTAGTTAAGGTAACTGATGGTGAATTTCATACGAACTTAGGTGGATGGACTAAAGATCTTTCTGCAGCCTCTTGGGTCATTAGTGAAAATGGAATTCGTGGAAATTACTTGAGTGACGCGAATTATATCGCAGCGAAGCAGGCTGGAGACTTTACTTATGAAGCAGATATGATGTTAGGGAAATCCGGGGGAGCAGGCTCTATGTTGTTCCGCGCCAGCGAAGATGGACGCAGCGGATACTACTTAAATCTGGATCCGAATATGAAGTCCGTACGTCTCTTTTATAAAATCGAAGGCCGTTTTGAAGAGCGTCAAATACTGGCGAAAGTTCCGACGTTCATTCAGCCAGGTCAAACCTATAAAGTAAAAATCGAAGCGAAGGGCCCGCATATTGTAGTTTATGTGGACGGGCAGAAAGTGATCGACCTGCAGGATGGCACTTTTGCAGAAGGTCGCTTTGGATTACATGTATTTGGCGGATATGCTTCATATCAAAACGTTAACGTGAGCGGAGAAACACCTGCCAATTTGACCACATCCAGTCTAGTAAATGCAAAACTACACAAATCTCTCTATACAGCAAATCTTGCAAATGGTGAAGCTGTTACCCTGAAGGATGCGAATGATTCTACGGATCAGAAGTGGGTGATCGTGCCGACGGGGGATGATGCAGGTTCCTATTCCATTCGTACAACAGCCGGTCAGGCGCTTGATCTAGACACAAGGCAAAATAAAATTCAGTTATACCATTATCTCGGATATAACAATCAGCGTTGGATTTTTCACAAAAATGATGATGGTACCGTAAGTATTATTTCTGCTCATCATAAGAAAGCGCTGGAAGTATCAGCGGATGGAACAACATTGTCTCTAAGCGAATTTGATCCTACTCTTGATCGGCAAAAATGGGTAATTACGAATTAACATGAGAATGATGGAACTAATGGGAGAGCGGCTAAAATTGGCGGCTCTTCTTAAGAAGTCGATCTTAAGATTGAAACTACGAGTTTCACTTATCGCATATAGCAGCTTATGTGTAAAAATGCTAAATAAGCAGAGCAGTGCTTCTCCCGTTGGGGTAGGAGTGCGGCTCTGCTTATTAACGTTGCTGCAAGTGAATATTTTGATCCGCTGATTCTGCCGCTATGAAAGAGATGAATCTTTAAAGTTGAAATATTTAAAAATCAGGTTGAAAAATGCTATTTTCCCTAATGGAAAATCATGACACAATATCAATAAAGCGCTTACTTCATAAAAACATCCCAAGTTCATGAATACTCTATACCACTTTTTTTAAAAAAATCACGATATTAAATGTCGTATCAACTGGTCAAAATTTCGGATTCGAAGCAAAGGTTGAAATTATTAAAAAAGTTGGTACTAAACGTTTAACTCAATTACTTAGGGGGTCAAACGGTTAGACATATCTAAGTAATTATGAAGGGGGAGAGGGAATTGAGAGTAGGTAAAGTATTCGGGCTAGGTATTCTTTCAACTACACTAGCATTAAGTGTCATTGGGTGTGCGAAAGACGAGAAAAACACAGCAACCAAGGCAACTGATGCACCTAAAGCATCCGAGAATGCAACTTCCAAGCCTGAGGAGAAGGTCAAGATTATCTATTCGATGTGGGGAAGTGCGGAAGAGGGAAATGTAACCCAGGGAGTGGCGGATAAGTTTAATGCTTCTCAAGACAGAGTTGAAGTAGAAGTACAAGCGATCCCTTGGGAAAACTACATGACCAAGCTGAATACAATGGCAACGGCAGAGCAATTGCCTGATACAGGGATGCTCAGGGAAGATGGTGTCGTTCAGTGGTCTACCCAAGGCATGCTGAATGATGTGAATACAATGTATGAAGGAAGCGACAGCAAACCACTGGATAGCTTAGCTTACAAATATCAAGGGAAAACCGTAGCCTATGCGGCTGCCAATGAAATCTTACTCCTCTATTACAACAAAGACATGTTCGACAAAGCCAATGTACCCTATCCTCCAGCTGCTTTGGATAAAGCGTGGACATGGGACGAATTTGTAACAACAGCGAAGAAGCTGACCATTGATAAAAATGGTAAACATCCTGATGAGAGTGGCTTTAATGAGCAGAGTATTGTTCAGTTTGGCGCATCCGTTGAGAACTTACCATGGCAGCTCGAGACCTGGGCGCTTGGTAATGGTGGAGGGTTCTATTCGGGTGATGGGACTGAGGTGAGAATTGGAGAAGACGCCAGTATCGAGGGAATTCAGAAGGTTGCAGATCTTTACTTGAAGGATCATGTTGCTCCGTTGTCTGTCGGACAGACTGATGATGGTATTCAACGAACCATTATCGCGGGAACTGTCGCCATGGCTACTAACGGTGCGTGGAACGTGGGAACTAGTCTGAATAAGGCCAAGGAAGAAGGCCTGAACTATGGCGTTGCTGTATTGCCTTACATGAAGGATAAGGTTACCCTCAACACGGGTGGAGCCAATGTGGTGTTCTCCCAGACTAAGCATCCAAAAGAAGCGATGGAATGGCTGAAGTGGTACAACTCTGAAGAAAATAACTGGGGACTCATTAGTTCAGGAATCTGGATGCCGACGCTGGAAAAATGGTATACGGATGAAACCCTTACCCGTAAATGGGTGGAGAACCCTAACTTCCCTGCTTATGAAGAATACAAATCTGCAGTAGTTGATTATGCCCAATCTTCTGCTGTAAAACCAGCATCGTGGTTCTATACGAATCATACGACGGAGTTTAACACCTTGCTTGGATCGATTCTAGGGGATGTGTGGACTGGAAAGACGACCGCTAAGGATGCTATCACGAAAAACCTCGATGCTTTGAAAGCTACGAATAAAGGTAGTAACTAAGGTCTGGAAGGATGGCCGCTGCTATGCTCACACACGCGGCGGCCATATTTTGATCATCAGGTGGGGAGAGAAAAATGGAAACTATTAATAAATCTCCGAAGCGCCGTTCACGCATTAATTCAAGTGAGGCACGCGTTGCGTATATCCTGTTGATTCCTGCCTTCCTCGGGCTGATCTTTCTGACGTATCTGCCTCTTGTTGGGGTGCTAGGGATCAGCTTGACGAATTGGACAGGATTGGCGAAACCCAAATTCGTGGGCATCGAGAATTACATAAATCTATTTACCACCGATCCTTATATTAAAGATTCTATTATAGCGACGATCTACTTTGCCATTTTATCAGTAGTTGGAAGTATGATTTATTCACTTTTTATCGCAATGCTTCTGAATCGTAAAATTCCGGCACGAGGTTTTTTTAGAGCGATTTTCTATGTTCCATACGTTTTGCCGGCAGCTGCAATATACGTAGGATGGTCCTGGCTATACGAGGCTAATTTTGGCTTTTTCAACTTTCTGCTCTCCGAAGTTGGTTTAAACAAAGTTTCTTTTATCGCTGATTCCAGCTATGTAGTTCCTTCTCTATCCTTGATATCGATCTGGTTATCAGGAAACTTAATTGTTATTTTCTTAGCTGGACTTCAAAATGTTCCGGGCGTCTATCATGAAGCGGCTGAAATGGATGGTGCCAACGGATGGAAACGATTCTTGCACATCACATTGCCATGCATGTCACCCATTATTTTTTACAATTTGTTAATGAGTTTAATTGCTAATCTCCAGATCGTTACGCCGGCTCTTGCATTAACTAATGGCGGACCGGGTAATTCTTCACGTTTTTTGACTTATCTAATGTATGATCAAGCATTTGTAAATTACAAGTTAGGGTATGCTTGTGCGACAACGTTAGTTATTTTTGTTATTCTTGCAGGCTTTACTGGTGTATTATTCAAAACCTCCAACCTATGGATCTTTAATGAAGGAGGCGATGACAAATGAGTGTAGCCACATACGGAAGATTAAAGAGCAAAAAACGTAATACTCAATGGATGAACCTGATCTCGTTTGTCGCTGTCATTTTCTTTACTATACTCGTGCTCTTTCCGATCTGGTGGATATTTCGCACATCGCTCATGTCGAATGCCGAGATATACAAATATCCACCTTCACTGCTGCCAGGAAATTGGTTGTTTTCAAACTATGGAGAAACGCTAGAGATATTTAAGTTTTGGAAATATTTATGGAACACCATGATTATTATTGTACCCGCCTGTTTGGCAGGAACCTTTACAGCCACTTTATGCGGTTATGCCTTTGCAAGGCTGCGCTTTTGGGGCAAAAAATTGATTTGGGCACTTTGTGTCGGTTCGATGCTTTTACCTGCAATGGTTACACTCATTCCGCTATATATTGGGTGGACGAGGGGCTTAGGAATCCATGATAGCTATCTACCATTGATTTTGCCTTATTTCTGTGGCGGTGGCGCTTTTAATATCTTTTTGATTAGGCAGTTTATCATGTCTATTCCGAGAGAGCTTGATCAAGCAGCAACGATCGATGGTGCTGGATATTTCCGTATTTTGTTCAGTATTATTATACCGGCAATTAAATCTGCAATGATCGTCGTCGCATTATTTATCTTTATCGGTTTATGGAACGATCTACTTCAACAGATGATTTATATAAACTCAAGCGATAAGTATACGATAGCCTTGGGACTGACCGCTTTTAGAGGCCAACTCAAGCAGGACTGGTCACTGACGATGGCGGCTACGTGCATGTCCTTTGTGCCGGGTGTCATTTTTTATCTGATTGGTCAGAAATATTTCGTAGAAGGAATCACTTTGACTGGATTGAAGAATTAACTCTAATGGCTAAAGATAGCTAGTTGAAGACATGGAGGATTTAATTTCCATCGGGCGCTATCGTTAATTTAGATGATAATTAGAGATTCACGATAGAGTCGTTTTACAAGCAACTTGCCAACAAGGAGGTTGCTTTTTTGTTAATATGGACCCCGAGATATAATAGTTAACACTGTCGTATTTAAGGTATGAAGATGAAAACTAGACGACATTAAGGTACAATCATACTTAAAAGGAATACCTGATGAATTGATCCATACGTTCATCGAGCAGGGGGGCTTATGAGAACAGCAAACGCCAACTTAATGAAGGAAATTAACCTTAACAACGTTCGTCAAGTGATGAAACGTATAAATACAGCCACCAAACCCCAGCTGGCAGCACTGACCAAACTGAGCGTCGTAACAGTAAACTCATTAGTCAAGGAGCTGCACGAGTTAGGTGAGCTGTTCGAAGACTTGACTGTACCATCAAACGGCGGTAGGCCAGCACAAACTTATCGCTACAATTACAACTTCAGCCTCGGGCTGGTTATTTATCTGAAGGATAAAGAGGGACAGGTACTGATTTCAGCCACCGTTGTGAATTTGGAGAACGAGATTCTGGCGAAGGATGAACATATCATTCCAGTCTTCGAAAGACAATTTTTTTGTGATATTATTGAACACTCTATAGCCTTGTATCCTTCTATCAAGGTTATTGGCATAGGCATTCCGGGACAGGTTGTCAACGGCGAAATTAAAGTCAGCAGCCACCATGAGCTGACTGGCTCACGGATGATTCAAGAGATTGAGCAACAATTTGAGTTGCCTATCTTGGTTGAAAATGACGTTAATGCAGCTATCAGCGGATATTGCATGAACCAGGGAGAGGAAGAAGAACAGTACTTGCTCGGTCTTTACTTTCCAAACAGGTACCCACCTGGCATGGGTATCTATCTGAATGGAAAGATCCTTAAAGGTAATCAGGGTATGTCAGGGGAAATAAAATTCCTGCCCGACATGCCTGACTGGAGTCTCGAGATGGGCAAGGACACGTTCATCGATACTACCTGCCGGATTATCCAAACCCTGAATGCTGTTCTTGCTCCGGACAAAATTGTAATATATCAGGATAAGGTGGAATTAGAAATCTGGACATCTGCTTGGGAAGCTTATCAGCTTCGACATCCAATGCCCATTTATCCACAGATTGTTATGCAAGATACATTTCAAGAAGATTTCGAGGCCGGCCTGCGCTGGTTGACATTGAAGTCATTGGAGCCGGATTTGGTCGAGCTCCATTAAGAGGTTGTCCCATAAGTCATGAGATGAATGACTTATGGGACAAGCCTCTTTTTTTTAGGTGATCAATATGAGTATTGATCCAATTGCTGATATGCACTGCACACTAATGATACAGCTCCAGATCAGTGAATGGGTTGCTTGACAAAGGAATGCTTATATCGCATACTTCATACATAGACTTTATAAAGTATATTTATTAAGTGTATAAATGTATTTCTTTACGCGTGCAACGAATCATTTTTATCACGAGGGGGAAGCATGCTTGTCTACCTGGTTTTTGATTATTATATATCTGGCTTTTATCAGTCTAGGACTTCCTGACTCTTTACTCGGCTCGGCATGGCCCGTTATCTGGCCCGAGATTGGTTCATCTCTTGGCTCGGCAGGTATCGTGTCCATGATCATTGCGGGAGGGACCATCGTGTCCAGTCTCTTCAGCAAAAGGATGGCCGAGCGTCTGGGTACGGGTAGAATCACATTGTTCAGTTGTTTCCTTACTGCGGTTGCGCTACTTGGATTTTTCATTGCTCCATCGATGCTCTGGTTCATAGTATTTGCCCTACTAACATTGATGTTTTTGAGTACAGAGACGATTAATAGATTGCTGATAAAACCCACGCAAGGGAGGGGATAAAGAGATGGTTTATATCATTTTATGCGCAATCATCTGGGTAGGAGTGTATTTGAATCTAGCCGCATCGAAGGAATCGATGGATGTGAAGCCTATTCGTTCCGTGAATGATCTGTTTGAATAATCAAGGAGCAACGTAAAAAGCATTTGATCCTAGATCAAATGCTTTTTTGATAGTACAAAGACATTATCGTTTCAATTGCATAGTTATACTAGAATGAGGAAGGTTAGCCTTTTGAAGGTAAGTAGGGGCTAACAAGCTCCCCTTGGTTATATAGATTTATCATACAAGTAATCAACACCCCAAATCATTCCGTTACAGGCGGAATAGCTTGGGGTGTTTCATTTTTTATAGCGCTTATAATTATTAATTAAGTAAAACTATTGGTTTTGTGAAATATAGTGACTTACTGTTACTTTTGAAGCAGGAAAATATACATATATATTGAATACAAAACAACAAAGAGGGAGGATGAAAATGTCATACAGAGCAAATGCATTACGTTCGTCATTAACCCTAGCTGTTCCAATTATTTTAGATAGGCATTATCATTCTATAACTATGAAAAATATCGAATCCGCCTGGTTTATAGAGACGCATAAGGAATTGTTAGATTCAACATTCAGCACGATATTAATGAGTATGATAGAGGCACTGTTCTTGGATTCCTTTGGTTACGACCAATACCTAAACCTACTAGAAAAAGAGGGGGTGGAGCGAGGGATTTATACTGCAGAAATATTCGGTGATCATTTTGATATCTTACTTGAAATGAGCAAGGATTTAAACTTAATCGCTCAGAATATGATGTTTAAGATCATTGAAGAGATGGAAGATGATTCTACGACTCGATTGTTTTTTTATAATCGTTTAATGGAAAGCAACTGGACCGGTTTTACGGGCTTTGCAAAGGGGTATTTATCTAATAAAAATCAACAGATTGACAATTTGCATGAACAAAAAATTGCTGTTATGGGACAAATGGCAGCTGGTATGGCACATGAAATACGGAATCCGCTTGCTTCGATTAAAGGATTTGCCCAGCTTGTAAATAACAGGCTATATGAACCGGTGATCAAGGCGGATGAATTGCGTGCGTATCTGGATATAACCATTAAAGAGATTGATGCTCTGAACGGATTAGTAACGGACTTCCTAGTACTGGCTCGAAAAGGAGATAGTTCGAAAAATACCGGCGTAGTATATAACGTTATCGAGGTTATACATAGAGTTAATAACATCGTGAATCAACTCATACTTAGTGATGATATTATTCTTTCCGTGGAGTATTCTCTAGAGAAAGTAATGACGTATGGAAACGCCTCTCAACTAGAACAGGTAATCCTTAACATTTTAAAAAATAGTATCGATTCATTCACAGCGTTTAGAGGCAGAATAGACATTACAGTTAGCACCGCTAATGAGACTAACGAAATTATCCTTATTTTTAAAGACAATGGAGAAGGAATTCCACTGGATAAACTAAATCGAATATTTGACCCTTTCTTTACAACCAAGCAAAAAGGGACAGGAATTGGATTATCAATTTGTAAACAATTAATAGAAATGTATGGGGGACAAATTAAGGTAGACTCAGAAGTTCAGGTAGGTACTAGCGTGATGGTTATTTTGCCTTGGGTAAATGATTATCACATTTGAGGCTACGAACAATTTGAATGATTGAATGAAGGATGATAAATGGATCATCAGCTTCGGAGAGCTGATACAGCAAAAACAAACAAGCCTGGCACAGAAGCTCTTCAGGCTTGTTTATTATTTTTCATGCTGAAAAGGATCCTCCAAACGATACACAGTATCGCTATTCAAAAATACGCGTTCCTAAGAGGACGGTACAGCCTGTTCTACTTAACGCTAAGTTGTATCTCTTTTTCTTTTACAAACTTCTCCAGCACTCTAAAATCCTCGGTAACCTTTTTAAATGGTAAAGATTCCAATGCCTTATCCCGGTAATCCTTTTTCGCAGCAGCAGACAGACGGGAATCAAGTATGCTGAGTACACCAAGGTCAGTCTCACTACGGATCAATCGCCCGGTTCCTTGTCTTAACCGAAGCAGCATGTCCGGTACAAAAACGTCATTTAAGGGATCCTTCGTCAAAGATGCCTTATATTCATAGACAGGATCGGAAGGAACAGGGAAGGGCAGACGGAAAATAATTAACTGCGACAAATCAGAACCTTCGATATTCACGCCTTCCCAGAATACACCGGTACTAAGAAGGACGCCTTTACTGCCACGGAATTCAGCGATCACCCCGTCCTGAGACGATCCTTCTCTTTGAACATGCACCGCCCATGCTAACTTCTCGGATTTTAACTTATTATGAATGTACTTCATATCTTCCTTCGCTGAAAAAAGAACCAATGTCCGTCCGTCCGTTAAATTACAGAGCCTCAGCATTTCCTTGTATGCCGCTTCAAGATAACCTACCTTGTTCTGATGGTTGTAGTAAGGGATGTCCTTAGCAATATACAGCATGGTGTGGTTGTCATAATCAAACGGCGAAGCCTGGCGCTCCATATAATCTCCCTTGTAACCGAGCGACTGCGTCAGATATGCATATTGTTCCTCTAGTGTTTCTCCGGTTTGGCACATGGTTGCTGACGTTAAAATAACAGATGTTTTCCCGTTAAATAAGCTATATCTTAGGAACTGGCTTATGCCTTTAGGACAGATACTAATAGTGGCCTCACGCTGGGTATTGCTTCCCCAAATCAGGTAGTTATCCTGGACTCCGGCGAGTACATCAAAGAGATCTATAAGTCCGTTCATGGCTTCAAAAAGATTATCGATCTCTCGCTCATGCTTGGAAGTTAAGACGGATAAGCTGAGATTAAACTCTTTCAAAACCTGAGCCCCCCGCTTTAACGGAATCCCTGTGATCTCCGACACTTTTATCCGGTCATTATCCTGCTTGGCTGTTTGCAGCAAATCCGTTTCTACCTGTTTGAAAATATGACCCATGCATCTTTTCAAAAATTTAAATTGCGGCAAAAGGCCGTTATCTGCGGATTGCTTGAAGAGAATCTGTAAGGTGTCATCCAGAATACGGCAGGTTCCCCGGTATGTAAACTCGAGCGTTCTAGCATCTCTAACCTTTGCTTCCAGATTATGAGCTTCATCAATTACGATCAGAGCTGGCCGTTCAGTGATTAATCCCTTCGTTCCTTCTTTTTTCTTGATCAAATCACGGATGAGCAGGTCCTGGTTGACGATAATAAAATCCATGTCGCTGGCGTCGGCGTTAATCTTCGCTCTCATCTCGTAAAATGAACATGTGCTTTTATAATGGCATCGTTCAAATTTACAATCATTCACACAAACATTAGACCATACTGCATCACTAACCCCGCCCTTAATGTCTGCTCTCTCATCAATGTCATAATTCACAATACGCTGGGCAAGTGTAGATAGAGGAGAGCTTGAATCATCAGGTTGTAACAGGTCTGCTGCCCTGTATCGGCAAGCATATTGCCCCATGCCTTTTCCGACTACGGAGCGAACCGATGTAAATCCGAGCCGGCTTCCGATGAATCTCAGATCTTTATGGATCTGTTCTGAAAGTTGTATGGAGGATGTTGCAATAATGATCGGTTGTCTTGAGACTTGGTTAATGAGCAGGCTGGGTATGAGGTATGCAAAGGACTTACCGATGCCGACTCCAGCTTCAATCATTGCGTTTCTACCATTAATATAAGCTTCAGCGATATCCAGAGACATATCTTGCTGGCCGATCCGCTCTTTAAGTCCAATCCTGGGAAATCTATCATACATCCGAAAGATGGCATTGACTAAAGAGGGTTCGATGTCCTTTTTTAGCTCCTGCTTCTGTAATTTATATAGATCACTTAACCAGCTAATAACGACCGCCTCTTTTCAAAATCAATTTTCTTCCAGTCCCAGTTTTTTGGGTGAGGTTGTAATTATCATAGATGAAGCGCTAACAGTCAAGTGTCAGAATATAAAATAATGATTTTTAACCCTTGTTCTTCCAATCATTAGGGATAGGAAGTGCGTAGGATCACAAAGCATTTATTGGATACGTTTATACTCAATATATTAATTAAATTTGAAATATAAATTACATAAGAATTTGGAGGCTACGGGCATGGATCATTTTACTTTTACAGATATGAAAAAAATAAAGAGAGAAAATTTGGGTGATGCTGTACCCTTAGAGCTTTTCAGAACGATTAGACTTATTGGATTATACCAAGCGTTACCCATGAATGGTAAGGGCACAACGTTGACGATAGGAAGAAAAATTGGGGAAGAGTTTGGTGTTACCTCCGTTAATGAACTATTCGGGTTATTCGAACGAATGAAGATAGGGATCCCTATAATAACCCATGAAGATGACAAGGGAATGTCAATTGCAGTACACGATTGTTTCTGCGAAGGGTTACCTATTATGGAAGGGAAAATGGTATGTGACCTAGAGGGGGCCATTATCGAAGGAGCACTTAGCAAAATACGTGGGAAACGAGTTTCCGTCCGGGAAGTGAAATGTAATGTTCATGGGGATGAATGTTGTGAATACATAGTCAAATATTAAAATTTACGTGATATTTTGATCATAATACGGATGTTTGAATCAGATCTGAAAATGACAGAAGAACAGCGATTCTCCATCCTTGGAGAATCGCTGTTTTGATTTTTTGTTCAATTGTGATTAAGAAGCTGATTTAGGAGTAAACGCTCTACGAATAACCTTCGTCAATTCCATTAGGATGACGGCGCCGAGTGCCAGACCGCTTGCAATCAGCCAATCGGACATTCCGAATGAAGCTGGAATCGAGAAGATTTCTCTAACCCCTGGCAGAACCGCAATCCCGTAAAAGGCAAAGCAGACCAAAACGGCTCCGATGACGTATTTGTTGCTGAAAAACCCAGCTTCAATAGCTGTTTGACTGTTCGAGCGAGCGGCAAAGGTCTGAAGTGTACGAGACAGGATCAGGGTTGTAAATGCCATAGCCACGCCCATATCAGGGGAATGCTGGAGTCCGATATACAGGGATATAATTACGGCTATACCTATAAGTAGACCACGGGTAATAATAGCCTGCATCATTCCTCCGGCAAATATACCTTCCTTCAGTTCTCTTGGATTTCTGTTCATCACGTTAGGTTCAGGTTTCTCCATACCAAGGGCAATGGCGGGCAGTGAATCATTCGCCAGATTGATAAATAGAAGCTGAATCGCTGTGAAGGGATTAATCCAGTCGAAGATCAGGGCAAACAGAATGGCGATAATCGCACCCAGGTTGCCTGAAAATAAATAGGCGATCGCTTTTTTGATATTGTCGAATACCGTTCTGCCTACAGACACAGCATTCACAATGGATACAAAATTATCATCAGTCAAAATCATGGCAGCCGCATCTTTAGCAACATCGGTTCCACTACCCATAGCAACACCGATATCTGCTTGCTTCAAGGCAGGCGCGTCATTTACGCCATCACCGGTCATGGCTGTGATTTTGCCTTTTCGTTGCCACGCCCGGACAATTCTGATCTTATTCTCCGGGGAGACTCGGGCGTACACACCAATCTGCTCAAGCTTATTATCCAATTCTTCGTCGGACATGGCATCAAGCTCTTGACCGGTTACGGCAATTTCTTTTTCGGTCATAAGGCCGATATCACGTCCGATCGCTTGTGCGGTTGTCTTATGATCACCAGTAATCATGATGGTCCGAATTCCAGCCTTCTTGGATTCTGCGATCGCGCCATAGACAGCTTCCCGAGGGGGATCAATCATAGCTGTCAAGCCTACGAGCACCAGATTTTGTTCATCCTCAAGCCCCACTTCAGTGACTGTATTTGGTACAGTTTTGTAAGCATAGGCAAGTACACGTAGTGCTCTGCTGGAGAATTCCTCATTGGCTTCAATGAAACGATCAAGAACTTCCGGTGTCATCGGCACTTCTTGTCCACTTAGTAGTACATGCGTACAAAGACTAAAGAGTACATCTGGTCCGCCTTTAGTGATCATTGCTTTTTGTCCGTTAAAAGTGTGTAAGGTCGTCATTAGCTTGCGATCCGAGTCAAAAGGAAGTTCGGCTTCACGAGGGAAATTGTCGCGTATTTCCTTGTAATCTTTATTCATGCTGTTACTGAAGGCAATAAGTGCCACCTCAGTTGGATCGCCTAGTTCTTTACCATCCTCATTAATGTTAGAGTCGTTACAAAGCACGGCAATGTGTAGGAGGCGCCGGGCTTCCTCAGACCATTCTTCGGGCTCTTGATTGAATTGATCACGTTCACCTTCCGGTAAAAAGTAATCTACAACCGTCATTTTATTTTGGGTCAGAGTACCGGTTTTGTCCGTACAGATGACACTGGTTGATCCAAGTGCTTCGACGGCTGGCAGCTTACGAATAATCGCATGTTGCTTAGCCATTTTATTCGTACCTACGGATAAGACAATCGTTACAATCGAGGATAGAGCTTCAGGAATAGCGGCGACTGCCACAGCGACTGCAAACATTAGGGCATTCAGAATGGCTTCCGTGGTATCCACTGAATCATTCGACAGCCAAACACGTCCGGCTTGGATGGCAAAGATCAAAACGGACAGCACGATAATCGCTACACCCAACTGCTTGCTAAAGGTTTCGAGCTTACGCTGTAGTGGCGTCTGCTTGGCTTCGGCGCTCTCAATGAGTTCAGCGATTTTGCCGATTTCGGTTGTCAGTGCAGTTCCTGTTACTACAAGAGTTCCACGGCCATATACAACCAAAGAACCGCTAAACGCCATATTACGACGGTCCCCGAGTGGAGATTCCTTCGCGATGGTATCCGTATGCTTCTCTACAGCTTCGGATTCCCCGGTCAGCATGCCTTCATTGATCTTCAAGCTTCCCGATTCTATGATACGGCCGTCGGCAGGTACGAAATCTCCAGCCTCCAGTAATACGATATCACCGCGAACAAGCTCTCTGGCAGGGACGGTTTTTAAGGCTCCATCCCGCAACACTTTAGCCTCGGGTGCCGACATCTGCTGCAGGGCATCAAGTGAACTCTCCGCTTTACGAGTTTGGATGACACTTATAACTGCATTGAGAATCAACACGAGGAAAATGATAAGCGACTCCATAACTTGACCCATAACAATCTGGACAATGGCCGCAATAAGCAGTACGACCACCATAGGGTCCTTGAAATTTTCAAGAAAAAGCTTCCAGAGGGGATCTTTTTTCTTTCCTTTTAATTCATTGTAACCATCACGTTCCAGTCGTTTGTCGACTTCTGCCGACGTAAGCCCGTTAGTTGTACTCTGCACTTCCTGTAAACTGTCTGTTACATTCTTGCGGTAATACTCCACTAATGATAGCTCCTCTCCGCTGTGCTGTGTCTTTTTTTAGGTCTCATAAGCTTCGATTTACTGCATAAGTGCACATAACTGCGTGTTCTACACAAGTATGGTATATCAGTTCGTCAAATCAGTAGACTTCAGGACCTATCTTCAAACTTACGATTCAACTTGACGCAAGTTTCAAAATATGGAGCTTAGTATGCGCATATCTAAAAAAAGATCATTCGTAATCGTCCATATTGTGAAATCTTTTTAATGAATAGTATTGGATTACCTATGAAGAAGTCTTATTACATGGGAAGACATAGGGAATTCCTGGATCTTGCGTGTGTTTTCCTATGATTATGGGGGGTAACACCTTTAGTATTAGTATAGTTGTCAATTGTGTCGGAGTTGTAAAATGGTGTAAGCACATATGTAAGCGGTTACAAATGGGGGTGGATCTTTAAGAAAAAATCTGGCTATGTCTAAGTTACCAATGCTGTTATCTCATTTTAAAGGGCTGGTTCTAGAAAATTTAGGTGAGTACCTAATTTCCAAAATCACTGGAGGAGGAATGCAACAAATGAGTAGAATGTTTAAACAAGTCATCTCGATCTTACTCGCAGCTGCTTTGCTTATTCCGTCTAGCTGGCTGGCTCCGATTACGGAAGCTGCAGCACCCGATGCGACAGTACCATCAGACTCAGTAATGGTATATCACGAAACCTTTGCGAATGGCAAAAGCATCGCAGGCCAATCGGGCAGTGCTAGTCTTACGCCTGTCACCGATAAAGCATTTGCTGGCAATGCTGACGGAGCGGCTTTATATGTAAGCAACAGAACAAATAACTATGACGCGGTTGATTTCAAATTTAGTGACATGGGCCTAGAAAACGGTAAAACCTACATGGTGACCGCATCCGTTTATGTTGACGCTGATGTGACTGTACCTAGCGGCGCACAAGCTTATCTCCAAACCATAAACAGTTATAGTCTTTTGGCAAGTGTAAATTATGAAGCAGGTAAAGCGATCACCTTGACTAAAGAATTCACTGTGGATACGAGTAAAGATACGACGCTACGTATTCTGTCGGACGAGATTGGTAAAGCCGTTCCGTTTTACATTGGGGACGTCCTCATCACGGCAAAAAAAGCGGTAACAGAAACGGATAAAGAAATTTATCACGAATCTTTTGTGAGTGGCAAGGGTTTAGCTACACAATCAGGTAGTGCTAATCTAACAGCTGTCACCGGTAAGGTTTTTGCTGGTAATGCTGATGGTGCCGCATTATATGTTAGCAATAGAACAAATGACTGGGACGCGGCTGATTTTACATTTAGCGACATAGGCCTGGAAAATGGTAAAACCTACACGGTGACCGCAACAGTGTACGTTGATCCTGATGTGACTGTACCTAGCGGTGCACAAGCTTATATACAAGCGATAGGCAGTTATGCCCTTTTGGCAAGTGGGGATTATGAAGCTGGCAAAGGGATCACTTTGACGAAAGAATTCATCGTAGATACGAGTAAAGATACGAAACTTCGCGTCCAATCGAACGCGATAGGTAAAGCCGTTCCGTTCTATATCGGCGATGTGTTGGTTACAGAAAAGGTGACAGCAGAGCCGACACCAATACCAACACCAGAACCACCTAGAGATCCAGCGTTACCTTTTACCACGGTTACTTTTGAGGATCAAAAAGCAGGTGGTTTTGAGGGCAGAGCAGGTAGCGAAACGCTTACTATTACCGATGATGAGAATCACACGGATAACGGTTCATATGCTTTAAAGGTAGAGGGCAGAACGAGTACCTGGCATGGGCCTTCATTACGTGTGGAGAAATATGTGGACAAGGGCTACGAATATAAAATTTCGTTATGGGTCAAGCTGATCCAGCCTGCAAGCTCCCAGCTTCAGCTGTCTACCCAGGTTGGCAATGGAAGCAGCGCCAATTATGTACAACTGGCACCTAAAACCATCAGCGCAAATGATGGCTGGGTTCAGTTCGAAGGCACATACCGCTATAACAATGTAAGCAGCGAGTATTTGACCATTTATGTGGAAAGCTCAAGTAACAGTACTGCATCTTTTTATATCGACGACATCAGCTTTGAAAAAACAGGATCGGGTCCGGTTGGTATTCAAAAGGATCTGATTCCGATTAAAAATGCTTATGAAGATCATTTTTTGATCGGAAATGCAATATCTGCGGAGGATTTGGAAGGCGTAAGACTTGAACTTCTGAAAATGCATCATAATGTCGCTACGGCAGGTAATGCCATGAAGCCGGATGCGTTGCAGCCTACAAAGGGCAACTTCACGTTCACTGGTGCGGATGAGCTTGTAGATAAAGTGTTGGATGAGGGAATGCAGATGCATGGCCATGTATTGGTATGGCATCAGCAATCACCAGCATGGATGAATACAACATCAGATGCAGACAACAACACGATCCCCTTGGGACGGGATGAGGCTCTAGATAATTTGAGGGCTCATATCAAAACCGTTATGGAGCATTTTGGCGATAAGGTGATCTCCTGGGATGTTGTCAATGAGGCGATGAGTGATAACCCGTCTAACCCAACGGATTGGAAAACTGCACTGCGATCCGCCCCATGGAAGAGTGCTATCGGCGCAGACTACGTAGAGCAGGCATTCCTGGCGGCAAGAGAAGTTCTAGATGCGAATCCTGACTGGAATATTAAACTCTATTACAATGATTATAATGAAGATAATCAGAATAAAGCGCAGGCCATTTACAGTATGGTCAAAGAAATTAATGATAAATATGCGCTCACTCACCCTGGTAAATTGCTTATTGATGGTGTCGGCATGCAAGCACATTACAGCATCAATACAAACCCGGAAAATGTGGAGCGGTCCTTGGAGAAGTTTATTTCCTTGGGAGTTGAAGTTAGCATTACCGAGCTGGACATTCAGGCTGGAAGCAACTATCAGCTTTCTGAGAAGCTCGCTAATGCGCAAGGTTACCTGTATGCGCAGTTGTTAAATATCTTCAGAGCTAACGATGAGCATATCAAACGTGTTACCTTCTGGGGTATGGATGATAACACGAGCTGGAGAGCTTCTTCCAATCCACTGTTGTTTGATAAAAACTTGCAAGCCAAGCCATCATATTATGGTGTTATCGATCCTGATACGTTCATTGAAGAGCATGAGCCTGAAACGGTTGAAGCCAATCATTCGACCGCCAAATTCGCTGCACCTGTCATTGATGGAACGGTTGACGAGATCTGGAGCCAGACCGCTGAAATGCCGATCAACCGTTATCAAACAGCTTGGCAGGGTGCGAGCGGAGTGGCAAAAGCACTCTGGGATGATCAAAATCTTTATGTCCTGATCCAGGTTAGCGATACGCAGCTTGATAAGAGCAGTGTGAACGCACATGAACAGGATTCGGTTGAAATCTTCGTGGACCAAAACAATGGGAAAACAACGTTCTATCAAGAGGATGATGGGCAGTACAGAATCAATTTTGACAATGAGACTTCATTTAATCCCACAAGCATCGCAGCTGGTTTCGAGTCGGCGACTCACATTTCCGGAACAAACTACACGGTTGAAGTGAAGATTCCGCTTCATGGGGTAACTCCGGATGACGATACAAAGCTTGGTTTCGATGTACAGATCAATGATGCTAAAGACGGCTCACGTCAAAGTGTTGCGGCTTGGAACGATACAACCGGTACTGGATATATGGACACATCTGTTTATGGTGTACTTACCCTCAAGGGGAAATCTACCGGTTCGGAACCGACGCCAACACCAACGCCAACACCAACGCCAACACCAACTGGTAGTAGCAACACTGGTAGTGCAGTAACAACTCCACAGCCTGTAGCCATTGCAAACAAAGATGGTGTTGTTACGATTACACTGGAGGTGAAATCCGATAACGGGCGTGCCGTAGGCACGATCTCCAGCGACAATTTGAAAAAAGCGCTTGAACAAGCTACAGCAGCGGCAAACGGCAAGAAACGAATCGTAATCGAAGTGCCACAGCAAACGGATGCGAAAGTGTATGATATACAATTGCCAACCCAAAGCTTGATGGGGAAAGAAAACTTTGAACTATTGCTTAAGACGGAAAATGCTACAATCCAAATTCCAAGCAATATGCTGCCCGACTTAACAGACCTTGCTGAGCAAGTGTCCATACGCATAAGTAAAGTCTCTGCGGACAGCCTGAGTGCAGCTAACCGTAATTTGATTGGCAGCCATCCGGTTATTGATCTAAGCGTAGTATCAGGCGATAAAGTCATTCCGTGGAATAACCCTAACGCACCTGTCACGGTATCCATTCCGTATACACCGACAGCGGAGGAGCTAAGTAATCTGGATTTAATCGTTGTTTGGTACATCGATGATAAAGGCAACGTAGCTCCGGTTCCGAACGGTCGATATGATGCTGCAACCCAAACGGTTGTATTTCAAACGACCCACTTCAGCATTTATGCAGTAACCTTTGTAAAGAAAAACTTCGGAGACCTGCAGAACGTATCTTGGGCAAAACAAGCCATAGATGTTATGGCAGCTCGCGATGTCATCCAAGGCACCAGCATGAATAATTTCTCACCTGCAGATTCTATGAAGCGAGCAGATTTCATTGCTCTTCTTGTCAGAGTGCTTGAACTGAAGGGAACGGGAAAAAATGCAGCATTGTTCAGCGATGTCCAAAAGACGGACTATTATTATGATGAACTGGTCATCGCGAAGGAACTGGGAATTGCCACAGGCTTTGAAGATGATACGTTCCGACCAAATATTGAAGTCTCTCGCCAAGATATGATGGTGCTGACTGTGCGTGCGCTAGCGGCATCCGGTAAGCAAATCAAGGCGAGTGGAGCTTTGAGTGCTTATCTGGATGAAGCAAGCATCTCCAGCTATGCGAAAGACAGCGCATTATTGTTGGTCAAATTCGGAGTTGTGAACGGAAAGAACGATAGAATTGCGCCTAACGACACGCTTACCCGTGCTGAAGCAGCAGTTATCTTGTACCGCATCTGGAAGCTGTAGGCTAGCTTTGAGAGAAAGTCTTTATAGGCGGTTACAAGAAATATCAAAAAAAACGTAACGACAGAAAACAGCGATTCTCCCATCCATGGAGAATCGCTGTTCTTGTTTTTGTATAGAACACAACGGATATGGGCTATGCCAGAAATGAGTTCAAGGGGTGCACGAAAGGAGTACCGGAGCCCGTGTTTATTGGCTTCTTTATAGGAGTTGCTTTTTGTTCCTCGCTTCAGGGTCAAACCTATAGAATTATGGGGAAATCCTCCCTATAATTCTACATTAAAAGCTCATGTGGAGAGATTATAGGGAAATCATCCCTATAATTCAGCTGAACTCGGTGTGTTTTATTGAAATTAACCAATATATAGGGAGGATTTCCTTATAACACGTTTTACCTAAGCAAAATGCTCCCCTACATTGGAGTTTTTCTCTCCAAACCACCGAAAATCTGTGGAAAGTACAACAAGGCGTGCTCCGTAAGCTACAAATTTAAACTAATAGAAGCCAACACACCCAACAGGGTAATTTGTTCGTCGATCAATATAGAGAAGATTTCTCTGACACAGGAGAACTGCAATGCCTTAAAAAGTATAGCAGACCCTGCAGGTAGTTCGCAGGGTCATGCTCTTCAAAATTTTGGGAGGACAGTTCAAAGGCTATCCTTTGCTTATTTCTTACCTTCTCCCTTGGCATTGAGCATGGCGATTAGCTTATCGCCCTCGACGTCGAGGTTCGGAAGTAGACGGTCTAGCCATTTCGGAAGCCACCAGGCTTTGTCTCCGAAGACGGCCATTACCGCCGGAACGAGCGTCATGCGGATGATGAAAGCATCGATCAGGATGCCGAAGGCCAGTGCGAATCCGATCTGCTTGATCATCGCATCAGGTGCGAAGATGAAGCCAGCGAAGACGGAAACCATGATTACGCCTGCGGCAAGTACGACGCGGCTGGCGAGATCGTAGCCGTGAACGACACTGTCGTTGCCACGACGTCCATGGACGTAAGCCTCACGCATGGAGCTGACGAGGAATACCTGATAATCCATCGCCAGTCCGTACAGAATGCCGGTGACCAGAATTGGCATAAAGCTGAGCAGTGGGCCTCCTGTGTCAAAACCAAACAGTGAGTGCAGCCATCCCCACTGGTACACGGCCGTGGTTAGACCGAAAGTAGCGAGCACACTGAGAATGAAGCCTACCGTCGCCTTGATCGGAACGATGACCGACCGGAAAACAAGCAGCAGTATAATTAGGGATAGAATTACGATGATGCCGATATACACGGGAAATGCATCGGATAGCTTGGAGGACATATCGATGTTGATCGCAGTGAAGCCGGTCACACCAAGCGTTACATCATTTGATGATGCGAGGCTGGAAGCGGGATCGCGCAGATCTTGCACCAGATCTCTCGTCTTTGTATCTGTAGGGCCGGTTTTAGGGATTAGACTGATAATGGCAATATCTCCGGTCGCGTTGACGCCCATTGGGGACACTAGCGTGACGTTATCATGCATTTGCAGCTCTTGAACCAGCTTGCCAAGCGTCTGCATTGAAATCTTGTTGGACGGGTTGTTTGGTTGGGCCACCAGTAGTAGCGGACCGTTGAACCCTTCGCCGAAGCCCTTGGAGATGATGTCATAGCTCTGGCGTGCTGGAGTGTCCAGATTTGCCGAAGCGCCAGACGGAATACCTAGCTCCATTTTGGTTACTGGAATCGCCGCTGTACCAAGAACCAAGACCACTAGAACAATGATAGCCCAGCGGTATTTTACCGTTGCGTTCGCCCAGCGGTGTGAGAACCCGTGACGGGCTTTGTTCGCGGAAGCTACGTTCTTTGAACGTGCCTTGGCGGTGCAGATCCGTTCGCCGACGAGACCCAGCAGCGCAGGCAGCAGGGTAAGCGCCAACAGAACAGTGATCAGCACGCTGACAGCAGCAACGAGAGCCATGGTTGACAAGAAGCCGATGCCGATGACCAACATGCCGCAAAGGGCGATGATGACGGTCAGTCCGGCGAAGAATACTGCACTTCCGGCGGTGCCGACCGCTCGGCTTGCCGCTTCCTTGGCACTTAAATTCTCATCGAGAATTAACCGCCGCTGCCGGTTCACGATAAATAAGGAGTAGTCGATACCGACAGCCAGACCGATCATGACTGCGAGAATGGGTGTAATGTCATTCATGTGCACAATATTCGAAAGAGCAAAAGCACCGCCGACGCTAATCGCGACACCAAGGAGCGCGGTGATCAGCGGCAGTCCGGCTGCAACAATCGAACCGAGTGTAATAAACAGCACAACTGCTGCGACGGCTACGCCGATCGCTTCCGTAGATCCGATGGACGGTGTGCTTTTGAGCGAATCACTCGGAATGGCTGTGATCCCGGAGCCTGCCTGCTCGACTTCGGTTACAGCCTTAATCACGTTATCTGGTACAGAAGAGGGGAGTGATGTCTGCTGAACAGTGAACTGGAATTGGAACAGGGCGATGCTGCCGTCGGCAGACAGCATGACGCCGGGAACCGGAGCACCATCAACGATTAGTGGCCCGTAAGGAACGGCCTGAACCGCAGCAGTAGCTTGACCCGCAGCGTCTGTCTGACTCGCAGCCGCCGAAGGGTCCGCAGTGGCAGTTTGGCCACCGGCAGCTGCTGATGGGTCTGCTCCTGCAGCTTGACCCGCAGCCGCCGCGGCTTGCGCGGCCAGTTCAGCAGGATTGATGATATAGTCCATGCTGTAGACATCATTTATAGCCTTCAGAATCAGTGCTGATCTCTCCGGCGTATCTAGCCGTTCTCCATCAGGCGCGGTGAAGGCAACGCTCGCCTGACCGCCAGCAGCTGCTGGAAGTTCCTTGACCAGCATATCCAGTACTTTTTGCGATTCAGTGCCCTCAATTTTCATTTCCGAGCTGGATTGGATGCCATTGACACCAAGCAGGGCGCCTATAACACCGAGAATCAGAATCCAGACGGTAAGGAAATACCAGGGCTTGGTATATGCAGATTTGCCCAATCGGTATAGAAATGTAGACATATTATGGTTTCTCCTTTGTATCTCTAAATTAAAAGCCTTTGCGTAAATAAGTAAACATGGAATTTAGATATTGATCGAACGATATGGCATCGGAGTGTTCATCCTGCGCTTCACCTGGTAGCATGACGTTCAGACGTCCATCCAGAATAGGCACGAACGCTCCGTAAACGGCACCAGCGAGAAGATGTGTATACCCGTCGGCATAACGTCCATGAGTGAACTGTTCGAGCACTTCCTGCGCGGCAATCTGCAGGCGGCGGAATACGCTGAGGATATAAGGCTCCAGCGACTGATACTGATTAGCCAGCGATACAAACTGCCGCAATTGATACAGAAACTCGGAAGTAAACTGCAGCTTGAACAATTTGTATAAGGCATCCAGCGGTGTTGCATCTGGGGGCAGATTCTCGAATAACATGCTCTTATCTTCTCTTGAAGAGTTGCTGATAAAATATGCTGCTACCGCCTCTTCTTTGCACGAGAAGTAGTTGGCAAAGGTCCGCCGGGAGTAGCCGGCCTTCTGTACAACGTCGTCGACGATGAAGCCGTCCATACCTAGTTCAAGCGCAAGCTCGAAGGCAGATTTGGCTAAGGCATAGGCCGTAGCTTCTTTTTTTTTGTCGCGCAGCGTCTGTTTGGGGTTCAAGTTCTATGCGATCTCCTTTCTTAAGTACAGAGGACATTCTGTGCTCTATTTTCTATTTTTATATTATTGCCCAAAGGGCAAAATTGCGCAATGGGCAATTTTTAAGCGAGTGGAGGTTATATTCAGGATACAGGGTAGTGAACCGCCCGAGCTTATAAGCAGGGTAGTTGTCAGACTAAAAAGAGATCAGCAATGATTAACATTGCTGATCTCTTTTGCAAGTTGCTTTAAATAGTGCTAATTGCTTCTATATATTAAGCTTCTTTAGCAATAATTTTTTTGAGCTTCACTTCAGGTTCTTGCTCCGGATCAGGCGCTTGCCCAACACGTTTAATGAAGAAAGAGAGCAGCAGACCGAGAATGCCGATGCCCACAATAACTAGATAGGAATCATTGATACCTTGAATGGAAGCTTCCATAATCATATGTTCTTGTGTTCCGTTCTGTGTGCTGCCCGAGGCTAGCATATCGTTCATATGCGTTGTAGTACGGCTTGTCATTACAGTGACAAGTAGGGAAGTCCCCACGGCGCCAGCCACTTGTCGAATGGTGTTCGAAATCGCTGTACCGTGCGCACTAAGCTTGGAAGGTAACTGATTTAGTCCTAAAGTTTGTATTGGCATAAGGAGCAGAGCCATACCGATCCGGCGGCCAGTTGACATATATACCAGATACATGTAACTGGTTGAGTCCGTTAAATTCACAAAGCTTAGAGTCGTTGCTATTGTAATCAGTAGACCGATAATAGCGAGCCACTTTGCCCCGAACCGGTCGAACAGCTTTCCGGTTACCGGCATCAATAAACCCATAATGAGCGCACCAGGAAGCAGCAGTAAGCCGGATTCCATCGCTGTAAAGCCACGGGCATTTTGCAGATACAGAGGCAGCAGCATCATATCTGCATACATCACAATTGTGACTGCGATACTGATGACAGTCGTTAAGGAAAACATGTTGTATTTGAAGGCCCGAAGATCAAGTAACGGGTTCTGAGAGGCTAGTTGTTTCCAAGTAAACAAGCCAAGGGAAAGGACACCTAGGCCCAGAGACAACAGTACTTCTGCGCTTGACCAGCCTGCGCTGGCAGCACGGCTGAAACCATACAGCAAGGTTCCAAAACCGATAGTAGAAAGAACTACACCAACAATATCCAGCTTAGGATAGATGCGCTCCGATACATTTCTCAAATAAATAAATCCGCAGATGATTACAATGACGGTCAAAGGAATCATGCCATAGAACATAGTCTCCCAAGAATAATGTTCCAAAATATATCCGGCCAGAGTAGGTCCAATCGCGGGTGCAAAAATAATAGCTAACCCTACCATCCCCATGGCGGCCCCTCTTTTTTCAGGAGGAAACAGGGTCAAGATGACATTTGTGAGCAGCGGCATGATAATCCCAGCACCAGCTGCCTGAATCATACGCCCGGTCAGTAGAATAGGGAAGTTTGTTGCGATGGCCGAGACGATCGTTCCAGCCAAAAATATAAACATGGAAGCTTGAAAAAGCTCTCGCGTCGTAAACCTTTGCATCAAATAAGCTGTAATTGGGATTAGAACCCCATTAACCAGCATATAGCCTGTTGTTAGCCACTGAGCGGTTGCAGCCGAGATATTAAAATCATGCATTAACTCCGGTACGGCAACGCTCATTACAGTCTGATTCAGTGTCGCAAGAAAGGCGCCCAAAATCATAATGAATAAGATGGGTCCCTTTTTTACGGAACTGCTTGTTACTTCTGTCTTTGTACTCACTCCACTCCATCCTTTCAAATCGTTGATCATGGACTAAATTTACAGTGTGTTGTATAGTTTACAATGCATGAATTAGATTATAAATGAAATTTTCATGTAATCAAGCAACGATTTGCGAAAAAATGTAAAATAGTTTACATTCGTTTTAAATTTGTAGTGTTTTCTCATTAAAAAACAACAATTATTTAAAAATTGTAGTTTACGATATGAAAGTTAAAGATTGGAGAGAGTAAGATGAATAACACAACGCAACGTACAGATCCCCGGGTACTTCGTACACGTCAATTGCTTAGAGATGCTGTGATTGAATTGCTTGAGGAAATGGATATTGAGAAAATATCAGTAAACCGTATTGCAGAGCGGGCTAAAATCAATCGTGTTACTTTTTATCTGCATTATCGGGATCTCCCGGATATGTTGGAAAAGATGGCGGATGAAATGGTGGAGGACATTTTACAAGTGGTCAACAACGATGACAACGATCACGAATCGGTTGAAGAAGAGAATTTGAGGATACTAGAGAGTCTGCTTAAGCATATTGCGGAAAATGCCAAATTCTATAAAGTGATACTCACATCGAAAAGAAGCCCTATTTTTACAGACCGTCTGTTCAACTTGATGGCGGAAATCATCTCTGCACACCAGGAGAAAAAGGAGGGTGCTGCTGAGCATTCCAAGATGCCCATACAGAAGGACATTGCCGTTTGGTACGGTTCAGCAGCCCTAATTGGCACGGTTATTTCTTGGCTTCGAGATGACATGCCCTATACGCCAGTGTATCTTGCCAGACAAATTAGTATGCTGCGTGCGAACTAGTCAAATGAATACGATCGTAAAGAAAAAGCCGTGCATCGCTGCGCGGCTTTTTCTTTACGATCGTGTACAGAGCAGGTAACTCACTGCACACTGAGATTATCCCAGTTGACTTGGAACTCCTTCAGCATGCCTTCCTTGGTCAGCTTGCCACCGAGATAGCCTTGAATGCTGCTGGATAATTCCTGCGGCATCCCGTTCGGCAGGCGGGTCCAGTTCCAGGTCAGCGCCTGATCCTTATCGGTATAAGCTAGCACCTCGGCGCCTAGCGTTCCAAGATCTTCTTCTGTGCCCTTAATGCTGTCGAGCGCAGGGATGAACTGGAATTCCTTAGTGATATACTTTTTCCCGGTCTCGGAGGTGACCAGCCAATCCAGGAAAACCTTGGCTTCCTGCTTGACGGGGGAGTTTTTATTGATCACCCAATTGCTTGGCACGCCTACATACAGCTTGTCGTTGTCTTCGGGGGTATCGTCAATGGGCATCGGTAGGATACCCAGATTTAGATTAGGATCGATGCCGTCGATCTGTCCTTGCGTCCAGTTACCCTGCTGCATCATCGCGGCTTCTCCGCTCGCTACCATCGTGACTTGGGTATTATAGTCGGTGGAGAGTGGATTTTTGTTGCCGTACTCTACAGTAAGGTCCAGCAGGTCGATCCATTTGGAGAAAACCGGGTCTCCCGCGAAAGTTTTGGTGCCGTCCGTAAGCCCGGCGATAAATGCTTCGGGATCTGGCTGCTGGGCGAAAGCTACGTTCACATTATGATTGCCGAGCACGAACCATTCCTGATATCCATTTGCAAAAGGTGTGATGCCCGCTGCCTTTAACTTCTCGGAGGCTTCGCGCAGAGCGGTTAGAGTTAGGGGGTTCTCGGTGATGCCTGCTTTCTTAAACAGGTCCTTATTATAGATGAAGCCGTATCCTTCGAGATTCATCGGCATGCCATAGAGCTTGCCATCTGCGGTCATCTGTTCTGCTGCTAGGGGCTTTACATCCTTGGCCCAAGCTTCACCGCTTAAATCCTCCAGATATTCCATCCACATATCACGTTCATTGTTGCCGCCAATGGTGAAGATATCAGGTTCATCTCCTGATGAGAACTTGGCGCGTAGGGAGGCGCCATAATCGGTCCCGCCACCCACGCTTTGCACCTCCAGCTTAATATCGGGGTGTTCCTTTTCAAATTCAGTCTTAAGCGAAGCTAGTGCTTCAGATATTTCAACCTTGAACTGGTAGATATGCACGGTTTTAACTCCATTCGCATTGTCGCTATTATCTCCGCAACCGGCTGTCAGAGCAGCCAGCAGCAGGGAGCATGCGAGGAGAATTCCACGTTTGGTTCTCATATTCATTCATCCTCTCTGGCTGAAAATAACATGTATCGTTAGCCCTTTACAGAGCCTTGGGCAATGCCTTCAATAATATATTTTTGCATCGCTAGGAAAAAGATGACCACGGGCGTAATCCCGAGCACAAGTCCCGGAAGTGCCAAATCCCATTGCTTCGTATATTGTCCGAAGAAGCTATAAGTGGCGATGGGAATGGTGCGAAGCACCGGGTCCTGCAGAATAAGCGAAGGCATCAGGTAATCGTTCCAGATCCACAGGGTATTCAGAATAATGACAGTGACAATAATCGGCTGCATGAGCGGAAGCACAATCCGGAAAAAGGTACCATAAGGACTGTTGCCGTCTACTCTCGAAGCCTCCTCAATATCAAGAGGTACCGATTTGACGAAGCCATGGAATAGAAACACAGTCATCGGGGCGCCAAATCCAAGATACGCTAAAATCAAACCTGCGGTTGAATCCATGACACCCAGACCGCTAACCACTTGCACCAGCGGGATCATGATCGCCTGAAACGGAATAACCATAGCGGCCACTAAAGCAATATAAAGTATGCGGTTATATAAGCTGTTATTGCGGACCATTTTGTAAGCGCACATAGAGCAGAGGAACGCTAGCAGAATATTACTAATCACCGTGATAATAAAAGAGTTCATAAAGGCACGAGGAAAATTGATAGCTTTCCAAGCTTCGGCGTAGTTGCTCCACTGGAATACAGAGGGCAGCGCAGCGGAATCCGAAAGAATCTCACTATAGCTCTTAACCGAGTTAGCTAGCAGAAAGTAAAACGGTACTAGGAATAGAAGGCCCAGCAGGATCACAATTACTTCGACGAGAAGCAATGGCACATTGAATTTCTTGGCGGTAGTCTCCATTACAGCTCCACCTCTCTTTTCTTGGTTGCTCTAACCTGTAGCAGGGAGATTACGGCCACAATGACGAAGAAAATCATCGCTTTCGCGGAGCCCATCCCGAATCGGCTAATAGTATAGGCCTCATTGTAAATATTCAACGCTACAGATTCAGTAGCTTTGAAGGGACCACCCTTGGTCAGCGACAGGTTAAGGTCGAACAGCTTAAACGACCAAGAGATAGAAAGGAACAGACAAACGGTTACAGCTGGCATAACCAGCGGGATGGTGACATGGCGTAAAGCCTGAAAGCGTCCGGCACCATCCACTTTTGAGGCTTCAATCAGGCTTTTGGGAACGTTGTTGATTGCAGAAATGTAGATGACCATTAGGTACCCTGCATTTTGCCAGACAAATACGATCACAATCGCCCAGAAAGCTGTCCCTCCGGTGCCCAGCCACGGAAGATTAAAGAAGGACCAGCCCGTAGCCTGTCCAATCGAGGAGAATCCTCTGACAAAAATAAACTGCCAGATGAACCCGAGCAATAGCCCACCAATGACATGAGGGACAAAAAATACCGTTCTCAGAACATTGCGCGTGAACAGCTTACGGGTCAGCACATAAGCGAGTGCGAAGCCGAGCAGATTGGTCAGTACCAGGCCAAATAAAGTGAACTTCGCTGTGAACCAGAATGAATGAAGAAAGGAAGGGTCCTTTGTGAAGATATGTAGATAATTCCGGAGTCCGGTCCACTCCACATCACGTGAGATTCCGTTCCAACTGGTAAAAGAATAATAGAGTCCTAAAAAGAAAGGAATCAGCACAATCATAAAGAAAAACAAGGAAGTCGGCCCGACAAAAACAAACTGCTGCATCAGGCGTGATCTTTTTCTATGGTCCATCGTTCCTCACCCCTTTTTGTTAATGTAAACTTTTCATTCTATAACCGGATTGGTGATTAAGCGAAACAAACATACTTGAAATTATCGTTGCTCAGAATGATTTCAACACAGGCTTGACAGCCCTTTCAAAGAATCGGTATGGTGGACTTGTCAGACTAATAGGAGGTTGATGCGCATGTCAGGATTGCTTGGTAATTTTGTTACGCAGATTGGAATATTGGTGAATGATGTGGAGAAGGTAAGTACGGCATATGCGGAGTTTTTTGGACTCGAAAAGCCGGAAATTATCGTTACAGATACAGAAGATATTGCGCAGACCCGGCATAATGGCGTGGCTACGCAGGCGCGGGCTAAGCTAGCTTTTTTTGATATGGGCTCTTTACAGCTGGAATTGATTGAACCGGATCATGAGCCGAGTACGTGGCGGGATTACTTGAATGAACATGGTGAGGGGCCTCATCATATTGCTTTTGTAGTTGAAGGAATGAAAGAAAAGATAATGCTGCTAGAAGGCAAAGGCTTCCCACTCCAGCAAAAGGGTGAGTATACCGGGGGGCGTTATGCTTATATGGACACTTTCAAGGAGTTAAAAGTAATTGTGGAGCTGCTAGAGAACGATAAGGATAACGGGGAGGAATAACTATGAATATTATCATTACAGGTGCTGGACGTGGACTGGGTTATGAACTGGCGGCCGAAGCGCTGAAGCGGGGCTATGGAGTTATTGCTGGGGTTCGCCGGCCCGATCAGGAACAAACAGCGCTATCGAAGCTTGCTGAAACCTATGGAGAGAAGCTAACCATCGCTGCGCTGGACGTGACGGACGAGGCAGGAATCGCGGCACTGGCTGCGAGTCTACAAAAACAAGGTCGGACCCTCGGTGCCATTATTAATAATGCGGCGGTACTCAACGCTCGGGATACATCGATTGAAGCGTTGGATTTCCAAGATATGCTTATAACGATGGATATTAATCTGTATGGACCGATACGAGTGGTTAAGCATTTCCTGCCGCTACTTACGGAACCCGAATGCTCGATCATCAATATATCGTCGGAAGCAGGAAGTATCACCAATGCTTATCCGAACGACTATCCTTATGGCATTTCCAAAGCGGCGCTCAATATGTTCACACAGCAGCTGCATGTCTATGTAAAAGAACGTGGGATTCAAGTGCTCAGCGTGCATCCGGGGTGGATGCAAACCGATATGGGCGGGGCAGAGGCACCGACAAATCCAAATCAAAGTGCCGAGGGGATCCTTGACCTGATCGAGAAGCGAACTACACCGGAAGGTCATTTCATGTTTGTAGATTATACGGGTAAGGATATGAAGATTTAGGTGATATATAGGCTGAACTAAAGTTGCGAACAAAAAGCTCAGTAGTCACTGCGGTGAATCATTGGACTTCCTGCCGTTGTTGTCCCCAGATTTCTTGATTGAACCGCTCGTAGCGGTGGAAATCTGGGGACAAAGCGGTCAGTAGAAAGAACCTCGGTAATTGTGCCGAGGTTCTTTTGTCTAAACAACTGCTTATTTCTTAAGTAATAAATAAGCGAAATAAGGTACGCCGATTAGCGACACCATGATCCCTGCCGGAATGCCGTCAGGATCGACGAGATTGCGGCCAACGGTGTCCGCGATCAGAAGTAGCCAGCCGCCCAGCAATACAGCGACGGGAATAAACATCTGATTACGCGGGCCGACTAGCGATTTGGCAATATGTGGAGCCATCAGTCCGATGAAGGCGATCCCGCCTGTGACGGAAACCGCGGAGGCGGAAGCTGCAACTGCCGTGAGAATCAGAACGATACGTTCACGTTCGAGATTCAGCCCGACACCAATGGCAGAGACTTCACTTAGGCTGAGCAGGTTGAGTCGCTGTGATTTGTACAGGGTAAAGGGAACTAGTAAGATCAACCAAGGCAGTAAAGCCCAAATGAATGGCCAATCTGTACCCCATATATTCCCTGCGATCCATTTTGCAATAAAATCTACCTTGGCACGATCCGCGGACGAAATGATCACGATCATAACGCCAGACAACGCTAGGGAGAACCCTACCCCAACGAGCACCAATCGAACAGGATCAAGCCCCTTAGTCCGACTATATGAAAATAGATAGATTAATGCTGCTGTAAGTAATGCCCCTATAAAAGCAACCAGCGGCAGCGCATAAATGAATGATCCAGCGCTAACCGGGAAAAAAAGAAAGAAAACAGCGACAGCCACACCCGCACCAGAGTTGATACCAATAATACCGGGGTCGGCTAAATCGTTTCGTGTAACGCTTTGCAGAATGGAACCGGATAACGCCAAGGCCATGCCTGCCAGCAGTGTAATCAGAATCCGCGGCAATCTTACAGAGAATAATACAAAGTCCTCTTTAAAGGTTCCATGCCCGAACAGAACCGGAAGCAGTCTGTCAAAAGATAGGGAAGAGTATCCGATTCCCATGCTGACGATAGCTGTTAGCAGAATCAAACCGGTGCATACACATAGGATAATACGTTGCTTTCGCACGGGTGCAGAGGAAATCATGAGAGTGTTTTACCTCCTTTCCGAACAACAAACAAGAAGAAAGGTAGCCCAAGCATAGCTACGACGGCGACCACTGGCGTCTCATAAGGTGCATGGATTGTCCGTCCAATTGTATCCGCGAGAAGCATGAACGATGCACCCGTAAAGATCGATATCGGCAAAATATACCAATAATCGGTACCGACAATCTTACGGACAATATGCGGAATCATCAGCCCTACAAAAGCCATATCCCCAATTAGAGCGACCGATGCTCCAGTCAGCAGAATAATAAGAGTGAATAGAATCCCTTTAACCACAGCAAGGTTTTGTCCTAATCCGATGGCTACCTCGTCACTTAAGCTAAGAATTGTTAACTGGTTTGAAAATATTAATGCCACCACAATGCCGATGAGAATAACGGGTGCGATAGCCTGAAGCTGGCCCCAGGTTGTGCCGATCAATCCACCCGCTGTCCACATTGATACATCCTTGGATATTTTGAAGGCAATGCTTACACCACTTGCAATAGCATACAGAAAGGCAGATACCGCTGCACCGGCGAGTACGATTCGAATCGGAGAGAAGCCACCTTGGCGCACAGAACCTAGAACAAGCACTAGCACGGCTCCTAGGGCAGCGCCAAAAAAACAAGCGATCATGGTACCAAAATAATTCAGTCCCGGCAGAAATACAAACGTAAGAGCCAGTGCCATATTCGCGCCCGAGGTCAGACCGAGCAGGCCTGGGTCGGCTAATGGATTGCGTGTAACCCCCTGCATGATAGCACCGGATACGGCAAAGGCAGCACCGATCAGCATGGCGGCGAGTTCGCGAGGCAGCCGGATCTCACGCAGAATAAGGACATTGTCTGCCTTTGTATTTGAGGTGATGGCAAGCCACAGATCATTGAAAGTGGTTTCTTTAGCCCCGAATAGCATAGCAATCACGAGGCATATAACCATTACCAGCACGCTACCAAGCAGTTTATATAAAAATGGAAAGGAAGTTTGCTTCGTAGTCATTATCTTTATTTTCCAAGAAATTGTTGTTCAAAGAATTCCAACTGGTATTCAAGGCTAAGCGGATCGTTAAAATAGAATGCTTTTGCATCAGCCTCGAAAACACGATTGTTTTTGACGGCAGGGATGCTTTTGTAGATTTCTGTATTCTGGAAGGAATTATCTTCATCCGCATTTTTACTGAAAATAACGTAATCGCCCAAATAATCCTTCAGCACTTCTGTCGAGACAGCAAAGAATCCATCCGTTTTGGTGCTTTCTTTTACTGTTTCTGGCATGCCAAGCTTGAAGTCCCCATAGAGGAGTTCAGTTCCGCGGCCAAAGTTATACCCGTATACATACAATTGCTTATTAAAGGTCTCAATAACAGAGACAGTTGCATTATCACCGATCTTCGCTCTGATTTCTTCACCCGCTTTTTTGGTGCGGGCACTAAAATCATCGACCCAAGCTTGAGCTTCTTTTTCTTTGTTCACCAATTTGCCGACTTCCAGCTGTTGGGTTAAGTAATCCACTTTATTATAAGTATAAGTAACGGTTGGTGCGATTTGCTTGAATTTATCGATATTTTTAATATCGGAGAGCGCGATGATCAGATCCGGTTGCAGTTCAATGATTTTCTCCAGACTTTCATCGCTAACCGCTTCTACGTCTTTTAGTTGCTCTTCAAAGCGTGGGTTAGTTTTGGACATTTCATCTACGCCCACAACAGGTATACCCAGTGCCATGACATTCCCTGTTAAAAAACGGGTGAGTACAACAACACGCTGAGGATGTGTTGGAACCTCAACAGGTCCATCTTCGGATTGATAAGTAAAAGTCGCACTTTCTGACTCCGCAGCAGGAGTAGAAGATGGGCTGTTTGTAGGACTAGCATCATTCTTCGCCTGATTTCCCCCACAAGCACTAAGTGCAATCCCCATAATAAGTACAAACGGAATAAATATCTTTTTCATTAAATAATTCTCCCCTTTTTTGTATGACAGTGTTACTTTGAACAATTCAAACAGTGTAAATCAATCTTCAGCCTATGCCTTAGAGTGATTATGAGAATCATTCGCATTTGTAATCATTATAGGGATCACTTATGTGCCTAACCATGCCTTTTTGTTGGAAAAAAGACTTGGACTATTATTTGCCTCCGAATAAAGCTACCGCTCGTCCTAGTTGTAAGCGAATCGAAGCCGGGTTATAAGGCACCCAATCATCCAGATCAAGAATATGGACTTTCTTCTGCTGCACTGCGGGAAGCTGGCTCCAATAAGGGGATTGAAAGATCGCTTCAGTATGCGCAGTAGAGCCTTTGGCATCGGGAAATACAATGACTAAAATTCGGTCTCCTGCATAATCTGCAAGATCTGAAACCCCGATCGAAATCGAATGGAACTGATCTCCCAATCTTTTTATCTCGTTGTCAATCAAGGTCGGTGCTCTAAGTCCAAGGGATTGGTACATCACATAACCTACATTCCTTGCTCCGTAAACGAGTAGCTCCTCAGGCTTGATTACCAGAATGGTGATGATATCGTTAGCTACTGTGCTGTGCTGTACTATTTCTCGGGCTTCTAGCTCTTCTTGTTCAAAATCCTTCAGCCACTGCTCCGCCCGTTCACTCCGCTGAATGGCTCGGCCGATTAGGCGTAGCTGATCTTTCCAGCCGATTTCGTTCCAAGAGATCTCCATAATAGGTGCTACAGCTCGCAGCTGCCCGGCCTTCAATCCGTATTCCTCCAGATGTTCTTTGGCCGCAATAATCAGTTCAACGTTGGCATCAATTAATAGCGATCTGATCTGTTCAGCCGAGCTGTTTGTATTGATAAACTTCATCGACTGCGGTGGCTCCTGATCCGAAAGATTCAAATATTCACTACTTTCAGAGATGGTAACCGCAGGTTCTAAGCCAAGTAACAGCAAATGGCTTGCATAAGGGGTGAGCATTACGGCAACTCGCTGGAAAGAGCTTCGGCTGTAACCAGACGGAGATGCGCCTGTCTGCAGCTTAAAACGACGACTGAGATAAAATTCATCCTTGTAGCCTACCTTTAGCGCAATCTCCCTAAGTGTGCCTGAACCGTTAAGCAAAAGCTCCTTGGCACTATGAACCCGTAGCCGCGACAGATATTCGCTCTGGCTGAAGCCTGTCACCTGCTTGAACAGCGTTGAATAATGCGAGCTGCTTACACCCGCAATGGCGGCTAAGTGCTCACGTGTTATTTTTTCGCTAAAGTGATTCTCCAGGTAAGAAATGCTCCGTTCCATCGATGGTTGCTCGTTAACTGTATATCTGGCTTCCTGCTGTTCGAGCAATTGTAGAATAATCTGATGAAAAAGCATTTGATTCTGTACATGGCGTGTTTCTCGATCTGGCAGTCGGTGAAGATACAATTCCTTGATACTGGATACAATGGTAGGCTCATAAGGAAACAACAGTATATTTGAACTCGAAGCCATTTCGCTTTTCCGTATCATCGCACCGCCAGGTATAGCCTGAGTCTGCTCTTGAATCCAGATGGTGAGCTTATAGGCATGAAGCGGCTGCTGGAGATTTGTAATTAAAGAGGCATGAGTATTAGCGGGGAGAAGG
This sequence comes from Paenibacillus sp. FSL R5-0914, assembly GCF_038004525.1. NCBI lineage: Bacteria > Bacillati > Bacillota > Bacilli > Caryophanales > Paenibacillaceae > Paenibacillus > Paenibacillus sp. FSL R5-0914. The sequence continues at coordinate 740,962 of NZ_JBBORH010000003.1, forward strand.
ATTACGCTTCCTTCCGTAAGCTCATAAGTCAGATTATTAACCTCAAGGCTCCCTGTACCAGCGGCAACGGCCATTAATACGGTTAGATTCTCATGAATCTGAACTCTTGGTAGATTTGAGGTCCCATACATCGATTGAATGCTGCCAGCGCTATATAAAGGAAAATGAGATTCGGCCCATTCCGGGATAACGTTATTCAAAATAAGGCCTCCGTTACTTGAATATATTTTCAAACTATAATGCTATGGATCTATGGATTGAACTGTATTATTGACGTCTGCGGAACTAATTATAACATCTTCCCTTTTTAGATAAGCCTGTTAATTATTTGCCCTATATATTCTTTTTAAAAGATTCGTCTGTCCAAGAGAACGCATATTGGATCGAATATACATACTACCAGGTATTCTTTATCCATTATAAAGAGGTGATTAAGATGAAAAAGCAGATAACCTCCACTAAGAAGCGAGAGCTTCTCTCCAGACCTAAGCCCAAAAGTATTCTGAATCCTAAAGCAGCAGCCCAGACCATCAACTTCGCGGTTATTGGGGATAGTCATGTGGGATATGGGAATAGCTCTAGCATTTTTAGAAATCTTTTGCCTAAAGCAGTAAGCAGCGGGAATAAGAGGTTTGTTATTTTTGGAGGAGATAACACGCAAGCGGGAGCGAATCATGGAAATAATGCAAATGCCTATTACAAGGACTTCAAGGATACAGTAACTAGCACGCTCGGAAGTATCCCCTATAAAGCATCGATAGGAAATTGGGAGGCAAGTACCCAGTCCTTATTCACGCAATATTTAGGTGCAGTAGAAGGGCAAATGAATTTCCCTGGGACACAGGGTAAGGTGAAGTACGTGTGGCTTAATTGTGCTCTGGGTCTGTTCACTCCGGGTAGTATAAATATATTGAAAAATTTAGATGATCAGCATTTTTATATTATTGATTTTCATTGGCCTTTAAAAGTGAGCGGGATCACGGTCGATCCTAGCCATGTGTTAAGCGCGGCAGAGACTGCTAAGTTTTTTGCAGCTATTCCTACGAAAGTGAGGGATAAAGTGCTAGCTATTTTCACACATCATGGACATTTGTTTTATCGAAAGCTTACTAATATATATCCAGGTTATACAAATACAAAATTCTTTGTGTGCGGATGTTCGGGTGATTATAAATGTAAGCCGAGTGGTGATCGCGGTTATTACAACGCCACATTAACCATCAATGGGACGGCATTAAATGTCGATGCTTTTAAGGTTGCGGTCACTTAGTGAAGAAGTGGATGTGGTTAAAATAAAACGCTAATTTTCGGGAGATAACCGAGATTAGCGTTTTTCTTTTATTAAGAATAACCCATTAACCATGGAGTCACAGGTAAATAGTAAGTAAGCAGGATTATTTAACATATTTGTATAATAGTTTATATATGTATTGAATAAATTTATTTAGGAGGGCTACCCATGAAAGAACTATTATTTCATTCTTTAGAACAGGCGGGTGTGTCGGCTTACGGTGTAGAGCGCATACGTATAGCAGCTGCACAAATGGTTGAAGACAACATCACACCGGCACAAGTTATTGTTGCTGCGAGAAAGGGGACGCTACTGGTCCATCAAGCGAACGGGAAATTCGGTCCAGAGCCAGGCGCAGCGGAATTAACTGTAGATGCTATTTATCCACTGTGTTCCATAACAAAACTGTTTACGGCAACCGCTATAATGATGTTAATGGAACAAGGGAAGATTGGTCTAAACAGACCTGTTTCCGATTACATCCCCGAATTTACAGGTGAAGGCAAAACTAAGGTATGCGTACATCACTTATTGACACATACCTCTGGCCTGGAAGGTGAGGTGATTTGGCAGAACGGACAGTTGAAAAAGGAACAAGGAGAGTACCCTCCACATGAACCTAATCAAGATCCAGATCAGCATAAGTACTTATATGGCGGTTATGATGCACCGCTTAGTAACGAACCTGGTACGGTCATGTCTTATTGCGGGTATGGCTATGAGCTGTTGGGTGAAATCATCCGGCGCGTTAGCGGACAAGCTTATGATGTATTCGTAAAGGAAACCATTTTTAAACCGCTTGGTATGGAAAATACATATTATCGTGTACCCATGAACGTGCGGGACAAAGTAGTAAGACGTGCACCAGAAGCAGCGTGCGCGGAATGGGTGGACAGCGAGTATAATTTGAATTCCGTATCTGCGGGGGGCGGCGCTTACTCCACGGCTATGGATTTGGCTGTCTTTGGCCAGATGTTTCTTAACGGCGGGATATATAACGGAGTACGATTCCTTAGTCCGGTAACCGTAAAAGAAATGACCCGCAATCAAATTCCAGGCGTATCCTCACAATATAGAGACGAGGTTTTTCCAGAAGCGTATTGGGGGTACGGATGGGCGATTAACGGTTCGAAGCGTGACGGTGGAGATTTGTTCTCGCCAGAAGCCTATTCACACTGGGGCGCGGCAGGTCCTTTCCTCTGCGTTGATCCGATTTATCAGACAGTTACGGTGCATTTATCCGTAGAGCTAGATCACCAGAAGCCATTTAAAAATATGTATGTGGATTACTTCAATAATACTGTTCTGGCAGCCATCACTGATCTTTAATCCTCTTTTTAGTTTTTTTGTCATGTCATCTATACTTAAAGCGTGCTTTCCCAGTTTCTTCTGAATTGTTTAGGGGTGGTGCCGGTATATTTCTTAAACACTTTGGTAAAATAGCTCTGGTCATTGAAATGTAGCCTCGTAGCGATATCAGATAAGCTAATGCCCGGTAATTCGATTAATCGTTTGGCTTCTACAATCCGCTCGAATTGAATAAAATCACTGATCGTGAATCCTGTTTCCTTCTTAAATAATAGGGAGAGATAGCTTCTGTTCAATCCAGCGACTTCAGCCAGCTTATCTAAGGAGAGTTCCTCATATAAGTGATTAAAAATATAGTTCTGACAGAGGGCCACGGTGCGCGAAAGTTTCGCCATCCGGCTCTCTTTGACATGGTCGGCGAAATCGCAAAGCGCATTAAGAATAGCATGATCTACAGCCGGAACATCCTTTAGTTCTTCGATATGCTGGATATGAAAGTCGCTGAGGGTATAAGAAATCTCCCAATACAGTCCTCCATCTATAGCTGCACGAGTAGCGAGCGTAATACAGGAGATCGCCAGATTTTTTTTGTTGCGTAAATGGCTCTTCTTGGAGAGAACTCCATAATTGTCTTCAGAGAAGGTTGCTTGGACACGAAGTAGCTCTGCTTTATTTCCATTTTTGATATGGTGAAATAGAGCTTTTTCCAGCATGGGTTCGTGGTGCAGCCATGTGTTCTCACGTCGATAGGAAACATCCAAGTCCAGACTGCCTGCGGGAGGCTGTTTATGCTCAAGAGTTCGGGTGTCGAGTAGCAGTTCGCTAAGAGATAACGTCTTTCCGGTGACGAGCGAGTACATCAGCATAGCGGTATGATAGAGTCTCATTTTATTTAGCACGGTCAAGCTGCGGTAGTATTTCATCCATTGCTCTTGAAGCTTTAATGGAACTTCATGGTCACGCATCAGACTTGTCATATTGTCCTCTGAATGGTGAGTATAAAGTGTAGGACCGATCACAATACTTCCCCCGTTACTGCTGCCTGAGGGCAGATGGAGAAGGATGTAATTCTCTAGGAAGTTAGTGGTGCGAATGATCGGTATAGAGGCATTTGAACTATCGTGGTTAGAGTTGTTCTCGCTTTTAGTAGAGTCTGCAATTTCTGAAAGGAGCTCATTGAGGTTATGAACCCACTGGGCGCTCTCTGAAGAGGAAGGCAGCGCTAGCTCGATTCTCCGATTGGCATCTAGCAGAAACACAGGAATTTGCAGCGATTCATACAACACTTTACAAATATATTGAGCTCCTTCATGACCGTCCAAATGATTCAACATTCTTTCAACCTCCTCGCCCAACCAGAATACCAAAAATACAATGATAATGCCATAAATCTAACATGAAGTAGATTAAAATGGGGATAGTATACATTCAGAGGAGGTATTTTTATGAAAACCAACATTCATGAACTCATATCACAAATGACCCTGGAGGAGAAAGCAGGACTCTGCTCAGGGCTTGATTTCTGGAATACAAAGGGCATTGAACGACTCGGAATCCCCTCTTTAATGGTAACGGACGGACCGCATGGTTTACGCAAGCAAAAAGAGAGCGCCGATCACCTCGGACTCCATAACAGTGTACCCGCGACTTGTTTTCCTTCGGCAGCAGGGATGGCCTCTTCCTGGGATCGGGAGTTAATCGGGCGTGTAGGTAAAGCACTCGGGAAAGAGTGTCAAGCAGAGAACGTTGCTGTTCTGCTCGGACCGGGAACAAATATTAAGCGCTCTCCACTGAACGGCCGTAACTTTGAGTATTTTTCGGAAGACCCTTATCTTTCCTCGGAGATGGGTGGGAATCATATTAAAGGTGTGCAAAGTGAAGGGGTAGGCACCTCGCTTAAGCATTTTGCCGCTAATAATCAGGAGCACCGGAGAATGTCTGTTGATGCTGTTATTGATGAGCGGACGCTGCGGGAGATTTATCTGGCTAGCTTTGAAGGCGCAGTTAAGCAGAGTCAGCCATGGAGCGTGATGTGCTCTTACAACCGGGTAAATGGTGAATATGCCTCTGAGAGTGAATTTCTCCTGACAAAGATTCTTAGAGAGGAATGGGGCTACGAGGGATTCGTCGTGTCCGACTGGGGAGCGGTTAATGAACGGGTGAAGGCTCTACAAGCAGGACTGGAGCTGGAAATGCCGTCAACCGGAGGCATTGGTGATGCCAAGATTGTCGCAGCAGTACAAAGTGGCGAGCTGTCTGAAGAAACGTTAGATCTTGCAGTGGAACGGTTACTTACCTTTGTTTTTAAGGCGGTGGAGAACCGTAAAGATAATGCTTCATTTAATGCTGATGAGCATCACCGTCTGGCTCGTGAAGTGGCGCGGGAGAGCATGGTTCTCCTTAGAAATGAGGAAGGCATTCTGCCGCTGTCAAAGCAAGGAACGATTGCGGTCATTGGCGAGTTTGCTAAAAATCCGCGTTATCAGGGCGGGGGCAGCTCACATGTGAATCCGACGAAATTGGACGATGCTTTTGAAGAGATGAAGGCCCTTGCAGGTTCTGCCGAACTGCTATATGCGCAAGGATATGAACTGAATCATGACGGGATTAATGAAGCTTTGTTACAAGAAGCACGGGATACAGCGGCAAAAGGGGATGTAGCCGTATTGTTCCTTGGACTTCCGGATAACTATGAATCAGAAGGTTATGATCGTAGTCATTTGTCGCTTCCAGAGAGCCATAAAGCGCTGATCGATGCAGTGTCTGAGGTGCAAAGCAATATCGTTGTTGTACTCAGCAATGGTTCACCCATAGAAATGCCTTGGATTCATAAAACGAAGGGTATTCTTGAAGGTTATCTAGGCGGTCAGGCTTTTGGCGGTGCAATGGCAGATTTACTGTTTGGAGAGGTTAGTCCAAGTGGTAAACTGGCAGAGACCTTCCCGATGAAGCTGAGCGATAATCCATCCTTTCTTAATTTCCCAGGTGAAGGGGATACGGTAGAGTACAAAGAAGGCTTGTTTGTAGGCTATCGTTATTATGATAAAAAAGAGCTTGAACCGCTGTTTCCTTTCGGCTTTGGACTAAGCTACACAGCGTTTCAATACAGCAATTTGAGAATCTCCAAGAGCAGCATAAAAGATACCGAGAACGTACAAGTTACGGCCACCGTCAAAAACACGGGTACTCGCGCAGGAAAAGAAATCGTTCAGCTCTATGTTAGCGATGTGAAGAGCAGCGTGATCCGTCCACTTAAGGAGCTTAAGGGCTTCCAGAAGATAGCGCTGCAGCCTGGTGAAGAGCAAGAGGTTTCTTTTGAACTGGATAAACGCTCCTTTGCTTATTACAACGTTAACATTGGTGATTGGCATGTGGAAAGTGGAGTCTTTGAGATTGCTATCGGTTCATCTTCGCGGGATATTCGTCTGACTGCTTCTATTGAAGTGGAATCGACTGCTCCGCATGCATTAAGTTATCATCGCAACAGTACCGTTGGTGATTTGCTGGACAATCCACGCACGGCAGATAAAGTGAAGGAGTTCAGCAGTATTTTTGGCATGGAAGGTGCGATGGACGATAATCCAGAAATGTTCATGGCGATGATGAAATATATGCCGCTACGGGCGCTGGTTGGGTTCGGTCAAGGGAAATACACAGAAGAAGATTTAGCCAAGGATCTGCAAGAATTTAATGCTTTGGCTGTAGAGTAGGAGATCAGAAAAGGCCAAGTCTGGTCCGAGAACTATAATTTATGGGAATTTAATATAAGTAAGCTAGTGGTACATATTAGTCAAATATAATATGCACCACTGGCTTTTTTTGAAAAAATTTCTTGTTCGGCTACCGTGATTCGTAAACTTGATGATTGTCGCATGATTTCATAGGTGTGCCTCAACGCTTCCTTGAAGGAAATCCGTATTCTTTAGCGCGCCACGCTACTAGTAGCGCAAGAATCAATAGAATAAACAGTACCCACGGGAAGGAGCGGACACCAACTGTTTCAATAAGAATCCCACCCATCACGCCGCCACCGCCGATAGCTAGGTTCCATGCCGTCACTAACATCGACTGGGCCACATCTGCACTTTCGCCAGCTGCTTCAGCAACTGCTGTTTGTAGCAAAGTAGCCGCTCCTCCGAACGTCAACCCCCACACAGCAACCACTAGATAGATCACTACGGGTTGGCTGCTACTAATGCCTAGTGCAATGGATGACAAGGCGAAAGCAGCGAGGCTGATTAGAAGCAATGGACGTAGTTTACGGTCGATCAAAATACCGATGAACCAGATGCCAATAAGCGCAGTAATGCCGAAAATAAGCAGTACCAAGTCAACGCGCTGGGTAAGCCCAGCCTGAGTAAGATAGGGTGCAATGTAGGTATACAGGATGTTATGTGCTAGCACCCATGCCAGAACGACAAACAGTATCGGCCGTACCCCCGGAATAACAAAAACCTTGTAGAGAGGGAGCTGCTTATCAGGAGCCTCCCCTGGATAGTCCGGTAGCTTCCAAAGTACCCAGCCGACTAGCATCAGAGCCAGCAGCGACATGATCCCGAAGATGGAGCGCCAGCCCACAAGAGTGCCAAGCAGTGTTCCAGCAGGGACTCCGAGTGCCAGAGCTAGAGGCGTGCCAACCATCGCTACCGCCATTGCTCGTCCCTTGAGTGACTCCGGCACCATGCGCCGGGCATAACCTGCTATCATGCCCCATAAGACTCCAGCGGATACGCCTGCGAAGAACCGAGCTACCAGCGTAAGTATATAATTGGAAGAAAAAGTGGTGACGGTGTTGAATACGAGAAAACCAAGGATGCACATTAGTAGCAGTGGTCGCCGCCGCCATCCACGCGTCATGGTGGTTAAGGGAATCGCGGCCAACAGTGAACCAAGGGCGTACAAAGTGACAAGTTGACCCGCAAGGGCCTCGGAGACACCAAGCCCATCACCTATTTGGAGCAACAAGCCGGCCGGAATCGTTTCGGTAAGAATACAGATAAACCCCGTCATAGCAAGGGCGAGTAATCCTGCCCATGGTAGATGTTCAGAAGAGGGAGTACTGGAGGCACTTTGTGTGGCAGAAGTTGTGTTTTGGGTCATTGGAGAAGCACCTCTCTTTTAAATTGTAAAAAACTCAATGATACACACTCGAATAGGGTTTACTAGACAGAGAGCCTAGACCGGTTCATTCCGGACCAAGGCTCTTTGTGTTCGTTCTTTATTTATTACGTCTATCATAAATGGCATCACAAAGGTCAACAGTAAACTGACCCGACATGCCTTCTAGTGCAGTATTAGTAAATGCCACGACACTGAGCCGTTGCTCGGGGTCGACGAACCACGAATGACCATAGGTGCCACCCATACGCCATGTACCCGGGGATTCCGAAGTGTCTGCGGCGACAGGATCCTTCAGTACCGTAATGCCTAGGCCAAAGCCTCGTCCTGGCCAGAAGGCCATTGGCAGATCACCGATCTGATTGGTCGTCATATCGTGAACCAGAGACTCCGGTACCAGTGGTGCTCCACCCTTGCGTAATGTTTCTAGCAGTTGCAAAAAATCACCGGCGCTGCCGACCATGCCAGCTCCTCCAGAATGATAGGCAGCATCGTCAAGTGCTCGACCAGGGGCAAGCAGGAATCCAGCCGTTCCCTCCACAAAGGCAATACTGTCGGGATCAAGTAAAGGTCGTGGCTCTGGAGTATCATTGGCATAGGAAGTGGCCAGTCGTTCTCGATCGACTGCAATAAAACCCGTGTCGCTCATGCCAAGCGGCTTTGTCACGAGTGAATGTACGGCCTCACTGAGCGGTGTTTCTGTGACCTTTGCAATTACTGCTCCTAGCACGTCTGTCGCGATGGAGTATTTCCACTCGGTACCTGGCGTATAGAGGAGGGGTACAGAGGCAAGACGACGCAAGTTCTCTTCCAATGTGATGCCGGACTGATCCATACCATCTGATACCCCTGCTGACTGATAGGAACCATTCTCTTCTTGAAAAAATCGGTAAGACAGGCCTGCGGTGTGCGTCATCAAATGACGAATCGTCAATGTCGCGAACTCGCCATTTTGCAAACGTGGCCGAAACTCTGGAAGCCAACGATCAACGCGGTCGTCGAGCTGTAGGCGACCTTGAGCAACTAATACTAGGGCTGCCGTTGAAACGATAGGTTTGCTAACCGAGGCGAGCCTGAATAAGGCGTCTTCCCGCATAAGTCGGTTCATCTCGCGGTCGGCAAGACCGGCAGCGCGGCTATAAACCAGTTCCCCATCTATCGCCACTTTAATGACAGCACCGACCAGGCGCTTGTCAGCAAGGGTTCGATCAATTACTTCATCGATGCGACCTGATAACCATTCTGTATTTATTTTGTTTGAATCCAATATACTCAACATTCTTCATCCCTTCGGAATAGTTAAAGCCAGGAACACTTTACTATTGTAGGGTTATTATATATAACAAGTTATCTTGATTACATAAGGCAACTAAGTTAAATTAGCCTTATAACGGTTAATTACAAGCTAGTTTATAGGGGGAACCTTAAATTTAAAGGATGTGATTTTGATGGACCATATTGATAAGCAAATTCTTTTTCATCTTCAAAATCAAGCGAGAATTTCTATGACAGAGCTGGGAAAATGTGTCGGTTTATCGCAACCTGCAGTTACGGAAAGAGTTAGGCGTATGGAGGAGAAAGGCATCATCAACGAGTATCGCACCATCATTTCCCCTGAAAAGATTGGAAAACATGCTGCTGCCTACATGTTATTTCATTCTAGGGATTGTAACGCATTTCTTGATTTCTGCCGCTCCAGTCCTGATGTCGTCGAATGTTACCGTATAAGTGGGGAACACAACTACTTATTGAAAGTAGTAACCGACTCTACACGAGCCCTCGAGGAGTTCGGTAATCAATGTGACAAATACGGTACCTATACGATTCTAATCGTGATGTCATCGCCAATCGATCATAAATTTCTTATACCATCGCTTGAAGAAGCAAGCATCAACTTGCTGAGTTAGATTTGAACATTACTCTGCTAGCTCTTAACGACCAAAAAGACTCTTCTATATGAATAGAAGAGTCTTTTTGGAACCTGCAGGCCATTGAATATCGAGGATGGGCTACATTCCATAAACGGGTTAGAACAATGGTTAGTCTAGTCCAAATATAAAGTGAATTAAGTAGCCAAGTTAATGCCAGCATCGCCTAGTTTCCAACGGCAAGTCATTATCAGCTTCTCACCCTCCAGTTCGGCTGTTAGCGTGCCACCCATTTTATTCATCAGACTTTTGGCGATGGAGAGACCCAGCCCGGAGGCTTGAGAAGATCGGGTACGGTCTGCGGTATAGAATCGGTCGAATAAGAGGTTAACATCGCTTCCGTCTAGTTCCTTCGCATCGTTTACTATCGTTAAATCAGCTGTTTCCTGCTGTCGTTCGAAACGGATTTCCACATACCCGGTCGCATGTTTGACCGTATTGACAAGTAAATTCTCGACAACTCTCCGCACAGCGGATTCATCGGCGTATAGGGATACATTTTCCTCAGGTAGCCGTATATCCGGTGTAATATTGCGATCGTTGAAGGAATCGTAAAATCCGACCAGAATTTCCGAGAGTAGGGCCGTCATCCCAAGCTTTTCTGTATGTAGAGGATAATCTAGCGATTCGATCAAGGAAAGCTCAAAAAAATCATTCAGCAGTGCCTGCAGCCGTTTCGTCCGATTTTTAACGATGGCAACATATTCAAGTTTTTCATCAGGGGTAATTGACTCATCCTCCAACAGTTGAATATAACCGAAGATGGAGGTGAGGGGTGTACGGATATCATGTGAAATATTCGCTACAGCCTGACGGAATTCTTGTTCGACACGTATTCGCTGGGCTTCCGCTTCGACGATTAAATCAGATTGACGATTGATTTGTCCCGCAAGCGCCTCAAGCTTCTGGTCGAATAGAGCCACATCAATTTTTTTGCCGGTTGCTCGCTCGTTGTAGGTATGCAATTGCTCTGTTATCCGCCCTAGCTCTCGCCTTAACATCAACAAACGGAAAAGCAGGAGAGCTCCTGCCGCAAACAATATGATTGTCAGAATAAGCAACACTCTCCTGCACCTCCTATTTGTTATTTAATTTCTTTTCTGTGGAATACGAGAATACCGAGTACCCCGGAAACGGCTATTGTCAACAACGGTACAAGTAAAAGCGCTGGCCAATCTCCACTGTCGATACTGGGCTTACCGATATCGCTCACCCGTTTGAAGATGGAATAATCGTACAAACTACTAAAGAAAGAGATCTTCGAACCTATACTAGCCAAAACCGTATCGATCATAAGGAAGAAAATCATTGAGAAGCCGATAGTTTTGCCGCTGTCGGTTAGGATTACGGTGAACAGCGCCCCGATGGCTGCGTAACCAGCTGTGTACAACAACGTTAGCCCGAGGGCTCGCGGTATAAAAAGTGTAGTGCTTCCTTCCGGCAGATGACCGAAGCCCGAAAGCAGCGTGACTTCGACTGTGCTGACAATAGGAAAGACGAGCGAAATCGCCATGGCCCCAACTGCGAATACGATTAGTTTTGCTGCGAACAGCCGGCCTCTGGTGTTGCCTGAAGATGCGATCGTCTTCATGACCCCTGTGGAATATTCGTTAGAGATAAAGAATCCAGCCAGAATGGCTACGCCGAATTTAATAATGTAGGCATTGCTTGAAATAAAGGTAGTCAGAAATTCAGCGCCGGTGATCTGAGGTTCCCCATTGGACTGATGATCAAAATAATATAGCAATGGGTAAGCAAGCGAGAGTACGGAAAGTGCCAATAGAAAAGTCCAAAATGATCTATTCTTACGGAGCTTGAAAAACTCCACTCTGATCAGATTATACATTTGGATTCCCCCCAATTCGCTTCGTAAAATAACTTTCCAAGTCTTCACCCATAGGCATAAACTTCTCGATCTCGAGGCCGGCAGAGAATAACGCTGTTGATACTTTGCCTGGCTGCTCAATACGGCTATACAACTTGATGGTTCCATCCTGCATCACTTCAAAATCGGCCGTACCCAGCTCATTCTGAATGACGGCTGTTGCCTTGCCCGGATCATCCACTTTGATAAACAAATACTGCTGACATTTCTCGTTTAATTCCTCCGCAGTGAGTTGTTCAAGCAACTGACCGCGATGAATAATGCCAAAATGACTTGCCATTAAATGCAGCTCACTTAGAATATGACTTGAGATCATTATCGTAATGCCAAGCTCACGGTTTAGTCGCTTGAGCAGTTCGCGCATTTCGACGACACCCATCGGATCTAACCCATTGGTCGGCTCGTCCAGAATCAGAAATTCTGGATCTCCCAGCAAGGCGATGGCAAGACCTAACCGCTGCTTCATTCCAAGTGAGAAATTTTTGGCTTTCTTCTTGCCGGCGCCCTGCAGTCCAACTTGCTCTAGCATTCTAGGAACGCAATCTTTCCCGGGAATACCACGTAGAATCCGGTTTGCTTCTAAATTTTCGCTCGCAGTCATATGGGGGAACAAAGCGGGACTCTCGATAATCGAGCCGATTCGCTTACGAGCCTGGATCAAGGCCTGCTCTTCACTGGCTCCGAACAGCTCGATCGTCCCCTGAGTCGGAAAAGCAAGTCCGGTCACAATCCGGATTAATGTTGATTTTCCAGCTCCGTTTTGCCCAATAAAACCATAAATAGAGCCTTTACGGATTGACAAATTGACTTTGTCCAGCGCTGTATGGCCCTTGAACTTTTTGGATAGTTGATTTGTTTTTAATACATACTCGTACATCTCGTCTTGGCCTCCTTTTCGTGATAGACCAAGTATAGAATTGAAAACATAAGAAGAGCTAAAGCCAAATCTTAAGAATGTCTTAAGGCTTGAGCCGATAACCTATGCCCCATACTGTCTCGATAAATTCGCTTCCTGGTGCGGCCTTGGTTAGCTTGCTGCGCAAATTGCTCATATGGACATTGACCGTATTGTCATCCCCGTAATATGGCTCGTGCCAGACCCTTTCGTACAAATTCGCTTTCGTGAACACCTTCTTAGGGGCCGACAAAAGTAACGAGAGAATCTCAAACTCTAGAGCTGTGAGCGTCAGTTCCGCTCCATTTGCCGTAACCGACATCGCATCTCGATGAAGTACAAGGCCCTGATGCTGGAGCACGTTAGGCAAAGCCGATTGCGCAATCCGCGAATACAAACGTAGATGAGAATCGATCCGTGCAGAGACTTCCTCAACGTCGAAGGGTTTCGTAATGAAATCATCCGCCCCCGCCCGCAGGGCAGATACCTTGGTCTGGGGCTCACCCTTGGCTGAAATGATAATTACCGACATATCGTCCCGCCCGGCAATCTTCTCAAGTAGTTCCTCTCCCGACATGCCAGGCAGCATCAGATCCAGTAGCAACATGCTCCTTTGACGTTGCTCCAGATAGAGAAGTGCCTCCGTTCCCGAGTAAGCAGGTTGGGGGATGTAGCCGCTTTTCTTAATAATGTTGCACAGCAATCGGTTGATGTCGCTGTCGTCCTCAGCAACGAGAATATGTATCGGGTTATTCATTTAATCTCCTTATTCCACCTAAAATAGGTCATTATTCGGATGAATGCCTATTAAATAGGATAGCAGGTTTTAGATTCTGTATCCAGATCCAGCCAATTTCTGCATTTTGGTTATTCAAATCTATATCACCGATTCTGGTGAGTTCATTTTTATATAACAAAGAGACTCTTCTATATAAATAGAGGAGTCTCTTTGCGGTGTTAAGGTATTTAGATAAATAGATTATGACTAGATTGATCGGCTTGACCGAGGTAATAACCTACGCCGCCGATCCCCACGCCGTCGATCAGTTCTTCACGGGTGATGCCCATAAGATCCATGGACATTTGGCAGGCAACGATCTCGACGCCTTGGTCGACAGCCATTTGAATCAATTCTTCCAAAGAAGAGACATTATTGTTCTTCATTACAGAGCGGATCATTTTGGAGCCCATGCCCATCATGTTCATATTCGAAAGCGTTAGCTTCCGACTGCCGCGGGGCATCATCGCTCCGAACATTTTACCGATAATATTCTTGTTCACAGGCACTTTCTCATCCTTGCGGATAATATTGAGACCCCAGAAGGTAAAGAACATCGTCACTTTTTTGCCGCTGGAGGCTGCTCCGTTGGCAATGATGAAGGAAGCGATCGCTTTATCCAGATCACCGCTGAATACCACCATCGTACTTGCATTACTAGTTTGGACGGGCTGCGCTCCTGCAGGTACGGAATCCGCGGTAATGCCTTTGCGCAGATAAGCTTCAATCATGCCAGTAGGCAGCTTCGTTAATTGCAAAAGCGTATGCTTCGACATGCGAGCCCATGCCTTAATATCTTCATAGAATCCCGGATCGGAAGCCGTTACCGTTAAGACTTGCCCGTCCAAGAGCGGGTCCATGCTCATCTTGACTTGGATCAGCGGCCCAGGGCAGCATAGTCCGCAAGCATCAAGCACGGAATCAGGTGTTAGATCGGATTCTTGTTTGGCAGGGGTGGATACAGATGTGCTGGAGTTGGCTGCGAAAGCTGTAGCGTTGGTATTGCCTGCAGCTGAAGCAGTGTGAGTTCCCGCCGGTGCTCCCGTTGCTGCGATTTCTTTACGGGCTGCTGTTGAAATACCTGCGTTTGGCGTCAGACTATCTTTTTTTTTAGGTGAATATTTACTCAGTTGATATGTCTTATAGCCTCCGGTCAGATTCTTCACACGGAAACCTTTTTGCTGCAAAATCCGGGATGCTGTGTAGCCTCTAAGTCCAACTTGGCAATACACCCAAATTTCTTTACTAGGATCAAGCTCGGCTAGACGACCACGCAGATCATCTACAGGAATGTTAATTGAGCCTTCAATGTGACCGTTGGCATGCTCGATTTCCGAACGTACGTCAACTAAAATGGTATTGTTGTTGTCACGACCTTCTAAATCCTTAGGAACGAATACTGTAGTCATGCCTTTCAAAATATTTTCAGCAGCAAAGCCAGCCATATTCACTGGATCTTTAGCGGAAGAATAAGGAGGGGCATAAGATAGCTCCAACTCCGTCAAATCAGTGACCGTACCTCTAAAACGAATAACTGTAGCGATATCGTCGATACGTTTATCTACACCACTATACCCCACGGCTTGTGCACCGAGCACCGTACCTTTTGGATCAAAGATCAGCTTCATTGATATTGGAGTTGCCCCCGGATAATAAGTTGCATGAGAGCTTGGATGAACATAAATCACGTGATACGGTAAGCCCAAACGTTGTAATGTTTTTTCGTTATTGCCGGTAGAAGCACCCGTGACTCCAAAAACCTTAATAATAGAAGTCCCTTGTGATCCTTTGTAAGTAGTGCCTAGACCGCTGACGTTGTCCGCAGCAATCCTTCCTTGCTTATTGGCAGGACCAGCTAGTGGAATAGCAGTTTTAGTTCCGTTCACGAAATCAACCACCTCGACCGCGTCACCTACTGCATAGACCTGATCCAAATTTGTTTCCATGCGCTCGTTGACCAAGATATGGCCGCGTGGACCGAACTCTAAACCACTATCCTTCAGGAAAGAGGTATCCGGTGAAACGCCGATGGCCAACAGAACCATATCACTTTGAAGCACAGTGCCACTTGCCAACTGAACCTCTATTTGTTCACCCACTTCTGCAAACCCCTGGACCATATCGGAAAAAATAAGATTAACGCCATGCTCGTCGAGCTCTTTTGCCAAAATAGAAGACATTTCAGTATCGAACGGAGCTAAGATTTGTGGACCCGCCTCGATCAAGCTTACTTCCAGACCTGCTTCTCTGAGGTTCTCCGCCATCTCAACACCGATAAACCCACCACCGATCACAACGGCGGAACGAGTGCCTTCGGCTGCGACTTTGGTTTTGATTTTGTCGGTGTCGGGAATGTTGCGCAGCATGTGAATTTTGGAACTCTCGATACCAGGTAGATTCGGACGAATCGGTTTAGCGCCGGGTGATAAAATAAGCGCATCATAGCTCTCTTCATAGGAGCCTTTTTCTATACTTTCTACTCTTACTTTCTTGTTCACAGGGTCGATAGACACCACTTCACTTTGAATCCGAACATCGATGTTAAAACGTTTATGCATCGCCTCTGGTGTCTGAACCAGCAGCTTGGAGCGATCCTGAATGGAACCTCCGATATAATAAGGCAGTCCGCAATTGGCAAAAGAAATGTACGGATCACGTTCAAACATGATGATATGAGCCTCTTCATCTAATCTCCGAAGTCTGGCGGCCGCTGATGCGCCTCCTGCAACTCCTCCGACAATCAGTACTTTTTTACTCATGATGATTTAATCCTCCCCTAAAAATAGCTGAATTAGATGTTTGATTTTCTCGTCTTTAACAGAATAGTTAATTTCCAGTCCATTACGTTCGGTTTCGACAATGCCTAGAGCTCTAAGCTTCTGCAAATGCTGGGATACCGTAGATTGTGGAAGGTCGAGACAGTCCTGCATGAAGCTAACGTTGCAGCTGCCTTTTTCAAGCAGACCTTTAATGATGCACAAGCGAACGGGATGAGCGATAGCTTTTAAGGTTTCGGCGGTTTGATTATAGGCTTTGAAATTTTTGTCCATGGTTATGAACTCCTCGCTTTACAATATCCTTATATCGTAATATTATGATATAGTGATATTAAAATCAAGTTATTTTTAAAAAAGAGAAGGAGAGATGCTCGATGTCTTTTAAAATTTCAAAGGAAATTACCCCTCAGCAAGTGGCGGAACGTCTGAAGAATGGAGAGGCTCCTATGCTGCTAGATGTACGCGAACCCGCCGAATGGGTGGAGGGACATGTGATCGGTGCGAAGCATATTCCGCTTGGGCAGCTGTTAATGCGTATAGATGAACTAGATCCTAATGGAGAGACGATTGTAATGTGCCTAAGTGGTGGTCGTAGTGGACTGGCGTGTGAGCTGCTGAGCGAAAAAGGATATAACGTTGTGAATATGATGGGCGGATTAAGCGCTTGGACGGATGATTTTTTGGTACGGGGGTAATAGATGAACATGATGTTTAGGATCCTACTGAGTATTTTAATTGTCTTTAGTATTGTAAGGTTCTTACGTTCCGCTTGGCCAGTCCGTTCACTCTCCTATGTAGAAGCCCGTGACGTTCGCGAATTAGCAGATCAATCACTGGACATGAAAATGCTCGATGTTAGAGATGCCGTAGATTATGAGAAGGATAGTATCCGTGGCTCGATAAATATATCGATCGGGCGGTTAGCCTATGTCTGGCAACATTGTCTATCTACTGACGATTCGGTTCTAATTCTTGCTGATAGTTACTATAAAAGAAACAAAGCTGCGAGAATTCTTTATAAGCAGGGCTTTCGAAAGTTATATGCGGTAAATGGTGATTTGTTAGGGAATAAAAGAACGCTCTCCGACATTTCGGTGAAAGGTTGTTGTGAAGGATAATGGATTTAAGCTCATTAATGTCCCGACTCGGATTTGGTAAAAGCGCAAGTGTAAGTGTAAGAACGTTAAAGGTGTCAGAGTTTCGGAGCGAAATGGAGCAATCCAAAAATAGGCTGCTGATCGATGTCCGCGAACCGGATGAATACAAGAGTGGATTTATTCCGGGGGCGAAAAACATCCCGCTGTCTCAGTTGGAAAAGCGGCTCGGTGAAATCCCTAAGGATCGGGATGTGTTGCTCTACTGCCGCAGCGGTATGCGAAGCAAAAGTGCAGCGCGGATTCTGAGTAAGCAGGGGTATGCTCGGCTTGCACATTTGCAGGGCGGGGTAAGCAGCTGGGATGGGAAGTTGAGTCGACGGTAACTGAACTAATTCCTCTGAACAAACTCTAATAGAGCTAACTCCAAATGAGCTTACTAAAGCTGGCCTTGCTTTAACGCAACGTACTTAAACCAACTAGCTTTTTTGATGGATTAGTTAAATTTTGCTGGATCTAGCATTGAATGTAGAGTGTTTATTGACAGCATCAGAAAGCGAATACTATACTTTTGAGTAATAGGACGAAGCACGTCCCGTACCCATATTGGGTGCGGGATTTTTTTATGCCAAGAAGGAGGGTGACGTATGGGATTTACGGAGGAGCATCGTAAGTGGGTAGAGGATCATATTAGTAGAAGAACGGGAGAACGGCGGGGGAGATTGGAGCGTGGACATGGCCATGGTGAGCGGATGTTTTTGGAGAAGGTATGGTGGCCTATGATGGGGCATTTCAATGACCTTCATCCTGAATATGAAGTATTGGATTGGCGTAGCAAGCCCTATTTTGTTGATTTTGTGTGGAAGCCTGGCCAGGTTAAGTTTGCGTTTGAAGTTAAAGGCTACGGCCCACATGTGCAAAGTACAGATCGAACGCGCTACAGGCAGGAGCTGAATCGAGAGACCTATCTGCAAATCGCGGGTTATCGGGTCGTGGCGATTCCTTATGATGATCTGGATGCGAGTCCTGAACTTACGATTACTTTGCTAAGACCATTGCTGATGCCTTACCTGGCTGTGAAGATGGAGGAGCAGGGGGAGTTTAGCCGACTGGAGCGTGATATTTTGCGGATTGCGGTTCGCACGAATGGGTGCATTCGTCCGGTTGATTTGGTGAGGGAGCTTGGGATTGATCTTAGGACGGCTAGGAAGTATATGAAGTCTCTCTCTGAAAAAGGAAGGTTCAATCCGGTAGTTTCCCAGGCAAGCGGTAGAGTTTGTCGTTATGAATATGTTCATTCTTTTAGTGATTTTCATATGTGGTGAATGAACGGTATAAATCCCGTAGAATGGTACCGTGGGGCGGAAAACGAGCAAAAGAACGGTATAAATCCCGTAGAATGGAGTCGTGAGACGGAAAATGGGCAAAAGAACGGTATAAATCCCGTAGAATGGAGTCGTGAGACGGAAAATGGGCAAAAGAACGGTATAAATCCCGTAAAATGGGGTCGTGAGGAGGAAAACGAGCAAAAGAACGGTATAAATCCCGTAGAATGGGGACGTGAGACGGAAAAAGAGCAAAAGAGGGGTAAAAATACCCCAGATCAGCCCTCTCCAATCCACCTCGCACCGTTATCATCCGCATCTCACTTCACCAAGGGAGACGGGCGAGCGAAGCACCCGATAAATCTCTAATTTTGACCTGATTTTCACTTAGATTGTTAAGGTGTTACTTATTGAGCTAATCTTCTATGATTATGTTGATAGACCAGATTTGTGTTAGACACAGACAACTACCTCGAGAACATATGAAACCGCTATCAACTTGAATCGAAGGAGCGATTATGATGGAAACAGTGACATCTAAATATCCATTTCAACAGATTGATTTACCCTTAAATGACCGAGTGCAGGATTTGATCTCCAGATTAACGCTTGATGAAAAAGTAAGTCTGATCCCTCAGTATCAAGCGGCTATAGAGCGTTTAGGCGTTGGAGCCTATAAACATGGTACAGAAGCGGCGCACGGAATTTCCTGGCTTGGAAAAGCGACCTCTTTTCCTCAGCCAAGCGGACTGGCTTGTACTTGGAACCCAGAGCTAATGAAGGAAATCGGCTCGGCCATTGGAGATGAAGCAAGAGCATTTTACAAAAAGAATCCAACGGTGAATGGCCTGACGTTATGGGCACCAACGGTGGATATGGAGCGTGACCCACGTTGGGGTAGAACGGAAGAAGCTTACGGTGAAGATCCAGAGTTAACTGGACAACTCAGCACATCACTTGTGCAAGGAATCCAAGGCGATCACCCGGTCTATTTGAAAGCGGTCGCAACGCTTAAACACTTCCTAGGGAACAACAACGAGATCGAACGCGGAAATTGTTCCGCCAGCATCGATCCAAGAAATATGCGTGAGTATTATCTGGAAGCATTCAAGCCTGCTTTTCAAGAAGGTGGCGCACAGTCTATGATGACCGCCTATAACTCGGTGAATGGCGTGCCAGTTATTCTTCATCCGGCAGTGATGGATGTTGTCAAAGGCGAATGGGACATGGACGGTTTTATCGTCAGTGATGCTGGTGATTTATTCGGGATTGTGAAGGATCATAAGTATTATGAATCTTTTGCACAGTCGATGGCGGAATCTATCAAAAACGGAATTGACAGCGTAACAGAAGAAACTGAAGAGACGATCAAGGTTCTTCATGAAGTACTAGACCAAGGCCTACTGGCAGAGGAAGATCTGGATCGTGCACTAACTAACACATTTAGAGTTCGTTTCCGTCTGGGAGAGTTTGATCCCGCTGAAGGTAATCCATACACAGCAATCGACGATTCCGTAATTCTTAGTAAAAAACATGCCGCACTTTCCTTGGAAGCTGCCAAACAATCCATTGTGCTGCTGAAGAATGATCAGGCAACATTGCCACTGAGCAAGACTGAATTAAACAAAGTGGCGATTATTGGTCCACTTGGCGATGAAGCTTTCAGAGACTGGTATTCCGGCACATTACCTTATGGAGTGACTCCACTGCAAGGTGTTAGTAAGAAACTGCCTGGTAAACAAGTTACTTTTGAGAGCGGCGCAGATCAAATCATTCTTACCTCAGCTGCAAACGGCCAAGCCATCGGAATCACGGGTGAGGACGGAAGGCTGGCTGTACAACATGACATAGCAGAGCACGGAGAATTGTTCCAACATACCGCTTGGGGCTGGACTAGCAATACTCTGAAGGCGACAAGTCGTGGACAGTATGTAACTTTAAGCGAAGCGGAGACACTTACAGCATCTGCTGATGAAATCTACGGCTGGTTTGTAAAAGAATCCTTGAACATCGTCCCGGAAGCTGAGGGTAAAGTCTCTTTGCGGACTTGGAATGACAAATTGATCTCTGTGAATGCTGAGGATGGCACGCTGCAGGTTGCTGATCAGGTCGCAAGTGCGGACGCTCGTCTTTTCAAAAAGAACATCGTTACAAACGGACTGGACGCTGCGGTAGAAGCTGCCAAAGCAGCTGAAGTAGCAGTGGTTTTTGTCGGTAATCATCCACTCCTTAATGGAAAAGAAGAAATCGACAGACCTGATATTGTACTTCCGGAAGAGCAGGAGCGCCTGGTCAAAGCAGTCTATGAAGCGAATCCAAATACAGTGGTAGTTATTGTCGGCAGTTATCCGATTTCTTCCACTTGGATTGACGAGAATATCCCGGCAGTATTGTATACATCCCACAGTGGACAAGAGCTTGGTAATGCGGTTGCAGAAGTGTTGTTCGGAGATTACAGTCCTTCTGGTAAGCTGAATATGACTTGGTTCCGTTCTGTGGAGCAGCTGCCTGAGCTGATGGATTATGATATTATCAAAGGTAAAAGAACCTATATGTACTTTGACGGTAAGCCATTGTATCCTTTTGGTCACGGCCTAAGTTATGCTGAAGTGAATTACAAGAATCTAAATTTGAGCACAAAGGAACTGCAGCAAGACGATACGCTTAACATTGCCGTTCAAGTGGATAATACTGGTGCAGTCGATGGGGACGAGGTTGTTCAGTTATATGTGCAAGCTTTGAATTCCCGGGTCAAACGTCCGATTAAACAGTTGAAGGGCTTTGAAAAAGTGAGCATCGCCGCAGGTCAATCGCATACAGTAGAGTTTGTTCTACCAGTCTCCGAGCTGGCATTCTGGGATGTCACACGTGAACAATATTGCGTCGAAAATGGAGAATACGCAATTCTGATCGGCCGTTCTTCTGCTGATATTAAATTATCTTCAGTAGTAACGGTGAAAGGGGACATCATTCCTTTCCGTAATTTATATAACAACACCAAAGCAGAGAACTATGATGACTACGAAGGCGTATATCTGGACGAATGCAAAGCAGGCGGGGCTTCGGTACATCCGGTAAAAGAGGGCGCTTGGATCGCTTTTAATGACGTATTGTTCGATCATGGAGCAGTAGCAATTGAAGCTCTGGTCTCCTCTGCAAAAGGTGGCAGCATTGAGATCAGAACAGGAAGCGCAACTGGGAAACTGGTTGGAACCGTAACCGTCCCTTCTGGTGGAGTTCTGCAACAGTGGAGCACATTGAAAGGCGAAGTATCCGTGGAGACGGGTACTAGCGATGTTTATGTTGTTTTTAACGGTGAGGTGCTTATCAGCCGGTTTCAATTTAATCAATAATAGAGATGACCTTTGATTATGGGATGGAGTGTGCTATATGGAGTGTTTGGGATGTCGGATTGCTAACGGAATTGAGCCTAACGTAAAAGTAGTATATGAGAATGAATTTATTACTTGTGTGCTAGATATCGCTCCGTTTAACGAAGGACATCTCCTGATCCTTCCTAAAAAGCATTATTGGGATCTCGAAGACATCGACTCAGAGACTTCCTATGCGATAATGGACGGGGCGAAGAGGTTGTCAGTTGTTCTGAAGACTTTGTTCGAACCAGATGGTATAAGCATTTGCCAAAATGGAGGGAAGTTTAACGACCTGACCCATTACCATATGCACCTCATCCCTAGATACGAAGGAGACGGATTTGTTTGGAGTGAACCACTACACCCGCACGGTGCTGAGAATTTTTTAAGTCACACGCAAGCAAAGATTATTGGTTTTTTAAAAAAGTAACAATCATAAAAAGGGCATTCCTGAAGCAATATCAGGGATGCCCTTTTCCTTTTATTATAGAGTAACGCTCTAATCACATCCGCCACCGCCACCAGCATCTCCGCCACCGAAATCTCCCCCGCTGCTGTGCCCGCTATCCCCGCCCCAGCTATGACCGCTGTCATGTCCAGAATGGTGATGGGAGTCACTCCCGTGATGGTGTTGATGGTGATGTTGGTGATTAGAATGATTCGGGTTATTTGTATCCAGCAGATCTGGATGGCTAGCTGCCATAAAAGACATGCTGGCGGCGTCATCTCGTCTATTTCTCTCAAATCTGTTACTGTTCGAGCTCGAACCATTACGAACTACGGACAGTGTGATTATAAATACAATAACTCCAATAAACAGTATCCCAAAGACCATTAGATCGCCCTCCTAATTGTTCATTATAAGCTGTATTCTCTTAAATTGTACCATAATATTGAATAAATGGATTTGAAAAAATAAAATTAACGCTTATCTTCAACCATTCTTGATAGTTGCTATGAGTTTGTTCTTTTTTATTTAGAAAAGGTTGATTTTATCACCCCGATTTGCTACCATACGATGTAACTTAATAGTTATTGTTTTCTAGGGTTCCGCAGCTGGTGCACAGCTGGTCTGGTCCGAGGGAAAACGCACGAACAGCATCGTTCGTGTCTACACGGAGGGATAAAAGCCCGGGAGGTATCGTTATAAATGACGATGACCTTCCGGGCTTATTTGTTTGTTTCGTGGGCAATTATAAAGTTAGTGAATTGAAGGAGGGCTTGGAATGAAGAACAATTCAGAGTGGTTAAAGGTAGTTGGTGCAGCTGTTTTCGAGGTCATGTGGGTCATCGGCTTAAAACATGCCTCCACGATGTGGGAGTGGCTGATAACTGTGGTAGCTATAATAATAAGCTTCTATGTGATGATTTCAGCGAGTACCAAATTGCCGGTCGGCACGGTATATTCCGTGTTTGTTGGTCTAGGAACTGCAGGTACAGTAGTTGCAGACATGGTTTTATTCGGAGAACCGTTCAAGTTGATGAAGCTGGTTCTAGTGGTTATTTTGCTGGCAGGCGTTATAGGATTGAAAATGGTGACCAAAGAAGCCGAAGTAAAGGGGGAGTCTTAAATGGCATGGGTATTTCTGGTCGTTGCTGGTTTATTTGAAATGTTTGGAGTAGCTATGATTAATAGGTTGAATAAACACCGGAATTTCCTGTCGTTCGCGCTGCTCTTTCTTGGTTTCGGAGCAAGCTTTCTGTTCCTGTCTTTAGCTATGAAGAGTCTGCCGATGGGAACAGCTTATGCTGTATGGACGGGGATAGGCGCATCCGGCGGAGCGATTCTGGGGATGATATTGTATGGAGAGGCCAAAGACTGGCGCCGGATAGTCTGTATTATTATGATTCTGGGGGCCGCTGTGGGACTAAAGCTGATAGCTTAGTTAGGTATTCATTCTTTACTTTTTCTCTTCAAAAGAGAGATTAGTTATAAATTGGACACGATTCAGATGTTTAGAAAGGTTCTTATAGGTCGTATAAAGTAAGTATACAATACTTCAATAAGGGGATTTTTAATATGACTAAGGATTCAATCGAACATTTGGCTGAAATCGCAAGAATGAACCAATCTAACCGCATGCTGCTTCCAGATGGAACGTCACTTCCCAGAATTGGGCAGGGAACTTGGAATATGGGTGACGACAATTCCCGTAGGGAGGAAGAGATTGCTGCCCTGCGATTAGGCGTGGAGCTAGGCATGGATTTAATAGATACGGCTGAGATGTATGGGGACGGACGCTCGGAGCTTTTAGTAGGTGAGGCTATTCAAGGTATTCGGGATCAAGTTTTCTTGGTGTCAAAAGTCTATCCACATAATGCCGGGAATGAGCACCTTATCCGCAGCTGTGAAGAAAGCTTGAAACGCTTGAATACGGATCATCTGGATCTTTATTTGCTGCATTGGCGGGGAGATATTCCACTAGAAGAGACTGTTGTAGGTATGGAGAAACTAGTCTCTCAAGGAAAAATAGCAAGATGGGGTGTATCCAATTTCGATGTCGACGATATGAAAGAACTGCTTGGTATTGCTGGGGGAACTCATTGTGCAACCAATCAGATTCTATATCATTTAGGGTCCAGAGGAATTGAAACTGAACTGCTGCCATGGCAGAGAAGTCACAAGATCCCGGTAATGGCTTACTCACCGCTTGCTCAAGCTGGTTCACTCCGAAAAGGAGTAATCGAGAGTGAAGTCGTTCAGGAAATCGCCAGTGCACATCAGGCAACTCCGCTTCAGATTATGTTAGCTTGGACGATGCGTGAAGAGGATGTTATTTCTATCCCAAAAGCTTCTTCTCGTAAGCACGTCATTGAGAATGCTGCTGCAGGCTTGATTACGCTAAGTAACGATGAAATTTGGAAGCTGGACGAAGCTTTCCCAATACCTTCTTGGAAAGTACCGCTAGATATGATTTAAATCAGTTCTATTCACATAAAGAGAAGCTCTCAATCACTGTAAAAGTGTTTGAGGGCTTCTTCTGTCATTTCTTGTGCGATTAGCTGTTCTCAATAATTGTCTGTAGTGTAGTCCGGTCAAGGCCTTCTACCAGTTTGATCAGAAGCTCTTTAGCAGCATCGTAGTCATCACTGTGAATCACTGATGAAGCTGTGTGTATGTAGCGGGAGCATATTCCGATTACTGCGGAAGGAACGCCAATTCCACTAACATGAACCTGACCTGCATCTGTTCCGCCTTGGGATACAAAATACTGATATTTGATCCGGTGGGTATCCGCTGTATCTTGTACATATTCAATCAGACCGCGATGTGTAACCATCGTAGGATCAAAAATACGCAAGAGAGCTCCTTTGCCCAGATGGCCAAATGCCTGACTGTCTCCAGTCATATCGGCAGCAGCGCTCGCGTCCAGACCGAAGAAGATGTCTGGTGACAGGAGATTAGCCGCAGTACGCGCACCCCGAAGACCTACTTCCTCTTGTACAGTGGCACCAGCGAAAACGGTATTCGGCAGCTTTTTACCGTGCAATGCTTTAACTAGTTCAATGGCGAGACCTACGCCGTAACGGTTGTCCCAAGCTTTCGCCAAGATTTTTTTGGGATTAGCAAGGGGAGTAAAAGGACAAATCGGCAGAACTTGTTGGCCTGGTCTAACGCCAAAGCTTTCTGCTTCTTCACGGCTGTCTGCACCGATATCAATATACATTTTGCTGATTTCGCCAGTCTTACCACGTTCTTCATTGCTTAGCAAATGGATAGGCGTACTGCCAACAACTCCGGTCAGTGTTCCTTTAGGTGTAATGATATGTAGGCGCTGGGATGCAACAGCAGAGGCAAGCCAGCCGCCAAGTGGTTGAAAACGGATCATACCGGTGTTAGTAATTCCAGTTACCATGAAACCTACTTCGTCAAAATGCCCAGCGACCATAATCTTTGGCCCGTTCTCTTCGCCGCGCAGTACGCCGAACAAACTACCGAGACGATCCTGTACGAACTCTTCAGTATAAGGAGTCATAGCATCCTTGACGTAAGCGCGGAGTTCGCGCTCAAATCCTGGGGCTGAGGGAAATTCGGTAAGTGTTTTGAACATGTCCAATGTTTCTTGATTCATATGAATTCACTCCTTTATTAAAATATAAGAACTCATTTATACATCATTCTTATATTTCTACGAGAAACGGATGTTATCCATAATGGACCACATCGTTATTTCTTCCTGCAACCTAGTATGAACATTCTGGGCTCACTTGTCCATGACAAGAGACAATGAACACCGGGCACGAGCTCCACGAATACTATGCATTAGAGGCTTTGGTGGCAGGAGCCTTAGAAAGGATGCGAAGACGAATGAGGGTTGCGGGCAGCGTACCCAAAAGAAGGGTGCAGGGAGGATTGTCAAGTAGGAGCCTACAAGTAAACGGAACGCGCAGACGATACTGGCGCCACAATCCAAGGGAAAGAGAAGCAGTACTTATTTTTGTTCTCTTCTTACTGTTGATTGTTGTGTTACTGTATTTTTCCTGAACTGGAGGGACATAACGAAGCGGAGGATGGCAAACAATAAGGAAAACTTCTAAGCGAAGAACAACTTAAGGGGCTTAAAAGTGAGTACTATGATGCTTGTCAGCCCCCTTCGCCTAACTTTCAGGAGGTGCCTCAATGCCGGCGAAAACTAAGAAATCGGGTGTCAAGCTGAAGCTTGACACCCTGACTCCACAAGATTACGAGAAATTGTCCAAGCCCTTTGTTCCTGCCAGGCCCGTATTCAAAAACTGCATACGAGCGTTTATTGCTGGCGGCATAATCTGTGTTATTGGACAAGGTGTTCAGGAGGCTTTTATGGCAATTTTCGATATGAGCTCCAAGGAAGCCGCCAGTCCGACAGTCGCGGTGATGATCCTACTCTCTGTAATTCTGACCAGCTTTGGCGTGTACGACAAAATGGCTCAATGGGCTGGTGCAGGAACTGCAGTCCCAGTGACCGGGTTCGCAAACAGTATGTGCTCTGCAGCTCTAGAGCACCGCGCTGAGGGCCTTGTACTTGGTGTAGGCGGCAATATGTTTAAGCTTGCAGGTTCGGTTATCGTATTTGGTGCCGTAGCTGCTTTCATTATTGGTATCGTCTATCTCTTTTTGGGCGTAGACGGGGGTGCACATACATGAAACAGCTTGGTAGTCAGACCTGGGAGTTCACGAACCGTCCCGTTATTTTGGGTTCTTCCGCTGTAGTAGGGCCAGAAGAGGGAGAAGGTCCTTTAGCTTCAGACTTTGATTTTATATTTGATTCGCTGGAAATGGACGAGAAGACATGGGAGAAGGCTGAGCGTGCTCTTTTCGAGAAAGCCTCCCTGCTGGCTCTGATTAATGCAAATATCGATAAAGAAAAGCTGGAGTTTTTTGTCGGCGGAGATTTGATGAACCAGATTATCAGCAGCTCCTTCGCGGCAAGAAAATTAGGTGTGCCTTATCTCGGAGTCTTTGGTGCTTGCTCTACTTCTATGGAGAGCCTTGCGATTGCCTCAATGATCGTTGATTCTGGAGGCGGTAAGTATGCGCTAGCGGGAACATCAAGTCATAACTGTACGGTGGAGAAGCAGTTTCGTTATCCAACGGAATATGGTTCGCAGAAACCCCCAACGGCGCAATATACAGTTACAGGTTCGGGTTGTGCTGTAGTGGGTCAGAATGACGGTTCGGGTAACTATCCAGTCGTGGTTTCGGCCACGCTTGGACGTATTATGGATCTTGGTTTGACAGATCCTTTTAATATGGGGACGGCTATGGCACCTGCGGCGGCGGATACCATTACTGCGCATTTTCGGGATACAGGTCTATCGCCCGGGCACTATGATTTAATTGTTACCGGCGACCTGGCATCCGTAGGGTTACCTATAGCCAAGACCCTATTGGCTAAAGAAGGAATTCCTATGGAGCAAACAACCTTTGACGATTGTGGTTTGCTTATCTACGACTTGGAGAAACAGAAATATGTGATCGCTGGAGGAAGCGGCTGCGGGTGCTCAGCGGTTGTAACCTATGGTCATATCCTTAAGCGGTTAAAAAAAGGTGAACTTAAACGGGTGCTTATAGTGGCAACGGGTGCACTTTTATCACCTTTGTCTTATCAGCAGGGAGAGAGTATTCCATGTGTTGCTCATGCCGTAGCCATAGAGAGTGGAGGTGAAGCATAATGATGATTTACTTATGGGCTTTTCTGATTGGAGGAGCCATTTGCGTTATAGGGCAGCTGATGTTCGATGTATTGAAGCTGACACCTGCACATACGATGAGTACCTTAGTTGTAGCCGGAGCGATTGCTGATGCTTTTGGTATCTACGACCCGCTTGTGAAATTTGCGGGTGCTGGTGCAACCATTCCGATCACAAGTTTTGGGAACTCCTTGGTTCACGGGGCATTAACGGAGCTGGAGCGGGATGGCTGGATCGGTGTAGTTACGGGTATTTTTGATATTACAAGTGCCGGCATCTCGTCAGCTATTGTGTTCTCCTTTTTGGCAGCTTTAGTTGTACGGCCGAAGGGGTAAAGTTGATGCTATATGAAAAGGTTGTCGTCAGAAAAAGACGGCAATCTTTTTTTGTTATTTTTGAATTGTAGGATGTTTCATCTTATGGTTTTTTTTGTATCCTCACTTCGTGATCTTCAACAATGTACTTTGGGTCCTCTAATCATGTAAAATATAAATAATACTGCTTATTCTGGCTAGGAGGATTATATATGCCCGTACGTCAAGAATCGATGCACACCATGAATGCTGTACGCACTAATTTGGAATCCTGCATACTTGGAAAATCATTTGAAATACAATTATTGTTAACCGCTCTGCTTGCTGGTGGTCATGTATTGATCGAGGATGTACCGGGAACAGGAAAAACCCAGCTAATTCGCGCACTATCAAGATCAATGTCCGGTGAATATCGCCGTATTCAGTGTAATCCAGATATACTTCCGAGTGATATTACAGGTGTTTCTGTCTATCATCCTAGGGATGAGATGTTTCATTTCCGGCCTGGTCCGGTGATGACGAATATTTTACTAGCCGATGAAATTAACCGTGCTACTACGAAGACACAATCTGCACTTCTGGAAGTGATGGAGGAACGAAACGTTACCGTAGATGGTGAGACGTATCCACTTCCGCACCCTTTCATGTTATGCGCTACCCAGAATCCGATAGACTTTGAGGGAACCTATACACTGCCTGAAGCCCAATTAGATCGATTCATGCTGAGAATTAGCCTTGGATATCCTGATGCAGCGACGGAGAAAAATTTATTGCTGAGCCATCAGGAAGGCCAACCGGTGGACAGGCTTTCGCCCGTAACAAGCATGGAACAAATTGCAGGGATTCAGGAAGAAATTCGCGACATCTTCATGAGTGATCCTGTGCTGAATTACTTGTTAGATATTGTGCGGCAGACAAGAGAACATCCACTTGTAATGCTGGGTGCAAGTCCACGTGCCTCACTATCCTTTATGATGGCTTGTAAAGCTTATGCCTTTTTGCAAGGACGAGATTACGTTCTGCCTGATGACGTGAAGATCCTTACTCCATTTGCCTTGGGTCATCGAATATTGCTGCGTCCAGAGTCGCGCCTAGATAATATTAGCGTAGAATCTTTGCTTCAAAAGCTTCTGCAGAGCATTCATGTGCCTGTTACGATGAGGCAATGATATGAGACGTTATTTGTCGTCGGTTGCAGCCATCATTCAGCCCTCTAAGCTTGCAAGCATCCTTGTAATTTGGAGTATTACACTCTTATATGTACTTTTTCAGGGCGGGAAAACAGCATTTATGTTGTTTATCATGGTCTCTGTACTTATTGCATATTTGATTGCTGGAGGTTTAGGAGGCGTTCGGCGAGCGAAGGGCACTCGCAGTCTTTATTCTGAACAAGACAAGGGAGATTTGCTCTCTGCCGGAGGGCATCTTCGTGTAAAACTAAAGGTTACAATCCCTGGGATTTTGCCCTTGCCTTACGTTGTTGTAAGGGAAGTTCTTAAGCGGCATAATGGAGAATCGTGGGTCTTTGAAGAAAGTGTGATCCCAAGCCTCAGAGGCATTGGGGAACTAAAGTTTCAGACACCAGCCTTAGAGCGTGGAACATACACATTCGCTAATACGGATATTATCAGCCAAGATATATTTGGGCTTGTCGAGCATAAGGGAACATTTTTATCGGAAGGACAATTTCAGGTTTTGCCTCGTGCGATCTACGTTCCGCGCTGGCAGTTATATGAGAGAAAATCTCGGCTATCTGGACCGCAGACATCCGTTGTTCAATCTCGGCGTGAAACCACACAGATTAATGGCGTCCGTGACTATGTATATGGTGATCGCTTGACGCGAATTCACTGGAACGCTACTGCTAAGACAGGCTCTTGGAAATCCAAAGAGTTTGAGCATGAGTCGATTCCCAAAACCATTATAGTCCTTGATGGAAGCACATCAGCTTATATGAATACGAATCAATTCGAACTAGCAGTTTCGGTGACGGCATCATTACTCGGCTTCGGCATTCGGGAGAGAATTGGAATTGGACTGTGTTGTTTGGATAAGACGACGAAGGTGTTCGCACCAGTTGAAGGTGCTGCTGAGCGTCAGAAGATGATTCAATATTTAATCGATCTAAACGCTGAGGGACGCGGTCCGCTTATCTCCCGATTGGAAAAAGGATACCGTATGTTTCCTAAAGGCTCTTACTTCGTGTTAATTAGTCCACAGCGTGGACAGCCAGTACTTGATGCACTACGTTGGGCTGACAGCAGAGGAATGACTGCTTCTCATATTCATGTGCGAAATTCGGCAGAGGTAAATAGAGGTAACGATTGGATAGACGTCCTTAGATCTCGTGGAATAACCGGTTATGGTATTAGCTCGCTTCAAGAGCTTCCCTCAGTGTTAGGAGGGGAAGGATGATATGAGAACCTGGTGGAATCAGATAAAATTCTCCTGGCACCGTTCCGTCGGCCTATTTTGGCTATTGATTATTGCACAGCAGTGGATTTCTTATACGGAACCCATCTGGTTAAATCAAACCACTGCTTCTGTATGGGCTGCCCTATTAACGATCACCGTCATTGAGATTTTTATCCCTGTTAAAGTTCAATTCAGACTGATTATGGAAGCAGTAGCTATTATCTATATCGTTTATCGCATCATTTCTAATTACGGAATTTATGTTCCTGATCCATGGGCTACAACCCTTGTGGATAAGCTCCAAGATATTAGTGTGTATATGGTGCCGTATATCTGGTTTGCTCTTGGTGCCTCTGCCTTGCTGTTGCTGTCGTCTTGGTGGGTATCCTCTAAGAAGCGTATCTTATGGTTTATAGGAATGAACATTGTAGCGCTGGCTGCGCTTGATTCCTTTACATCTATTGTATTGTGGCAGGAAGTGGCTTGGACGGTATTTGCGGGTATGGGATGGCTTGTCAGCCAGCACCTGAGAAGTTTTCAGCTACATTATCCGCGTGGATGGGTACATTTGCTGGAATATCCCTCGAAAATAGTCATGAATATCGCAATCGTCTTCTCTCTGGTTATTTTAATCGGTGTGAATATGCCGGATGTAAGGCCTACTTTGACGGATCCTTATACAGCGTGGCAAGAGTGGAATGGAATTGGGAAATCTTCTGGTAAGAGCACAACTGGAACAACGAATTCCAATACGGGCTCAGGTTCCTCTGTTAACAATACTTCGTCTGGCTATAGTCTCAATGATGACAACCTGGGCGGGGGCTTTAACTTCGATTATACCCCGGTGATGACAGTGGTTTCAGATTTGCGTGTTTATATGCGAGGAGAAACACGCAGAATCTATTCTGGAAGTGGATGGTCGGATAAGGATCGATTGAAGCGAGGACCTATAGAAGAGGTGGAGACGGGGAAATCCTTGGAGCAAAGTGTGGCTTCTAAGGTCACTACCCGCACACTGAAACAGACGGTTAAAGTGCTTAACAATAATGAATTTCCGGTGTTATTCGGTGCTTATTCTGTAACTTCGGTGGATTCATTAAATGGTGAGGCAGCCGGGAAAGGTCTTTTCTGGAGAGACCGTGATAGTGAGCTTCTATGGGATATGGATAAGAAGAAACTAGACTATCCTTCGACCTTCGAGCTGACTTCTGAAGTTCCCGTCATTCCTGTTCAGGAATTGACAGCAAAGACCTATGAGGAGCTATACAAAGGTAATGATCTGGAGGAAAGCTTCCTTCAGCTGCCTGATGACTTCCCTCAACGGGTTAAAGATCTGGCCGAGGAAATTACAGCCCAAGGAAGAACACCGTATGAAAAAACAGCACTTTTGCAACAATACTTACAACAAACCTTTCCATATACCAACAAGCCGGATATAACACGTGTTTCAAGTGAGGATTTTGTAGATGGATTTTTGTTCGAGCTGAAGGAAGGTTACTGTGATTATTATTCTACGGCACTAGTCACTATGGCACGTTCCCTAAACATCCCTGCAAGATGGGTTAAGGGTTATGCACCTGGAGAACAGCCAGAAATGCCTATGAATCTGGCGCAGCAGGTGGGTGCGGCAAATAATAATTACACGATTACCAATGCAGATGCCCATTCCTGGGCTGAGGTCTATTTTGGTGAGTATGGTTGGATTCCTGTTGAAGCTACACCGGGGTTTAATGCTCCTCTCCTGACTAAGAATGAGCAAATACCTGAGACAGACCCGGAAGATCAAGATGAAATGGCAGAACCAACACCTGCACCTGTGACTAATGCACAAGCAGATCAAGGCTTCCATGTGGGTTTATGGGTGATTTTGGCGGCAGTGGTTGTATTATTATCCTGGACTATTTTTAAAGTTTGGCATATTCGCTTTAAGCTTCGCTTCTTCGTTCAACAGATGCGAATGGGCCGACCTTTAACGCCTGATCAGAAAGTTGTGGCTGAAACTGAGCGTTGGGTAAGGTATTTGCATCGTAAGGGAATGATGAAGGAAGAGCATGAAACATTGCGTGAAGCCGTAGTCCGCTGGAGTCAGGAACGACCTGCTGTGGCCAATCATCTTTCTTCACTGCTAACGATGTTTGAACAAGCGAAGTATAGCCCTGATGTTATTGAAGACAAAGACTGGCAGAGCGTGTATACTGAAGCTTTGCGGCTGCGGAGAACGATAAGATCCAAGAAATAGCGTTTATGCAGTAAATCATTGCTATAGATTTATTTGCGTAGCGCATGGAGTATGTTATAGTTTTTTGTATGAAATCGAGGTGAACGTATTGTTTGAAATGTTAGTTCCCAAACTCCGGGTGAATACGGTATTCGATATTTCTCTAGAAGAGCTGTATCGACAGGGATACCGTGGAATCATTACGGATCTGGATAACACACTGGTCGGTGCCAAAGCGCCTGTGGCTACTCCGGAGCTGTTGTTATGGTTTGAGAAGGTGAAGGAAGTGGGCTTTAAGCTCATCATCGTATCCAATAACAACATGGAACGGGTGTCACGCTTTGCTACACCGCTTAATATTGAATTTGTGCATCAGGCTCGTAAACCGAGTAATGCTCCTTTTCTCAAAGCGATGAAGCAGATGGAGTTGCCACCGGAGCAGACGATTGTGGTGGGAGACCAAATGCTTACAGATGTATACGGCGGCAATCGGCTTGGCCTGTATACCGTATTGGTGCTGCCAATCTCCGTTAAGGATGAAGGGTTCGGCACAAGATTTAATCGTCGGGTAGAGCGAGTTGCTCTGACACGGCTTCGTAAAAAAGGATTGTGGCACGAGGAGGAAAAATAGTAATGAACGAACAAAGTGAAACACAGCGTCCTGAGAAGTGTAGCGGTTGTGGTATCAAGCTTCAGACGGAGCATAAGGATCAACCAGGATACCTTCCGGAAGTCGCACTAGATCGGGACCCTGTGATTTGCCAACGCTGTTTCCGGATTAAGAATTATAATGAGGCTTCATCTGTTTCTGTGAACCAGGATGAATTTCTTCGCTTGCTGAGTGGAGTAGGGGAGAAGAATGCACTTGTTATTCATATTGTTGACATTTTCGATTTTGAAGGCAGTTTGATATCCGGCCTTCAGCGGTTTGTCGGTAATAACCCAGTTATTCTTGCAGTGAATAAATGCGATCTGCTACCTAAGGTTACGAACTGGAATAAACTGCGTAACTGGATGCAACAACGCTGTAAAGAGGAAGGATTGCGGACAGCTGAAATCGTACTTTGTAGTGCGAAACGTAATCAAGGCTTTGACCGTTTACTGGAAGCAGTAACAGAACTGCGTGGTGGGCGTGATGTTTATGTAGTGGGTGCTACGAATGTAGGGAAATCCACGCTTATCAACCGTTTGATTTCGGACTATAGTGATTTGGAGCAGGAGTTAACCACCTCGCGTTACCCTGGTACAACACTCGATACGGTCAAAATTCCACTAGATGATGGCCACTATATTATAGATACGCCAGGGATCGTGTATCCATGGCGTTATAGTGAACTAGTTGAGCGTCAGGATCTGGATGCAGTTATGCCGGCCAATCCGTTGAAGCCTGCTGTCTATCAGTTGAATGAAGGTCAGACGCTATTCTTCGGTGGACTGGGACGTTTTGATTTCGTGCAAGGTCCGCATCAATCGTTCACTTGCTTTATTAGTGGTACTTTAAAAATCCATCGCACCAAACTGGAACGTGCAGATTCCCTTTATGCGGACCATCGTGGTGTAATGTTGTCTCCTCCAGGAAGTGACCGGATGGACAAGCTGCCACCATGGCAACGGCATGAGTTCCGAATTAATAAAGGCAGTCGGAGCGATCTATATATTTCAGGTTTGGGCTGGATTAAGGTCAACGGGACAGAAGGCGCAGTCGTGGCTATCCACGTTCCGCGTGGTGTGAAGGTGCTTACCCGCCCTTCGATGATCTAACGGGAGGCTATTACAGTGTCTTTGATAACTGCAACCGAGGGCTACAATACCGGGAATATTTTACTGGGCGTAATGGGAGATCCTATTATACAATCCAAATCTCCTATTATGCATGAAGCAGCACTGCAAGCACTGGGAATTCCGGGTGCTTACGTGCCGCTTCATATCCTTCCAGAGAATCTGGAGGATGCGGTGCAAGCGATTCGCACGCTTGGATTCCGTGGCGTAAATGTGACGATTCCGCATAAGGTTGCGGTGATGGCTTATGTGGATCTATTAGATGAAAGTGCGGTAGCCGTTGGTGCAGTCAATACGATTGTTAATAATAACGGGATACTCACCGGATATAATACGGATGGAATCGGTTATGTACGTTCGCTTAAAGCGGAAGCCATTTCTGATTTGTCAGGTACGAAGATTATGGTGATTGGAGCCGGTGGAGCAGCTAGAGGAATTGTTGCCGCACTGCTTCAGGAGAAGCCTTCTTCTATCCTTATCGCTAATCGCAGTGTTGATAAGGCACAGGACTTGGCTGCAGAGTGCCAGAGCAAAGGGAATGTGATCGGGATTAGCATGAATGAAGTAGCGGAAATGCTAGATGGCGTTGATGTACTGATCAATACAACCTCCGTGGGAATGTATCCTCATATGGATGAGACACCTATAGATCCTGAACTGCTTCGTGCAGGGATGGTCGTAAGTGATCTGATTTATAATCCACTGCGCACGCGTCTATTGTTAGAAGGACTTGAACGAGGCTGTAAGATTCATGGAGGCCTCGGGATGTTTGTCTATCAGGGGGCTTATGCATTGGAGTATTGGACAGGGCAGCCTGCTCCTACGGAAATCATGCGACAGACCATACTCCATTGTCTGGGTGGAAAAGAGTAAGAAATGGATTCATCAATTTAGGGTAATAATATATGTTAATTAAGGAGTTATTCATTTATGTTAACTGGTAAACAAACACGGTATCTTCGTTCATTGGCGCATCACCTCGATCCTATTTTTCAAGTGGGCAAAGGTGGAGTAAACGATCACCTCGTACGCCACATTGAAGAAGCTATTGAGAAGCGTGAACTTATGAAGATTAGTATACTGAGCAACAATATTGAGAATCCCAAGGAAATCGGTGCGCAACTTGCCGAACAATCGGGCTCTGAGCTTGTACAAGTGATCGGAAAGACCATTGTCTTGTACAAAGAATCGCGTGATAACAAAACCATTGAGCTGCCCCGATAATACCTGAAAGCATACTACCGAGGAGGTCGTCCTCTTGAAAGTTGGAATTATGGGAGGTACCTTTGATCCTCTTCATATTGGTCATATGATGGCAGCGGAAGCAGCTAGAGAAACTTATGGACTTCAAGAAGTATGGTTTATGCCTTCACATATTCCGCCTCATAAACATGAGGCAGGGGTATCTGGAGCAGATCGGCTGGCAATGGTGCAGGAAGCGATACACAATCATGAAGCTTTTCGCACATTAGATTGGGAAGTTGTCAGAGGTGGCGTTTCTTATACGTATGAGACTATAAGACGGCTGCAAGAGGCATATCCGCATTTCGATCTTTATTTCATCATCGGAGCGGATATGGTCCAGTTTTTACCGAAATGGAACGAGATTGAAGAGCTTGTGCAGCGGCTTACATTTATCGGCGTAGGTCGTCCGGGAACACCTCTTGATCTAGACGCATTGCCAACTTATATAGCAGAAAAGGTACTGCTAGCAGATATGCCTCTGGTTGATATTTCGTCAACGATGTTAAGAGAACGGGCTGCAACTGGAAAATCCATTCGTTATATGGTACCTGAGGCAGTGTTCGATTATGTTCAAAGGAGTGGATTGTATGGCATACAGCCGCGAAGCTCTGATTGAGGCGGTCTCGACACAAATGCCTGCTAAACGCTGGAAGCATACACTGGGCGTCATGGAGTCATCCATTCAACTAGCGGAGCAATATGGCGCTGATCCTGAGCGTGCGGAGACAGCGGCAATTCTGCATGATGTGGCCAAGTATTGGCCTGTGGAGAGAATGAAGGAGATTATCGAGCAGAATCATCTGAACTTGAATCTTCTGAAGCATGACAAGCAGCTGTGGCATTCAGAAGTAGGTGCCTTTGTAGCAGAGCAAGATTATGGGATCACAGATCCAGATATTCTTAATGCGATCCGTTTTCACACCTCAGGTCGTGAAGACATGAGTTTACTTGAGAAAATTGTCTGTCTCGCCGACTATATCGAGCCAGGCCGCGATTTTCCAGGCGTTGATAAGATACGTAAGCTGGCTAAAGTAAGTTTGGAAGAAGGACTAGTCGCTGGATTTGATTCTACGATTAGTTTGCTACTGGAAAAACGCCGAGTGATCTTTCCGTTAACGGTACTGGCGCGTAATGATTTAGTTAGAATATTGGAGGATAAAATATGAGTGTACAACCAAGCAAGCTGTTAGAACTGGCCCTTAAGGCTGTGGAAGATAAAAAAGCAATGAACGTAGTGGCATTAGATCTGCGTACTGTTTCACCGATTAGTGATTACTTTGTTGTATGTCACGGTAATTCGGATACCCAAGTTCAGTCCATCGCCACCGAAGTCCGCAAAGTGGTCCATGAAGCAGGCGGAGTAATTAAGGGAATCGAAGGAATGGATTCAGCACGCTGGGTGCTGATGGATCTTGGAGATGTTATTGTTCATATTTTCCACCGCGATGAACGTGAATACTACAATATTGAGCGTCTGTGGTCGGATGCGAAGGTAGTGGAGACTGTATGAGCCTGATTGCAGGAACTACAGTTACACTTAATGTAGTAAGAGAGGTATCCCCATACGGATTTTTCCTGAATGCAGGAGATCAGGATGTTATGCTGCATTATACTGAGCTTACCGAGAAGGTTAAGACAGGCGATAAAGTTGAAGTCTTTATCTTCTTCGATACCGAGGACCGCCTAGCGGCAACGATGAAGAAACCGTTTCTGACATTGGGCGAAATGGCCTTATTGGAAGTGGCTGATATCCATCCGCGTCTAGGTTGCTTCTTGGAAATGGGTCTCGGACGGCAGCTGCTGCTGCCCATTCGTGAGCTTCCAGAGCTTCCAGAGCTGCGCCCTCAGATCGGCGACTATGTGTATGCGATTATGGAGCATGATAAACAGGGGCGTCTTCGTGCTAAATTAGCTGGAGAACAGGAACTAGCTCCGCTAGCTCTTCCTGCGCCTGAATCCTGGATGGGACAGACTGTGACAGCCCGGGTGTACAAACCGCTGCAGATGGGGACTTTTGTTCTTGTAGATGCTGGGGTTTTAGGCTTTGGTATTATCGGTATGGTCCACTCTTCTGAACGGAGTCGTCTACTACGTCTTGGGGAGCAGTTTGAAGCACGTGTCTCCCATATCCGCGAGGATGGACGTGTTAACCTTTCTATGGGTCTCCGTAAAGAAGTAGGCATGGATGTAGACTCTGCCACGATTTTGGAATTCTTGCATGCCCGTCCGGGTGGAGCGATGCCTTATTCGGATGCTACACCACCGGATATTATCAAGCAGCGTTTCGGAATTAGCAAATCAGCCTTTAAGCGTGCGCTTGGAAAGCTGATGAAGGAAGGCCATATTACCCAAAAAGAGAATTGGACGTATCTTGCTCCTAAGAAAGAGGAAGGTTCAACCGAGGGAAATGAAGAAACAACCGAATAATTAAAAAAATAAGAGACCTTGTGGGGACGCCTAGAGCGTTTAGGCTTGATGGGTCAATAATAGAATCATATTAAATGTTGTAATAGAAAGCGGTGTACTAGTGTCTTCCTATGGGAAATTTGCTTATGTATACGATGAGCTCATGGCAGATATGCCGTATCCTGATTGGATCTCCTTTGCTGAAACCGCATGGAGCAAATACGGTAAGCCTGTAACCGTGGCTGAGCTTGGCTGCGGCACCGGGAGTATCACTATTCCTTTGGCGGGTTCAGGGTATCATATGACAGGAATCGATCTATCTTCAGATATGCTCTCAGTGGCACAGCGCAAAATGGAAGAGCATCCCCAGGGACGGCGTTTCTTGCGCGAAGGTAGTGTTCGTTGGATTAGACAAAACATGAAGGAATGGGAGCTTCCAGAGCTTGTGGATTCTGTGATTTCTTTCTGTGATTGTCTGAACTATGTGCTGGAAGAAGACGATATCAGAGCTGTCTTTGCTAGTACCTTTGCAGGACTAAAGCAAGGCGGCACCTTTCTGTTCGATGTGCATCACCCAAACACACTGATCCGTTATGAAGAAGAGCAGCCCTTTATTCAGGACGAACCATCGGTGTCTTATATTTGGACTTGTGAGATGGATATTGCTCGCCGCGAAATAGAACATCATCTGTCCATTTTCGCTCGCGAAGAGGGACGGAGTGATGTATATCGCCGTTTCGAAGAGACACATATTCAGCGTGCCTACGATCCTCAGTGGATGAAGGATGAACTGCTTAAGGCTGGATTTAGTGATGTGAAGACTTACGCCGATTTCGAGTGGATTGAGGCGGATGATGATGCGGAACGTTTATTTTATATTGCTATAAAATAAATATTCAACATACTAAGAGGGGCTGTCCCAAAAGCTATGAAAATAGCTGATGGGACAGCCCTTCTTTTTATGAGTTCGGTGTGGTTCCTACTATTGAAAACGAGAGGCTAAAAATAAGCAAATAACGTCATCTGAGTCCGTATGCTTCATGGAATGTTGGATTCATGATTCATGATTCGTGTATGAAGAAGTAGCTGTAATTGCGCCAATATGTATATCAAAAAAACCGGGCAGTGTTTATGCCACCCGGCATCTTCCAATCCTTACCGATGCTCAAACAGATCAATGGCACCCAATACGACATGAGCCAGACCAAATCCAAGTACGCCTGTTGCTGCCATCTTATACTTGCCTCCAAGAAAAGCGGCGCTAGAAGCGGTTACGACGGTTCCAAGAACAGCGGGAATTAGACCTTCACGCATTCGAAACACTCCTTCTCGGTGGTTTGGGAGACAAGGTTATTATGAGTCAAACTCAAAAAAATATACAAAGAAAAAGAAGACCTTAGACCAGTTATTGCTGGTTCTAAGGTCTTTTTGTTTAGGGAATGTTTTACTCTGATAAGGTAACGGCAGTACGAGAAGCGCCAATTTCAACTTCATGAACATCATATAGTACACGCGCCAGTAAGTCCTGGCTATAGTTGCCGAAATGTTTGCCGTAAATGGTGAGCCCGCGTTTGTTTACAGGCTTGTCCGTTACGGCTATCCGGAAAGTAAGCTCGCTCTTGTAATCAAGCTGAATATCATCCAGGGTCACGTCAGAAATCCGGCAACCGTCAATAAAGCTACCTTCATTATTAATACGGATCAGTTTGAGCATACCATATTGGTTTAAATGTGGAGGCCACCAGTCTGGATTAAACGTTCCACGCGTGTCTCCGAAATCTCCAGGACTAGTCCAGTAGCCGATTTCAATTCCATTTAAGTAGAAATAAAGATCGGAGGGATAGTTATCGTTAGATCCAGGGGCCTCAGAGCCAATCTCCATCGAGAATTGGATTTCGCGGAACGTTTGATTTGCTTTAAGATAGTTCGGAATTCTATATTCGAGAAAGCCTTCAGCCATCCAAATGATCTCGGATTCAATCCGCTGAGGATCAGCGAAATAACGGGGTTCGTCGAAGTCGCCGATAATGCTGTCTTTGGTAGCAAGTCCGCAGGTCGGAACAGCCTGATAGTTGCTATAATGTCCTACTTGGATTTCTACTTCGTAGAGATTATCAACATCCTTGCTGCGAAGATCAACAATAAGCTTATCCTTATTTAAATAGCAGACCTTCTGAATACCGTGTTTACCCACGGATGTGTTTATCTCGATGAGACCGCTTTCTTCTAACTTTTTAATATGCATCGTGATTGCGCCATTGCTGAGGTTCAGCTTCTTGGCAATTTCATTCAGATTCAGTGCTTGATTGGTAGCTAAAAGTTCGAGTATGAGGATTCTGATTTCAGAACTAAGCGCCTTGAATATTTCAAGACCACTCATTAAATCTTTAATATAGATCATTTTATCAATACCTTCTTCCAAATGGTCATAAATGAATACTGTTTTATGAAATTATAAACTAATATAGCATATAAATAAAGCATCCTTCCTTATTTTGTAGAATGATAAAAATAAGGGAGTTTTTTTCCTTTTTTTTCATTTAATCTAATTTAATTTAAAAATTAATGAAACTAATTCACAATATAAGATGGTTTTACAACGAAATCAGCTTATTTTCACTATTTATTTTATAAAAGTATTAAAAGGTTTAAATAAAAATATTTACAAGTCTTTTTGTCTATGATATTTTTAAACTGAAAGTCTTAGAAAAGGACGTGGAAATCATTATGTTAGCTGCAACGCCCCCGATGGGCTGGAATAGCTGGGACTGTTACGGAGCTAGTGTTAATGAAGAAGAGGTAAGAGGCAACGCCGAATATATGGCTGCTCATTTGAAGGAATTTGGCTGGAAATATGTTGTTGTGGATATTCAGTGGTATGAGCCTGGAGCGAACTCTTCGCAATATCGTAACTTTGTACCGCTGGTCATGGACGAGTATTCCAGACTTCAACCGGCAGAAAATCGTTTTCCTTCCGCAAAGGGAGGCAAAGGTTTTGCCCCACTCGCTGAATATGTGCATGGATTAGGGTTGAAATTCGGCATCCATATTATGCGTGGAATCCCTCGACAGGCCGTTCATGCGGCAAGTTCCATTCTAGAATCTGAGCAAACCGCACGTGATATCGCACATCCCAATTCTATATGTCCGTGGAATACAGATATGTATGGAGTAGATGCTTCTAAAGAAGGCAGTCAGGCTTACTATGATTCTCTCTTCCAGCTGTATGCCAGTTGGGGTGTAGATTATGTGAAGGTGGATGATATTGCCGCTTCACGTATTTATGGATACCACAAAGACGAAGTTGCCATGATCCGTAAGGCTATCGACCGCTGTGGTCGTGAAATGGTGCTTAGTCTTTCACCTGGACCTGCTCCGGTAGAAGAGGCTGAACACTTAGCTGAACATGCTAACCTGTGGAGAATGACCGACGATTATTGGGATCATTGGCATTTGCTGCGTGGAATGTTCGAGCGCTGCGAAAAATGGGCTCCTTACGTTCAGCCAGGCCATTGGCCAGACTGTGATATGCTGCCGCTAGGTCATCTTGGGATTCGTTCCGTTGATGGCGGGGGAGACCGATTTACAAGGTTTACTCCTGACGAACAGGTTACCATGATGACGCTCTGGACTATTTTCCGTTCGCCTTTAATGTTCGGGGGAGAGCTTAGAGACAATGATGAGTGGACATTATCTTTGTTAACCAATAGGGAAGTGCTTCATCTGCATCATTTTGGTAAGGGTGGTAGACAAGTAGAGCGGAACGAAGAGTATGCGATCTGGACTTCTGAGGATGAACAAGGTAACCACTATGTAGCGTTGTTTAATCTCAGTGACAAAGAGTCGACACTCCAGGTATCGTTCCAAAAGCTAAATGTTTCAGTTCCAAAAACGATACGTAATCTGTGGCAAAGCCATGACCTGGAAGTTACTAATGAAGGGGTTACGCAGGTTCTTCCACCGCATGGTTCTGCATTGTTAAAGCTTTTATAGAGGAGAGAGATTATGGATACGAGTAGAGCGTACAACAACCCATTGGTGGAGCAACGTGCTGATCCATGGGTATATAAACATACGGATGGATATTACTATTTCACAGCTTCTGTTCCAGAATACGACCGGATCGAAGTAAGAAGATCGACAACCATCGAAGGATTAACTACTGCAGAACCAGTTGTAGCATGGCGCAAGTATGAGACGGGGCCGCTTAGTGCTAACATTTGGGCGCCGGAAATTCATTACATAGACGGAAAATGGTATATTTACTTTGCCGCAGCACGGACTACGGAGACGACGGATGGTTTGTTCGATCACCGTATGTTTGCGCTCGAGAATGCATCTGCTAATCCCTTAGAAGGAACATGGGTAGAAAAAGGTCAAGTGAAGACCGCTTGGGAATCGTTCGCTTTGGATGCGACAACGTTTCAGCATAAAGGAAAACTGTACTACGTATGGGCTCAGAAGGACCTGAATATTGAGGGTAATTCTAATCTGTATATTTCTGAAATGAGCAATCCGTGGACACTCACAGGTCCTCAGACTATGATTGCTACTCCAGAGCATGACTGGGAAATTATAGGGTACAAAGTAAACGAAGGCGCAGCAGTACTGAAACGAAATGGTCGTATCTTTATCAGCTTCTCGGCGAGTGCTACAGACTTCAATTATTGCATGGGACTATTAGTAGCGGATGAAGACAGCGAACTTTTGGAGGCAGCTTCATGGACTAAACTACCAAATCCAGTATTCCAAACAAATGAAGAAAATGGACAATTCGGTCCAGGCCATAATAGCTTCACGGTCAATGAAAATGGGGAAGATGTGCTCATCTACCACTGCCGCAATTATAA
The DNA here is from genome assembly GCF_038004525.1 of Paenibacillus sp. FSL R5-0914. Lineage (NCBI taxonomy): Bacteria > Bacillati > Bacillota > Bacilli > Caryophanales > Paenibacillaceae > Paenibacillus > Paenibacillus sp. FSL R5-0914. The sequence goes on from NZ_JBBORH010000003.1 coordinate 784,133, forward strand.
AGAAATTACTGGCGATCCTCTTTACGATCCAAACCGTCATACTCGTGCTCAGATCTTCCATTGGAATGAAGATGGCACGCCGAATTTTGGAGTTCCTGTTAGGGATGCGCAATAAAAATAATCCATTTTGCAAAAAAAGAGGGTTACCCCTAAGTGAACTGCACCCCGTCAAGTAGACAGTACAAAAAATAAAAGTAGTTTAAGCGGCCTTAGTCCTAAATTCAATGGGACTGAGGCCGTTTGATTTTGCCTGTAACCGTTCGTTATTGTAAAAGTGAATGTAGGTATCAATATCTGTTTGGAGTTCTTCAAAGGTCTGGTAGGTATGTAAGTAGTACTTCTCACATTTCAATGTTCCCCAGAAGGATTCCATCGGCCCATTGTCAATGCAGCAGCCTACTCGGGACATGCTTTGCTTCAGTTCTGCATCGTCCAGCATCTTCTTAAAATGCAGAGAGGTATACTGGAAACCGCGGTCGCTATGGAGTAAGGTTCGGCTCTCCGACGCTGCCTGCAATGCTAATTCCAGCGTGTTAAAAACTAGCGAATTATTATTGGAATGGCCCAGAACGTAAGCAACAATGGAATTGTCATACAGATCTTTTATTGCACTTAAATACGCCTTCTTACCCTTGCCGTATTTGAATTCTGTTACATCCGTTACCCATTTTTGGTTTGGAGCTTCCGCCTCAAAATTACGGTTCAGCACATTCTCCGCGACCTGCTGAGGCGTGGAGCCTACATACTTCTTTCTTTTTCTGCGGATGACAGACTGGATACCTTGGCGTCTCATGAGCCGGTATACTCGTTTTGCGTTAATAGATTTGTTCATTTGTCTGCGCAAATGCAGGGTCAATTGACGATACCCAAAGGTTCGTTCCACCTTCTCATACAAGAGAAGCATAGCCTCTGTCAGTTTCTCGTTTTCGGTCTCTCGGGAACTGGGTTTGCGATTCAACCATTTATAGTAACTTGACCGTGAAATCCCTACGATTTCACACATAAGTCGAATGGAGCAAGACTGTTCCTGCTGAACGGCTTGAATGGCCAGATAGATGATCTCCTGGCGAATGGTTCTTAACGTCTCCTCCTTTCGAGTTCCTCTAACTTTTTTAGAAAAGCATTCTCCGCACGCAGGCGTGCATTCTCGTACTCCAGCTTTTGCATCGCGAGTTTGTGGCGATCTGCTTCCGTAAGTTCTTCGGGCGCTTTAGTACGTCCTCTGCCGTCTCGTAACGCCTCTTCACCGCCTGCTTCGTACTTCTTTACCCAGCTATATACTTGTTGGTAAGACACGTGAAAATGGCTTGCCGCCTTCGTGTAGTCTTCTCCGTTCGAAAGGCAGTACAGCACGATATCTATCCGTTCCTGCCAAGTGGTTACGCGTCCTTTGGTCATAGCTTTAGATCCTCCTGAATGAGCTGTTAAGCTGTTGCTATGACCATTATACTTCCTAATCCAGTTGGCAAGTTGGGTTGAACTTGCAATCTTATACTTGCAGATGATTTGGTTTTGTGACAATCCTCCCTCGAGATAATCCTTAACGGCATGGAGTTTAAGTTCTGCGGAATACGTACGGTTGTGGATTCGAACTTCCAGCCCTTCGTACCCATACAATTGATAACGTTGCCGCCACTTCACTACAGAGGTTTTGGATAATCCATACTTTCGGGCCGCAGCTTTCAAACCAATGTCGCCCCGTTCAATTTCTTGGAGAATCGTTAATTTTTCGAGTGCCGTATACTTCTTTTGTTCCATAAAAATACTCCCCATACAGCAGCAGGTTTTTATTATTTCGCCTGTCTACTATATGGGGAGCATATCAAAGCCACGTAAATGGTCGCTGGGTAAACCTCTTTTTCATATGTTACGTGTTGCTGCTTAAGGTATATATTGTTGCACGATGGAAGTGATTACGCCGTCTTGAATCGTAAGGTGATAAGGGAACTGGCTTAGATCGAAAATATCCGTTTTATTAAATTGATCGATAAATTGCTGTAAGGTGATAGCTTCGTTCCACTGAATGTCTAAGTCCTCAATGTTACCAGTGTGATCAAAGATCTGCATGGTGACTTTTGCGTTATCCGCGATCGGATAGGTTGTCAGTGTATCAACATCATTAACAACATAATATCCGTCTGGAGCCCCGCCAATTTCTGCTGCACCTTCTGGGTCTCTTTCAGCAAAGACTCGGTCAGCATTAGCACCCTGATACCAGTTTATTTCATCGGCTGTAATGGAAAGCTTGCCATTCTCGGATTGAATAGTATGGATATATACCGTCTGTTGCTGAGTCTTGCCACTATCTTGCGCATCTACTCGTGTTCCAACGGTACTAGCAGTAGTAATTAGGGAAAGAAACAATAGAACAACAACCGGTAACACATACGCTGACTTTTTCTTAAACATTAGAAATCTCCCCCTTGAGATATGTAAAAAGGTTGTATATATCTTATTACCCGCTACGTTTTTTCCTAAACGGGCTATATACTTCTATTACGTTAAACGAGCAGGTTTTGTTGCAATTTTTAAAAAAATATTTCTGAAAAACGATGCCGGTCATGAATCCACTAAAAATGATAGTAAAAGTTTGTCTCCTCGGGCATATTAAAATGTCAAAACATACAGATTAGGGGGAGCAACGAATGGGTGGAATACTACGGATTTATAGGAACGACTGGCGCAACGTATTTAAGGTTCCTGTGGCCGTGTTCCTGATCGCTGCTTTGGTGGTGTTACCTTCTGTGTATGATTGGTTTAACGTTGCGGCGGTGTGGGATCCCTACAGTAATACCTCTGGCATTAAGATTGCTGTAACCAGTTTGGATGAAGGGACCACTGTGAAGGATAAGAGCTTCAATATCGGCAATGATGTCATGGAAAGTCTTCGGAATAATAAAAGCTTAGGCTGGACCTTCGTAGATGCAGAAGCTGCGCACAACGGTGTGAAGCGTGGAGATTATTATGCTAGTATTGTTATCCCTGCTGATTTCTCCAAAAGAATGACAGGAATCCTCGAAGGCAGGATCGTGAAACCAGAGATTGAATATACCGTCAATGAGAAGATAAATGCGATTGCCCCTAAAATCACAGATAAAGGTGCCTCTTCAATTACAACACAGATCAGTGAGAATTTTACGGAAACCATTAGCGAAACCGTATTTACGGCTTTAAAGCAAATTGATTCAAAATTCCAATCTGAATTGCCTATTATACGCAAGGTTGAAAAAGGGTTGTTTAAGTTAGAGGCAAGTCTCCCCGAGATTGAAACGGCAGGGCAACATGTATTGAAAATTGAGGAGCAATGGCCGCAAATTCATGCATCGGCAACGCGCATCTCTAAGCTGGAGAATAAGCTGCCTGAGGTGGAAAAGGCGGGATTGGCTTTAGAAAAAATAGCTGAACATTGGCCTCAAATTGCCAATGTTGCAGATCATTTAGGGGAGCTGCAGGATAAGCTACCCAAAATTGAACAAGCAGCACAGCTAATCGTTCAACTTGATAATCATTTTGGTGAAGTTGAACAAATCATGGACAAGGCGTCGGAAGGTCTTGCGGAAGCAAATAAAGTTGTTAACACTGCCCTAACTGCGCTACCTAAGGCCGACAAAATTGTAACTGCTGGAAATGATTTTGTTCTAGAGCTTCAACAGTTCTTAGAGAAGAGTAATGCTGCATTTGAAGCGGTACCTGCCGCCCTCAAACAAAATATATACCTGCTGCAAAATACGGAGGACGCAGTAGTTCAGCTTGCTGAACTGCTGCAGGGAGAAGATCTTGACCCGCAAGCGGTACGCGAGCAACTTGAGTCAGTTTCCGCTCAGCTGGTGTCGGGAAGTAACGTGATGGATCATACGCTTTCTTTGTTATCGGCACTGAATACATTCTCACCAGGAACAGTAACTAATGCTGAGATTGGCACCTTGAAGGCTGTAAACAATGCCTTAAGCAGACAGACTTCTTTGGTAAACTCACTGGCGACGGATCTACAAAATGAGGGTCAGCCTGATCCGAGTAATGTTAAGCAATTGGGTCTTAAATCTGGCGAAGGGAACGTAGCCATTTCGAAGCTTATTTCCGAATATGAAGCGGCAACTATCCCTGCTATAAAAAATACATTAGAGCAAATATCCACTGCTGCTGAGACTACAGCCACTGCCCTGGATCAAGTTCCGGATCGTCTATCGGCGCTGGGTACCCTTCTTGAGGAGACTATGGCAGCGATTGAGTTCGGACAATCAAGCTTGGCTAGTCTACAGCAAGACTTACCAGCTATTCGTGAAGCGGTACATACAGCAGCTAGCGGTGTCGCAGATAAGACACAGAGCTTTGGTACTTTTGTTCGTGATACACTTCCGCTAATTCAGAGCAGCTTGCCTGTTGCAGGAGAAAAAATACAACAAGCTGCAAATTTCGTCCGTCAGGATCTGCCGGCTGTCGAGGAACGGGTGCACCAGATTTCTGATCTGATACGTACAGGTCTCCCCCGTGCGGATAAGGGAGTAGCGGTCGCAGCGGATATGGTGCGAAATGATCTTCCGATACTGGAAGATTCGATTCGTAAAGCGGCAGCTACCATCCGTCAGATCAAAGATGAGGTGGATCTGGGTGAGATTGCTGAGCTGCTCGGAGGGGATATTAAGAGCAAAAGTGATTTTTTAGCCAATCCGGTAGTATTAAAAGAGAATAAGTTATATCCTATTCCGAATTATGGTTCGGCTATGACTCCTTTTTATGTTGTACTTTCCTTATGGGTAGGTGGCACACTCCTAATCTCACTTCTCCGTACGGGAGTGGACACTGAGGGAATTGTGTACAAGCGGTATCAATTGTATTTTGGACGTTTGCTGACGTTTCTTACGGTTGGGATTCTGCAAGCGTTGGTGGCTGTACTTGGTAATATCTTTATACTGAAATGTTATGTGGTGGACAAGGTGTGGTTTGTCCTTTTTGCAGTATTAATTAGTATCGTATTCGTGACGATTGTATTTACGCTTGTCTCGGTATTCGGCAATGTTGGGAAGGGGATAGCAATCGTATTCATGGTGCTTCAATTCTCAAGCTCTGGCGGTACGTTTCCAATCAGTACAACAGGCCATTTCTTTCAAATGTTGAATCCGTTTATGCCATTTACTTATGCGATTAGTTTGATGCGGGAGGCGGTAGGGGGGATTCTGCCGGAAGTGGCGATTCGCGATTGTCTTTATTTGATCCTATTCGGTGTAATAGCACTCTTACTGGCGCTAACGCTCAAAAAGCCGCTGGAGCGTTATATCGAAAAGGCGGCTGAACAAGCCGAAGAATCCAAATTGATCTCTTAAGAAAAAAGAGGTTGTACCTAAGCCAATTGCTGTGGCTTTTGGTACAACCTCTTTTAGATTATCTCGCTGGAGCGAAATCGGCTACTGGCTTTAGAATCTCTTCAATTCTCTCCAAAGTATCTAGAGATAGAACGGCATCAACAGCTTTGGCGTTCTCTTCCACCTGCGCTGGCTTACTGGCCCCTATAATTGCAGAACTTACACCAGGTTGCCGTAGGGTCCAAGCTAACGCTAGTTGCGACAGCTTCAAATCAAGACTGCTAGCTAGTTCATCCAGCTGTCCGACAACAGTCAGTACATCATCGCGGAAGTAGCTACGAATGACGCCATTTACCGAATCATCAGCTGCGCGTGTTCCTGCCGGAGGCTGTTGTCCAGGTTTGTATTTACCTGTCAGAATACCTTGGGCGAGTGGGGAAAAGACCACTTGTCCGAGACCCTCACGCTGAGATACCTCAAGTACCTCATCTTCAATGTAACGTTCGAACATGTTATAGATAGGCTGATTGGAAATAAGCGGACGCAGATTTAGTCTGCGTGAAATGCCGGTGGCGTCAGAAATTTGAGCTGCGCTCCATTCGCTCACTGCCGAATACAGAATTTTACCTTGTGCAGTTAGGTCGTCCAGCGCGCGTAAAGTTTCCTCCACAGGCGTCTCTCTGTCAAAGCGATGACAAAAATAAACATCAATATAATCGGTTCCTAAACGGCGAAGGCTAGCTTCGCATTGCTCCATGATGTGCTTACGTGACAAACCGCGATTATTCACATCATCCCCCATGGGGAAGAATACCTTTGTACTCAGCACATAAGATGATCTTTCATAGGCGCGAAGAGCAGCGCCCATTGCTTTTTCGCCTTCACCACGGTTATAAGCATTAGCTGTATCAAAGAAATTGATACCGCATTCAAAAGCTTTGCTGATGCAGGCGTCTGCTGCCTTTTGCTCTGCTGCTGTTCCATATGTAAGCCAGCTGCCTAAGCCGATTTCACTGACTTTTAGTCCTGATTTACCTAGTCTTCTGTATTTCATTATTTTCTTCCCTCCTTGAGTTGTATATGTTAACTTTACTTGTATCCTATGGAACATTCAACTTGAATGTTTCATGTAAAAGACGAGATCAAGGAGATGAATCGTAGTAATGACTATTCCAACTTCTAAAGCTAAAAAAGTGATTTTGTTTCAGGGTGATTCTATTACGGATGGAAACCGTGGTCGTGATGAAGATCCCAATCATATTCTAGGACATAGCTATGCATATATCATTGGCGGTAAGCTAGGCAACGAACGGGCTGAGCAGAATCTCGTGTTCTATAACCGTGGAATTAGTGGGGATCGGATCTCCGATTTATATGCACGCTGGAATGAGGATGCGATTTACCTTCAACCGAATATCATCAGTATTTTAATTGGTGTTAATGATCTTTGGAGAACAATGAAAGGGGAACCAAGTGGTATAACGGACCGTTTTGAACGTGCGTACCGTCATGTGCTTGAAGAAACTGGGGAAGTACTTCCGCAAACGAAGCTGGTCTTGTGTGAGCCTTTTATTCTAAATACCGGAGCTCCGGCAGAACAATGGGACGAATGGAAAGAGCGGATTACTCATTATCAGGGTGTTGTTAAGCAGCTTGCAGAGGAATTTAATGCTGTGTTTGTTCCTTTACAGGAAGCATTTGATGCAGGTACTCGTAGAATAGATGCAGCCTACTGGCTGTGGGACGGCGTTCACCCGACAGCGGCTGGGCATGATCTTATTGCTGGGGAATGGCTGAAGATCGTAGAGAAAAGCGGTCTTTTAAACGACTAGTGAAATAAAGATTCCCCCTTATCTTTATTTATGCACCTACTGATTACTCAGCGGGTGCATAGATAAGAGATATATGATAGTTATTCAGAAACTCGATCCATTCCTCAGAAGGCTTCTCGTCTGTAACGATATAATCCACTCGATCGAAACTAAATAATTTAATGAACGCAGTCCTATCGAACTTAGAGTGATCTGCGAGCAAAACTACTTTATTCGCCTGCTGTTGCATCAGAATCTTTAGTTCACTTTCTTCTTCATTCGAATCGCTGAGCCCACCAGTCATAGACAACGCTTTACAGCTGAATATGGCTACGTCCACATTATATTTTTGAATAGTCTGTGAGGCGGTATGTCCAACGAAGGAGCTAGTCTCGGGGCCTAGTATTCCACCAGTGGAAATTAGCTTTTGCCCAGAATGTTGAAATTCGGATAATACAACCAAAGAATTCGTAATAATCGTAAGATTGTTTTTCTCCTCTATAATTCTCCGTAAAGCCTCAAAAACTGTTGAACTCGTATCCGTCACCAAACTGTCCCCATCATTAATTAATTGGAGAACATGATCAGCTATCGTACGTTTGGCCTCTATATTTACCTGATGTCTACTCACATAGGGAGGGTCCTCATTCGTGTGGGCATTAAGGATTGCACCGCCATAATTTTTCTTGGCAAGTCCTTCCTTGTCCAATTTATCCAGATCCCGCCGAATGGTCTCTTCCGAGACATTGAATTTTTGCGCCAGCTGAGCGACATGGACTTTCTTTTGTCTATACAGCTCATTAATGATTAGATCCCGCCGTTCAAATGCTTTCATCCGTTCACTCACCTCAATCATCATCTACTTCCTAGTTTACTACATTGTTGTATAAATCAAAAAAATAACCTCATATTCACATAATACCACAGTATAATAGTATTAATACCACATAAAACCACATAATTTATCTATAAATATGTTGTTTTATGTTGACTAAAGCGTTTCCATATTTTATGATGAAGGAGAAATAGGTCCATTACCGATGATACTAAGATGATCTTGAGGAGGAACAGCAGTGATAGAAAACTATCCGAAAATTGGCATCCGCCCGACCATTGATGGCAGAAGAAGAGGGGTGCGCGAATCGTTAGAAGCTCAAACCATGGGTATGGCTCAGCGGGTAGCTAAGTTTATTGAAGAGAACTTATTTTATCCGGATGGCCGCCCCGTAGAGTGCATCATTGCCGATTCTACGATTGGTGGTGTTAAAGAAGCTGCTGCTGCGGCTCAGAAATTTGCTGGGGCTAATGTTGGCGTATCGATTACTGTGACCCCTTGCTGGTGTTATGGTTCTGAAACGATGGATATGGATGCCTCAATCCCACATGCGGTTTGGGGATTTAACGGAACGGAACGCCCAGGTGCGGTATATCTAGCTGCTGTTCTCTCTGCTTATGCACAAAAAGGAATTCCGGCGTTTGGTATCTATGGTGAGGATGTTCAGGAGTCTAGCAGTGAGGAGATTCCAGCGGATGTGCAGACTAAATTGCTGCAGTTCGCCAAAGCTGGGTTGGCTGTCGCTCAAATGAGAGGTAAATCCTATTTATCAATGGGTTCTGTTTCGATGGGGATTGCTGGATCGATTGTGAATGAACAGTTCTTCCAAGAGTATCTGGGAATGCGTAATGAATATATAGATATGTCAGAATATGTACGCCGCTTTGAAGAGGAGATTTATGATAAAGAGGAATATGAGCGAGCACTCGCGTGGACCAAAGAAAACTGCCAAGTTGGTGCCGATAATAATCCGAAGCATCTGCAAATAAGTGATGATGAGAAAGAGAAGCAGTGGGAGACTTGTGTGAAAATGACCTTGATCGCCCGTGATTTGATGATCGGCAATCCTGTTCTCGCTGAGCTGGGCTTTGAGGAAGAGGCCAATGGTCATAATGCGATTGTGGGTGGCTTCCAAGGGCAGCGCCAATGGACGGATCATTTTCCTAACGGAGATTTCATGGAGACGATAATGAACTCCTCTTTTGACTGGAACGGCAAACGTACACCTTATATCGTAGCGACAGAGAATGATAGCCTGAACGGAGTAACGATGCTGTTCAATTATTTGCTTACGAATACTGCACAAATATTTGCGGATGTCCGAACCTTTTGGAGTCCAGATGCTGTTAAGCGAGTAACGGGTCATCAATTGGAAGGTGAAGCAGCACACGGAATACTACACTTGATCAACTCTGGTTCGGCTGCTCTGGATGGGACGGGCGAGCAGACGATAGACGGTAAACCTGCGATTAAACCTTTTTGGGAAATTTCGGAGGATGAGGTAGAAGCTTGTTTGAGCCATACCCAATTCCGCCCGGCTTCTCAAGAATATTTCCGTGGGGGCGGCTTCTCTACGGATTATTTAACTAAAGGCGGGATGCCAGTTACTATGGCACGGATGAACTTGGTTAAAGGGCTTGGACCTGTTCTTCAGCTTGTAGAGGGGCACACGGTTGAGCTGCCTGAAGATGTTCACCATACACTGGATCAAAGAACAGATCCGACTTGGCCAACAACCTGGTTTGCACCTAAGTTAACCAATAGTGGTTCTTTCCAATCAGTGTATGATGTCATGAATAATTGGGGCGCAAATCATGGAGCGATCAGTTATGGGCATATTGGGGCAGATTTGATTACGCTGGCGTCTATTCTGCGCATTCCGGTCAGCATGCATAACGTTGAGGAATCACGTATTTTTAGACCTCGGGTATGGTCGTTATTTGGTACCGAAGATCTGGAGGGAGCAGATTACAGAGCATGTCAGAACTTTGGACCCCTCTATTAAAATCTTCCTGTGAAGCAGGTGTGGTGAACAATGGATGATACGATTAAGCTTCTAGCCATAGATCTCGGCGCCAGTTCCGGAAGAGTTATGCTGGGGATATATGATGGCGATAAGCTGCAAATGGAAGAAATTCATCGGTTTGAGAATACGCCGGTACAGGTCAACGGGCATTTATATTGGGATACTCTAAGGCTCTTCCATGAAATGAAGCAAGGGGTTCAAAAAGCCTTTAGGCAACATGGAGAACTGACGTCCTTAAGTGTGGATACATGGGGAGTCGACTACGGGTTTATTGATAAAAAAGGAATGATGCTCTATTCCCCCCATCATTACAGGGATCGGAGGATGGATGTTCACCGGCTCAAATTGGAAGCGTTACTGTCACCGGCAGAGCAATTCCGTATGACCGGTCTTCAGCCAAGTGTGATTAATACACTTTATCAGCTGTTCTCTGATTTTCAGGATAATGATTCTCTTATGGAGAACGCGGATACGATTTTAATGATGCCAGATCTATTTCATTACCTGTTTTCTGGTATAAAAGCAGCAGAAAGCACGATCTGGAGTACAAGCGGCTTAGTGGATGCTGCCACGGGAGAGCTCTCCTCTGAATTATTTAACAGACTTGGGATTCCGAGTAGTCTAGTTCCACAACAGGTTCATGCGGGAACGGTTATTGGATCTATCCTACCGATTATTCAAGAGGAGCTTAATATAGGCCCGATGAAAGTGATAGCCGGCGCTTCACATGACACGGCTTCAGCGGTAGCTTCGATCCCTTATACTCGTAAGGATGAAGCAGCATTTTTAAGCTGTGGTACGTGGTCGTTGGTTGGTATGGAGACGCCTGAGCCGGTCATTTCAGAGAAAAGCTATGAATATGGTTTCACAAATGAACGTTGCTACGGTAATTCTAATCGTTTGCTAAAAAACACAACGGGACTATGGATTCTACAGGAGCTCCAGAGGAATTGGGCGAAAGCAGGAGAGAATTTTAGTCAAAGTGAAATGGTTGAATTAGCCCAAACGATTAATGGGGCGCCAGCGATCATTGACCCGAATGACCAGCTTTTCAGCACACCTGGTGTGATGATGCAGCGGATTAGGGAATATTGTGAGCGAACGGGGCAACCGTCGCCTAATACGAAAGCTGAGTTTATACGCGTTATCCTTGAGAGCCTTGCGCAATCATACTGTAGAACGATTGAAGAAATGGAAGAGATCACCGGCAAGACAATCACTATCATTCATATGGTTGGCGGTGGGATTCAAAATGAGCTATTATGCCAGCTCACCGCTGATGCTACGGGTAGAGAAGTCGTTGCAGGGCCAGTGGAGGCCAGCGGAATTGGCAATATCATTGTCCAGCTGGCTGCCCTGGGGAAATTGGAAGTTTCTAAGGCGAAAGAGTTCGTGGCACGATCTTTTACCTTTAAGACATACCAGCCTTCTTTGGTGAAAAACTCTAAAAAATAGGATACGAGGAGAGAACTTATGGATAACTTGGAACAAAAACTACGTTCGCAGATTTGTGATATTGGCAGAAATTTGTTTAATAAAGATTTCATTGCCGCCAATGATGGGAATATTTCAGCACGGTTATCAGAGAATGAAATTCTCACTACCCCCAGAGCGGTTAGCAAGGGATATTTAGAGCCACATATGATTGTAAAAGTAAACTTGCAAGGTGAAGTTCTTGAAGCGGCGGAAGGATACAGACCTTCAACGGAAACCAAAATGCATTTGAGAATTTATAATGAGCTACCTGAGATGAATGGTGTGGTTCATGCACATCCCCCGTATGCTACCGCTTTTGCCATTAAAGGTGAGGCGCTCGATAAAATGATGATGCCAGAGTCGGTTATCATGATCGGGGATATTCCTTTGGCGGAATACGGAACACCTTCAACAGAAGAAATCCCGGATTCACTGATGCCTTTCCTTGGCAAAAAAACAGCAGTCCTGCTCGAAAATCACGGAGCACTTACTTGGGGAACGGATGTTATGGAGGCTTATCTGAATATGGAGAGACTCGAATATACAGCCAAGATTACCTTTATTACACGTATGATTGACGGGGAGAGAGAGCTGCCACAGCATCGGATTGATGAGCTGGTAGCTTTGAGATCTTTTTATGGGAAGTAATGAGGTGCTTGGATGTTGAAAAAAATTCCTAAGCTACTATCTCCGGAACTGGTACGTGTGATGATGGAAATGGGTCATGGTGATGAGCTTGTACTGGCAGATGCTAATTATCCAGGACACTCCTTAAACTCAAAAGTACTAAGATATGATGGTATTGGGATACCTGATCTTTTGGATGCAATATTGGAATTGCTGCCCCTAGATCATTATGTTGAACATCAGGTGGCGTTTATGGCTGTGGTTGAGGGAGATCCTACGGTGCCGGTGATCTGGTCCACGTACCAGTCGATAATCGCCAAACATGACGCTGAAGTGACGATTAAATATGAGGAGCGGTTTGATTTCTACAATCGTTCTAAGCAAAGTTATGCTGTTGTAGTCACAGGTGAAGAAGCACTTTATGGAAATATTATTATCAAAAAAGGTGTAATCAAGGCCTGATGATCAGCGATTCTGCTTGCGGTATTGCAGAGGTGAGCATTTCGCGATTTGCTTAAACACCCGCCCAAAGTGGGCGATGCTGTCAAAGCCTGTATTCTCTGCAATGGTAGTGACTTTAGTGTTAGTGCTCTGCAAGAGTCGTTGGGCTTCCTTGATCCGAATGTAGTTTAGATATTCAACAATGGTGAAGCCAGTGGTCTGTTTGAATAAACGGCAAAGATAGGTACTGCTGATGAAAAAAGTTTCGGATAGCTGCTCTAATGTAAGCTTTTCAACATAATGTGCCTGTAAATAATCGATCATTTCGTAGACTTTAAGCTGCTTCTCACTGCTCTCAGGAGCGATGGGCTCGCGGCTTATTTCTTGTACTCTGTTCATTTCAATAAATAACTGGATGAGAAGTGTCTGAAGATAAGGGATTTGCTGTGATCGATGCTCCTCTTGTTCTTTTAGCATAGAGAAAAGGATAGATTCGATGGCTCCTTGTTCATGTACTCCGGGACGCAGAAGTAAGCTTTGTGTAGTTAAAAAAGGAATACTTAGGTCGTAGTTCGCCAACGTTTTTTGCAGAAAGTCCTCCTCAAAGTTAATCAATATTCGCTCATGGCGTGCTGAGCCCTTAGAAGTGGTGCGATGGAGTTCATTTTTGTTAATAAATATCAAATCACCTTTGCGTAAGGTATAAATCAGATTGTTGATATAATAGCTGCGCTCACCTGCGAGTAAATAATAAATTTCATATGTATCGTGATAATGGTCGGAATCCATGCTGAATGGGCCGGCTCTTTTGATTTGTTCAATGATAAATGGAGGTTCTAGCTCCTGTTCCATTGTAGATTTGCCCCTTTCAGATAATGAAGCTAATATATGCAAAGTTTTCGCTATTTTTGCTAATAATCGCTTAGATTTGAATGTATTTTATACTATAAACTATAAGAAGAAACGGCATCAAAATCAATAGCGATGGAGTGATCCTTGTGTCGAAGAAGAAATATGTATTCGTAGGAACCGGTGGCCGAGCGGAGTTCTTCTATGGTGAGATAACTACGAATTATCGTGAAACTTCAGAAATTGTAGGCTTTTGCGATGTGAATGGGGCAAGAATGGATTATGCGAATCGATTACTGAAAGGGAAATATCAGTATCATGCGGTTCCTACTTATAAAGCTCATGAGTTTGATCGTATGATTGAAGAGACTAAGCCGGATGTAGTTATCGTTACGAGTATTGACCGCACACATCACCATTATATTATCCGGGCGATGGAGCTTGGCTGTGATGTGATTTCGGAGAAACCAATGACGGTGGATGAAGAGAAATGTCAGGAAATTCTTGAAGCGATTGAGCGGACGGGGAAAAAACTGCGTGTTACGTTCAATTACCGCTATGCCCCGCACAATACCAAAATCCGTGAATTGATCATGGATGGGGCGATTGGAGAAGTGTTATCCGTCAATTTTGAGTGGCTGCTAAATACGCAGCATGGGGCGGATTACTTCCGCAGATGGCATCGGGATAAACGGAACAGCGGAGGGCTGTTGGTTCATAAATCAACACATCATTTCGATTTGATGAATTTCTGGTTGGGCTCTCGTCCGGATACGATCTATGCCATGGGAGATTTAAGGTTCTATGGCAGAGAGAATGCGGAGAAGCGCGGGGTGACGGAGTTTTATCAGCGTGCCCATGGGAGTAGTGCAGCGGAAAATGATCCCTTTGCACTTCAGCTAAAAGACAACGAGCAGCTTAAGCAGATGTATCTGGATGCCGAGCATGAGGATGGGTACCTGCGAGATCAAAGTGTATTCGGTGATAATATCAGTATTGAGGATACGATGGCAGTCATGGTCAAATACAAAAACAAGACGATTATGAACTATTCACTTAATGCTTATTTGCCTTGGGAAGGCTTCATTGTAGTATTTAATGGGACGAAGGGGCGGATGGAAGTTAAGGTTGTTGAACAGTCCTATGTAAACGCTGGGGGGAAGAAAGAAGATGAAGGGGCACTAAAGGACAAGCAAATCACTGTATTCCCTCATTTTGCGCCGCCTTATGAAGTTGAAATTGAAGAAGGCGTTGGGGGACATGGGGGCGGAGATCCGGTCATGCTCCGTGATATTTTTGAACGACCTGTGGAGGATCGGTTTAATCGTGCAGCTTCCCATGTGGATGGGGCGTTGTCTATTATGACCGGGATTGCGGCTAATCGTTCGATCGCTACTGGACTTCCGGTGAAGGTGGATCAGTTAATCAAGTGGTAGAAAGATTAGCAGTTGAAATGGGTCTTTAAAGGCGAACACTGGCGTTTCTCCAGAATCCCTCCACCCCTCCGCTCTGTCTTCACGTCAATTTACTACTATTTTTAGATTGAGCTAAAAAAGTAAAAATAAAAGGCTGCCTCCATAGTCATTGTAGATGACTAAGAGACAGCCTTATTTATTTTGACACTAGTATTTATTTTGACACTAGTATTTATTGTTTGACGACGTTAAAGCCGTCTTTTTGCAATTGAGTCACAATGCCATCATCACCCAGCATGTGTAGTGCACCAACAACGACAAGATAAGTCGCTTTTTTATCACTATTTAAATACTCTTTTACATGCTTCGCCATGTTGGCATTCCGATCCGAAACAAGACCCTTATAGTATTCTGGCTCCTTAGCGACCGCTTGTGTCATAGCTACGAGTGATTGTTCATCCCCCTGCATCCACATTTGGGATAATGCATCCAGCGAAGCCGTTGCTGCAGCTTTGTCCGTTTGCTTGAGGCTATCGAGTGTATCAAGGAGAAGCTTTTCTTGCAATCCATCTGAGAATTGATTGAACATGTTCAGCTGCAATTGCATATTTTCCAATTCAATGATAGGTTTATTCAGTTTACCTGCCTTCTGTGTGAAATATAGGTCGATACCCGTATCCGGTGTATAATCTGTTGTTTGCATTTGTAGGCTTGAGATACCTTGAGTAACGACCCATGGCTTATAGGAATCGAATGCATTTCCTGCAAGACCATTCGCTTTCAGAAGCGCAACAACTTTGTTATAGGTATCAGCGGATACGTGATCCTTGAGCTTGGTCCCATCTGTATAAGAACCTTTCTCCGTAAGGAACTTTTGCATCTCCGTTTGATCAACCTTTGTTAAGTCAACTTCGACCCCGAGATATTGAGATGCTTCAAAAGCAGCTTCAATTTCCGGGCGTAGCGGGTACATTTTGTCATTAGCCACATGGATAGAGCCAAGTAGATAGACGGTATTTCCGTTGTTCTCCACTTTCCATAAGAATCCGGTGCTGCCTGCAGCCTCGTTATTAGCTACAAAGGTGATGGTGCGCTGCGCCGCATTCCATTCTACCTTATAGCCGATCGTTTCACCGATAAAGCGGACAGGAACATAGGTGACATTGTTGATGGTTTTAGGAGCCACCTCTAGTTTTTTCTTCTCCCCGTTTACCGTTGCTGTGGTGCTGCCGATAGTCAGAGAGAGGGCTAGTCCATTTTTGGTCCCCGTTACGGTTTGGGTCTTTTTATTCCAATTCATATTTACATTAAGCTTCTCTAGGAGTGGACGCATAGGAACCAAGGTAGTTCCTTTTTCTACAACAGGGTTAGAATTTCCTAACTTTACTTCTGTTCCATCAATCCACACACCGACAGGCTTTTCAGCCGCATGGGCAGTGGTAAAGACAGACATAACCATGAAAATGGATAAAAATAATGCACCTAGCTTTTTCATTAATAGGACACTCCGTTTCTAAAAAAAATGAAAGTTGTAAGTCACTTTCTGATTCTAACGTATTTTTCCATAAATAGTTATACGTTTTGTTACTTCGTACAAAAGTCAAAATAATGCACATCAAAGCAAAAATCGCCCCTATTAGATCCTGTTGACTCTCCTTATCATGAAACATAAGAAACGAAGAGCCCGAAGGGAGCAAGGAACTTATGTGGAGCAATGCGATTGAAGATGCGATAGAGAAGGTACGTAAGAATATAGACCGATTTGGGGGCAGATTCCCTCATGTCAGCATGAATGGAACTTACCAGCTCAATAACAATGACGACTGGACCAATGGATTCTGGAGCGGCATGTTGTGGTTGTGCTATGAATATACGCAGGATGACAGCTTTCGTATCGCGGCATCTCATACCGTAGAGGATTTCCGCCGCCGTTTCGCGGCAAAGACGGTGCTTGATCATCACGACATCGGATTTTTGTATTCGTTATCCTCCAAGGCCCAGTGGATTATAGATAAAGACGAATCCGCGCGTCAGTTGACACTGCAGGCGGCAGACTTATTACTGAAGCGCTGGCGCACAGGCGGCGGTTATATTCAGGCTTGGGGACCTGTGGGAGATGCCCAGGAAGGTGGGCGCATCATTATTGATTGTCTGTTGAATCTCCCTCTTCTGTATTGGGCGGAACAACAGACCGGTGATTCCCTATATCGGCAGGTGGCGGTCATGCAGGCGGATAAAACGAAACGTTATCTGGTGCGGGGAGATGACAGCTCCTACCATACGTTTTTCTTCGACCAGAAGACCGGAGAGCCGATTGGCGGTGCTACACACCAGGGTTATACTAACGGATCGACTTGGACACGCGGGCAAGCCTGGGGCGTCTACGGTTTTGCATTATCTTACCGCTATACTAAGGATCCGTTGTATTTGGAAACATCCAAGCGGATGGCCCGCTATTTTCTGGAGCATTTGCCACAGGATCATGTCGCTTACTGGGACTTTAATGCTCCAGTGGCTGCGGATACGTACCGGGATAGCTCGGCCTCTGCAATTGTTGCGGCTGGACTACAGGAACTGCTGGAGCTAATGGAGGAGGAAGATCCCGAACGGGCTTATTTTCAGCAGGGGTTAATACAGTCGATGACTTCACTTGTGCAGAACTATTCCACGATCGGTGAAGACGCGGAGGGGCTGCTGAAGCACGGCTCTTACCATGTACGCGGCGGTCTGTCTCCGGATGATTTCATGATCTGGGGAGATTATTTCTACCTCGAAGCGTTGCTGCGGCTGCAAAAAGGCACTAGGGGGTACTGGTATGAACGCTGATTGCCGATCAACCTCTCCCTATGCTGTCTTTACGCTACTCGACCTTGAGTTACCCGCTCTAGCTTCCGTGAAGGATGCGCTCAGTCAAGTGCGGCAGGACGATGCGCTGACTGAATTACATCGGTATATGACTAGTCGGAGCACGCCGGGCTGGCAGGCAGAGGACAGACGGAAACAGCAGCATATCGACTATATACAGCAATATTGCGCAGATGAGCTGAAAGCCGTATTGAAGACAGCGGATGAAGTTGTGGAGCAGACGTTTCTCTTCCGCTTTCCCTGGGACATGGAACGCAGCCGCATTCCGGTTACCTTTGAGGAAGAAATTGACTGGGGCTATGTTCCGGACAAGGATGTAGAATGGGCTTATATGCTGAATCGCCACCGCTACTGGGTGGCATTAGGACAAGCGTATGCGATAACAGGTAATGAGGAGTATGCGAGAACATTTTGCTGTCAACTTGAAGATTGGATGGACCGTAATCCTGTTCCAGACATGCCTACGAAAGATACGTTGACTTGGCGCACCATTGAAGCGGGTCTTCGCTGTGCGAACTGGATCAAAGCGTTGTCCTATATACAGGATAGTCCGCTGCTCACACCGACGCTTCTGGCGAAAGTGATGATATCCCTTCATGAACACAGCGAATATTTAGCTTTATCGTTTACGGGCTGGAAGAATATCAGCAATTGGGGCGTTCTGGAGACTTGTGGTTTATTCCAAACCGCGCTCTACTTCCCTGAGTTCACTAGGGCAAAGATTTGGCGACAGCTAGGTGAGGAGAGATTGGGGGAGACGGCTAGAATCCAGGTCATGGCGGACGGTATCCATTGGGAGCAATCGCCTACCTATCACCATGAGGTTCTGGTATGTTTTCTCGACTGCATCCGCTTGGCTCGGATGAATGGACTGGAGCTACAGGATGAACTTCAGCAAAAAGTTCATCAAATGGCCGTCGCTTCCTTGTATTGGACCAAACCGAATCATCGGCAGCCGATGCTCGGGGATAGCGATGACAGCGATGTCCGTTCGATTTTGACTTATGCAGGTTGGTTGTTCCAGGATTCTGTGCTCCGCTTTGGCGGATATGATCATATGGATTATGACAATGCCTGGTTGTTCGGAATGAATGGAGTTGAAGGCTACGAGCAGCTGATTGCGGAGGAACCGCCTTACTTGTCGCGCTCTTTCACACATTCCGGTCATTATATGATGCGAACGGGTTGGGACGAGCAGGACTTGTACCTATATTTCCACTGCGGACCGCTTGGTGGTGGACATGGTCACGCGGATTTGCTACATTTCGATCTGCATGCCTTTGGGCGGGATATGCTTACCGATCTGGGCAGATACAACTATAGTGATCACACACCACTTAGAAAAGCGTTAAAAGAAAGCGCTGCCCATAATACGACTACTGTTGACGGAATTGGATTCACTGAAATCACGGATACATGGTCCTTCTCCCAAATTGCGAAGCCGACAGGCAGCAAATGGATCAGCAATCCGGACTTTGATTATGTTGAGGGCAGCCATGATGGCTACCGTCATTTGGATGATCCGGTACACCTGCTAAGGAGGATCATATTCATCAAGCCTTATTACTGGCTTCTGGTCGACAGCTTTAGCTGCCGTCAGGAGCATACGTTTTCCCAGCATTTTCATTTTGCACCCGGAGCGGTTCAGATGGAAGACGAGACATTCATTTGCCGTACAAAAAATGAGCAGGAAGCCAATCTTTGCATCATTCCCGTTAATGTTAAAGGACTTCAGGGCAAGATTGATGACGGGGTAATTTCCCGCGAATACAATCTGCTGGAACCTAATCAGCATGCCGTTTACGCTCGAACGGGAAAAGGAACGGTATCGATGATGCAGATGCTGTACCCGCAGCCTTCCGGTGAGCCGTTCTGTCCACTGGTTGAACAGGTGCCGATTTACCGCCATACGGGTGAACCTGTGGATGCCGTGCAGGCGGAGGCATGCCGCATCAGCTTCCCTGAAAGGAATGAGGAGCATATTATCGTGATCAGCCATGAGGTTCCATCCAGCCACTTGGATTCCTATGTAGTGGAAGGTGTACAAATATTTGGTGAAGTGGTGCTTATAGTTTTCGCAAACGGTCAAAAGAAAGTCACGGTAATCAGATAATGCATGTATACTGGATAACGGGCTGATAGAATAAAAGAAAAGAGCATGAGAGAGGCGCGGAGAAAACATGTTCAAATTCACTTACTATAGACGTATCCAGGTTTCATTTCTTTTGCTGATTTTTATTCCGCTGATTGCAGTATCGATCATCTCCTTTGTGCTTATTCGGGATACGATGGTAGAGAAGTTGCAGCTCAGCAACGATAACTTTCTGAACGTTATGATTGACGAACTAAACAAGACCATTGATGATGTGACATTTGCATCGCATTTTATTGTAAACGATACCAATTTTCGCGCCAATCTGAAGGTCTTTGCAGATACCGAGCGATTGAACACCTATCAGGATTACGTACATTTTACGCAAATTCAGGATGTGTTTTCGCTCATCAACTCTAAGCCGCTAAATAATAACATTCGCATGTATTTGGTTAACCGGAAACACTTTGTGATCTCCTCTGGGACTGAGAATTTATCCGTGATTAATGCCAACATGGACAAGCTGATGGGACGTGTCAATATTCACGAACCGGAGACCTTGCAATGGCTTGGGATGGCTGACAGCGGTTCCGGTAAAAGCAGTAGCTACTATATTGCCAGAGTAATCTATGATAGCCGGGAGAAACAGCAGGTGTCCGTGCTTCTCATCTCGATTCCCGATGCCTATTTCAACAAATTGTTCGGGCCGGTCGAGTTTGGCAAGCTGGCGTTGTTTGATTCCAGAGGAGGTCTGATCGCCGGGAACTCAGAGCTAGCCCCAGATGGCAAGGAAGCTAGAGGGAGCGTGCGTACGGCCAGAGCCATCGACAAATCCAATTGGGAGCTGGTCTATGAAGCTTCAGAGAAAGAATGGTCGGGCCAGATTTCGCGAACTTTTTATAGTGGCATTGGTTTAGTGCTTCTCTTGTTTATTGTCTTTTCGGCTACTTCCATGCTGATTGCCAAAAGATTGCATAGTCCGATCATGAAGCTGCAGCGCGTTGTGCGCCAGTTCGGGATGGGGAATCTTGATGTCAGGCTGGAGGTCAAGGGCAAGGATGAAATCGCTGAGCTAGGGCAGACATTGAATACTATGCTGGATCAACTGCAAGGATTGATTCACGACATCGAGCTGGAGCAAGAACAGAAGCGAGTGATGGAACTTGAGGCGCTGTTTATGCAGATTCGTCCCCACTTTTTGATCAACACGTTGAATTCGATCAAATGTAGCCTTATTTTGGCTAAAGATAAGCTGCACAGCGGGATCATTGATTCGCTAATGAGTCTTCTCCGTGCCTATCTGAAGGTCAATGAACCGGCTACCTTACGGGAAGAATGCAGACTGCTTGGTCATTATATCGACATCATGAAGATCCGCAACGAAATCCCTCTTGAACTGGAGGTCGATCTGGAAGCGGATACAGAGAAGCTCATCGTACCTAAACTTATTCTGCAGCCTCTCGTAGAGAATGCTATCGTTCACGGTCTAGTAGACCACCCGGCACCGCGTATTGTCGTCCGTGCGCGAACGATCCCTGATGGGATTATGATTGAAGTCGAAGACAATGGCTGCGGAGCAGGGGCAGAAATTCTGGCAGGACTGAACCGCAGATTGCTCTACAAGGACGATGAACAGGATGGAACTTATCAAAGGGTCGGTTTAATTAACGTGGTTCAAAGGCTGAGGCTGACCTATGGTCAGGATACCCGCTTGTCGCTGCATAATTTGCCGCAAGGTGGGGTGTCCGTTTCTCTGTATTTGCCGCAAGGCAATCATCAGGTTAATCTGCCCGAGAGAGAGAGGGATATTGATGTATAAAGTGATGCTCATAGATGATGATGTTCCTATGCTCAAGGTGCTTCAGCAGATGATTGACTGGGAAGCACATAGCTTGCAGATTGTCGGCAGCACCTATTCCAGTGCCAAGGCGTTATTAATGTTTGAGGAAGTACAACCCGATATCGTGATCACAGATATTGGCTTGCCGCAAAAGAACGGGATTGAGCTGGCCGATTACTTTACCCGGATGAAGCCGGAGGTCAGAATTATTTTCCTGACCTGTCATGAGGATTTCCATTATGCTCAGCAAGCGGTAAAGCTGAAGGTGGATGACTATTTAATTAAGGACCAGCTTACGGACGAGCAACTGGAGAAAAGCCTTGCCAAGTCTGTACGCTTGCTTAAATCGAAGATCGGGCTAATCAAGCATGGGGAAACGGGATACAATAGCCAGTTATTCCGGCAGAATCTGCTGCAAAGGGTGATTGGCGGCGCTCCGCCCGAAACCACGCTAGCCTATGCGGCGCAAATCGGCATATCCTGGACGTATCCGTGGTTCATGCTGGGCACGGTCAGCATTCACTTTTCCAGTTTCGAGAAGAGGTACAAGCAGAGCGAGTATCCACTTATTTTATATGCCATCTACAATATAGCCCTAGAGCTGTCCGAAGCGTGTGAGGGGATTACGCCTTTTTTGGAGCAGAAGAATATTGTGATTCTGTATAATTACCGTGTGAATCTGGCGCAGAATGCCAGTCTTTATTTTCATGATTATTTACAGCGATTGTGTTCCGAGTGCTCCCATCTCCTTAAGATTCAACCGGGCATCATCGCAGTCACTGAGAAAATAGAGCTGCAGGCAATTGGACAGATTCATCGGCAAATTGTCCAAGACAAGTGCGAGTTCTATGCGAGTGCGGAATACACAGTTCTGGATACTCTGCAAATCGCTACCCCTCGCTTCCAGCCTGCTCCTCAAGGATTTCTGGATAGTTATATCCCGCAGATGGAACGGGCCGTGATTAAAAATGATCTTGAAGCCATCCGTGGCACTCTTCAGGAAATCGCTAGGACTGCAAAAGTTATGGCTATCCATCCGGGCGATTTCGTCCGGGATTTATCCTTTATGCTCCGAGGTATCGAGCTGATGTTCACTAGCCTAACATTCGATGAGGATCTGTTCGTCTATCTCGTGCAAACCCGCACACTGGAGGATACGATGGAACTGGTGGAAAGAAAGCTTGTGCAGATTACAGGCAACAAACAGCAGGTGGCGGGAACTCCCCCGCAGGAGCCCAAGCTGCAGCTTATCCAGCAATTTATCGATCAGCATCTTGGCGATAACATCACTTCAATCGATATGGCACGTTATCTCTTTCTGGACCCGAGCTATTTCTCGCGTTATTTCAAACGCATGACAGGTCTGACCTTTACGGACTATGTGCATCAGCACAAGATGAAGGTTGCGACCAAAATGCTGAAAATCTCCAGCCAAAACCTGGAATCGCTGGCCGTTGGTCTGGGATATTCGGACAGAACCTATTTTTCAAAAGTATTTAAAAAATATGTGGGAACTACGCCGAGCGAATATAAATCCAAACACTCAGTACGCTGAGAAGTGCAAATCTCAACCTACCGAATAAACCCGCCGCCCATCTTGGGCGGTTTTTTTGTTGTCGAAAGACAAAGGTCAAAATCTTGCACATCTCGGGTCATAATCACTCCTTCATGCGGGAGGCGGATATATTACTATAATGACAAATCAAATTGTCGAGGTGATACAACGTGGAGGCTGCAAAACAACCTGTGCCAAAAATTCTGCAGGAGAAGCGGAAGTTCTGGACTCCGCAGCGGAAAGAGGCTTTGACCGGGTGGCTGTTTCTAGCTCCGGAAATTGTCGGAATGCTTTTTCTAAATGTATTTGCACTTGGATTCTCACTTTATTTAAGCTTCTCGAAATGGGATCTATTGTCGGGGGTTCAAGGGATCGAGTTTATCGGATTGGATAACTATATCAAAATGTTCCATGATCCGAGCATCATTCAAGCTTTGAAGAACAATGCTATTTATATGATTATGACCGTGCCGATACCGATTGCGATTGCTTTGGTGCTGGCGGCATTGATTCAAAATAGTGTATTTCTTAAAAATTATTTCAAAGTTGCCTTCTTTATCCCTTATATTTCTTCGATTATTGCAATTGCCGCTGTATGGAGCGCATTGTTCCATCCATCCCTTGGACCGATCAATCAGTTCTTGATGGAGCTTGGAATTTCCAGCCCTCCAAAATGGCTGGTGGATCCAAAGACCTCGCTGTTATCGATTGCCATTATCAGTTCTTGGGCGAGTCTGGGTTACACCATTATTATCTATATGGCCGGCTTGACGAATATTTCCGATGAAATCTACGAAGCCGCCGAAATAGATGGAGCTAGCGCACTGAAGAAATTCTTTGCCATCACGGTTCCGATGCTGCGTCCAACCACGTTCTTCTTGCTTATAACCATGCTGATTGGCTCGTTTAAGGTGTTCGACATCATCGCGTTTTTGACCGAAGGTGGCCCGAACAATTCTTCTACCGTGCTTGTGTTCAGGATCTATGAGGAAGGGTTCAAATACTACAACATGGGCTATGCTTCTGCAATTTCCTGGCTGCTATTCGCCGTCATAGGCTTGATCACCGCAGCTACTTGGAAAATGAGAAATGAAGAATAAAGGGGGGAGATTAACATGCAACTGATTAGAAAAAATATGTCCAGAGTGATCACTACCTGCATCATGGGGGCTTTGTCCATTGTATTTCTTATTCCTCTGATCTGGATGATTTCCGCAGCCTTTAAATATGAGAAAGATGTTATGCGCTTCCCGATCCAATGGATTCCCGAGAAGATCAATGTAGCGTATAATTTCAAGATGGTTTGGATGGGACGAGTACCTTTTTCTCATTTCTATTTAAATTCCTTTAAAGTTGCGATTATTACAACCTTAATTACACTTATCATTTCATCTATGTCGGCGTACGCCTTGACCAAAATCAAGTTCAAAGGACGAAATATGGTGTTTCTGGCGCTGCTGTCATTCATGATTATACCTGACCAGGCCACACTGATTCCGCGCTTTCTGCTGATTCGCTGGTTCGGTCTTTATGATACTCATGCTGCAATTATTTTAATGAGTATGTTCTCCATCTACTTCACGTTCCTGCTGCGGCAATTTATGATTGGTGTCAGCGACGAATACATTGAAGCGGCGCGAATTGACGGTGCAGGCCATTTACGGATATTCTGGTCTATCATTATTCCGCTCTGCAAGCCGGTGCTCGCTACGGTGGCGATCATCAAATTTATCTGGACCTGGAATGATTACCAGAATCCGCTGATCTTCTTACTAAATAAGAATTTGTACACTATCCCACTCGGTATGACACTGTTCCGGGACGATTATTCGAACAACTATGCGATTATGATGACGGCAGCTGTTTCGGCGATCATCCCGCTCGTCATCGTGTTCATTGCCCTGCAAAAGCAAGTCATTAACGGAATCTCCCTTGGCGGCGTAAAGGGCTGACCTGCGGGTGTACACGATAGATAGTAAAAGTCAAAAATGTGATCCTACAACAGCAAAATTGTGCACTTGGCGACTAAAGCGGATGCCTATAATAAGAAATGAACAAGGCACTATACTTAAAATTCAGTGCGGGGGGAAGTAAAATGAAAACAAAGAGCAAAAAAAGATTATCCGTTGTACTGGGCTCCATGCTGGCGGTTTCCTTAACGCTAAGCGCCTGTGGTAATTCCGGAAACTCGGAAAAGAATGGGAATGCTGAAGCTGGTACGAATGCCGGGAACACCAAGGTGGACAAGCAAGTCGCCATCAAGTATTACAACTGGGATAATGAAGCCCAGTCGGCTGGTACCGATGCTATGCTGCAGGAATTTATGGATCAGAATCCAGGCATCAAAGTAGAGCATGTGACACTCGTTCCCGGTGATTCTGTGGAGATGCTGAAGAAACTCGACTTCCTGATATCTTCCGGTGAAGCGATTGATGTTGTTCAGGTGCCAAGCTTGGGAGGCGTGCTTGAACGGGCGACTCGGGGAGCGCTTGCCCCGCTGAATGAATTCTATGAGAAAGATAACCTCGTTCCTGAGGATGAATATTATGTGAATGCTAAGGTCGACAACAACTATTATGGGTTGCAATATACGAAGAGCAGCAACTACGTGATGCTGAATAAAGATGCACTGGACGAAGCGGGTCTGCCTGTACCTACTTTTGGCTGGACATGGGATGACTACCGCGACTATGCCAAAAAACTGACCAAAGGCGAAGGCGTGGACAAACGTTACGGCACATATTTCCACACCTGGGAATTGTACATGAACGCTCCAGCTCAAACGATGATGAAAGACCCGTTCGTATATGATGACGGGACGACGATCTTCGCGGATCCGACTTATAAGTATTTCTTCCAGCTGCGTAAAGATATGGAGTCTGCTGATAAATCTGCGAAATCTTATGCAGATGCTCTTGCCGCTAAGCTTAACTATCGTACCGAATTCTTCAATGAAGAAGCTGCTATGATCTTGGCTGGCAACTGGACGATTGCTGATCCAGGTAACACCGAGCAGTATCCGCATGAATTCAAGACAGCCTTTGCTCCGGTACCGGTGCCTCCTGCAGGATCGGAACCGAAAGACTATGAAGGCAAATACTTCACCAGCGGCAACATGCTGGCGATGGGCGCAACTTCAAAGAACAAAGAGGCTTCCTTCAAATTGATGAGATTTATGTCGACGGCTGTTAGTGATAACAGACTGGAATTCTCCGGATATAAAAAAGCTGACAATGAGACCTTGCTGACTAAATTGGTCGCTGGCAAAGAAGATATGTATGATATGGATTCACTCAAATACACACTTTTCGATAAAGAAATTCAGTTCCTTGACGGTGCGCAGGTGATGACGACGGCAACTTCCGAATTGACCAAAATTATCGATGACGGCTTCAGCAGATTCATGCTTGGAAATGAATCGATTGATAAGGTGCAGCAATGGATGGTTGATGAAGCAACGAAAATTATCAACGAAAAAGGTGTCATCAAGTAAATAGGCAATAAGCGAGGTATCCCAAGTTGGGGACGGGGCTTTGGAAGGTCATCAACCGGCTTTCCAAAGCCCTTATTTATACATTGGGCTTACACAAATATACGGGAGAGTATAAAAATGATGGAAAGCATTTCTTCAAAGAACAAGTCCGAAGAGCAAGTAGCTTTGCCTTCTAAGGAACAGATGGAGTGGCAGGATCTGGAGCTGGGGATGTTCTGCCATTTTGGAATGAACACGTTTTGCGATCAGGAGTGGGGAGAAGGTAGCGATTCACCTACGGTCTTTAACCCAGTTCATCTGGATGCCCGCCAATGGGTTAGTGCAGCTAAAGAAGCTGGATTCCGTTATTTTATACTGACCGCTAAGCATCATGACGGCTTCTGCCTGTGGCCGACTGCAACGAGTACTTATTCTGTTGCCTCCAGCCCATGGAAAGAAGGGCGAGGCGATGTTGTCAAGGAGTGCGAGGAGGCTTGCCGTGAATTTGGACTAGGCTTCGGCATTTATTTGTCTCCATGGGACAGACATGAGCCATGTTATGCGGATCCGCAAGCGTATGATGATTTCTATTGTCTGCAATTGCAGGAGCTACTTACGGGCTATGGCCCACTTACGGAGATTTGGTTCGACGGTGCAGGATCTGAGGGCCGTAATTACGATTGGCGGCGAATTATGGATCTGATCAAACAATATCAGCCAAGTGCTATGGTGTTTAATATGGGGGCACCAACGATTCGCTGGGTTGGCAATGAGGATGGCCTTGCTCCTTATCCATGCTGGAACACTGCGGATTCCGCTCGGGGTAGCATGTTCAGTGAAGCTTCATTGAACTGGCTTCCCGGAACACCGAGCTGGGTGCCTGCGGAATGCGATGTGCCCATCCGTAAAGACCGCTGGTTCTGGCATCCTCAGGAAGAGCATCTGCTGCTGTCTCTGGAGCAGCTAATGGATATTTATTATCGTTCGGTCGGACATGGGGCGACTTTGCTGCTCAATGTGGCCCCTGACAACCGCGGGCTGCTTCCGGAGGCCGATGTGCAGCGACTGCTGGAATTTGGCAAGGAAATAGGGCGTAGATTCGGCAAGGCACTAGCCGTAACGGCAGGCACTGGAGATCTTATTGAGCTGGAATTGCCTGCTGCAGCTACTGTGATTGACCACGCTGAGATAATGGAAGACATCGCTTATGGCGAGAGAGTGAGCGAATATGTACTGGAAGCATTCAGTGACGGAGCGTGGCTGGAGTTGAAACGTGGCAGCGCGATTGGCCATAAGAAAATCGATGCCTTCCCTCCGGTATGCGCAGAGAAGATACGACTACGGGTGCCAGTAGCTGCCGCAAGCCCTAAGATTAGACGGCTTGCCGTCTACCACTGTGGGGAATCGTTAGAATAAATGCTAAAAAGGAGGTCGTCGATAATGAGCCTACTCACTTGGAACGACGGACACTATTTGCTGGACGGACAGCCTTACCGGATCGTATCGGGAGCCATTCATTATTTTCGGGTTGTGCCTGAATACTGGAAAGACCGGCTGCTGAAATTGAAAGCCTGCGGATTCAATACCGTGGAGACCTATATCGCCTGGAATATGCATGAACCCAAGGAAGGAGAGTTCGTATTTGATGGCATGGCCGATGTGGTCTCTTTTATTGAATTGGCCGGAGAGCTTGGGCTTCATGTTATTGTCAGACCGAGTCCATTCATCTGTGCGGAATGGGAATTCGGTGGTCTGCCGGCCTGGCTGCTGGCTTACAGTGAACTTCAGCTTCGCTGCTGTGATCCTCTTTATTTAAGCAAGGTGGACCGGTATTACGATGAGCTGATTCCTCGGCTGGTTCCGCTACTGTCCACACATGGCGGGCCGATTCTGGCCGTCCAGGTAGAGAATGAATATGGCAGCTATGGCAATGACAGTAGTTACCTGAGATATATGCGTAATGGACTCCTCAGCAGAGGGGTCGATGTGTTGCTCTTTACCTCCGACGGACCAACCGATGAAATGTTGCTCGGTGGAACTCTGGAAGATGTGCATGCTACAGTTAATTTTGGCTCCTGTGCAGAGGAATCCTTCCGTAAATACCGGGAGTACCGATCTGAAGAGCCGCTGATGGTGATGGAATATTGGAACGGCTGGTTTGATCATTGGATGGAGGATCATCATGTGCGCGATGCCGAAGATGTAGCTGGCGTTCTGGATGATATCCTGACGCATGGCTCCTCACTCAATATGTACATGTTCCACGGCGGGACCAATTTTGGCTTCTATAATGGGGCGAATCATATCGTCGCCTACGAGCCGACGACTACAAGCTATGATTATGATGCCCCGCTCACGGAATGGGGAGATACGACGGCGAAATTTGAAGCTGTTCGGTCGGTACTAGGCAAACATGGATTTGCACCGACTTGTCCGCTCCCTGAGCCGATTCCGAAGATCTCCTACGGGAAAGTTGCCTTGATGGAAAGAGCGGAACTATTCACAGCTTCCAATCTGGAGAAGTTATCGGAGCCGGTGAAAAGTGTGTGTGTACAGCCGATGGAAAAGCTCGGACAATCCTATGGTTTTATATTGTACAGCACTTATGTGCAGGGACCACGGACCAGGCAGAAGCTTTACATCGAGGGTGTGCGTGATCGGGCGCAGGTCTTCCTGGATGGACAGGTACTTGGGGTCATTGAACGCTGGAATCCGCAGCCACTTGAACTTTCCATTCCTGCCGGAGGAGCGCAGCTGGATATTCTCGTCGAGAATATGGGTCGGATTAATTATGGGCCGCTCATTCGTGATCCGAAAGGAATTCTGGACGGTGTTCGAATCGATAACCAGCTGCAATATAACTGGACGATCCGTACACTTCCGTTAGAACCGGGAACGCTGGCTTCACTTGAGTACAAGGAGCAGACGGTGGAGAAGCAAGAAGCTGCGGCACCTTCAGGTTTGCCCGGATTCTATCGGGGCTGCTTTGAGGCGGAGGAAATTGGCGATACTTTTCTACGGTTCGATGGATGGAATAAAGGGGTTGCCTGGATCAACGGATTTAATCTGGGCCGCTACTGGAACGCAGGACCGCAAAGGGCCCTATACATCCCCGGTCCATTGCTGCGCAAAGGTCGTAATGAACTGGTTCTTTTGGAACTGCACGGCTGTGCGGAGACTTGCGAAATTGAGCTTGTAAATTGCCCTGATCTGGGAAGAACTTCGGCCGTCGATGATGCCGTGTTGAATTTTGTGCAGGAAGATAACTTGTAGACATTTTTAGCGTTGCCGTCATAGAAATCATTCCCCTATCCTCTCAGCTATTAGACACAAGAAACCTGCGTTTTCTTTCATTATTTTACAAAAAAATGAAGACGAGCAGTCAATATAAGGATACCTGAAAGGCACTCCTTCGGGCGTGCCTTTATTTTTCGATGCCACATGGTTTTGTAGTATGATGAGCACAAGGGAGTTACATGGTTGTTCATAGGCTGAGAAGAAAGTGGGTGTCGCTATGTGGTTTTGTATGATCGCGATGGTCGTGATCTTGATCGATCAGGTCTCGAAAATTTGGATTCGGATGAACCTGGATATCGGAGATAGCTTGTTCTTCGGACGATGGGAGATTACACATTATGAGAATAGCGGGATGGCTTTCAGTTTATTCCAAGGTTATGCGTGGTTATTCGGGGTGATCGCCATCTTGTTCGTCATCGGTGTGTTCTATTATCGCAGCATGGGTGCCTGGAAAGGCCGATTGGCGGATATGATCGCTGGTTTCTTGGTCGGCGGTGCGGTTGGCAACGGGATTGATCGACTGGTGTTCGGGCAGGTCACGGATTTTATCATGTCTCGATCGGGGAGAGGCATTCTCAATTTAGCGGATTATGCGATCAACATCGGGATGATCATGCTCGTCTTAAATATGGCAGTGAGATTCGTGAAGAAGCGGTTCTGGCACGCGCATTGAGGAATTATTCTCTTATCTTTATAGATTCCTTAGAAGTTCCTGTTACGATGTCTCTGCATGGTAAGAGAACGACGTAATAACAGATTTCGAAGGAGGAGAACATTCAACATGCAAGCAACGAAACGATTAACAGGTATCATTTCCCTGGGCCTAGCATTTTCACTATTACTATCGCCAGTGAGCGCCTCGGCGACCGCGCAGAAAATTACGGGGTCGAAGGAGAATATTCAAGAGATTAAATCTTTGACGTCATCGGACTATAAAGATTTAGCGTTTCTGAAGCCGATCTTGAAAGATAAGACGGTCATTAGCCTTGGCGAGAACTTTCACCGTGTCGCAGAATACAGCAGCATGAAGACAAGGTTGATCAAATATTTACACGAAGAGCTGGATTTTGACGTGATTGCATTTGAGTCGGGCCTTGGGGATTCATTCATGACGTACGATAATGCAGGAACATGGACATCGCAACAAATGATGGAACGTTCAATTTTTCCCATCTGGCATTCCAAGGAGACTCTGAATTTATTCGATTACATCAAGAAGAAGCAAGGGACGAACGATCCCTTATATCTAGCAGGTTATGACATGCAGTTCACATCAGGGTACTTAACGCAATTTATTGCCGGTTGGATTGCCAAGGTAGACAAGGATCAGGGCGAGAATTATTTCAACTTCGAAATGCAAGCGATGACGGATTTCTATAAGGTGCTCAACCAATATGGCATGGACGATAGTCATCCGGAGGCGAAAGCAGAAATCAAGAAGGTGAAGAATACGTACGAACCGAAATACAAGGCGTTGATCCAATTCATCCAAGAGAACAAAGAACAACTTGCAGCCGCCTACCCTGCGAACCCGCGGATGGTGGATATCGCTGTCAAGACGTTGGAGGATCGGGTCAAATTCATCGAGATGGGGATGTACGATACGAAGGAAAGCTATGAATTCCGTGATCGAATCATGGCTGACAACGTGGAGTGGTTAATGAAGGTGATGTATCCCGGCAAAAAAGTGATTTTATGGGCGCATAACGATCATCTGGCGAAGAATACGTCCAAAATCGAAACGAAAGAACAAGGGAAATGGATTAACAGCTTTACAAGTATGGGAGAATTGCTACATAAGAAGCTAAAGGATAAGGTCTACGTGTTGGGTCTGTACATGAACAGCGGTAAGGCGAGCACGATTACGACACAGAAGATCTTTGATATTCAGCCGATGCCGAAGGGGAGTCTGGAACAACTGATGATGCAGAGCGGTTATAAGATTGCGTTTGCGGATCTATCCAAGCACAAGTCTCCGAACAAAAATAATGCTTGGATGTTCAAACCGATCTATGCAGCCGAGGATGGCATGACGTCCGAGATCATTATGCCGATGTCGATGCGATTCATTCCAAAAGAGCAATATGACGGGATCATCGTCTTCGATAAAGTCAAAGAACCGACAACGAAGCTCTAACTCGGTTATACCTGAAAATTTAATTGTTCCCCTGTCGTGAACACCGTGTGTGCCGCTGCAGGGGATTTTTGGCGCACAAAAAGGTACAATGAGGGGATAAAGCTGCTAGATTGATAGACGCGAAAGGAAATTCAAGAGATGAGAGAAAAGATATTAATCGCCGATGATGAGCGAGAAATCGTCGGATTTATGCGCGATGCGCTTCAGGATGATGGGTATGAGGTATCAGTGGCTTATGACGGCAAGGAAGTGTTCGATCGACTGGGAGAGACGCCCGACTTAATCATCCTGGATATTATGATGCCGCATCTCGATGGGCTCGAAGTATGCCAAGCGATACGTGACCGGGTCTCGTGTCCGATTCTGTTCTTAAGCGCGCGCTCCAATGAAGCGGATCGGATCCAAGGACTCGCCGTCGGTGGCGATGACTATATCGTGAAGCCTTTTAGCATGCAAGAATTGAAGGCGAGAATAAGAGCGCATCTTCGTCGGGAGCAGCGGAGCCATCTTGATCATCAACCGAAGCTGCTGCACCATGGCGATCTCACGATGGATCTGGACAGCCATCAGGTATTCTACCAGAACCTTCCGATTCCGCTGACCAGCCGGGAGTTCGAATTGTTCCGGCTTCTCTTCATGCATCCGAATCAAGTATTCTCGCGGGAACAAATCTATGAGAAGATCTGGGGATTCGATGCGGAGGGAGAAGCAGCCACAATTACCGAACATATCAAAAATATCCGGGCGAAGCTGGCGTGCGCAGCACCGGAGAAGACCTTTGTTACAACGGTATGGGGGGTAGGGTACAGATTCGAAAGGAAGTAAAGGCAAGTCGAAAACCGCTGCGCAGACAGTTTATGGGTGCATTTACACTCGTTCTTTTCTATAGCTTCATCGGCTCGATGCTGGTTTGGGGCAGTACGCTTTATGTTTTGATTAATCAAACGGACAAGAGCATTCTACCAGCCAACTATTATGAGCAGCAAATTCCCCAGATTCTAGGTTATGTAGATCAGCAAAAAGACGCCTTATTATCTCCTTCAAAGCAGAATGCGTTGGAACATGTTATTCTGACGAAAGGCATGCAGTATCAAATCGTGAATCTGAAGGGGCAAATCGTCTACGGCTGGAAGGGGCAGACTTTCGTCAACAGCCCGGAGGATGTGCTAAGCAAGCTGAACCGTAGCGAGAAACAGGGCGGGAAATATATCAATTACCACCCGATCCTGGATTCGCAGAAAAAATTAAAGGGGATGCTGGTGCTACGATACAGTTTAAGTGTATCCTCCAACAACCCTGGAAACGGGCTGCTCGTTATGCTTATTTTGTGCAGTTTGATCGCACCGTTCTTCTTCATCGTCTTGTTCTCTTTTATTTTCGCGAGAAAATTGGGTAAACGGCTCGAACCGTCGATCGCACGGATCATCGGGGGAGCTAGACGAATCCAGCAGAATGACCTGAATTTCTCCGTCGCAGGAGCAGGTGGGTCGAAGGAGCTGATCGAGCTCTCCGATGCCTTCGAAGAGATGCGGATCGCGCTGGAGCAATCCTTGAAGTGGGAGTGGAAGCTGGAGCAGGAGAGACGCGACATGATCTCTGCGATTGCCCATGATTTGCGGACGCCGCTGACGATCATTCAAGGTCATGTAGACAATTTAATCGAGAGCGGTGCACGCCGTCCCGAACGGCTGGAGAAGTACTTGTTAACCATTCAGAACAGTACGCAGCGTGCGGACAAAATGCTGACGGAATTGCTGTTCATGAATAAAATCGACACGCCTGATTTTGTCCTCCAGTATACGAGAGCGGATTTACTCGCCTTCTGTGAGCGGAAAAAAGATGAATACGCATTGTTATGCCGTGAGAAGTGGATTGCTTTTGACTTCTCTTATGTGAATAGGCGATGCGACCAAGAACAGCAGTTTCTTGTGGATACATCACGGTTGGAGCAAGTATTCGATAACGTGATTACCAATAGCTTGCGATTTACGCCAGTGGAGGGAAGGATCGAGTGGACGGTCATCTTAGAGGAGACGCAGATTACCTTTGACATGAAGGATACGGGGAAGGGGTTCAGCGCTCTTGATTTGCGGCGGATGTTCGATAAATTCTACACGGGGGATCCGTCTAGATCTCTAGACAAAGGTCATTCCGGGCTTGGATTGTATACAGCACAGTTGCTCATTACAAAGCACGGAGGGCATATCGAAGCAGGAAACCGTGTCGAAGGCGGTGCACAGGTGATCATAACGGTGCCATGTAAAAAAGCCTGAAGAAACTCATCATACGAGTCTTCAGGGTTTTTGCTGCAATAATTCGATAAATTTATGGAACGCGCTTGTCTTGAAATGATCCCGTCGATAGATGAACTGTACGGTCACATGGCGGTAATGATCGGGATGGTACTGCACCGAGCCTTCCGATTCGGAACCAGACGAAGCTGTATGTTTCTGAAGATGCGTATGTCAATGGAGAATCGAAAGCTGCAGTCAATTATAGTTCGGTCAATCTCAAGCCCTTGGACTTATCCCGGGTCGAAGTGACAGGCAATTCGACCCGGGAGGCTCAGCAACTCGAGCTGAAAGCGCAATGATTCTGCACAATCTGCTTGCAATCAAGACTGAAAAATAAGCATTCGTAGCTAGGGCTTTGGGACGGTTCAGTAGAACCATTCCAGAGCCCTTTTGACGTTTATAGAAGTCTCCGGATGACCTCTTAAAATTAAACCGATTGTAATGACGTTTCATTTCACCTTGGTTTGTGAATAATAGGGGATTGAATAGAAAGGAGCATTAGAGATGCAGGCGCATATGGATATTGTTCTTCGTACTGTGGTCGCTATGATCATGCTGCTTGTGATAGCTAAGATATTGGGTAAACAA
Source organism: Paenibacillus sp. FSL R5-0914 (assembly GCF_038004525.1). Taxonomy (NCBI): domain Bacteria; kingdom Bacillati; phylum Bacillota; class Bacilli; order Caryophanales; family Paenibacillaceae; genus Paenibacillus; species Paenibacillus sp. FSL R5-0914. The sequence goes on from NZ_JBBORH010000003.1 coordinate 819,053, forward strand.
ACGATTTCTAATTTGACGTTTCATGATTTCGTGACAGGCATTATATTAGGATCGCTTGCGGCAAACCTGGCTTTTAATAAAGACCTGAAGTCGTCATATATGATCATGGCGCTCATTGTTATCACTGCTACGTCTTTTCTACTATCTATCATCGCTATAAAGAGTCGTAGAATGAGAAGCTGGATCTCCGGATCACCTACGGTACTTATTGAAAACGGGAAAATTCTTGAAGGGAATATGAAAAAGGTAAGGTATTCGCTAGACTCCTTGGATCAGGCACTGAGGGAAAAAGAAATTTTTAATCTAGAGGTAGTAGAGTATGCCGTATTAGAAGATAACGGAATGGTATCCGTCTTAAAGAAACAAGAGTATCAATATGTTACCCGAAAAGATTTGAAGCTTCTTTCCGTCCCTCAGAGCTTTCCCGTTGAGTTAATTATGGATGGCGTCCTCATTGAAGAGAATCTTGAGAATAATGGACTGACCAAAGAATGGCTGGAGAGCGAATTAAGACGGAAGGGGAAACGGATCTCCGACGTATTTTACGGGGTAAGAGGAACGCAGCGGCAGCTCGTTTTTGATTATTATGAAGACGGGATAAACAAACCGATTGATAAAGAATAGATTCATTCATATTGGAGATTGACGGATCGCTGAGGACCGCTCTATAATGTTTGTATAATTATTAATTAGTTAATAAAAATATAAATGTTGAAGGGCGGAGTTTATTCATGGCAGATCGCGCAATCCTTAACACAGACATTCGCAAAGGTACGATAAACAAAAATATTTATGGACACTTCTCTGAGCATCTAGGACGTTGTATTTATGAAGGCATTTGGGTCGGAGAAGATTCACCGATTCCTAACACTAACGGTATTCGTAATGATGTTGTGAAAGCGCTTAAAGAAATACAAATTCCAGTACTTCGCTGGCCGGGTGGATGTTTTGCAGATGAATATCATTGGAAAGATGGTATTGGTGATCGCGAAGCTCGTAAACGTATGATCAATACGCATTGGGGCGGCACGGTTGAGAACAACCATTTTGGTACACATGAATTTATGGAATTATGTGAGATGCTGGAATGTGAACCTTATATCAATGGTAATGTGGGAAGTGGTACGGTTCAAGAGATGTCCGAATGGGTAGAGTATTTAACCTTTGGCGGTGTCTCACCGATGTCTGAGCTTCGCCAGCAGAACGGTCATCAAGAGCCTTGGGCTGTCACTTATTTTGGCGTTGGTAATGAGAATTGGGGCTGCGGCGGGAATATGCGTCCAGAATATTATGCAGATCTTTATCGCCAATATCAGACGTATGTACGTAATTACGGGGAGAATCGTATTCACCGGATCGCTTGTGGTCCTAACGTGGATGATTATCACTGGATGGAAGTTCTAATGCGTGAAGCTACACGCTTTATGGACTCGATTACTCTTCATTATTATACGATTCCTGGTCCAGCATGGGAGAATAAAGGGGCAGCAACAGGCTTTGAAACTAGTGAATGGTTTAGTACTTTAGAGAAGGCCCTTCGCATGGATGAGCTGATTACTAAACATGGTGTTATTATGGACAAATATGACCCAGATAAAAGAGTAGGCCTTATCGTTGACGAATGGGGAACTTGGTATGATGTTGAGCCGGGTACGAATCCAGGATTCCTATATCAACAAAATACAATTCGGGATGCCCTTGTAGCTGGCGTAACCCTGAATATTTTCCATAAACACAGTGACCGGGTACGGATGGCAAATATTGCGCAGACCATTAACGTGCTTCAAGCAGTGATTTTAACCGAAGGAGAAAAAATGCTGCTAACGCCTACCTATCATGTATTCAATATGTTTAAAGTCCATCAGGATGCTGAATTGTTGGATTTAACAATCGATAGTGGGACTTACAGCTTTGAGGGCAGCGAGATTCCTGAAGTATCTGCTTCAGCTTCCGTAACAGACGCTGGGATCATTCATGTCAGTCTTTGCAACTTGAATCACGCTGCATCAGCTACTGTACCCCTCGAGCTACGTGGCCTTTCCGGGCAGAAGGTTGAAGTGACAGGCACTACGCTCACAGGTAACAAGATAGATGCTCATAATACATTTATTCAGCCAGATGCTGTCGTACCGCAAGCTTTTACAGCCTTTACACTTGAAGGTGATCTTCTTAATGTAGAGCTGGCTCCAATGTCAGTAACTGTGCTGGAGATTACGCCGAAGGCATAAGGTGGTGTTATCATGTCAACAACATCTGCATGCAAGGGGTGTCGCGACGATTATAAGGTTACCGATGCACAGATAGAGCGAATCTTGTCATCATCCATGTTTAAGACAGAGCTTTGTGTTCCAGATGAGGTTTATGCTGAACGGATTTCTCTTTGCGGGACTTGTCCTAAGCTGCATGAGAGTGTGACTTGCGTAGCTTGTGGATGCATTATTCCTGTTGTAGCTAAGCTTAAGGAACGTGGCTGTCCACTGCCTGGTGGCGGATTATGGGGACCCTTCATTGAACATGAAATAAGGTAAAATAAGAGCCGCATTCGACTCTCTAATGGGAGATGAATGCGGCTTTATTCATGGGTATCTGTGTAGAACAGCTCAACGATTAGATCATCATTATAGTTGCCAAAGCCTTTGCCAAAAAGGGTAATGCCGCCAATATGCTCGGCCTCTTCATCGACGGAAAGCTTGAAAGTCCATTGCTTGTTGCGAATGTTCACTTGATCCAGCGTAACGTCGGACAGTTTCAGGCCGTCCATAAACGTGCCTTTAGATGTAATGCGCAGCTGCTTAAGAAGGCCGTATTGATTCGTGAGTGCTGGCCACCAAGCTGGCGTGTATTTACCACGTCTATCTCCGTAGTCACCCGGACTTGTCCAGAATCCAAGCTGTACTCCGTTCAGTGTGAAAGTGATGTCGGAGGGCCAATTATTATTAATGGAAGGCGCTTCGGAGGCAATCTCCATCGTAATGATTAGCTCCTCGGGCTGTTGACTGGAGAGAAGGAAGTTAGGAATTTTATATTCGATATACCCTTTGCCGAACCAGAGAATACCAGCATTCATACGCTCGAGATCCCAGAAATAACGGGGATCATCAAAGCTGCCAATCACTTGCTCTGTAGTGGCAAGACCGCAGGTAGGCTCGATCATGAAGTCGGAATAATGCCCAACAGGAATCTCCTTGCGGTAGCTTTTGCGCTCATTAATTTGTCTGCCTGGAAAGGTGATCTCGGCACTTTCAGCAGCCAGCGTACAGATCTTTTGCAGACCACTTCGTCCAGGTGCCATATGTGTCTGGATAAGTCCTGCAGCTTCTAGCTTACGCACATGCATTGTCATAATGGCGCTGCTCAAATTTACCGCTGCGGCCAATTCCTTGACATTCATTGGGTTCTCGGCAAGCAAGCGCAGCAGGTGCAGACGAACTGAACTGGCTAAAGCTTCGTAGACGGGAAGAGATTCTTCCGACAGGTCAAGTTTCATAGATGGCCTCCAATTTAGTTCAAGACGTATAGTTAATGATTATATTATTTAAATGCTTGTTTTACAATACGAAGGTGAGAAATTTTCTGGACGCTCATTCACTTTGATCGCGTGATTTAAGATAAAAAGAACGGAGCCTGAGGCTCCGCTCTCTTTCCAAATGATGATTCTCTTAATTTACATTTGAGTTATATTCGGTCAGTATTTCGTCTGATTTGAGTGCTCTGCTATAAATCTTCAGTTCATCAATCATTCCCTTATAAGGTACGTCCCAATAGTTTACGCCAAGAGCGAACACACCATTCTTGTTCTTAAACACATTCGGGAAGCCCTCACCGGAGAATTGCTCAACTCCGTCGAGGTATACCTTCACGGTACCGTTGTTGACCGCAAATGCTACATGCGTCCATTTATTCTCTGGAATCTTCATAGCGGAAACAGCATCATACCACGCCTCGCCAGACCATAGCAGTGTTTTACCTCCGCCGTTCTGTGGAACGAAGCTAATCCAGCTGTTTATCGAAGCAGCACCGAAGAAGGTTGTTGTTGCATCAGTAAGCTGCTCAGGGTTTAACCACATAGATACGGTATAGGTATTGCTGTCAATTAATCCATTAGGTAACCGGATCCCGGAAACACCGTCAAATACTGCTGCTTGATTAGTGATACCGTTACCGTAAGTGATGTTACCTACAGTTGGAGCCTCGATTTTTATTCCCGTAACCTGTCCAGTACCGACCAATTGGAGGGAGTCATCAAGGTTTCCATCAAAAGCATAATAGGCTACTTTTCCATCCGTAACGTTTACCTTATAGTCTGCTGAGACACCACTGCCATCAGCCGCAGTGGCTGTAATCACTGCTTCGCCACCTACCGTTAGTGCGGTTACGGTTCCGGTTGTAGCATCAACTGTAACGGCGCTAGGATCACTAGAACTCCAAGTAAGTTTCTTATTTCCGGCATTGGTAGGAAGTACTTTTACTTGAGGGGTAAAGGTATTCCCCACAGCCACATCCATTTCAGCATCACGGATGGTTATCGTACTTACTTTAATATTACTGTCAGGCTCACCGTTTACCAGCAAGTCTACAGCTTCAGCGGAAAGTGCACTTTCGTAGATACGCAGGTTATCAATCAAACCTTTGTATGGGATATCCCAGTAGTTTACACCCAGGGCGAATACTGCATCTGCACTGTTAAATACATCCGTAAATCCTTTTCCAGTGTACTTCAATACTCCGTTCACATACAGCTTCACAGTCCCGGCATCGTAAGTGAAAGCTATATGCGACCATTGGTTAACTGGAATCTGCATGCCTGCTTCTGCATCGTGGAAGGTTTGGCTACCAAACCACATCCGGGTAGTAGCTCCACCGTTTCCATAAGGCAAGAGACTAATCCAATTCGTATCTGTTGTAGCACCAAAGAAGGCTGTAGTGAATTGAGTCAGTTCTTGTGGGTTAAGCCACATGCCTATTGTGTAGGTGTTGCCTTTAATCAAACCATTTGGTAGGCGAATACCGGAGCTACCGTCGAATTTAGCTGCAAGACCAACTTCACCTGTCTCATAGGTGATGTTCCCACCAGTATTGTTAATCCGATTGCCGGTAATTGTACCCTTATCAGTACGATCTCCGTTCTCTGAAAGATCTCCTTCAAAATCATACGCTGCCACCAAACCGTCTTCCAGTATATTTCCAGTCAGTTCCATTACAATGATAGTAAAGGTCTTAGTTGCAGTAGACTCACCCAGCGCAATCGTAGCAGTAAGTACAATCGTTGCGTTTCCGAGTCCTTTTTCAGGACGAACAACTGAACCATCGTTTCCTACTACGGCTTCATTGGAAGACGACCACGTAATGACTGTTCCTCTTACGGCCTCAGTTGGGAGCGTAAGATCTTTGTATACTTTACTTGTGTTGCCCAAGCTTAAACTATCTTTAACATTGGATACAATTTGATCTGTGCTCAGCAGTTCAATTTGGCTGCCCCAGACGGTAACACCCTTATTGGACATGGCTGTGAAAGTCATAACATTGCTCTGACGAGTGGAATCCCATTGTTTTACGAATACACCTTTGTAGAGATTTTGTACAGTAGCTCCGTTTTCTATTTCATTGATGAGCAGGTCGGCGTAACACTCTCCTTTTAGCTCCCAAGACCCGGTTACGGACCCTGTAATGGTTCCATCACTTCGCAGTTCGATAGCTGTTGTGGATTTAATTTTAGCAGAAGTATCTTTCCCGTGATTCACGAACTGGTAAGCTCCAATAACATCTTCCTGCATAACAGCTGCGATAGTTTCACCAGTGTAACGATGAGGAGAAGTGAGCGGCCATCCATCTTCGTTGGTGAACATTTGATGCACACGAAGCTCATGTGTTTCACCACGCTGCGGGAAGCGAGTGTGGAAGAAGTTGAATATTTTACCCGTCTCTTCATCATAATTGACTGAATTATGGCCTGATGCAACATAGCCGTAAGTTTGGAAGTCTGGATCACTATTCACGTTCGTGAACATGAAATTACCAAGAACTTTGTTGCCAATGGCCGAATGGTCATTGCTCGTTGCCAGCACTGCACTTTGTCCGGCAGCATCCACATAAGGACCATCCGGATTCGTTGAACGGAACTGACGCATATTGTAACCACCGTCGGACGCTAGTCCTCCATAAGTTACATATAAGAAGTAGTAATCTGTATTCTTGTCGTAAACGATATACGGACCTTCGCCCGATTTGGTCATACCGCCAGAAATATGGGTACCGAAATACCGGTCGATTAGACGTCCATCAGCAGTCGTTCCATCTTTACCAGGATATTTTGGATCGCCGGTAGCTGGATCGATTTCTAGAATAAATATACCGCCTGACCATGATCCATAAGTCATCCACAGCTTGCCGTCTTTATCGTAGAATAACGTCGGGTCAATTGCGTTTGTATACGTTTTGTTCTTATATGAACCGCCTGCGTCAAACCAATCTGGGTTGGCATCTTCTAGTGTTCCGTTATCAATAAGCTTTTGAATATTTGTGTTTGTCCATTTTTTGTTAATTTTGCTGTTAGTATCGTAATCTTCTTCCTTGGTGAAGCCGGAATAAATTACGGTATTTCCATAGGTATAAGGACCTTCAATATTTTGCGAAGTGGCAAAGCCAATCGCTGAGCGGATGTAAGTGGAAGAAGCACTGTAATACATCATGTAAGCGCCAGTGGTTCCGTCCACATTCTTATAATCCTCATTCCAGAAAACGTCTGGAGCCCATATGGAGAATCCGCCTTTACTGTCAGAATCGTTCTCTCCAGCCCATTTAAAGGATTCTGCCAGATTCGCGGAAAGATCACCAAAGAGTACGTTGCCCGGTGTTGTATAACCATTTGTGAAACGAGTCCAGTTCAGCAGATCATCCGATTTGGCCGCATCGATATGAGACCCGAACACATAATACGTTCCTTTGTCTACAGCCACCGAAGGATCATGTACAGAAACATTGGTGAGTGCTGGTGCCGTTGCTCCCGGACTCGGCGTAGCAGTAGGAGTCACTGTAGCTGTAGGAACCGGAGTAGTAGTAGGTGTAGCAACAGCGCCGCCGTCCGATCCACCAGAACCTGAACTACCAGAACCTGAACTACCAGAACCAGACGTTGCCGTAGCTGTCGGAGTAGGTATTTCAAATTTGATTAGATTACTGTATTTATTGTCAAAGCTAACCTTCCCGGTGCCTTGGATAGTAATCATATCGTTTATGCCAAGGATTAGATTCTTGATTGCTGCACCAGCATCTACACGCAGCTTGGCTAATTGGTTCAATGTAACTTCAGTAATATTGCCTGCAGCTAGATGTAGTGTAGGCACTCCTAACGCTCGTACCTCAGCAGAATCAAAGTTTCCTCTCAGCCTGATGATTGAATCGTTCGGGAGTGTATTCTCTATAACGACCCGGCCGAAGCCTGCTCCCGTCAAAGTGGTATCTTCCTCAAGCATTACACCGGAATGTACACGTACACTTGGTACGGCACTCGTTCCTTTAGTAACGACGCGGAGTTTCCCATTACGCTTATCTACAACCATGTTACCTGCATTAGAGTTACTAAGTACGATACTATTTTCGCCGCCGCCGGATACGAATATTGTTCCTTTAACAGTGACGTTATTCAGCGTGATATCACCTTCTGCAATACCTTCGGTAAGATACAGGTTTCCGGAGATGGTGGAGTTGTTCAACTCAACACCCAGGTTACTAATTACCATATTCTGAGTGGTAATCCCCGTATAACTCCCGCTCTTAGAAGTGATTTCCCCGGCCAACTTCTCAATCATACGCAGTGCTTCCGCTCTTGTTACGGCTTTTGCGCCTTTAAAGCTGCCGTCACTATAACCATTCAAATAACCTTCACCAAATAAAGATAATACAGCTTCTTGGCTCCATGAGGGTAAATCTTCAACATCTTTTGGTGCAGAGGTATTTGCAGAACAATTGAGCTGGAATAGTCTGTGCAGCATAACCGCGGCTTCTTGACGACTTACTACCTGTGTTGGTCGGAAGGTGCCATCGCTATATCCTGATACATATCCTGCAGCCGAAGCTTTCTGGATATCGCTGTAATAAGCACCTGACTCCAGTACATCCGTGAAGGCAATTTCTGATTTTTCCTGCAAATTAAAGACCCGATTGATCAATGTGACCCATTCCGCGCGGGTGATCTCTTGATTAGGTTTGTAAATTCCATTTCCATAGCCTGAAATCAAGCCCTTATCCACCCAGGATTGAAAATCTTTCTGTGCCCAGTGGCCTGAATAATCGACAGCCTGTTGTTGCGTGGATGGTGGGATTGTTTTGGAATCGCTTGCAGAAGCTGCTGAAATGAATGGTGCAGGTACTAGCAGCGTGAGTGCAAGAAGTGAAGCGGTTAGCTTACGAGTTGTTTTCCTCAAATTCATGATCCTCCGATTCTATTGATTAGAGATTGCGGCGGTACGAAAAATGTAAAACGCTTACAATAGAGCTACTGAAAAAACGTTTTTCACAAATCAAAATGGATTTGTTTTATGTTTATACAAACCATATCGTGGAAAACGTTTTATGTTGATCTCATTTTAAGCATGATATTAGCATATAGTCAAATATAAATTTATGAAACGATGAATCTATTTATATTTTTATTAACAAAAGGTAGTTGGGTTTGGATAGCGTATGAAAAGTACTGCAGATTACTACTGGAGTTGTGGAAAGTGAAAGAAGGTGGGAGATGTGGGCGATAAAGAGATGGATAGGGGAAAGTGATAACTGGTTCATATCACAGTACAGATAGGGGGGCTAAGGAAGAATAAATACTAATTAGTTGTTCGCCCCCATGAAAGAACCAACCTTGATACATGTGCGTACTAGAAGATTTTAAAGGTAATACATTTTGAACATGATATCTTGATCATGATTTCCGAATTTTTTTCCGAAAATTGTCGCGCCTCCGACGTGTTTTGCATCTTCCTTCACTTCGATCCGGAAAGTCCATCGGTCACAGGTCGTATCTAAATCCTCAATCGAAACGGAAGACATGGGGTCACCGTCAATGTATGTTCCATTGTGATTAGTAATTCTAATCGTTTTTAGTAATCCATACTGGTTAATATTGTGCGGCCACCACTCAGGTGTGAATTTACCTCTTGCATCAGCAAAATCCCCAGGGCTTGTCCAAGTACCTAATTCCAAGCCGTTCAATGAAAAGGTGATGTCTGAAGGCCATACGTCATTGGCAAATGGAAATTCGGAAGAAAGCTCTAGGCTAATTTCAAATTGCTGCAAGGTTTCATCTTTTTTCAGAAAATTGGCAATGTTGTATTGAACATAACCTTGGGTAAACCATAGAATCTCTGCATCGACTCTTTTAGAATCCATGAAATATTTAGGTTCGTCTACTCTGCCGATAAACTCTTTCTCTGTGGCAAGTCCGCATGTAGGCTTCAGATCATAATCCGTATAATGACCAATCGGCACCGATGTCTCATAGGAGGCAAAGGAATGAAAGATTTTTTTAGGGAAGTTAATCTCAATATGGTCGACTCTAAGAATTGAGATTTTTTGCATTCCGGATTTACCAGGAACTTTTTCTGTTTTTATGATTCCTGCATCTTCTAACTTTTTAATGTGTTTTGTTACGATGGGACTGCTTATTTTAAGTTCTTCTGCCAAATCTTTGATGTTCATCTTATTTTTGGAGAGTAACTGAATGATTTTTATTCGTACTTCACTTGCCAAGGCTTCATAAACAACGAGAGAGGACTTGTCTATTTCCAATTGCATTTTATCCACTTCTTTCAAAGTAATTTCATATACTGTAAAGTTTATTAATCTCTATATAAAGTAACACGAAAGGTAACTGAAGTAAATAATATATCGCTTTCATCTCGTCTTAATGAACTAAAAGGTTAACTAAGTTTTAAAAAAATCTATTAAGTTTATTTAAAAGTTATTGACTACGCTTTCAAAGCGACTGTATACTAAGTTTAAGTTAATCGTTTCCGACAAAGTTAATGTGAATGATTATCTTAACATTACAGCTGCAGGGGGAGAGAGTAATGAAAAAGAAATTTGGAGTAGTATTAGCAACGGTTCTAATGTTAACGACAGTGTTAGCAGGATGTGGTGGTAAAGATGATAGTAAGACGATTACGTTCTGGACACCGCTGACCGGTGATGATGGTGCTTATATGGATCAAATCGTTAAAGAGTACAATGCAACGAATCCAGAGATTAAAGTGAAGCACGTTATTACAGCTGATATGTACACGAAAATTTCTACCGTTTTGGCTTCCAGCAAAGGTGTTCCTGATTTAGCAATTATCCACGCTGACCGTGTTCCTGGGTTTGTTAAGCAAGGTGTCTTAGAACCCATGCAAGATACTGTATTACCGGCACAACCTGAACTAAAAGCTGAAAATTACTTACCACAAGCTTGGAACACTGGTAACATCGACGGAACACAATACACAGTACCTCTTGATATCCACAGTAACGTAATGTATTACAATAAAGATTTGCTCAAGAAATATAATGCTGAATCTTTCTTGGATGATAACGTTGTTACGATTGATGAAATGCTTTCCTTACAAGGTAAATTGGATGAAGGCGACTATGTAGTTAATGATGCCTTGCTCGGATGGGTTATCCTGGCTCAAATTCAAAACTTGGGCGGAGATATTCAGGTGGACGGCAAACCGGCTGTTAACTCCCCAGTATTTAAACAAGCCTTTGAAGATGTTAAGAAAATTGCTGATGCTGGTTTGATGACTCCATTTGGTGAAGACGGTTACTTGATGTTCCAATCCCAAAACGTACTCTTCTCCACAGACGGAACTTGGAGTTCTACCGCACATGCTGGAGTTGAAGGTTTGAACTTTGGTGTGACTAACATTTATTCTCCAACCGCTGATAAATTCACGAATAGATCTTCTTCTCACTTGTTCGCTATGCTTAAGAACGATAAGAGAACAGATGAAAAAGAAGTAGGGATTGCTAACTTCTTAGAATATGTGCGTACAAACTCAATGGAATGGGCAAAAGCTGGTCAAAACGTCGCAAGTAACGTAGTTAACCAAAGTCCGGAATACCAAAACTACATGCAATCCTTCTTTACTTCTAATGAAAAAGAAATTGAATCCCTTTACATTTACACATATGAGTACTACCCATACATTGCAGAAGCAGTAGATACTTATTGCGCAGATATCGTTCGCGGTAACGTTGATCTAGATGAGACCTTGGCAACCATGCAGAAGTTTGTAGAAGATAAGATCGCAGAAAGCAGCAGTGCAGCGAAATAAAGCGAAATAGAATAGATTGTACGAAGTAATGTGCCGTACTGTGGTGCATTACTTTGTGCAAAAGGAGAAATGAAATCCTATGAAAAAGAAAATAAACTGGGCACCTGCCTTCTTTGTAGGTCCGCACGTCATTTTGTTTGCTGTCTTCATTTTATTGCCAACGATTTATGGGATTTATGCTTCATTTACAAAGTGGAATTTAATGAGTGACCCGGTATGGGTAGGCTTTGATAACTATAAGGCCATTCTATTTGATGGCAAATCAACGTTTCATACTCAATTTTTCAGAGGTCTAAAAAATACTTTGATCTTTGTGGGTCTCTCTGTTCCATTATTAATAGTTATCCCATTAATGGTTGCTGTTGCACTAGAACATAAAAAAGTTAAAATGAAGAGCTTAATTCAATCTATTCTCTATATTCCGGGCTTGATTTCGATTTCTGCGGCTGCACTAATCTGGCTTTTGATCTTTAATAAGCAATTAGGGATTACTGGTAATCTATTCGGATCACAAATTGCTTGGCCTGCAAATCAGCCGTATGCGTGGATTATCATCATTGTAATCACACTATGGGGCGGTATTGGGGGCAACATGATTATTTATCGTGCTTCATTAAGTGGCGTTGCGCAAGAATTATATGAATCAGCCGAGCTCGATGGTGCGGGTTCAATTAAAAGATTCACAAGTATCACCTTGCCATCTATTCGTTTTCCATTAATCTATACCTTTGTTATGACAACTGCCGGAGCCTTCAATGTATTCGGCCAACCGTTAATGATGACTGATGGCGGGCCTCGACAAAGTACACACGTACTCATGATGTATATTCGTCAATTAGCTTTCGGAAACGGTGAATCCATTGCAGGGATGGCATCGGCGATGGCAGTGTTATTGGGATTAGTAATCTTGGTGATCTCAGCGCTGCAATATTATGTAATGAACCGAAATGCTACATAAGGTTCTAGAGAACTAATTGATTAACAAGGAAATGGAAAAGGTAGGTGTACTATAATGTCAAATCAGGCGGTAAATGGCCTAGATAATCGTCCAGTTGTAAATAGAACAGGCAAAGTAAAAGGATCATCCAATGTTAGCATTTCAAAATATGTATCATATGCTTTTTTGCTTATCCTTTGTGTGATTTGGATTATTCCAGTAATATTCGGGATTTCCACGTCTTTTAGATCACAAACGGAAGTGGTTTCTTCAGGCTTTAGACTATTTCCTGAAACATGGGTCTTTGAGAACTATGTTACGATTCTGAACAATACTTCTACAGCCCCAATTCTACGTTGGCTAGGCAATTCATTGTTTATCGCTACAACCCACACAATCCTGGTGGTTATTGTGATTTCGATTACAGGCTTTGGTTATACCCGTATTAACTTTAAAGGAAGAGACACACTGTTCTTTACTTTGCTAGGGATCTCCTTTTTCCCGGGTGTAGTTAACTTAATTCCTTCTTATAAAATTATCGATTCCTTGGGCTGGGTAAACACTTCTTGGGCAATGATCATTCCCGGTCTTGCGGGTATGGGGAATATCTTCTTGGTCAGACAGTTTATGAACGGTATCCCAAAAGAATTAGATGAGTCTGCAAAAGTTGATGGTGCTAGTGACTTTAGAATTTTCGCGCAAATTATATTGCCGTTAGTTAAGCCGATTCTGATTGTTTGCGGATTGTTCTCCTTTACGGGATCTTGGAATGACTTCCTCTGGCCGGTTATCGTGTACACAGATGTAGACAAAATGCCAGTCACAGCTGGGTTGCTCTTGCTACAAGATATCTACGGAAACTATCGTATGATCGGGCAATTAATGGGGTCGGCAATCTTGGCGATCGTTCCAACCCTACTGTTATTTATATTTGCTCAAAAATACTTCGTTCAATCTATTAACTTGAATTCAGGTATTAAAGGGTAGATCAAATGAACATAGCTTAAATACACCTTGCCTTCTTATAAGGAAGGGTGTGTTTTGGTGACCCATAAAATTAAAAATAAAGAGAGATATAGGAGTTGTCATCATGAGAGAATTCAATGCGAAAAATCCGCTTATTGAGCAAAGGGCAGATCCATGGATCTATAGACATACTGATGGTTATTATTATTTCATAGCTTCGGTTCCGGAGTTTGATAGAATCGAGCTTCGTCGTTCTGAATCCATTCAGGGATTAGCTGAGGCTGAGGGTAAGACCATTTGGGTTAAGCATGAAACAGGCTTAATGAGTGCCAATATTTGGGCGCCTGAGATTCATTATATTGATGGAAAATGGTACGTGTATTTTGCAGCTGCACATACCTCCGATACGAAAGATGGCTTATTTGATCATCGTATGTTTGCCATAGAAAACTCATCCGTAAATCCATTAGAAGGTGAGTGGGTGGAAAAGGGTCAAATCAAAACGAAATGGGAATCCTTTGCCCTGGATGCAACCACTTTTGAACACAGAGGGGTTAGATACTACGTATGGGCACAAAAGGATCCCGATATCCCTGGTAATTCTAATATGTATATCTCTGAAATGGAAAACCCTTGGACGTTAAAAGGAGAGCAGGTGTGCATCACCACGCCTGAATATGATTGGGAAAAAATCGGCTTCCTGGTGAATGAAGGTGCGGCAGTTCTTAAGCGAAATGGACGTATTTTCATGACTTTCTCGGCAAGTGCAACAGATCATAACTACTGTATGGGGTTGTTAACCGCTGATGAGGATAGTGATTTAATGGATCCGAAATCATGGGTCAAAACACCAGAACCTGTGTTTACAACTTCTGAAGAAAACGGTCAATATGGACCGGGACATAATAGCTTTACAGTCTCAGAAGATGGCAAACAGGATATCCTAGTGTTCCATGCTAGAAGCTATAAGGAAATTGTGGGAGACCCATTATATGATCCTAATCGGCACGCGCGTGTGCAAGTGATCCAGTGGAATGAGGATGGAACGCCAAACTTTGGTGTCCCTAGACCGGATACGAAATCTTAAAATAATGCTTCTCTAGTGTGAAGAAGCTTATTATATTCTTCTATATGAAAGAGGGACGCTCCAGTGGCCACATGCTATTGGAGCGTCCCTTAATCTTATAATGGAAGATCCCGTCGTCTGAACAGTTCGATCCCTATGGCAAAAGCGAGAATACCGATCAACAGTAACCAACTAGAAACCTGAATAATCTCCACGTTTCCTTGAACGATTTTACCAGGCTGATAGAAGGAGAACAAGGTCATGTAACGTAATCCCTCCAGTTTATCGCTTATTTTGCCTAGCAGATCCAGAGTGAAGAATCCGAAGGTGATAGCGCCGGAAATTCCAAGCGCTTTTTTCTCATCATTACAAACCGAGGATACGAGAAAAGCAAGTCCCCCCACGGCAAAAAACAATAAAAACGCTACGCTATTCAGCTGAGTGAATCGGCCGCTATTAAATTCATATTCACTGCCGAGGAACCATGCTTTACCTAATAATCCGGCGAGTGTGGTTACACCCATAATCAGGAGCAACGCTGTTGTGAGTACAAGCGCCTGCGTGGTAGCTACTTTTCTCCGCGTAGTTGGTGCTATCAGAAGATAAGCCATTGAGCCACGATCCACAAGTCGAGCCATGAGCTGCGTCGACATTTGTACACACACAATGGATAGAATCAGTACCAGAATAAGTCCATAATATTCTCCTGAGATAAAAGCCTCAGCACTGGTAAATCCGCTGTTTAATCCAAAGGCTTTACCTACACCTTCCGGCATAGCTTTAATGAGGTCATCAATGGCTTTTGTGCTTCCGGCGATCCCTGGATATAGCCAGATCATAAACAGAATATAGAAGGCAGAACCGAAGGCGTAATTCATAATGCCTTTGAGGTTCACCCTCATCATTTCTTTATAGAGTGGAAGATTCATTGCACGGCCCCCTCACGGTCATAATAGTCCATGAAAATGTCCTCTAGATTCTGCGTGAACACATCCATACTGCGGATATTATATTTCCCGGTCTCCTGAATGAATCGATCGTAATTACCCTGAACGGCAATGCGGACCATATTCCCTTCACGAGCTTCCACTTGCAGGCCGGAGGCGGCGAATTGTTCTGCATCTTCGCGACTCGCGAAAACAACCTCAAACAGCTTCCGCTGCATCGATTGTAATTCGTGGATATTTTTTACAGTGACTATACGTCCGTCTTTAATGATTGCAGCTCGATCACAGGTGCGCTCAATTTCTTGAAAGCTGTGAGAGGACATTAGAAATGTGGTTCCGGCTGCTTTTTCCTCCAATACGAGATCTATAAATACCTTTTGCATAAGCGGGTCGAGTCCCGAGGTGGGTTCATCCAGAATAATAACTTCAGGATTGTGCATGAAAGCTGCGACAATACCGACTTTTTGTTTCATTCCCTTTGACATTTTGCGGATCGGAGTTGCGGCATCAAATTGCAGTCGTTCAATGAGGCGGTCACGTTTAGTAGTGTTCTTAATCCCTTGCATGCCAGACATGAATTTAAGGAAAGAAATGCCTGTCATCCCGTCAAAAAAGTTGATTTCACCGGGTAGATAGCCAATATGCTTTTGGACTGTGCCTTGTGCTTTCCATACATCAAGTCCATGGATGCTCGCATTACCTTGATCCGGCATCATAAATCCCATGATATGTCTTATGGTCGTAGATTTACCCGCGCCATTAGGCCCCAGAAACCCAAATACCTCACCTTTATTAACGGTAAACGTAACATCTTCGATTCCTTTGCCATTCGAAAAACGTTTGGTTAAGCCTTCAACTACAAGCATGCCGCCACCCCCGCTGCAAAATAATGAACTATTACTAATTGGATATTTCATATGTTATATTATTCCTAGTGAATAGTGAAGTCAATGGAATTATGAAATAATTGATAATAAATATTTCATTAAATTTAAATAAGCGCACTATATAATGAAGTTAAGGGTGGATAGCATGAATGGATTTGAGAAAAGAGCCGCTCAAATAAAACTCAAAATTATGAAGACTACGATGGAGATGCTCAAGAGCAGTGAGCCCAAACGTCTCCGGATCGCAGACATTGCGAAAGAGGCAGGCGTCTCACAGGTGACGATTTATAATTATTTTGGCAGCAAGGAAGCACTGCTTGGTGAGGCCTTTAAGGATTTTATAGAGAAGGCCATTCGCGAATTTGAAGATTACATTCATGGAGAGCATTCTCTAAAAGAGATTATTGAATATATTATGACGATGGAGAGAGAAACCTACAGTTCATTGTCTCCCACGACTGTGAAGGAGCTTATGATTGAGGACCAGGAAATGTTTCATTATATTGAAGAACGTTACACAAATGACGTTTTACCATTGATGGTCAAGATGGTGGAGGATGGCAAAGCACGAGGAGAAATTTCAAAAAAAGTGTCCACCAAAGGGATACTTTCATTTATAGGAATGTATATGCGAAGTTCGGGAGAAATGCTAGATGAAGCCAGCAAACAAGAAGATATAGATGGCTTCCTGGAGGAAGCCATCCATCTCTTCTTCTATGGCATTTGCGGGCGAGAGCAGGAGTAGCGTGAGCTTTGTTGCATTAATAGTTGGAGCACTTACCCAATGCATTTAGATCAGTATTGGTTTAAAAAAACAATGAAGTTGCAGAAAGCTATGTTTACAACGAAATTAAATAATTATCATATTTTAAAATTCCGAAAAATGATCGTAGATTACGCTAACAGTGATTTATCAAAAGATTTTTTCAAATGCGAATAAATAAAATAGTAGATCCATTGTATACTAACCAAGATACTAAGGAGTTTGCCATTTTTAATGGAAAAGCTTCGGGCACTATTGAAGAAGGAACAACTGACGATTTGAAAGCATTTACTTCTAGTGACTTCTCGGCAGGGTTTCTATGTGAATGCAGAGCAGCGGATGAAGGATGCCCGAGGAGCAGCGAAATACATAGGGGGTTATTTAGCGCGACCGGCGATTGCAGAGTACCGGGTGGTCAGCTACGACCACCACAAGGTGCATTACTGGTACGAAGATCACCGAACGGGGAAACGGGTGGATGTGGTGTCGCCGGTGATGAAGTTTATCTACGATCTCGTGCAGCACATTCCACCGAAGCATTTTCGGATGGTGGGTCGCTATAGTCTATACAGCCGGGGGAAAAACAAAGAGTCACAGAAGGTGATTAATCTGTGGTGGTACATGATCCATAAACAAATCGAGATGACCTTTCCTGTGAAAGAACGAAAGAAGAAGAACTACCGTCAGCGGATGCTGGAGAGCTATGGGCGAGACCCGATGCTCTGTCCATGCTACAATCACCGGATGTTGAGCCGTGGGAGGAAGAACCAGAGGTATGGATCGATTATGTTTGCGTAGAATGTGGGACGGTAGATCCTGTCCCTGAATTTATAGTGGGAGAGTGTGCCTACGACCTGGAGTCTGGAGAATCCCCAGAGTTTGTCTCTGTAACGGAACCTTGGTGAATAACTTTCTAGCCAGCGGACAAATAACCGCTGGCTAAAAAGTTATTCACCCGTTAGGGTGATTTTGTTCGTATATGTAATTAATCTCACTGCGTTTGTAGTCCCTAATCTAACTGCATATTAAAAAATAGTGTCACAAAATAGCATTACGAGATTGTTATATAGGTAAACAAGAAAGGAGGTGAGCTCTTGCAGCCAACCATCCCCGGGGAAGAGGAAGGAAAATGGAATGCTATTGAAGCGGTTGTAGAACAGGTCAGAGCAGGAGACAAAGAGGCATACAGTGCGATCATCATCCAGTTTGAACGGCAAATGTATACCTACTGCTATTATATCCTGAAAAATCATGCGGAGACGGAAGATGCCGTACAGGAGATCTTTATTCGCGCCTATCAAAATCTTCACCAGTACAGCAGGCAAGTATCCTTCTCAGCCTGGCTGTATAAGATGGCATACCATCATCTAATCAATTTGAAGAAGAGACAGAGCCGCTGGCTTAAGCTGATCGATCATTATAAAGAGCAGCAGCCTGTGCTGCAAATCTCCCGTCATGAGTCAGAGGTTTATGAGCTTTTGACTTTTCTCACAACTGAAGAGCGTCATATTTTACTCCTTAAGGCAGTAGAGCAGTACACCTTTGAGGAAATAGGCGAAATCATGGGCCTCAAGTCCGCAACCATACGGAAAAAATATGAACGATTGCGCCGCAAACTGATGGAATGTAAAAGCCGAAAAGGAGAGATAGCACATGGGACATTCGCCGGAACAAACGGAATTCGCTGAAATGAATGCCATCGAACAAATGATTCGTGAATCGTCTTTACCAAAGAAAAGTATGAGTTATCAAATTATGAATACGATTGGAGCGAGTGAATTGAAAAGAACATCATCCAAACCTAATTTAATGAAAAGAACAGCAGTAGTGGCCGCAGCAGCAGCCATCCTAGGTGCAGGTGTGGTGGGTACGGGATT
This sequence comes from Paenibacillus sp. FSL R5-0914, assembly GCF_038004525.1. Lineage (NCBI taxonomy): Bacteria > Bacillati > Bacillota > Bacilli > Caryophanales > Paenibacillaceae > Paenibacillus > Paenibacillus sp. FSL R5-0914. The sequence continues at coordinate 837,805 of NZ_JBBORH010000003.1, forward strand.
TGTATCACCGGCAATGGCTTCAACGTTAAAGCAAATTCCTATTGTTGGAATTCTCTTTGAGGGAACCAGCAACGAAGCTTTGGATACTGCCATTAAACAAGGAATCGTAACAGAACCTAACCTGAGTGTAACCCATGAAGGAATCACGCTGAAGGTAGCTAATTTACTTTATGATGGAACCCGGTTGTCCTTCGTTTTGGAACGTGAAGGCGTAGATTTGCCGAATACAGGCTCTCCATACCTTTTTGAAAAAGATGTTGAGGAAAAGGATCAGCTTAAAGGTTATATTAAAATGCCAACGATCCTCGCTAACGGACAAGCCATTGAATATGGCGGAGGCAGCTTTGGCGACTCGCCTAGGCAGAAGAATGCTTATGTAGTTGAAGTGACTAAGGGTCTAAATTTGCCTGACCAATTCGAGCTGACCATTCAGGCGAATGTCACACAGGTGAAAGAAGCTTTTGAATTCAAGATTCCTGTGAACGTGGAGAATAAATCGATTGTTGTGAAACCAGAGGCCTCCAAATCTGACGGACAGTTCAGTTATACCGTTAAGCAACTGGATATTTCGCCGGTGTCCACCCGTTTCGTTCTGGATAGTAAGGGCCAAGTACCACAATCTCCGGGGCAAACCGGTGATTACAGCGCCAGTATGGTCTATTACGAGCTTGTAGACGACCAAGGAAATGTCGTGAATCCGAGCAGATTCGAGTATTTCAACAGCGAACCCAAGACTGAATATCAGATTGATCAACTGTTTTCTCCTTTTGCTGGCACACCTAAAACGATTACAATCAAGCCATTTACTCTTACTGTGAACAAAAAGGATTGGAGCGTTGTCGGCCAAGGAAAGAACAGTGTGGGTGAGAAAACATATCTGAAAGATCTGGAATTGACCATTCCTGTTAAGCCTTAATCCATTAGAGAAGGGGACAGTCCCGCAGGTCATCAATAATGACCTGGGGATAGCTCCCTTTTTCTTTTCATAAAAAATAGGACAGGAGCTAATCCATTGAATTCTATGAAACCTGAATTGAGAAAAAAATTCGCTGGAGCAGCATTGGCAGTAACGTTGGTAATGGCAGTCACAGGCAGCGGGTTCCCTTCAACCGTTAGTGCCGAGACCTCCGGGCAATCTACCAGTTCCAATCTAGCGATTACCCACGAGGGCGTAACGCTCAGTATATCCAAAGTAATGTTTGACGGGAACCGTCTTGACATGGCATTCCGGCAGGAGGGAGGCACTGTGGGTAAGGGGATCATTATTGATATCGCGCAGATCCCGGTTTTGTCTGTTAATGGGAAAAGGATGTTATATCTTCCCTATGTGACGTCTATGCCGGAAGATGAAAGGGCAGCTTTGCTCTCTTTCAACATCCCCAAAGATGGCAAACCGCAGCTCGCGGATGAATTCAAAATGACGATAGAGGTGTACACCAAGAGCGTCAAGGAGCCATTTACCTTTACCGTCCCGGTGAAAAAGCTGAATAGTCTTGCAACCTTGCAGCCGGGTACAACTCAAAAAAGCGGGGATTTTAGCTATACCGTGGACTATTTCCAGATGACGCCGTTAATGATGGAACTCAAGCTGCACAGCAGCGGGAAAGTTCCTGGAGCAGCCAAATCCAAAGGGCGTTCAAGCAAGATGTTGTATGACATTGCCGATGAGAAAGGAAATCTAATTCAGGCAACCGTCAGCGACATCGACATCAAGCGACCGATCACAGCAAACATTAAAGAAGACCTGTTCTATGCAGCCTCCTTCAAAGCAGTGCCGAAAACCATCACAATTAGGCCATTTACGTACACCATAGACGCTAAAGGAGACATCCTGAAAGACTCAGGAAAAAAATGGATCAAGACCTATTACAAGGACTTGGAAATGAAGATTGCAGTTGCTAAATAACAATCTTACAGGTGAGGGGAATTCACGCTGATACCAGCGCGGGTTCCTTTTTTATGCTTGAGGGATTCCAATATAGGTCAATCTCTGGGTGGTCGGCGAACGCTGGGCTGCTCGCTGCAGTGCTCACCCGTGGCCATTCCTGCCTGCAGTTATTTTCGGGCTCCCTGGCTCAGTGCTGGCTCGCGGATCCGCCGCAGATGCTGCTGCTGCTGCAAGTTGCAGCACAACCAGGTGATCGGGTTTTTGATCCGCAGCATCCGGCGCTCTTCCGGAGGCGGATGCACCAGGACCGGCGAACGCCTGGCAGCTCACTACAGTGCTCACCGGTGGCCATACCCGCCGTCTGCAGGAGTGCCTGCCGCAGTTCCCGGACTACCCGGCACGGTGCCGGCTCAGCGATCGGTAGCAGCCGGCGGCTTCCGGATGTGGATACCGCGAACGGGCATACGTCAGGCTGCTCGCTGCAGTGCTCACCCGTGGCCATTCCTGCCGTCTGCAGGAGTGCCTGCTGGTTCAAATAGCAGCGGAGGCCACAGGGAGAGTTGAAGTCCAGGATTGTTTGTGGGACGGAAAATAGTACCCTTAAGTCAAACTACAGGATATGAAAGAGGGTCGTAAGAAAGAAGGATAAATTTCAAGAGGAAATGCAAGAGGAAATGCAAGAGATGAAGAGAGAGTTACAACAGATTAAGGGTGAGGCTGAAAAGAAGGAACAGAACTTTATACGCGAGATTGAAAAGCAGCAGTTAAATGCTGAGATTGATAAAGAGCGTGCCATATTTGAGACGCAGCGGAAAATGATGGATAAAGAGACAGAACTGCGTGATAAGGTGTCTGATCTTCGAGAGCAAATCTCGGAATTAAGAAGTGGAAAATAGTTTGGAGTATAGATGGCATCCGGTTTGTTTTCGGGATTTTTGATTCTAGAGAGTCAGGAACTGATGGAAATGGATTTATTGTACTCTAATCATAAACAGTAGGAGTTGGACATGAAATTAAAGTCCTTAACTTCCGCTGTTTTTTTATGGGGGGATGCCTTGGTTAGATTTCTCGCTCGACTTTAGGAGAAGCAAGAGGTACGTAGCATCGGATTAGACTATATGTAGCCGTTCGCATCAATATATTTAATTGCCTAAAAGAATCTAGTATGATTATTGCGATGGTAGTTTCGCGTTATGGGTTTAATGGTTTAAACACATGGAAGGCGAAGAGAATGCTTGTTTAGGCTGATAAGCTAACAGCGAGCATGTGATTGATATCAGATTATACTAATTGCTATGTGTGAAAGTGATTAATACGATACTGGAAGCTGCTGAGTAAAACAGTTAAACTCGCCGAGATATAGTTATTTACATTATAAAGGTTAACAGCATCGTTAACTATTCCGCCTGGGGGAGTAGTAAATTCTACTCCGGCCTGCTGCTTCATAGTGGCCATTCGTACAGATCTGCTTCAGTACAACGTATAACAACAAGGGGTGTGAGCTCTTTGTATCGAAATCATATGCAAAGGAAACCCCTGAAATGATATAGCAAAAACCTTGTAGATGAAGTGACGAACGTGTTCAAGCCGATCGCGCATCTCGAAAATCAGTCGATCATGCCAAGCGAATTCTTTCTGCCCTTTGGAGGAAATTGGACGAAGACAATCTTTGGTTTCAGTTAGTGCGGTTGCTAGATGCCGTGAAGAGGACAAAAACATAGTCCCATAGAACCTGCGCCCAGCGCGTTTTCTATTTGAAGGGATGAAATTTATTTACTAGCCTAGTCGACAAACCGTCTGCTGAACTTAAAGTAGGATGAAAAGAAAGGAACAGAGTGAGCACCTCATGTAAGAGCTGCTTGATTAGACTGAATGTTTTTATTTCACGCAGTTTTTCAAATAGTACAGAAAGAAGCCTGCACTAATAAAGAGTACGGGCTTCTTTCTAGCAATTTTATCTCTATTCATATAATAATATAAGTATTCATCTATTAAAATATACATTGTTATACTATTATCTTTCGAAAATATTATTAGATAATCAAGTTATAGGTACCAGAATCATTAATTTATTAATATATATCTGCTATACATTAGCGCTAATACTATTATCTATTTTGATCCAATCATAGTCATTGTTTGGCCATCTCATTTTGATTTGATTCAAATCTTTATCGATCTTCCTACGATCATTATATTCTCAATAGGATCGAACATAGTTAAGTAATAGAACTATGATCCTCAATTGACTTAGCCACCACTTCATGAATTTCATCATGGAAAGAGCGGATTCCCTGTCATCCCTACCCACAGCTCGGATTGTTCAAGATGGGCTGCAAGCTGAAGCAGTAAATCTTCCCGGCCTTTAGCAGCCATTACCTGTACCCCCAACGGTAGACCCTCTTGCGACATATGGACGGGAACGCTCATAGCTGGCTGACCCGTCAAATTGGCGAGCTGGGTGAACGGTGTGTAGGTTAGGCTTGGTTTAAACATAGCGTAAATCATTCGCTCTTGTTCCTCTTTCGGCAACTCATGTACATGCAGCAGTTTTTCGATTTCAGCAGAGCTATGCGTTAACTCGCCAATCTTAGGAGCTGAATCCGCATTTGTTGGTGTGATATACAGATCGTAGCGGTTAAGCAGACCTGCCATTTGAGCGGCTGCAATATCCCATTCATCCAGACTATGCACAAATTCTGCCGCAGAGACTTTTCTTCCGGCTTCCCCAAGGACCCAAGTAACGATATCGACTTCACTGGAAGTAATGGAACGTCCCATCATTTTTTCCAGCGATACGAACATCGCTGCCACTTCGCCAGTATTCATCGTATAGTAATTCTCCATCAGCCTAACACCATTTACTGGACTTAGCTTTTCTTCAACTTCATACCCCTCAGCTTCGAGCCATTTTACAGTTTTGAGCACAGCAATGACTGCTTCATTCGTTACAGGAGTGCCTACTGGAGAAGCTGTTGTGAACGCTATGCGTAGTTTTCGCTGTGTTGGCATGAATAGATCGTCTAAGTAGACGCCCGGATATAGAGGTGTTTGAAAAGCAGCCTCTGGCTGCACAACCTGTAGTAGATCCAGCATCGCAGCACTATCGCGTACGGACCTTGTCAATGCAAAGTCAATAGAAGCGCCTTGCCATTGACGACCGACACCTGGTCCAACTGGAGTACGTCCACGGGTGGGCTTCAGTCCGAACAAGCCGGTGAACGAGGCAGGGATACGGATCGAGCCGCCACCATCACTAGCACCCGCTGCCGGAACAATACCAGAAGCTACCGCCGCAGCTGCACCACCACTTGAACCGCCGGGGGAATATTCGGGATTCCACGGATTACGTGCCGGGCCATGAAGGACGTTCTCGGTAATGTTTTTGAGGCCGAATTCTGGTGTATTCGTATGTCCAAGCGGAATGAATCCGCCGTTTCTGATTCGTGCTACGTAGTTTGAGTCACGTCTGGCAATATTGTCTTTCATAAGCAAAGCACCCGAAGTAAGAGGTTCTCCAGCGATAGCTTGGGAGATATCCTTGAGCAGAAAAGGAACGCCAGCAAACGGGCGAGTGCTATCATGAACAGGCATATCGTCAGCTTCCTTAAGAGCAGCTTCTCTACGAGTACGTACAACCGCATTAAGAACTGGATTAACTTCATCGAGCCGAGCGAATGCGGCTTCGACAAGCTCACGAGGGGAGACTTCACGTGCTTTGACAAGCGAAGCAAGCCCTAGAGCGTCATATGTAGAATAAGAAAAGGACATGATAGATAACCTCTTTCGAATAGGCGTGAATTGCCTGTATTTTATATATAACAATGTATCATTTATCGTCAGTAAAGGACGACCAAGCCCTTTCTTCTGATCCCATTATACATCTCGATAGTAATGATTTGAAAATGGATATCTGACATCTATCAATTCTTTTTTAAGCCCGATTAGGCTATACTTAGTGTTAAATGGATCTTATGGGGTGTACTGATGAACGAAGATAAATATCAGAATGTTGATGGACTAATGGAAGCTTTCCAGCAATTTGCCAGGATGAATTGGCGTAAAACTACAGTCTGGGGATTGAAGCCAAGTGAAGTTCGGATGTTGGTTTCTTTAAAGCTCGGCAAGGAACGGGAAGGGAAGAAGGGCCAGACCGTATCAGATATCAGCAAGTTTCTTAAAGTCACTTCTCCTACGGTTACACAGATGGTCAATAGTCTGATTGCACAGGGATATGTAGTGCGTTCTGCCGATGCCCAGGATCGCCGAATCAGTGAGATCACGCTTACGGAAAAAGGAGAGCATTTGGCCGAAATGGCCGTGACGAAATCCCGAAATACCTTTAAAGGCATGATTGATTATATGGGTAGAGAAAAGACAGATTCGTTAATGGAGCTGTTAAACGAAGTCTACGATTATTTCGAAGAATTGAACGATCAACCAACCGAATCCTAATCTCCTTCACATAAAAAAGAGATGCCGCACAGCCAAAGCTGTTTACGGACATCTCTAATGTATATTATTTGTGATTAATGTGCGGCAGGTACTGACTTTTCAAGGTTTTTGCCTTCGCTTTTTCCCTCTGCAGTTACCTCTGTTTTTTTCTCACCACTTCGTAACGGAATCTCTTTAAGGAACAGGACAAGCAATGCTGCAATGACTAACAGTGCCGTGCCGCTTAAGAATACAACCGTCAGGGAATCGCTTAGTGCGTTTCGCAGCATCTCAATCAATTGATTGAAGAGTGGCTGGATCTGCTCTGGCAGCGTTGCGTGCAGTTCCTTCAGCTTAGGTTGATCTAGCAGCATTTGCGGATTCATAAATGCGGAAAGTTGTTTAGCGGATTCAGGGTCAAGTTTGGTTAAATCTGGACCCTTGCCAGAGGACACTGCTGCCTCTAGTTTATTCGTTAATGAAGTGTTCATGATGGTACCCATAATAGCGATACCGATGGTTCCACCTAAATTACGGAACAAAGTATTTGTAGCAGTAGCAACTCCTAGCATGGAGGGAGCTACAGCATTTTGCACGGTTAAGGTAAATACAGGCATCGATAGTCCTAAACCAATCCCGAAGACAATCATGCTGACTACGGCCATCGCAATGTTGCTCATAAAGGCCATTATGATCATGGCTACAACCATAAATGGCATACCCATCAGGGCATAACGCTTGTATTTACCTGATTTGGAGATCCATCTTCCCACAAGCGTACTAAGTACAATCATTGCTAATGACATCGGCATATTAATGAATCCGGAGTTGGTCGGGGAGACACCTTCTACACCTTGGACAAAGAATGGCAGATAGATCATTGCGCCCATCATACCAGCATTCATCAGGAAGCCGACAACCATGGAGATGGTTACGATGGAATTCTTAAATAAGGATAATGGCAATACTGGACTTTTAGCTTTTCGTTCAATCAGAATTAAAATAATAACTCCGAGAATAGATGCCCCGAACAAGCTGAGAATCTCTGGGGAACCCCATTCATATTTTGTACCCGCCCATGAAAAGCCGAGCAAGAGTGCAACAATGGTAAGGGAAAGGAAAATAGAGCCTAAGTAGTCAATGGATTCTGAAGTGGAGCGTGCAGTTTTAGGGAACATTTTCCAAATCATAAAGAAAGCCACGATACCGAAAGGCAAGAAGATCCAGAAGATCCATTTCCAAGCCATGTGATCCACCATGAAGCCCCCAAGGGTAGGACCAATTACACTAGAGAATCCAAATATGGCCATCATAATTCCAGTCCACTTGGCTCTCTCTCTAGGAGCGAACAAATCACCTACAGCGGTTACGGTAGCCGACATTAGAATCCCGCCGCCAAGACCTTGAATCCCGCGATAAGTGATCATTTGGAAAATATTTGTCGACAATCCGGACAGGAAAGCGCCTATAATAAAAATAACGATCCCCGCTAAGAGGAATGGTTTTCTTCCATAGATATCGGATAATTTGCCGACAAGTACGGTAGCGATTGTAGAGGTGAGCATATAGATGGTAATTACCCAAGTATAATGTTCAATGCCTCCTAACATCGCAATAATTCGGGGCATTGCAGTACCCACAATGGTCTGGTTGATTGCTGCGAAAAACATAGCCGCCATTAAAGCAATCATAATTGTAACTTTTTTCTTTTGCGAAAGATGCTCCAGAGCTGTTCCTCTCCTTTAAGTTCTATATATTGTAGTTTGGGATTTCATGTCTTAATAATTAGGTAGCCAAACTATCATTTATGTATAATACACAAATTCATCATTTAGCACAACTGTTTAATTATTTAATTTTTATGGAAACAGAATGTGATTTGGACTTGATTTTTTGGAAATAGGTAAGTAATCTAATTAGATTGAGTTAAATTGGAGGTGCCCTATGGATACTCAAAATAGTCAAGAGCAGAAGCTAATCATTGCCTTTGAAAATATTAAACGTTTGACCTCTCGTCCGTCCTCGAAGGAAGCTATTTCTTATAGAGAATTTATGATGATGTATGTCATAAACAATTTAATGAAGCGAAAGAAGCTTTCAGACGAAGTCGAAGAGCAGCAGGGAGTCATGATTTCTAGATTAAGCGACCTGCTCCAAATTAGCAGACCTACTGCGACACAAATGGTTAACAGTTTGGAAGAGAAGGGTTATGTGGTGCGAACAACGTCCGATACCGATCGGCGGGTTGTATATATTGGTCTGACGAATAAAGGGGAGCAGATTTATGACTCCCAGATGGCTACTTTTTCAGGTATTCTAAGTGAAGTTACGGAAAAGGTAGGTAAGAAGGAGATCGACCAATTGATTTTTCTGTGTGATCGTTTTCAAGAAGCGGTGCATGAAGTCAGAAGCCGCCAGCTTTTTACTCAATCCGATGAAGATCCGCTCGTTATGGATTCCGTATAGCGACCATTACAAAAAAAGATATTTCGGTGCCTCTGCCCGGAACGTCTTTTTTAAATTATAAGAAAGTATAAGTTTCACGATATACTTTATCCCTATAATTCTCGCATAAACGCTCACCGTCCTTTAAAGGACGCCGAAGGCGTTTTAGCTTGCAGCATCCAGAGCAAGGAGGAATTACAATCAGAATATTAGCGATTAGCGACATTCACGGAAGCTATTCCGAATTCAACGCATTATTAAAAAAAATAAACTATCGGCCATCCGAGGACAAGCTCATTCTGATGGGGGATTATGTGGATAGAGGTCTCAATAGTAAAGGAATTGTGGATCAAGTTATGGCCTTAAAGCGGGAATGGGGCGTTACTGTTCTAAAAGGCAATCATGATAAAATGGCCTATGACGCGCTCACCAGCGAGGATGATAAACTGGATACGCATTGGCTAAACAACGGTGGTTTGTATACATTGATGAGCTATTGTGAGGCGGATTCTGACTTTTTTAAAGCGGATTTTGGCTGGCATGATTATATGCTGTTGAAAGAAGAAATTAGACAGAAATACAAACATCATTTGGACTTTCTAAGTTCATTGCCACTTTATCATGAGACGGAAGACCATATCTTTGTCCACGCGGGCATTAATCCATTAATAGAGGATTGGAAGCAGCAGGAGCCGTACGATTTTATCTGGATCAGAGAGCCATTTTATACGAATCCTGTAGTTAGCACTGACAAAACGGTTATTTTCGGTCATACCTCGACGATGGATCTACATGATTCGGAAGACATCTGGTTTAGTCCGCTGGGCGATAAGATTGGTGTGGATGGTGGATGTGCCTATGGTCAACGTCTGAACTGTTTGGAGATTTCCGGTGGGGCATACATCACACATTTTGTTCGGAATGGGGAGAAGCCTTGAGCTGTCTCTCTTTTTTTATAATAATAGAAAGTATAAGTTTTTCACCTATCCTTTGTAGAATAGCACTGTATTTAACGCCAACTATGTATAAAATAAAGAGAATAGGGGGTGTAATAGATGAATGCAAACAACAAATATCATATCCTCATGCAAGGGACTATCAGCAACAATGTGAGCGAAACCTGCAAGGAGTTTGGCATATCCCGGACGATCTATTATCAGTGGTGTAAAGCTTACCAAGAGCAGGGGATGGATGGACTGGCAGAGAAGGAACGAAAGCCGGTAATGCCTAATAAAGTGGATAAGCGAACGGAAAGATTGATCTTACAATACGTTGCCAAATTCCCTGAAGATGGACCCAAGCGAATCTTTTACGAACTGCAGGATGAGGGTGTGAACATAGGGGAGTCAGGTATTTATAATGTGCTGCGTCGAAATGGACTTAGTAAGAGAATAGAACGGGAGGCTTACGCCAAAGAAGTTAAAGCAAAGAAGCGGGACGGCGCGCAAGCGGCTAACAGCAGAGGGTGTAAAGAGAAACCCAAACCTCTGGACTATAGGATGAAAAATCCGGAAAATGCTCATCCCGGGTATATGTGCCAACAGAGTATTAGCTATATGGGAGTGTTCCCAAGGGTAGGAAAGGTGTATCAATACGTGGTCTACGATGCCTATTCCAGATTAGGCTTAGTTAAGCTATATAATCGGAAGTCCGCCATTCATTTTATCGATTTTATGGATTTGAAGGTCATCCCATTGATGAAGACCTTAGAATTCCAAATTAATAATCTGGTTACGAACAAGAGTCGTGAATTTACTACGAACTGGGATAGAGGTAAACATAAATACAGCGATTTTTTACATAAGAACAACATAAATCAAGTAGCTATTACTGCAGATCAGACAGAAGTATTTCAACCCTTACAGCAATTTGCAGCGGTGTTGACGAAAGAGTTCTATCAGCAGGCTTGGTTGGATGATACGATTGATTCCTTTGAGACCTTAGAAAAGCGCTTACACGAATATTTGAGGATCTATAACTTCAGCAGGGTGATCACAGACGGACCTAATCAAGGTAAAATACCATCGGATGTCGCACTTGAGTATGCAGGTCAGCGTGAGACCTTGCCATTATGGTTATTTACAAGGAGATAACGGATGATGACTAATATGAAGTATGAAGACAGAATAGGGATCATCGGTGCAGGGATTTCTGGGGTTACAGCTGCTTACCAGCTCGCGAAAAAAGGATATAACCATATCACTCTCCTTGAGAAGTCAGACCGAGTAGGTGGCAAGTGTCATTCGATTGAATATAAAGGGAAAACCTATGAAATGGGAACTCTAATCGGCTTGCCAACTTATAAACATACGATTGAACTCATGAGGGAGTTTGATCTTATGGATAAGGGGCCACTCTTGGAACGGGGATTTTTTGATACAAATGGGCGAAAAACTACTCAGATTCCTATGGACCAAATTCAGATGTTTACCCAAGAATTCAAACGGTTGCCGGAAATTTTGAAACGTTATAAGTCACTACAAGAACCGGGTTTTCTACACTTACCGGCAGATCTATGTCAGCCCTTTTCAGATTGGTGTACGGAGAATGAGCTATCTGTAATTGGGCAGGTATATATGCATTACTTCAATACTTTTGGTTTTGGGAGTATTCAGGATGTGCCGGCCGCCTATGTATTGAAATTTCTTACTTATGATAATTTATTATCCTTTATTGAGATCACTCACATGATAACCTGGCCTAAGGGAGTTACTGAACTCATTAGAAGAATGGCCGACCAAGTAGAGGATCTGCGTCTGACTTGTGAAGTGCTACATATGGAGCAAGAGGGAAATGGTCAAGTTCGGGTGGAAACAAACCAGGATATCTTTTATTTTGACAAGGTTATTTATACTGCTTCCTTAGAGCATCTGGGCGATATGATTCACTTATCTTCGGTAGATAGAGCATTGTTTGAGTGTATAATCTATGAACGGTTTCGGGTATATGCTTACAGAGTGAAGGGGTTGCCGGAGCTTTCTGGATATATCCCCTGCAATATGAATCCTGAACGCAAGGGACATATGATGGCATGGTATTACAGGTGGGCAGATATGGGAACAACGGATCTAGTTACGGTTTATGTAGCGGAGAATGATGAGATGACAGATCTCGAGATGAGGGAAAAGGTAGAAAATAAACTTCGCGAGCTTGGCGGCGAGAATATCCGTCTGTATATGATGAAGCGCTGGAAGCAGTTCCCCCATGTAGATTCTAATGCGATTCGTGAAGGCTTCTATGAACGGCTTGATCAGATGCAGGGAAGAGATAAGATCTATTATGCTGGAGAAATCATGAATTTTCCTACACTGGAGAACTGTATCGTATATTCGAAATACTTAGTTGAAAGATTTTTTTAAAAATGCGTGAGTAGTAAGCCTTGTCCACAAAGAAATTTGTCGGCAAGGTTTTTTTATATTGCATAAAGTATATATTTTGGGCCTCTCACAAAGTAACTGAGTAAGCATTAAAGCAAAACTCCACTTTGTGGGTTTATTTTACGTTCGAGTTAGGTTTACAGTCTGTAGTTCTGTAGACATAGTTTCTAATAGATTCCCTTACTTGGGGTAGGACCTTGGATGAATTCCAGTCCTATTGATGTGTAAATTCAACTCGAAATGAGACTATGAAAACATTGATAAATCAACGTTTTGAGCAGTTTGATCGTTCGAAGGAGAATGGGATATATTGGACTCAAGACATAGCTTATATACAAAATATGAAGGAGGAATACATTATGTTTTTATTCGAATCGATTCCTTGGTACTCTGCTCTAATGTGGTTAGTGGTACTTGCAGGATTAATGATTTTCAACGAAATAGCTCGAAGAAGCAAGTGGTTCTCAATCATTCTGTTTATCATTGTCCCTATTGTTCTTACCATAGCGGTCTGGCCGAATACGGCAGGCGAAGGCTCCAGTACTGGAACATGGTTTCACTGGGTAAAAGTATATTCTGCCTTGGCAGGATGTATAGGGTTTATGGCTATCCGTTATGTTAAAGGATGGGACAAAAATAAATATATATTAATGTTCCCGGCGATTATCCTTGCAGTTAACATTCTTGAAGCAGTTATCCGTGATTTCCAAGTGTACAGCTTGCAAGGCATGGTGGATGGCGTAATGATGGTAGGTGGTCCTTGGAACATTATGAACGGGATCGCAGGTATTCTGAACATTATTACGATTTCTGGTTGGATGGGTATTGTTATTAGTAATGACAAGAGTAAGGATATGTTGTGGCCGGACCAGCTGTGGTTCTGGATCATTGCTTATGACATTTGGAACTTTGCCTATGTATATAACGCAGTTTCTGACCATTCCTTCTATGCAGGTGCAGCTCTTCTGATCTCTTGTACAATTCCAGCATTCTTCTTCAAAAAAGGAGCGTGGCTGCAGCACCGTGCACAAACCTTGGCGATTTGGATGATGTTTACAATGTCGTTCCCGGCGTTTGTTGGCGATTCAAAGTTCTCCGTACAATCTTCTCACAGCGAAACGGCACTTTGGGTTGTGAGTGCATTATCTTTAGCAGCTAATATTGCAGTGTTTGTCTATCACTTTTATAAAATTACCAAACATAAACGCAATCCGCTTAAAGTGGAAGTGTATACAGATTTAGCGGCTTATAAGACGATTGCCGAGAGTGCAAAATAATAGAAGGCTTAATAGTTTCTTTAAGAATCCGCGCCTAGCGCGGTTTTTTTTATGGAATAGAATTTATAAAATTTCGAGATTGCGGAGAAATGTGAAACGAATTTATAGGATGACCAATATTCAACTGGTGGCCATGGGGAGCCCTGTTTTTAATTGAGCACACGCCTTTGGGATGTATAACGGCCCGAGCGGACCTTATATCCTTCGAAATGCATGTTTTAGTCGAGCTTACGGACAAATGTATGCGAAAAACCGAATACAATGTGCCGACGGTAACGTAAGCGAGCCGAATGTATGCGAAAAACCAAATACAATGTGCCGACGGTAACGTAAACGAGCCAAATGTATGCGAAAAAACGAATACAATGTGCCGATGGTAACGTAAACGAGACAAATGTATGCGAAAAACCAAATACAATGTGCCTACGGTAACGTAAGCGAGACAAATGTATGCGAAAAATCGAATACAATGTGCCGCCATTAACGTAAACGAGCCAAATGTATGCGAAAAACCAAATACAATGTGCTGATGGTAACGTAAGCCAAATGTATGCGAAAAACCAAATACAATGTGCCGACGGTAACGTAAACGAGCCAAATGTATGCGAAAAATCGAATACAATGTGCCGACGGTAACGTAAGCGAGCCAAATGTATGTGGAAAATCGAATACAATGTGCCGCCAGTAACGTAAACGAGCCAAATGTATGCGAAAAACCGAATACAATGTGCCGACGCTAATGTAAACGAGCCTAATGTATGCGAAAAACAGAATACAATGTGCCTACGGTAACGTAAACGAGCCAGCGCCGTTATCCGCCCCAAGTCACCCGGGAATGGGCTTGTTTTAGGGAATAAGTGCAATATGGTCCGTCTCTCGGAACCTCACTACGAAGGTGTATATAGATACGATTATGGAATTACGGATGTACTCAGCTTGTAACTCTACTCTACCTCCAAGGAAGCCGTCAGGCGTTTTTCTTGCGTAAATGCAAAGATCGATCATAATCATCAGGCATAACGCAATCCGCTTAAAGACTTTTGCCAATACTTTTGATGAACGAATGATTCTATGGTCTGAAGCTGCATAATTCTGATGAAGTTTATGTTCTCCAAATATGTGAAGGGCAGTTACTGTTTTTTGACTCCTGATTAAAGACTTAAAAGTGTATCTATAGTAAACTGAATGTAAAGTGCCCACGGTATAATGGGTATAATTTGTTGAAGAGCTCTTCGGATGAAGAGTTTTTTCCATTTTACAGAAAAGAATGTGATATGTTATGCAGCTTCGGGCTAGTCTTCAGAAGAAAAGATTGCTGGAGAAATATCTTTCTGGGGAGGGGATGGATTATCGGCAAATTATAGCTTTATTTATTCCAATTCTGATTGACCAGGCCTTCATTATTGGACTTAATCTGGTAAATACCGCAATGATCAGCTCGTCCGGGATGGCGGCGGTCAGTGCAGTGAATATGGTGGATTCGCTGAATATTTTTCTGATCAATGTGTTCGTGGCGGTTGCAACCGGGGGGACAGTGGTAGTCGCGCAGTACAAAGGGAGCGGAAACGACCGGATGGTGTCCCAGGCTACGGCCGCTTCGGTCGCTTCGGTGTCGCTGATCGCTTTGGGAATCGGTCTGCTCCTGATGGGCTTACATACTCCTATATTGAACCTTTTGTTCGGAACCGCCTCACCCGAAGTGCTGGACAATGCCCGCATCTACCTGATCGGCAGCAGCATCTCATATCTGGGCATCGCGGTGGTTCAGGCGGTATGCGGAGCTCTGCGAGGAGTGGGCAAGACACGGGCTTCTTTGATGCTGTCGCTCATCATGAACTTGCTGTATGTTATTCTGAACGTGGTCTTCATTAACCTGTTGCACATGGGTGTGCTGGGGATGACGCTTGCGATTAATATCGCGCGGTATGCAGGTATGGTTTGTGCCCTGGTGTATCTGTTCAAGGTGGATACGGCCCTGCGGGTGCGTTTTCGTGACCTATTCCGAATTCCTCTGACCATGCTGCGGAGAATCATGTTCATCGGCGTGCCGTTCGCAGCGGAGCAGATGTTCTTCAACGGGGGGAAACTGCTCACTCAGGTGTTTATTGTCAGCCTAGGCACTTATGCCATTGCGACCAATGCCATTGCCGGCTCGCTGGCTCTGGTGTTTCAAATTCCAGCCAGCGCGCTGTCGCTAACTATTGTAACGGTGGTCGGCCAATGTATCGGGCGGGGGAATGTCTCTGAAGCCAGAAAGTTCATCAAGTCCTTTCTCTGGATCGGGTCCGGCTCTTTGGCGTTGATCGCCTTGATTCTGATGCCGCTATTCCACCCGCTGGTATCGATCTTTTCCCCACCTTCCGAGATCATTGATGATCTGTTTGTGGTGCTGCTGGTGAATTCCATTGCCCAAGTTCCGCTGTGGGCCGTCAGCTTTATTTTGCCGTCCGCACTGCGGGCAGCGGGAGATTCCCGCTTCACCTCAATTACCTCAATGCTGACGATGTGGCTGTTTCGGGTGATTTTTGGATACATCCTTGGGATCGTACTGGGCTACGGCGTCATGGGTGTCTGGCTGGCGATGAACTGCGAGTGGGCCGTTCGCGGGGGTATTTTTCTTTGGCGATTCAGGGGCGAAAAGTGGTTTGCACACAAGCTGATTTAGAATTGTTGTTAAGGATACGTACTGCCTACGCCAGCTGACGGAAACGTAGCTCTTTTATATTAAAAACGTAAAAATACAGCACAGGGCAGCTTTTCTCATATTTACTAGAGAATTGCTGCCCTCCGTTTTGGTTATCGACTGCTTGCTTTAGCTGATTATGTTTACAATTGGGTCAGTCGCGATTCTAGAGAATTCTCCGATCCCATTTATTCAGCTTGGCACTGCCCCCTCTGATTTCTGCGCTCGGAATTCCTTCCTTTTGAAACAAATTAAAAGACAAGTCAGTAATAACACACAGATTAACGTTGCTGTATGAGTAAAACTACTATTCCAAAACATAATCTGAACATTCATTAAGGAATGGACGCCAATCACGAAAAATAGATTCTTGGTTAAGACATAGAGTAATGAGAATATGACCCCTAGAATTACTAGTACGATAAAATCATAAACAAAATCCATTCCGACTAATCCTGAATAGATCCGATTTGGGATATGTATAGCGGCAAAGATGGATTGTGAGATAAGCATTGCATAACCGATGCGTGAAGTATTGTTATTGACTTTTTTTAATAAGAGATAGATTTGAACTAGCAGAAAGCCCCGAAACAAAACTTCTTCCAGTAAAGCATTTCCGAAAACCTGACCCAGGAATTCACCAAAGACGACGTTCGAATTCGTGAAAATATCATTATTGAATGTTAAACTTGAGTGAGTCAGTAATGTCATACCTAAATCAACAATGTTAATTGCGAGCCAAAATAGAAAAGTGCCGATAAGTCCTGCTAATAATGTATTCCTTTTTAACCCCAAATCCCTCAGCGATAATTTAGCTATTGTACATAAGAAAATAACCACTTCTAACACAAGACCGAACAGATTTGCAGCTAACGTTTCGTTGATCCATCCGTTTGTGCTTTTGGCAATAACGCTTAAAGTTCCATTTGCAAAAAGGACAAGGTTAACCGTTAGAGTGAAGAGAATATGAATAAAAATGAGACTGACGATAAAGCGTATTGATGTAGGCTTAACTTTAACAATCGATAGCTCCTCAGTTACTTTATTGCGCAGCATGATTTGTAATCCTCCTTAGGTTTTACCCGAGCATTGCGTATTCTAGAGCATTATTTTTAATACATAATTTTCCAAATGATATCTGAGATTTACTATATTCTTTAAGTGCCCGAGTTCACCATTACAAAAATCATATATTCTCACGTTATCCTTAACTTCTCCTTAGATTGACAGATGAAGGGGCACTGGCTATACTTGAAATGTTAAAATGTAAATCGGATAAAACGTTGATGAAAATGAAGTACGCCGGAGGATGGCTTGATCAGAGAACAGGTTCCTTTACGAAAGCATTTCGTAATGGCTGGGAGAACCTTGAAGACAGGCCGGTGGAAAGCTAATTTCGGAGTGTGAGATCACAAACTCACCGGGGGCACCCGTTATCAGCCGCGACAAGGCGATCGCCCTTTAACTTTCCCGTAAATTGGGTCAAGGCGATAACCAGGGTGGTACCGCGATATTAATCGTCCCTGAATTATTCAGGGGCGTTTTTTTGTTTTTATTTTTTAGAAAATTTGTACAATCTGGCGCATGAGCCGAATTAAAAAGATGAGACGGGAGCTGTAAACAATGAAAGCAAGTGAAATTCGTTCCAAATGGCTTAAGTTTTTTGAAAGTAAAGGTCACAAGATTGAACCTAGTGCATCTCTCGTACCGCATAACGATCCTTCGCTGTTGTGGATCAACGCAGGTATGGCACCGCTGAAAGCATACTTCGATGGCCGTGAGATTCCTGAGAATCCGCGCCTGACGAACTCGCAGAAATGTATTCGTACCAATGATATCGAGAATGTAGGGAAGACACGCCGTCACCATACATTCTTCGAAATGTTAGGTAACTTCTCTATCGGCGATTATTTTAAAGAAGAAGCTATCACATGGGCTTGGGAATTCTTGACTGGCAAGGAGTGGATCGGCTTCGATCCAGAACGTATCTCCGTCACTGTGTATGCTGAGGATGAAGAGGCATTCAAGCTGTGGAATGAAAAAGTGGGCTTGCCAGCAGAACGCATCATTAAGCTGGGAGATGAGAACTTCTGGGATATCGGCGAAGGCCCTTGTGGTCCTTGTTCGGAAATCTTTTATGACCGCGGCGAAGCTTATGGCAGCGACATGAGTGATCCAGAAATGTATCCAGGTGGAGAAAACGAACGTTGGCTCGAAGTATGGAACCTTGTGTTCTCACAATTCAACCATAACAAGGATGGCAGCTATACGCCGCTTCCGAACAAGAACATTGATACCGGTGCTGGACTGGAGCGTTTTGCATCCATTCTTCAAGATGTAGATTCCAACTTCGATACCGATTTGTTCCAACCGATTATTCAAAAAACAGCTGAGCTTGCTGGTGTAACTTATAAAGATAATGTTGAGCAGGATATCGCGCTTAAAGTTATCGCTGACCATGTGCGTACCGTTACTTTTGCCGTAGGGGATGGAGTACTTCCTTCTAATGAAGGTCGTGGTTATATTATCCGCCGTTTGCTACGCCGTGCTGTTCGTTACGGAAAGACCCTGGGTCTGGATCGTCCGTTCCTGCATGAGTTGACGGAAACCGTTGGTGAGATTATGGGTGTGTATTATCCATCCGTTGTCGAGAATCGGGAATATATCGCCAAGATTATCCGTACAGAAGAAGAACGTTTCCATGAGACATTGTCTGATGGATTGGCTATCTTGGGTGAGATCAGCGCTAAAGCAAAAGCAGATGGGCACAGCACGATTGCTGGAGCTGATGCATTTAAGCTATATGACACTTACGGATTCCCATTTGACCTGACTGAAGATTTCGCAGCAGAGCAAGGATTAACTGTAGACCGTGAAGGCTTCGATGTCGCTATGCAAGAACAGCGTGATCGTGCAAGAGCTGCACGTCATGACGGTGGCAGCATGAAGATCCAAGGTGGCGCATTAGCGGATCTGACGGTTAAAAGTGAATTTGTTGGATATAATGACTCGGTAACAGAGTCGAAAATCATGGCAATTGTTGTGGGTGATGAATTGGTCGATACCGCTGGCGAAGGCGTAGAGTGCCAAGTAATTCTTGAGGCAACACCGTTCTATGCTGAAAGTGGTGGACAAGTAAGTGACACAGGTCTGCTTACTGGCGGTTCAGTTACAGCTAAGGTAAAAGGATTGTTCAAGGCTCCACATGGTCAACATGTACATTTGGTAACTGTGGAAGCTGGAGAATTGAAAGTAGGCGAATCGGTTCGCGCTGAAGTGGATCGTGCACAGCGTGAAGATATCGTGAAGAACCATACAGCTACTCATCTACTGCATAAAGCGCTCAAAGAGGTTCTTGGCGGTCATGTCAACCAAGCAGGATCTCTAGTAGAAGGTGCTCGTTTACGGTTTGACTTCTCCCACTTCGGAGCGATTACACCGGAAGAACTAAGCGACATCGAGCATCGTGTGAATGCACAAATTTGGCGTGGCCTTGATGTGGTCATTGAGAATAAGCCAATTGACGAAGCTAAGGCTATGGGCGCTATGGCATTATTTGGTGAAAAATATGGCAATATTGTCCGTGTCGTTCAAGTCGGCGATTACAGCCTTGAGCTTTGTGGTGGATGCCATGTATCCAACACGTCTCAAATTGGAATTTTCAAGCTGCTTAGCGAAAGTGGTATTGGTTCCGGAGTGCGCCGTATTGAAGCAGTGACTGGACGTTACGCTTATCAGTTCACTGAGAGCCAACTGGATCTGCTCAAGCAATCTGCGGGTCTACTGAAGTCTTCTCTGAACGACGTTCCAAAACGGATTGAAGCATTGCATAACCAAGTGCGTGAGCTTTCGCGTGAGAATGAATCCTTGCAATCTAAGCTGAGCGCAACATTTGCCGCTGAACTAACAAGCAGTGTGAAGACGGTTGGTGCAGGTACACAGCTTCTTGCTGTTGCTGTTCAAGCAGGAAATATGGACGCTCTGCGTTCTACTGCAGATGAATTGAAATCCAAGCTCCCGGATGCTGTACTTGTTCTGGGTGCTGCCATGGACGATAAGGTGAACTTTGTTGTAACTGTACCACAGGATCTGGTGAATAAGGGCTTCCACGCTGGTAAGATCGTTAAAGAAGTCGCAGCAGTATGCGGTGGCGGCGGTGGCGGACGTCCAGATATGGCACAAGCTGGTGGTAAAGATGCCTCCAAGCTTGGCGAGGCACTGGCTAAAGCAGAAGAATTAGTGGCTTCCCTAGCATAAATAAAAATTACGAAACTATTTCTTAATTTAAACGTATTACGAAAAAACATAGCGGTACTGAGAGTTTGACATCAGTACCGCTACTCTTTATTAACAGGTGGTTAGATTTTCATGAATAGTTGTGCTTGACAATAGCTTAAAAGCCAAAAATATCATTATTTTTGTAGAGGAAATGCCAAAAAAAGCGTTATTCCACGCGCAGGATTTCCTCGTTGGGCTATGAATATGTTATGATAAAGGAAGCAAGTGAGCTGCACAGTAGCAACTTTGCGAAGCCGCCCTTTTAGGGTGATTTTGCAGAAGGAAGGTGTCACAAATGGACTCCATGGACAAAACGGTCAAATTCAATGTGAAGGGCGACGAAAAGGAAGCTTCTCCCCAGGAAATATTGCTCGCTGTATACGATGCACTGGTGGAGAAAGAGTATCATCCGATCAATCAGATCGTAGGGTATCTACTTTCCGGAGACCCAGCTTACATTCCGCGTCATAACAATGCGAGAAGTTTGGTCCGGAGAAAAGAACGTGATGAGCTGATTGAAGAGTTGGTTAGATTCTACCTCGTCAATCACAAGGTGGATAATCCCAGATGATGAAGAAGTTAGGATTGGATTACGGCGACCGTAGAATCGGTGTAGCCACAAGCGATGTTTTTGGATGGACGGCACAAGCTCTTGAAACGATTGAGCGCCGCGGTACTGGTAATGAGTTCGAACGTATTCGTGAACTTGTTACGGAGCACGAAATTGGAGAGATTGTAGTTGGTCTACCGAAGAATATGAACGGCTCAGTAGGACCCCGGGGCGAAATCTGCATAGAGTTCGCTGACAAGCTACGGGAGCAATTTGCAATGCCCGTACACCTTTGGGATGAGCGTCTGACGACGGTATCCGCAGAGCGGGTGCTGATTGAAGGGGACGTCAGCCGGAAGAAACGCAAAGGGATTGTGGACAAAATGGCTGCAGCCCTGATTTTGCAAAATTTTTTGGATGCTAACAGTAAAAGGTGAGGGGTGCGAGGATATGACAAACGAACAGATTGGCCAAGAGGAAGAACCGGAAATTATCTATATTCCTGATGAGGAAGGTAATGAAGAGGAATTCGAGGTCATTATGAAGTTTGAGGTTGATGGCTCGGACGCTAAGTACATGATGGTGGTTCCGCTTGATTCCGAGGACGAGGAAACCGATGAGGTTTATGCGTTCCGTTATGTGGAAGAAGGCGACGATCTTCAATTGTTCATGATCGATAATGACGAGGAGTGGGCGATTGTCGAAGAGACTTTCAACACACTGGTTGACGAGTTGGACGGAGGATCTGAGAATGACTGATGTATCCGCTGATCAAGCGGTATGGACTTCGCGGCTTAAGGAAGCCTATGGAGAAACAGTAGAACTGGAAGATGAGCAGGGCAAGTCTTCCATTTACGATATTATCGCCGAATTTGAAGTCGGTGGTATTGGCTATGCGGTGCTGAAAGGCACCGGTAAAGACGTGGAATATGAAATTCTGCGTATCGTTGTCTCTCCTAACGGACTTCCGGAACTAGAGAACATCGTGGACGATGAAGAGTGGGAAGACATCTCTGAGCTATATGATGAGATGACTTTTCCAGTGGACGATGCAGAATAAGCTTTAAACATGTACGTTACATTTATGATGAGTACGGAAGAGGGCGGAGAATTCCGCGCTCTTTTTGCTTGGAATACGATCAATATAATTAAAAGAACAATCATGATCATGAAATATGTATTGAATTTTAAGTAGTACACTTTTATACTTTATAGTCGGAAAGTGAGGAACCTGACTTGAAATCCGCAATCCGTACTGTGCTTATTGTTATTCTTTTGCTGGTAGCAGCAGGAGGCGGAGGCGCTTGGTACATTTGGAACGGGATGCAGCCGGTAGAACCTGCAGGACCTGCCGTAACATTTACGATAGAGAAGGGCATGGGCAGCGCTGAAATTGCTGATCTGCTCGAACAAAATGGCATTATTCGGAACAGTCTTTTTTTTAAGGGATATTTGAAATGGACCAAAGAAGGTTCCAGCTTCAAAGCTGGTACTTATGTTGCTAGTCCAGGAGACACCTATGACGAGCTCATCGAGAGGTTAAACGCGGGTGATGTTGTTAAGGAACAGACCGTAACTTTTACGATTCCGGAAGGATATACTGCTGAGCAGATTGCCAAGAAGCTTGCTGAGGCTTGGAATCAGGATGCTGCTATTTTTCTCGAAATGATGGATACCGGTGCGGGCTTGAAGGGAATTGATGTTCTAGGTATCCCACAGAATAAGAACCTTCGTCATCGGCTTGAAGGGTATTTGTTCCCTGAAACGTATGAACTAGCCAAGGATAGTACGCCGCAGGAAGTT
The DNA here is from genome assembly GCF_038004525.1 of Paenibacillus sp. FSL R5-0914. Lineage (NCBI taxonomy): Bacteria > Bacillati > Bacillota > Bacilli > Caryophanales > Paenibacillaceae > Paenibacillus > Paenibacillus sp. FSL R5-0914. The sequence goes on from NZ_JBBORH010000003.1 coordinate 860,540, forward strand.
GTAGAGGCATTATTGGATCAGTTCCAGAGGAAACTGGACACGATTCCGAATTGGAAGCAAAAGCTAGAAGCACGTGGAATGACACTTCATGAGCTGTTGACAGTGGCCTCGTTAGTCGAGCGTGAGGTTGTGGTAGATAGTGAACGACCACTAGTTGCTGGCGTGATTTATAACCGCTTAAAGAAAGAGCAGAAGCTGGAGATTGATGCTACGGTTCAATATTTGCTCGACAAACAGAAGGAAAGACTGTTATATAAAGATTTGGAAGTTGACAGTCCTTATAATACGTATAGAAATATTGGGCTTCCTCCGGGACCTATTAGTAATCCGGGGCTGGCCTCCATTCAGGCGGCACTTGAACCTGAGGCATCTGAATACTACTTCTATGTGACTAAGAAAGATGGTACACAGGGCCATTTGTTTGCTAAGACCTACAAGGAACATTTAGCCAATATTGAAAAAAGTAAGCAAGAATCGAAATAAAATATTAAAATGAAGAGTGGTGCGGTTGAAATAACTGTACAAGTAGGAGGTACAACATGATTAACAAACCGGAATTGTTGGCGACAGCAGCATCCTTAGAGGAAGCTGCTGCTTTGCTGGATGCCGGAGCAGATGCATTGCTCATCGGGGATGACCGTTTTGGCATGCGTCTTGCCGGACATTTCTCTCTGGAGGATACAGCTGCTGTTGTAGAAATGGCACATGCGCGTGGCTGCAAAGTATATGCTGGACTAGGTGGACTCATGTCCAACCTTCTTCTCGAAGAGCTCCCTGCCTATGTGAATGCGATAGGTGAACTTGGTGTTGACGGTGTTGAGTTCGGTGATCCTGCTGTGTTAACCACAGTGAAGAAGGAAGCACCGGGCATGAATCTGCATTGGAATGCGGAAATGACCTCTACCAATTACGCAACCGCGAATTATTGGGGGCGTAAAGGTGCTTCTCGCGTCGTTCTTGCCCGTGAGCTGAATATGGATGAAATGACGGAAATGGTTCCGCTTTTAGAGGTAGAGGCACAGGTTCAGGTTCACGGCATGACTAATATATACCATTCCAAGCGTAAGCTTGTAGAAAGCTATATGTCGCATCAAGGACGTCCAAGCGAGGGCGGCAGTCTTGGTAAGGAACGTGGTCTATTTTTGATCGAGGCAGAACGAGATGACCAAAAGTTCCCAATCTATGAAGACGAGAACGGTACACATATTATGAGTTCGGAAGATATTTGTATTTTGGAGGATCTTCATATCCTTATGGCTGCAGGCGTACAGAGTTTTAAGATTGAAGGATTGTTGAAATCAACAGCGTATAATATGGCGGTTGTTAAGACTTATCGCAAAGCTATTGATCTTTATGTAGCTGATCCAGAAGCATATTCTTTCCAAGAGGATTGGATGGAAGCTATCAGAACGTTGCAGGATCCAGAACGGGAGCTAAGCTTCGGATTTTTCTATAAAGAGCAAGTATATTAAGTTTAATTTAATGAAAGTTTTTTAGTTCCCCGCAAAGACTAGATGCAGTAAGCATGCACAGACATCACTTTGTGGGGCGATGGAGGGGAGAACAGGAATGGGAACCATGACAAAGCCGCAATACAAGGGTAAACGTTACCGTCTGGACAAACCGGAGCTCCTAGCTCCGGCCGGTAATTTGGAGAAATTAAAATTCGCAGTACACTATGGTGCGGATGCTGTTTATATCGGAGGGCAGAAATACGGTTTGCGTTCAGGAGCAGACAATTTCAGCTTTGAGGAAATGCGTGAAGGTGTTGAATTCGCCAAGAAATACGGCGCTAAGGTATTTGTTGCAACGAACATTTATGCTCACAATGAAGATGTCGCAGGGATTGAAGAATATCTGCGTAACTTATATGAAGTTGGCATTGCTGCTATTATCGTTGCTGATCCGGTCATTGTAGATACAGCACGCCGTTTAGTACCTGGATTAGAGGTACATTTGAGTACTCAGCAGTCTACACTGAACTGGCAAGCGGTATCCTTCTGGAAAGAAGAGGGTCTGCCACGTGTAGTACTCGGACGTGAGACAAGCCTGGAAGAGATCGCTGAGATTAAGAAGCATGTTGACATTGAAATCGAGAGCTTTATCCATGGTGCGATGTGCTCTTCGTACTCCGGTCGATGCGTATTATCCAATCACTTTACAGATCGTGACTCCAATCGCGGAGGCTGCTGTCAGTCTTGCCGCTGGAAATATGATTTGTTCGAGGATGCGCGTCCTGAAGGCACTTGGGTATCTGAAGAAGATCAAGCTGTAGCACAATCTCCGGCCCCTTTGCTTCCGGGTGTAACTCAGATTCCACTGCATCAGCAAGGAGATAATCCTTTCTCCATGGGATCTAAGGATTTGTGCATGCTGGAAAGTATCCCTGAACTCATTGAAGTAGGCATTGACAGCTTCAAGATCGAGGGACGAATGAAGTCGATTCACTATGTAGCTACTGTAGTTAACGCTTATCGTAAAGCTATTGATGCTTACATGGCTGATCCGGAAGGGTACGAGTTGAAGCAAGAGTGGCTGGATGAGCTGAATAAAGCGGCGAATCGTCCGCTTAACACAGGGTTCTTCTATGATACTCCGGATCATGAAGATCATATCTATGAGCCTGAAGAAAAAGCGGCTCCGTATGATTTTGCCGGACTTGTACTAGAATACGATGCTGAGAGTGGAATGGCGCTCATTCAGCAACGCAATCACTTCAAGCCAGGGCAGGAAGTCGAATTCTTCGGACCCAATGATACATTCTTTAAGCAGACTGTAGCGGAATTGTGGGATGAAGCAGGCAACCCGCTTGACGCAGCTCGTCATCCTCTGCAACGTGTCCGCATGAAGGTAGATCAGCCGGTAGCATACTTTGATATGATGCGTAAGAGAAAATCTTAATAAGATACAGGGATGTTCTTTCTATAAGAGCATCCCTGTTTTTCTTTTGACAAAGCTAACAATAAGATATATATATTAGTAACTAACAAATAAATCCAAAAGGAGGGTAGAACGAAGGGAGTTTTTTTGTTTCAGAATACATAGGTTAAAAGTTATAAAAAAAGTATAGTAAAGCTAAGAAAAAAGGCCTAATAAACCGATATATAATATGGTTAGCGCTTTCATATGTCCTCTAATATTAGCGGGTAGATGATCATGATGGGGATCCTGATCAAGATAGTATTAGTGAAAAGCATAAAGAGAGAAGGTTAGAGAGATGAAGAAGAACAATAAAAAATCCGTAAATGTACAGAGCAATGAAGTAGGTACAGGAAAGACATCAAAGTTAGATGCTAAGAAAATGATGTTGGGTTGGGGAAGCCAAATCAAGAGAGTTAATCCTATCCAATCCGTCGGTGTGAAGTTATTTCTAATATTCTTATGTTCCACTGTAATCGTAGTTATGTCACTTGGACTTATATCTTATTCGAAGGCAAAAACAACGATAAAGAATAACGTATCCGAAGCCTACCGCCAGACTATTGTTCAGACTGCTGAGAAGCTGGATATTACCTTGAAGCAATATGAGAATACGGTATTGCAGCTCTTTTTTGATGTGCAGTTGCAAACGGATCTTAGATCAATGGCTACTGCACAAACTGCTTACGAGAAATTTGAAGCAACAAGCTCAATAAGTAAGAAATTGTCCAATCAGACTACAACAGATTCTAATATTCTCAGTGTCGCATTGATTCCCGAGTCACTTGAACAGGAAATTGTTACATCTGGCAGTGGTGGCATTTATTTTGATGGATTACGAGAACAAGAATGGTTCAAGAAAATTGTGGCCGATTCTAAAGAATATAATTCTTATTATTCAGACGCTAACAATAACGACTCTAAAAATATTTGGTTTTCAACCTCTCTTCAAGGAGCGGAAGAAAAAGATATTGCTTTGGTAAGATCTCTTAAAAGTCTGGGAGCAGATAAAGGATACATGATTATGCTTGTGTTGAAGAATACACTGCTGGAAGAATCTTTCGCAAGTGTGAAGCTGGGAGACGGCTCCCGTATTCAACTTGTGTCTCCGCAAGGTACAGTAGTGGCTTCTTCTAATCCGCTAGACGATGGAAAGTCATCGGAGTTTTCTTTTATCAAAGAGAGTAAGAAAAATAATAATAGCCTAGAAGCTAAAGATCCAAACGGAAAAGAAATTCTGGCGGTCTTTAATCCGATGATGCGGGCAGATTGGAAGCTCGCAGGTGTAGTTCCTACAGAAGAACTAGTGAAGGAAGCCCGTCCGATTCTGTTGACGACGTTCATTACGGCTGCCGGTGCGGCATTGCTTGCGATATTTATTGGGATTTGGATGGTTCGTATGATTGCTCGCCCTCTGGCACGATTGAAGGATCTTATGGTTCAAGGTGCAAGCGGAGATTTAAGTGTACGTACAGAATATGTGTCTAAGGATGAGATTGGACAACTATCAGCCTCCTTTAACTTGATGATGGAGCGTATTACTGAGCTTGTATCGCAAACTAGAGAAACTGCACGAGATGTGCTAGAGACCGCTGGCGAGCTTGGAGAAGCTTCGCGTAAGACAGCTATTTCCGCGAAGGAAATAGCAGCCGCTACGGAAGAAATTGCTGGAGGAGCAGGCAGTCTGGCACTTGAAGCTGAACGTGGTAATGAGCTTACAGATGTGATAGCTACGCAAATGCAGACCGTGATTAGTGCCAATAGTGAGATGGATGAGGCAGCACGCGGGGTTGGAGAAGCTAGTGCTCAAGGTGCCAAGCAATTAACGGATTTACTGGATCAAACTAGCCGTACTGGGGAAAAGACAGGTGCGCTTGTAGAACGTGTTAACAATTTGAAAGAAACAGTATTCTCAGTGATTAAGGTGCTGGATGTGATGAAGAGTATCACACAGCAGACGAATATTTTATCATTGAATGCGACGATAGAAGCCGCACGTGCAGGCGAAGCTGGCAAGGGCTTTATGGTGGTAGCAGGTGAGGTAAGACAGCTTGCCGACCAATCGAAGCAGTCTATTGCTCTTGTAGCCGGAATCACCGACAAGATCATAACGGAAATGAACGAAACGGAAGCTGTATTATCTGAAGTGGCACCTCTCTTTAAAGAGCAAATAAGCTCAGTGAAGAGCACGAGCGATATCTTTGTATCCGTAAAAGGACAGATGGATGAGTTCATTACTAGTCTGGAATCGGTGACAACAGCGATCAGTAGCTTGAATCATTCACAGGTTGTGTTGTCGGAAGCCATGGGTAACGTAAGTGCTGTAGCTGAGCAATCATCAGCGACTTCCGAAGAAGTGGCTTCACTCAGTAATGAACAACAAAGTGTAAGTGATCAACTCGTTTCATTGTCAGGTAAGCTGGAAAGTGCTTCAGGACAGTTAAAGGACAAACTGTCATTATTCACGATAAAATAAGTGGGTCCCTAACAAATTTTTATGATTTACATAACAAAACCGCTTCTTCGTTATGAGGAAGCGGTTTTGTTATTGTGTAAAGAAGGACTTCCCCGTATAATAATTTTGTTAGGTAAATAATAATAACAAGTTAGGTAAAAAAGGGTTAAGGAGAAGGACCGTATGAAAGGTAAACGCATCTTTGGCTGGTGGTCCGTTATCGGGGACATGAGTATGGAGCGCAAGCTGCTCCTCGTCTTTTTAATAATTATTACCCTTCCGCTTACCTTCATTAGTGTGTTTACTTATAAGAGTTATTCAGAATCTATTCAGGGCAACACCATTGCTTATTCTGAGAAGTTAATCGATCAAATGATGGATGGAGTAGATGATTATATCGAAGATATGAAGCGTATTTCATCTATGCCAGCCTATGTGAACGATATTAAACAAAATTTAATTCGTTCGAACCACTATCATGAGCAGAAAGAGATCATGGGTGGCGAATCAGGCAGTGCTACATTGTTACCCGGAGATTTTGATTTACTGTTGTCAATTCAGCGGGGCATAGAAGGCAACATTTCATTTATTAACAATATTAAGCGAGGCGCGAACACGGTTTATATTTTTGACGCGCATGGGAATGGTTATTATTCTGCCAAGGATGGTGGCGTACGGCTCGACCTCGATCAAAGCTATAAGTACTGGAGTCAGCAGACGAAGGATTCCAGCGGAGAGGCCCTTTTGTTTGGTACCCAATCATTTACGAGTAATTTGCAGAGCACTCGATATGCTTTTACCGTTGTTCGCAAAATCGTGGATGGTTTGTTAAATCCGATTGGGCTGATCGCGGTTGAAGCGAATATTAGCAATTTGGAGAATCGGGTTACGGAGCTGGATAAAGTAACACATGGCAAATCTTTGATCGTTGATGAGATGGGGATGGTCGTGTACGACAGTGACAAAAAACTTCTTGCCACGGATGTATCTGATTCAGAGCTATTCAAAAGGGTCGATGGGAAATCCGGGAGTTTCTATGATACAGTCAACGGAAAAGATTTTCTAAATATTTACTCAAGCTCTAACAAGACCAATTGGAAGGCCATTATTTCGATTCCTGTAGATGTGCTAATGCGGGATGTGAAGGTAACCCGTAATACAACGCTCGCTGCTACATTAAGTATCATTGTACTTGCGTTAATTATCTCCATTATTCTTTCCTTTGCACTCACTAAATCACTATCGCAGATGATTCAACTGATGAAAAAGGTTCAGGGCGGCGATCTAGATGTGATGTTTAGGGTTAGACGGCGTGACGAGATTGGTCTGCTCGGGCATCAGTTTAATCGAATGTTGGCTCGGATCAGGCAGTTAATTCAGGATATCTACCGAATTGAAGAACAGAAGAAGGAAGCGGAGCTTCACGCACTGCAGAGTCAGATTAATCCTCATTTTATATATAATACGCTGGAGTCGATCCGAATGACCGCTGAGCTCAATGATGATATTGAAGCTGCGGACATGATCTCAATTTTAGGTAAACTGCTACGATATAGTACAAGTGATTTGAGCGGCAAAACGACAATGAAGCAAGAGCTTGGATATGTACGCAATTATGTTGAGCTGCTGAACTGTCGCTACCCTAATCGTTTCGTACTCGAGATCGACGTACCGAAGGAGCTAGATAATTACTCTATTATCAAGCTGGTCTTCCAGCCGATCATAGAGAATGCTGCTTATCATGGCTTGGATGATAATAAACCACAAATGCATTTAAGTATCCGTTGTGAGATGACTGAGCAAATGCTGTTCTTTCATATTAAGGACGATGGCTGTGGAATGGATAAGATCACTTTGGAGAGATTGAACGATGGGCTGCAGAAAGAAAGTCCTCCTAAGAAAAGTATCAATGGGGGCATTGGTATGAAAAATATACAGCAGCGAGTGCGCCTTCATTATGGAGCGGCTTTTGGAATTGAGGTATATAGTGAGCTTGGACAAGGGACGGATGTTATTTTGTCGCTACCGTTGCTGGAACCGGAAATGATTAGATTATCTGACTGAAATAAGAGGAGGCTGTCCGTTGATGGGGATGAGATTACACTGGACTACGCGTACCATACTGCTGCTTCTCATTTTGTTATCGATTAGTGGCTGTGAGAACAACACCAAACAGACGGAATCTACAGTGCCTCCAGTTGGAAACGAGGTGAAGTCTGACTTATCCGGCACCATAGTCATGATGACCAATCGAATAGATCTGATTGAGAATGGAACCTTTCAAGGGTACGCAGACCAATTTAAGCAAAAGTACCCCGAAGCGAATGTTGAATTTGAAGGTTTATCCAATTACGCAACGGACATTCTGGTAAGACTGTCCACCAAGGACGCCGGAGATGTACTTTTGCTTCCTGTGAATCTTCCATCAAAGGAACTGGATTATTTTTTCGAACCGTTGGATGAAGAAACTTCGGTTAGTGAGCGCTTCACTTCTTTTGCTACTTATGATGGTAAGCGATATGGGCTATCTACGGGAACTACCACGGTAGGGATTGTCTATAATAAAAGGTCCTTCGAAAAAGCAGGAATTACCGCGGTTCCACAGACACTGGATCAATTCTACGAAGCTTGCGCTAAATTAAAAGAGGCTGGAATTATCCCGCTGTATATGAATTATGGAGCCGTCTGGCCACTGCGTGAATGGGGAAATAGTCTGGTCAATTATATGACAGGCAACCCTGAGTATCTAAATAATATGGTAAATGAGGATAGTCCATGGCAGCTTGATAATGAGTGGGGGAAATCCATTTCCATTGCTCGAACCTTAATTGCTAAAGGTTATGTAGAGAATGAACTCTTCTCGAACAATTGGGAGATCTCTAAGACTAGACTCGCTAAAGGTCAAGCTGGCATGTATTTACTTGGAAATTGGGCGGTTGGTCAAGTGCTTGATGTGGGGGCTTCACCAGATGATATCGGATTCTTCCCATTTCCTTATGATAATAGCAGTACTCACTATGCACCGATCAATCCGGACTGGTTCGTGGGTGTTAGCAAATACAGTAAGAATAAAGAGCTTGCTATGGCTTGGTTGAATTTTTTTGTAAAAGAGACTTCGTATTCAGATGATTGGGGATTCCTTCCTGCTGATGGTAGTCTGAACCCTTTTTTGCCGCAGTACCGTGAATTTCTATCTTATGAACCTAAGCTGGTTTATGGCACGGTACAAAGTGATGCGTTCATCGATCTGGCAAATGGAGCTAAGCTGTCCTTTTGGTCCGGAGATTATATTCAAGAGTTACTTGCTGCGCCTGATTTACAAAAGTCTTTTGACGAATTAAATGCAAAATGGACGGAAGCGCGGGTAGCTACACAGGTAACTTCTCAGCCTTAACTTTAGTTTAACATTAATTATATTACAATCTCTGGAGGTTTTAATATGGCTAAAAAGGTCACCATGCAAAAAATAGCTGATCATCTCGGTGTATCCAAATTTGTTGTCTCCAAGTCACTATCTGGTAAAGCTGGCGTTAATGAGACGACCAGAGAACGAGTGATTCAAGCGGCTTCGCAGTTAGGCTATTTTACGCAAAAAAATGCTTTTGTCCAAGGTGTCAAGCGTACTCCTCCGGTAGGGGGTAGTGATCGGAATAAGCAATCTGTGCTTGTATTAATGCCGAATATCCGCTCGCAAACTCAGGATTCCTTGTATTGGGGAAAAATTGTGGACGGTATTGCCCTTGCGCTGGATCAAGAAGGACTTGGAATGGTGATCATCTCTGAGAATCGTGCGGATAATTTCGTGAATATCCTGAACCCAAGCGGGATTCTTGGTTTGGTAGGTGTGGGCGAAATCTCCACTTCTTTACTACTTGAGGTACATCGCATCGGTCTGCCGATGGTGTTGATTGACCATGAAGATCCATTAATTCCAAGTGATACTGTATTCGCGAACAATGTGGATTCCATGGCTCGACTTACTAATCATTTGATGGGGACAGGCCATACACAAATGCATTTTATCGGGAATATTGGATTTTCACGCAGTTTTAGGGATCGATGGATTGGCTTCCGTAGTGCGCTGGAGGAGAGTGGGATAAGACTGCCTTTGGAAGATGATGCGAATCTCTTTTTAGAAGGGGTGGAGGAAGAGGTATTCCAAGAGGATTTTAAAAATTGGGTGATGAAGCGGAAAAAAGCTAAGACACTCCCAACCGCCTTGGTCTGCGCCAATGACAAAACAGCACTTACGGTCAGTGACATCCTGAAGGCAGAAGGTCTTAATATTCCAGGGGATATCTCGGTCACGGGCTTTGATAATATTGAGGATGCCTCAAGAGGCATTCCGCCGCTTACTACTGTACATGTCCCTAAAGAAGCGATGGGCCGGGCGGCAGTGGAGAAATTGCTAAGTCGGATTGGGCATCCCTCTGCACCATTGGAGAAGATCCTGATTGCAGCAGACATAGTGCATCGTGATTCTGTGGATATACCGAGAGAATAGAAATTAGCCTTTAAAAATAATTGAAAGCCATGGAATTTTGGTTAGGGGGACTCAGTTATGTCAGAAGCAGTTGCAATACCAAAGATCGAAGGCGAAAATATTCATCTGCGTGGTGTAGGAGAGTCCGATCTGGAGGCTTATTACAAATTTTTACTTGATGATGAGATGGGTCGTCTAACAGGGTCGCAAGGGGGAATCTCTCGCGAGCAAACATCGGCTTGGATTCGAAAGATTAGTGTTCCAGCTGAGGATCGTGTGGATCTTATGATTATCGTCAAGGAAACGGATGAGCTTATTGGAGAAGTGGTTCTGAACGAAATAGATCCGGACAACCGTAGCGCAAATATTCGAATTGGGATTCGTAGTGATGAACATAGAGGGAAGGGTTACGGTACTGAGGCTATGACTCAAATGCTGCGATATGGCTTTGAAGCCTTGAAGCTGCATCGTATCCATCTGGGTGTATATCCTTTTAATCCAAGAGCCATTCATGTCTATGAGAAGCTTGGTTTCAAGCACGATGGTGTGGAGCGGGATGCTCTTTATGTAGACGGAGAATTTCATAACATGATTCTGATGTCTATGCTGGAGGATGAATATCGGGCTTTGTACAATTAAAAAAAGTGAATCTATGGTGAGGAAGACGCTGCGTAAATTCCTCACCAGATTCACTTTAAATATTATTCGGTAATATTTCCAGCCATTTTGAGGCGTTTGGCAATTTCTTTAAAGTCTTCGGGGGAGATTCCTGGGGCGAACTCCTCTTCGACAGCAGGAGCTACGGGGATCGGGAAGCCTTTAGGTGCTCCCTTAATGACTTCAAGCGGGAGGTTATCCTCTGGGTGGGTTCCCTTCCAAATCTGATCGATAGCGCCGAAGTCACTGTCACTCCAGGTGTACAGCTTTGTATGCACACCTTTCTCCTCGTATTTCTTCGCTTCACTAAACGATTTGTTATTTAACGAAGGAACCGGCACGAGTTTCGTTACATTAACACCTGTTGCGATTTCGATGGCTTTGGCATAAGCGACCACATGGACACCACCGCGCACTAAGAGAAATCCGACTACAGCGCGTGCAGCTGGATGGTCCGTCATTTCGTAAACTTTCATTTTATGTGTTCTGGCTCCACATTCGAGGAAGAAGTTATGTAGCAGATCTTCCACTAGGTTGCCGCTATTAAATACATTTGCTCCGGTCCATGGATTCCCCGTTGAATCAAAAGGCATAGCACCTTGAGCCCCCGCCAGAAAGTGATAGGATAAACGCGCATCTTTTACGGACCCTAGAGGGGTGGAATCTGGCTCTTTATAACTTGTTGACCCTCGAAGGCATTTGTTGATGGCATGCGAAACTAGCTCCACATGGCCTAGCTCTTCCGCTGTTATACTCATCACCAAATCATAAAAGGGTTTCAGTTTGTCTTTTGAACGGAAATTAAAGGATTGATAGAGATAATTGTTAAGGGTCGACATTTCTCCAAACTTTCCGCCAAGCAGTTCTTGTACAGCGGCAGCAGCATTGGGATCTGGCTTCTCAACTTCAGGAATCTCGATCATGATCTCATCCATACGTTTGAACATTTATATCTCAGCCTCCTTGGAGTTAGGGGATTACTGAGCTATTTTGAGCTTAATCTATAGGAATTAATCATTAAACGGCTAAAAAGTATGGATATTTATCAACAATAAGGGAGTATCCATGAACAGATTTACAAGTCGAAAGAGCATCAGTAAACACTATCAGATACCCACAGTAACGTGTTAGGGGACACAGAATGATCAAAAACGCAGAGCAGCGACCCCTCCATTAAGGAGAATCGCTGCTCTGTTGATTTTTAAGGACTCTGAACTCTTATTTACAGCGCTAAATTACGATCGATGAGGGCGATACGTTGCTCTACACAAGCATAAGAGCGGAGTGGATCTTCTGGTGTGTTCAGTACGTAATCTAACATTTGTTCAACCGTAGTTGTTGCTACATGGATGCGGGTGTCGGAGGAAGCGTAGTAGATATAGATCTCACCGTTATCGCGTGCAATTACACCGTTACAGAATACAACGTTGGAGACATCACCGACACGTTCTTCACCGTCTGGTGCGATGAAATGACCACCTGGTGAATGTGTGACTTTGTTTGGCTCCTCCAGGTCAGATAAAAAGGCATAGAGGACGTATCTAAGCCCAGCTGCAGTGTTTCGCACACCGTGTGCGATATGCAACCAGCCTTTTGGTGTTTTGATTGGAGCTGGACCTTGGCCATTCTTAACTTCCTTGATGGTATGGTAGTGGCGCTCATCCATGATTGTCTCACTTGTAATCACGGCATCCTCAATCGTATCCGAGAGTCCCCAGCCAATACCGCCACCGGAGCCTGCATCAATAAAGCCATCCTGAGGGCGAGTGTAGAAGGCGTATTTTTCATCCACAAATTCAGGGTGGAGCACGACATTGCGCTGTTGAGCAGAACCTGTCTTAAGATCGGCCAGACGTTCCCAGATCTTCAGATCCTTTGTACGGACAATACCACATTGTGCTACTGCGCTGGAAAGGTCACCGTGTGGAGCGTCTGGATCTTTACGTTCTGTACAAAAGAGGCCATAGATCCAGCCATCTTCATGGGGTACGAGACGCATGTCGTAGACGTTGATATCCGGAACTTCTGTTTCGGGCAGTACGACTGGATGATCCCAGAAGCGGAAGCCATCCACACCATTGTCACTTTCAGCTACAGCAAAAAAAGATTTACGGTCATTACCTTCCACGCGGGCAACAAGATAGAACTTACCGTTAAGTTCTATGGCACCAGGGTTGAAAACGCCGTTGACGCCGATTCTTTCAGCGAAGTAAGGATTAGTGTCAGGGTTGAAGTCGTAACGCCAGATTAGAGGAGCGTGCTCGACGGTAAGCAGTGGATAAGCATAACGGTTATAAATACCGTTTCCATAAGGAAGCTTTTCATTTTTACGGGTGATCAGCGCTTCATAACGTTCTGTTAATTGTTGTTTGCGTTCATGAAATAACGATGACATTATACAGTCTCCTTTAGGGTTGAATTCAGTCGTGCGATCATTTCGAAGCAGGCTCTGCTGTTATGATAAGGGCATTTCCAGGCACTAACCTTGGTTGCGTGAGGGAGGGGCAGATGGTTCTCGTCCACGCCCCAGTACCATTCGCCTAGTTTGTGATCCACCATATATTTATCGATAAAAGTCCAGGAGGCTTGGGCAGCCTCGTTAAATTTGCTGTCACCGGTCAGCTGATAAGCATTATAGAATCCAACAACCGCCTCCGCTTGCGGCCACCAATCTTTATCTTTGCTTAGCAATCCGCTCGGATCAGCTTCATTCCATATCCCGCCATCGGTATCTATACCTTCTGCAAGAACAGCTTCTGCCATGGAGATAGCGACGGTTCGAACACGCTGTAGCAGCTTTTCTTCGCCAAGTATTTCTGCGGCTTCCACAAGCAGCCAGCTGCCTTCGATATCATGTCCATAGGAGATAATATCTGACTTTACATTCCATGCCTCATCTAAGAAAAGATGAAAATGCTTGCCTTCGTTATCAATGATATGGTCCAGCATCGTTTTGATTAGCTCAGCCAGCGTACTCGCCAACTCCTCTGACTTCCATACTCGATAAAGTCCGGTATACGCTTCCAACACGTGTAGATGCGTGTTCATTGATTTTTTCTCATTCAAGTCCTTGCTGCTAAGACTGAGGTTATCCGTGATTTGCCATTCCCGAGATAAAGCTTCAACATAACCTTTATAAGTTGAATCATAGCCATATTTCTCAACAAGCTGGAATATTTGAATGGCCTCATCTAACACCTCAGGCCGTCCAGTCGCGTGGTAGAATTCAGCCAATGCGTAGATAGTAAAAGCTTGGCCATAGATCTGTTTTTTCTCCTGAGAAGGTTTGCCTTCAGCATTCACCATCCAGTATAATCCGCCATACTCCTTATCGATGAAATGATCCATCAAATAGGCATAGGCACGTTCTGCCATGGCCAGATATTCTGTCTTGCCGTAGATCCGGTAAGCGCTCGCAAAGGACCAGAGGATGCGGGCATTAAGCACAAGGCTTTTCTTCGCGTCAGGCACAATGTTCAGTTGATTGTCGATTTCACCAACAAAACCGCCGTTGATTTCGTCCTTCGTTTGTTTCATCCAAAAACTAAGAATATTACCCAGTAGCTCATCCTCAAGCTGAGCCAGCCATGATTCTGGTGAATTAATCATTGGTAAGTAGTCACTCCTCACATTACTTATTGATTTTCGAGGTGAAGTATTCGTTGATGATCCCAGCGGCTTGTTTGCCATACATACAATAATCATCATTGTGTTCTGCTTCATGAATTGGATAAAGATGAGTAGGCCAATCCCAAAGCATAAAGCCCTGAACCCAATCTCTGCGCTCACAGCTTTGAAACATTGCCTGATAGAAGTTGCTTTGTTCTGCTTGACTTGGTTCACCCTTCAAGGTCCAATCATTAGGAATCGCCGCACTCCCGCTTCGGCTTGGGCAACCCGCTTCCATGAAAAAGAACGGCTTATTCTGTGATCTCACCACATGCTCAATCCGGTCGAGCTGAGCTTCCCAATCGTTAGCTGGATAATATCCACTTGAAGAAATTACATCGAGCGCATCCCACCAGGTCACGTTATCCTCCTGATACTTATCGCAATTATAAGTAAGAATTCCTGAGTAAACCTTCCGAACCTCGGAAATAAGCGAACGCCATTCGGTTTCTCGTCTATCCGTTTGTACAAGCTCGCAGCCGATACAGAACATCTCACAGCCTGTTTCTTCAGCAATAGCAGCATAATGCAGAATAAATTTAGTATAAGAGCTGAACCACTCAGACCATTTAGGCTCGCAAGGAACATCCTTATCGAAAAAGTTAATGTGAGCACGCCAAGTTCCATCCGCGCAATTAACGATCGGCTTCAGGCATACCTTTAGCTGCAGTGACTTCGCTTTACTGATGGACTGTTTCACTTCTTCGTCGGTAACGGTTGGAGCCTCCCCATAGGGAATTTCCGTAGAATGAGCGGTAGCTTGAAGCGCACTAAAGGCAATGGCCGTCCAGTTCGCTCCAGTGACTGAAGACATGAGTTCCATCGAACGTTCCGCTTCTTCCGTTTTCCATGAACCACGTGTACCCGAGAAGCCCCAGGTTATGCCTGCAATGTATTCGTTGTTAAATATCATCGAGAATCCCCACCTTACATTGAAAATAGAAAAGAGAATAATTAGTAAATTAATTTTGTTATATAGTTATTATTAATTTGTTAGTTTATAATAACAACTTAATTTAGTTATATACTTTTTCGAAGATGATTTCAAGGACAATTTATAGTTGCAGCTGGGAAATTAGAATAACTTTCGTTATAGTAAATACAAGACTATAAAAGAGTGCAATCGTACATTGACGTAATACATAGGAAGAATTCTATTCGTGATGATGGAGCAATCATAATAACTGGCAGATACAACTGGAGGGAAGTGCTCAAATGATAAATGTTATGATTGCGGACGACGAGGAGGTCATTCGCAGGGGGCTCGAAAAAATCACATCGAGGATGGAGCTAGATGTACATGTAATTGGATCCTACGGTAACGGGGTGGAAGCCTGGGAGCATTTTGAAAAGTTATCCCGAGATGACATTGATCTGCTTATTACAGATATCAAAATGCCTAGAATGGATGGCTTTATGTTGATTGAACAGGTTAGAGGACATATGGAGGATATACCTATTGCCGTTCTTAGCGGTTTTAGTGAATTTGAATATGCCCGCCGAGCAATCCGCCATGGGGTGATGGATTATTTACTAAAACCTATTGATAAGACTCAGCTATATGAATTGCTCAAGAGAGTAGAGGATACAAAGAAAAAGAACGTCACAGAGCAGGAGGAGATGTTCTCTCAAGCGGCAGATGGTGGAGAGCATTACGTAGTTGAACAGACTAAAAGCATACTGGAGAGGGAGTATGATCAGAACTTCGAACTTGAGCGTTTGGCGGAGACCGTCGGTATGAATGCGAGCTACCTCAGCCGGTTGTTTAAAATAAAGACGGGGCAAACCATCACCGATTATCTAATTCGGATTCGTATTACTAAGGCGAAAGAATTGCTGATCGAGCATCCCGACTTAAAAAATTATGAAATTGCCGATAAGGTTGGCTATAGTGATCCGGTTTATTTTAATAAATTGTTCAAGAAAATGTGTGGTATGACACCTAAGGATTACAAAAGTGGCTGTAAATTACCGAAAATGGAACGTGAGTTTTAGTCCTATATAGGAAGCTATTATTTAGGAGAGCGATAAGCTCTCTTTTTTTGTGGCTATTTTCAATAAATTAGATAATAAAAATACCATAATAAAAACAAAAATAACAAATATAAGACCAGAAAAAGCAATTCAAACCATCGTTTTGCGTTAAAAATAGATCTATAATGAGTTTGTAAGCGATATCATCACTTTTTTTTAAGAGTATTTCAGTGAGTTTGATAATAGTGATTACTCTATTAAATTGATAGTGATGATAAAAGTTATTATTTTTGTTATTAAACCAAATTAGAGTCGAATTGAAGAGAGGGGTCGTAAAAGCATGAAAAAAGGCAAAACAATGATGGGCTTGATGGCACTGACACTTATGGCAGGATTGTTTAGCGGTTGTTCCTCAAACAACAACACCAACAATGAAGGCGCTAAAAACACAGGAAGCAATGGATCCTCAACAGAGGCGACGGCAGCTCCGGCTGATGATGCAGCAGCCAAGGATATTAAAGGGGATATCACGGTTATTACGCAAAGAACGGATATTGTTGATACCGTATTCAAAGAGTATGCGGCTAAGTTCAATGAGAAATATCCTGATGTAAAGGTAAACTTTGAAGCGCTTGCTACTTACGAAGATCAAATTAAAATTCGCATGAGCACTAGTGACTATGGCGACGTTCTGTTGTTACCTACAAGCATAGCTATTAAAGATATTCCCGATTTCTTCGAACCACTGGGTACACTCGAAGATATGCAAAAACAATATACAGGTGTGGAAGAACGAGCAGTAGACGGAATGGCTTACGGAATTCCAATGACCATCAACTTTAACGGTATTATTTACAACAAACAAGTCTTTAAAGATGCCGGGATTACAGAGGTTCCAAGAACGCCTGAACAATTCTTAACTGCTCTGCAATCTGTTAAAGATAAAACGAAAGCTGTGCCTCTGTACACAAACTACGCAGCTGGCTGGACATTGACCCAATGGGAAGCGGATCTGGCTACAGTAGCTGGTAACCGTGATTATGTGAACATTGGTCAAGTGGCTAGCGACGATAACTATGTTCCAGGTCAACCTCACTATGAACTGTACAAAATCCTGTACGATGCAGCACAAAAAGGTTTGATTGAAGAAGATCCAACGACTACAGACTGGGAATCTTCCAAAGCGGATCTGGCTAACGGAAAAATCGGCACGATGGTTCTTGGATCTTGGGCAATCGGTCAAATCAAAGGTTTAGCAACGAATCCAGATGATGTTGGCTTTATGCCATTCCCTACGAATGCAGATAAAATCCTTGTACCACTTGCTGGTGACTACAATCTGGGTGTCAGCGTTCATAGTAAAAACAAAGAAGCTGCTAGAGCTTGGGTGGATTGGTTCATTAACGAATCTGGCTACCCAACGACTGAAGGTGGCGGTATGAGCCCGGCTATCGGTGCAGAGCTTCCAGAAATTCTGAAACAATATGAAGGCACTGAAGTAACCTTTGATACACTTGCAGCTGCTAAAGCCGGCGAAGAAGGCTGGTCTGATGAAATCGACAAACAAGCCGAAATCGGTGCTTGGCAACCAGACTTCAAGAAACGGATTATTGAAGCCGCAATTGGCAACAGA
Source organism: Paenibacillus sp. FSL R5-0914 (assembly GCF_038004525.1). Taxonomy (NCBI): domain Bacteria; kingdom Bacillati; phylum Bacillota; class Bacilli; order Caryophanales; family Paenibacillaceae; genus Paenibacillus; species Paenibacillus sp. FSL R5-0914. The sequence goes on from NZ_JBBORH010000003.1 coordinate 878,330, forward strand.
AAAGAATCCTATGATGACATCATGAAGGACCTCAACGACAAGTGGAAAGCAGCTCGCGCTAAAGTCACAGCACAGTAAACAACTATAAGCTTTCTTAAATGCTATAGGCGGTAGTGGATGTGGGAGGGGATATGCGAACGGGCATTTCCCCCTTCACATTTAAACGAGTCATAAATAAATGAGGATGCTTTTCTGGAGGTGTATCGGGTGTTCAAGTTTTCGAATTTGAGTTACAAAAATCAACGGATTGCCATCATATGCTTGTTCTCATTAGTGCCGATCGTATTACTACTCACATTTGCTTATTATCCAGTAATCAGTATGTTTCGGTACAGCTTCACCAGCTGGAATGGCCTAAGTAAAAATATGGAGTACGTTGGGTTAGAAAACTACAAAACCATTTTTACGAAACCGGAGTATTTTTCCGTATTTAAGGTCAGCTTGTATTATTTCTTCACTACCTTTATTCAGATGGCACTTGCTTTGTATTTTGCAACCATACTGAGCTTTAGTGTTCGCATGAAAAATTTATTCAAAGGGATTTTGTTCTTCCCAACCTTGCTAAACGGTGTAGCGATCGGCTTTATCTTTCTGTTCTTTTTCAAACCAGATGGAACGCTAGATACGATTCTTAACCTGCTCGGACTCAGCGGTTTACAGCAGAAGTGGCTGCTCAATCCGAATTTGATTAACTTCTCGCTCGCAGGTGCGTCACTGTGGAGATACATGGGGATGAACTTCCTGATCTTCCTTGGGGCTATTTCCTCGATCGGTTCGGATATTTATGAAGCTGCTGAGATTGATGGTGCAAACAGATGGCATCAGTTTATGCATATTATTTTGCCAAGTATTAAACGTATTCTGCAATTGAACCTGATTCTTGCGGTCAGTGGCGCCATTGGTGTGTTTGAAATTCCATACGTCATGACAGGCGGATCTAACGGAAGTAGCACATTTGTTATTCAGACAGTCGATGTAGCGTTCAAATATAGCAAAGTTGGATTAGCGTCAGCGATGGCCGTAGTTTTGCTGGGTATCGTTATAGTAGTTACTATTTTGCAGCGCGTTCTGATCAAGGAGGAGAAATAAACTATGCATTCTGTAAAATATACCACTGCTAGTATATTCAAATATCTCACCTTGATTTTGGGAGCACTTGCAGCATTGATACCTATCGTAGTTGTATTTTTTGCCTCATTAAAAACAGGGCCGGAATACGCTTCAACCGGACCGTTAACGCTGCCAGAGAATTGGCTGAATTTCTCCAACTACACTAAGGCTTTTGTTGATGGCAAAATGCTTCTAGGATTTAAAAACACTGTCATTATCGTTGTGATCTCTATCCTGGGTGCAACGCTGACGGGCTCAATGATGGCTTATATTTTATCCCGGTTTAAATTTAAAGGCAGTAAAGTTCTCATCAGTATGTTTCTGATTGCTACCCTGATTCCGGGTGTTACAACGCAAGTGGCAACCTTCCAAATCATCAATCACTTGGGCTTGTTTAATACCAGATGGGCACCCATCGTGATGTACCTCGGTACGGATATTATCGCTGTATATATTTTCATGCAGTTCCTGGATTCGATTTCCGAGTCACTGGATGAATCCGCGATGCTGGACGGGGCTTCGTATTGGACGATTTATTGGAGAATTATTTTGCCACTGCTGAAACCGGCAATTGTAACAGTAATTATTGTGAAGGGCGTAAATATTTATAACGATTTTTACACTCCTTTCCTATATATGCCGAAAACAGATCTCCAAACGATCTCCACAGCACTCTTTAAGTTTAAAGGTCCATACGGATCGCAGTGGGAAGTAATATGTGCGGCGATTATGATCGCGATTATTCCGACATTGGTTGTGTTTACCGCGTTACAAAAGTATATCTACAATGGATTTTCGCAAGGTTCCGTTAAGTAAGCTTAGTAGTAGATTTCATAGCAGCACTAGATAAAGTAGCATACTGAAAAGTTGCATACATTTGGAGGGAATACTAATGAATGAAGTGAAATTGGTAGGAGCGAGTGCAGTGAACATCCCGAACATGCCTTGGCAGGATAAGCCTGCTGGCTACGAGAACCCGATTTGGAGACATAATGATAACCCGGTTATCAAAAGAAATCCTGCAAAAGGAGTAGCCCGTATTTTTAATAGTGCGGTTACTGCGTTTGAAGGTAGTTTTATCGGAGTATTTCGTGTAGAAGATAACACAACGCGTCCGCATTTGCGCATGGGACATAGTGTTGACGGTCTAGATTGGGAAATCGATGATGAGCCGATCCGATTTATAGATGAAGAAGGTAACTCTTATCAGCCGCGTTATGCTTACGATCCACGTCTGGTTAAGGTCGAAGATACATTTTATATTATCTGGTGTACAGATTTTTACGGTGCAGCTATCGGTGTTGCTAAAACGCAAGATTTCAAAACATTTACCAGCTTGGAAAATCCATTCCTGCCCTTCAACCGGAACGGTGTATTGTTCCCTAGAAAAATCAACAATAACTTCGTGATGTTGTCCCGTCCAAGTGACAGCGGCCATACACCATTCGGTGATGTATTCCTTAGTGAAAGCCCTGACTTTGTATTTTGGGGTAAACACCGCCATGTCATGAGTAAAGGTGGCCAAGGCTGGTGGCAAAGTGTCAAGATTGGCGGCGGACCTGCACCGATTGAAACTACAGAAGGCTGGTTGATGTTCTACCATGGCGTTACTGGTACCTGCAACGGTCTTGTATATAGCATGGGTGCAGTTATTTTGGATATTAATGAGCCTTCGAAAGTAAAATATCGCTCGAAAAATTTTGTGCTAACTCCTGAAGAATGGTATGAGGAAAGAGGTTTTGTGAATAACGTTTTGTTCCCATGTGCCACTCTGCATGATGCAGAAACGGGCCGTATCGCCATCTATTATGGCGCTGCTGATACTTATGTAGGCGTTGCATATACAACCGTTGATGAAATCGTTAACTATGTCATCGACACCCATGAAGAGGTTGGCGATGATGCGGGTTTAGGGAAAATTTAATAGGGTGAACAACCTTAGAGGAACAAGCTTTAGGTAGAGTGAGGTTGGTTAGGTGCTTGGAGGCTGAGCAGCGTTCGAAAAAAGTGTGCGGCGTGTAGTGTGCTGTATTTTGTGTGCTGGGTTCTGCACGTTGCGCGCTTTGTGTTATGTGTTATGTGTTATGTGGCTTGAGCTTTTCATTGCATTCTCTGCAATAGAAACTCTCGATTTCGTCTGAAAAATAGAATCTATTGCACTCTCTGCAATGGATTTCCGCAAAAATCACTTTTATGCTCGGTTTCGCTCGAACTGATTGCACAAAGTGCAATAGAACAAAGACGGGCGCTCATATGGAGAGATTCTATTGCACAAAGTGCACTTAAACTAACCTGTTTGGTGGTTTTTAGTGTAAATAGATGCACATTGTACACTTATTTCAGGCGAGATGGCTCGGAATCGCCATTGTTAGCAATTTTAGTTGTATAGAGTGCAATTAAATGAACAACACAACATACTTAGCTGTAATAGTTGCACAAAGTGCAACTAGCGAGCTCTTGTTATTAGTAGAAACTAACGGAAAACTCACATAAGCGGGTTTTCCGTTTCCATTGTTTTTTAAGTGAAAAAACCTTAAGGGGGACCTTAATATGGGAAACGACATGACATTGTCACAATTAAAAAAATATAACGGAAGCAGCCCAAAACCAGTCGACTTTGACGCATTTTGGGAGCGGGCTTTGCATGATCTGGACGCCCAGTCACTAGATTATGAGCTAGAGCCTGCGGAGTTCGTCAGCGAGCTGGCGGAATGTTTTCATCTGTATTTTACCGGCGTTGGCGGAGCAAGAATCCATTGTAAATATGTAAGACCGAAGAAAAGGGGTTCAGAAAAAGGTTCTGGTGTCGTGATGTTTCATGGATATTCCTGTGACAGCGGGGATTGGATGGAGAAGGTGACTTATGCGGCCCATGGGATTAGTGTCCTTGCGATGGATTGCCGGGGACAAGGCGGACTTTCCGAGGATAATCTTACAGTAAAAGGCACAACCATTCGTGGACATATTATTCGCGGCATTGACGATCCAAATCCGGACAACCTTTACTATCGTAATGTGTTTCTGGATACAGCACAGACTGCTCGAATATTGATGGCTATGGAAGAAGTTGATCCAGCACGAGTAGGTGCTTTTGGTTTATCTCAAGGCGGAGCGCTTACTGTAGCTTGTGCAGCTTTAGAGCCGCGTGTGAGTATGGCCGTTCCTGTGTATCCGTTTCTTTCAGATTATAGACGGGCTTGGGAGCTTGATATCACTACGTCAGCTTATGAGGAAATTAACTATTATTTCCGCTTTTTTGATCCCCATCATTTACGTGAGGACGAGATTTTTAATAGACTGGGTTACATCGATATTCAGAATCTCGCGGAGCGAATTCAAGCCAAAATGTTGTGGGTTACAGGGTTATCCGATGTGATTTGTCCACCTTCAACGCAGTTTGCCGCGTACAACAAAGTACTAGCGCCCAAAGAGCTTATGGTTTATTATGAGTACGGTCATGAGTATTTGCCATATCTTTCCGATCGGGTGTTACAAATGTTCATGACCTTGTAAACGATAAGCCAGTAGGCATAACAGACGACAACGGTGGTGAATGATTAGATGAAAGTACAAGTGAAAAAAGAAAAAAGACGATTCCAGCTGCATCCATCCAAATCCATTGGGGTGCGGCTTTTTCTCATCTTCTTTGTTTCGACGATGGTGCTCGTGCTCTCTCTCGGCTACACTTCCTATTCCGTAGCTGAGCATACGATCGAGACGAATGCGCTGTCAGCCAATCAACAGACAGTCGTTCAAACTGCTGAGAAGTTTGATGTGGAATTGTTACGTTATGAGGATGGTCTAGGAAGAATCTTGTACGACAATGAAATTCAAAATGCACTCAAACAAGGGAATAATCCCACTACAAGTAATGAGGAACGTAAGGTACTATCTAACCAGATTAGTGCGCAGCTAAATGATTGGCTCACGGCATCAAACGGTGTGGAGGCCGTATACCTTATTCCGATGAATGAAGGTTTTCCAATTTCTTCGGCGGGTACAAAAGATAGCGCTTTTATTGAGAGTTTCAGAGAATCCTCATGGTTTAAGCAGCTAGAGGAGAAGCCACAGAGTGTATGGATTCCACGTGAATTACAGGGCCAGGAAGGAAATACGTCAGGTGTTTTCCATTTGGCCAAATCGATTGCCGGTGATTCTAAAAGCTCAGGATACATAGTCATTAACGATATTAGAATTAGCGAATTAGAAAATCAGCTTCGTAAAGTGGATCTTGGAACAAGCTCCTACATGCAATTGCTAACGAATAAGGATGAATTGATTGCCTCCTCCCAGCAAGTGGGGACGGATACATATTTGAATCTGGGAGGGACGCTTCTGGGTGGTCTGCAGAATACAGCAGGCTCATTGCCAACAAAGGATGAGAAGGGGAAATCTATATTAGCTGTATACGGAACACTAGAAACCTCGGGATGGAGGTTACTTGGTGTTGTACCGGCTGAGAACTTGACGAAAGACGCGCTGCGTATTCTCAAGACTACTTATATTATTGTTGCTGTAGCGGCTGTTATCGCCATTTTAATAGGGTATTGGATGTTCAGAATGGTATCTCGACCGCTGACCAGACTAAAGAATTTGATGTCAGAGGGAGCCGAAGGGAATCTAGGGGTGCGTACGAATATCACCTCACGTGATGAGATCGGTCAGTTATCCAGTTCTTTTAACATGATGATGGAACGAATAACAGAGCTGGTTATCCATACGAATGAAACTGCTCGGAAGGTACTGGAAACCGCCGATGAGCTTAGCGGTGTTTCGCGCAAGACAGCTGATGCAGCTATGGATATTGCCGCGGCCACGGAAGAAATTGCGGGTGGTGCTGGCAGTCTAGCCTTGGAAGCTGATCGTGGCAATGAGTTGACGGGGCAAATTTCGGTACAGATGGATTTAGTTAATTCAGCTACTCACGAGATGGATCACACCGCACATAGCATCGGTGAACTCAGTGAGGAAGGCTTCAACAGGTTGAAAGAATTACTTAATGAGACGAATAGGACGGGCCTGAAGACGAATCAGCTTGTGATGAAGGTTAACGAGCTGACAGAAACGGCATCTTCCGTTATGAAGGTTCTTAATGTGATGCAAAATATTACTCAGCAGACAAATATCTTGTCTCTGAATGCCACCATTGAAGCAGCAAGAGCAGGTGAGGCCGGGCGAGGATTCATGGTGGTAGCCGATGAAATACGTCAGCTTGCAGATCAATCGAAAGAGTCTATTGCTGTTGTGGCAGAAATAACAGATACCGTTATGAGAGATATGAACGAGACGGTTGTGGTCCTTTCAGAAGTTGCACCGCTCTTTAATCAGCAAATGACTTCCGTGCAGAGCACTAGCGATATCTTCGTATCTGTGCAGGATCAGATGCAGCATTTTATCGCTCGTCTGAATGCTGTAACTGTGTCGATGGACAGCCTGAGTCAATCGCAAAAGGTTCTATCCGATTCGATGAGCAACGTAAGCTCAATAGCTGAGGAATCATCAGCTGCATCTCAAGAAGTTGCCTCACTTAGTGGAGAGCAACAAAGTGTAAGTGATCATTTGGTAGAGCTTTCTTTGAAGCTGGAGGATGCATCCTTGCAGTTAAAGGAGAAATTATCGAAGTTCAGCGTGTAGGGTAGCCGTAACAGAATACTAAATTAAAGAACCGCTTATTCCTTTTGGAGAAGCGGTTCTTTGTTTTGGCGGCATGTAGCGAGTATAAAATAATCCAGATGCATCTGAAGATAGTCTAGATAAGCCATCCCAAACCTCAAGCTATAATATGTCTATCAAATAGGGGGTGAACTGAAGAGATCTTTTTGTTAAACGGTATTGTTAGCGTTTACATATTTTACTGAGGAGGATGGCATGTTGACAAAATATAAAAACAGTTCAAGCCTAAAAGTTAAGAAAATGCCCATAGCTAGAAAGCTGGCCAGTAGCTTAGCAGTCGCTGCGTTGTTATTCTCATCTGTGAATCCAGGGGCGTTTGCCGCTGAAATTACAAATGTTCAAACGGTTGCGAGTTTTAATGACGTAAACGGGCATTGGGCGCAATCACCAATAGGAAAATGGGCGTCAAGCGGAATTATAAATGGATATACGGATGGAACCTTCCTACCAAACGGAAAAGTAACTAGAGCGGAATTTGTGGCAGTGCTCAACCGATTATTCGGTTTTTCACAGCAAACAAGCAATAGCTTTAACGATGTGCCGAGCGGGAAATGGTATGTAGCTGATGTGCTGATCGCACGTCAAGCAGGTTACTTTGAAGGTTTTGCAGGTAATCTTGCGAAACCAGATAACTACTTAACGAGACAGGACGCTGCAACCATGCTGGCTCGTGTGTTCGAATTGAATCAGGCAGGGACGGCTTCCCTATCCTTCTCGGACGCTGCTTCTATAAGTGCTTATGCTGCCTCAGCAGTTGGCATCCTTACTCAAAAAGGGGCTATCAACGGGTATACGGATGGTACATTCAAACCAACGGGGTCCATAACACGTGCTGAGGTCGTTAAGATTATTGATGGTATGGCAAAAGGATATTACAATGCTGCAGGTACTTATGATGCCACGGCGATCGCGGGTTCTGCGCTAATTACTGCTTCAGGAGCAATCCTATCTGGTAGCAAAGTGAGTGGAGATTTATATTTAACCGCAGGTATCGGTAACGGAGAGGCTACACTTGATCAAGTAACCGTATCTGGAACCACGTTTGTAAGCGGCGGAGGAATAGACAGTATTCACTTGAAGAGTAGCACTTTGTCGGGTGTAACCATTAATAAGCAAGGCGGAAAGGTTCGAGTTGTAGCCGAAGGGTCCACTGCAATCCAATCTATGGAGATTTTAGTTCCTACCGTTATTGTAATCAATGATGGGGCGAAGGTGGGAACGATCATTATCCGGCCAGGAGCAGAGGGAACAACCATAACTGGTGGGAAAAATGTGACCAGTATCGTGGTACAAACTTCAGGTGTGATCATTGATGGTAAAGAGGTTGGCCAAGGAACAATTACTAATGATGGTAAAGATACTGCCGCTAAGCCAACCAGCAGTCCTGCTACCGGCGGCGGAGGTTCCGGGTCAGGCTCAAATAATGGAGGCAGTAGCCCGAAATGGAGCCAAAGCGTTGTTGGTACGATTGGTACAGTGACCAATCCTGGTGGAGAGACCTTAGGATACTCAACACAATCAGGGGTAGCTCTGTTAACCGTAGATGGGTTAGCATTTAAAGATTTGAATAAAAACGGAAAACTCGACAAATATGAGGATTGGCGTCTTAGCACAGAAGTAAGAGCTACGGATCTTGCTTCGCAAATGTCTGTGGAGCAAATTGCCGGAATTATGCTGTACAGTGGTCATCAATCCATACCAGCAGCCGCAGCTTCGGGATTCCGTGGGGGAACTTATGGTGGAAAACCGCTGGCGGAAAGCGGTGCATTGGCATCCGATCTAACAGACCAACAGAAAGTATTCCTGACAGAAGATAACTTGCGGCATGTATTGATTACTACGGTTGAGAGCCCTGAGGTGGCTGCCCGTTGGAACAACAATGCCCAAGCCTTAGTGGAGAAGATTGGACTTGGTATTCCAGCTAATAACAGCTCGGACCCTCGTCATAGCACTGTAGCTAATGCAGAGTATAACGAAGGATCAGGTGGAGCGATCTCGATGTGGCCGCAGGCACTAGGTCTTGCTGCTTCCTTCGATGCCAATCTGACGAAGCAGTTCGGCGAAATTGCTTCTAAAGAGTACAGGGCGCTTGGCATCGCAACAGCTTTATCCCCTCAGGTGGATATGTCTTCGGAACCGCGCTGGACTCGTTTCAGCGGAACATTTGGTGAGGACTCTAAACTGTCTGCTGATATGGCAAGAGCCTATGTGGATGGTTTTCAGACTACACCGGGCAGCAGCGATGGATGGGGCAATGAGAGTGTGAATGCTATGGTCAAACATTGGCCAGGTGGGGGTTCCGGCGAGAGTGGCCGAGATGCACACTATGGGTATGGAAAGTATGCTGTTTATCCGGGAAATAACTTCGATGAGCATCTGATTCCTTTTACAAAAGGAGCATTTGACCTGGAAGGACCGACTGGAAAAGCCGCTGCAGTTATGCCGTATTATACAATCTCATTTAATCAGGATAAGGCGAATGGAGAGAATGTAGGGAACTCGTATAGTCCTTATGTAATCACCGATCTTTTACGGAACACGTATCATTACGACGGGGTAATCACAACAGACTGGGGAATCACAGGCGATGAAGGACCTGTTGAGTTATTTGGTAACCGCCCATGGGGTGTAGAAGAAAATTACACAGTTGCGGAACGTCACTATCGAATCATCATGGCCGGTGTCGACCAATTCGGTGGAAATAACGATTCCAAACCTATCATTGCAGCGTATCAAATAGGAATTGAGAAACAAGGCGAGAAGGTGATACGGACACGATTTGAAGAGTCAGCAGTACGACTACTTACTAATATTTTTAATGCAGGGCTATTTGAGAATCCATATCTTGATGTAGAGGAAACAAAAGCTACTGTGGGTAACAAGGAGTTTATGACAGAGGGTTATATGGCCCAGTTAAAGTCAGTCATTATGCTGAAAAACAAAGATAACCATGTACTTCCACTTAAAAAAGATGAGAAAGTTTATGTTCCAAAAACTTATGATGCAGCTACCAAATCGTATTCGTATCCTGTCAACATTGATCAGCTGAAGAAATACTTCAATGTGACGGATGATCCGGCTCAAGCTGACAGCGCGATTGTCTTTATCAAGAATCCGCAAACTGGCGCCGGCTACAGCAAAGCTGACGTAGATGCCGGAGGTAATGGGTATATCCCGATCAGCCTGCAGTATCGTCCATATACAGCGGAGTATGCACGTGAAACGAGTTTGGCTGGTGATGCAAGAGATGTATTGAACCGTTCTTACAAAGGAAAGAAGACTACGGCATCCAATGAGTCTGATTTGGATCTGGTGCTTGAAACCAAAAAAGCAATGGGAGATAAACCAGTAGTCGTTTCCCTAACGATGTCTAATCCAACGATTGTTGCTGAATTCGAAGATCGTGCGGATGCGATTATTGCGAACTTTGGCATTCAGAATCAAGCGATCTTCGATATTCTGGTAGGTGCATATGAACCATCGGCCCTTCTGCCTATGCAAATGCCTAAAGACATGAAGACGGTAGAGGAGCAGTATGAGGATGTATCCCATGATATGAAAGTCTATGTAGATTCTGAAGGGAATGCTTATGACTTTGCCTTCGGGATGAACTGGAGCGGCGTAATTAACGATGCCCGGACAGCGAAATACAAAAAAGCTGTTGATCCCGGAACTGAACCTGAAGAAGGACTCGTTGCTGCTCCAACAGCTTCTATCCCGTCAGGAACTTATTATGGAGCTCAGACGGTAATGTTGACTGCTCCGAGTGGCGCAACCATCTTCTATACTACCGATGGATCTACACCTGCAGCATCAGTAATGAATACGACCAAGCAGTATAATTCACGGTCTGGAATCAGTATTACGGCCTCCTCAATAGTAAAGGCATTAACGGTTAAAGACGGCAAGACAAGTAAAGTTGCTGAATTCAATTATGTAATTGGAGCAGCATTGCCTACTGCTTTTCCAGAGCCTGGTGTATATAAGAGTGGCCCTAAGGTTACGCTCACCTCAACATCCGGCGCTACAATTTATTACACACTTGACGGCAGTACACCAACTGAAAACAGTACCGTATATCAAGGGCCCATTACAATTGTAGGTGCCGATAAAGAGACGGCTACAATTAAAGCCTTGGCAGTTAAAGCTGGTATCCCATCCAGTCCTATAGCTGAATTAAAATACACTATCGACGCAAGTCTGGTTGTACTGACAGACGAAGCATCCATTGATGCCGTTATTGGTGAAATGACGCTTAAGGAAAAAGCTTCGCTGGTTGTCGGTGCTGGTTCAGGCACGAAGGTAGCTGGAGCTGCTGGTGGTTCTTATGAGTTGCCACGTCTTGGGATTCCCAAGTTAATCATGGCAGATGGACCAGCGGGAGTCCGCATCAACACGAAACAGGGTGAAGCTACCACATTTGCTACAGGTTTCCCGATCGCCACTTCCATTGCAGCGACTTGGAATGAAGCCTTGGCTAACCAAGTAGGTAATGCGATGGGGAATGAGCTACTGGAGTATGGTGTGGATTTATATCTGGCTCCCGCGCTGAACATTCACCGCAATCCATTGGGGGGCAGAAACTTTGAGTATTATTCCGAAGATCCGCTCATCTCAGGAAAAATGACCGCTGCGATTACGAATGGGGTTCAGGCGAATGGGGTCGGAACGACAATTAAGCATTTTGCCGCGAATAATCAGGAAACGAACCGGATGTCTATCGATACAGTCGTTTCAGAGAGAGCACTGCGCGAAATCTACTTGAAAGGGTTCGAAATCGCAGTGGAAGATTCGCAGCCATGGTCTGTTATGAGCTCTTATAACAAAATCAATGGAACGTTTGCCTCCGAAAATAAAGATCTACTGAGCACAATTCTCCGCGATGAGTGGGGGTTCCAAGGTTTTGTAATGACGGACTGGGGTGGGGGCTCGAACCGGGCACAAAATATGATTGCAGGCAACGACCTCATCATGCCAGGAAATGCGGCAGCCATTTCAGCGATTACTAAAGCTGTGAACGATGGCGATCTGAGCGTAGAACAACTGGATGTTAACGTAAAAAGAATTTTGAAAGTCGTAGTGAAATCTCCATCCTTTAAGGGGATCGGACATAGCAACAAGCCTGATCTTGCTGCAAATGCAGTGACCTCTCGTCAAGCCGCAACAGAAGGTATGGTGCTGCTGGAGAATAAAGCTGAGGCGTTGCCTATCGCAGCAGGTACGAATATTGCCCTCTTCGGAAATGCTCAGATTGAAACCGTCAAAGGCGGAACTGGCAGCGGCGATGTCAATGTCGAGCATACTGTATCCATTGTGGAAGGGTTTAGTGACGCAGGCTACAGCGTATATGAACCTTTAAATGTCAGCTATCAAGAATATATTACAGAGCTAAGAAAGAAGCCGGAATACGGTCCAGTGAGCAGCTTTGGCGGCTTGGCCTATCCACCACTTCCGGAAAAGGTATTATCAGCGGATGAGATTAATTCAGCAGAAGCTTCTTCCGAGACGGGCATTATTGTAATCAGCAGAATATCTGGTGAAGGTGCAGACCGGAAAAATGCTGAGGGTGACTTTTTGTTGACAGCGACAGAGCTGGATATGATTGATAAGGTATCAACTGCTTACCATGAGCAAGGTAAGAAGGTCTCCGTGATTCTGAATATCGGCGGTCCGATTGAAATGATCTCCTGGAAAGATAAAGTGGATGCTATTCTCTTGGCTTGGCAGCCAGGACAGGAAGCAGGCCATGCGATTGCCGACGTATTATCTGGAGCTGTGAACCCATCGGGCAAGCTGCCAATGACTTTTCCTACTAGCTATGGTGTAGTTCCTTCGGCTAATAACTTTCCAGGGAATAGTACGGAAGTGAAGTACGAGGAAGATATTTATGTGGGTTACCGTTACTATGATACGTTTGGCAAAAGCAGTGCGGTTGCCTATCCATTCGGATATGGCCTCTCCTATACAACCTTTGGCTACCGCGATCTTAAGATCAGTTCAGATGCTTTTGATTCTGCAGCAGGAAGTGTGACTGTAACCGTGGATGTATATAACAACGGTACAGTTGCAGGTAAAGAGGTAGTTCAGCTATATCTAAGCGCTCCGGGAGCCAATAAACCGGTTCAGGAATTGAAGGCTTTCCAAAAGACAGCGTTATTGAATGCAGGAGAGCATCAGACCCTAACGTTCACACTAAATAGTCTGGATCTGGCTTCCTTCGATGAGAGCAGCCATGCTTGGGTAGCTGATCCAGGTACTTATGCGGTTCGAATCGGTTCCTCTTCCGCAGGAGAGAAACTGAATACGTACTTCCAGTTGGATTCGCTAATGACAGTGAAAACCACCAACAGTGTACTGATTCCAGTCAAACCACTAAATCTTTTGGTTCATCCGGTCATTGCCGATTACGCGCAAGAGGCTTTAACTGTTGCACCATAGTCTTTTCCCTTCGCAAGCAGGAATGACAAAGCTGCCTCAAGCTATAAGTAGCTTGGGGCAGTTTTTTTTGGAATCTGGAATTGACTATATTTACTATAGTATCTATTATTATTTTAATGTAAGCGCATTCTTATTAGCATAAACAATGCTAGAGGGGGAAGAACACCATAAATATACTTCGCCGACCTTTTTATATTTTCATGCTGCTCTTACTGTCCATTTCCCTATGTTTTACTGGCGTGTTTACTGGAAAAGTGTTGTATTACGATCATTTACTAGCCGAACGAAAGCCTGCGCAAAAGCCACTACTACATCTGGTCTTAATTTCGGAAGAATTGGATAATCCCTATTGGCGTGAAATTGAGAAAGGCGCTCAGAGAGCAGCAGCAGAGGAAGGGATTGCGCTTGAATATCTCGGACCCGTCCAAGCAGATAAGAGAGAGCAAATTCGAATCATAGATAAAGCTATTGCATCGAAGGTAGACGGAATATTGACACAAGGACTTAATGATAAGGAATTTAATCCCATCATTGCTGAAGCTGTTAAACAAGGTATCCCTGTCATTACTATTGATTCGGATGCACCATCTAGCGGGCGGATTGCCTATGTTGGCACTGATAACTACGCGGCTGGATATTTAGCCGGAACGACACTTGTTCAGCAATCGAAGGGCGTAGGGCAAATTGGGATTGTGACCGGAAGCTTTACCTCTACGAATCAACAGCAGCGGGTTAAAGGTTTTATGGATGCAATTGATGGAGAGTCTGGTATCCATGTCGTACAAATTGAAGAATCAAACATTAATCGGATTCAGTCAGAAGTCAGTGCTTTTAAAATCATGAATCAACATCCGGAGATAGACACTTTTTTGGGTACAAGTTCTTTGGATGGATTGGGGATTGCCCAAATGCTGAAAGGTAAAAATCAGCAGGCGCGGATCATTGCTTTTGATGACTTACCGGAAACGCTTGAATTCATTGAAGAGGGCATCATAGATGCCTCTATAGTGCAGCAACCGTACATGATGGGACGAAAAAGTGTGGAACTGATGGTGGATTATCTAGCAGGGAAAAAGATTGTTACCATATTTAATACGGATGCCAATGTGGTCCGCAAAGAGGAAATTTCCCGCGGAAAGGGGGACTTCGGGCCATGATTCGTATTAAAAGCAAGCTGATGATCTTTTTTAGTGCTTTTATAGTACTACTTAGTAGTGTTTTCGTCTTTCTTTACATAGATAATATCAATATGGCAAGGACACACGATCAAGTTCTGCACCGATTTTTTCTGCTTAATGAGCTATACCAGGATGCCACTGATGTTAATGATGCTATGAACCGGTATGTGCTCCGGAATCGAAGCGGCGATGAGACCCTGAAGCAGTATGAAACTGCCATTATGAAGCTTAATAACAAACAGGATTTACTAGTAAATATTCTACAAAATGATCATAATCAACTGCTCGTTGATAACTATAGCAATATGATAGACAGCTACATGACAGAGAGTCGGCAAAGCCTTATAGCTTTTGATCTAGGCAACCAGGATGCTTACTACGCACACTTAAAACAATCGGGTGAGATTACTAGATATATTCAAGAGACCACATTGACGATTATTAATAGCGAACTGACGGATTACCGGAATGTGTTTGAGCTGATTAGTCGAAAGAATGAGAACTTTAGATATTTAGGTGTTTTTGTTTTTAGTTCGGTAGCCATTTTGTGTATGATTTTTGCGTATTGGTTCTCCAATGGAATTACGAAGCCTATACAGCAATTGACGGCTGCGGCGAATCGGATTTCTCGCGGGAATTTCGAGGGGGAGGTTACGGTGAATACGCGTGATGAAATGCGCTTTCTCGCAACAACCTTTAATAATATGCGCTCTAACATCCGCGATCTTGTGGTTGAAATCAAACAGAAATCGGAACTCGATCAATTGGTTAAGAAAATGGAGCTGAAAAGTCTGCAAAATCAGATCAATCCACATTTCCTATTTAATACACTGAACATGGTTTCTAAAATGGCTTATGTCGAGAGCGCAGAAAGAACAAGCGAATTGGTGGATTCCGTTTCGACCTTGCTGCGTTACAATCTGAAGAAGATGAATTATATTGTTCAGCTGCGTGATGAGGTGAATATTGTTAAAGAGTATTTGTTTATTCAAAGGATGCGTTTTGATGATAGAGTTGCGTTTACGGATGACATTGAGGAGCGAGCCTTGGATTGCTTGTTACCACCACTGACTTTGCAACCCTTTATTGAGAACGCTTTCACTCATGGTGTGGAATCCTATGAACAGGGTGGGAAACTGCATCTGTCCATTTACGAGAGTGGTAATGATGTCATCGTAGAGGTACAGGATAATGGTGTTGGAATAGACCCGGAAACGATTGCTCGCTTGAGCGGAGATATTTCTTTTTCCGAACAGACGCCCATAGATTCAGAGAAAGAAAGGGAGCCTGTGGGGAGCGCTGATTCGAACTCCAATGGAATTGCAATACGAAATGTACAACGACGGCTGCAGCTTTTCTATCAAAGGAACGATGTAATCGAGATTATGTCCGAGCAGGGAAAGGGAACGACCATCAAACTGAGGCTAACGCGTGTGAATAATAGCAAGGAGGAGATCCTGCATGCTTAAGCTCCTGATTGTGGATGATGAACGTATTGAACGTAGTGCACTCCGGATGATCATCGAGCGGTTTCTACCAGAGATTCGAGTAGTTGGTGAAGCCGAAAATGGTAGGGTAGCTGTAGAGCTCGCCGAACAACTACGGCCTGATGTCATCACTATGGATATCAAAATGCCGGGAATTGATGGAACGGAAGCTGTGTCCTTGATCCATAATAGGTTTCCAGCGATTCGTTTTATTATGATGTCTGCGTTTGATACGTTTGAATATGCACGTAAAGTCATGCGTTATGGTGTGAGGGAGTATTTGCTCAAGCCATATCGGAAGGATCAGATCGTGGAGGCCATCCGCATGATGTCCCATGAGATTACACGAGAAAAAGAGGATAAACAAAGAACTAATGAGCTGGAGTCCAAATTTAAAGAGACATTATCACTAGTAGAGTCCGAATGGGTTAGTGCTATTTTGATGGATCGTATACAGGAAGTGCAGGTTAGAGATTGGAGCCATACCCTTGGTGTACCAGAATCTTCAGGATTCGCTATCGTATTTGTGATGTCAACGAAGGAGAAGGCATGGAGTGTTCAGGAACGAAGGGAGATATATTCTTGGCTTAGGCATCAGTGTAAGATTAGTTGCTTCTCTCTCGTAGGTCCAATGACAGGAGCTCGTATCCCGGTCTTCATGTTTCCGGATGCGAAATCCCGTTTGCCAATCCAGCATATTCATAATGCTAAGGATTTTGCGTCCAATCTAGCTAAATTTGCTTCCCGGCGTTTCCGTTCATTGCAGCTGTCTGTTGGAATCGGAGGTTTAGCAGCTTCTACTGATCAGTTGATAGGCTCTTATCACGAAGCGCTGTTATCAGGTATTGCTCTTAATGAGGGGGAAAGCTCACAAGCACAAGAGGAATGGCTCTCAAATTCTGGTATGAGAGAGGCGGAACGAAGATTGCTTCGTTCTTTAGGTAGTGGACAGTTCCGAGAGATGGAGGAAGATTTCGAGTTTTGGGTAGCGGAACTTCGCCTCTTCTGTAGTGACGAGATCCAGGATATAAAGAGCGGACTACACCGATTATTTACTTTGGCTGATGAGACGCTCAGTGAGAGCGGGCTTGAGCCTTTGCCGCAGCTTAGCTTCGGAGAGGTGGAACAGGTAGAGCTGCTGGTAGAGCAAGCCCATTCAAGACTTTTCCTTCAGGCCCGAATGTTGAAGCATTGGTACGATAACAATTCGGCTAGCGCGATTCGTCGGGCTCAGACGTTTATTTCCGACCATTACAGGCGGGAGCTATCGCTTGAGGAGACGGCTGAACATGTAGGGCTGAACCCAAACTATTTTAGCAAAATATTTAGTGATCGCTGCGGCATAACCTTTATTGATTATTTAACTGGTCTGCGAATCAATAAAGCCAAAGAGCTGTTAGCCGATCCTGCGCAAGTGCTGAAAGAGATCAGTATAAGAATTGGATACCGTGATCCTAACTATTTCAGCAGAGTATTCAAAAAGACAACAGGAATGTCACCGACGGAATTTCGGCAATCCATTGGCAGACTGTAAGCAGAAAATAAACGAATACAGCGGGAACTATAGGAAGGAAGAATCTCAATGAAAAGGTCGCTGATTAGTCTGGTATCCAACACGCTCATTGTCAGCTTGCTTTTATCCTCATGTATGAACTTAAGAGAAAAAGATTTGTCTGCATTTTTTCCAGATGAGGAGGCCATGCGATCTAGTGAACCGGTTAACAACATTCAGGAGGCAATAACGAGAAGCGAGGCGGAGTCGGATCATCCGCAGTTGGAAATCTTTAGCTGGTGGACAGGGGCCGGGGAAGAAGCAGGGTTAAAAGCTTTGATCAAGGTATTCAAAGAAAAGTATCCCGGCATTTATGTCTTTAATGCTGCCGTTGAAGGTGGTGCAGGGGGAAATGCCAAGGAAGTACTTGAACGAAGAATGAAGGAGGGTGAACCGCCGGATACCTTTCAGGGAAGGAATATGCTCTGGGCAGCTGAAGGGCGGGTAGAGCCGTTAAATGATCTGTACGAAGAAGAAGGCTGGTATACAGTATTTCCTCCAGAGATCATCGATATGCTTAGTCTTGGGGATGACATTTATTATGTCCCACTTAACATTCACCGTCAAAATGTGCTCTGGTACAATAAATCCATCTTCGCTGATAACAACCTTCAGGTTCCATCGACATTCGATGAGTTTTTTAAGGTGGCTGATCAATTACAAAGAAAAGGCATCACACCGCTGGCTTTTGGAAACAAGGAACCGTGGATGGTTAGCGCTCTTTACACGAATGTCATGCTCGGAACACTGGGGGCCGAGAATTATAAAAAGCTAAGTAAAGGAGAAATCAATACTGACGATCCTCATGTAAAAGAAGGGATGGAGCGGTTCGCCAAGATGTTGACCTATGTGAATGCTGATCATGCTGAACGAAACTGGCAGGAAGCGGCTAAGCTTGTTGCTGAGGGAAAAGCGGCAATGAACATTATGGGTGATTGGGTGAATGGCTTTTTCACACATGATCTGAAGCTGAAGGACGGTGTGCAGTTTGGCTGGAACGCTTCACCAGGTACAGAAGGGATATTTAGATTCCAATTGGATGCTTTTGGATTGTCACGCGGTGCTGAGGATCGAGAGTCAGTTCGTGATTGGTTAAGGGTACTGGGATCTGCCGAAGGTCAGAATGCCTTTAATCCGCTTAAAGGTTCGATTCCAGCTAGGCAGGACGTTTCGATTTCGAATTATGACAGCTATAGCCGACAGGCTATGGAGGCATTTCGAAACAGTGCAAAGAACAAGGAGCTAGTATCTGATAGTAGGCTGCCCGCTTCTTTAGAAGCTGAAGCTTTTAAGAAAGCAAAGGAACTACAGTCTAATCCATAAACAATCCTTATATTTCCCGAGAAACGTTTCACACATACTTAATCCGAATATTTCTCCCACAAACACTTATCGTCCTTATAAGGATGGTAAGTGTTTGTGTTTGGAAAATAAATTATGGATTGTGATGTTGCAATGAACATTTTATGGCGATTCTAATGGATGTAGGTAGGACATAATAGGTGTGGAGTCTGCTCAGGAGGGAAGACATTGCGTAATAACAAACATCGGCGTGTATTCAGCGGTCTTCTTATTTTATCTGCGGCTGTAGCCGTGTTGATCCTTAGGCTGGCGTGGGTTCAGCTAATTATGAAGGAACAGACGGTTCCTGGAACAAAATATACACTTGCGAAGATGGCGGAAATTCAAAGTGAACGGGAGACTGTACTGGACAGCGGTCGGGGACGTCTGTATGACCGCAAGAATGAGCCTCTTGCGGGGGAAACCATTTGGACGGCGGCTTTTTTTCCACAAGAGGAGATGGCTAAGAAATCTGTGACGAAGGTTGTTTACGAAGAAGCTAAACCCATGCACCGATTGGCGGAGATTCTGGGTGTCAGCTATGAACAACTGTTGAATAAGCGGTCGTCACTGAAAGAACCTTTGCTATGGCCATCTTCAGTGGGAAAAGGACCACTCGCGTTGTCTCAGGCACAGGCACAAGAAGTGAGTGCACTGGGGATCGACGGAGTAGGCGTGCTTCCTTTCGCACGCAGATATGATGGGATTTCTTCAGGTCGGCAATGGCTAGGCTATTTATCGGAAGCCACTATGCATGCTGGAGCTAAGGCTTCTCCTACGGGTCTTAGAGTTCCTATGACGGGAACGGACGGTTTAGAGAAGACATTAGAGCCTTTGCTTCAAGGGGTAGGACACACGGAAGCATATGTTCAAGTGGATGCGCGTGGGAATCGCCTTCCAGGCAGTCCCATTCAAGTTAAAGCTCCGGGCAATCCTTATTTCCCTCTGTCGTTATATACAACGATTGATAAGAAGCTTCAGGAGGGAATTGAGGAGATTGCGCTCAAATCCGGAATGAAGGAAGGAGCCATAGTGGTGTTAGATACCGGGACGGGAGATATTGAAGCCATGGTATCTTTACCCTTCTATAATCCAGAGAAGATATCTCCGCAAGGCGGGGAGTGGAACAATCGGGCACTCCAGGCTGCCGTTCCTGGATCGATCTTCAAAATCGTTACAGCCGCCGCGGCGTTAGAAGCGGGTGTAACCTCCGCTGATGAGCTTTTTTATTGTTCAGGGCAATTTGAGAAATATGGATTGTCTTGTCTGACAGGAAAAGGACACGGACCCCTTACGCTGGCGCAAGGATTCGCCGTGTCCTGTAATACTGTATTTGCTGCTCTGGCAGAGCGCTTAAGCGGTATCCAGCTTCAATCAACTGCACTGGCGCTAGGACTCGGTAGAGATATCAGCTGGCAAGCCGAGAAGACGCTTGGGTTTCCACTTCTAAAACCACTTTCCGGAGAGCAAAAGGGAACCATCTTTACTACCTTACTGCCGGATGACAAGGGAGCCAGGGTACAGACTGCAATTGGACAGCGAGATGTACAAGTCACACCCTTACAAGCAGCTAATCTTATTGTAACGCTACTGCATGGAGGTGAAGTAAGGGCACCAAGGATTCTGCAGCGAATCACATTTGCGAACGGGCAGAAGCTGGAGGAGCTGCCGGGACATCTGTCCCCTTCCTCAGCAGGGAGGATTTCTGAGTCTACAGCCCGCCAGTTACTGTCCATGATGCGCAAAGTTGTAACGGAAGGAACGGGAACCCGTCTACAAAGCACACACTGGCCTGTTGCAGGTAAATCTGGGACGGCACAGACGCTGGTTAAGGGCGTAGCACGCAACAATCAATGGTTTATCGGCTATGGTCCGGTGGATCACCCAAAATATGCTGTATCAGTTGCAGTAGAGAATGTCGCTCCGGATAGTCCGCATCTCGCCATTAAGCTGTTCGGTCAGATATTTGATTTATTATCGTCTTCTACAGAAGCATGAGGCTCCGGAGGAGTAGCAGTGGCCTTGCCCTTAGATGAAGGGCCATTTGCAGCAAAGGGCGAAACGATAAACTCTTCTTGAGGCAAATAGATCCAGCTCTGAAGATATCCTTGTTGAATTAGTTCTTTGATCAGAATAAGCAGAATCGGCGACAGGATCAGACCGGCCATACCAAAAGCGGATGTGGACAGAATGACGAAGGACAGCATCAGAAAAGCAGACGATACGCCAATCGAATTCCCGGTAATCTTCGGTTCAAGCAGTTGTCTTACAATCAATACAATCGCCAGGAGTACGATTAAACCGATTGCTAATGAGGTATTGCCAACAATGAACAGATAGATGATCCAAGGGACTAAAATCGTCGTTACACCAAGGAGCGGCAAGACATCAAATACAGCACAGATAAGCGCCATAGTGATTTCGTTACCGGTCCTTAGTATGAATAAGCCAACCAGTACGATAACAAAGGTAATGCTGATCAGAATAAGCTGGGCTTTTAAATAAGAGCCGATGGCTTTAAAGACGTTGCCCTGCAAAAAAGCGTAAGCAGTTTTAAATGTTTTTGGCATTTTGTCATGGGCAATCTTGCGCCAATCTTTAATCTCCATACTAAGGAAAAATGCTAAAATAATGGCTATCCCAAAATTGGCCATGAAGGAGGAAAAGGATCCGAGCACACCGACCATATATTTTAGAAAAGTAACAAGCCATCCAGTAAGAACATTCGTGGCATCTTTAAAGTAGCCATTCACTTTATCGGTAATATCCGGCGGCAAGCTTTCGATTTTTTGTTGAAGGTAGGTTGTGGATTCCACGAAATGTTGTTGCACCACATATGTATACTTAGGAAGATTATCTTGAAAGTGAAGCGCTTGGATGGTGACCAATAGCCCAGCGCCAAATAACGTACCCAGAAGAACGATTAGGAACAGAAGCACTGAAATCGCTGAAGCGAATGGTTTGGCAAGCCCCCGTCGGTTCAAGAAACGGGCAAGCGGTTCAATAAGCAAAAATACAAAAAAAGATAGGAATACAGGTGCAGCTAACTGATACAATTTACTGAAGGCGAACATAACCAGATAGACCGTGAGGACAATTAATCCAATGTCGAAGAACGTGCGCCAATATTTTTTGTATAACGGCAGCATAGATATAAACAACTCCCTTTTTTAATAAGTTGATAGGTCAGCTTGAATACATTGTACATGATTTTACCTGAAAACCGTCTATTTCTTTGATACATGTGTTAAAATAGGGGGTAACGTATTTTTTATCTAACTTCACTTGGCCGTATCACAGGTTCTGCTTGCAGACGTAAGGCGAGCCAAAGTCAACTCTGGAAAAGCGAGGAATTCATATGCAGACTTTGCTGCTCTGGTTATTTTATATCTCATCTTTTTATGCTTTTATCCCGGGTATGATTAGCCGCATTTTTGGTTACCGTGTCTTTCGTAAAGGAACTGGGCGAAATGAGTTCGCGTTGACCTTTGATGATGGACCTGACCCTCGATTTACACCGTTACTTCTGGATTTATTGAAGAAGTATGATGCAAAAGCAACCTTTTTTGTAGTAGGATCTAACGCTGAACGTTATCCGGATCTTATTAGGCGGATACATGAAGAGGGACATCTTATTGGAATTCATAATTATGTTCACAAGACGAACTGGCTCATGCGGCCCGCAACCGTTCGTCGGCAGATTCAGCGCACGAATGATATTATCTACAACATCATAGGCGAGCGTAGTACTTATTACCGTCCACCTTGGGGGATTGTCAATTTGTTCGATATTTCCAAGCGTCGCCAAGTTGAAATTGTTCTATGGTCGGTAATGTTTGGAGATTGGCGTGAGAAGCTTGGTGCGCAGCGTCTCACTGAGAAGATGCTGGCGCGATTGAATCCCGGTGAAGTGATGCTGCTGCATGATAGTGGCACAACGTTAGGTGCCGATCCGGACGCACCTGAGAATATGCTTGTAGCCCTTGAACTGACGCTGCAGGAGGCCCAAAGAAGAGGACTGCGCAGCATTCGAGTGGATGACATGATCAAGATGGCGGAGAAATCACCGATTCGGCGTTTATCCTTTGGTAAACGAGTACTGGTCGGACTCTGGTTGGCTTGGGAGCAGGTATTCCAAGTAATGTTCCAGATCAAGACGATTAACCCGGCCGATCCATTCATGCATTATCGAATGCGTAAATATCAGGGAGAGCCTGTTGAACTTGGTGATGGAACCTTGCTGAGTAAAGGTGATAAAGTCATTGAGCTGCATATTGATAACAGGCAATTATTCGAGTTAGGTATTCATTCTCGTTCTTCTGCTCAACTTGCGATTCGAATGATCCGGAGAATGGAGAAAGGGTTGCCAATGCTGGCAGAAGTTATTGCCGAAGATGTAAACCTCGCGCAAGCCAAAGCACTCTATGGGGTTAGTATGATTAACCGTGGGCCAGAGAAATTCGGCTTTAGTGTACATGATTTGCCCGATGGCATATTCGCACGCTCCACCAAGTTTTACTTAAAGATCCTGTTAAGTGTGATTCATCCAGATGGTGGTGCTAGGCTCAAGGAGCGTAGTGAGGTCCTTGTACCGAAGCTAATCCTGATGCCTGTCTCAGAATTACTCAAGAAGATGAATAAGCAACTGCCTCATGATGAAAGGTCAGTAAGAAAACGTAAACCGCAGCAAGAAGAAGCGTTGTCACTTAATGATTCACTCACAGAAGTGGAATTGCCAGGAGCAACAGTAACGAATTGATTCATGATATTATTTAGTCTTATATAATGAAACGTAATATAGATGCCTCACAAACCAGAAATGGATTGTGGGGCGTTTTTTCTTGTGCCCAATAAAAAAGAGCAGTCCGACCATAGATTATCTAAGGTAGACTGCTCTTGTATGCCAGGAACAACTAGAACTCGGATTTGCTAATTAAATCTTCAGTACTGCACCGTTACTTGCGTTGGTAACCATTTTGGAATAGCGAGCCAGGTAACCAGTCTTAACTTTAGGCTCAAACTCTTTCCAGCCTGTACGGCGAACCGCCAATACTTCTTCGTCAACCAGGAGTTCAATCTTGCGATTGTTGAGGTCGAGTTCAATGATGTCTCCATCTTCAACAAAAGCGATCGGGCCGCCTTCAGCAGCCTCCGGAGAAATGTGCCCGATGCTAATTCCGCGGGAAGCCCCCGAGAAACGTCCGTCTGTAATCAGACCAACCTTAGCACCAAGACCCATCCCCACGATTTGCGATGTAGGAGCTAGCATTTCCGGCATTCCCGGTCCACCCTTTGGACCCTCATAACGGATAACGACTACATGGCCTTCTTTAACCTTACCGTTAGCGATACCTTCGAGTGCGGATTCTTGGGAATCAAAGCAGATCGCAGGACCTTTGTGATATCCACCAACAGAAGCATCTACTGCACCTACTTTAATGATGGAACCTTCAGGAGCCAGGTTGCCGTAAAGTACGGCGAGACCGCCTCTTTCGGAGTAAGGGTTATCGATTTTATGAATTACGGAAGTATCTTGGATTTCATGTCCGGTTACGTTCTCGGCTAATGTTTTGCCGGTAACCGTCATGCAGTCTCCGAACAGAGCACCCGGTTTCTTAAGTAGTTCATTTAATACGGCACTAACGCCGCCCGCGCGGTCCACATCTTCAATGAAAATATCGGAAGCCGGAGCCAGCTTAGCCAGATAAGGAACACGGTTAGCCACTTCGTTAATGCGTTCAAGCGGATAATCGATACCAGCTTCTTGAGCAAGTGCAAGGGTGTGCAGCACCGTGTTAGTGGAGCCGCCCATTGCCATATCCAGCGCAAAAGCGTTATCGAGGGATTCTTTAGTTACGATATCTCTTGGTTTAAGGTCTAACTTAATCAATTCCATCAGTTGAGTAGCAGATCTGCGTACAAATTCTCTGCGCTCATCAGCTACAGCTAGGATGGTACCATTACCTGGCAATGCCAGTCCAAGTGCCTCTGCCAGGCAGTTCATGGAGTTGGCCGTGAACATTCCCGAACAAGATCCGCAGGTAGGACAACCGAATTGTTCTAATTCAAGCAATTCAGCATCGTTGATTTTGCCTACTTGGTGAGCACCTACGCCCTCAAATACCGAGGTAAGGGAGAGCTTTTTACCTTTACTATCTACGCCGGCTTTCATTGGACCGCCGCTTACGAACATGGTTGGGATATTAACACGCAGTGCGCCCATCATCATACCCGGTGTGATTTTATCGCAGTTAGGGATGCAGACCATGCCATCGAACCAATGCGCCGAAACTACAGTTTCCAAGGAGTCAGCGATGATCTCACGGCTTGGCAGTGAATAACGCATACCGATATGTCCCATTGCGATACCGTCATCAACGCCGATCGTATTGAATTCGAAAGGAACGCCGCCAGCTTCACGAATCGCTTCCTTAACGATCTTACCGAACTCTTGAAGATGCACATGACCTGGAACAATATCAATATAGGAATTGCAGACCGCAATAAACGGCTTTCCGAAATCTTCTTCTTTTACTCCGGCTGCACGCAGGAGACTACGGTGTGGAGCACGGTCAAAGCCTTTTTTAATCATGTCTGAACGCATTTTCTTAGCTGCCATATTGACATTTCCCCCCTAAATAAATTGCAATGAAATATAGTGTCGCATTAACGCAATGAACTCCAAAGACCTGCGTATATACGGTTTATAGAATGAACGGGGACGAGCTTCCTAGAGAAGAAGGGCGAAGCCGATTCTATAAAAAATGCCGCTGTTTTGGTATAAACGGTTCCCGCCTATAATGAACGGAGAAGTCATTGTTATTAGTGAGTCTATCACAAAGAGCACGTTTTTTCTACCGGACAATGTGAAGTTTCTCATGAGGAGACCGACCTTAAATAGTATAAAAAAACCTATCCGCAAGGGGATAGGCCACTTATAATGAGCGCCTTAAGGCAACACGCTGCAGGGTGATCATCCAGCCAACGGGGGGCTCAACAATAGGATGCAGCAGCCTTTTTACACTTGGTTGGGCTAAGAGAATGGTCAGTAAGATTGCAGAAAGCACCAATAACATGGCACCTATAGAATGGTTGATATAAGCGTACAGGCCAGAAATAGCAGCAAAACGAACGATAAATCCGTGAAGTAGAAAAACATATAACGTACGGGAGCCCCAGTCAGTCAGCCGGCTAAGCGAGTAAGGAATCCACCCCATAAACGCTAGTGCAGCAGTGATTTGTAGCCCGTAAACGCCCAGACGATAAATTCCTGCGTACCATTCTTGAAGCCCAAGCTGCATGTAGGTCATACTTCCATAAAGCCAGCCTATCGGCAAGTCTGATCCCCAAGATGCAAACAGAAGGAATAGAAGGATGGAGACTGCGGCAGCGGTAATTTTAATCCATTTTTGAAAAAAGCGAGAAAAGGACTGGAACGAAAAATGATAACCTAATACGAAGAATGGCAGGTATACAAAAGTGCGGCTAATGCTGAACCATACGCCATCAAGCTGTAGGTACCCAACGGCAATTCCAGCGGCGACAGCAAAAATGAATTGAGTGGCAGGCGCCCATTTACGCATCCCGATCATCAGTATACGCCAGAAGGCATGACTTGCCAGGAACCATAAGAGCAAATAGGGGGCGAAAAAGGAATGATGGATACCCTGCACCTGATATATGGTGGCGTCCAGCACAGAGTAGAGGCTTTGAAAAATAATGTACTGGAATCCGATTTGCATGATAATGCGACGGCCTTGTGTACCTGTAAGGTGTTTATTGGCAAAAAAACCTGTAACGAGCACGAAGAGCGGCATATGAAAGCTGAAGATCCACATATATAAGCTATACAAGCTGCTCATTGAGCCTATCAATGGTTCTATGGCGTTTCCAACGATTACAGTAACAATGAGAACAAAACGTAAATTTAGAAAAAAGGTCTTTCCAGGCGTGTCTAGCGAGTTTTCCCCTACCATGACTTCCCCCCAAAGATGCTTGATGCTTTAATTTTAAAATACAAGATTTTCTTCAATTGAATTGTGAATTAACTCACTATTGAAAGCGTTGTCATAAGTGCCAAATGTGGCGATGTGTTGAAGGTTGTTAGAACAGTGGGTTTCTACTATAATTTTCTTATATGCAGTAACATCCGGGAGTGGAGCATGTTGAAGAAAAGAATAACTAAGCGTCGTATTGGTTTAATTGTACTAATCATTCTTGTTGTAGCCGGATTGCTGATTTGGAAATATTTAACTCCGTATGCACCGGCAGAAGAAGCCGAAACTGCACTGATTTCAAGCGGTGGAGTTACAGTTGAACAGAATGAAAACTGGATTTCGTTCGAACCCTCCATTACTAAGGGGGCCTCGATCATATTTTACCCTGGAGCTCTGGTGAAACCAGAAGCTTACTCCCCACTGGCGAAGGGCATTGCTGCTGCGGGGCATCCGTTCTACATCGCTAAAATGCCGCTTAATTTAGCGGTAACAAAGGGCGATGCTGCAGAAGAGATTATTCGTGTGCATCCAAAGCAATCTTTTGTTCTAGGTGGGCATTCGCTTGGGGGTGTCATGGCGTCACGTTATGCGATTGAGCATGCGGACCAGCTGGAAGGTGTGTTTTTCCTGGCTTCTTATCCAGATGAAAAAGGTAGTCTGCGTGAGACTACTTTGTCAGTATTGTCGGTAGTGGGTACAGAGGATCAGGTTATTGACAGAGACAGCTACAACAAAGGACGTTCCTATTTGCCAGATAATACGATTTATAGTTCAATCGTCGGTGGAAATCACGCTCAGTTTGGAAGTTATGGACCACAAAAAGGAGACGGGAAAGCAACCATTTCCGAAGAAGAACAGCAAAATGACACTGTGCGCGCCATGCTGGATTGGCTTGGGAATATCAGGTAGTCTTCGGTCTTTCCAACAAAGGGAGGATACTTATGCCAGAATTACAGATTAACGATGAATGCATACCCTGTTCAGGAATATTGTTCGACAAAGATGGCACGTTATTGGATCTATTAGCCACTTGGGGGAATTGGGCCGAGCTTGTACTATGTGGAATGGAAAATCAGCTTGCGATTATGGGAACTGATTTTATCGTGGATCGGAGTAAAGTGCTAGGTACCCAGCATGATGCTGCAGGAAAGTTGATTGGTTATGATCCAGCAGGGCCGCTCACCATGGCTACAGAAGAAGAAAGTTATGGTGTGCTTGCATGGCAGCTGTATGCTGCTGGTGTTCCTTGGAATGAAGCGTTGACCCGTGTAAAGAGTATAGCTAAGGACGCTATGTATGAATTACGCAAACGCCGCACGGCACAACCTCTAGAAGGGCTTCTTCCTTTTCTGGAACAGTGCGCGGCTGCATCACTCAAGCTAGGGGTGGTTACCTCAGATGGCGCAAAGACCACTCAGGAGCATCTGGATTGGCTTGGTATTGCTCATTACTTCCATTCGGTAGTTACAAGAGACAGAGTATTAAATGGAAAACCCGCACCTGAAATGGCTGAATTAGCCTGCCGGGAGCTGGGGCTGTCTCCTGAAGTGACGATTATTATTGGTGACAGTAATGCAGATATGCAATTGGGTAAAGGTGCAGGCTTACGCCTCGCCGTTGGAATCTCCAACATGGGTGATGGAAATCACTTGATTGACGCAGATGTGATTATTTCTAGCTATAATGAGCTAAGGATCACCTACTGATCAGCATACTAATGGAAAGGATGTGCTACAACATATGGATCAATTGCAGACACTTGCTTCTTGGATTAAAGACTGTGACAACATCGTTTTTTTCGGAGGGGCAGGTACATCAACAGAGAGTGGGATCCCGGATTTCCGCTCGGCAGCAGGATTATACCAGACTCAGCACAATTCACCTTATCCGCCTGAAGTGATGCTGAGCCGAACTTTTTTTATGTCCTCACCGGACATTTTTTTTGATTTTTACCGCAGTAAAATGATTCATCCCGATGCTCGTCCGAATGGTGCACATCTGCTGCTTGCAGAGTTAGAACGGCAGGGCAAGCTTAAAGCAGTTATTACGCAAAATATTGATGGCCTACATCAGCTGGCGGGTAGCCAAAAGGTACTTGAGCTGCATGGTTCCATTCATCGTAACTATTGCATGGACTGCTCACGTTATTACGGGCTGGAGCAGCTCCTAAGTACCACTGAGATCGTCCCTCGCTGCCCCGAATGTGGTGGTATTATTAAGCCGGATGTTGTGCTATATGAAGAAGAATTGGACCACTCGGTGCTGGTGAGTTCTGTCGAAGCGATAGCAGCTGCAGATATGCTTATGATTGGTGGAACCTCTCTTACTGTCCAGCCTGCAGCTAGTCTAGTCACTTATTTCCGGGGCAAACGTACGGTGCTGCTGAATGGCGACCCGACACCTTTTGATGATCAAGCTGATCTTCTGATTACAGATCGGATTGGGAAAGTACTCGGCAGTGTAAAGGATCTGCTTGGTTAGAAGGGATAATCTCATGGCTTGTCGGTTGCCAGATTATTATTGCGCTTAGTAGTTTAAAGATAAGGTAGTACAGAAACAGCGCGTAATGAGGGGCAGGGATAAGCAATGGTATATGTAGCAAATGAAGCACGATATGAAGACATGCGTTATAACCGTTGCGGGAACTCAGGTCTTAAGCTTCCGGCAATCTCATTAGGACTATGGCAGAATTTTGGTGGAATTGATACTTACGAGAATGGCAGAGAAATGATCACTCGTGCTTTTGATCTTGGAATTACTCATTTTGATCTAGCCAACAACTATGGACCACCAGCGGGTTCAGCAGAAGAGCTCTTTGGTAAAGTGCTTGCAAGTGATATGGCTCCATATCGAGATGAAGTGGTGATTTCTACAAAAGCAGGGTACAACATGTGGCCCGGTCCTTATGGCGAATGGGGTTCGCGTAAATATATGCTGGCTAGTCTGGATCAGAGTCTGAAGCGGCTGGGCATAGATTATGTTGATATCTATTATTCGCATCGGCCGGACCCGGAAACACCTCTTGAAGAAACCATGCAGGCGCTCGACCATGCTGTGCGTTCCGGCAAAGCTCTGTATATAGGATTATCTAACTATACCGCGGAGCAGACGCTCGAAGCGGTTAGAATCTTGAACAGCTTAGGAACGCCGCTCTTAATTCATCAGCCGAGTTATTCTATGCTCGATCGCTGGATTGAGGGGAGTTTACAGGGTGTGCTGGAACAGAGCGGAGTTGGCAGTATCGCTTTTACACCTCTGGCTCAAGGATTGTTAACCAATAAGTATTTAAATGGAATCCCAGAAGGATCAAGAGCGGCCAAACCCTCTGCTGCGTTAAATGAAAGCCGAATTACACCGGATGTGAAGCGCAAGATCCACGCGTTAAATCAGCTTGCTGTTTCAAGAGGCCAGAGTTTGGCGCAGCTTGCACTAGCTTGGACACTACGTGATGGGAAGGTTACTTCTGCATTGATAGGGGCTAGCAGAGTTAGTCAGATTGAAGAGAATATAGCTGCACTTCAGCATTTGGAGTTCTCGCAGGCAGAATTGGATCGCATTGAGACTATTCTTCAAACGGAGAATGGAACTGGATGAAGACGTAGGTGAAGGGATGAGCTGCATCGATGGAGTTGCTTCAAGATGAGAACAAGGTGAAAGAGTGGGCCGAAGCCAACTCGGAATCTATAGGCTTAAATAGGTCGAAGATTGAGGCTAAGTATATTTGGAATCCTGGAGGGTTTGTAAACCAATCTTATCGCATAACGGATGGTCAAACCTTTCGTCATTTAAAACTCTCGCAAGAACAAAAAGCAGTGGGACTTAAACAATGGGTTAAGATCAGTGAACATTTGACTTATAATTACAAGGCACCACGGTTGATTAGGGAGATTACACAAGAAATAACATCTGGTTATTCTTATGGTTTAGTGTTTGATTTTATCGAAGGTAAACCATTAAGCTCCATTTCCGATCCACTGCCAGTGGTTGAAAAGGTTCTGAGGTCCCTTCATCAATTACATGCGGATAAAGGAATTAGGATGGCAGTTGTAAGTGAGGATGAGGACTACAATTATGCCGCCGCATTTACTGACGAATACATCAATCGATTTGAAGAAGATCTGCAAATTATTAGAGCGGAAAAGCATTTGCTGGACTTCGTAACGGCGGACACTTTAGATTGGTTCGATACAGAAGTGGAAGCTTTGAGAATTATGGTTAGTCAGCACCCTTCTTTTCAGAGAAAGGCGTCGGACATCGTACACAATGATGTGAATTGGCAGAATATCTTAGTCAATGATAATAATGAATTTTGGATTATTGATTGGGATGACCTTACGGTTTTTGGAGACGCTGCAATGGATTATTCCGTACTACTTTGGCCGCTCTATAAATCAAAAGATTGGACTTACTGTAGGGATCTAGTTATTGATTTAGCAGGCCTTGCAATATTGGAACGGATTGAGTTTTATTTTAGAGCGAAGCTCCTTGATGATGTGATTGATGTTCTCGCTGACTATGTTGAAGCGGAGCAAGTGCCAGAACTGAAGGAAATGGCTCAGAAAAGGGCAAAAGAGATACATCTTCGTGCTTACCCTGAATATCTGAGTCTATATGCAACATAACCGAAGCTAACTGAAAGATCAGCTTAATAAAGGGATTCACATATTGGACTTGCCTAATATGTGAATCCCTTTTTCAAAGGCTTCCCTTACTGATTTGTCTTTTTTACATGTCTAGTCGTTGTGAGACGGTAAGCGGTGGGTGACTGAGCACAAAACCGTTTGAATTGGCGTGAGAAATATAAAGCATCGGTGAGCCCCACGGATGCTGCTACCTGTTCCACGGACAGCTCGGGTCGTTCACGCAGCAGCTGTCTGGACTTTTCAATGCGCAGCTTCAGCAAGTAGGTCACCGGAGATAGTCCGGTCTCTTGCTTAAATACACGGGATAGATAGGCTCGGTTATAGCCAAGAGTATCACACATTTGTTCAATGGATACTGGATGAGCATATTGGGAGGCCATGTAGTGGATCATTTGCTTCACAGTACGCTTAACCTGCGATTCAGCTCCAGGAAGACGGGAGAAGGAAGAGAGTAAATCTGCGGCTTCACCTACAATGAGATAAAGATACCCTAGAGAAGTTAGGTGTGCACTTTCTTTGTTTGCTTTGAAGGCTTGCATGATACTGGAAAGGGCACCTGGGATGACGCTATCACCCGTTGTAGTCACCACAGGTTTTTGAGGTGTAAAGCCTGTCTGCAGCACGAGGCTATCAGCCTCACTCCCAGTAAAAGCTGCCCAGCGATAGCACCAGGGCTGATCTTTATCCGAAACATAACTGACCAGCTGTCCTGGATGAATAAGGAAGCAGTCACCTTTTCCCAGTGCATATTGATGATGTTCAGTACGGAAAACACCTGAGCCAGACTCTATAAAGTGAAGTAAATAATAATCGTAAATCTTAGGGCCAGCTTGATGCATAGGAATCGTCTGACTTTGACCAGCAAACAGTACATGGAGATTTTGTTTATCGTAATATACGGGATTAGATCCTACGGAATAAGTATGCTCCATTTGAGACAGCCTTTCTTGTGTTATTGTCATTTTATGGCTTATAGTTTAGGGTGTATCAATTATTTGTGTAATTATTATATTATGGGAAGTCACATTTATCCATACATTACACACATGATTGCATTATCAGAGGATGACTGATTCTATTATAATGAATACATAAAGAACGCTTTACTTATTCCCACTGGCTGAAGCAGCGAAAGGATGGAGTGGCATTAATGAGCACACAGGAACTTAAAAAGAAATTCATCGAAAAGTACGGGGTAAGCGAGCAAGAAGCTCAAGTATTTTATGCACCAGGCCGTGTTAATCTCATTGGAGAGCACTTGGATTATAACGGTGGATACGTGCTGCCGGCAGCTTTGGAATTCGGAACAACATTGATTGTCCGTCCACGCAGTGACAGCAAAGTGAATTTTGCATCTACTAATTTTCCTTATGAAGCATCTATTGATTATAGTGAAATTGGCAAGGCCAAAACTGGAGAATGGATCGACTATCCGGTTGGAGTAATGGTTGAATTGGAGAAGAAAAACACTCCAGTATCTAAAGGTTACGATCTGCTGTTTCATGGTGATATTCCGAATGGCGCAGGCTTGTCCTCATCGGCTTCTCTTGAAGTCGTGACTGCTTATGCTTTCCTAACTCTCGAAGGCGGCGACACGGATACCGTTGAGATTGCACTCTTGTCTCAGCGTGCTGAGAACCAGTACGTAGGTGTAAACTCCGGAATTATGGATCAGTTCGCAGTTGCTAATGGCAAACGAGATCATGCAATCCTGTTAATGTGCGATACGCTTGAATATAATCTGGTACCTTTCATCACTGGTGCTTACAAACTGGTTATCGGCAACACGAACAAACGCAGAGGACTTGTAGATTCCAAGTACAATGAGCGTCGTCAGCAGTGTGATGAAGCCTTGTCTATTTTGCAAAAAGAAGTTCCTTCACTAGCTTATCTGGCACAGCTCAATCGTGAACAATTCGAAGCACATCAAGATAAAATCACAGATGAAATTGTTAGACGCCGCGCTCGCCATGTTGTGGAAGAGAATCAACGTGTACTAGAATCCGTTGAGGTCTTAAAGAACAATGATCTGAAGCAGTTTGGACAGTTCATGAATGACTCACATACTTCCTTGCGTGATTTGTATGAAGTTAGCTGTGAAGAGCTAGATATTATGGTTGAAGAAGCACAGCGTATTCCCGGTACACTGGGTTCTCGTATGACTGGTGCAGGTTTCGGTGGCTGTACTGTATCCTTGGTACATGAAGATGATGTAGAACGTTTCATTCGTGAAGTAGGCGAGGCATATACCACAAGATCTGGTTTGGTTGGTGAGTTCTACGTTTGCGGCATCGGTAATGGTGTCCAAGAATTGAAGGGAGTGTAATCAAATGGCAATTTTAGTAACAGGCGGAGCAGGGTATATTGGATCTCATACTGTAGCAGAGCTGTTGGATCGCGGCGAAGAAGTGGTCGTCATCGACAATCTGCTAACAGGGCATCGTGAGGCGCTACTGGGTGGCAAGCTGTACGAAGGCGATCTGCGTGATAAGGAGCTGCTGGGTAAGCTGTTCGCCGAGAATGAGATTGATGCGGTTATCCATTTTGCAGCAAGCTCTTTGGTTGGTGAAAGCATGAAGGACCCAGTGAAATATTATGACAACAACGTATACGGCACACAATGCCTTTTGGAAGCTATGCAAAAAGCTGGCGTGAACAAAATCGTATTCTCGTCTACAGCTGCAACCTACGGCGAACCGGAAAAGGTGCCGATTGAAGAAACAGACCGTACCGAGCCAGCAAACGTATATGGCGAAACTAAGCTGACTATGGAACGCATGATGGCTTGGTTTGATAAAGTACTGGGTATCAAATATGTAGCGCTTCGTTATTTTAATGCTGCAGGTGCACATGCTAGTGGCAAAATCGGTGAAGACCATCGTCCGGAAAGTCATTTGGTTCCGCTGGTATTGCAAACCGCTTTGAAGCAACGGGAGAGCATCGCCGTATTCGGAGACGACTATCCTACAGAAGACGGTACTTGTGTGCGCGACTACATTCATGTTAGCGATCTGGCTGACGCCCATGTTCGCGCAATAACTTATCTGCGTAGCGGAAGCAGCAGTAATATTTTTAACTTGGGAAATGGACTTGGCTTCTCGGTAAAACAGGTTATTGAAACTGCGAAGAAAGTTACAGGACTAGAAATCCCTGTAGTTATTCAAGAACGCCGTGCTGGAGATCCGGCAGTACTGGTAGCTTCCTCCGATAAAGCGCGCTCTATCCTTGGATGGAACCCTCAGCATGCTGACTTAGAGAATATCATTCAAAGCGCCTGGAACTGGCATTCTGCCAATCCGCAGGGGTACGGAGAATAAGGGGCTTTAGCATAGCTTAACTAGAGCATGAGACCCTACTTAAGGAGAATTGAAAATGCACAACGAGAATAAGGTTACGCCTGCTGGCCAGAAAGCCTTACATGCGATTGAGCAGCTAGTTCTGTTTGCACTACGTGAGCAGCTCATTGCTCCATCAGATGAAGACTATAGCCGTAATGTGCTGCTAGATCAGTTCGGATTTAGTGAGCCGTTCGTTGGCGAGATCGATCAAAGTCCACTTACAGGTCCACAGGTTCCACTGGATGCACTGATTGATTATGGTTTTGAAATCGGATTGATTCCAGAGAATAGCGACACTTACCGTGACTTGCTGGATGCCAAGATTATGGGACTCCTAATGGCCCGTCCATCAGACGTAAATGCGGAGTTCAACCGTTTAGCTGCTGAAAAAGGTATCTCCGCGGCTACAGATCGCTTTTATAAATTAAGCATAGATTCCAACTATATCCGGATGGACCGGATTTCCAAGAATGTCTACTGGCTGCAAGATTCGCCTTACGGTGACATCGAGATGACAATCAATTTGTCCAAGCCTGAGAAGAGTCCGAAGGAAATTGCTATGGCCCGCTTGCTCCCGCCGCCGGTCTATCCAAAATGTCTGCTGTGCCGCGAGAATGTTGGGTATGCTGGTCGGGTTAATCATCCGCCGCGCCAGAACCTGCGTGTCATTCCACTTCAGCTGAATAATGAGAAATGGCTCTTTCAGTATTCGCCATATGTTTACTATAACGAGCACTGTATTGTATTCCATCATGATCATGTGCCAATGAAGCTTACCAAGGATACCTTGAAGAGGCTACTTAGCTTCGTGGAATCTTTCCCGCACTATTTTATTGGCTCGAATGCAGACTTGCCGATTGTTGGCGGATCGATTCTGACGCATGACCACTTTCAAGGTGGACGTCACACCTTCCCTATTCAGAAAGCGCCTAAGGAAGATACGTTCACGCATGCATCTTATCCGGGTGTCAGCATTAATATCGTAAAATGGCCTATGTCCGTATTACGTTTGAATGGTGACGATCGAGCGGTATTGCTGGAGTGTGGCAATGCACTTTATGAAGCTTGGAAGGCGTATAGTGATCCTGAAGCAGAAGTGTTGGCATTCAGCGAAGTTGATGGTGAAGTGCAGCCTCATAATACCGTTACTCCAATCGTTCGTCGGGCAGAAGATGGCAGCTTCGAGATGGATCTCGTGCTGCGTAACAACCGGACTAACGAGCAATATCCTGAAGGGATTTTCCATCCCCATCGGGAGATGCACCATATCAAGAAAGAAAATATCGGCTTGATCGAGGTCATGGGACTCGCAATTCTGCCAGGTCGTCTGAAGGAAGAGCTTGATTCTATTGCGAGCATCCTTACAGGAGATCAAGCACTATTAGAAGCGGTGAAGAATGATCCTAGTCATCCACTTGCGCAGCACGCTGCTTGGGTTAAGGAGCTTGTAGAGCGTTTCGGAACGGCATTACAGCATGAAGAAGCCGTCAAGATTGTGCAGAACGAAGTCGGCATCAAATTTACACATATTCTTGAACACGCGGGTGTCTATAAACGGACTCCGGAAGGGCAAGCTGCTTTCCGTCGTTTCGTGAAGAGCTTCGGCGCGATTTAAAGTTTGGAAAGGGGATGTCCTTAAGCCTGTAGGCTTAAGGACATCTTTTTTTTAGGTTATATATTTGGGGGCCCCGCAAAGTACCTGAGTTTGCATCGAAGCAAAGCACCACTTTGTGGGGATATTTATGTGGCTTGAAGCTAATCCATTTGAATGAGGGTATTCAGAGGTTTATAATACGAGTGAGCAAAACATTCTGAAATAACTAATGGAGGTTTACACATATGCGTAAATTTGATTTTTATAATCCTACCAAGTTGATTTTTGGACAGGGTACGCTGGAAGCGTTGAAGACTGAGGTTCCTAAGTATGGCAAGAATGTATTGTTGATGTACGGTGGCGGTAGTATCAAGCGTAGCGGTCTGTACGATAAGGTAATGGCTGAGCTGAGTGCAATAGATGCTGTGGTTACTGAACTCTCAGGTGTAGAGCCGAATCCACGCCTTTCCACCGTACATAAAGGTGTAGAGCTGTGTCACGAGCATAATATCGACCTCATCCTCGCTGTAGGTGGTGGTAGCGTGTTGGACTGCGCTAAAGCAGTTGCTGTTGGGGCGAAATATGAGGGTGACATGTGGGACTTTGTTGAACGTAAGGCAGCTGCTCAAGACGCTCTCCCACTCGGTACAGTACTGACGATGGCAGCTACAGGATCAGAAATGAATAGCGGCTCTGTAATCACCAACGAAGTGACCAAGGAAAAAATGGGCTGGGGCAGTATTCATGCATTCCCGGCATTTTCGATTCTTGACCCAGAGAATACCTTCACTCTGCCACGTGATCAGACGGTCTACGGCATGGTAGATATCATGTCTCATGTTCTGGAGCACTATTTCCATACTGATGGCAACACACCGGTACAAGACGGCTTCTGTGAGACTTTGCTACGTACGGTGATCGAAACCGCACCGAAGCTTATTGAAGATTTGAATAATTACGAACTGCGTGAGACGATCATGTACTGCGGCACAATGGCGCTTAACGGTATGGTTAGCATGGGTTTTGCAGGAGATTGGGCGACTCACAACATCGAGCACGCAGTATCAGCTGTATACGACATTCCACACGGTGGAGGCCTGGCCATTCTGTTCCCACAATGGATGAAATATAATATCGATACTGATCCTGCCCGTTTCCGCAAGCTTGCTGTAAACGTGTTTGGAGTTGATCCTGCGGGCAAGAACGATAAGGAAATAGGGCTGGAAGGAATTGAAGCGCTGCGTAACTTCTGGGATTCCATTGGCGCACCGAAGACACTCGCTGATTATGATATTGATGACAGCGAGATCGGCAGTATGGCTGATAAGGCGGTTCGTTTCGGACCGTTTGGTAATTTCCGCAAGCTTGACCGTGAGGATGTAGTTGAAATTTATAAAATGGCTCTGTAAGTAGATTCGTCTACGAAAGAGACCCTTCATCTTTAGTCTAGAAGATGTTATAGAACGTCAAAGAAGCGATTCTTCCGTAATGGATGAATTGCTTCTTTGCGTTTATGCTCTACTGTGGATTTCTCCTCAACATCGTCCCTGATCTCCGCTGCTGCTGACCGCATTTTTCGTGCGTTTATCCTCAGAATGGAACTTTTATGGCTAAATATCCAAAGATTGTGAAACCAAGGACCTACTTTGTACGTTTAATGTAATATGACAGTCCTGATTGAAGACAGGAGGAAATAAAAATGCAAACGCTGTATT
Organism: Paenibacillus sp. FSL R5-0914; assembly: GCF_038004525.1. Taxonomy (NCBI): domain Bacteria; kingdom Bacillati; phylum Bacillota; class Bacilli; order Caryophanales; family Paenibacillaceae; genus Paenibacillus; species Paenibacillus sp. FSL R5-0914. The sequence goes on from NZ_JBBORH010000003.1 coordinate 916,396, forward strand.
TAGGCTGCTTGGCGCTAGGCGTCATATTTGCCATAGTCAGCGTCCTGGTGGGCGATGTGATCGGAGATGCCTTGCATGGGGTCTTTGATTTCGTATCCGTAGATTTTCTGAATCCCACCGTACTGGCAGGAGGAATAACCGTGTTCGGCGGAGCGGGCATTCTTCTAACCCGGTACAGCGCTCTGGAAGCTGGGGCGATCATTGCTTTGTCTTTGTTAGCCGCCGCTTTTTTGGGAGTACTTATGTATCTAGGGGTGGTTAAGCCCATGGAAAAAAGCGAAATGTCCAATGGGTTCTCTATGAGTGATCTGCCTGGCAAGATCGGGGAAATCACAATTCCTGTTCCCGCCACGGGTTATGGTGAGATTATGGTAAAGTTTGGCGCCGGCAATAGCCTGCATACGGCAGCAAGCTTTGATCATGAGCTGCTTCCGGCAGGGATTAAAGTTGTTGTAGTGGAGGTTAGAGAAGGCGTTGCATTGGTGTCAGAATTCGAAAAGAGAAGAGGAGTGGATCTTTAATGTTCGGTATTCCTGAGTATTTGTTAGTCCCTGCTGTTGTCGTTGCTGTTTTGTTTGTGCTAGGTATCGCATTCTGGGCACGTTACAAAACTGTTGGACCAGATGAAGGGATGATCGTAACGGGGTCGTTCTTGGGGAAAAATCATATTTCAGACGATGGATCTGGTCGTAAAATAAAGATAGTACGTGGGGGCGGGGCATTTATCCTCCCTATCTTTCAGAAGGCTGAATTTATGTCGCTTCTTTCTCATAAACTCGATGTGACGACCCCGGAAGTATACACCGAACAAGGGGTTCCGGTTATTGCTGACGGTGTAGCGATTATTAAAGTGGGTAGCTCGACTGAAGATGTGGCGACAGCCGCTGAGCAATTTATGGGCAAACCGATTGAAGCGCTGAAGAGCGAAGCACAAGAAGTTCTTGAGGGTCATCTACGGGCCATTCTCGGTTCGATGACCGTTGAGGAAGTATATCGTAACCGTGACCGTTTTGCGCAAGAGGTTCAAGGCGTGGCGGCACGTGATCTTAAGAAAATGGGTCTGCAAATTGTTTCCTTTACTATCAAGGATGTCCGAGACAAACATGGATATCTTGACGCATTAGGTAAACCGCGGATAGCTGCAGTGAAGCGGGATGCAGAGATCGCTGAAGCAGAAGCGGTGCGGGATGCGAGAATTCAAAAGGCAAACGCTGAAGAGCAAGGGCAAAAAGCAGAACTGCTGCGGGATACGAATATCGCCGAAGCCTCCAAGGAAAACCAGCTTAAAGTGGCTGCGTTTAAACGGGATCAGGATACAGCGAAAGCGGAAGCCGACCAGGCTTATCATATTCAAGAGGCACGTGCAAAGCAGACCGTTGTTGAAGAACAGATGAAGGTTGAGCTGGTACGTAAGGAACGTGAAATCGATTTGCAAGCCAAAGAAATTCAAGTTCGTGAGAAGCAGTACGACGCAGAAGTGAAGAAAAAAGCGGAAGCGGATCGTTACGCAGTAGAGCAAGCGGCGGAAGCTGATAAGGCGAAGAGAATGCGTGAGGCAGATGCCTTGCAATATAGTATTGAAACGCAAGCTAAAGCGACAGCTGAGCAGAAGCGTCTTGAAGGTCAAGCGATGGCGGATGCAGAGCTGGCTAAAGGTACAGCGGATGCTGAGGTTATCCGGTTGCGCGGTCTAGCGGAAGCAGAAGCCAAAGAAAAGCTGGCGGAAGCTTTCCAGAAATTCGGCGAAGCAGCCGTGCTCGATATTATCGTCAAAATGCTGCCTGATTTGGCTGGCCAAATCGCGAAGCCGCTGGCATCCATTGATAAGCTTACGGTTGTAGATACCGGTAATGGTGAAGGTGCAGCACGTGTCAGCAACTATGTAACCCAGTTGATGTCTACGGCTCCTGAGATGCTGAAGAGCGTCTCTGGAATTGACGTAGAGGCCCTGATCAAAGGGCTGACGACTAGATCCTCAGGGTCAACTGGAAGCAAGGCTGTTCCGGTCACATCCGTGACCTCCATACAACCTCCTGCAGCATCGGGGGGAGCGAGCAAAGCTTCAACTTCTGTGGCTGAGCAACTTGAAGACTAGTTAAAGCAATAACTACTATAGAATGATTTAACTTAAGGTAAGCTCGGTGATTGCTACCGGGCTTACTCTATGTTTTGGGTCTTAGCTATAGAATAGGAGAGGTGCGCGAGCGTGCAACTAACTTTAGATCATATCCATAAAAGCTTCGATGGTAAACAGGTGATTAAAGATGCAGACTTCACCTTTGAAAGAGGGAAGATCTACGGGCTGCTTGGACGGAATGGAGCAGGTAAAACCACACTTTTCAATTGTTTGAGTGGTGAGATCCAAATGGATAGCGGAGCTGCCTTTATTGGTGAGAAGGATAGTGCCCGTCCGCTTCGTGACGAGGACATCGGATATGTATTTTCCCTACCCATTTTGCCTGAGTTTCTGACAGGTTATGAGTTCGTAAAGTTTTATATGGACATCAACCGAGAGAAGATCGACCCGAATAAAAGCATTGAAGATTATTTTTCATTTATTAAGTTTGAGGAAGAAGATCGACACCGACTGATTAAAGGTTATTCCCACGGGATGAAGAATAAAATTCAAATGCTCTGCTTTATCATTACTCGTCCGCCTTTGATTTTATTAGATGAGCCTTTAACTTCTTTTGACGTGGTTGTGGCTCTTGAGATCAAGAAATTGCTGCGTGAGATGAAGCAGGATCACATCATTATTTTTTCTACGCATATTTTGCAATTAGCCGCTGATTTATGTGACGAGTTGGTTATTCTAAATCATGGAACCCTTCAAGAAATTCCGCGTGAGACTCTGCAAAGTCCAGAATTTGAGGAGCAAATTATAGCTTTACTTCAGGATGGCAACAATGATTAGCACACTTCGCAGCATTCAGAGGATTAGAGGTTCGTCCGGAGCCAATCGGCTGATTTACTATTTCAAAAAGCTGCCTGTTCTTGGCAAACTTTTAAAAGGGGATATTTACTCTAACATTGCACTAAAACAAGTCTTCGCTGGGATAGTACTTGCATTGAAGGTAGTGTGGGGGTTTTTAGGCAAGTTCGCCTATTTGGGAATTGTGATCTATTTGCCAATCGTCCTTACACACAAAGAATTGCCGCTCGCCGAACAGTATGCATTGTTCTTACATATTTTTATAGTTCTGAGCTTTATAGTGGCTGGGGTTTCGAATGTATTTATATTAGAGCCCAAACGGGATAAATATATCTGTGTGAAGCTGATGAGAATTCCGGCGAAACAGTATATGCATGCTACGCTTTTGCTTAAAGGGCTAACGTTCTTTATATATTTTATTCCGGCATTAACCGTGTTTGCGGGGATTTTTGGGGCACCGCTATGGCATGGCGTATGGCTAACACTACTGTTAACGGCCTGGAGAATAGTCACCGAGGCGCTAAATCTTTGGTTTTTTGACAAAAAAGAAATTGTGTTAGTTAAAAAGATGAGCTGGGTGTGGTCGGTGATTGGCCTAGGTGGCCTACTTGCCTATGTGCCTCTTTATCTAGGATATGCTTTTGTAAATGATGCGACAGGATTTAGTGTCCCAGTGAGTTTTGTGATTGTTGTACTTGGAGGAATTGCAGCTGTGTATATTGGGAAATATCCTAACTATCGCAGTGCTGTAGATGTCGTTACCAAGATAGATGATCCATTGCTGGATATGAACCGGATGATGAAAGAAGCGAGGGTGGCAGATGTTCAGACCAAGGAGAAGGACTTTTCGTCGGAAGAACTTAAGGGGAAAGCTTTTCAAGGAAAGACAGGTTACGCCTACCTAAATGCTATTTTTTTCTCCAGGCATAAACGCTTGTTGATTCAACCCATCCAGAGGCGTTTAACGATCATTGGTGTGCTCTTTATAGTGGCTGTCCTAATGATGCTTATTTCGCCGGAGACTTCGTCCGAATTTACAGCATATCTGCTCGGTGGACTTCCCTTTTTTGTATTTATAATGAACTATACCTCTATAGGTGAGCGCGTATGCAAAGCGATGTTTTACAATTGTGATCTAAGCTTGTTGCGTTATGGATTCTATCGTGAACAAGCTGCGATTCTAGACAATTTTAAGATTCGTCTAATTAAATTGAGTGGCCTTAATCTTATTCCTGCTGTCGCCATATGTTTAGCATGTACTCTGCTGTTTCTGCTCTCTGGTGCAGATTGGGGTTTGATGGATGCGGTGATCTTTTGGGTAACGATTCTTTGTCTTTCCTTGTTCTTCTCAGTGCACCATTTGTTCATGTATTATATCTTTCAACCCTACAGCACGGAGCTAAATATGAAAAATCCGTTCTTTTTTATCGTCAACAGCATTGTATTGGGACTAAGCGTCGCTTGTATCGGATTTCCAAAAGCATCGTCACTATTTACGCTAGTTGTTCTTGCGGGAACGATTGCTTATATGGTTATTGCCGTGACGTTGGTATACAGGTTCTCCAGTCGAACCTTTCGGGTGAAATAGAACGCAGAGTGTTCTTCTAATATCGGAATGTTGATGATATGATGGTAACGAGAGTTTTTTAATCGTACCGTTTCATGTTGCGTTTGCTGCTTGGAAGTCAGGTGTTTAGAAATAAAAGAGGTGTCAAAAATGAGTAGCATAACTGTAGCAAAGGTGTTAAATAACAACGTTATTATTGCAGACCATCCCCAATATTCCGAGGTTGTAGTGATTGGCAAAGGAATAGGGTTTAACCGAAAATTGCATGATCGGATTGATCTATCCTCCGTGGAGAAGATGTTTATTCTTCGCAGCCAGGAAGAACAGGAACAATATAAACAGCTTCTTCCCCAAGTGGATGAGAAGTTGATTGAGATTGTACATGAAATTTTGTTATATATTATGCATAGCAGTAGTCAACCACTTAATGAGCATGTTCATATTGCACTCACTGATCATATCTCATTTGCTATACGGCGTTATGAACAAGATATCCCAATTCATAATCCGTTTCTGTATGAGACTAAGGAAATTTATCCTGAAGAGTATAAGATGGCAGAGTATGCGATTGAGCGGATTAATGAAGGCATGGGCGTGGAATTGCCTGTAGATGAGGTGGGTTTTGTTGCACTTCATATCGTTAGCGCGCTGAGTAATAGACAAATTTCCGAGGTCAGACAGCATTCTCTTTTAATTGGTGATTTGATCGGAATCGTAGAGAATAATCTCGAATATCGAATTCCACGTGATTCACTTGATTATTCGCGGTTGGTGACTCATCTACGATTTGTTCTAGAAAGACTGCGTCGTGGAGAATCAGTGCGGGAGACTTCTACGCTGGATGGTCTTATGAAACGAGAGTATCCCGAAATGTATACCTTGGCTTGGCAATTAACTAAGGTGATTGAGAACCGAGTGCGAATTCCTGTGTATCCAGCAGAGGTCAGTTATTTGACAGTTCATTTGCAACGTCTTGCCCAGAAGAAAGAGGATGAAGTGGATATGGAGACGAAGCGAGAAATATAAGGATAATATATAAAGTGAAACTTATACTTTCTTATATTTTAAAAAAAGCTTGTCACTACAAAAAAACGGTGCTACAATATCGGTGTCCTAATTAAAACAGAATACCAAGCGTGTAACTGATTCGATCAGGCATGAGTGATTTACAGTATTTTGGTTGCTAGTCCCCATCTTGGGGTAATCTAACCTTAGCGTTAGATAACAACCTTTATACTGTGTTGCTCATGCCTTTTTTGGCATCTGTTTTACTGAAAATGTGAATAATGAAAGGAAGTGACCATGATGTTCAAAAAGCTTTTCGGCGTTTTACAAAGAGTCGGTAAAGCGCTGATGCTCCCAGTAGCCATACTGCCAGCAGCCGGTCTGCTCCTTGGAATAGGAAACATGCTGGTAAACCCCGATTTTCTACAATACGTTCCGGCACTTGAGAACGATGTAGTTCAGGCAATTGCGAACGTATTGATGAACTCAGGGCAAATTGTATTTGATAATTTATCCTTACTATTTGCCGTGGGTGTTGCCATCGGTTTATCCGGTGGTGAGGGTGTTGCTGGTCTAGCCGCTATTATTGGTTTCCTCGTAATGAATGTTACGATGGGTACTGTAATTGGCGTCAATGATTATATCCTGAGCCAAGGCGACTTTTCCTATGCTAGCGTCTTAGGAATTCCAACACTGCAAACGGGGGTATTTGGAGGTATACTCGTCGGTATATTGGCATCGTCCATGTACAAACGATTCTTCAAAATCGAACTTCCATCCTACCTGGGTTTCTTCGCAGGTAAACGTTTCGTTCCGATCATGACTGCGGTAACGTCTTTGATTCTTGGTCTGGCATTGACCTTAGTTTGGCCGCCAATTCAACACGGTCTGAACTATGTATCACAAAGTATGATTGATACGAATAAAACGCTCGCAGCGTTTATCTTCGGAACAATCGAACGCTCGCTTATTCCTTTTGGTCTGCATCACATCTTCTATTCTCCGTTCTGGTATGAATTTGGTACCTACGTAGATAAAGCTGGGGAATTGGTTCGTGGTGACCAACGGATCTTCATGCAGCAGCTTCGTGATGGCGTAGAATTCACAGCAGGAACATTTACAACAGGTAAGTATCCTTTCATGATGTTCGGTCTTCCAGCAGCTGCTTTGGCCATTTATCATGAAGCTAAACCTCATAATAAAAAACTTGTCGGAGGTTTGATGCTTTCCGCAGCATTGACTTCATTCCTGACAGGGATTACAGAGCCGCTTGAATTCTCATTCTTGTTCGTAGCTCCATTGCTGTTCGCAGTACATGCTGTTTTTGCAGGTTTGTCCTTTATGACCATGCATATTCTTAATGTCAAGATTGGTATGACCTTCTCTGGAGGTTTTATTGATTACGTGCTCTTTGGTATTATCCCGAACCGTACGGCTTGGTGGCTCGTAATTCCAGTAGGTCTTGCCCTTGCCGTAATTTACTACTTCGGGTTCCGCTTTGTTATTCGGAAGTTCAATCTGATGACACCGGGTCGTGAAGAGGATACGGGTGAGGTTGAAGATACTAACACAGAAGCCGTTTCTAAAACGGGTGATGATTTACCACGAAACATCTTGTCTGCGTTGGGTGGTAAAGAGAACATCGCTCATCTGGATGCTTGTATTACCCGCCTTCGTGTGGAGGTTAAAGATAAATCAGGTGTGGATAAGACTCGTCTGAAGAAGTTAGGTGCATCAGGTGTGCTTGAGGTGGGTAATAACATTCAAGCGATCTTCGGCACACGTTCCGATACCATTAAATCTCAGATTCAAGATGTAATTAGCGGGAAGACACCTGCACCAACGCCGGTAGCGGCTACGCCACAGCCTGAAGAAGAACAGCAGGCAGGTGAAGCTGGTGAAGCGATTATCAAAGAAGATATCGTCTCTCCGGTAAATGGTGAACTAGTGGATATCATTGAGGTTCCCGATGCAGTATTCTCCCAAAAAATGACGGGTGATGGCTTTGCTTTCTTATCCGATGATGGAAAGATTGCTTCACCGGTCTACGGTAAAGTGTTTAATGTGTTCCCGAGCAAGCATGCGATCGGCATTATGTCCGATGGAGGTAAGGAAGTGCTCGTTCATATAGGGGTTAATACAGTTAAGCTTAAAGGTCAAGGCTTTACAGTTCTAGTCGAAGAGGGCGACCTTGTAGCTGCTGGACAGCCGATCATGGAAGTGGATTTAGAATATGTAAAAGCACATGCACCATCAGTAATGTCTCCTGTTATTTTCTCCAATTTACCAGAAGGCTCTTCCGTAACCTTGAAGAAGCCAGGTAAGGTATCTATTGGTGATAAGGATATTATTACCATTCAGTAAAAGTGCAAGGGTGGACGCTTCCTTTAAACATTAAAGGGAGCGAAGCCTTCACTATAAATTTAAAAATATTCTATTAAAAGAAAGCGAGTTGGATAATATTATGCAAACAACATTCAGAATTATCGATGAAGATGGAATTCACGCACGTCCGGCAACTGCCTTGGTAAATACAGCTACGAAATTCAAAGGTACAGAAGCTTATGCAGAAGCAAAAGGCAAAAAAGTTACATTGAAATCTATCCTTGGCGTATTGTCATTGGGTCTAGAAGCTGGAGACACTTTGTCTCTGATTACTGAAGGTAGCGAAGAAGCTGAAGCTCTGAGCGCACTTTCTGATGTAATGATTAAAGAAGGGCTAGGGGAAATCCATGAATAAAATTTCAGGAATCGCGGCTTCAGCAGGGATTGCAGTAGCCCGTGCTTTTATCCTGAAACATCCGGATTATACAATTACAAAAACTAGTATCAGTGATCCTGAAGCAGAAGTCGCCAAGTTGAATGACGCACTTGCTAAATCAAGTGCTGAACTGCAGACCATTAAAGAGCGTACTTTAGCAGAACTAGGAGAGAAGAAAGCAGAGATTTTTGCATCCCATCTGCTGATTCTTGAGGACCCTGAGCTGATTAATCCCGTAATTGATAAAATTCGTCAGGAATCGGTTAACGCGGACTATGCACTAAACGAAGTAGCTACACAATTCATTGAAATGTTCGAAAACATGAAGAGTGCTTACTTACAAGAACGTGCAGCTGACATGCGTGATGTGACCAAACGCCTGCTGAACCACTTGCTGGGTATTCATTATGTTAGTCCTGCAGAAATCAATGAAGAGGTTATTGTTATCGCTGAGGATTTAACACCTTCTGACACAGCACAGCTAAATCGCAAGTATGTTAAAGGCTTCACAACAAACATTGGTGGACGTACGTCACACTCCGCGATTATGGCACGTTCTTTGGAAATTCCAGCGGTAGTTGGAACTAAGAATGTCATGACAGAAGTGAATTCTGGGGATCTAGTGATTGTCGATGGTCTGAACGGTGACGTTCTTATTAATCCTAGTGAAGCAGAAGTGGCAGAGTACGTTCGCAAGCAGGAAGCTTACGACTTGCAAATTGCAGAGTGGAAGAAACTTCGTGATAAACCAACGATTTCTGCAGACGGTAAGCACGTGGAGCTGGCGGCTAACATTGGTACACCAAACGATGTCAATGGTGTAATTGAGAATGGTGGCGAAGGTGTAGGCTTGTATCGTACTGAGTTTCTATACATGGGCCGCGATAAGCTGCCTTCTGAGGAAATTCAATATAACGCCTATCGTACTGTGCTTGAGAATATGAAAGGCAAACCGGTAGTCGTACGTACACTTGATATCGGTGGCGACAAAGAACTTCCGTATCTGGATCTTCCAAAGGAAATGAATCCTTTCTTAGGATTCCGTGCGATTCGTCTTTGTCTGGATCGTCAAGATATTTTCCGTACGCAACTGCGTGCTTTACTGAGAGCAAGTGTTCATGGGGATCTTCGCATTATGTTCCCTATGATCGCAACACTTGGTGAATTCCGTGCAGCTCGTGATCTTCTGCTTGAAGAGAAAGCGAAGCTTCGTGAAGAAGGCAAGGAAGTATCTGACAACATTCAGCTCGGCATTATGGTTGAGATTCCTTCCACTGCTGTACTGGCTGACCAGTTCGCAAAGGAAGTTGATTTCTTCAGTATTGGTACGAATGACCTTATTCAATATACAATGGCTGCTGACCGTATGAATGAACGGGTGTCTTACCTGTATCAGCCATACAATCCGGCCATCCTGCGTCTGGTCAAGAATGTAATTGATGCAGCGCATGCAGAAGGTAAATGGACAGGAATGTGCGGTGAGATGGCTGGGGACGCAACAGCGATTCCACTCTTACTAGGTCTTGGCCTTGATGAATTCAGTATGAGTGCAACGTCAATTCTACCAGCACGTAGTCAAATTTCTAAATTGTCGGCTGCCGACATGAAGGAACTGGCTGCAAAAGCATTGCAACTTGGCACTGCTGAAGAAGTAGCTGCACTTGTTCAAAGCATCACTAACTAACTATTTCCATATGCATTACTCCGTTAAACGTTTTATAACGTTCCAACTACTATTACCGACTTCCGATGTTTGGAGGTCGGTTTTTTTGTGTGTATATCGATAATTTTATTTCTTACGTTGGCTTAAGTTCATACGTGAGCGTTATACTCAATTTAGAATAATTAAATTCACTTTTTATTTGCTTTATTGCACAGATGTCTATGCCGATAGTAATAGTGATGAGTATAAAGTCGGTAAGGAACCCAAACCTGTAAATATGTCTTACATATAATAATAGTATGAATCCATAGAAAGTTTATACTCCTTTACCGACTTGCAGAGCTGTGCAAGTATTAATATGATCTAAATTGGAAATATTTGGACTTATAAGCATCCCTATAAGTTAGCCAGGGAGCCATAGGATGGTGTTAACTCATGAGTAAAAATGTTATAAATACAGAATTAATGTTAGAGGTCTATGAAGGTAAAGACCTGGGCTTGACGTACTCGGTGGAGTACAGTGTATTTAAAGTTTGGGCACCTACTGCTTTTGCTGTATCTCTAGTTATGTACGAAACAGATGGAAATCAACGTAACATTGGATTTGATCCGAGCTCTACAGATAGTGGGCGTATTATATATATGCAGCGTCAGAACGGCGGAGTCTGGCAGACTAAGTTATCAGGTGATTTAAAAGGGAAATATTATATGTACCGTGCTGTATTTGCTGATGGAAATGTGACGGAAGCAGTAGATCCTTATGCAACAGCCGTATCGGCAAATGGTTTAAGAACAGCAATCGTTGATTTGCGTAGGACCCATCCAGAGCATTGGGAGAAGGACGTTTCTCCTCCATTGCAGCATCCTGCAGACGCGGTTATTTATGAGCTGCATGTGCGTGACTTCTCCTCACATGAGAGCTCTGGCATGTACTATAAGGGCAAATTCAAAGCATTTACCGAATTTGGCTTAAGAGATCCGGAAGGAAATGCAATAGGTATTGATCATCTTGTTGAATTGGGTATCACCCATGTACATCTGATGCCCGTGTTTGATTTCCAGACCGTAGATGAGTTAAGTGTAATAAAGCGTGGTTCGTCCATTGAACATACCGACTACAATTGGGGATATGATCCTCAGCATTATAATGTACCGGAAGGATCATATAGCACTGATCCTACCGATCCAGGTCTACGGATCCGGGAATTTAAAGAAATGGTTCAGGCTTTGCATAGTCGTGGGATTTCAGTGATTATGGATGTGGTTTACAACCACACGTACGCTGTGGAGAAGGGCCCCTTCGAGCCGCTTGTCCCAGATTACTTCTATCGCCGTGATTTCTTGGGACGTTTATCTAATGGCTCGGGAGTTGGTAACGAGCTGGCTACAGAGCGTCCGATGGTACGCAAATATATTAAGGATTCGTTGTCCTACTGGGCTACGGAGTATCATATTGATGGCTTCAGATTTGATCTTATGGGTCTGATGGATAGTGTGACCATGCGTGAAATAACGGAAGAGCTTCGACTTGAGGTGAATCCTAATCTGCTGTTATATGGCGAACCTTGGACAGGTGGAGATTCTCCACTGGCAACAAAGACGCTAAAAGGTGTGCAGCGGGGGAAAGGATATGCTGTCTTCAATGATAACTTTCGTTCCGCGATCAAAGGTGATAGTGATGGATGGGGACGGGGATTCATTACAGGGGAATACGGCAAAGAAGGGGCTATTGCAGCCGGAATCAAAGGAGCCATCCACGAATTTACAGACTCCCCAGTGGAATCGGTGAACTATGTAACGGCCCATGACAATTTGAATTTATGGGATAAGGTGCTTACCGTTCAAGGGGGATTTCAGGATGCCGTTTCACGGGCTAATCCTTACGTGAATGTAGATCTGGAGAATATTCTTAGCAATGAGACCGTGCGCCGATCCCTACTTGCAAATGGAATCATCCTGACCTCGCAAGGGATTCCATTCCTGCATGCCGGTGATGAGCTACTGCGCAGTAAATTTGGAGATCATAATAGCTATCGTAGCGGTGATACGATTAACGCGATCCGCTGGAACATGAAGAGTATGTTTAAGCCTGTATTTCAATATTATAAAGGTTTGATCGAACTGCGGCGTACACATCCGGCATTTCGTCTACATGGTCGGCAGGAAATTGAGCGTTCGCTGGAATTTCTGCGCTGTGATGGGGGGATCGTGTCGTACCTGCTTAGAAATCATGCAGGAGGCGACTTCTGGAACAATATAACAGTCATCTTTAATGCCAATAATGATCGAGTAAAGCTATCTCTTCCTGAAGCTAATAACGGTTGGAACGTGGTAGTGGATCATACCCGAGCGGGGACAGAAGCATTCCGGAAGGTCGCAGGTAGCGAGGTGGAAATTGAAGGCTTGTCGATGATGGTGCTCTATGATGAATGTGGTGAGCCAGCACCGCGGTCCAAAATTATCGAAGTACACTATGAACGGCCAGATGGGAAATATCAAGGCTGGAATCTTTGGGTTTGGGATACAGGAATTCAGGATGGACAATGCGACTTTCGGTATATGGAGGATGGGCGTGCAGTCGCACGAATTGAGGTGTTGCCAGATACCGATTCTATCGGGTATATATTACGACTTAATGACTGGGAAGAGAAAGATGGGGATGGCGATCGCTTCATTGATTGTTCCAAGGATGACGAGCTGATCAAGGTCATGGTTATAGATCGTGATCAGGAGAATGATGGGATCTCAGATGATCATTTGCAGTTAACCAGTTGAAAAATAAAAAAGAGCTGCTTCAGGGTTAGTTGTACCCCGGAACAGCTCTTTTTGTTGATCTTATGGTTTTCCGATGATCTGGTTGGATAAACCTACATCTAAAAGCTCGTAGTAGAGATTAGCTTCATTCCCTCCATGATCTTTGGAAAGGTACATAGCTAGATCAGCGGCACGCAGAAGTTCATTAATACTGCCTCCATGCTCAGGAAATAGGGCTACACCAATACTTGCGGAGGTGTGGAAGCTAGATCCATTGTCAATAGACCAAGATTTGTTGAATAACTTAAGCAACCGTTGTAGCATTTCATCTAACATTTCTGGAGAGGTAAATCGGTGCAGTACCACCGCGAATTCATCACCGCCAATCCGGAACGCCTGGCCTACACCTTTAACCGTTTGCAAAAGCTCTCGAGAGAGCAGTTGGAGAAATTCGTCTCCAGCCAGATGTCCTAAGGTATCGTTTAACTGCTTGAATCTGTCACAATCCAGCAATGCGAGTGCAATATTCTTTCTTCGTTCCTCGGGTTGGTTGATGAGATTCTCCATGTACATTTTGAAATGAGCACGGTTGGGAATCGCGGTTAAATGATCATAGAAGGCTAGCTTATGTAATCGTTCTTCGTATTGCTTCCGTTGTGTAATTTCACGGGACACTAACATAAATTGTGCTGGGAAATTATTGCTTCCCCGAACAGGCGACACCTTCGTTTCCAGCCATACCCATTGCCCTTCAGCTCCACGCATTCGTAGCTCTGAGATACGAGGGGTTCCTTGAACGACACTCTTTAGTTTAGCCCAAGCAATTTCCGGTTCACGAATGTAGTTGGAGAGTGGGTCACCCTTTTTAGGAACATAGCCGAGAATACTTGAATGTGAAGGGGAGCTATATAGTATCAACCCGTTAGGATCAGTCAAAATAATAAAGTCAGACATGGTTTCACCGATTAGCTGATAGAGTGTTTGTTCCTCCAGCATTTCATTTTTGAGCCAAATGATTTTGCGACCCAGATAAATAATAACTAGAAGCAGAATAAAGAAGACCAATGAGTATAGCGCAAAGAGTGCACTCTTTTTATCTTGGAACCCATCTGTTACTTGTAAAGCGTAGGTGTCTATCAGGTCTTCTGATTGATCTAGATGAGTTCTGACTTCATTTAACTGCATGTTCAGACTTACAGCATGATATGAAGCAGGGTCCCATCCGATTTGCATCCGTTCAGCTATCAATTTACTTCCTGTACTCTTCCATAGGACTAGGGATGTTTCGAAGGCATGGAGCTCGTTCTCTAATTCAGTAAGTATATTTGCCTGTTTCAAATCACTGTAGGGTTTGTTGATAGATTTGATGTCTGAACTTGCTAGGCCTACCCGTTCTTGTGCTTGTTGATTATTGTCCTTAAATTCCTGAATGAACTGATCACGTTCAGCGTCAGTGAGGTTCGAGCTCATGGAGGAGTGGAGAGCGATTGCGGCTTGATGCAGATCACGATCAGCGCTCAGTATGAGCTCAGAGTTCTCAAATACATCTTCATATAAAGAATCTGACATTCTGTTAATGGTGTGATTTAGATAGAGTAAAGAAGCTACACTAATTCCAACCAGTAGAATGGAGATCGCAGCGAAAATAAAGATTAGTTTGCGTGTTACTTTGATATCGAAAAATCCAGCCACGGTCATCTTCTCCCCGCATAAGATGTTTAACAAATCTTATTGCTGCTAACTATAACCTGCGGAACTTCCATTTGTGGCAGGCGTGTTTTATTTTCAGGCAAAGATGTTGAGAGTAATTATGTAAAAAAAAGAGGTGTTGTAACATAGTGGGAATTGAGGCATGGGAAAGATAAATTGTGTGTGGATCGCAGTTTGTAGTACAACAAGTATATAGGACGTCCTACTTATAGAGCAATCGCTTCCTCAAATAAATATCAATAATAAAAAATTTAAATGATTATGGTATGGGCCTATTGCCTTATCTATATTCAAATCCATAAATCCTAATACCCAACGCCTTCGTAAATGATACCCAGCTCAGCCCCAAAAATATGCGTTCTGTTATGTTAAAAAAGCTGCCTAGTCATAATAATGACTGTGGCAGCTGACTTGAAGTTACTATTCGTTACGTAGTGCATGAATGGGGCGAAGCCGTGCGGCTTTGTTCGCAGGCATCATTCCGAAAATCACGCCGATAAGCAAGGAGAAAACAAAAGATATCAGTACCATATCCCAAGCAATGGATACTGTAAGTGAAGTGTACTTTCCTAGTAACCAACTACCAGCGACTCCAATGCCAACACCGATCACCCCACCCAATCCGCTAAGCACAATGGATTCGATCATGAATTGAGCGAGAATATCGAGCTTTTTGGCGCCGATTGCTTTGCGGATACCAATTTCTCTTGTTCTTTCATTAACGGATACGATCATAATATTCATAATGCCGATCCCCCCGACAAACAGAGAAATGCCGGCAATTCCCGCAAGTGCCATTGAAAGCGTAGCTGTCGTAGAATTTACAGTTTCCAGCATCTCTTGAGAGTCAAAGACACTAAAAGCATTATCCGCATAATTAAATTTAGCATCCAGTGTACTCTCTAGTTTATCTTTTACGGTAGCTACAGTGTCTGCTGAAGTCGTCGCAATTGTGATGGAACGTACGCCTTTGCTTTTTAACTGACGTTCTGCAGTAGCTATAGGGATCAATAAGATATCATCGTTGGAACCACTTAGACTAGAGCCTTTCGCTTCCAAAAGACCGACGATTTTATAGCTGATCCCGTTTAGCTGTACCTTTTGGCCTACTGGATCATCTGTGCCGAATAAATCCTCAGCCGTACCTGTGCCGATTAGCGCTACCTTCTGCCGGTACTCCGTATCAATATCAAGCAGGAAACGTCCTGACTGTACATGAAAATCCTTAACGTCCTCATAAGAAGGTGTAATGCCCTCAACTGTAACGCTAACATTCTCAGTATTATGCTTGGCTGTAACGTTGCCACTGATCACAGGAGCTACATTTTCTATCCCCTCTATATCTCCTAGTGCCAAGGCTTCTTCATAGGTGAGGGAGGTGGTAGCCCCACGGCCAGTGATGTTTACCGTCAGTTGATTTGTTCCGAGTCCATTAAGCTGCTCCGTAATCTGAGAAGTAGTTCCCTGCCCCACAGAAACGAGGATGATAACGGATGATACACCAATAATAATACCCAGCATCGTTAAAAAAGCTCTTACTTTACTGCTGTAAATACTTTTTAGAGCCATCCGCATACTTTGAAATAATTTCACCTCGCATTCCTCCGATCTTCTACGAGGTTGCCATCCTGAATACGAATGATCCGCTTAGCTTGCTTTGCAATTTCGAGGTCATGTGTGATTAGGATGATTGTATGACCCTGCTCATTTAATTCTCGTATCATCTGCATGACCTCTTGTCCAGTTCGCGTATCAAGCGCCCCGGTAGGTTCATCTGCAAGTAGAATCGGGGGAGATCCAGCCATAGCTCGCGCAATCGCTACACGCTGCTGCTGTCCCCCTGAAAGCTCAGAAGGTCGGTGATGCATTCTCTCCTCCAAACCAACTTTAAGGAGTGCTTGCTGCGCTGTTTCTCTGCGTTCTCGATGTGAGAGGCCGCGGTATATTAGCGGAAGCTCCACATTCTCGACAGCAGACAACTTGGGGAGGAGATTGAAGTTTTGAAAGATAAAGCCGATCTTCTCATTCCGGATAACTGCCAGCTTGTTGTCGGATAACTTACGAATCTCTTGTCCGTCTAGGAGATAGCTTCCTTCATCCGATACATCCAGGCATCCGAGCATGTTCATTAGTGTTGATTTACCAGAACCGGAAGGACCTATAATCGCTACGAACTCTCCGAAGTCGATTGTAAAGGAAAGATTTTTTAGAACTGTCATAGTTTCTCCGGCCATAGTATAGCCATGGGTCATATTCTGGACTTGGATCAGTGGTGTTAAAGCACTCATCTACTGCCACCTCCGCCACCACCAGGTGCTCCGCCCGTGCCACCAGTACCACCTCCATTGAAGCCACCACCGCCACTAAAACCGCCACCGCCGAAACCGGTGCCACCCATACCGCCCATGCCACCTTGCATTTGCATCTCAGTACTAGTTGTACCTGTTTTGGTAGAGATGACAGTAGGGATGATCACTTTGTCTCCTTCATTAAGCCCACTGACAATTTCAATACTGCTCTCATCATGGATGCCCACTTCGACGGAAACTGTTCGCTGATTACTATTTCCACGGTTTCTTGTGCCAGCTGCTCCGTTAGGCATAGTACCGCCGCGAGCATCAGGCGCTCCACTAGGCATAGCGCCATCGCGAGCATCAGGAGCCCCGCTAGGCATCGGTGCTTGGCCCTCACTAGAGGCTTTTGAGGAATCGGTTGAACCCGCTGAACCCGCTGAACCCGCTGAACCCGCTGAACCCGCTGAACCCGCTGAACCCGCTGAACCCGCTGAACCCGCTGTTAAAGGGAGAGAAACTGTGTACTTGCCATTTCTTTCTTGAACAGCTTCAATAGGTACGGTTAATACATCTTTTTTCTCAGCTGTTGTAACTGAAACTTCTGCCGACATCCCTACAAGGGCGCCTTCGGAGGTGGTTAAGCCAACGGTAACATCGAAGAGGGAGACTCCGTTCGAGACGGTGCCTTCCTTGGCAATCTTAGTAACACTCCCCTTGAATTCAGTGTCGGGCAGGGCATCCAATGAAATGGTAGCAGGCATCCCTATTTTCACTGTAGGAATATCAAGCTCATCCACCTGCACTATGACGCTTAAATTAGCATAATCGGTGATATCGATGAGTTCAGAGCCATCCATCGCTTTTTCACCGCTGGCTATGTTAACTGCTGTAACAGTTCCGTCAATAGGGGCGGTTAGGGGATCTGGAGGGATCATATCCTCTTGTACAGCTGCGATTTTTTCGATTTGAGAAGCGATATCCGTTTTCGCTTTTTCAATCGAACGTTTGGCACTGGCTAATTCATCCTCGGAGGCACCTGCCACGGCAAGCTTCTTATACTGCTCCTGCTTGTCCTGAAGATCCTCTTCAAGCGAGGTAAGAGAGGTTTGTTCCTGCTTGAGATTGTCGCTCAAATCATCGCCTTCGAAGGTAATTAATGTCTGACCTTTTTTCACATTGTCGCCTTCTTTGACAAGCACCTCAGCTACGGTTCCAGCGTCCTTCGTTTTCACTTTTCCTGTTTCAGTGGCCGTGACGGAGCCTGCTCCAGATACATTTACTACGATATCGCCCTTCGTAACCGTGGCTGTATTAACGGGCACTTCAGCAGCCTGACTGCTCTTATCAGGTAAAAATGTATACACCAACAATCCGGCTGTTACTACAGCTACTACTCCGATGGTCCAGAGCAACACTTTTTTCTTCTTCATTTCTTTCCTCCATAGATCATCAAATTTCTTTTAACTTAGGCCACCCCTCGTACTCTTACTAAGTGTCGGATGGATTGTTAGCACTAGAATCGGTGTTTGAAGTGGAATTGTTGTTTGAAGTCGTTGACGCTGCCTGATAAGTGACAACATAGGTCCCAGTTCCCAGCAAATTTCGATGACCTTGGAATTCGTCGTATACATTCAATCGGATCGCGCCGCCACCTAGAGTTTTGTAAAGATTGCTTGTGAATGTTGTGGTGTATGACTTGAAGTTCCCTAATGGTAGATCTGTGCCCAGTGTTAATGTCTTCTCCATCGTTTGTCCGAAGGGGTCGATCAGCTCTAGTACAAGCTTGTGCTCATAGGTACCCGATTCGTAAAGCGTGCTGCTCGACAGGTTGTAGGTTAGGACAGTGCTTAGCGTATCTTTTCCACCAGTGACGGTGGCGACTGCATTTGTAACGGATAGGTTATAAGGGAACGATTCTACATCCAAAAGATTACTTTTTGACTCCACCGCAACATTATTTAGACCCAGTGACACCGTATTGATATAACCCGTTGATTTCCCGCCAGGAGCCGTAAGTTTTCCTTCGGATACCCCTTCACCGACATAAAGAACAAGCTGAGAAGGATCTACTCCAAGTGGAAGCTTAGTCCAGACGGTAACCAGATTTTTTCCGTTAGGGCTCGTGGAAGTGGTAGACTGGTTGACCTCGGCTTCGTAATATTGATTGTCAGGCGTTTTGTAATAAGCTACGAGTTGAGCCTGCTCCGATTTACGTGTTTCCTCACTGTTCATTTCCAGTTCTGTGTACATGATATTGGAGCTTGCACCCTGATAAACCGTTGTCCGGCGCTCTAACACTTCTGCTTTTTTACTTTCAAGGTCAATTTGGAAGGAACTTAGTGCTGCAACTTCCTGAACACGGCTGTCCAACTGATTTGTACTTAAAGAAAGAAAATTAATTTTGCTTTCGCCGGAGGTTTCTTTCAGCGTTATTTTTAATTGATTGAACTGGTAGGTGTAAGGAACATTGGCCACGACATAAACGTCTGCGGATTCATTTGGCCCGAGTATGGTTTGCGTGCTTTCTGTGACGACTTGGGAAGTGCTGCTAATATCACTCTCACCAGCTTTAATGACACTTGTAAATGCAGGAAGCTGCACAGAGGTCGATTTCGTGTTGCGAATATTGATTTTAGCTACAAGCTGATCTTTGTCTGCCCAAGGTAGCCGCTGGATGTTCTCAAGCTTGACAGCAAATGTGCCGTAACTGTTCTCCACCGCGTATTCTGTATCCTGCCAATTGTTAGTTTGGAGTGTGTAAGGAATCTGATAATAGGCTGTAGGAAAAATGATCTTACCCTCTACAGCGGGTTCAGTCATTTGCAGCTGTAGCGTTCCTTGAGCTATCGTTAGCGGAACTTCTGCACTGAGCTCAATTATTTTTTCTTCAAGGGGTTTGAGTGTAAGGTTTGCGAAAGCCTTCGTGTCCAACGGAAAGCTATATCCTTCAGCGGCTTTAACGGTAAACTCATAAGCAGGCAAAGTAATCGCCTTGTTGCCGCTATTTTTTACTCGAAATTGCAGCGTCCACTTCGCGGTGCCGTTGTCGGCATAGACATTGGCGCTTTTTAACTGCGTCTCGACAGTATTATTGTTGATCGTAAGCTTCTTGATGACATTGCTAGCTACGACAAGATCTGGTGTGGTAGCAGCGGGAAGGTTATAGGTGACGATGGGCAAAGCAATTTTTAATGAGGTATCTTCTCCAGCAAACTGCAGAATCATATTGTCTGTCTTCATATAAGAGGGAATTTCCGTCATGTAGTAGATCGTCTTTTTTTCCTGTGGCTGTACTTTGTAGTTACTGCTCGTATCATCAAGCGTTAATTCAAATACAGATCCTCCTGCAGATGCGAGGTATCCCTTAAGTCCAGGATCACTTAGCACTTTGGTTCCTTGATTGGTTAAGCTCACACCTACTTTGGCGTATACCTTACCGTTATATTTGTAAATTTGCAGACTTTCTGTTTTGGTTGTTACGGGCTGATTATTCAAGGTTATCTTTTTACTTTGGCCTCTAGCGACCGCTTGTGAAAAAGCCACAGGCAAGGTGAAGGTCCCCAGCTTTTTTTGATAATCAGTACTGCTGAAATCCCAACCGAATACTGAAATCTTCACTCCATTTAAAGATGTGGATTTACCGACGTTTGCGTAATAGGTTACGGATTGACTGCTTTTGGAGGGGATAGATTTGATGGTTGCACTGCTGGTTACTGGGCTTCCTTGGATAACGGTTCCTCCTGCAGTAGTTACTTTAGAGAAATAGTCCACAAGATTGATGCTGTTTCCGCTCCCATTGTTATAGCTGAGGGTGTATGTAAGAATATTGCCGCCATCCTGAGTCAAAAAGCCAACATCGGTCAGCTTCACACTAAAGTTACTCTTTAAAGCTATCGAGCCGAGTTTATCCAGAGTGGATACAGTGGTGGCAGTTGCTGTTTTGGTGGATGAAGTAGTAGTTGATGCCGCGTATGCTCCATACGCTGAAGCTTGACTCAGAACTGCTGCGCTAAGTATGATCACAGCTACTTTTGTTCTTCGTGCATGCATGTAATTCCCTCCCGGTATGAAAGTCCTTGTATTTTGAAGGTGATTTATGATTGAGTACAACCATGCCTTCTTAATAATGGAAATTATCAAGCTCCGCTGAACGTTAGCTGAAAAAAAGTCCCCAAAATGGCTCTGAACCTTAAAGCCAGCTTAAAGCCAGATAAAAATTGCCCTAATTATGCTTGAACTTGTCAAAACGACAGATCTTGCATATAATAAACAGACATATCTCTTGCATAAAAGAGATACCTGACAATTAGATTGAATTGTGAAATGCAGTGATGGAGAAGAGTACACAGTGCCTGACTTACAGGGAGGAGACGCCGGTGATTGAGAGCGTTTCTAGGATACAGAGCTGTCGAAGTTCACTCCGGAGCAGTTCCTTGAATTCCTTAAGATTGCCTTGTAAGGAAGCGTAGGGGAAACCGGTCACAGACCGTTATTTCTGTATAAAGTGAGATAGGTATCTGTCCAGCTAAAAGAGGGAATGAAGCTCTTAAGGGGAACAGATCAGCTTGTCTAACAAGGGTGGTACCACGGTCTTTTCGTCCCTTACCGGGAGGAAAGGCCTTTTTTTGTTGAACTAGACAATGATTGAAGGGGGCTGTACACGGCCATGAAAGAGAAGTTGGAAGCATTGAAGGTTGAAGCGCTGGCTAAGTTGCAGGAGGTTATGGATCCACAGGTTTTGAATGACCTAAGAGTGAAATATCTCGGTAAAAAAGGCGAGCTTACAGAAGTTCTACGTGGTATGGGAGGACTTAGTGCTGAGGAGCGTCCGGTTATCGGGCAAGTAGCGAATCAGGTGCGTAGTGCCATTGAGGAGATTATTGGAGCGAAGCAAGAGACTTTTCAACAGCAAGAGACTCAGCAACGTCTACAGGCTGAAAAAGTAGACGTAACATTGCCAGGTCGCCGCATGCAGCAAGGGGGCGTTCACCCGCTTAGCAGAGTGGTTCAGGAAATTGAGGATATTTTCATTGGTATGGGTTACCGTGTGGCTGAAGGCCCGGAAGTGGAGACCGATTATTATAACTTTGAAGCCCTAAATCTGCCTAAAAATCACCCGGCACGTGATATGCAGGATTCCTTTTATTTAACGGATGACCTGCTTATGCGTACTCAAACGTCTCCGGTACAGATTCGTACTATGCAGGCTATGAACGGTGAAGTTCCAGTTAAAATCATTTGCCCGGGTAAAGTATTCCGCCGCGATGATGACGATGCAACGCATTCCTTCCAGTTCCATCAAATTGAAGGTTTGGTTATTGGAAGCAACATTCGGATGAGTGATCTGAAAGGCACCTTGCAGCAATTCGTACAAGAAATGTTCGGCCCGAATACAGACATTCGTCTTCGTCCGAGCTTCTTCCCATTCACCGAGCCAAGCGTTGAAGTGGACGTAAGCTGCTTCAAATGTGGCGGCGATGGCTGCAGACTGTGCAAGCAAAGCGGATGGTTAGAAATCCTTGGCGCCGGCATGGTGCATCCAAATGTTCTGAAAATGGGTGGCTATGATCCTGCTAAGTATAGCGGCTTCGCATTTGGTATGGGTGTTGAACGGATTGCTATGCTTAAATACGGCATCGATGACATCCGTCATTTCTATAACAACGATATGAGTTTTGTAAAGCAGTTCAAGGGCGTTTAGATTTTTGGTGGGCGAGCTGGCTGACGGGTTAGGAGTAAGTAGCAATTGGGTTACTGATCTTGCTTAATAAAAGACTATTAATAGAAGGAACGGAGAGAAATTTTGGAACTGTAGAAGCGCCAGCGTTCGCCTTTATCCTCGGATTTCTACCGCGAGAAGTGGTTTTAATCAGGAAATCTGAGGATAACAGTGATCGGAAGTCCAATATTTTTCGTAGTGACTGCTCTAAATAGGACGGTTATGAAGCTTTGATCGAGTAATCCTAAATTGTACTACTCCCACAGGAAGCAGATCGAACGGCAAGTAGATAAATACATCTGAAACATAAAGGAAGTGAGCGGACATGAAAGTATCAACCGGATGGTTGGCTGATTATACATCGATTGAAGGAGTAACCGCCGATAAGCTAGCGGAGAAGATTACCGCTGCCGGCATTGAAATTGACGGAGTAGAGCGCCGCAATAAAGGGATTTCCGGCATCGTAACCGGCTATGTGAAATCGAAAGAAAAGCATCCTGATGCGGATAAACTGAACGTATGTATCGTGGATGCAGGTCAAGGTGAAGATCTGCAAATCGTCTGTGGCGCAAAGAATGTAGCTGCGGGACAAACCGTTCCTGTAGCTCTTGTTGGCGCTAAGCTGCCAGGGCTGGATATCAAAAAAGCGAAGCTGCGCGGGGTATTATCACAAGGGATGATCTGCTCGGCTAAAGAATTGGGACTCAATGATAAATTGCTTCCTAAAGAGCAGCAAGAAGGAATTCTTGTACTTCCTGAAGGTACAGAGATCGGTCAAGATATTTCAAAGTTGCTGGGTCTAGATGATGAAATTCTGGAATTCGATCTGACTCCGAACCGTTCAGACTGTCTAAGTATGATTGGTGCTGCTTATGAAGTGAGCGCGATTCTTGGACGTGACATCAAATTACCAGATCCTGCGAGTGAAATGATTGAGATCAGCGGAGCAGCTGCTCAATCTATTTCCGTTAAGATTGAGAATGAAGAACATTGCAGTCATTACGCAGTTCGTTATATCTCAGGTGTTAAACCTGCAGCATCCCCGCTGTGGATTCAGAATCGTCTGATGGCGGCAGGGATTCGTCCAATTAACAACATCGTTGACATCACTAACTATGTGATGCTCGAATACGGACAGCCGCTTCATGCTTTTGATGCAGATAAAATAGAAGGCGGAGAACTCGGCGTTCGTCTTGCTCACGAAGGTGAAGTCCTGACTACACTTGATGGCCAAGAACGGAAGCTTGAGCCACATATGCTCGTTATCGCTGATGGAGCTAAGGCTGTAGCTCTGGCTGGAGTAATGGGAGGTCAGGATACGGAAGTTACTGCTGAGACGGTAAATCTCGTTCTGGAATCTGCTAAGTTTGACGGAGGAACCGTTCGTAAAACCTCGCGTCAACTGGGACTTCGCTCGGAAGCATCGCTTCGTTTCGAGAAAGAAGTGGATCCAAATGCAGTGATCCCTGCATTGAATCGCGCTGCAGTACTTATTGCACGTTATGCTGGCGGATCTGTGCATGAAGGAATTGTGCAAGCAGGAACAGTCGCAGGAGAAGAGAAGGTACTTACTTTGTCCTTGGAGAAGCTGAACCGTTATCTCGGAACAGATCTGTCCTTGCTAGAAGTGAAGACTTTGTTTGGTCGTCTACATTTCAAATGCGGGGATACTGCACAAGGATTGATCGAAGTTCAGGTGCCAACTAGACGTGGCGATATCAGCTATGATGTTGACCTTATCGAAGAAATTGCTCGTTTGTACGGGTATGACAATATTCCAACGACTCTGATTGAAGGTGTTACAACGCCAGGCGCATTGACGCATAAGCAATCACTCCGCCGTGAACTGCGTCGCCTGTTGTCACATGGCGGTTATCAGGAAGTGATGGGTTACTCCTTCATCCAGCCGAAACAAAGCAAAATGTTCCCTGAGTTATCAGAAGGCTCACAAGCGGTTAAATTGGCTATGCCAATGAGTGAAGAACGCAGTGTACTGCGTACTAGCCTTCTGCCACAACTATTGGATATTGCTAGCTATAATACCAACCGTCGTCAAAGCGATCTAGCGTTGTTTGAAATCGGCAATGTCTTCTTCACAGATGAAGAACAGTTGACTCGTCAGCCGCGTGAACTGCCGGTGCTGGGGTTGTTGCTTAGCGGTAGCCTAACCGTGAAGCAATGGAACGTTTCTGCACAGCCTGTAGATTTCTTTGATTTGAAGGGTGCGCTGGAATCTGTATTTGCTTATTTGGGTCTTACAGACAGAATTATCTACGAGGGAGATAGTCCAGAAGGGTATCATCCTGGACGTTCCGCATCGGTATATTTAGTCGGAGACGAGGGTCGTGTGAAGATTGGAACTATGGGCCAGCTTCATCCGGAACTGCAAAGAGAGCTTGATCTAGTGGATACTTATGTAGCTGAGATTCTATTGCAGCCGCTGTATGATAACACGCAAAGCCGTCTGCAATATAATGAGCTTCCACGTTTCCCAGGTATGGAACGGGATATTGCAGTGGTTGTAGATTCAACTGTACCAGCAGGCGATCTGCTAGCTTCCATCCGTGCAAACGGAGGAACTTTGCTGCAATCCGTACAGGTATTCGACGTGTACACTGGTGGCAAGTTAGAGAGTGGAAAGAAGAGTATTGCGATCTCACTGCTGTATCGTCACGGTGAACATACATTGACAGATGAAGAGGTTGGAGAGGTGCATGATAAGCTATTATCAGTCCTTCAACAAACTTTTGGTGCAGAATTAAGAAAATAGCAGGAATTGTGTAAAGCCGCAGCGAATCCATTTAGAAACTGAGATTCGCTGCGGCTTTTTCTGGGTAGAGTGAAATGCGGAGGATATCAGCGAGAATCTATTGATTACAAGGGATTTTGCCAAATGCTTAAGAAAAAAGCTACAATAGAAACAGTAAGACTAACTTAGAATCCGCACACATACAAAGGAGGGCACAACTGTGGCTATGGACCGGACACGTGTCGCCGTGGAGATATACGGAACTTCCTATAAACTCGTCGGAAGCAGCACTGAATATATGAAACAAGTGGCCCGTTATGTTGACGAACATATGCGCACGATTTCTAAATCACACAACAGACTGGATACGCCGCGCATAGCGGTGCTTGCAGCAGTACATATGGCGGAGCAGGCTATTCAGGTTCAGGATTTTAAAAATGAACTCAACATGATGACAGGTGAACGCAGTGAACTGCGATTGGAAGTATCTCGCCTGCTGGAGGTTCAGCGGGAGCGACAAGAAGAATATGAACGCCTTGAAGCGGCGGCTAAAGAAGAAGCTACACGACTGATTGCTGCGGTTGAAGAAGAGCGCAAGCGTCATCTGGAAATTCAGGAGAATGAGCGTAAAGTACATGCTAACCAGCTGCAAGAGGCAACCCAAGCGGCTGAAGCCGCACGAGAGAAGCTGGAAGAGGAGCTGCTTGCGCGTGAGCTGGAGTTGCAGGAACTGCGGGCAAGTTATGAGGCTGAACAGTCTGCTATGCGTGAGAATCATCGAGAGGAACTAGCGAATGCAGAAGCCATCCGTCTACAGCAGTTGGAAGAGCAGAAGGCAGCGCATTTGCAAGAGCTGGAGAACATCCGTGAGACGCTGACTAAGGAGAATTCAGACTCCTTGTCTGCTCTAGAGCTTGAGTTAACCGAGACCAGGTCAACCTTAGAGAAACAGCTTGAGGAAACCAAATCAACATTAGGTAAGGAACTCGAGAAGACGAAGTTGACACTGGGTAAGGAGCTTGAGAGCACGACAACGAAGCTAAGCAAGGAATTGGCTGAAGAACGGGAAGCTTTACAACGGGAGCTTGCTAAGAATAAGGAACTTCGTCAGTCACAAGGTACTCAGGAACATAGACATAAGCAAAACATTCAAGAGCTCGAGAAACAGCTGGCTGAGCTTCGTGGTGGAACAGGACAACTTCAGTCTAGACTCCGTTCGGCTGAAGCCAGTCTTAAGAGTGAACGAGATGCTCGTCAGACGCTGCTCGGACAATATGAAGCGGTGGTTAAACGTGAAGAACAGCTCAGTGAGGAGCTGCGTACTGCTACTGAGCTAGGCACGCTGTTGAATGAAGATCTGGAAGAATTGCGCCAGCGTTATCAGCAGTCTCAGAATGAAGCATCAGAGCTGCGGAAGTCACTACAGGAAACGAATGACAATCTGCACCGTGTTCAGGAAGAACTCGCTGGATCTATGGCGGAGGCAGCAAATTGGCAGGAGCTCTCGGATAAACGGATGGAAGATATTAGTGAGCTTGAAATGAACCTACTGGAGACCGAAGAGAAATCTTTGGCGCTTCAAAAGGAGATTGAGATCCTTCGTGGTCAAGCGGATGGTTTAGTACAACAGTTAGATCGGGAAGCTCAGCTTCGTACAGATGCAGAACACGAAACTGCAGCACTCCGTGAACAAGGTGGACAGGTTCAGAAGGAACTGTCTGCACTTCGTGAACGCTATGAGGAACTGATCTCTCAATATGATGAAGTGCTGCAAGATGGAGAACGTCTACAGGAAAGATATCAACTGCTGCAAGAAGAAGGCGAAGAGACAGCTCGACGCTTAGAGGAATTGTCTGAAGCTAGCCTTGAGGCCGCTGCTACGGTTGCAGAGCAGCAGGATGTTCTGAGGGAAGCAGAGGCGTACGGCGCTTCATGGAAGCAAAAGTACGAGGAATTATTCGAGCGACAGCAGCAGTGGAGTGATTTGGAAGCGAAGCTGCGTGAAGAGATAGATATTTGGCAGCAGGAGGCCGGTGAGGCTGAGGCTAAGCAGAAATCTATTGAACGTGAACGCAGTGAGGTGCTTCAGCAGCTTGGTGAAGTCGGCGAGAACTATGAATTGGCCCAAGGACAACTTCGTCTGCTACAGGTCCAGTTTGAGATGCATCAAAATGAGCTACAGAAGATGACGGATGAGCATCGTAATCTTCAAGAGGAATATGCCAAGCTTCAGAATGAATATAATGAATGGATTCAACTGATCGAACAGGACAGTTGAATGTCGGATGCAAGAAAGAGGGCTGTACCTGATGTGTAGAGAGATCTATTTCAGGTCAGCCCTCTTTGTTTAATATATTCGAAAGAATAAGATTCACACCATGTCTTATATTTCTCACTTCATTAAAAAGCCGATCGTCAGGGCAATTCCCTAACGATCGGCTTTTTAATGATTCATCTATTCCACAATGATTTTTGCGTTCATGCCGCTATGTCCGGATCCACACATAATCGAACAGGTCATTTCGAATGTGCCGGCTTCCTCTGGAACAATTACTTTCGAGGACTTTTTGCTATTAAGCTGGAGTTCAAATTCAGGGATAAGGATACCGTGATTGCCGCTATCATTTTTAAAAATAATTTTGACGGGTACACCTTTTTTTAGATGATATTCTTCCTGATCAAAACTGTAATTCGTAGCTGTAATTGTAAGTTCTGTTTCTGCCTCGATCTCCGGCTCCGATGTGTTAGCATTGCCAGCAGCACTATCATTGCTGTTTCCACAGGCTGTAAGTGCTATAACGAACACAATTGAAAGTAGAATTGCAAATTTTTTAATGATCCAAACCTCCTCCCAAGAAGTCCAAGCATAGTGAAAATGTGACAATTATGTAGACATCATAACTTAAAATTTAAGTAAGCGCTTTGATTAAATGTGAAAAATCCGTGAACAAGGGAGACTGTTCAAACTTTGTCGTAAATTGCAAATAAATGATGAAAATATAACTAAAATTTATTATAATGAAAGCTATTACATTAACGTACAAAAGTAGGGGATACATATTTCAAGCACTAACGATACGCTAAATACGGAGGTTTGGCACCGTAGAATCTTAAAAGGTTATTGGATGGTAGTTATTCTTTTATTGTTCTCACAGTTGCTGTTTTTGTCGAATATTGACCGACTTCAAATAAAAACAACCATGGACACGAATCTATGGCACTTATTTATTGCTTGTAATTTACTAATTGTGGTCCTTATGATTACTGCGGAGCTGTGGCTTCGTTATAGTAAACAATCCCCTAAATATGGGGTGGTTAGTTGTGGGTTTTTAGTGTCCTACCTTATGTATTTTGTATTAGAGCCTTTTGTCGATGGTGCTCAGATGACGCTCATGATGCCGATTATGGTCGCTCTTATTTATTTTGATCGTAAGCTCCTGTATCTAATGGGACTATTTAGTATTGTGTTTTATGCGGGAGTATATTTCGGGTTGGAACGGCCATTCCTACATAAACCGCTGCTTGAATTCTTAATAGTAGAGTGTGTGTTTATAATATTTGTAGGGATGGCTCTTGCTGTAATTATTCGTGCGCGGGAAGCGCGTGTAAATCTGGAGAGATTAACGAAGGAAGGCCAAGATCTAATGGTGGAGAGGGCTATTTCGGATAAGCTGCTGAAGATAGATGCACTCACTGGACTATATAATCATAAAACCTTTCATGAATATTTGGATTCATTATTGGAGCAATGTGAAAGCAACAACCTTCAACTACAGCTGGCGCTCTTCGATATAGATAATTTTAAGCAAGTTAATGATACCTACGGACATAGGGTTGGGGACCTTGTTCTTAAGGTAATTGCGGACAAGGTGGGCGGTATGATTGAGTTAAATGATTTTGCGGCTAGGTATGGCGGTGAAGAATTCGCTGTGATTTTTACAGACAAAAGTTTTTCAGAGTCTTATGAGGCTGTAGAAAAATTACGGATCAATATTGCTCAAATCGAGCATTTGCAGGCTGGAAATAAGCCGATTACTGTCAGCATTGGAATTTGTGATTATCAGCTTGGGGATGGGAAAGAGCTTCTTTTTCGTAAAACGGACAAAGCGCTCTATACCGCTAAAAAGCAAGGTAAGAACAGAGTGGTCAATTGTGTTGAGAGTCATGAAGCGGAGATTGTGTCATAAGGATAAAAACAACACAGAACCCTTATTACCGGAAAAGAACCGGAAATAGGGGTTCTGTGTTATGAATAGCTTTCGTTACTTTGCTGCCTCAAACGGCGTGGATACCGGCAAAAATAAATCGACAATACCGATGACCAACGCCGCCAGGATAGCTCCTAGAATGGAAACACTGACCCCACTCACTACGAATTGAGCGACCCAGATGACTAATGCACTAACGATGAAACCGACGATACCACGCCCGAAGGGCGTTGCTTTTTTGCCGAAGATTCCTTCGACAACCCAGCCGAGTAACGCAATCACCAGTGCAAGGATTAGAGCGCTCCAGAAGCCACCAACCGTGAACTGTGGAACAATCCAACTAACGACCATCAGAACAAGCGCTGCTACAATAAAACGACCCACATGACTCAAGAAATTCACTGTACTAACCTCCTTTGGCCCAAGCTAAGGATATGTGCAGTTCTTATTGTGACCTTAATACTTGTTTTTATGCTTTAACCGATACCAAATAGCGAAATTGGCTTGAATTCTGTATAATGGAAACATCTATGAAGGGAGCTGTGACTGTAATTGGACGACAAAATTTTGCATACGCTTGAATATCGCAAGATTTTAAATAAATTAATGCAATATACGCAAACCTCAATGGGGCGAATGACTGCGGAGCAACTAAGACCGTCTGGTGATTTTGAAGGTGTGAAGAAGCTACTTCAAGCCACGGACGAAGCGGCTAATGTAGATCGTCTGAAGGGTATTCCTTCATTCGGCGGGATAAGCGATATTCGAGCAGCACTAAAACGTGCCTCTATAGGTGGAATGTTGGGAACAACTGAACTGTTGGCAGTGGGAACTACCATTGGCGGCGCACGAAGAGTCAAACGATTCCTGGCAGCTATGCATGAGGAGGAAAAGATTGAATTCCTATTTTCACTCAGCGATGTTTTATCGGAGCAAAAACATGTAGAAGATGCCATCCGTTTATGTATAGACGAGAACGCAGATGTACTTGACACAGCTAGCTCTGAATTAGCTACGATTCGCCGTGAATTGCGCGGAGGAGAGACCCGAATTCGTGAGAAGCTGGATTCCATGATTCGTTCTTCTTCCGTTGCTAAAATGCTGCAGGATCAGCTGGTAACCATTCGTGGAGATCGGTTTGTTATTCCTGTAAAAGCGGAGTATCGTGCGCATTTCGGTGGCATTGTACATGACCAGTCCGGATCAGGAGCCACTTTATTTATCGAGCCTGAGTCCATTGTGGCCATGAATAATAAGCTGCGTGAAACACGGCTGCGTGAAGAACGGGAGATTGAGATCATATTGCATAGGTTGACAGCGCTTGTAGCTGATATAGCCGAAGAAATGACTTATGATATCGATATTCTTGGCGAGCTTGACTTTATCTTCTCCAAGGCGCGTCTTGCCCGAGATATGAAGGCTACACAGCCTCGTATGAACGATCGCGGGTATTTGAAGCTGCGCAAAGGACGCCATCCGCTTATTCCCGCGGAGCATGTGGTTCCTCTGGATGTGGAGCTCGGCAACCAATATAGCTCCATTATTGTAACCGGACCGAATACGGGTGGTAAAACCGTTACACTCAAGACCATTGGACTGTTGAGTCTCATGTCGATGTCTGGGTTGTTCATCCCTGCAGAAGAAGGCAGTCAAATGTGTGTGTTTGATGCCATTTATGCAGATATAGGCGATGAACAGAGCATTGAGCAGAGTCTGAGTACATTCTCCAGTCATATGACGAATATTATTTCCATTCTGCGGAGAATGACTCCCAAGAGTCTTATTCTGCTTGATGAAGTGGGTGCAGGAACGGATCCGGCAGAAGGGTCCGCGCTGGCGATTGCCATTCTGGAACATATTCACCGGACTGAATGCCGTATGGTCGCTACCACGCATTATAGCGAATTGAAAGCTTACGCTTATGAGCGTAAAGGGGTCATCAATGCCAGCATGGAATTCGATGTCCAAAGTCTCAGCCCTACCTATCGTTTGCTGATTGGTGTTCCTGGACGAAGCAACGCCTTTGCAATTGCAGAGCGATTAGGTCTGCCAGGTGCGATTCTGGAGCATGCACGCGGCGAAGTGAAGGAAGAGGATCTACGTGTAGAGCATATGATTGCCTCTCTCGAAGAGAATCGACTTGGAGCGGAACAGGAACATGAGCGAGCAGAGAGTATCCGTCGCGAAGTAGAGGAATTACGCAGCAGACATCAGCAAGAGCTGGAGAAGCTGGAAAGTCAGCGAGACAAACGACTGGAGAAAGCGGAGAAAGATGCCAGCGCAATCTTGGAGAAAGCGCGTAAAGAAGCTGAGGAAATTATCAGTGATTTACGCCGCTTAGCTATGGAAGAAGGCGCTTCAGTCAAAGAGCATAAGCTGATTGAAGCACGGAGACGTCTAGACGAAGCCGAACCTTCACCGCGTAAGAAAGCCGCTACTCGTAAGCCTGCTAAGACTCCGCGGACGATTGGTCCTGGTGATGAAGTGAAAGTAGATAGCTTAAACCAAAAAGGTTTTGTAGTGGAATTAAGCGGCTCTAAAGAGGCTTTAGTACAGTTTGGGATCATGAAGATGAAGGTAAGCCTGGATGATTTGGAACTGCTCTCTTCGAAAGCGGCCTCTGTACCAACGCCCCTTCGGCAGGCGACAACCGTTAAACGCTCCCGTGATGAGAACATTCGTAGAGAATTGGATTTGCGAGGTACGAATTTGGAAGAAGCGATTATGGAGACGGATCGTTTTATTGATGAAGCCTTCTTAGGAAATCTGGGCCAAATTTCTATTATTCATGGTAAAGGCACAGGTGTGCTCCGCACAGGAATTCAAGAATATTTGCGTAAGCACAGACATGTTAAGAGCTATAGGCTTGGAAATTATAATGAAGGCGGCGCAGGCGTAACCGTGGCTGAGCTGCAATAGCGGGATTGCCCGGCAGAAAGAAGGGAAAAGTGTGCAAGGAGATATTGATCTTTTGCTGGGTCATCCGCTAGGTGCCTTGCTTGGTTACTTTGCAGTAGCAATTCTTGGGCTTGTTGTATTTCTGTCTATTTTTGAAATGGTAACGAAATATAATTGCTGGGAAGAAATTCGCAAGGGGAACTTGGCAGTAGCCATGGCTACTGGTGGCAAAATCTTCGGAATTTGCAACGTACTGCGTTTCAGCATTGAATCAGGTGTTTCGATTTATGAGACGATGAAGTGGTCGGTCGTCGGTTTTTTGCTGCTGCTGCTTGCCTATTTTTTATTTGAATTCCTAACCCCAGTGTTCTCTATTGATGAGGAGATCGCTGCAGATAACCGTGCTGTTGGGCTAATAGCGATGCTGATCTCGGTTTCGTTGTCTTATGTGATCGGTGCAGCTATATTTTAAAAAATAGAAAGTTTTGCACCTCCCTACAAAGGATTCCAGATGAAGCTGGACAAGCTTTGAAATGAGCAGCTCCACTTTGTGGAGTATTAGGAGGATATCATGAAGATTCTTACCCGAGTTCTGTTTGTGTCAGCTATTGCTTTTATAGCAGCCGGTATTATTTATTTAATGATGAACTAAATTTAAACGTGGATTATGAAGGAGATTATTAAGATGGAAACAACTGTATGCCCTTGGTGTCATACCGAAATCGTATGGGACGAGGAATTCGGACCCGAGGAAAATTGCCCTCACTGCAACAATGAACTTAACGGATATCGTACAGTTACTGTAGGGATAGACGGCATTGAAGAAGAGGAAGAAGAAGTTGTAGAAGAACCTAAACAAGAGGTTATTAATGATGATGATCTTTGGGGAGACGTCGACAAAGACAGTGTAGTTCCTATTTACAACACGCTCAACCAATTCGGTGACGATTATGATTTGAATAAGTATGAAGAGCGTGTATCGGGCATCTTAGCGATTCAGGAAGAAGCTCCGGAATGTACACAATGCCATGAGTTAACTATCCTTGCTGGTAAACAGCTTGTTAGCAACTTCGAGCCGTCTGCACCGGCTACACTAGGTGGACCTGTACTAACATCTCCATTCTCCCTTAATGTGTATGTGTGCCCGTCTTGTTTCCATGTACAGCACAGTCTAGCGCAGGAAGACCGTATTCAGCTCGTACGTAATCTGAGTACCGAGAAAGCATAAGCATCCTCATAAAAAGCTTAGTCCTCTTAATGAACATAAGGGGACTAAGCTTTTTTTAAAAAACCTCAATATTGCTTATTCACATCCGTTTTCTAAGAAGGAGAAGGTTTGGCTGATCGTGTCAATGAGAATAGATCAAGCTCCGGCCGATGTTTACCCGCAATCGTATCTGTTAATAACTCCGCAGCAATCATGCTGTACACCGTCCCATTGCCCCCATAACCCTCGATGAAGTAGCAATGAGGGAACTTGGGATGAGGGCCGATATAAGGAAGCCCATCACGCGTAGAGCCGAATACAGCACCCCAGGAGTATTCTATCTCAATGCCTTTGATTTCAGGAAATAAAGCTTCCAGCTCTTCCAATAACCTTTGACTTTGTGAAATCACTCTGATATCACGGCGCTCTGGATCTGTCAACGGTTCATCTTTACCTCCTGCAATAATACGTCCCTCCGGTGTTGTCCGAAAATACAAATACGGTCGGGCGGTTTCCCAGATGAGGCTCCGCTCATGCCACTTGGGGAATTCCTTCAGAGGTTTGGTCATCACTGCATACGTATTGATCAGCTCAGCGCCTCGGTCTTTTTTAAACTCCTGCGTTTCATAACCCATTGCAAAAATAACCTTCTTCGCAATAATACGTCCGTTCTCTGTGTGGCAAATTACTCCATCTTCGGTAAACTCATACTGTTTAGCCTCGGTCTGCTCATAAACGTGTACACCATTCATTGCTGCCTTGGCGATCAGGCTGTGAACTGTCCGGAAAGGGTTCGCTTCTGCATCACTGCGTGAATAAAGTGCAGCAGGTTTAGAAAAAGAATACACCGAAGCAATTTTATCCTCTTCCCAGAAATCAGAATCGAATCCGTGAGCAACGAGGTTCTTATATTCTTCTCGCAGAGCAGGTACATCCTCTGGTGTACTGGCATATAGAAGGCTGCTGCGAGGAATAATCTGGGGATCGATATCGAGCTTGGCTGGCAGATCCAAAATATTTCTAACCCCTGCTTGGGATAACTGATAAAAGAGCAAGCCGTTCTTTTCTCCAAAAGTGTTCATACATGAGGTTAACGATTTGTCGTTAGATATCTGAAGTAAACCAGTATTGGCATGTGAGCTTCCGCTTCCGACGCGTCTTTTTTCGATCAGAACAGCCTCAGCTCCGCTTAAAGACAAGCGATAGGATGCCATTGCTCCACCCATTCCAGCCCCTACAACCAGGCAATCACAGTGAATGGTATCCTCTAGCGCAGGATAAGTTGGTGGGTCTTGTAAAGTACTTCTCCAAGGTGGGGTGCCGCTATTTAGTCTCATGAAAATGATCGCTCCTTCATTTGTTCCATTATTTAGTATGGGCGGCATTTTACCGTCTCATTCGCAGCATGTTCTTATTTTTGTCATAACTCTCTAGTGCTGTTGGGCAAATAAATGGTGTGCTTTGGCGGTATACTAAAGCCTGTTTGGATCAACTACAAGGAGGGACTACAACTCATGCAATCAATGCAAATGCAGGCACTAAGTGGAAAAGAATTGGAATATATCGCAGACTCCATCTCTAATGAGGACTTGCTTCTTAAGCAATGTGCGGCTACCGCCGCGACAACGCAGAACGAGCAGGTCCGACAAGTTTGTTTGCAGCATATCCAAAATCACACGCAGCACATGGATACACTCACTCAGTTACTCCAGCAGCATCAACAGTACGCACCAACAAGCCCACAATAATTGCATTATTAATCTTAAGGAGGTTATAAAATGAACGCACAGAATCCAGCAGCATTTATGCCAGATGAGGATTTAATGAACACCATTTTGTGTGATTTGAAGCGGACGGTTCGTGAGTATGCGACAGCTGCTACGGAATCGGCATGTCCAGCGGTTCGCCGGGTCTTTAATGAGATGACTATGAACACGCTTCGACTTCAGGGCGATCTGTATACGCATATGTCCCAAATGAATATGTATCCTGAGCCTGCAAAAGCATTGCGCCAAGATGTGGACAAGCAGCTTCAAACTGCACAGCAATTGCAACAAAAATCAGGTCAGTTCGTGCAGCAAAAAACAGGACAAACTGGATCTATTGCTCACAATGCGAACAGCCACCTTCATTCGAATGGACAACATCAACCGTCTCATTTAATGTAACCAAGATGGTTAGCGGATGAAGCATCCTGCCACATAACCTTAAGGCTGACGCCCGTTTATACCGAGAGCTCCGGTATAAACGGGCGTTTTTTGTATAAAAATCCATTTAGCTGAGTAAACCTAGTCTTCTATGCGGATATCATATGGGGTTATTTTGTTTGCAGAGATGCTCAATTCATGTCATATTAGTATTAAACTCTTTTCGCGGGGCGACGCATGAATAGCGCAACGTCATTTGCGAACTATCCGGAGGGAAGGCATGAAGGAAATGAACGAACTAAAGAGGAAAGTGCTGGAACTGCTTAAAGAGGACGCGAGAAGATCTACTGCACTCTTAGCTACGCTGCTTGGCGAGGAAGAAGAAGACGTAAAGACGGCGATTGGGCAATTAGAGAAGGACCATGTAATTGTTAAGTATGCAGCCGTTGTAAACTGGGATAAAGTCGATGACGAGAAAGTGACAGCGCTGATTGAGGTACAGATTACACCCGAACGGGGTCGCGGATTTGAAGGCATTGCCGAGAGAATCTACCTGTATCCACAAGTGAAATCCGTTTATCTGATGTCAGGTGCTTACGATCTTCTGGTAGAAGTGGAAGGCCGAAACTTACGTGAAGTGGCCAATTTTGTATCCGAGAAGCTGTCTCCAATTGATTCAGTACTCTCAACTAAAACGAATTTTACCCTTAAAAAATACAAACAGGATGGGATCATCTTCGAGGAGCATGAGGAAGACAACCGTCTGATGATCTCTCCATAAAGGAAGTAATCATATGATCACGAACAAAACGCAGCTAACTGGAGAAGACAGCAAATCAATGAATTCTTATTTGGCCCCGCTGGTACAGCAAATTCAGCCTTCGGGTATTCGTAAGTTTTTTGATCTGGCTGCAGGCAGCAAGGATATCATATCACTCGGAGTCGGGGAACCTGATTTCAAGACCCCGTGGCATGTCAGAGAAGCTTGTGTCTATTCGCTGGAAAGAGGATTTACAGGCTATACATCAAACGCAGGAATGCCTGAACTAAGGGAGGGTATTGCGAACTATTTGCACACCCGTTTTGCAGTGGAGTATGATCCTGCCAATCAAATTATAGCAACGGTCGGCGGAAGTGAGGCTATCGATCTGGCTCTGCGCGCTTTGATCACGCCGGGCGATGAGATCCTCATACCAGAACCTTGCTATATTTCTTATTCGCCGATAACGGCTATTGGCGGAGGTATTCCTGTAGGTATCGAAACCATCGGAGAGAATGACTTTAAACTTACTGCAGAGAGTTTGGAAGCGAAGATTACTCCACGCTCCAAAGTTCTAATTCTGTGCTACCCGAGCAACCCAACGGGAAGTGTTATGACCCGAGAGGATTGGGAGCCGATCGCCAAGGTTGTAGAGAAGCACGATCTAATTGTAATTTCGGATGAGATCTATGCGGAATTGACGTATGGAATTAATCATGTCAGCTTTGCCTCATTGCCAGGTATGATGGACCGTACGATTTTGGTCAGCGGTTTCTCCAAGGCTTTTGCCATGACTGGATGGAGAATGGGTTATGCTTGTGGTCACCCTGATTTGATCTCCGCTATGCTTAAGATTCACCAGTACACTGTGATGTGCGCTCCTTCTATGGGCCAGGTGGCTGCACTTGAGGCACTGACCAATGGGATGGAAGAGAAGGATCGAATGGTCGATTCTTATAACCAACGGCGGAGGCTGATTGTTAAGGGTTTGCGTGATGCGGGACTGGAGTGCCATGAACCACAAGGTGCATTTTATGTTTTTCCAAGCGTGCGCAAAACAGGACTGACATCTGATCAGTTTGCACAGCGATTATTGCTTGAATATAAGGTGGCAGCTGTACCTGGAAGTGTCTTTGGTTTAGGTGGTGAAGGTTACTTACGCTGCTCCTATGCTACATCAGTAGCTCAACTGAATGAAGCTATTGAACGCATTGGTGCTTTTGTCACACAACTGGAACGAGAGAGAATGGAATAGAGAAAATTGGACTATAGCCTATCCTATAATCCTATGGTATTATTTTACTTTGAGAGTAATTAACCCCTATAATAGAACTAACAAGGACGTATTTTACTCTGGAATTAAGCGTTGCTTTGAAGTTGCTTTTATTACTTTAATGACATTTTGTGGCACGCGCTCAATAATACTTTTAGGAGGGATGATTGTGCTTAGTGCCGATTATTACTTACCTTCCTATGGAGGGCAGTGTTTTTCTGGAAGTGGGAAACTGTCCCCCAAGGGTGATGCTTCTGCTCGCATGCTCTCTCTGGAAGATGAAATTAGAATACTCCGTAGCAAAATGGAGCAGCTTTTTTTGCAGGAAAAATCATTCACTTCAGATAATGTGATTGAAATTAGCAGTTTACTGGATCTCAAGATAAATGAATACATGAAGGGGCGTCCAGTTGGAAAATAACGTCGCTACATGCTGTTGAAGAGGACCCTAGGGTCCTCTTTTTGTTGTTCCTTTAAGCTCACACATCGCAACATTGCAGTCACACTTGGAGAGAATATGCCTATACTCTTCATTTGCCATTTTTATATAAGAAAGCTTAAACTAGCATTATGTGATTTGAAGAATGGATAGGAGGAGTAAGCCATGGTGATCTATACACGCACGGGTGATGCGGGTCAAACTTCAGTGATTGGTGGCCGGGTTGGTAAGGACGATGTCCGAGTTGAAGCTTACGGAACGATCGATGAACTGAATTGCTTTGTAGGTCAGGCAAGGAGCCTGATGGAGGACGATCAGTTTGATGATGTACGCGAGCAGCTGCTGGAAATTCAGCATGAGCTATTCGATTGCGGAACCGATCTGGCTTTTATTAAGCTAGGTGATGGTGGTCAATATATGGTAACAAGTGAGATGGCTAAACGGTTGGAGGGCTGGATTGATGAGCTTCAAGCAGAGAATCCACCACTAGAAAAATTCATCCTCCCTGGGGGCAGTCCGTTGGTTTCGGTTCTACATGTGTGCCGTACGGTTTGCCGCCGGGCGGAACGCCGGGCAGTTACACTTGGAAGAAATGCAGACATTAACCCGGAAGCAGTTATTTATTTGAACCGGTTATCCGATTATTTCTTTGCGCTGGCTAGGACGGCTAATACACGGGCAGGGATTACTGATGTAGAATACATTCGCAGTAAAAAGGTGTTCCGAGACTAATATGACTAGCTATTATTCACCAATTACTTACATTATACCGCCAGAAGAGGATGACTGGTTGCTGAAGACGATCCTGCATAAACGGATGGATGTCTCACGTAAATTGTTGTCACGCCTTAAGCAAACAGAACAAGGGATTACATTAAATGGAGAGCGTGTTTATATCAGCGTACAGGTTAAGGCAGGCGATATTGTACAGATTCGCATGGAAACAGAGACTTCGGATGATATTTTACCGCAGCCGATTCCCTTTGAAATTCTATTTGAAGATGAGCATCTGCTCGTAGTAAACAAGGCAGCAGGGATCATCGTGCATCCCACACACGGACATTACACTGACACGCTGGCTAACGGAGTAGTTCATTATTGGGCGCAAAAAAATGAACGTTTCCGCTTTCGACCCGTTCATCGTCTGGACCAGGAAACCTCCGGTGTGTTAGTCATCGCCAAGAATCCGTATAGCCATCAGCATATTTCTGAGCAGATGATTGCGGGTACAGTGGACAAACGTTATGCTGCATTTGTTCATGGGGCTCCTGTGGATCCTTTCGGCGATATCGACGGACCTATTGACCGTGATCCTGAGGAGCCGCATCGGCGTATCGTGACACCGGATGGTTATCCTTCTCTGACTCGGTATGAGGTTAAAACCGTATACGCACAAGGTTCAAAAGTTGAACTGAAGCTGGAGAGTGGTCGTACTCATCAGATTCGGGTCCATATGACCTCTATCGGCTGTCCTTTGATTGGTGACAGCATGTATCGTCATGAGCTGTATAATCTACCGGAATTGACTTTAACACAAAGTGAACAGTTGGAGTCCGTTGCAGCACTAGATGCCTCCATACCGCGTCAAGCACTGCACGCGGTGCGTCTGACGTTCAAGCATCCGGTGCTGCTGCAGGAAATGATCTTTGAAGCTCCTTTGCCGCCTGATATGGCGGCTTTGGAGGAAATACTGGAGCAAGGCTTGAAAGCGAATTTGAGGTAAAAATTATCTTAGTGATGTTAGCGAGAGGGCGAATTGGTTCTGGAGAAACGGAGTTTCGCCTTTATCCTCGGATTTCATCCGCAACAAGCGGACTAAATCAAGAAATCTGAGGATAACAGCGATCGGAAGAATAATTTGCCAGCGTAGCGCACTCATCACTACCATTAAAGGAGAACAACATGAGCAAACTAAAAGTATATCAATATCCAAAATGCAGCACCTGCCGCAGTGCAGTAAAATGGCTACAAGCTCAAGGTCATGAGCTAGAGCTTCAAAACATCGCAGAACAGCCGCCTACCGTTGAGGAGCTGCGTGAATTGCTGGCCAATAGCGGACTTGAACTGAAAAAGTTTTTTAATACAAGTGGTGAAGTCTATAAAGCATTGGGTCTTAAGGACAAAATGGCACAGCTTAGTGAGCAGGAGAAGCTTGAGCTGCTCGCGAGCCATGGTATGCTAAATAAACGTCCGATTGTCACTGATGGTGTTAAAGTCACGGTAGGCTTTAAAGAAGAGCAATATGCTGAAGCTTGGACCAATACTTCCAAAGTATAAATCCGTAAAGGGGATGTCCCAACAGTCATTTCATGGCTGTTGGGACATCCCTTTTTGGATATCTAGGAAAATCACAAAAGACCATGATTCTATAATATACTTATATTTCTCGCTTAAGCTCACCGCCCTTGCAAGGGCACTGATGGTGTTTTTACTTGTTAATTTCAAAGGATAAGAATAAGCTCCCATATGTGTAACTATATGATCCCTTATCAGATCAAGTATTTTCTGATAGAATACTCTTTGTGCAATAACATGGACAAGCGCTTAATAACAATACAATGAACGATTAAGGGAGAGGTTTATACATGACAGCAGAAACAACGGGCCGTGTAATGCTTGTAGATGGAATGGCTCTGCTGTTCCGGGCCTTTTATGCGACCTCTTATGGAGGATATATTCGCAAGACAAAAGCTGGATTGCCGACGAATGCGGTGTATGGTTTTTTGCAGTATTTTTTCGATGCGGTAAGCACATTTGAGCCTTCTCACGTCGTATGCTGCTGGGATATGGGCAAAGGAACGTTCCGCACCGAGAAATACGATGGATACAAATCGAATCGGATTGAAGCCCCGTTAGAGCTTATTCCACAGTTCGATCTAGTAAAAGATGTAGTAGCTGAGCTTGGGGTGCCGAATATTGGACTTGCAGGTTATGAAGCGGATGATTGCATTGGTACGCTGGCTTCTTGTTACAGTGAGAACTCTGAGGTATATATTTTGACGGGTGACCATGATATGCTTCAGCTCATTGATGAGAATGTTAAGGTCGTCATTATGAAAAAGGGACGCTCTAACTATAAAGTGTATGACCTTGCAGAATTGCTGGAGGAAAAGGGTCTAACCCCTAGACAAGTGATTGACTTGAAAGGCTTTATGGGCGATACCAGTGATAATTATCCCGGCGTAAAAGGGATTGGTGAGAAGACTGCGCTGAAACTGCTGACCGAATACAGAACAGTTGAAGGTGTAATTGAGAATATGCATCTGCTCCCTAAAGGTGTGCGTACCAAAATCGAAGCAGATCTGGATATGCTGCATTTATCGCGAGAGTTAGCGGAAATCCGTTGCGATGTACCAGTGGTCTGCGAGCTGACGGAAGCCTTGTGGCAACTACAGCGGGAAACAGCTGCGCGCAAATTTCAGGAGCTAGAGTTCGGCAGCTTGATGCATTTGATTGCTGAGGTGCAGGACGAACGGGGAATTGTACAGATTGAGTTAGGCGATTTGGGTTAAGATCAGACACCCTTCATGCAAAGATGCATGGAGGGTGTTTGTTAAACTATAAGAACGTATAAGTTTCACACTATACATTATCCTTATCTTTCTCTCTTAAACGCCTTTTGCGTCCTTATAAGGACGCAAAAGGCGTTTATACTTGTTGTGATAGCGCTTCATTCGACGTATAATTAGGGCTGGTGATTGCTTTTTTTTATGATATTATTCATTTGTGTATGGGTAGCGTTTCAACTTCTAACTAGAGAAAGGGAGATAATTGCTGTGAAGCTATTGGGAGCGATTGAAGCAGGCGGAACAAAGTTTGTATGTGGGATTGGTTATGAGGACGGTACCATTGTTGACCGAGTTAGCTTTCCGACAACAACACCGGAAGAAACGATGGGACTAGTAATAGACTATTTTAAAGAGAAGAATGTAGAAGCATTCGGAATCGGATCTTTTGGACCGATTGATCCCGTACTGGACAGCCCTACTTATGGTTACATAACAACGACACCAAAACCTCACTGGGGACAATATAATCTGGTAGGCACAATGGCTGAGCAATTTAACGTTCCGATCGGCTTTGACACGGATGTGAATGGTGCAGCGCTTGCGGAAAGTAAATGGGGAGCGGCTAAAGGTCTGGACAGCTGTCTTTATATTACGGTTGGGACAGGCATTGGAGCAGGAGCGGTTGTTGGCGGCCAGATGGTCCATGGATTGTCACATCCTGAGATGGGACATATTCTAGTTCGTAGACATCCAGAGGATACGTTTGAGGGTTACTGTCCTTATCATGGCGATTGTCTTGAAGGATTAGCCGCAGGTCCGGGGATCGGCAAACGCTGGGGACAACCGGCAGGAGAGCTACCAGTGGACCATCCGGCATGGGAAATGGAAGCTCACTATCTTGCACATGCACTCATGAACTATGTGCTGATTCTGTCTCCTCAAAAAATCGTAATGGGCGGTGGTGTTATGAAGCAAAGCCACCTGTTCCCGTTAATTCGCACTAAGCTGCAAGAGTTATTGAGCGGATATGTTCAGCATCCATCGCTTAATATTGACATCGATAATTATGTTGTCTCACCAGGTCTTGGAGACAATGCAGGGCTTGCTGGAGCGATTGGATTGGCTACATTAGCTCTAGCTAGAAACTAGTATAAAAAGACATTGACTGTTCGGTAATATATGGTATTCTAGGATCTAACAGTATAGCATTTAATGAGGGAGCACCTCTTTCGCGTTTATCGTGAGAGAGGTGCTTTTTTTGCGTTCGGGGTCTGATTGAGAAAGGATTTGTTCGCTCCGAAGGAGGCTCTTCCCGGAAGGTTATTGTGCTTACTGTAATGTTGAGAAAGGTAGGGATGAATATGCAAATTGTGTTTATGAACCGTTTATCCAGAATATCTGGAGTGGATCAAGAGGTGTACGCCCAGCTGTGGATTGGAGAGGAAGAGGGGATCTGGAGTTTGGGCTGGCGTGATTTTTCAGGTGGGGAGAATTACATTGAGAATTTGTGGTATGAAGGTGGTTCATGGAATGAGATGCTCTGTGTATACAGGCATGAGCTAGCAGTGAAGATGGGAGATGGCTATCGACCCTTAATCGATGGGATATTCCACGAGGAGGATAGTCTTACTGGGCGTAATCAGGAGCAGCTGAAGCTTCAATATTACAGCGAACATTATGGGAATGAAGCCATTTATGAAGAGTTATGTGCTTGGCGCCGTGGTAAGGCTTCGAGTGAACGGAAGGCGCCCTATATTCTCGCCAGTAATCGTCTGTTGCGCTTGTTAAGTACATTTCTACCGCATACGCCAGAGGAACTGATGCAAATTCCGGGTGTGGGAGAAGGCAAGATAGCGCAGTTTGGGGCTGATTGGCTGGCTATAACTACTGCGGTGGCAAGGGAACATTCCTTCCCTCTAAATTGGGTGCATGAAGTAATTGAAGAGGAGTCTTTCGTCTCTTGGCTTTATAAACAGAAAGAAGTCAAATATAAGAAGCAACTAGAACGACTGCGCTTGCGGAGGATTTTGCTACAGGGGATCGAGAATGGGTTGGGCTTGGAACAGCTTAAGGTGAATAGTGGAGTGAACCGGCGTGAACTGATTGAAGCGGTAGAGGAGCTAGAAAGAGAAGGTTATTCTGTCGAGAAGCTGATCCATGTAGAGCTTGGCAATATGCCGCAGAGTGAGCAGGATGCGATATGGAATGCCTATGTGGAGCTCGGGGATCTTTTCCTAAAACCGGTGTTACATAAGGTGTATGGTGACGATTTTTCCGCTGCTGAAGGATTGGATATTTATTATGAGCGTCTGCGATTGATACGCATCCGTTTCCGTCGAGAGCAGACGCATAAAGTGGGCATGGCGACCAGCTTTTAAATTTGCGCATACCAAAAAGACGAAGGCTTCCTTATACCTTACGGTTACAGGGCCTTCGTCTTGCTTATTCGTCCGGTTCGTTTCATAGCCATTCCTTCTTGCGGAAAACATAGAGCATCCCACAGCCTAAAGTCAACATGACGCCTATAACGCCATAATAGCCATATTTCGTATGAAGCTCGGGCATATGATCAAAGTTCATACCGTAGATTCCGGTAATTACGGTCAGGGGCATGAATATTGTTGTGATCGCAGTAAAGACTCTCATAATTTCATTCGCGCGGTTGGCGATACTGGATTGGTATGCCTCTCGTAAGTTGCCCATGAGATCGCGATACGTCTCAAAGGTTTCAGATATTTTAACCGCATTTTCATAAATGTCGCTAAAATATTTCTGCAGCTGATCATCAATCAGACGGAGGTCTTTTTTATTTAGGGTATTGATCACTTCTTTTTGTGGCCCCAGC
Source organism: Paenibacillus sp. FSL R5-0914 (assembly GCF_038004525.1). Classification (NCBI taxonomy): domain Bacteria; kingdom Bacillati; phylum Bacillota; class Bacilli; order Caryophanales; family Paenibacillaceae; genus Paenibacillus; species Paenibacillus sp. FSL R5-0914. The sequence continues at coordinate 960,836 of NZ_JBBORH010000003.1, forward strand.
ATTTTCTTCAACCATAGAATTTCACTTCGCAGACCGATAATTTCACTGAGATGTGACTTCTTGGTATGCATGAGGATATCTTCTTCCAGCTTCTCGATCCGAGCTTCAATTCGGTCGCCGACGGAGAAATAGTTATCAACTACAAGGTCAATTAGCAAGTAAAGGAACATATCCGGTTCACTTACTTCTTGCTCCCAGAGCATAGGCTTCAGGATTCGTAGTTCATTGATCTTTTGTTTCGTGACAGTGATGATGTAATGTCTTCCAAGGAATACATTGAGCGCCCGTAGGAAAATTTCTTCATCGTCAAAGCGGATGCTATTTACAACTATAAAGTAGTGACTTTCGTATATTTCGATCTTTGGACGCTGATCCTCTTCGCTAAGGCAATCCTCAACAGCAAGATCATGTAGGTTGAACAAGGGCTGAAGCAGCTCCAAATCCTCAACATCGGCGTCAATCCAATAGAACCCTTCCGTTGGGGGTGTTAGTGTTTCATCAATTTCATCAATAGGTGTAAAAACCCCTGCATTTACCAGCCGGATTTTCATCTGATTTCACTCCTCCTATCCCCAGGTCTTCACTAGGGACTGCTAAATTAAGCACAGAGAAAAAAATCAGCTTGGCCGGCGGTACAATCAATACATAGGGCCAAATGACGTTTCGAGGGCATGAAGAAGAACTGCTCCCGCCGCCGGCAAGCTGATGATTATCCTGTGTGGTTGCTCATTCTGTACACATATTTGCGAGCTCGGGTCGCCTTCCATCCTTCTTCTCACCTCTTCTTTTCGTTTAGGTATGAAATACTTGTCTAGTATAACAACGGAGTATGCCTCTTTCAAGCAAATTTATTGTGATTTTGAGGCTTCTTCAGCATTGTATGGACTTGACGAAAAGGAGGTTCATGATTTAAAGTGAATTTTAAAGTAATTTAATTGAATACAGCTAAATCTTATCAAGAGCAGGTGGAGGGACTAGCCCTATGAAACCCGGCAACCGGCGTGTAAACGCACGGTGCTAATTCTTGCGGAATTTCTGCAGACGTCTAATCGTCTTCAGGAACATTCTGGCAGATGAGAGAGGCACATATGACTGTAGATATGACCTTTCTCGATTTCCGAGGAAGGTCTTTTTATGTTCAGCAAGCCGCAGTGCGGCAAAATAACTAAATTCAGCTAAGGAGTGGAAAGACAATGCCAATTAAAATTCCCGACAGTTTACCGGCGAAAGAAGTACTATCCGGAGAAAATATTTTTGTGATGGACGAAAGTCAGGCTTTCCATCAGGATATCCGTCCACTACGGATTGCTATTCTGAACCTCATGCCGACTAAAGAGACGACAGAGACTCAATTGCTGCGTTTAATTGGAAATTCGCCACTACAAGTTGATGTTACTTTATTGCATCCGCGTTCCCATATTTCCAAGAATACTTCTGCTGAACATTTGAAGAGCTTTTACAAAACCTTTGACGAGATCAGCCACCGCCGTTTGGATGGTTTAATCGTTACAGGTGCTCCTGTAGAACAAATGGAGTTCGAGGAAGTATCGTATTGGGAAGAACTGAAAGAGATTTTTGAATGGAGCAAGGACAATGTGACTTCAACCATGCATATTTGTTGGGCGGCACAGGCAGGCTTATATCATCATTTTGGTGTTCGTAAAGTGGCATTGCCTGAGAAATGCTTTGGCGTCTTCGCTCATACGATTAATCAAAATAACATTAAATTGTTGCGCGGCTTTGACGAGGTATTCCATGTACCACACTCTCGTCATACCGATGTCTCCCGTGAAGATATTGAGAATAACCCAGATCTGCAGATTCTGGCGGAATCCGAAGAAGCTGGTATGTATCTAGTGGCTACAAACGACGGTAAACAAATATTTGTGACCGGACATTCCGAATATGATCCTCTATCCTTGAAATGGGAATATGACCGTGATGTGTCTAGAGGGATGGAGATGGCTTTGCCGAAACATTACTTCCCTAAAGATGATCCAGAACGTACACCTCCAGCAGTGTGGCGTGCGCATGCCAATTTATTATTCTCTAACTGGCTCAATTACTATGTATATCAAGAAACGCCTTATGATATCGACCCGATTGTTTATTAATAATAGCGCTACAATATAAATTAGGAGGCATTAATCATGGATGACAAACTTAGGATTGAAAGTAGACTGGCTCAAATAGGTTCTCAAGAAGATCCTGCCACAGGAGCAATTAATTTTCCAATTTATAATGCAACGGCATTTCGTCATCCAAAACTCGGTCAAAGCACAGGGTTTGATTATAGCCGCACCAAGAGTCCGACCCGTTCAGTGCTTGAGAATGCAGCTGCGGAACTGGAATCTGGAGATGCAGGATTTGCTTGTAGCTCAGGGATGGCAGCGATACAAACAGTGCTTACCTTGTTCGCTCAAGGCGACCATCTGATCGTTTCGCTGGATCTTTACGGCGGTACCTATCGTTTGTTGGAACGGATTATGTCCAAGTTTGGAATCACTGCTTCTTATGTAGACACGAATGATTTGGATGCACTGGAAGCTTCCCGTCGTCCAAATACGAAAGCTGTATTTATTGAAACGCCAACGAATCCACTTATGATGATCACGGATATTGAAGCCGTGTGCACTTGGGCACGTCACCATGGGTTACTTAGCATTGTAGATAATACGCTGCTGACTCCATTCTTCCAACGGCCTATAGAATTAGGTGCGGATATTGTAGTTCATAGCGCTACTAAGTATTTGGGTGGTCATAATGATGTACTGGCAGGCCTGATTGTATCCAAGGGTGTAGAATTATCAGCTGAATTAGCTATTCTACATAACTCTATTGGCGCCGTGCTCGGACCAACAGACAGTTATCAGTTGATGAGAGGCTTGAAGACATTGGCGCTGCGTATGGAGCGTCACGAAAGCAATGCACTAGCGATCGCTCACTACTTATTAGAGCATCCAGCGATTGCGGAAGTGTTCCATCCAGGATTGCCTGATCATCCAGGACATGAAATCCAGAATCGCCAATCTTCAGGCAATACCGGTATTTTTTCTTTCAAATTAAAAGATGCCAGATACGTAGAGCCGCTTCTTCGTCATATTCGTCTTATTGCATTCGCAGAAAGCTTGGGCGGCGTAGAGTCACTTATGACTTATCCGGCTGTACAAACACATGCTGATATTCCTGTGGAGATTCGAAATGCTGTGGGTGTAGATGATCGTTTGCTGCGCTTCTCCGTCGGTATTGAACATGCAGAGGATTTGATTGCTGATCTTGGCCAAGCACTAGAGGCCGCTAGGGCAGAAATTGAGTCCAAGTAACAGGAAGAAATGTTCAATCGAGTGTTAGTGGAGAAATAGAGTATAACTAGCAGTATCGCTTAGTGCGATGCTGCTTTTCTTCTCGATAGGAATTTGCGAAGAATGTAAAAGCATTTTTCAAGCTGTTCAGATTGTGATACGATGAGGAAATGAACTGTTCAATTGTATGAGAAAGGGTTGTCACCTTGAAAAAGAGACAACGTTTTTTCTTCCTGTAATTTTGTGATTCTACCATACCCCTAAGGGTTTAGAAGGAGGATGCGAACGATGAGTGCGATAGATCTTATTTTGGACAAAGCCCTACGGGGTGAACGTCTCCAATTGGAAGATACCATCCGACTGTTCGAGAGCAACGAAATTGAGAAAATGGGTGCAGCCGCAAACACCATAATGGAACGCTGGCATCCAGACCCGATGGCCACGTTTGTAATTGGTCGTAATATTAACTATACGAATGTATGTGATGTCTACTGCCGTTTCTGCGCATTTTATCGCAGACCGGGCTCTGATGAGGGTTATGTATTGCCGGATGAGACGATTTACCAAAAAATCGCTGAGACTATCGCTGTAAATGGTACAGAAATACTGATGCAAGGCGGTACGAACCCAAATCTTCCTTTCAGCTATTATACCGATATACTTCGCGGAATTAAGCAACGTTTTCCTGAGATTACAATGCATTCCTTCTCTCCTGCTGAGATTATGAAGATGAAAGAAGTATCTGGATTATCGCTCGAGGAAGTTGTGCGTGAAATCCATGCTGCTGGCCTGGATTCACTACCAGGTGGGGGAGCGGAAATTCTCGATGATCGCACACGCCGCAAGATCAGCCGACTTAAAGGCTCATGGCGCGAGTGGATGGACGTAATGCAGACAGCGCATAAGATCGGTATGAATACGACAGCTACGATGGTCATTGGACTTGGTGAGAGTATGGAAGAACGGGCATTACACTTACTTCGTGTGCGTGAGGCTCAGGACGAGTGTATTGCCAACAAATACGATTCAGAGGGTTTCTTGGCCTTTATCTCTTGGACCTTCCAACCGGACAATACTAACCTGAAGCTGGATAGACAAACGCCTGAAGAATATCTGAAGACGGTAGCCATTAGTCGCCTTGTTCTAGACAACATTAAGAACTTCCAGTCCTCTTGGGTAACAATGGGACCAGAGGTCGGCAAGCTTTCCCTTCAATATGGCTGCAACGATTTCGGCAGTACAATGATTGAAGAAAATGTAGTATCTTCTGCGGGCGCGACCTACAAGGTCAATATCGAATCAATTACTCAGCTGATCCGCGAAGCAGGCAAAATCCCGGCACAGCGGAATACACGCTACGATATTCTGCGCGTGTTCGATGATGCTAATGCGAAGATTGATAATGATTTCATCATGCAGAACTAATATATAAATTAATTCAGCGCTTGTTGCTCGTTAATCCGTTTTGTGGATGATTGAGCAGCAAGCGTTTTTTTGTATGGTTAAGATTTCGAAGGTTTATTTTACCTGTGAACATAAATTCATTATTTTATTACATTTTTGTATACACATTATTATCCAAAAGTGATATCATAATCATATCAAAAGAATATCTTATGGGGGTGCTTTTTATGAAGGAGAAGACGCTTCGTCCTGTCAGCGGATTTTGGGTTATCGCATTAATTGCAGTTTGTTTGGCTGGTGGAATCTATGGTGCTGTTCAGGAGTATATTGCAGTACCGGTCATTCTGTTCGTTGTATCAGCAATACTATGTACGAGTATTACGGTTGTACAACCTAATAAGTCGGTTGTAGTCACCTTTTTCGGCAAATATGTAGGGACTATTGCAACGAGTGGACTGTTCGCAGTTATTCCGTTCAGCGTACGTAAGACGGTTTCCCTACGCGTTCGTAACTTTAACAGTGTGAAGCTCAAGGTCAATGATGTTGAAGGTAATCCAATTGAAATTGCTGCAGTTATCGTCTTTAAGGTGATTAACTCCGCTAAAGCCCTCTTTGATGTAGATAAATACATGGCTTTCGTAGAGATTCAGAGTGAAACGGCGCTGCGTCATGTAGCCAGCAAATACCCTTATGATAACTTCAATGAATCTGGGATGTCCTTGCGTGCCAATGCAGATGAAATTGCTAAAGAGTTAGCGACTGAGCTTCAAGAGCGTTTGTCCTTATCTGGTGTAGAAGTCATTGAAGCCCGGCTTACACATTTGGCTTATTCAACAGAAATCGCCAGCACCATGTTGCAGCGGCAGCAAGCTTCTGCCATTCTGTCTGCTCGTCAAATCATTGTTGAAGGTGCAGTTGGCATGGTCGATATGGCGATTAAACAGCTTAAAGAGAGCGGTGTAGTGGAGCTTGATGAAGAACGTAAAGCGGCCATGATTAATAATCTGATGGTGGCGATCGTGTCGGAGCGCGGAGCGAGTCCGGTCATTAACGCCGGCTCGTTGTATTAAGGCGGTGCATCATGGCGGCCAAGAAAAGCTTTCCATTGCGGATCGATCCGGATCTGCATGAGGCGTTGGAACGTTGGGCGGGAGAGGAATTTCGCAGTGTAAACGGACATATCGAATACTTGCTGCGTGAGTCTTTGAAACGTGCAGGCCGCTTACCTGGGAAACGCCGAGAAGAGTAACCTGTTAAGGACAGTTCTAGCGCTATTTCCTGGCTGCAGAACTGTCCGTGTAGGTGACTGTTTCCGCGGTTTACAAAATTTTGCCCCCTCTACAGACTTGACTGTCAGAGAGGACAGATTTATAATTACTCCATAATTCACGTTAACAGCTTTGACAAAGATATGAATGGATTGTTCTGGACCGTATCAGAGAGAGGGAACATAGGCTGTAATTTCCTCCGGTATCCTACTATCGATTTACCCCTTTGTAGCTGCGGTTATGAATTCCCTGAAATGGGATAGTAAGAACCGCCGGTTCATGGTCGTTATTCCATGCTTACGAAGGATTCTGACTCGACTCTGCTTTAAGAGCAGATTGAGAGAATCGAATTTGGGTGGAACCACGGGTGCAATCGCTCGTCCCTTTGCGGGACGGGCGTTTTTTGTATGCGTGGATATTTCCGTTTCGAAAAATTTAAAATTGTTGTTTGACTTAAGGAAATGAAGGAGGAAATTAAAATGGTAAGTATTAAACTTCCGGACGGTTCCGTTCGGGAATACGCAGAAGGTAGTAATATTGATGATGTAGCGGCTTCTATTAGTAGTGGACTTCGCAAGAATGCGGTGGCAGGGAAATTGAATGGTATTGTCGTGGATCTGTCCACTCCGCTAGAGGAAGGCGCATTGATAGAAATCGTAACTTTGGATTCACCAGAAGGCTTGGAAGTTATGCGTCACAGTACTGCCCACTTGATGGCGCAAGCTGTAAGACGTTTATATGGAACAAAGGAAGTTAAGCTTGGTGTAGGTCCTGTTATCGAAGATGGCTTCTACTACGATATGGATTTGGAACATCCGCTTAATCCTGAGGATCTGCTAAAGATTGAAAAGGAAATGGATCGCATTATCTCTGAGAACCTTCCAATCGTACGTAAGGAAGTTAGCCGTAAGGAAGCGTTGGAAATATTCGGTGAGCTAGGCGATCCTTACAAACTTGAACTAATTGAAGCATTGCCTGAAGATAGTGTGATTTCGATCTATGAACAAGGCGAATTCTTCGACTTGTGCCGGGGACCACACTTACCGTCGACTTCTAAGATCAAAGTCTTTAAATTGATGAATGTAGCTGGTGCTTACTGGCGCGGCGATAGCAAGAATAAAATGCTTCAACGCGTATACGGTACAGCTTGGATTAAAAAAGCGCAGCTCGATGAGCATCTTCGTCTGCTTGAAGAAGCGAAGAAACGCGACCACCGTAAGCTGGGTAAAGAGCTTGAAATCTTCACATTTAATCAATTGGTAGGCCAAGGCTTGCCGATCTGGCTGCCTAAGGGTGCTAAACTGCGCAGTATTCTGGAACGTTACATTGTGGATCTGGAAGCAAGTCTAGGATACCAGCATGTATATACTCCGGTTCTTGGTAATGTTGAACTATATAAAACTTCTGGACACTGGGAGCACTATCAAGAGGACATGTTCCCTAAAATGACTATTGATAATGAAGAATTTGTTCTCCGCCCAATGAACTGCCCGCATCACATGATGATTTATAAGAGCTCCATGCACAGCTATCGTGATCTGCCGATCCGTATTGCTGAACTGGGTATCCAGCACCGTTATGAAATGTCAGGAGCATTGACTGGCTTGCACCGTGTGCGTTCGATGACTCTTAATGACTCCCATATTTTCTGCCGTCTGGATCAAATTAAAGGCGAGTTCATTCGTGTAATCGAGTTGATTAAACAGGTATACAGTGACTTTGGTATTAATGACTACCGTTTCCGGTTGTCTTATCGTGATCCTAAGGATACTGAGAAATATTACGCTAATGACGAAATGTGGGAAACTGCACAGCGTATGTTGCGTGAAGTTGTAGAAGAAGCTGGTCTGCCATTCTACGAAGCAGAAGGCGAAGCTGCTTTCTACGGTCCTAAGCTGGATGTGCAGATCAAGACTGTACTAGGCAAAGAAGAAACTCTCTCCACTGTACAGATCGACTTCTTGCTGCCTGAACGCTTTGAATTGGAATATATCGGTGACGATGGTCAGAAACACCGTCCAGTTGTTCTACACCGCGGTATTTTAGGTACTATGGAGCGCTTTGTTGCTTTCTTGTTAGAGAACTTTGCAGGATCACTGCCGCTTTGGCTGTCTCCACAGCAGGTTAAAGTTATTCCTGTTTCGACTGCCTTCGACGATTATGCTAAGGAAGTTACAGACAAGCTGCGTCGCCGTGGTATCTCTGCTGAGGCAGATTTACGTAATGAGAAGCTTGGCTATAAGATCCGTGAAGCTCAGCTGGAGAAGCTACCATACATGTTCGTAGTTGGCGAGAATGAGATGAATGCCGAGACAGTTTCCATCCGTAAGCGTGGAGAAGGCGATATGGGAGCTAAGCCGCTTCAAGAAGTTATTGAGCTGCTGGCTCAGGAAATTGCTGACCGTGTAATCTCCTAATTACTTGTAATAATCAACACCAAAAGTACGTCTAATAACGACCTCTGTCATATGCCCGTAAGGATCGAAAATTGATCTTTATGTATAAAATTTTGTGAATCGGGAAACCTTCGCTAATAAGGGGGAGGTTTATCACATGAACAAAATGGGCATATTTCAGAGGTTTTGGTGTCTTTTCGTCACAATAGTCCTACTGTTGACTGCTGCAGGTATCATTCCTGAATCCAAGCATCAAGCAGTTGTGGCCAATGGGACAGAAGACACATTACAGCACACAGATATTAGCAAAACGCTTTCGAACGAATTGCAACATACTCAGGCTAACTCAGGTTCAATGAGAACCAAAGATCAACAAGCTATTCTCACCACTGGCCGTGCTACCTTGTTATCAAACGAGCCATATTCCAGCGTACCGATCGTTCCTGCGACAACAAAAAATAAACCAGTAGCTACAAAGTCACCACAGAGCACTAAAGCTCCAACTACCAAAGGGAGTGGGGGTACAGGCTCTTCAAAATCGCCGAATTCTATTCCCGTAGCTGCGCCAGCTCCTGACCAAATTATTACTTCAATGAAAGTGATGGCGACGGGTTATACTGCGGGTTATGAATCTACAGGTAAAACATCTAAACATCCCGAATACGGAATTACCTATTCAGGTGTTAAAGTACGTAGAGATAAGAACACAGTCTCGACTATTGCTGCTGACCCTAAGGTAATCCCGTTAGGGAGTATACTTTATATACCTGGTTATGGATACGGCATCGTCGCTGATACAGGATCTGCCATTAAAGGGCGGAAGATTGATTTGTATTTTGCTACTACGAAACAGGTGTATAAGGAATGGGGCAAAAAATCAGTTGTAGTTCAGCTCATTAAGCGAGGAAACGGTACATGTACAGAAGTGATGCTGAAGAAGCTTACTCAGGCGATTGAGACTTACAATGCTGTACCGCAATCCCTGCTGGAAGAATCCATTTAAGATATAGCGGTTATATTTCAATGAATTTGGTGGATTGAACTTAATTTCACTTGGTCATGCATAATAGTGACATCACCTTGCCATAATACGGACTGGGGCAGAGCAATAGCCTCATCCGAGATGTTCTCTTAGTAAGCATTATCTATGCTGCATAAGGGATAAGGGAGGTGAATTCCGTGGCTAATAATAAAAAGTCTAAAGTTCAAGAAAACTACAAAACACCGAATGAAAAATACAATGCTGAGTTTGCTGTTGAGAATGACGGCACAACTAAGCAAAGTGGAAATACTTCTAAACCAGCTCAGAAACCGCAACAATAATGCGCTACTGAAGCAGAAGACTGCTGAATAAAGAGACTGTCCCAAATCAGTTTATAACTGAGGGACAGTCTTTTTTTTATATTTCATATATAATGAAGTAAATGGAATATTAACCCATTCGTCTCGGTCTAGAGACTGAGTGGAAGTTCCTTCTCTCGCCGCTGTTTATGAGCGCTTCCTTCCTGTAGACTAAGGCTATAAGATTGAAGAAGAGAGCGTTCCACTAATTTAAAGGGGAAATGGAATATGAAAAGAAGGTTCACAAGTCAGATTTTTGGCGGCTTGATCCTGATAGGGATTGGAGCCATGTTTCTACTTAGACAGTTGGGTTACACCGATTTCAGCTTAGGTTATTTAATCTCAAATTATTGGCCTGTTATCTTGATCCTCATGGGGATAAAGCGACTCCTGGGTACGGGAGACGAACATCAAAAAGGTGGATCTTCACCTATCGGCGGTTTTTTCTTTCTGGCGATCGGAGTGTTCTTCCTTGGACGAAATTTGGACTGGTTCGATATTTCAGCCGGGGATTTTTTCAAAATGTTCATTCCAATCATGCTTATTGGTGGCGGTCTTTATGTGATTTTTAAACCACGAGGTTCAGTACCGCCAGTGCCACCTGCGCCACCATCACCACCTGATTACTTTCCTCCAGGAAAAAGCTCGCTAGATGTGGAGCCGCCAAAACCGCTGGATTCCACGCTAGATGAACAATTCGAGCAGAAATTCGGTAAATCTTCTGGAGGGCGAGACTGGAATATTAATCTGCAAAAAGATGAAGAAGAGGATGAGGACGGAACTGGAGCTTTTAAATCCACCGCTGAATCACGTTGGCAGGAGAAACAGGAGCGTCATGAGCGCAGACGTCAGGAACGTCATGAGCGGCACGCTAGAAGACATGGGGAATGGCATGAGGAGTTCCATAAGACAGAGAGTAACAATAAGGAGTCAACCAATCGCTCTGCTTTTATTGGGGATGTCCACATGGGTCGCGAGCATTTCCAACTGAAGAACACAAATGTCTCGCAGTTTATAGGTGATACTGTACTGGATCTGACGAACGCGCAAATTGCTTATGGAGAAACGAAAATTAATATCTCCGCTTTTATAGGCGACATCAAGGTGTACATTCCGAATGATATGGATCTTGGGATCTCAGTGAACAGTAGTTCATTTATCGGCGATATGGAAGTTCTGGATCAGTCTCGGAGTGGATTTATGAGCAGTGTTCAATGCAAGACGCCTTATTATAAAGAAGCGGGCAAAAAAGTCCGCATTAACGTAAGTGCTTTTATAGGTGACATTAAAGTTAAAACGGTGGGTTAGATGGGAACAATCTTTAGTAATACCAAATGGTTGTTGTTGTTTTACTTTTTGCTCACTGGAGCCGTAAGCGCCGGGTTGATGTATGCAGGCACTTGCCTTGGGTATATCGAAGTAATGGATTATCGCATGTGGCTGTACTTATGTCTGGGGATCGTGTTGTTCACTGTTGTAATCGGCTATATGGCAGGTCAGCGCATTCAGCGCCGGATTGATCATCTGGATCTAAATATGCTGCAGGTGGCAAAAGGGAATCTGTCCGTACGTATGCCAGAGAGTGATGACCAGTCTTTTGCGAGAGTGTACCATGAATTTAATGTCATGATGGATACGGTCGAGAACAAGATGCAGCTTCTGCAGCGTTTAGGTGAACAAGAGGTTATTGAGAAGGAACAGGCAGCGGAGAGTGCGGTGTTGGAGGAAAGAAGACGTATGGCCCGGGATTTGCATGATACGGTGAGCCAACAGCTTTTTGCCATCCATATGTCGGCTTCTTCGCTGCCTAAAGTGCTGAAGGTTAATGAAGCTCAAGGTCAATTGGTAATGGATCAGTTAATTGCAATGTCACAGATGGCACAAAAGCAGATGAGAGCACTTATTGCACAGTTGCGACCGGTGGAGCTGGAAGGCAGGAATCTTTTCGAAGCACTGGAAAAATGGTTCCCTGATTATTGCCGCCAGAACGGCTTAAAAGGAATGAAGGAGCTTGAGCTGCAAGGAGAATTATCTGAGGCTATTGAACATCAGTTATTCTTGATTATCCAGGAGGCTATGGCGAATATTGTGAAGCATGCTGAAGCTAGACTGGTCAGTTTATCACTGCGTGAAGGGTCAAGACAGGTTGTGCTGAGTATTAGCGACGACGGTCAAGGTTTTGAACATATACAGCAAAAACAGGGTTCGTATGGTCTTATCACCATGCGCGAACGTGCGGAGAAACTGGGTGGACAAGTGGAGATTATTAGCCGTAAGGGTGCGGGAACGACCATACGCGTACATATCCCTAAGTTTGTGCAAGGGAACTCTGAGTTAGAGGAAAAAAGAGCATTAGGAACAGATACAGAGGACGAGGAGGAATAGAGCATGAGCGTCATAAGAGTGTTGCTCGTGGATGATCATGATATGGTGCGGATGGGTCTTAAAACATATCTGATGCTGGAGCCGACGTTTGAGGTTATAGGAGAAGCAGCAAATGGACAGGAAGCGCTGGAGATGCTGCGTGCTGGCGGACATGAAGGCTTACCCGATCTCGTGCTAATGGATCTGATGATGCCTGTGATGAATGGTGTGGAGACTACTCGTGCAGTGCTATCGGAATTTCCTGGTCTCAAAATCGTTATCTTGACCAGCTTCTTAGAGGATGACCTCGTCGTGGATGCTATAGAAGCTGGAGCAGTCAGCTATGTGCTCAAAACCGTATCGGCAGAGGAACTGATCTACGCACTGCAAGGCGCATTTCGCGGTATGCCAGTTATGACTGGTGATGTATCGCAAGCGCTGACACGCGGCATTCGCCAGCGTACCGTGCAAGGGGATTCCTCAGGCTTGACGGAGCGTGAGAAGGAGGTCTTACTGCTCATTGCTGAGGGCAAGACCAATAAGGATATCGGCGAGGAACTACATATCAGCATCAAGACAGTGAAGACGCATGTCAGTAACCTACTGATGAAATGCGAGCTGGATGATCGAACCCAGTTGGCTATTTATGCTCATCGGAAGGGTTGGGCTCAGGGTTAGGTTTGTTGTTCAAGATGATTTGGGGTAGTTTATGGGTGCTTAAAAGTAAGTTATAGGGAAAACGTCCCTTTAAACTTGAGTTTTACGCTTGTATACAGGATTATAGGGAAATCCTCCGTATAAATTCCTTGTTTTTCTCATAAATAGCTATATTGCTGAGAATTATAGGGATGTATTCCCTTTAAATCTTGATTTCTTGTGATTTTTGGTAAATTATAGGGAGTTTATCCCTATAATTATTGATCGTTGTTTGTTCCTTGTTCTTGGACTTCGTTCACGGACGTCGTTCTCTAGGGTTTTGTTCTAGGTTGTATGTTGGAAGTTCGGGCCACGTTGTTATCCGCGCCCGAGCTTCTTTTTTACTTCCCTGCCTAGGGATTGGGTATCAGAGCGAAAAGTTTACGTCCGCCCTTGAAATCATGTTCCACCCGCAGGGTCAATTCATAGGAACATGATTTCAACAGCGGTGTAGCCTGAAACCCATTCCCGACCAACAGCGTGCGCCTTTTGAACCAAATCCCGTCTATTCGCCTATATCTTTTATCTCCGCTTAAATTGTTTTTAATGTGACCTTAAGGTTTAAAGTACAAAATAAGAAACAAGAAAACAAATTAATCCTTGTCAGGCGACAGGATGCAGGAGGTAAATAAACATGGACGATAACAAAAACAACTTTAATCGAGACAATGGACCAGCACCAGATCGGGATTGGGACAATAATAACCATAATAGCAATAATAATCAGTCATCCGAATCCGGATCATCATACTACTATTCTTATGGACCATTTAAATCATTGAACAAAGATGAAAGTAACGTAGACGGAAGTGCTCAGCATTACAACCGGATGGAGCCGGAGCGGGTCGAGATTACACCTCCACAGCCTGTAAAACAACTTCCATATAACAGTTCATATCGCAGTACAGGCTTTGATGGTAATGGCGGTGGACGTGGAGGAAACGGCGGAGGCGGTTCTGAAGGTGGCGGTGGCTGGCAATTTAATAAAAAGCCAAAAAGCTCAGTGAAAACAATATTTGTTTCCTTCTTAGCGGGTATGGTCGTTCTCTCAGGTTCTATGTTCATGGCAGATCGAGGCAACTGGTTCACAGGGGACGCAACAACCATTGCAAGCTCAGGATCAAATGGAACGGCGAAGACGACGAATGAGAGTGCTAGTACTACACCTAATACTACCACCACATCATTGGTGAAAGGATCTCGTGATGTGACTGGCGTAGTTGATGCGGTTGGACCAGCAGTCGTCAAGATTGAGACGCTAGTGAAATCCGGTTCACGTAATGGAAGTTCATCCAGTCCGAATTTGAGTGATCCGTTCTCTCAATTTTTCTTTGGGGATCAATACGGTGGAAGTGGTTCTTCACAAAATGAACAGGACTCGAAGTCAGGTTCAAATTCTTCATCGCAGCTCATCCCTTATGGAATTGGAACAGGCTTCATTTATGAGAAATCTGGATATATTTTGACCAATCAACACGTCATTGAAAATGCTGATGTCATCCAAGTTACAGTGGATGGCGTGACCAAACCATACGAAGCAAAGTTGCTAGGTTCTAGCAAAGATCTGGATTTGGCAGTACTGAAGATTGAAGGAGATACTGATTTCCCTACAGTTGCTCTGGGAGATTCGGATAGCTTGAAAGTAGGCTCAGAAGTGGTTGCTATCGGTAACCCGCAAGGCTTCGACCATACAGTAACCTCTGGTGTTCTTAGTGCAAAAGGACGCAGCATCGATATCAACGAAGAAGACGGTAGTGGAACACGCAACTACAAAAACCTGCTGCAAACGGATGCTTCTATCAACCCTGGTAACTCCGGTGGTCCGTTGCTCAATATGAATGGACAGGTAATTGGTATGAACGTAGCTGTTAGCACAGATTCCCAAGGTATAGGTTTTGCTATCGCTGTGAATACGATTAAAGAGGTCGTAGATAAACTCGAAGCGAACCAAGCGATTCCAAAAGAACCCGTACCATTCATTGGTGCAACGCTTATGACGATTACAGATGAAGTAGCTAAACAAATGGGCACGGATATTAAAGAAGGTTCTGTAGTTGCAGACATTATCTTTAAATCGCCAGCGTATGCCGCTGACTTGCGCCCTTACGATATCATTACAGGTGCAAATGGTACAAAATATGCAACAAATCAAGATCTGATCGCTTTCATTCAAACGTTAAAAGTCGGTGACAAAGTAACGCTGAATGTGGTGCGCGATGGTAAAAACATGGATCTTTCCGTAACAATCGGCAACAAAAATGATTTTGATACGACTAATGGACAAAGTCAGCAGCAATAACACCGGACGGTGAATAACGCGGAAGGGGCAACCCTTCCGTTTTTGTCTAATCATGGTGTGACTGCTACAATATAAATAAATAGAAATGAACAATGGGGGCTGCTTGATGCGACCGAATATTCTTATTATTGATGATGATGAAAAAATTATTTCCATGCTGCGCCGGGGGCTAGCTTTTGAAGGCTACGATGTGAAGACAGCGGTGAATGGAGCGGATGGTTTACGAGCAATCCTAAGCAGCGATCCGGATGTGGTGATTTTGGATGTTATGATGCCTCAGGTAGACGGATTTGAAGTCTGTCGTCGTTTGCGAGAAGGGGGCAGTAATGTACCTGTTCTAATGCTTACGGCCAAGGATGAAATTGAGCATCGTGTGAAAGGGCTTGATCTGGGTGCGGACGATTATCTAGTTAAACCATTTGCGCTGGAAGAGTTACTTGCGCGTGTGCGAGCATTGCTTCGGCGCAAGAGTGAGCAAAGTGGCGGCAGTGAGCAAGCGGTTACTTACGAGGATATTACCTTGGATGTGGATTCACGTGAAGTGACACGCGCCGGCAAGAGACTGGAGCTGACAGCGAAGGAATTTGAGCTGCTACATCTCTTTATGCAGAATCCGAAACGGGTGCTTTCGCGGGATCTGATCATGGATAAAATATGGGGTTATGATTATAGCGGTGAATCAAATGTACTTGAGGTATACATAGCTATGCTACGTCAAAAGACGGAGGAGCATGGCGGTAAACGCCTCATTCAAACGATCCGGGGTGCCGGTTACATTCTAAGAGGTGACAACTAACATGTCTATAAGATTGCGGCTGACTGCTTGGTATTCAGGGATTTTGGCCGTTATGCTGCTGGCCTTATCAGCCGCAATTTACGGTTTTGTCTATTTTAATACGTATGGGGACTTGAAGGATCGTCTGAAGGTACAATCTGAGCAAACGAAACTTTTATTTAGCGTTGATCGCTACAATGGTGAGCTGAAACTTGGCGGAGTCGGTCCTGAAAACTCCAATTTATATACGCAGATTTATACTTATGGCAGCAAAAGCTTGTCACAATCGACAAATATGATTAACTTTGGCCTACGGTTTGATTATCCTGCTAAAGATAAAATTGCAAAAGGATTTCGTAATGTTGTTGTGGACGGCAATCAGTTTTTGATCTACGAGATGCCTATCGAACTAGAGCATTATAATAATAATCCAGTGGCTGTATTACAAGTCGCTGCCTATGTGAATGAGCAGAATAAGCTATTGGAGCGTTTGAAAAATATATTGCTTGTCGGTTCTTTTGCTACCTTGATCGCGGCATTTACCTTTGGTTTATTCCTGGCACGTAAAGCGATGAGTCCTATTGGGAAAGTGATTGAAGCTGCAAACGGTATCCAGACTGGGACAGACCTAAGCTCCCGTATTGAATATGATGGACCTCCGGACGAAATAGGTCGTTTAATTGAGACTGTCAATAACATGCTTGGGCGGATGGAAGGATTCTACACAGAGTTAGAGGATTCTTATGCAGCTCAGCGTCGATTCGTTTCCGATGCATCACATGAGCTGCGGACTCCACTAACAACCATTCGTGGGAATATCGATCTGCTGCAAAAAGTATGGGAGCTGGAGCCGGGCGAAGGGAAGATGAGCGAGGCTGAAATTCGCCAGCTCTCGATGGAATCGGTGAAGGATATCGCGGACGAGTCTAAGCGAATGAGCCGACTTGTAGCAGATATGCTCTCTCTTGCGCGTGCTGATACAGGGCGAACCTTCGAGATAGAGCCGGTAGCACTGGAACCAATGATGACTGAGATCGCGCGTAGGGCATCCTTCCTGCCTCGTCAAGCGGAGTGGGTTACAGGGGATATGTCCGTCTTAAATGGAAAATATGTTGTGGGTAATAAAGATTATTTACAACAAATGTTATTTATTTTTATTGATAATGCTTTTAAGTACACGCCTTCTGGTGAAGTAAGTTTAGATACGATTTTCTATCAGAATCAGGTTGGTATTCGGATCACCGATACGGGGATAGGTATGGATAAAGATGAGGTTCCATATATTTTCGACCGTTTCTATCGTGCAGATGAATCACGTGGAATTACAGAAGGAATTGGGCTTGGTTTATCCATTGCTAAATGGATTATTGACGAGCATGGTGGGTCTGTGGAAGTTGTTACACGCCAAGGCGAAGGAACTACTTTTGTGATCTGGTTGCCGCTTCTCTTTGCTCCGCCGCTGGAATAGGGTATAATTTAAAGTGTGTCCTATTACAGAAGTCAACGAAAGCAGAAAGTTGGTGAAGTCATGGAAGTCATTAAAATTTCTCCACGGGGATATTGTTACGGAGTAGTCGATGCTATGGTAATGGCACGGCAGGCTGCGCAAAATCTCGATCTTCCCCGGCCGATTTATATACTGGGCATGATTGTTCATAATAGTCATGTCACGAATTCGTTTGAGGACGATGGCATCATTACCTTGGACGGTCATAACCGTCTGGATATTCTCGATAAAGTAGACAGTGGAACCGTTATATTCACTGCTCACGGAGTTTCACCTGAGGTACGCAAGATGGCTAGGGATAAAGGATTGACTACGGTCGATGCTACCTGTCCTGATGTGACAAAGACGCATGATCTCATTCAGGAGAAAGTCGATGACGGTTATGAGGTTATTTATATCGGCAAGAAAGGCCATCCGGAACCGGAAGGTGCTGTCGGCATTGCACCAGAGCATGTGCATTTAATTGAAAAAGAAGATGAGATTGCAACTCTATCCATTCCTTCTTCACGGATTGTAATTACGAATCAGACCACTATGAGCCAGTGGGACATTAAGAATATTATGAAAAAGCTACTAGAGACCTTCCCAGGTGCTGAAGTGCATAATGAGATATGTATGGCTACTCAGGTGCGTCAAGAGGCTGTAGCGGAACAGGCGGGTCAATGCGATCTAGTGATTGTCGTTGGCGATCCACGAAGCAACAACTCTAATCGTCTGGCACAGGTGTCGGAAGAGATCGCAGGTGTGCCTGCTCATCGGATTTCTGATATCTCTGAACTAAACACCGACTGGCTGAAGGGTGTAAATATTGTAGGGGTTACCTCTGGCGCGTCTACACCTACACCTATTACCAAAGAAGTTATTAATTATTTGGAGCAGTACGATTCTGAGAATTCCGAGACATGGGAGATCAAACGTACTGTGAATATGGCGAAATTACTTCCTCCGGTTAAGAATAAGAGCACAAGCACTACTTAATGCGCTGTAAGCGAACTTATATATTTGTGTTAGGACAAAAGCGCGTAACCTCGTCTATCGAGGTTACGCGCTTTTCTATTTAGAAAAAGCGGGTTCATATTATAAATCAGGAAATAGGATTGACGGTAAAGGATTTTTAGAGTAAAATCGCTTTATCGGTTAAAAGCATAAAAGCTTAAAAGCTTAAAAGCGAACACGCGTCGTAGTGTGAGTGTATTGAGCGGAATTATTATAAATTTTAAGTGTAGAGAGGAAGTTATTAAAATGATCGTCATTACATCCAATCAAACGCCAGAAGAGCAGGTTAAAGATATTATTGCAGTTATCGAAAAAGAGGGTCTGCAGGTACATCTCTCTAAAGGTGCAGATCACACTGTTATCGGTTTAGTAGGAAGTGTCACACCTAAGCTTGCAGAGCATTTGCGGCAAATGAAGGGAGTAGAGAACGTCGTAAAGATCTCCAAGTCTTATAAGCTAGCTAGCCGTGATTTCCATCCAGAGGATACCATTATCGATATCAAGGGTGTGAAGATTGGTGGAGAGAATCTGGTGATTATGGGCGGACCATGCGCCGTTGAGTCTCCAGAGCAGATTGATGAGATTGCCCGTCTGGTTAAAGCTTCAGGTGCTCAAGTACTGCGTGGAGGCGCGTTTAAGCCCCGTACAGGTCCATACAGCTTCCAAGGCGTAGGTGTAGAAGGTTTGACTATGATGGCTGAAGCAGGAAAGCGTCATGGCCTATTAACCATTACAGAGGTTATGACACCAGAGTATGTGGATATTTGTGCAGAGCATGCTGACATCCTCCAGGTCGGTACACGGAACATGCAGAACTTTGATTTATTGCGCAAGCTGGGTACTTGTGGAAGACCTGTCCTTCTGAAACGCGGCTTCAGTGCAACCTATGATGAATTGCTCAATGCAGCGGAGTACATTTTGGCAGGCGGAAATAAGGATGTAATGCTCTGTGAGCGTGGTATTCGTACATTTGAGACTTACACACGCAATACGCTGGATCTATCGGCTATTCCGGTTCTACAAAGCTTAAGCCACCTTCCGGTAATCTCTGACCCAAGTCACGGCACTGGACGTCGTGAGTTAGTTGAACCTATGGCTAAAGCTTCGGTTGCAGCTGGTGCAAATGGTCTAATCATCGAAATGCACACAGATCCGGACAATTCTATGACAGGTGACGGTGTTCAATCGTTATTCCCTGAGCAGTTCGATAATCTGCTTAAGGATCTAGAAAAGCTTGCTCCGATTGTTGGACGTAAGTTTTCAACTTCACCAGAAACCGTTTCGGCGCTATAATTTTTAAGAATATAACAACCTTGGAAGTCCTCTAAACCCGCGGTACAGCGGGATAGTAGGGCTTCTTTGCTATTGGATAAGTTAGAAATGTTATGAATATTAGCGAAAATAATGGATTTCACGAAAGCGTTAGAATATCTTACATTGCTGAAAGAAATACCTGACATAAGCATTGACGATGTTAGGTATGAGATTTATAATGACGACAGCAAATAAAAATGAAACAAGAACATTTGCATACTGTGAGGGGCTTAATGTTCGGAACTTGGGGGAGGAAAAATTCATGTCGGTTGAAAAAGTGTTGCAAACAATTAAAGAAAACAATATCGAGTGGGTAGATTTTCGATTCGTAGATTTAGGTGGCCGTGCTCACCACATTTCTCTGCCTGCTTCTGAAGTGGAAGATGAAACTTTTGTAAATGGGGTAGCATTCGACGGTTCTTCCATCAAAGGATTCCGTGGTATTGAAGAATCAGACATGGTTATGATGCCTGATCCGAACAGTGTGTTCATTGATCCGTTTACAGCTCATCCAACGCTGAACGTTATGTGCGACATTTTCACTCCTGATGGTGAACGCTATGAGCGCGATCCTCGCGGTATTGCTGTGAAAGCAGAAGAATTCCTTCAGAAGAGCGGAGTTGGAACATCAGCATTCTTCGCACCTGAGTCTGAATTCTTTATCTTTGATGATGTTCGTTACGAGAGCGGTATGAACAGCTCCTCATTCTTCGTAGACTCTGAAGAAGCGGCTTGGAATACGGGTCGTAAAGAAGAGGGCGGCAATCTTGCATTTAAAGTTGGCGTTAAAGGTGGATATGTACCTGTAGCACCTGTGGATTCCCAACAGGATATCCGTAGTGAAATGTGTCGTCTGCTTGCTGAAGTGGGACTACGCATTGAGCGTCATCACCACGAAGTAGCAACTGCAGGACAAGCGGAAATTAACTTCCGTTTTGATACCTTGAAGAAAACTGCTGATAATCTCATGACTTATAAATATATTGTACAAAACACTGCACGTCAGTACGGCAAAGTAGCAACCTTCATGCCAAAACCACTGTTTGGCGATAATGGTAGCGGAATGCACGTACACCAATCGATCTTTGACGGAGACACTCCTTTGTTTTACGAAAAAGGCGCTTATGCTAACTTGAGCGAAATGGCTCTTCACTACATCGGCGGTATTTTGTATCATGCACCAGCTTTGATCGCTTTGACTAACCCAAGCACCAACTCCTTTAAACGTTTGGTTCCTGGTTACGAAGCGCCGGTTAACTTGGTATACTCCAAAGGAAATCGTTCTGCAGCAGTTCGTATTCCAGTAGCGGCTGTGACACCGAAGGGCTGTCGTATCGAGTTCCGTACACCGGACTCCACCGCTAACCCTTACCTGGCATTCTCCGCAATGCTGATGGCAGGTCTGGACGGAATCAAAAACAAGATCAACCCACAAGAACTGGGTTACGGTCCTCTGGATAAGAACATCTACGAATTGTCCGATGCAGACAAAGAAAAGATCCGCAGCGTTCCAGGTAGCCTGAGCGAAGCGCTTGATTCTTTGGAAGCTGATTACGAATTCCTTACAGAAGGCGACGTATTTACTAAGGACTTCATTGATAACTATATTGCTCTGAAACGTTCCGAGGCTCAAGAGGTTGCGATTCGTGTTCATCCACATGAATATTCTCTGTACTTCGATCTGTAAGATTGCTCAAATCATATAAAGCTTTAACAAATAAAGGTGTTCCTAAGTCATGGAAATGACTTAGGAACACCTTTTGTATTGATCCTAACAAAAATGAGGATATCTTTGGCCATTGATATGGCTAAGGATATCCTCATTTTGCTTCTATAGTTTAATATTCTGCCCAGTAGTTCCGCTTTAATTAAGTAGAGGTATCACTTAGGAATCTATACTAAACCCCGCTCAGGAGCTCCGCAGGATTCTCTTATGATGAGCTCTGGCTCGACGCTGAAAGAGCTCGTGCCTGATTGATTGTTTATTAGATCATACAGCATTAACGCAGCTAGACGACCGATCTTATCTTTATTTTGCTTAATCGTAGTCAAGAGTGGTGTTGTGTAATTGCAGGCTTCGATATCATCACAGCCAATAATCGCGACGGTTCCAGGAACAGCAATAGCAGATTCCTTTAGGGCACGCATAGCCCCAATAGCTAGCTGATCAGAAGCCGCGAAGATCGCTCTGGGTAAGTTTCCATTCGAAATCATTCTACGCATGGTCTCATAACCGCTGGCTTCAAAGAAGTTGCTGCCGTTTAAGAACCAGTTTTCGTTGATCGGTAGTCCTAAATCTTCAAGTGCTTTGCGGAAACCACTTTCACGTATATTGGAGATTTCTGACTCAGAGGAGCTGCCGATATAACCAAGTTCTCGATAGCCTAATAAGTAAAAGTGTTCGACTACCTTGGTAGACAACTTAAAATTATCAGACATGATATAACCCGAATTGTCGCCTGACAGCTTTAAATCTACGCCGATGCATGGGATAGAACTATTATCCAATTCGCTGATGGAGGTTTCTAGCTCTTGTCCGGTAATAAGTAGGCAGCCATCCACATTAAAATGCAGACAACGGGCAAGATAATCATTAGTATCGCCACTTTGAAATTTTTCGTTAGAGAAAAAGATCAGGTCATAACCTAACAGTCCCATTTGTTTTTTGAAGGAATTTAGAACTTCGATGAAAAAAGGGTGGGTAAAGTCAACGTTCAGCATTCCTGCAAAAATAACACCAATTAGATTCGATGATTTTGTAGCTAGTGTTTTTGCTGAATTGGAGGGAGTATATCCAGTTTCCTTTATGATTTGTTGTACCCTAGTCTTGGTGTCTTCCGAAATATCGCTGTAGTTATTTATGATTTTAGATACTGTCGAAACAGAAACTCCAGCTATTTTCGCTATGTCTTTAATGTTATAGGCCAACTTTAGTCCTCCTTATAATGCGAAATACTCCGTAATCTATGATAAAAGTATAGTTGAGTTAAACTTTTTATGGATTTCAAATATGAATTACGAAACGTTTTCGTAAATGATTTTATAATTATATAGGTAGATAGTCAATGGGATCTTTGGCGATCAAACAGATAAATCCTTGATTTTAAAGGGTTTTGGAGGATTCTAGTTCAAGAATAGTTCAAAGATAGAGAATAAAAAAAGACTTTACAAAGATAAATAACGATGTAATAATAAAAACAACGAAACCGCTTTCTGTATTATAATTGCTAAAGTTTCGTAATTTCAGGAATTAAGATGGTGTTTCGTTAAGAGGTCATACAAATCATCTGGGGGGTAACAAAAATGGTAAAGAAGCTTTCTGCGGTATTGTTGAGCTCAGCGCTAGTGCTCTCATTAGCAGCATGTGGAAGCGGCAACAACACAAATGGTGAGGCTACTTCGGGCAACGGAACAAGCAAGCCCGCAAATGGTGAGAAAAAGGTTATTAAAATCTTGCACTGGAAACAAGAAAACATTAACAAGGTCATTACAGACATTAATAAGAAGTTTGAAGAGAAATATCCAGAATACAAGATTGAGTACACGACGACAGGTCCGGACGATGAATTTAAACAAGCACAAAGAGCAAGAATTACAGCTGGTGACGTAGACGTCCTTGCCGATTTGTCCGGTATGAGATTGTCTCCTAAAGATTGGACACCAGGAGCGAAAGTGCCAGACTGGCAACAATGGATTGATTCCGGTTTGATTGCTGATCTGAGCAACGAAGCTTTCGTTAAAAACTACAATGCGAATGATATTGCCAAAGCGGGTACTTACAACGATAAAGTGTATGCGATCCCAACCGGTAAAGTAGCAATGTCAGGTTTCTTCTATAATAAAGAAATTTTTGAACAAAACGGTTTGACTGTTCCAACAACATGGACAGAGTTCATCAGTGTTCTAGATACTTTGAAATCCAAGAGCATTGTACCAATCGTAGTGGCTGGTAAAGACGTATGGCCTTTGAAACTGCCAGTGTTCGGTTTGCAAGCTAAGATTCTAGGTGGCGGCGACCAACAAAAATGGATTGAAGGCGTTTGGAAAGGCACTTCGGCGTTCAACGATGCTGAGGCTGTAGAAGTATTGGATAAAATGAAGACCCTTCAAGATAACTACATCATCGATGGTTTCTTGGGTATTGACTATGCAACAGCACCTTCGTACTTCGCAACAGGTAAAGCAGCTATGATTGCTGACGGAACTTGGGATGCACCTACAATCGCTGCGGCAAATCCTGATGTGAAATTCGGATATTTCCCAATCCCAGCTACTGAAGATGCTGCTAAGAACGCTTCTCTTGTCGGCAAATACGATGTAACTTGGTATGCAGCAGAAAAAGGTCCGAACAAAGAAGGCGCATTGAAATGGTTGGAATTCTTCTCTGAACCAGAAAATTACACGGAATATGTTAAGGCTGCCGGATTCGTACCAACACAAGATAACATCGCAACTGGCAGTGACTTCATTGACAACGAACTTGCCCAATACATGGCAGAAGACTTTGAACTTGCTTATGAAATCATAATGATTAACCGCGACAATGTAGGCGAGCACATTGCTGCTGAAGGCGTTCACACTGAATACCTGGCACCAGGCGGCGAATTCAAAACCGCTAAAGAACTTGCAGATGTACAACAAAAAGAATGGGAAGCGGCAGCTCCTAAATAAGCTGTTATCCTAATAAACAGACATCTACAACATACTGTGCACCATCATGTACTACAACATCGGGGTCTGTTCGTACAGACCCCGATCATTTTATTGAATTAGGATTGGGTAGGTGAGAGAAATGTATCCGTTCGGAAAAGGTATAAAAAGATATTTACCGCTTCTGCTGCTTATGATTCCATTATCGTTGTATGTTATTTTTTATTTTGGACCCTCTATGATGACGGTCATTTATTCATTTACAGATATTACTAACGTTCCAGGAAGCAAATTGAATTTCGTAGGCCTTGACAATTATTACAGTGTTTTTAACTCCGGAAATTCAGGCGAACGATGGGATTCCATTATACGAACAGTTTATTTCATGGTCATTGTTACAATCGTACAAAACGGTGTCGGTCTCCTTATGGCCGTAGTGATTAATCAGAAGCTGAAAGGCGATTATTTTTATCGCGCAGTTTTCTTTTTGCCGGTTGTGCTCGGTGTATCGGTAGTTGCACTGGTATGGGGCTTGATGTTCGATCCGCTAAGTGGTCCCGTAAATCAACTGTATGATTCATTGTTCGGTTATAAAGATATGTTCTTTGGAAGCTTCACCCATGCGTTTGGTTATATTATATTCACGCAAATTTGGATGTACATGGGTTACTCCATGCTGATTTTCCTTGCAGGCCTACAATCCGTACCGAAAGATCTGTATGAAGCTGGATATATTGATGGAACTACGAAGTGGCAATCTTTTAAGAACATTACATTCCCGCTTATTGCTCCATCGTTCACCATTAATATTATTTTGTCCATTATCGGTGCGATGTCGACCTTTGATATTATTCTCGCAACTACGGACGGTCGTTTTAACACAAGAACGATGGCTTATGACGTGTATAAAGAGACGTTCCGTGGTTCTCTACAGATGGGACTTCCATCCGCGCTTTCTGTGGTGCAGTTCCTTATGATTCTGGTCTTCGTTGTATTTGCAGTTAAACAAATGCGTAAGAGAGAGGTGGAGTATTAATGAAAGATTCCAAAACCGCCAAAACTCTCTCCTATATTCTGATTGCAGTATTGCTTGTTTTGTATATCATGCCACTATTGTTTGTAATAAATATTTCATTCAAGTCTTTTTCGGATTACTTGCTAGACCCAATCGGAGTCGTGAAAAGTATTCAATGGGATAATTACAAGGAAGCTTGGTTGAAAGGTAATTTCTCTAATTATTTCATTAACAGTTTGCTGTACACAGTTGTAGCAACGGTACTAACACTAATCGTGTCGTTATTCGGAGCTTTCCCGGTGGCGAGAAATTATGTGAAGTGGAGCGGGTTTATTTATTTGTTCTTCTTGATGTCACAGTTCTTACCTAACCCTATGGTTGCACAGTTCAAATTGATGCTTACCTTGAAACAAGAGCTTGGATTTGTGGGCTATGATACGAAGCTGGGTTATATTCTCCTAAAAACAGGAGGAACAGGGATCGTCTTCATGATGTTCGTAGGTTATATTAAAGGGATCAGCCGTGAGATGGATGAAGCTGCAGGTATGGATGGTGCTGGGTATATGCGGTATTTATTCCAGATCATTATGCCACTGATGAAACCTGTTATCGCAACAGGTGTTATCCTGACGGCGATTACCATTTGGAATGACTTTGTAGGTCCAATCATGTATTTGCCAAGTCCGGAACATTATCCAATTACCTTCGGGCTTAAAGAATTCCGCGGTCAATACGGAAACAACTGGCCTATGTTGGCGTGCGGTATCATGATCGTATCTGCACCACTTATCGTCCTGTACACCTTCATTCAAAAGTATATTGTTGACGGTGCATTGGCAGGTGCGGTTAAAGCTTAAGTAGATGTGTAAATGAGAGGATGGGGACAATGGACCGCAAAAAAATTCAAGGCTTTGAATTCACAGGAAATGACGGGGAGTTCAAGCTTCAGCAACCGGATCATAGTAGTTTCTTATACTTCCCTCTAGTAAATGAGGGGGGAATGATGTCGACTGTAACCCCGAAGCTTCATGGTCAGGCGACAACAGGTCATAATACATTTTTAACACCGCCATTATCTGTTGAAGATTTGCATAATTCACGCGCCTCGCGTAATTTCTGGGTTTACGTCGAAGGCAAAGGTGCTTGGTCTGCAGCTGGAAACTCTGCTAAGCAAAATGCAGCGTTCTACACCCCATCTGCTGATGATGCAGTACTTGAGGCTGGATTTCTATGGCATCGTGTGACTCGCAGCAACTCTGAGATGGGTGTCAAAGCTGAGATTACCAGCTTCGTACCTAGCGGTAACGACAAGGTAGAACTTATGAAAGTTACGTTGACGAATACGGGAACAGAGGAGCTTACTCTTACGCCAACGGCGGTAGTTCCCTTGTATGCCCGTTCCGCAGATGATCTGCGCGATCACAGACATGTAACTTCCCTGCTGAACCGGATTTACACCTCAGCTTATGGTGTTGAGGTTCAACCTGCACTATCTTTCGATGAGCGTGGTCATCGCATTAATCACACTTCTTACGGTGTATTTGGTGCAGAAGGTGATGGCAGTCAGCCTGATGGTTTCTTCCCGATTCAAGAAGAATTTATCGGTGAAGGTGGAAGTCTTGACTGGCCAGAAGCTGTTATTCTGAATGCTACGCCAGAGATTGGTAAAGGTGGAGGCGTGGATAGAGAGGGTTATGAAGCCGTTGGCGGTCTTCGTTTTGCTTCAATTACCTTGTCTTCTGGTGCAAGCCATTCTTATGTCGTAGTTATGGCAATTGATATTGATAGAATTAACGTTGAAGCGTTGATGAGTAAATATGGTACATCTGAAGCTTTTGATCATCTGCTAGAGGAAACTAAAACGTTCTGGGCAGACAAAGTGAATATGGTTGAATTTCATACCGGCGACTCGGATGCAGATCAATGGATGAAATGGGTAACTGTCCAACCAGTCCTTAGAAGACTGTATGGTAACTCCTTCTTACCGTATCATGATTATGGAAGAGGCGGACGTGGCTGGCGAGATCTTTGGCAAGACTGTCTGGCACTGCTCATTATGGAGCCTGCCGAAGTTCGTAGCCTACTCTTCAACAATTACGCTGGTGTGAGAATTGATGGCAGTAACGCAACCATTATCGGTCAACAGCCAGGTGAATTTATCGCTGACCGTAACAATATCCCTCGTGTATGGATGGATCATGGGGCATGGCCATTTTTAACAACGATGCTCTATCTGGATCAGAGTGGTGATCTTGATTTCTTGTTGCAAGAACAGACTTATTTCCGGGATACTTTTATGAGTCGTTGTAAGGAACGTGATACTTCATGGAATACCTCTGTAGGCAGTGATCTTAGAACAGTTTCTGGGGAAATCTACAAAGGTACAATTCTGGAACATATTTTGCTGCAAAATCTAGTTCCGTTCTTTAATGTAGGAGAACATAATAATATCCTGCTCGAAGGCGCAGACTGGAATGATGGCCTCGATATGGGGGCGGATCGCGGAGAGAGTGTAGCATTTACATCTTTCTATGCTAGCAATCTATTGGATATTTCCCGGGTGCTGCGTAACCTTAAGAATTCTAAAGGTCAGGAAACTGTTGAATTAGCCGAAGAAATGCAGCTACTGCTGGATACCCTTAACGAGTCTGTGGACTATGGTTCTGTATCAGGTAAGCATGAGAGATTGGATCGATATTATGCTACCGCACCAAATAAGGTGAGTGGAGTTCGTGTATCTCTCGATATTGATAAAGTAGCTGACGATCTG
This sequence comes from Paenibacillus sp. FSL R5-0914, assembly GCF_038004525.1. Lineage (NCBI taxonomy): Bacteria > Bacillati > Bacillota > Bacilli > Caryophanales > Paenibacillaceae > Paenibacillus > Paenibacillus sp. FSL R5-0914. Next base: position 988,933 of record NZ_JBBORH010000003.1, read on the forward strand.
GAACAAAAAGCGGAATGGTTATTTAACCATTTGCGTAGCAACGAGTGGGTACAGAGTGAGAATGGCGATGGCTGGTTTAATGGTTATTATAATAACGATGGTGAACAGGTAGAGGGTGAATTTTCTGAAGGCGTTCGTATGACGCTTACGGGCCAAGTGTTTCCGCTAATGGGTCATGCAGCGGCTCCGGAGCAAATTCCACACATTATAGCTGCTGTAGATCGTAATCTATTTGATGATAAGATTGGATACAGGCTTAATTCACGTTTCGGTGGGATTCAGCAAAATCTGGGTCGTGCTTTTGGTTTTGCTTTTGGCCATAAAGAAAATGGGGCCATGTTCAGTCACATGACCATCATGTACGGAAATGCGTTGTATAAACGTGGTTATGTAAAAGAAGGTCATAAGGTCCTCGAATCTCTTTACAGCTTGAGTACGGATTTCGAAAAAGCTCGTATCTACCCAGGTATTCCTGAATATATTAACGAGCAAGGCAGAGGGATGTACACGTATCTAACAGGCTCGGCAAGCTGGCTTTTGCTAACCATGGTCACTGAAGTATTTGGTGTGAAGGGCAAGCTGGGCGATCTATTGCTAGAACCTAAATTGGTTAAAGAACAGTTTGATTCCGAGGGTAAAGCATCAATTAAGACGATCTTTGCAGATCGTGAGTTTGAAGTGGTCTATAAAGCCACTGGAAGCTTTAACTACGGAGAGTACCAAATACACTCCGTTACGTTGAATGGCAGTGAGGTGACGCTGCAGCGCGGCTCAGGAAGTGCTATTATTCCACGTGAGGAGCTACTTGCTCTGCAGACAGAGAAGCTTCACGTGATTGAAGTGACTCTGGCGTAATCTTAACTGAAATTTTTATAAACGTCTGCACCGTTATGAATAGCGGCTGCAGACGTTTTTTTGAAAATTATAAAAACTAAGGTTCTTCATAAATGATATAATGGGGCTAATTTACTTATTTGTTGAATGATTGAAAGGGGTTTGTGAAGGATGGGTTACAGGCTGTCAAATGGCGTATTATCTGTGGATATCGCTGATATTGGAGAAGATTATAAAGGGACTCGTTTTGACTGGACGGGGTTTATCACACAAGTTACGTTAGAAAAGGGTAACCATACATTTTGTGTGCCAGAGAGCTTGAAGGAAGGCGAAGGTACTGGCGGAAGTGGACTATGCAACGAGTTTGGCATTTCCCGGGCAATTGGGTATGATGAAGCGCCGATCGGAGGCTGGTTTCCAAAGCCCGGAATCGGATTGTTACAAAAGCTGGATTCGCAGAGCTATAGCTTTCATAGTGAATATCCACTAACCCCCTTTGCTGTTGATATGGAGGTTAGGGATGATTCGATTACATATACTGTTCAGCCGATGGAAAGTAATGGATACGCGATGCTTTTGACCAAAACGATCTCTATAAAGGGCGACCAATTGAAAATTGCATATGAATTGCATAACAAAGGGGATAAGCCAATCCAAACCGAGGAGTACATCCATAATTTCGTAGGAATTGATGGTTTGAATATAGGTTCGGATTTTGAGTTACGCCTCTCGAATGGGCTCAAAGTAGAAGAGCCAGAATCTCAATACACGAATAATTTGCTAGAGGTATCTGGTAATACCCTTACTTGGTCAGAAGAGCCAGACCGGTCATTTTACTGTAAGCTGAGTGGCTGGGGAGGTCCTGAAGCTGAGTTCAATTGGGAGTTGGTTCATAAGCCTAGTGGAACAGGAGTACGCGAGAGCGGAGATTTCCCAGTAGCACGAATGGCGCTATGGGGAGAACGCCATGTGGTCTCACCTGAAGTTTTTGTGAACATTAGTCTTTTACCGCATGAAAGCAAGTCCTGGAGCCGAACTTATCATTTTTTCACATCATGATAAGCAGTAATCAAAGCTTTTATGTGAATAATTATACTTGCTGGTGTGTGAGATTATTGCTATCATAAGCGATATCCATATTGATAGGAGAGAAAGGGTGGGGAGTAGTTTTGAATAAGAGAGCATACAATTTTAATGCCGGACCGGCAGCATTGCCGCTTACGGTACTGGAACGCGCACAAGCGGAGTTTGTTGATTTCCGAGAAAGTGGAATGTCTATCATGGAGATGTCGCACCGTGGAGCAATCTACGAATCCGTGCATAATGAAGCGCAGGAACGTCTGCTTTCGCTCCTCGGCAATCCGAAGGGCTATAAGGTATTGTTCGTACAAGGTGGAGCAAGCACACAGTTTGCTATGATCCCTATGAACCTGATTTCCGATGGCCAAGTAGGTAGCTATGTTATGACAGGTAGCTGGGCAGATAAGGCTTATAAAGAAGCTAAATTGGTAGGGGGCGCTCATGTTGCTGCTTCTTCCGAAGACAAGAAATTCTTAGCTATACCTGAATTGAGTTCGATTAAAGCTGCGGAAAATGCTGCCTACCTTCACGTTACTTCCAATGAGACCATTGAAGGAACGCAATATGCAGAATATCCGGATGCTGGCTCGATTCCGCTCATCGCAGATATGTCCAGTGATATCCTTTGCCAGCCAATCGATGTCAACCAATTCGGAATGATCTATGCTGGAGCACAAAAGAACCTTGGTCCTTCCGGTGTGACTGTAGTTATTGCTAAAGAGGAATTACTCGCAGAATCACCTTCTAACATTCCAACTATCATGCGTTACAGCACTCATTACAAAAATAACTCTCTTTACAATACACCTCCATCTTTCTCTGTATATATGGTTAACGAAGTATTAAAATGGATTGAGGAGCAAGGTGGTCTTGCTGGTATCCATTCCAAGAACCTTGAAAAAGCGGGTCTATTATATGATCACATCGATGGAAGTGACGGCTTCTACAGTGGCGTTGCTGAGAAGAGCAGTCGCTCCATTATGAACGTTACCTTCCGGATGCAATCGGAAGAACTCGAAAAACGGTTTGTTAAAGCTGCTGAACTGGAAGGTTTTGTCGGCTTAAAGGGACATCGTAGTGTGGGTGGCTTGCGCGCTTCCATTTACAATGCAGTTCCTTACGAAAGTGTTAAAGCACTTTCTGATTTCATGAACCATTTCCGGCAAACTCAAGGTTAATGAACTCTATCGTAAACCTTCCGCCTATGGGTGGAAGGTTTTCAGTTTGTTTGGAGAAGCTATGGTTATGCACTAGAGTAAAACATCTGGCTATTAAGCCTTTAGAGAGGAAGGAACCATATAATGGCACTCCATATCGTATTAGTTGAGCCGGAAATACCGGCCAATACTGGAAACATTGCGCGTACCTGCGCAGCAACAGGCACTCATCTTCACCTGGTTCGCCCGCTCGGATTCCGTACAGACGATGCTACATTGAAAAGAGCAGGATTGGATTACTGGCACGCTGTTAACATTGAATACCACGACTCTTTTGCTGAGGTACTTGAGAAGTACAGTGAGGGACGTTTCTTTTACGCAACGACGAAAGCGGAGAAGAGATATAGCGATTTTGATTTTCAAGATGGAGACTTCTTTGTCTTTGGTAAAGAAACGAAGGGGCTTTCTGCTGAAATTCTGGAAGCGGGTAAAGAAACAAAAATGCGCATGCCAATGAGTGATGCCGTGAGATCGCTGAATTTATCGAATTCTGCAGCTATTATTGTATATGAAGCCCTTCGACAGCTGGATTTTCCTAATCTTGTTTAGAAAAAAGACATTTTTTTTGTTTTTTTTCAGCAGGATTCGACATTTTAATAACGAAATATAATGAATGAGCCGAAATATATAGTAGCTACAAATTATTAGTTGAACAGGAGAGGTGTACGTTAGATATGAAACCTGCTGGTGTAGTTCGCAAAGTGGATCAGCTGGGTAGAATTGTTCTGCCTAAGTCCCTGCGTAAAAGGTATCAGATGAATGAAGGCGACCCGGTTGAAATTTTAGTACAGGGTGACCATATCATCTTGGAGCGTTACCGTCCAAAATGTGTTTTCTGCGGATCAATGGAAGGTGTGAGTGAATATAAAGATCGTTATATTTGCGCTGCATGCCTATCAGAAATGACGCAATTGCCAAGACACGCCTAGGAAGTACATATTTACACATTTAGAATTCTGACAGCCAATAGTTTTCTAAATAAAGAAACTGTCCCATTCGTAGATTTCTCTACTTATGTGGCAGTTTTTTTGTTTCAGGCTTATAAAAAAATGCCTCAGAGCCAAGTGGCTGCTGAGACATTTCTTGCTTATAGACCTTTTGTTTTGTCGTCGTTGTAAGATGAGGTAAGGATGCCGACCATAAATAACACAAATACGATAGTTACGATCCAAAAGGTTAATGAGAACGACATACTGGCACCTCCATTAGCAAATGTATTCGTTATCAAGATTATACCCTGCAAATCAATAAAAATAAACGCAAATGTGATATGTTGCATAGACATTTTACTATAATCATTTAAAAAACAGGAAATTTGTTGGTACAGCTCTAAGATTTCCGTCTGATGGCTTGTTGACTACTCTTCCATTGAAGATGAGTGATGACGATCCTCCACCATCCAGATTATAAGCATCCATGACACCCATGTTGTATAGCTTGTTCTGAATTTCCTCTAGCCGAGCACCAGAGCTGCCAAGCTCATTATAGCCATCCGCTACAAAGATGAGAAGCTGATCATCCTTATAATTACCGATTACTGTACGTGGCGCCCGATTGGGGGATGTTTTCCACTTTTCCGGGATCGGTACTTTGACGTTGTTCTTAAGTAGAACAGGCACAAAGGTTGCACCAAATACGGGTTCGAGTTGATCTAACTGTGCGCGACTGTAAAATTTCCCGCCGATTAACTGTCCGGACTTGTTCAGACCTACGAAGCTGAGATCCTTGAATGTCGGCTCGAAACCATTGAGATACTTTCCATCAACCACAGTAGTGCTTAAGGGATAGCGTTTTCCGGCTTTATCCGCAAAACCTCCAGCATTAATACCTGCAATAGCGCCATGACTTTGTACAGCGTGCATAGTGGTTTCTGCGCCACCAGTAGCTTCCTTCGCAAGACTCATTTGCATCGCAGTTGGATCCTTCAATTTGATCTTCAAAGCATAGGCCTTATAGTTACCTGGATTCAGCTTATATAGCTCGATTCTAATCCGGTCGCTAGTAAGGACCTCAGAAGGTATTCCAAGCTTGGCAGATATCCGGCGGTTATAGATAAGCTCAGGACGGCTCGCTTGAGTCTTCGCTGTCTCGACTAACTTATTCATAGCAGTAGTGGTTCCTTTATATAGCTTAGCGCTAGCGCTGACTGCATCTATGGTGTAGGATGCAGTGCCTTCGGCTAGGGTTAAATCCTTTTTTAGGTTAGCTGTTTCATTCAGAGGCCCTGAGATAGGTGTGAATTGTCCTACATCAAGATCCAGCTCGAGCGGTGGTCGATACCACCACATACATATCAGTAAACCTAAAAAAGGTGCGGTCAGAAGCATAAAGAAACGGTTCACTCTTTTGACTGGCGTCATCATTTGATCAGATCCATTTCTTTCTTCAAAGCTTCTAACTGTTTGCTAACTTCGCTCAATTGCGTATATAGCTTGTTACTATTGTCTGTCTTGGCACTTGCATTATCTTTAGTGAAGGTTAATAGTTCGTTAAAACTTTGCACTGTATTCTGCAATTCCTTCACTTCTTCAGTGAGAACGGCAATTTTCGACTCATAGTCGGTCTTAAGAACGGTTAGCTGCTGCTGGCTCTGATTGCTAAGTTCGCTCAGCACTTGCTGCTTCAAATGGTTTGTGTAGCTGTATACAGCATATACACCAATTCCAATCATCACGATCCAGAACAGTAAAAACCATTTTACGGAAGGGCCGCTTCTCACAGCAGCACGGCGCGAGTGTACCGGGGACGTTTCCGCTAGCGGTTGCATTTGATCACCTCGGGTTGGTCTTTTTTTCAAGTCCCCATTCTATCAGACTTTGACTAGTTTCGCAAAAATGTAAGAGAGTGTGAAAACTAGAAAAAGTAATTGCATCCTATTAAACTACTGCGATACAATTTCTATAGATTGGAATTTCTGATAGACGTACTCAAGGTAACCAGCGAGAGAATAAACGAACAAGTCATCATACTTCCTTGCTTGCGTTTAAACCGGAAACGCTGCGGCGCTTTCCTTTCTGGATGATTATATAAAGCAGGGGGTCTGGGCATTAATGATGAAGGTTTGGCAGGTGGTTATTGTGGGGTGTCATCCTACAAGTATGCTGGGGACAAAATTGATTTTGGAAGAGGGAGGAGAGCTAAAAGTTCTAGGAATGTATTCAACTTGGGACGAAGGCGCTTCCATCGTAAGGGAAAAGAATCCCGAGCTAGTGCTGGCAGATTATCATATGCCTGAAGGTAATATTGAGAGTGTGCTGTTAAATATGAAAAAAAGCTCACCAAACTCACATTTTGTCGTAATGACGGATGAAGACGGCAGGGATCTGCTTCAGCCCCTCATAGAGCTGGGAGCCAGCGGGATCTTCTCCAAAGGATCTTCTCCTCATCAGCTTTTACAGCTGATCCTGGGTTTGCGGGTGGGTTTTCTTTCAATGCCGCTAGAATGGATAGAAAAAGGATCCTGGCCGATTTCGACTTCTAAAGGACTGGATGATGTTCTTCAATTGACGCAGACAGAGATGTTTATTATGGAGCGAATCGTTCAGGGGATTACTTATGATAAAATAGCGCTTGAAATTGCAGTAAGTCGTCGTTCGATTGACAATTACTTGCGCAAAATTTATGTGAAGCTTGATGTTTCGACGCGAGCGCAGGCCATTGAGAAATTTGCTCTCTTTTCAAGACAAAACAGGCAAATCTACGCATAACCCAAGCTATACGACATAATGACGGGAAAGGCGGAATATTCTTGAAATAGAAGAAAGAAAGCATATCACGTTTAATGGATAATCGTCCTCGAAAGAGGATAACTTAGCCATTTCTACTTGGTACTAGGGAAGGGGGATTTCGCATGCTTTACCAATTTTCTGCTCGCGCGCACACACTGCTATCGTCACCGCTTCTAAGTATTCGCACCCAAACACGGAGAAGCTCCATGATATCGCTTGCTGAAGAATTACCAGCGGAAGAACTGTTCCCATTATCGCTGCTTGCCGAAGCAGCCTCTACGGTGATATCTGCAGATGCAGGGGCACTTCAATATGGTGATCCTGCAGGGTATGGTCCACTTCGGGAGTGGCTTGCCGGGGATTGGCTCAGAGAAAAAGGGGTAACTGTTACTGAGGGTGGAGTTCTGCTAACAACGGGGAGCCAGCAAGCGATTGATTTGTTGTCGCGGGTGTATATTGATCCGGGAGATCGTGTATTAGTAGAAAATCCGACATCTCCAGGATTCTTGCAAACTCTTCGGATGCAGGGTGCCATCATTATTCCTGTAGAGGGTGACTTGGACGGGCTTCATCCAGATCATTTGCGGAGGCAAATTGAACTGCATAAGCCTAAGATGTTGTTCGCAACACCAAGCTTTACGAATCCAAGTGGCATCCTATGGAGCTTAGAGAGACGGCGTGAGGTGTTGGATCTTTGCATCGCGTATAACATCCTGATTGTAGAAGATGATTCTTATGGTGATCTACATTTCCAGAAGTATGGTGAGCATTGGGCCACAAGATATCCATCCTTGTATGCGCTGGAAAATATAAGTGATGGCGGACACGTATTATATATCGGTTCGTTCAGCAAGACCGTTGCGCCTGCGCTGCGGACGGGCTGGGCTGCAGGTAGCCGGGAAGTGATCGGGATGATGGCTGCTGCCAAGCAGATGGCAGACTGGCAATCGAGCGCATTAAATCAGCGGCTCTTGCATCATTTATTGGATGTGACCGCTTTTGATCTTCGTGAGCATATTGCGCAGCTGAACCGAGAATATAACACCCGACTGAAGTTAATGGTTGAACTGCTAAAACGTCCAGCTTGGAAAGGAAGCTCCTACGACCTGCCGTCAGGAGGTATGTTTCTATGGGTATCTCCACCGGAGGGAATGGATGTTATGGCACTGCTAAAATGTGCGCTAGGTAAGGGAGTGGCATTTTTGCCAGGACCGTTATGTAGCGTAGATGGAAGCGGAAATCACATTCGTCTTAACTTCAGCCATCCCGGCCGGGATGAGCTGCTACTTGGTATGAATCTGATGAGCGAGGCGGTTAAGGAGTTCACGGCTCGGAGTTAGGTGGGTGCTGATTAGGAATCTGATGGATCGGACGTATAAAAGTAACACACAGGTTGATGAGCGGTCATATGCGCAGGTAGATGTGTGGGCAGATGAACTGGCAGATCAATGTATGACACACCCAGGAAGTCATAAAGGACAGAGTGGTGCATTAGGCAAGGAGTAGAGTGCGGGGGAGGTCATTATAGGGGATTTCTCCCTATAACTGGCTGATTTATATTCTGGAATGGAGATTATAGGGAATCTCTCCCTATAAATTTCGGAAAAAGCCCTTTTTATGGAGCAATCTATGCTTTTATAGGGAGGAAATCCCTAAATATCGGTTTATAGCGCGTATATTGAGGAATTTTAGGGATGATTTCCCCTTAATTCAACTTGTCAGCTTGAGATTAATGCTTCGAAGGTAAGTTCTGTTTCTATGGCTTAACGGATTGGAACACAAAAAGCATCCCGTCGATGGGATGCTTTTTGGCGTTACCTAGACATTGTTACGTGTGCATTAGAATAATAAGTTTAAAGTCCGAGTGAAAGATCAAAAGCAGAGAAAGGCTCCAGCAAAAATTTGAAATTGAAAGAATTTTTTGTTTAGTATAGGCAAGCTAATTACTGTGATGATTGCTGTCATGGGGTACGCCGCCAGTTATAGCGGCGTATTCTACTAGCGCGGCCTGACCGGCTGGGGTCAGGGTATAGCGCCCACGGCTGACACGGTGGAACCAGCCGTAGTAGTTGTGCTGCAGCATAGCGGCGGCGTTCGGTACGCCGCTACGCTTCCGCAGCTCGGCCGGAGAGATCCCGGCCGAGCGGGCGCTTGAGGCAGCGCTAGGGGCACCGCTTCGCGTGCCAGCCGCCGCTGCCTCCCGTGCTGCCGTGTCCCCGGCAGCACGCCCCTCCGGCGCTGCGCTCAGCGCCGGAGCCTGTGCAGCGGTGCTCGCCGCTGCACGTTTGCCCGCTGCGAGCGAAGCCTTCGCAGCGGCCTTCTCGGCAGCGACGGCGGCTTCCGCCTCCGCTGCCTGCAGAGAAAGCGCGACACGCAGCGCTTTCTCACGGTAGGCCGTCACGAGCTTGACGCGCGTGCTGCCGCCGGTGTTGTAGTCTCCGCTGCGCTCGCGGAACTCATAGAGCAGGCGCTCGCGCCGCCGCTTGTTGCTGCGCTGCGCAGGTGGCGTCTCGTCCGGCTCGACGAGCACCTCGACCAGCGGGGCCTTGGTCTTATAAAAAACAACGGTGATCAGCCCGAGACCAAGGCGGCGGCACAGTCCGCTAATCTCGCCCCAGCGCTGGTTTACCGCTCCTTTTTTATCACGGACACGTTCTACTGCGAGATAGACCGTAGGACTGAGCTTTAGCCGTTCCACGCCTTGCAGGAGCAAGGCGAGGTTGAACGATTTTTTCATCTCTACGATTAGAGGCTGCTCTAAATCCTCACGAATACCCACCAAATCACAAGTCCGAACCTCACCCTTGATGCTGTATCCTTGCTTTTCAAAAAAAACCTTCAAAGGAGCATACAGCTCCGTTTCATGTCGTACCGCCATAGTGTCACTCCCGTAGCTCTTTTTTTCGGGTTCTCATTAAGGTTTTACTGCGATTTTATGATTCTCTATTATAGCACAGCAAAAAAGAGGTCAACTATTCCGCGCTTGCCGCATAGGTATGTAATACACTTTTTAACGCTATAGGAGAGCAAGTAGGAGCGCAAGAGGAGGCAGCGAGTAATGGATATTTTTGAGCGAATAGCTTCGTATCGGGCTGAGAACGACCGTTTGGCGTGGAGCGGGACCTTCAAGCAATATATAGAACTTTTGAAAAAAGACCCCTCTCCCGCAAAAACCGCTCACTCCCGCGTTTATGACATGATCAAGTCGCATGGCGTAGAGGACATAAACGGACGCAAACGTTATAAGTTTTTTGAACAGGAGATTTTTGGACTTGATCGTGCAGTCGAAAAGTTAGTGGAGGAGTATTTTCACTCTGCAGCACGCCGGCTAGATGTTCGTAAACGGATTCTGTTATTGATGGGACCTGTCAGTGGGGGGAAATCGACCCTAGTCACACTGTTAAAAAGAGGTTTGGAACAATACTCGCGGACGGATGCGGGTGCGGTATATGCGGTTGAGGGCTGCCCGATGCATGAGGATCCACTACATTTGATCCCCCTGGAGCTTCGTCCAGAGATTGAAAAAGAACTCGGTGTGCGTATTGAGGGCAACTTGTGCCCATCCTGCCAGATGCGGCTGAGAAATGATTATGCGGGAGATATTGAGCAGGTTAAAGTGGCTCGTGTCATTTTGTCAGAAGAAGAGCGGGTAGGGATTGGTACTTTTAGTCCATCCGATCCGAAGTCGCAAGATATCGCCGATTTGACAGGAAGTATCGACTTTTCGACCATTACTGAATTTGGTTCGGAATCCGATCCACGCGCTTACCGTTTTGACGGAGAGCTGAACAAAGCTAACCGTGGGCTGATGGAATTTCAAGAAATGCTCAAATGCGACGAAAAGTTTCTATGGAATCTGCTGTCACTGACGCAAGAAGGAAATTTCAAGGCTGGCCGGTTCGCGCTAATCAGTGCGGATGAAATGATCATAGCTCACACCAATGAAACCGAGTATAAGTCGTTTATTTCTAATAAAAAGAATGAAGCGCTCCAGTCCCGTATGATTGTGATGCCTGTTCCGTATAACCTCAGAGTATCGGAAGAGGAAAAAATCTACGCGAAGTTGATCGCCCAGAGTGATATGAACCATGTGCATATTGCGCCGCATGCGCTGCGTGCCGCTGCTATTTTCTCGATCCTGACCCGTCTGAAAGAAAGTAAAAAACAAGGCATGGATCTGATCAAAAAGCTTCGCATGTATGATGGTGAAGAGGTCGAAGGCTACAAAGAAGCAGATCTCAAGGAGATGCAAACGGAGTATTTGGATGAAGGCATGTCCGGAATAGATCCGCGGTATGTTATCAACCGGATTTCCAGTGCTTTGATCAAAGGTGATCTGCAGTGCATGAACGCACTGGATGTGTTGCGTGCAATTAAAGACGGCCTGGATCAGCATCCATCGATTACAAAAGAGGAGCGGGAGCGTTATTTGAACTTCATCTCCATTGCCCGCAAAGAATATGACATTTTAGCTAAAAGCGAAGTGCAAAAGGCCTTCGTCTACTCCTTTGAGGAGTCCGCCAAGACATTATTTGAGAATTATCTCGATAATATCGAAGCCTTCTGCAATTGGTCCAAAATCCGCGATCCGCTGACGGATGAGGAGATGGAGCCGGATGAGCGGTTAATGCGTTCGATTGAAGAGCAAATCGGTATCTCTGAGAATGCGAAAAAAGCGTTCCGGGAAGAGATCCTGATCCGGATTTCCGCGTATTCACGCAAAGGGAAGAAATTCGAGTACAACAACCACGACCGCCTACGGGAAGCGATTGAGAAGAAGCTATTCACAGATCTCAAAGATATCGTCAAAATCACCACCTCGTCCAAAACGCCGGATGAAAGTCAGCTTAAACGGATCAATGAGGTGTGCGCTAGACTTATTGATGGGCATCACTATTGCCCAATTTGCGCCAATGAGCTGCTGAAGTATGTGGGAAGCTTGCTGAATCGGTAAGCATCAGGATGAACATAGGGTAGTAAGAATAACAGATATACAATGAAAATGAGCTGTGCTCGAAGTCGATTATGACGGAGCAAGCTCATTTTTTTTGTTATATAGATACAATTATTAACCTATATATCCTTCGTACGAAGATTTTTATATTCCTTTGGAGTAACGCCGCTGTATTTTTTAAATACGGTTGAGAAGTATTGTGCACTAGAAAATTGGAGTTTTGAAGATATTTCTGTGATGGAGAGTTCTGTATTACATATGTAATTCATGGCTTTATCAATTTTTGTGATACAAAGATAATCGTTCACCGATATATTCACGTATTGTTTGAAAATTTTCGATAGGTATCGGGTAGTTATATTACAGTTGCTAGCGATATCGTCTAGTGTGATATTGTTTTCTACATTTTGTCTAATGAAATGGATAGCTCGAATTGCTATGGGATTATTTATTCTGAATACTTTACGAACACTTTTTTCAATCTCGCGAGATAATAGAAACAGTAATTCGTAGATATAAATATTTGCTAGAGACTTGTGGTACATATTTACTTCAGTATTTACTTCTTCGCAAATACGATCCACACATGAAAGAATCTGTTTCGTATATGGATGGAAGGTATAGGCTATATGTCTATCTGACATATAATGTAAAAATCTGATATATTCATTTACTTTGGGGTCTGCTGCAATAAAGTTTTCTGGAGAAAAGTGAACTTGTAGGAAGACGGCTTCTTGATCTGATTTTACATGAAAAGAGTGAATCATATGAGGGAAGATGACCATTATTTCACCTTTATGAACGGTAATCCTCTCACCATTAATAATGATGTCACATTCTCCTTCTTTCATTAAACAGATTTCCAGATTCTCATGGCAATGAGGTCCAAAAAAATAACCTGGTTTCAAGGTGCGCTCTAATGCATTATAGATTAATTCCTGATCAGACTCATGATATAAGAGATCAACAACTCGGTTCATAATAATCGCCCCTGATAGTATTCAGACATTTGTGTCAAAATTCACCACTTATTATCACTCAGTGTATCATTGAAACTATTAACATTCCAGAACTAATGTGGGGCGTATGGGTAGAATAATAATTGATTTTAGTTCTGTATTTCAAACGGATTTTTCAATATTGGTTATATTTTGAAAGTATAAATCGAATAAAATTGTTAAAATCAAAAATGTATTTGAAAGCGTTTTAATTTATATCCAATAGACTATTATAAGGGGGAAAGGTACGATGCGAAAAAAGGTTGGGAAAAAGATTTATCGATTCATGATTTGGATGATGATTTTTTTAATGGCTACAAGTCAATCAATCATATATCCAAGAAGTACGTCTTATGCTGCTGAAGGAGAAATTGGTGATTCGTTAAGTGCAGTTCACGAACAAGTAATTAAACGTATTTCTCCAACAAATGTTCAAACTTCCGTTGGTGAACCACCAGAACTCCCTTCGGTAGTACAAGCAGTTTACAACGATGATTCCATCGGCGAAGTAATGGTTAGCTGGGATGAAATCGATCCTTTAAGTTATGCGAAGGTGGGCACTTTTAACGTAGAGGGTAATGTTAAAGCCTCGGATGTCAAAGCAGAAGCGACTATTACGGTAACGGATACACAAGAGGGTACAATTGAAGAGGCGAACATAGAGGACTTCTTAAATGACATCAAATTAAATGTTCCAGAGGGTCAAGGGGCAGTATCATATACGAATAATTATCAGTCAATGGAACCGGAACCAATGACGTTCGTTAAAGGAGCAGGAACAACTTCTGTAAATAATGGACTAACCATTGCGATAACTAAAGTGGATGGCGGTGGAGCCATTGCAACATGGGATAAAGCTCCATGGCTATCTGCCGGAATTATTGATACAACGATGCGCTATACAAGTTCAGTTTCAAGTAATGTTGGTTTTGTTATAGGATCAAATGATACGAATCAAGGGGTGTCTATCCGTTACGATGCCAATACAGATTGGGTAATTCAAAGTCCGGATGGTTCAGGTAATTGGGAAGTATTCGAGGGTCCTGAACTGAAAACAGATATAGATTATCGAATACAAATCGGCTTTCATGGTACGAAGCTCGTGGTTATAGTAGACGGAGTGACATACTACAATAAGGATACGGATTTATTGAATCAGTCGACAGAGATTGGTCAGGTAGGTCTATATAAACGTTTTGCAACAGGAAATGTCTCTATTAAAGAGTTACGTATTGCAGGTGTAGGTACAAAAGATAAACCTTCAAATGTCATTGATTATGTACAAGACTATGAAGATCCTAATTATATACCTCATTGGTCAGGTTTAAATGCTCAAGTAGTGACCGATCTTACGGGTAATAAAGTTCTTTCTCTGAAAAAAGGCACAAAAGAACGGGGTGTAGATCTAGATTCCCCACAAATTCAAGAGGGTACACTCTCGTTAGATTTCAAGCTGATTAATCCAGCAAAACTAGGTAGCGGTCAAGGCTTTGCGTTTGGTTTTAGAATGAATGAAACGGCGAGCATATTCAACGAGATTGGGGTTGACCCTAGCATCTGGATACCAGAGTCTAACTCGGGTTGGGGAAGTAAATTAAATATTCCTTACCCGATCCAAGGCAGATGGAATAATCTCATGTTCAATTTTAAAGGGAAAACAATCACGGTATTTCTGAATAAAAAGGAGATCGGTGATATTACTTTTGCGCAATTCTCAGAAGTAGCTGGGTACTTCGGTCTTCGAATTCGAAGTACGGTAGAATTGCAGATTGATAATATACACTATACAAATCAGATCATAAAACCCAAACAAATTATTCAGTATAGTAATGATTTTCAAGACAGTATAACAGGCGACTGGAGTAACGGTGCAACGTCTACCATTATTACAGAAGGCGGCAACCGAATTCTAAAGTTATCTGGTCTGAACGGTGAAACATGGAATACTGATGCTCCGCTCCTACAGAGCGCGACTTATATGGCTAGTGTGAAACCTACGAATACCAATATAGGATTTGCTATTGGTAACAATGCTCAAATTACATTTGATGGTGCGAAATGGATTTTGAAAAAGGGTAACACCATCATTGATTTTGTTGCATCTGGTACTAGTACTAGTAGTTCAAATCCTAAACCTTTCGTCTGGAATAAAGTGGGTTTACAATATTCCGACTCCTCTGTAACCCTAAGCATTAACGGGTCTGAATTGTATGCAAGCTTACCGGCAGGACAGCAATTCGGAGAAGGACGTTTTGGGGTTGTTGCTCAGGATACCATATATATCGATAATATTCTTTTTACCGAAGAGTTTATGGATATGAATACGTCTACACAAACGGACAAAATGATTTACGAGGAATATTATGAAGGTAATTCTCAGCTTAATTGGGATGGGTATCATGCGACATCGCAAGTTATAGATGGATATTTGACAGGGACTATTGATGCTGGAGCAACTGCTTTTAATAGAGATATAACAGCAGTATCTAATGGAATCTATCAAGTGAAAATGAAGAGTGATGGTCAAGTTGGTGTTAAACTGGGCAATATCACCATATATCAAGAGAGCGCGGGAAAATGGAAATATCAGTTGGAAGGTAGCGAAGCTGCCATTGGCAATACTGATGCCATTGCAATAAGCAAAGATTATATTTTACGTGTGCAGGTCATTGAGAAGGAATTAAGCCTATATATAAATGGAGTATTGGTCGGTAATGTACCAGTATCTGCATATTCCCCAGGGGCATTTGGCTTATATAACACAACTGATGCTGCAATTAAGGTGAATGTAGATGCAATAACCGCAGAAGAAATCAGAGTATACCAACCAAATTATTCGGCACAGAATTGGGGCTCTCTGGATAGTAGTAATCCGGTGGTAGAGAGTAACGGAGATGGTCAAATTCAATTAAACATGCCAGGTGTAGCACTAGCCGTGGATAAGGATAGCCCTAAATTGATGGATCAGAAGGTTACTTTTGATTACAAAACAAATGTAGACGCTGGAGCAACTGGTGGGCGATATGGATTTATATTAAGAGGATCCACGGATAATGCATATGTATCGGTTAATCATGACATTAACGGCGTTTGGAAATTGTTTGCAAATGGAAACGAGGCTACTTTCTCAAACTCATATGAGATGCTAGCCGATACACTTTATCATATCGAACTTCGTTTAGTAGGAACAACCATAAGCTTCAAGATTACGGACCCCGATGGCGTGACAACGGATATGGGATCGGTATCTGAAGAAGAAATGACTATGCAGCCAGGTTGGCTTGGACTTCGATCTTGGTATGGAAGTAAAAAGATGACAGTGAGCAATGTAAAGATGGTAGAGCTAGAGTCACTACCTAAGCTTCAGGTTGCCTCAGAGACAGATACGATCACTAAAGATGGTTTAAACGTTACAGTATATAAAGATTTCCCGGGTATTGTTGAATATCAAGTTGATGAACGTAAACTACAGGCTAGCGAGGAGCAAACGAATAGTCTGAAGATCAACAATATGGATTATGTGCCTCGCACCATATCTAATAAAGAGAGCGATAGTAAGTATCAGTATACAATGATGATTGACGAGATTGGTGTTGTCATCGAAGCACATATTGAGGCGAAAGCGAATCATGTCGTACGTTTTGAAATTGATAAAATAACTGAAAAACCGGATGGGTTTGTTGTCCGTTCGATTCAAATTAACAATTCTCTAATCCATGTGAATAGCGCTATGGAAAATGCAACGTATGCATGGAGTAAATCGGATGGAGCATGGCACGGATTAACAGAAGAACTGGTCGATAACATGAATCTCATGAAACAGAGTAGCGCTTCAGGCGTTACGATGGCTATGGTGAGCGGAAATGGCTTGGGAGCATCGATTGAAGACAATGTAATCAGCGGTGGCAATAAAATGATTGTGACCACGGAAAAGAAACCACTTGTCAATAAAGTGACAGTGAAGCCGGGTACTTGGACGTATCGCCATCTTCAAAGTAATGAAACGGAAGAACTGCCTTGGTATGAGGTAGTTGTGACAAATGATCGGAATAATGACGGTAAAACAGATTGGCAGGATGCAGCTGTTGCTTATCGGACGAATATTTTTAAGGAGCCATTTGGTGCTCGGGATATGCAGAACAATATGATGTACATCGCATTCAACTTTGCTAGCCAGGCAAATGATCCTTTCTTGAATTCGTTGGATACGGGTAAAATTCTGTACAATTATACTGATGGCTTTGGACAGATGATTCTTCATAAGGGATATCAGGCAGAGGGCCATGATGATGATATTCCATCCTATTCCAACATTGGTGTGAGGCAGGGTGGATTGGATGAATTAAACTATCTCATCAATGAGGGCGATAAGTATAATCTTAACGTGGGTGTTCATCTCAATGCAACAGAGTATCAACTTGATGCTAACGAACTGAATTATTCCAACTTAAATGGAGCATCATCAAAAGGGCCGACAGTAGATAGGCTTTCCGGAGGTTGGGATTGGATTGATACGTCTTATTATGTTGATCAGACGAAGGATGTCTTGAGTGGGAATCTAGAGTCACGGTTCAAAAACTTATTTAATCTGACGAAGGATTCTTTGAGCCCGAATGATCCTACATTAGACTTCTTCTATATTGATGTGTATACAGGCAATGATTACAATGCCTATAAATTGCTGCAATACGCTAATAATCTTGGACTAAAAGTAGGAACGGAATTTGCCGGCCCATTAGAGCCCGGTGTGGATTTTGTTCACTGGGGTCCAGATTTAGGATATCCGAATAAGGGGAATTCTAGCATTCTATCAAGAATAGTGAAGAATAATCTAGATATTTTCGTTGGAAATGCCTTATTCAAAGGACAAAAAATACCAGGTGTGACAACGTGGGGAGATTCCAAACCGGATGTACAGCAAGGTGTAACTGTATTCTTTAACGAAGTATTACCTACGAAGTTCATGCAACATTTTGGTGTTATGAAATATGAAGAGGATCAAATTACGTTTGATAACGAAGTGATCTCTAAGAGAAATAAATTAACGAATATGATTGAGTTATCTAAAAATGGCAAGCTTATATCTTCTTGGAAAGATACGGGGACGACAACAGACGAATCAGAGCGTCATACTGGTGAAGCGAATTCGTTAATTCCTTGGGTTTGGGATATGAAGACCAATAAGATCTTGGGTGTAAACGAAGGTGCAAGACTATATCACTGGAATACAACAGGCAACGCGACAACTTGGCAGTTGACGGATGAATTTAAAGATGTGAGCCAATTCAATATGTATGAGCTGACACAACAAGGCAAAGTGTTAGTCGATACAGTTGTTGCTCATGATGGATCTCTCACGATAAATAAGGCTAAGAAAAATACACCTTATGTGCTTTATCCTACATCAGCGGATGCTCTAGTATTGGTCCCTGCTGCAACAAATTGGGGTGAAGGCAGTCTTATTAAGGATTTCGCCTTTAATTCTGAGCAATTGAATGTTCCAGGTTCCTGGACAGCTGATGATCTAAGTAATATTACAATCAAGACAGTGCAAGGTGATCGCGAATACGATACCAGCAAAGAAATGAACAAATCGAATTGGAATAAATACGCTGAGGTTGGAAACAAAGCGGGTATCTTGTCTCAGGAAATTAATGGACTACAGCCTGGTGAGGATTATACTGTCGGGGTGTGGACTCAGACGGAGAAAGGAAGAAAATCTTCTCTGCAGGTTACAATTAACGGTAAAACCTATTCTAATCATGTGACAGGGCAGGACGGTATCCATAACTCATCCTTCAAGTATGTCGATACAACATGGCAGAGAATGAATGTTGAATTTAAGGTTCCTGAAGGTGTTACTACTGCAACAGTGAAGTTGCTAGCTGATTCAGGAGTTGGTACTGTACAATTTGATGATGTTCGTATTTGGAAGCATACGTCAGTGGAGAAGGATCCTACGAATAAAAATTATGTTGTGTATGAGGATTTCGAGAATGTGTATGAAGGTTGGGGTCCATTTGAGTATGGTGGTGGGTCTAGACAAATTCATATTGCAACTGACCAAAGTAATCCACACGATAACAATCCTATCGTTCAGGCAGCTGAGAACAAAGTTGGTCCTGTGATGACTTGGGTTCTGAATGGTGAAAACTCGCTAAAAATGAATGAAACAGATGTGGGTAAACTCATTAAAACAAACGAATCTAGCGTGAAATTGAAGCCAAATAAAGAATATGAGTTAGGATTTATCTATACTTCAGAAACGAATGTTGGTTATGAAGTGTCGGTACAATCACGTTCTTCAAAAGAGATTGTATTAAAGGAAACGCTAGGTAATTTAACCAATCCAGGCAATAAAGCTGGAGAAAATGGCGGTTATATCACATTCAAGCAAAGCTTTACAACCGGTAATCAGGATGATTATCAAGTAATTTTCAAAATGATTACCAAAGGTTCGGGAAAAGCTACATCTGATTTTGCTTTTATTCTAGATGATTTTTATATTAAGGGAAGTAATCTAGACATCTCTAAAGATCTCCTTCAACAAACGATTACCGATGCATCAGCATTAAAGAGTTCAGATTATTCATCTGAAACCTGGGCAATCGTTGCGGCTGCTCTGGATAAAGCGGAGAAGATTCTGAAGGACCCTAGCGCTACGATTACTTTACTAGATGAAACGCGAGTAGAGCTTGAAAATGCAATAAAAAGTCTTGTATTCGCTCTTACCATTGTAGCTATAGAGGATGTAAAGATTGAAACAGAAGTTGGCTTGGCGCCGAAACTGCCTGCGGAAGTAACTGTGACCCTGAGCAATCATACGATACAGAAAACGTTGGTTGTATGGGATGAGATTCATTCTTCGAGTTATGCACAAGCGGGGAGCTTCCAAGTAAAAGGCACGGTTGCTGGGACTGATATGAAAGCGATAGCGATTGTAACGGTCAAAGCAAAGGAAAGTCATCAATCAGATAAAGATTCTGGCAATGTTTCTAACCCAAGTTCTAACCCAAGTTCAGGTGCGAAACCGGAGACTACTCCAAATTCAGGAACCGGATCAGATCAAGGATCTGAAACCAAACTTAAATTCTTTGTCGATACCGTGGGTCACTGGGCAAATAAGGATATTGAGGCTTTGGTGAGTAAAGGTATCCTGAAGGGGATAACAGATCAGAATTTTGCTCCGGACAAGATGATTAACCGTTCTGAAATCGCAGCGATCCTGGCACGAGCTCTAGGTCTTGAAGTAAAAGGATTAACGTCATTTAAGGATGTGCCGCAAGATAAATGGTACAGCGATAGTGTTATTGCTACAGCAGATGCTGGGTTGCTTAAAGGGTATGTAGGTAATTTGTTTGATCCGATGAAGCCTCTAAGCCGTCAGGAAATGGCAGTTATTATGGCAAGAGTGCTTGAATTGAAGGGGAAATCACCTAAAGTATCAGATGCTACGCAAGCTGTACTAGCTACGTATATAGATGCGGATCAGGCAGGTATATGGTCAAAGCAGGCATTGGCTACTTGCATCGAATTGGGTCTAATCCAAGGGACCCCTGATCATAAACTCAATCCGAAGAGTAATTTGACTCGTGCGGAAGCTGCAGTCATGATCAGCAGATTATTAACGTATTTAGGTTAGGAATATTCAATCGAATTGGTAAAAGTGAAAAAGGGATGTAGTGGCTTAATCAGGCTGCTTCATCCTTTTTTTTTGCGCTTATTAAAGAGAAAGAAAAGGGGTTGAACATAGCTCAGCAAAACAGGAACAACGATTCTCACATCCAGTTGATATAATGAAATCACCGTACGGGGGAAGGTTGGTGCTGCACTTGAATTACAGTAAAGATATAGAGAAATGTGTTGAATATATTGAAGCTCATATCAAAGAAAATATTTCAGTAGAAGAAATAGCCGCTGAGGTCGGATATTCGGTGTATCATTTTTGCCGAGTGTTTAGCCTATGCAAGGAAATGTCCGTGATGGAATATGTGCGGAGCCGGAAATTATCTTTAGCGTCCATTGAATTGTTTGCCGGTAGAAGAATCATTGATATCGCGCTGGACTATGGTTTTGAGACACAAAGTGGATTCACTAAGGCCTTTCGCAAGGCTTTTGGCTATAGCCCGACACAGTATGCCGCACGGATGGACGGATTTACTAAAGGAAAAACACTAATTGAAATCGGAGGTTTTATAATGAACCCTGTTATTGTTCGCAAGCCTGCATTTAAGGTCGCTGGGTATGGGATCCAAACTAATGTTGCTGGAAGTATGTACACCAAGGATATTGCATCTTTTTGGAGTCATTATGAGGGTGAGAATCTGGAGTCCAAAATGTATAAAATACTAAACCCGCCTAAACACGGAGAAGTCGGCTTATGTATTCCTTCCTCAGATAATGGTAATGCGACTTATCTTCTAGGTGTTATTGTAGAGGACTACTCCAAGGTGGAAGATGATATGTTGACGATGGATGTGCCAGAAGCCGAATATGCTGTGTTCACAACGCCGCCAGTGGATACATCAACGGATACAGAGCAAATACAGTTTGCACAGGTTATAAAAAGCACATGGAAGTATATCTTCGAAGAATGGTTTAAGGATAGTGGCTACGATTATGATGATAGTAAACTGGATTTCGAATTCTATGATGAACGCTGCCACTCGCGTCCGGATACGGTAATGGAGATCTATGTTCCAGTGAAAAAATCGACAGTATAATTTGAACGAAATAATAAAGCAAAGGGAAAGCTCCTCGGTGATGACAGTAACTACGGGAATGTTTGGACTTTCGGTCGCTGTTGTCTCCAGATGTTCTTGATTTTTACCGCTTATGCGGATAACATCCGAAGACAAAGGCGAGCGCTACGCTCCTACAGTTCCAAACTTCCCTACGTTACTTTCACCTCTGCAGCATTTGCCATGTTCTAATTATTCAGTCGATACGGGGTGTCGACGTAAGAAGGTCCGCAGCGGGTTACACGCTGCGGGCTTTCTCATTTATTGTAGCTAAAATGAATTGATTAGGACATGATTGACGTTTATCCCCTCCCGTAGTCTAATAGATTAAATAGACGTGTAACTTGATAATCTCGGGGAGTGAAACAGATGATTAGAGAAGCAAAAGTAGAGGACTGGAAAGACATATCCGAATTATTAGAGCAGTTGGGTTATCCAGAGACAGAAGCATTCATGCAAGAAAAAATAGAAAAGCTAGTCCTGCATCCGGATGAGGAATTATTAGTTTTCGAGGAAGATCATAAAGTAGTCGCCTGCATTTCCATGCATTACATACCTCAATTAGGGCTCACAGGGGATACTGCAATTATAAGCTATCTTGTGGTAAGTAATGCGATTAGGAGCAAAGGCATTGGACGGATGCTTGAGGAATATTGCACTGATTTAGCTAGAAAAAGAAACTGTGACCGAATTCAAGTTCATTGCCACTCTAGAAGAACTGATGCGCATAGATTTTATGCCCGACAAGGATTTACTGAGGCTCCGAAATATTTTTCAAAGATGTTAAATGAATCCGAGTAATCAACAGACCAAATAAAGAGCGGCAGACCAGGGACGTACTACGCGTCCAGTTCTGCCGCTTTATTATTCAAGCAATAGAGCACTACTCACTTATTCCTCTTTTAAATAAACTTCCGCTGCACCTTTTTGCCATCATACGAGAACCGCGCCTTTTTGTCCTCCACGACGGTCTGTAGATGAACGGTGCGCCCCCATAATGAGTAGATATGCGGGAGTGTGCGCTCCAGGTACTTCAGATCCAGCTCGATACTTTCATAGCGGTGGGTGATAAATAACTCGCCATTCTTCTCGAAGTCGGCATCTTCTATGACCAAGTAAGGTGACCCGCCATTGACTCGAGCGAGTACCAGTTGATCACGTACGTTTTCCCATGCTTTGTCGGTGATTTTCCATTCCGGCCCTTTTTTCTCAAAAACATAAAGATCGAGGTCGTTCACCAGTTCTTTGGAGAGATAGCTGCGGATAAAAGAGGTATCGGACTCCAGCTCGCGTACCTCAAATATTTTTTCGCGGTCCCAGCGGCGTTCGATGTCTTCGAAGATTTTTAGACCAAGATAGTATGGATTCAGGCTTTGCCGTGAGGGCTGCACGACGGAGGAATTCAGTTTAGCGTATTCTACGGTTTCTTCAACGGTCAGATCCAGTTCACGGACGATACGCTGATGCCAGTACGAAGCCCAGCCTTCGTTCATGATCTTTGTCTCCATTTGTGGCCAGAAGTAGAGCATTTCATCATGGAGCATCGTCATAATGTCGCGCTGCCAATCCTCCAAGACGGTGGAATATTGCTGGATGAACCAGACAATATCTTTTTCCGGCTCAGGTGGGAAAGCTCGGTTGCCAGAAGGTGCTTCCTGAGGTCCAGAATTACTCTTGTCTAGATTCCATAACTCGTCGTACGGATTAGATGATTTGGAGCCACCCGGAGGGGTATCCTTGAGTTCTTTCATTTTGGCTTCCAGCAGATGGGTCTTACCTAGCTTGCGCGGCTGAATCAGGCTGGGATCTATATGCTCTTGAATGGCCAGCACCGAATCAATGAATTTCTCCACAGCATCGGTGCCGTAGGTTACTGAATAGCCGGCGATTCGGTCCGCTGTAGCCGACATGCTCTCGACCATATCCCGGTTGGACATGGAGAAACGCATGTTATTTTTGAAAAAATCGCAGTGCGCCAGCACGTGAGCTACGATCAGCTTGTTCTGAATCAGCGAGTTTCCGTCGAGCAGGAAGGCATAACAAGGGTTGGAGTTAATGACGAGCTCGTATATTTTACTCAGCCCGAAATCGTATTGGGATTTCATTTTGTGAAATGTTTTTCCGAAGCTCCAGTGACCAAATCGTGTCGGCATTCCATAAGCGCCGAATGTATAAATAATATCTGCAGGGCATATTTCATAACGCATGGGATAAAAATCCAAGCCGAAGCCAGTAGCTATTTCCGTAATTTCAGCAATCGCCCGCTCCAACGCATTAATTTCTTCGCTTGGCATGATTCTGTGCTCCCTCCTATAATTCTGTAGATCCAACCTGAATAAACCCTCACGAAATGGGGTTTGGCTTCATATAGATGGGTCGATCAATGTAGTTCATATTATGTATATGGGTAGGGGAGGGGCAATATGACGGGAGGGAGAATCCGTTATATATCTTTATGATTTTCTCAAGGTGATTCGTAAGTAGCTTGCAGTTATCAAAATACCATCATATTAATTATCGTGGAGAATTATTAATTCAATAGAAGAATAGAATGGTTATGGCGCACGAGTAGTGAAAGCTGGCGTATCCAAGGTCTGGGATGTGAGTCTCCTTTGAAGCCTAAAGTCGTGATCGCTTTAGACGTGGGAGGAACCTTTATTAAGTCTGGTTTGGTCGTGGATGGAGAATTGCTACAGGCTAGCTGCAAGCAACATCCTTCCTTCGCTGACCAAGCTGCCGATGTGATTATAGACCAATTTATTTCTATATTTGAAGATCAATATCAGTTCTATTCCGTTACACTAGGGAAATCCTCAGACTGTACTTGGCGCATCAGTCTCGCCTTTCCCGGGCCCTTTGATTATCAGCAAGGTATCTGTTATATTCAGGGGCTTAGTAAATATGAGGCGTTGTATGGTAAGAATATACGAGAAGTATTATATACCCGGTTCAATACCTTACAACATAAGGAATGGGCGAAGCACCTGCTGCAGGCAGATATTCGATTTGAGAATGATGCGAAGCTGTTTGCCTTAGGCGTAAGCAGATTATTTCCAAATGAAAGATATATTTCATTAACTTTAGGGACAGGGTTAGGCTCCGCATTTATTGATCGTGTATTGATCCTGAACGAAGGACCAGGGGTTCCCGAGGACGGTTGGCTTTTTGATAAACCTTTCCTGGAGAGCACCATAGATAACGCCTTCTCACGTCGCGGAATTCTTCGCCTGGCTGAGCAGATGGGAGCTCTAGAAAAAGGAATGGACGTGAAGGAACTCGCAGAACAAGCAAGAAACGGGAATAGCTTGTGCTGCAAGGTGTTTGAAGAATTCGGTACACGATTGGCTAGGATGCTAAAGTCCTATGTTATAGACTATCAGCCAAACCGCATCGTTATTGGCGGACAGATTGCCAAGAGCATCGATTTATTTAGTCCCGCCCTCCAGAAGGGATTGGCTGATTCATCTATTGGTATATTTACTTCAGAAAATGTGTTCGAACACACGCTTATCGGAATATCGAGATTATTTGACGATTCCTTAGGATTCAATTGATAATTCAAAGATAACCAGTTACCGATCGATGTCGGTGACTGGTTATTTTTATGCTCCATCTTTGGCCAGAAATTGAGCATTTCATCAGGGATTATAAATGAACTTGTCGGTTCATTTATAGTTCATATTCCAGTGATAGGATTCACAGTATAATAATAAGCGTTGGAAGGTCGTGCAACATGACAAAAGTAAAACAAACCGTAGATTATCCATTGTATAATGGACAGCCGTATTTCATGCCTATTGGCAAATGGGTAGTGATCCTTGCAAGTATCGTTGTAGGCTATTTAACAATGACAGTAGAGATTCCTTTTCTGCCTAATGAAGTGCAGAGCAAGATTGCTCCGTTTCTATTCACGCTGTTTCCGTTAATCGCATTAGTGTGGGCAACCAAAGGGAAGTTAGGAATTCTCTTCAAAAAGCCTGAAGTAAGTCATGTATTATACGGGATTTTATTCTTTATTATTAATTTCATCGTAACGTTGGGGGTAGCCGCGCTGCTTTCATCGATGGGAGCTGTAACAGTAAATGCGGTGCTAGGTCATGGGGATACCCTTTCAACAGGTGAGAAGCTCTGGACATTGTTCTTCTCAGGATTTCAATTAATTGGCGAGGAATTGTTAACGATCTTGCCATTCCTGGCGATTATGCAGCTTTGCTTTATTGGCTTTAAAATGTCACGCAAGGCGTCCGTGTTTATTGCATTAATCGTAACAGCGCTCATTTTTGGTGCACTACACTTAAAAACGTACAATTTTAATTTTGCTCAGGCCATTCTGGGAATCGGAATCGCTCGAATTATTCTAACGCTTGCTTACATGAAAACAAAGAATATCTGGACGTCGATCATTGCACATATTTTAAATGACTGGGCAATATTTGGGACTAGTATGTTAGGTGGCGCAGTAGCAGCACCGTTCCTGATGCATTTCTTGCATTAAGAGCCGGAGGAATTTCCGTAGACTCACAAAGAGGTTAAGCATATAGTGCGATATATATTGAGAAGATTTCTGAGGTACAAAAGCACAGCTGATTGGATATCCAATCGGCTTTTTTTGCTATCTGGTTTAAATTTCTATCAATCTCTCTATCATCAGATATCCCTCTGAAGGGATACCCAGCCCCCGTTATTATTGGTATACTTTAACAAAAGATTCTACTTATGGAGTGTTTAAGGAGGTTATGATCGATGAGATCGAGCGGTATTCTTCTGATTTTTATAGCGCTTATAGTAACCGGTTGCTTTAACCAGCCATCCAATGGAGAAGACAAATTCACAACTACCATTAATGAACAAGAAGATGTGATAAACAGCCATGGAATGATTGTTAAGAATCTTAAGAAGTTGGATGCTTTTATCCAAAATAAAGCGGGTAAGCAGCGTGTGGTTCATTACACAATTGAGGGTGATCCGATCTTTAATGACTTGAAATATACTGACCAAGGGATTGAAATGCGGCATGATAATTCCGAAGATACGTTTGGTAGTCCCCAAGTAACCACATACACTTGTCAGAACCTTGTTAGAAACGAAACGGATAAACTTCTGTCGTATACCTTAACGGGCTGCGAGGGCGAACAAGCAAAGATCGAGCTGCTACAGATTCCTTTTGACGTAACGAAACAAGATAAGTTTGAGTTTGTTTTAAAGTATGGTGTGAACCAAAAGAACGAAATGAATACGATAGAGAAGAAGTTGGTCAAAGATCTCCAGAATGGGGAAGTAGTCGAGGTTAGCGATTTTGAGCTTTCTGAACAGGAACGAGGACAAATCTATAAAGAAATGGTACTAGCGAATTACTTAGGTGAAAAAGAGTTATCTACCGAGTGTAATCGAAAACCTGCTGTAAGTTACGATTTATCGGTTCAGATTAATAGTGGAGAGCGTCATTATCAGTGGACGGAATGCCAGAATACTGAGGATGATGGTCAGATGACTGAACTAGCTCAAGCGATCATTAAGATCGTGCAGGCTGGAAGCATTTATAAGCAACTGCCTGAGGTTAAGGGGCATTACGAATAATTTAAATAAGTTGAACTAAAACATTCTAAAAAGGAAGAGTGGCGGAGGGGAAGTTTGGAACAGTAGGAGCGATAGCGTTCGCCTGAAAGCTTTCCGTAGGAAAGCTCGCTTCGGAAGAATGGGCCGTCACCGGATTTCAACCGTGAAACACGGTATATAATCAAGAAATCTGGGGACAACAGCGACCGGAAGTCCAAACATTCACCGCAGTCATGTTTACCTTAAAGAAATACCTTAAGTTTTTAACTAATTTTTATTCTCAGATCATTGGAGGCAGCATTCATGCACCGAATATTGTTAATTGAAGATGACGAAGCAATTAGTGAAATGGTTAGGTCCTATTTAGTAAAAGAGGGCTATGAAGTGGAAACGGCGTTTGATGGTGAAGTAGCGGAAAGGACATTCCGTACTAGTAATCCTTTTGATCTTGTATTATTAGATCTCATGCTGCCCAAGCGCAGCGGTACTGATATTCTCCAGACGATCCGTGCGACAAGTCTAGTTCCGGTGTTGATCATGTCAGCCAAGGACAGCGATGTGGATAAAGCGCTTGGACTTGGCTTTGGGGCGGATGATTATATTACCAAGCCATTTTCAATGATCGAATTAGCTGCAAGAGTGAAGGCTGCGATTCGAAGAGCGGGTTATGCTACTCCCACCATCCAACCGGAAGCTCCAATTCCTGCGAAGCAAAAGATTTCCATTGGTGGCCTGACTGTAGATTTGGATAATTTCTCTGCGCTAAAGAACGGGGAAGAAGTGAAGTTAACGTCTAAGGAATTTCATATTCTTAAGCTGTTCGTTACGCATCCGGGCAGGGTCTTCACCAAAGCGCAGATTTATGCTAGCGTATGGGCAGATGATTATTTCGGAGATGAGAACGTTATTAATGTACATATGAGAAGATTACGCGAAAAAATAGAAGATGATCCCTCCCATCCAGAGTTCATCAAGACGTTGTGGGGGATCGGGTATAAGCTGGGAGAGCAGCTATAATGAGCATGGCGCTTAGTGTGGTCATTGTACTCCTGCTCGTCGTCATTGTATGGCAATATCAGCATTCGCGTAAAGCTTCCAGAGACCTGAAATATATTCATGACAAGCTAAGTAGCATCATGGCTGAAGGTTCACACGAAAGACTGCTGTTATTCAGTAGTAATGTGGAGCTGCAAAGTGTGCTGATTGATCTAAATCGGCTGCTCGACATTAATCATAAAGGAAGCATTGAGCGCGTGAAGCTGGAGAAGTCCATGCGTAATATGCTGTCGAACATTTCCCACGATCTTAAGACTCCGCTAACGGTAGTACTCGGTTATATTGAGACGATTCTTCAGGATGAACATATGCCAGCCGAGGAACGGGAACGTATGATGAATACGATTCACCAAAAAGCAAATGAAGTGATCCATCTGATGAACAAGTTCTTTGACTTGGCTAAGCTGGAATCAGGGGATCGGGAAATCAATCTTACACGTGTTGAGGCAGGTGAGGTGTGCAGACGTAATATTCTCTCTTTCTATGATATCCTTAGCGCCAAGGGCAGTGAGGTGGAGATAGAAATCCCTGATGACTCGCTTTATTTCATGGGAAACGAAGAGGCGCTTGACCGGATATTGACCAATTTGTTATCGAATGCGATTGCTTACGGGGATGCCGGAGGCGTATTAGGTTTGAAACTCTATAGTGATAAGAACAAAGTATACATAGATGTTTGGGACAGGGGAAAAGGCATTAGTGAAGTTCACCAGGATAAAGTATTCGAACGGCTCTATACACTGGAGGATTCGAGAAATCGATCATATCAAGGGAGTGGTCTGGGTCTGACGATCACCAAAAGATTAACGGAGCAGATGAATGGTACCATTACACTGGTTAGTCAACCGTTTGTGAGAACAGTATTTACCCTTTCTTTTCGTAGATTAAGCTTCTAAAGAATGAAATTGTGTACAGCTTAAGATTTTTGTAAGAATCGAGTAATAAAAAAGAAAATTCTGCTGTGTACAATAAGAACTAAGGAAGACGAGACGAAAACAAAGGGGAGCACGGAAATGACTACGATACTTCGAACAAGAAATTTAACGAAAACCTACCAAGGCAAAGAAGCCGTTAGCAATGTGAATATGAATATTAAACAAGGTGAAATTTATGGCTTTCTTGGACCGAACGGTGCCGGAAAAACAACGGTCATGAAAATGATCACGAACCTCGTTAAACCGACGAGTGGTGAGATTGAGTTTTTTAATGAAAAAATGACAAATCATTCGTATGAAATGCTCAAACGGATGGGCTGCATCATTGAATATCCAGTGTTCTATGATAAGCTGACAGCCAAAGAAAACCTGATCCTGCATGGAGAATACATGGGCTATTATGATCCGCAAGCGATTGGTGAAGCGCTGGAGCTGGTAAAGCTTACGGGTATTGATAAAAAGCCGGTGAAGCAATTTTCGCTTGGGATGAAGCAGCGCCTTGGTATTGCCAGAGCCTTTATGACGAAACCGGAGCTACTCATTCTGGATGAGCCGATTAATGGACTAGACCCTGTGGGAATCAAAGAGATGCGTGAAGTGTTCCGGATGCTTAGCCGTGAATATGGAATGACGTTACTTGTATCTAGTCATATTCTGGGGGAAATCGAGCAGATTGCTGATACTATCGGTGTGATCCGGCAGGGTGCTCTGGTAGAAGAGGTGGCGATGGATTCCATTCGCGGTCAAAATACAGAATATATCGAAGTGGTTACGAATGAGATTAACAAAGCAGTGTACGTGTTGGAGCACAAGCTTGGCCTCAATAACTTCAAAGTACTTGATCATATTACAGTAAGAATCTATGACGGCGGAATCTCACAACGTGATCTGAATAAGGCGTTAGTGCTAGCAGACGTGGAGATTGAGAGCATCAGCAAGAAACAACATACGCTGGAAGATTATTTTTTACAATTGATTGGGGGTGAAGGCGTTGCTTAAATTAATATCTTTGGAGATTCGGAAGAATAAGCTAAAGACTCTTCTTACAGGGGCAGCAATCGTCAATCTAGCTATTCTTGGGTTTATGATTATGGTTTTATTCGTTGATCGAAATGAGAATGAACCGTCGTTCGCTTCTTACGCAGATATGTTTGAGGGTGTGTTCGTTTTTGTTAAGGCTGCTTATATTATTTTCGCTTCCGTTATTATTAGCAAGCTGGTGATTGATGAGTATAAGAACAACACAATTACTCTTCTCTTCATGTACCCTATCTCACGTAAAAAGCTAATGACTGCGAAAATATTGATAGTGTTCGCCTTCACATTTGTTGCCATCATCGTGTCAGACATTGTGGTTGGCGCTATCCTAATAGGATTCAATTCTTTTGTAGGGCTTATTCCGGGTGAGTTAAACCTTCCCATGATCACTTCAGAGCTGATCAAGTTAGGCGCAAACGCATTTTACGCAGCGGGCATTGCTTTGATTCCTTTGTACTTTGGAATGAAGAAAAAATCAGTCCCTGCCACCATCGTCTCGGCGGTGTTAGTTACGTCCCTAATTTCTGGTGGATTTGATCAAGCACGCTTAGGTAATTTAGCGGCGGTGTCGATCTCACTTGGCTTGATAGGAGCAGGTATTGCCTATATGGCGATTCGCAATATTGACCATAAAGATATAGCCTAAAATATTTATAGAAATCCCTCTTAAGAATCTCAGTACGATGTGTAAGTCATCGTGGTTGGGTTCTAAAGGGGGATTTAGTGTTTATCTGCGACCGATTAAAGTATATTTGCTATAATGGTCAAAATAGAAGAATTTAAAATTTGAGATGATTTCCGCTCATTTTAGGGTAATGATAATGGATGAGAGAGCCTGAGGTGAAATGAATTGTGGATAAAGACTGGACGTCCATTCTAACACGATTGCTTTCGGAAGAGAGCGCTTATAAATCGTTATATGACCATCATCCTAATTTGATATTTGTGTTGGATAGGCAAGGTCGCTGCGTGGGAACGAATCGTACGTTCTATCTAGAATCCAGTGCAGAAGCATCGTTCCAAGATATAGGTCTGACAGCACTTAAAAGAATATACCTTGTTGATGTAGCAAGTTTTGAGGCTGCCCTGCAAGGGAATCCCTCGAGCTTTGAATTGCAAGATCTGAACAATCCCAAAGCGGACGTTGTGAAGGGAAACTTTATTCCTATAACGATAGACGAGGGAATTGTAGGTGCATTCGCGATCATACAAGTGGATAACAGCAACTATCATCATTATTCGGAAGGGTTACATGACTGGCTAAACGCATTAGCAGATTCTTTTCATGCTAAATTATCGGATAAGGTAGAACTAGAGTCAAACTTCAAATCTACTTTTGCTGCTGAAGTCGAAGATAAACGAGCGAACCTTATTCTGAACTCCGTCTCAGCTGGAATATTCGTACTAGATAATATAGGGCGAACGCTCTTTATTAACCGTGAGGGAGCAGATATGTTAGGTTACCAGCCTACAGAATTGGTTGGCCTGAAGCTGATGGAATATATTCATCAAATCCAAGGCGATGGCTCACGTTATTCAACCCCTGATTGTCAGATCAGTCTTACAATTGCAGATGGAATTATCCGCAGGAAAGACGATGAGATCTTCTGGCGTAAGGATGGAACCAGCTTTTTTGTCAATTATCGGGTGTCGCCTCTTATGGATGGGGGGATGATCTCAGGAGCAGTTATTGCTTTTAGTGATATCACGAATGCGAAAGAAATCATTCGCGCTAAAGAATCTGCGGAACAAGCGGCGCAAGCCAAATCTGATTTCTTAGCGATGATGAGTCATGAAATTCGGACACCGATGAATGGAATGATAGGGATGTCAGATCTTTTACTTGAAACTGATCTTGGAGAAGAACAGCGGGGGTATGTCGAGATTTTACGAAGCTGTAGTTACACGCTTTTACAGATCTTGAATGACATTCTTGATTTCAGCAAGATGGAAGCGGGTAAAATGCCACTGCAAACCGAATCGTTTGAACTTCGAGAGATGATATCGGACATCATTGATTTATTTACGCCTAAAGCCGAAGAGAAGAAGCTGGCCTTGCGGTGGTGGGCGGATACGAGTGTTCCAACAACGTTACTGGCTGATCCGATCCGTTTGCGACAGATTATTGTCAATCTGGTAGGCAATGCTCTGAAATTCACAGAACATGGGAGCGTTACACTATCGGTTAAGAACATTCCACTTTCGGATTCAAAAGAATATTTATTGGAATTCTCTGTCCGTGATACAGGTGTTGGGATTGCCGATAATAAACTCAATTTATTATTTCAATCCTTCTCACAGCTGCACCCGATCATCAACCGTAAATATGGCGGTACAGGGTTGGGACTCGCTATTTGTAAGCAGCTGGTTGAGCTGATGGGTGGGACAATCTTTGTAGAAAGTGAAGAGAATAAAGGTTCAACGTTCCGGTTTATGTTACCCTTCATAAAAAAAGAAGTCGAGTTAAATTCAACTTCAAATCAGGAGGGGTAAACGCACAAATCCCCGGTCCATTGACTTACGAAGCAATGGCCGGAGGTTTGCGTTAGATTATTAATTTTGAAGCATATACATGAGACCTACAGTATGTGGGCCACAATGGCTACCAATAACACAACCTGCGTTGAGGATAGCGATCTCATTCACTTGAGTCTTCTCTCGTATCGCTGTCTCTAGATAGCGAGCATCTTCTTCCGCTAAGGTATGAACAACGATGAGCAGCTCTTTATCCATCCGATCGACGTTAACCAAGGCGTTCTGGAGCATTTGTTCCACGGCTTTTTCTTTTTTGCCACGAATTTTACTAGTAGGTACGATGCTGCCGTCTACAAGTCTAAGAACAGGACGAATTTTTAGCAGACTACCGATGAAATTCTGCATACCTGAACAGCGTCCACCCATATATAAGTAATCTAGCGTATCTACCACGAATTCTGTTTCTACAAGATTACGACTCTGCTTCAGCATAGCTGCAATCTCAATGGCACTGTAACCTTTTTCAGCGGCTCTGACAGCTTTCATAACGAGAAGAGCGATGCCTCCACATAAGGTCTGTGAATCAATAACCTGTACACGCCCCTCTGGGAATTCCCCAGCAGCCAAAAGTGCATTCTGATATGTAGAGGATAGTGATGAGGAGAGACTGATATATACAATATCATCTCCACGGCTAATTACCGGATGAAAAGCGGCGATAAAGTCAGCTGGCGAAGGCGCGGCTGTCTTTGGCAATACTCCGCTTGCTGCGACACGGCGATACACTTCTTCTGGTGTGATATCTTCACCATCTTTGTAGGTTCCTTCTTCAAACACTACGTAAAGGGGAACGATGCCGATATTAAAAGTATCCTTCCAGCCTTGAGGCAAATCGGAAGTGCTGTCTGAAAATATTTTTACAGTAGACATGAATTTCTCCTTCACCGATAATCGGACGACAATAGTCATTATTGAATCACATAATCTATTTATTATACCAAGATTAAGCCGATTCTCAAAATGAAATCGTAGAAATTCTGAAAGAAAGAAAGACTATCCGGAATTCCGAATAGTCTAAGTAAGCATTAATTTTTTTTCATAACCGGTATCCAGATCTCACAGCGATAATCCTCTGCATCAGGACTTCCCGGAAGGTATAGCTCAAACTCGGGTCCTCCTGTATGCTCATAGCCTGTTGCAGGGAACCACTCCTGAAAGATCCGTGACCATGCTTGCTGAATAGCATTCGGCATTGGCCCTACTGAGGTGAACACAGCCCAACTCGCAGCTGGTATCGTCGTAGAAGCAAAGCCCTGAGCGTCCGTCTCTGGAGAGGCTTCGACAGCAATCCAATAGGAGAAGGTTTCTTTTTCGTGATTGAAATCTTTACAAATACCAAGGATGTCCTTATCAACACCGATCTCAATCAGCTTATCCGACGTACCATTTTCGTTAGCTTCAATCCACAGCTGGGGGATACGGCGTAAATTCTCCCCATCTTTCGTTGTCATTTCCTCTACTAGTCCGATAACATTAAAAGCGTCTCTTGTCTCAATTCTGTAGTCCATTTCTTTATCTCCCTTCAGTGATAGATGGAAGGAGAGTCTAGGGAAGGCTTTGAGCTGAACCCCTGACTCCCGCGCAGCAGAAGGAGTAATTCCATGTGCTTTGCGGAATGCTTTGGCAAACGACTCGGGAGAGTCATATCCGTATTTTAATGAGACATCTAGCACCTTAACTTTAGAAATAGCGAGTTCCTGTGCCGCCAGAGTTAGTTTCCGTTTACGGATATAGTCTTTGACTGATACTCCGGTGAGCATGTAGAACATACGCTGGAAGTGAAAAGGGGAGGAATAAGCAACCTTTGCTATATCTTCTATATTAAAGGTTTCCTCCATTTTGCTCTCCATATAATCTAAAGCTTCTTTCATGCGGATAAGCCATTCCAAGCCTGCCATCTCCCTTTGAGTTCATACTATCATGCCACCATTTGCAAATCCTGTTATTCCTTGCTCTCTAATGACAGGTTGCTGATGGAAGAATGATCTTAACAAAATCATCCTATATAGTATAACTCAGGAAGGTGGAGAGAGTCAGCTTTGTAATCTGTACACTCTTGCTTCGTAAGGACGCAGAATTTCTCGTGTGGGTGATTCATCCGGGTAATTTCCAATGATTAAATCAGTAGCGGTGCTCAGCTCAGCGGAGAGATCAACGGTTTGAGGAGCCTCGTTGAAGTTGAGCAGGATCAGCCATTGTTCATCCTCTAAAGTTCTTGTATAAGCATAAAGGTTCTCATGATCAGGCAGTAGTAGCTTATATTCTCCATATACCATAATCGGATTTTTTTTGCGTAAAGCAATTAATTCCTGGTAGTAGTAGAAGATTGAATCAGAGTCTGCCAATGCTTGCTCCACATTAATTTCCTTGTAAATCGGATTTACTTTGAGCCATGGTTCTCCTTCTGAAAATCCAGCATTAGCAGATGCATCCCATTGCATTGGGGTACGTGCGTTGTCTCGGCCTTTGACATGGATAGCGTTCAGAATCGTTTCATGATCTGCGCCACCCTCAGTTACTTTTTCACGGTACATATTCAGAATTTCGATGTCTTTATAATCTTCCAGCGTTGTGAATTTTACATTCGTCATCCCAATTTCTTCACCTTGGTAAATATAAGGGGTGCCTTTAAGTGTATGTAGTAAGGTAGCGAGCATTTTGGCAGATATTACGCGATACTTCCCATCATCACCAAATCGTGAAACCATACGCGGCTGGTCATGATTGTTTAAGTACAGACTATTCCAACCCTTGTCAGCCAGACCGACCTGCCATTTATGAAGTATGTCGCGCAGTTTAGTTAATGTCCATGGGGCTACATCCCATTTGCCTCCTGGGCCGGAATCTACGTCCATATGCTCGAATTGGAATACCATTTGAAGTTCTTCACGATCTTCGTCTGTGTAAAGAACGGCATCCTCTACTGAAGCCCCTGGCGTTTCCCCGACGGTCATAATGTCATAGCTTGAAAGAACCTTTTGGTTCATTTCATGTAAAAACTCATGGACTCGGGGGCCATTCATAAAGTAATCGCCACCCCAAGCAAGTTCCTCTGGCGCCTCGCCCTCGATTTGGAAGGAAGGTAGCCCTTCTGCTTTAGAAATCAAATTAATGACGTCCATCCGCAATCCATCCACACCCTTGTCGAGCCAGAAGGTAATCATCTTGTATAATTCATCGCGCAGCTTTGGATTGTCCCAGTTGAGATCCGGTTGCTTGCGTGAGAACAGATGTAGATAGTATTCACCGGTAGTCTCATCTAGTTCCCAAGCCGGACCGCTGAATATGGAACTCCAATTGTTTGGACGTTCGCCATTCGGTCCACCTGGACGCCATATGTAGTAATCACGGTATGGATTATCTTTTGACGAACGTGACTCTACGAACCATTGATGTTCATCAGAAGAGTGGTTGATTACAAGATCCATCATTAGCTTAATGCCACGATCATGCAGTCCAGTCAGTAGTTCCTCCCAGTCTTTTAGCGTGCCGAACTCATCCATAATATCTTCGTAATCGCTGATGTCATAACCATTATCATCATTTGGCGATTTATATACTGGTGACAACCAAACTACATCGACACCGAGCTTCTGCAAATAATCCAGACGTGAAATGATGCCTTGCAGATCTCCAATACCGTCACCATTACTATCTTGAAAGCTGCGTGGATAAATTTGATAAACGACAGCTTCCTTCCAAAAGGTTCTTTTCATTAATAATCACTCCTTATATAAGTTATCCATTTAGGAAAAAAATAAAGAGACCCTAAAAAGCTATTGGCTTCAAAGGGTCTCTTGTGGTGTCGGTTTATACTGTGACGGAATTGCTGTCAGCAGTGATGCTGCTTAGTCCGTTCACGGTATATTCTTTGTCATAGATAGTAATAGAAGCTGGAATATCAGTTTCATTCGTAACCGTAACCTGTGCGTCCGAAACGCTTACTTTTAGACGGGAGCCGCGGAACATGATTTTGAAAGAGTACGCTGTCCAGTGACCTGGGTTCGATGGGCTTAGAGTCAGTCTGCCATCATGAACACGTAATCCGCCGAAGCCATGTACGATTGACATCCAAGTACCGGCCATACTAGTGCTGTGTAAGCCGTCTTCGGTATCATTGTTATAGTTATCAAGATCCAGTCTTGAAGTACGCAAGTACATTTCATAAGCCTTATCCTTATATCCTAGTTCGCTGGCTAGAATAGAGTGGATACAAGGGGATAGGGAGGACTCATGAACAGTGATCGGCTCGTAAAAGTCGAAATTCCGTTTTTTGGTATCCAGATCGTAGCGGTCCCCTAGGAAATATAATCCCTGCAGAACGTCTGCTTGTTTAATAAAGCAAGAACGAAGGATACGATCCCAAGACCATTTTTGGTTTAACGGCAGGTTCTCAGCTGCCAGATCCTTGACTTGAATAATCTCTTTATCTAGGAAGCCATCTTGTTGTAAGAAGATACCCATTTCTTCATCTGCAGGATAATACATTTTGGCAATGATATCATTCCATTTTGCAGTTTCGCTCTCTTGGAGTCCTAGTTTATCAACTAGTTCTGCATAGCGTGTGGATTCGTTCTTTTTCAGATAATCCAGAGCTTCTAAGGTATATTCCATAGTCCAGGAAGCCATCCGGTTGGTGTACCAGTTATTATTTACGTTATTTTCATATTCATTAGGTCCCGTTACGCCAAGCATCACGTATTTGTCTTTACGATTTGCATAGTGAACACGTTCTTCCCAGAAGCGGGAGATTTCCACCAGAACTTCAAGGCCATATTGACCAAGATAAGCTTTGTCTCCTGTGTAGTTCACATAGTTGTAAATCGCATAAGCAATAGCACCGTTACGGTGAATTTCTTCAAATGTAATTTCCCACTCATTGTGGCACTCTTCGCCATTCATTGTAACCATTGGGTACAATGCGCCTTTTGCGAAACCAAGCTTACGAGCATTTTCCTTAGCCTTCTCCAAATGCTTGTAACGGTAGATCAACAGGTTGCGAGCAATAGAGGAGTCTGCTGTACTGAGATAGAAGGGAACGCAATACGCCTCTGTATCCCAGTAAGTGCTGCCGCCGTATTTTTCACCTGTAAAGCCTTTAGGTCCAATGTTCAGACGGTCATCTTCACCATTGTAGGTTTGGTTTAGCTGGAAAATATTGAAACGAATCGCTTGCTGTGCCGAAACGTCACCTTCAATAATGATGTCGCTTTCTTTCCATTTCTCTCTCCAAGCTTCTATTTGTTCTGTCAGAAGGGTTACAAAACCAGCTTCCTTAGCAGCTTGCAAAGCAGTTTGAGCGGCATCGACCAATTGTCCAAGACCGTGATTACGCGAGGTTACGTTAGCAACATATTTATAAATGACGACTTGATCGCCAGATTGTACGGATACATTCATTTTGCTGGCTACATATTTCTCTTGTTCAATAGCTTCAGCATCAGCGTTGACTTTCTCACCATTGACAAGGATATCAAAAGCCATAGCAGAGGTTACATGGAAATCGAGTTTTTTAGTCTTAAGGGTGAGGTGTCCACCTTCAGTGCCTGCTTGCTTCTCAACTTCATTCCAGAATTTCTCGTCGTAGTTGGAATCCTTGTTCTTCACGTCACCGTCGAGATAAGGAGTGATCGTAATCTTGCCTGAGAAATTCACAGGAATGATGGAGTAACGAATAGCACCGATTTCTTGACGAGTCATGCTGACGAATCGGATACTCTCAACTTTAACTTCCTTACCATCTTCGAGTGTGGCAGTGAAACAACGGGAAAGCGTACCTTCCTTCATGTTAAGAACACGACGGAAATCGGAAACCGTACATTTTGCCAGGTCTAAAGGAGTTCCTTCAATGTCGATGTTAATACCGATCCAGTTTGTGCTGTTCAGTACTTTAGCAAAATATTCAGGATAGCCGTTCTTCCACCAGCCGACCCGTGTTTTGTCAGGATAGTACACGCCAGCCATGTAGCTGCCTTGTAGGCTACTTCCACTGTATTGCTCTTCAAAATTAGCTCGACCACCCATAAATCCGTTGCCAAGGCTAAATACACTTTCAGAGATTTCTTGTGTCTGTGGATCAAAGGATTCTTCAATAATGGACCATTCATCAATTGTTAAATATTGTTTCACGATAACCGGCTCCTTTAAATATGTTGTGGGGATATATAATGAACTATATCTCTACTTTGGTGCTTGTGAGTCGCTCCGCTGGCGAAAGGTTGTTCCGATCGCTGTTGTCCCCAGATGCTTAAATTTGAAGAATTAAAGGTGAGCATCTGGGGACAAAGGCGAACGCTAGCGCTTCTACACAATCCTTTCGCCATCTCCACTTCAAGCGTACCTCTAGATATACATATTTCATTTATAAGTGGAATGCAGCAGGGCGAATCACATTAACACTTTCAGTTGATTAATGTTCGTTAGACTTTAAGCAAAAGATTTTTTGAGTTGTGACACACTCATATGAGCGAGCGATGGAACG
Organism: Paenibacillus sp. FSL R5-0914; assembly: GCF_038004525.1. Taxonomy (NCBI): domain Bacteria; kingdom Bacillati; phylum Bacillota; class Bacilli; order Caryophanales; family Paenibacillaceae; genus Paenibacillus; species Paenibacillus sp. FSL R5-0914. The sequence continues at coordinate 1,028,086 of NZ_JBBORH010000003.1, forward strand.
ACGATGTTCGCCGCATTGAGCGTTTCCGGTGAACCAATACCAACGCTGAACATTCCAGCACGCGACGCAGCTTCAATTCCTGCTTCTGCATCTTCGAAGACAACACAGTGTTTAGGATCAGCGCCAAGTGCTTTAGCTCCTAAAAGAAAAACTTCCGGATCAGGTTTAGCAGCACTTGTGTGTGTGCCATCGATGATTGCATCAAAGTAAGGGGTCAATCCGGTATTATTTAATATCGTCATTGCGTTCTTACTAGCAGAACCGAGGGCAACTTTGATGCCATTCTCACGGCACTCTTTCAGAAAATCAAGCGCACCTGGCAAAATCTCTGAGCTGTCCATTTTCGCAATATATTCTACATATCGATTATTCTTCTGTTCTGCAAGCTTAGCTTTCTCTTCTTCATCGATAGTTAGTCCGCCGATTTCCAGCAAAATATTTAGCGAGGCAGTTCTGCTGACTCCTTTAAGGCGTTCGTTATCTTGTTCTGTGAAGAGAAACCCTAATCCATCTGCAAGCTCTTTCCATGCGATATAATGGTATTTGGCAGTATCAACGATAACACCATCCAAATCGAACAAGCAGGCTTTAATTTCCGTCATTGTAGTACCTCCTAAAATTTGTGACAGTATCGTGATCCATTGGGTAATCGTATCTGAATTTGCTTTCAATTCGTATAAGCTTTGCTAAAGATGTTAAGTTTATCTTAACCTCAGATTCGAATATTCACCCTGAAAAGAACTGGATCAAGAAGTTTTAGTAATTTAGCGCAAACGTTTGTACAGATTTTCAAAAAATAAATGAAGCGTTGATCGCTTCACTTATTCATTCGGTTTTGTTCTTAGCATGAGAGTACATGGATGACTCTCTCACGATCAAGCGATGTGGAATAACAAATCGGTTTGTATAACCAGCATCGTGGTTCGGACTCTTGATATTCTGGATAAGTACCTGAGATGCAGTGTAGCCAAGATGATAAATTCCAATATCAATACTACTGATTGGAGGGCTGGATAATTCAGATAATGGAATATTGTTAAAGCTTACAATAGCGAGATCGTCAGGCACTTTGTATTTCAGCTCATTCAATCCGCGTAAAATTCCGAACGATACCATATCATCCACTGCAACTAGAGCAGTAGGCCGATTAGGCAAATTCATGAAAAAAGACATCGCTCTATATCCGCTATCCTGTAGAAATTCACCTTCTACAATCCATTCATCACGCATTTCAAGACCGCTATTCAGCAATGCTTTACGGTATCCTGCGAGGCGATCGCGAGAAACAATTAGATTAGGCGGTCCACTTACGAAGCCAATACGTTCATGACCCATTGAAATGAGGTGGTTTGTAGCATCATATGCTGCCATCACATTATCATTATCGACAGATAAAATATTCTCATATCGATCACTTCGGCCTACCAGTACGAATGGATAATCGTTACTCTCTAGAAAATCAATAACAGCATCATCTGTACGAGAGTAAAGCAGAATAACACCATCTACTCGACGACCCTTTAGAAGTCTTGAAACGGCTTCCAATTCTTCCTTCTCGTTTGCTCCGGAGCTAATTAACACGTCGTAGCCGGAACGGCTAGCTTGTGTAACAATCCCTCGGATTAATTCCATAAAAAATAGATTTGAGAACAGCTCTTCAGCTGGTTTAGGAAGACTGAAGCATATGCTATTTGTAGTTTTCGACACTAGACTCTTAGCCATCATGTTAGGTGTATAGCCCATATCTTCCATAATAGCTTTGACCTTGCGGGAAGTTTCCAGGCTGATTCTGGGGTGATTGGACAATACCCGGGATACCGTGGAGGGAGATACTCCCGCTTTCTTGGCCACATCCTTAATGGTAACTGTCATAGAAACCTCCTTATGGAACCGTTTGCTTTACACAGTAATATTAATCTAAGAGTTCTAAATTGTAAATAGATAAAGTCATTTGGAAGGGCAATATTGCTACTTTTGGAAAGAGTATTAGAATTTTATGCGTAAAATTGTTTGTTTTCACCAAAAAAGTATGAATGATTTAGCAAGATTGATCTTAATATGTATAAAAGATATCCAATTTCTTCGAAAGGAGCATTTCGTAAATGCAAACGTGTGGCTTGAATTTTTTGGAACAATTCGATTCGAGAAATGGAATTAGAGAGACATTCAAAAAAACGGATAAATACTAAATGGGATTATCAGGTTTACTTTTCTTTATTTTTACTTTTATGATAATTTGAGTTCATTAAACACATAAAAATACTGGTTGACAATACCATAAATACAGCATTAGTATGTAAATCAAAATATAGCAAGCGTTTACATTGGGCGATTTTGGATCGTTATCAGTTGTGTTAAGGAATGAATTTTATGTACTTAGGTTTGTGCACGACTATTTGCAAACGTTTGCACTAAATTCATGGTTTTGGTTTGATCTTTAACTTTGATGGGAGGATGATGCTGTTAATCCGGTTTGACGAGCCGCACACATAGACCTTCTCCAACCACAGAAGGAAGACGCGTGATTTCATAACCTCAGAATAATTGGCGGGGTTCGAGAAATTATGTATCCGCTTGCACAAAGGGAATTCATAATTATGGGAGGTTTTACAAAAATGAAAATAAATTTATGGGGTAAGAGGACGTTCGCGATCTTCATGATCGTTGCTCTTGTGTTCTCCAGTCTCGGCTTACACCCAGTTAAGGTTTCAGCAGAAACGACAAAGGTAGTATTGGTCGGTGATTTGCAATCACAGTTTATTTCTACTGGGGCGGAAAATCCCGGCAAGGATTGGGATGAGAGATCAGTAGTCACCCAAATGACTTACTCAGACAATGGGTTGTATTCTTTTACTGGGACTCTGCCAGCAGGAGAATATAATTATAAGGTTGCTCTGAACGATAGTTTTGATGAGAGTTATGGCTACGGAAATTATACCAATCCTAATGGAGTTGATAATAAAGGCGATATCCACATCAAGCTAGAAACAGAAACGACTGTAACCTTTTATTATAATGACATCACTCATAAAATAGCTGATTCTACGTACTACACGCCAATTGCTGCGAATAAACTGCCAAGATTGACAGGAAACCTGCCAGCAGAGGCGTTGTCCACGTTATCAGATCCTGATTTTGATGGTGTGTACAGTACAGTTGTTACTGTGCCGCAGGGAGATTACACATATAAGGTTTCTGTTCCAGGAGTCACAGAAGCAGAGGATATGTCTTATCCAGAAAGCGATCTAGCGTTGAGCCTACCGTTAGATCTTAAGGTAACCTTCAAGTACAACACTGGACATCATAGTGTAACTGCAGAATATAAAATTCCTTCGGGACCTGTAGAGGTTACACCTGTTCCAGCAGGGCACATTCGTGTTCACTACAAAGCTAGTGATTACACTGATAAGGGATTGTGGTTATGGGGTGATGTTGTAAATCCTTCTGATAATTGGGCTATGGGTGCGACCCCTTTCCCTGAAGGACAAATGGATTCTTATGGTGCATATGTTGATGTGCCGATTAAGGATGGGGCTAAGAAAATCTCATTCATCGCACTTCAGCGTGCAAGTGGTGCTAAAGATGGAGGAGATAAGAACTTCTCGATTAATACTCCACAAACTAATGAAGTATGGATCACAGAAGGCTCTGATGTAGTTACGCCTTATGAACCGGTTAAGCTTCCGGCAAATACTGTTCGGATCCATTATATGAGATCAGATTCCAATCAAAGTCAGTATGGATTATGGTTGTGGGAAGATGTTGCAGTTTCACTTAAGGATTGGCCTAAAGATGCAGTTCCATTCCAAGCAGATCAAGTAGGTCGCTTTGGTGCTTATATTGATATTCCATTGAAAGAAGCTGCGAAAAAAATTGGGTTTCTAGTAGTGAACCCGTTGAATGGCGATAATAAAGACGGCGGTGACAAAGGATTTACTCTACTGGATCGTTACAACCAGCTGTGGATAAAAGAAGGAGACAACAATGTATATGTATCTCCATTTGGTGAAACACCTATCGGTTTAGTGTCCGCTGAGGTGTTATCGACAAGCAAAATCCTTCTTGGCTTCACGTTAACTGACGGCTTGGATGCAGCAGCATTGAAGAATGAGATTACCGTTAAAGATAAAGACGGTGTTGCTATTCCTGTATCGGCTGTAACCATTACTAGCAAAACTTCAATTGAAGTTGATACAAAAGCCTTTGATTTGGATAAAGTTCCGCTTAGCGTTACTTATTCAGGTAAAACGGTCTCTGCGGCTAGTGGTTGGAGAATGCTTGATGAAATGTACAATTATACAGGAGATGATCTAGGGGCTACGTACAACGCTGACAAAACAGCCACGTTAAAATTGTGGGCTCCTAAAGCTAGCTCGGTTGTCGTAAATGTGTACGATAAGAATGACTCCAACGTGCTTGTGGGCAGTGTTGACTTAACGAGTGGAGATCAAGGGGTCTGGTCGGTTGATTTGAAGCCGACTGATTTGACAGGCACGACTACAAACGATGTAAGAGGATTCTTTTATCAATATGAAGTGACGAATGACGGTGTAACCAATAAGGTCCTTGATCCTTATGCTAAATCAATGGCGGTATTTACTATGGATACCACAGGTGCAGCTGGTGCTGGCGGGGATACAGTCGGTAAAGCGGCTATCGTTGATTTAAGACAGACGAACCCGGATACCTTTGGTTATGCTGATATTAAAGGCTACGAAAAACGCGAGGACGCAATCATTTATGAAGTCCACGTCAGAGACTTTACATCCGATGTATCGATCGAAGATAGTCTGAGTGGCGAAAGATGGGGCTCTTATAGCGCTTTTGAAAAGAAGCTCGATTATATTAAATCTCTCGGTGTAACTCATATTCAATTGCTTCCTGTAATGGCTTGGTATTACGGGGACGAAACGAAGATGGGGACTAGAGAAACAGATTATTCCGCTAAAAACAATGAATACAACTGGGGATATGATCCTCACAACTACTTCTCTCCAGATGGTGCTTATTCTCAGAAACCTGCTGATCCTGAGGAGCGGATTAAAGAATTAAAAGGATTGATTGACGCCGTACATGAAGCTGGAATGGGTGTCATTCTGGATGTAGTGTACACACATATGGCTAAAAAAGAATTTTTAAACGACATCGTACCTAATTACTATGCGTTCCAAGATGCAAATGGCAACTTTATCGGAGGTTTCGGAAACAATCTGGCCACCAACCATAAGATGGCTGAGAAGTTGATGGTTGATTCCGTGAAATACTGGTTTGAAGAGTACAAGATAGATGGAATGCGCTGGGATATGATGGGCGATGCGACAGCAGAGGCTGTTCAGAATGCTTATGATGCCGCGGCAGATATTAATCCGAAGGCACTTTTTATCGGTGAAGGCTGGAGAACATTCGGTGGTGCCGCAGCTGATCCTTCCCTTGCTGGAAAAGGGGCAGATCAGGACTGGATGGATAAAACGGATAGCGTCGGTGTTTTCTCTGACGAATTCCGTAATGAATTGAAATCTGGTTATGGTTCCGAAGGTCAACCTAGATTTATCACAGGTGGAGCGCGTCCAATAGCGACAATCTTTAACAATATTAAGGCGGAGCCCTCAAATACGCCTGCTGATGATCCAGGTGATATCGTTCCGTACATCGAAGCGCATGATAACCTGACGCTGCACGATGTTATTGCACAAACGATCAAGAAAGATCCTGCCATTGAGAAGAATGAGCTTGAAATCCAGAAACGGATTAGACTTGGAAACATGCTTGTTCTAACCTCCCAAGGCACTGCCTTCATTCATGCAGGCCAGGAATATGGGCGTACCAAGCAATGGAATAGCACTTCGGTTCCTCAGGATAAATACACTGAAATGTTTGATAGTGAAGGCAAATCCTTTGGTTATTTTATTCATGATTCGTATGATTCTTCGGATGCTGTCAACATGTTTGATTGGACCAAAGCAACGGATGAGTCACAATTCCCAGTACAGAACACGACAAGAAAATATACGTCAGGGCTGATGGAATTAAGAAAGTCTACCGATGCATTCCGATTGGGCGACAAGGATCTGGTTGATTCCAATGTTAACCTAATTCCTGCACCAGAAATGAAGACCGATGATCTTGTCATTGGCTATTCAAACAAAGCTACTGATGGCACAGGTATCTATTATGTCTTCATGAATGGCGATAGCACAGAAAGAACTCTGACTTTATCGGAGGATTTGACGAGTGGTCAAGTGGTTGTTGACAATGATGAAGCTGGTGTTACTGCGGTTAGTCAACAGAGTGGTTTCATTTTAAATGCGAGTTCAATCAAGCTTGATCCTTTGACTGCAGTGATTATCAAAATGGAAGCTGAAGCCGCTACGCTTACTTCTATAGAGACCGATAGTGCAAGCTACACGCTGGCAGCAGGCAATACGCATCAAACAGCTGTTTTTGCGAAGTACGACGACAACAGCAGAAGAAATGTTACGCAATTGGCTACTTATACTTCCAATAAGCCTGAAGTGGCTACAGTAACCAATAAAGGTCAAGTGAAGGCAATTGGTAATGGAACAGCTGTAATTACCATTACTTATGGCGGTATTTCTACAACCGTTACAGTTAAGGTTACGGATAAGAGATATGTTCTGTTCACTTATACCCGTAGTGATAAGGATTATAAGGATTGGAACATCTGGGTCTGGAATACAGGAGTTAAAAATGATCAGATTGATTTTACAACCTTTAAGAATGGCACAGCGAGTGTTTTGATTGAGGTTGCTGAGAATGCGACAAGTGTAGGGTTCGTCATTCGTAAAGGTGAAGGGGATGATCCTTGGAAGTATAAGGATGCATACGGGGATGACCGTATCATTCCGCTGACGCCTGGTGAATTATTCACTAAAGTGAACGTTACTAGCGGGGTGAAGGAGTTTGATATCAAACCAAGTATTAGCGGTCCTATCCTTAAGGATGGAACGATTACTTTTAGATATCGCGATGATGCCTTGTTCCGTAATGGAAATATGGATGCGATCACAGCTGCAAAAGTAAAAGTGAATGGAAAAACATATCCAATGGTTTATGATTCCGCTAACGAGTGGTTCACTTACACGTTGACTGATTTAGTAGAAGGTACGTATAAGTACACGTTCTTGATCACGAAAAACGGAATCACTACTGAATTTACAGATCCTAAGAATACAGTGAATGATGAATCTATTGTTGTGTATCATATTCCTGACGTTAAGATTACGACATCCGTGAATCCGGAAGCAGTTACATCTAATCAGAATGCGGTTGTAACCATCAATGTAGTGACTTCAGAAGAGGTAACATATTCAGAGGGATACATGGATTTATCCAATTTTGGTGGACCAAGCAAAGTTAAGCTGGATACGGGGCTGATGAAACAGACAGTTGCTGTGAAGGACACGGTGTCAGCGGGGATCAAAAATATTCCGATTACGCTCGTGGACCAGTACGGAAATTCACATAAAGAAAATGCTAAACTCGAGATAAAAGCGAGAACCTACACAGGTGATAAGCTGGATTTTGATTGGGATGAGGCTCGTATATACTTCGCGCTTACAGACCGCTTCAAAGACGGAGATCCAACAAATAATGAGAATGTAGATAAAGATCAACTGGAAGCATACCACGGTGGTGATTTCCGAGGAATGATCGACAATCTCGATTATTTGCAAGAACTTGGTATTAACACGCTTTGGATTACGCCAATTGTAGATAATATTGATTTTAATAAAGGGGATGGCTTCAAACAATACGGATATCATGGCTATTGGGCCAAGGACTTTACAAAGCTCGACGAGCATCTTGGTGATATGGAGACCTTCAAGGAATTGATCGAAAAGGCACATGACAAGGGCATCAAGATCATGGTCGACGTTGTACTCAATCATACGGGCTACGGTTTAAAGGTTGAGGATAAAGAGCCGACGATTACAGCTGAGGATAAAGCACGTTTTGAAGGAATGCTTCGTACGGATGGTGTATCCGCGGATACAGATCCAATCAAAGGCGAGCTTGCAGGATTGCCGGATTTCAAAACGGAAGATCCAGCCGTTCGTGAAAAAATTATCGCTTGGCAAACAGGGTGGTTAGATAACGCTCGGACGGAACGTGGAGATACGATTGACTATTTCCGTGTGGATACAGTCAAACATGTAGAAGATACAACTTGGAAAGCATTTAAAAATGCACTGACTTCAATTGATCCAAACTTCAAAATGACCGGTGAATACTTTGGCGGAACCATTGATAGCAATGGTGGAATGCTCGAAACAGGCCAGATGGACGGACTGCTCGATTTTGGATTTAATGATGCTGCGAAAGACTTTACTGATGGTAAAGTTAACAGTGTTGATTCCTATTTGCAGGAACGAGAGTTAAAGATTGATAACACGAAGATGATGGCTCAATTCCTGAGTAGTCATGATGAGGATGGCTTCTTGTCTAATTATGTGGATGGAGATAAAGGCAAGCTGAAAATCGCAGTCGCTCTGCAAATCACAGCCAAGGGACAGCCAGTCATTTACTACGGAGAAGAACTGGGGAAATCGGGCAAAAATGCAGGAGACATGTCTAAAGGTGAGTTCAGCGAGAACCGTAAAGACATGCCTTGGGATCAGTTGACTGCAGAAAAGCCACTTCATGATCATTATCAGAAGCTGTTGAATATCCGTACAAAATACTCCAAAGTGTATTCCAAAGGTACGCGCACGAAGCTGGCAGGTTCAGATGATTTAGGTTATTTAGCCTTCAATAAGTCTTACGATAATGAGAACGTCGTGACGGTTATTAACACTAAGACAAGTGAGGAATCCGCAACGATTCCGGTACCGTTTGCTGCCAATTCATCTGTGAAGGATGAGTACAGCGGTAAAACATACACGGTATCCGAAGATCAAAAAGTAATCATTGATCTACCAAGTAGAGATGGTGGGGGTACGGTTATTCTAGCTGCTGTATCTAAAGTGACACCAACACCAACCTCAGGTGGTGCTGTAGTTAGCCCAACAACTCCTGCTGATATGCAAGTTGTCAGTGAGGACAGTTTGAAGAATGGTAAAGATGGAAAGGTACAAATCGATATTGCTGCAGGTAAGACAGCGGTATTGTTACCGTTGCAAGCAGCAAAAACATTGGGATCTAATGATCTAGTATTTAAAGTGGGGGATCTATTAGTTACTATCCCTAACAAACTGTTAAGCACAATACCAAGTTTAGCTTCAGGTGTGGATGCGGAAGGTGCTCAAATCCTGTTGGAGCTGAAACCATTAGTCCAGTCTGCTACAAAAGCATTAGTCGATGGTTTAAACAAAGAGGTGGGGACCGTAACTTCGCTTTCCGATGTGTTTGAACTGAGACTTAGCATTCTGAAGAAAGATGGTACCCGGATTGTAGTTAAGAAGTTCGATGAGCCAATCACGATATCGTTTAAGATTAAAGGTCAATCGAATAAAGATCTATTGGGGATCTACTATTTAGGCGATAATGGCGAGCTTGAGTACGTAGGTGGACAGCTGAATGGAGATGTGATATCTACACAAGTCACGCACTTTAGTAAATATGCCGTATTAGAGATTGTGAAGTCGTTTGAGGATGTTCCAACTACTTATTGGGCATTCCATGCGATTCAGTCTCTTGCTGCAAAACAAATTGTTTCAGGAGTTACGACAACCGAATTTAATCCGAAGAGCAATGTTAGTCGTGCGGAATTTACCGCATTACTAGTTCGTGCACTTGGTTTAAATGCGGAAGGGCCGGTTCAATTTACTGATATCAAGTCAGATGCATGGTATTCATCATACGTAGCAACAGCTTCTAAGCTGGGCATTGTTAGTGGTCGAAGCAAGGATACTTTTGCGCCGAATGCTTCCATTACCCGTGAGGAAATGGCTATTATGGTGATCCGTGCGCTTGAAGTGAAGCCTGGTAAGAAGATCGAACTAGCAGTGGGTGTCACGACATTTGCAGATGCATCTAGCATTAGCAAGTGGGCAGATAGCTACGTGAAGACAGCAGCAGGTCTAGGGCTTCTCCAAGGCAGAGAGAACAATCAATTTGCTCCAAAAGGGTGGATGACCCGCGCCGAAAGCGCACAGATTATTTATACACTACTGAGCAAGTAAACTGGACTTCAGTGTGCTGATTGTTAGTGCACCGAAGTATTAGTAATTGGCTAGTAATGTGACAGTCATTCTTAGTCATCTCTAATAGAAAACAGGGTATCCCACAGCTATCATAGCTAGTGAGATACCCTGTTTTGTTATGTTTTATACGGCCAAAGGCATTTAAATCTAGTTGATTGCTTTAAGTATAGCGAAACCATAAGCAGGCATCTTCACGTTCAGCTTGCCACGCTCAGCACGCACTGTATCGGCCGTGAACAAGTTCTCCCAATTTCGCTCGTCTACGTCAATACGAAACGTTTGAGCGGTCTCTTCGCTATTGATCAGTACAACTATAGTCTCAAGATCCAATCGGCGCTCATAGGCTATCTTACTGCCTTGTCGACCTGCCTCTAAGAAAGTAAATGTCCCCGTACGAAGTGCAGGTTGCTCATTGCGGATTTGAATGAGCTGACGGTAGAATTCGAACAGATCACGATCCTGCTTCTCAGGGTTCCACTCCATGCATTTACGACAACCTGGATCACCTTCACCGTCCATTCCGAACTCGTCGCCATAATAGATACAAGGAGTACCCATAAAGGTGAACTGGAATAGTGCAGCTAATCGCATTTTATTTTTGTCCCCAGCAGCCAGCGTGAGTAAGCGTGGAGTGTCATGACTATCTAACAGATTGAAGGCAACTTCACTTGCTTGCAGTGGGTAGCGCGATAACTGTCTACCAATAGAGTTGGCAAACCCCTCTGCATCAAGGTTACCATGAACAAAAAAGTCTAAGACAGCATCAGTGAAGGGATAGTTCATGACGGCATCGAATTTATCACCCTCCAGCCACGGAGCAGACTCATGCCAGATTTCTCCAAGGATGTAGGCCTCCGGATTAGCGCGCTTTACCACCTTGCGGAATTCACGCCAGAAATCATGATCTACTTCATTGGCTACGTCGAGGCGCCAACCATCGATTCCAACTTCTGTAATCCAGAATTCAGCGACCTTCAGTAAGTACTCTTTAACTTCAGGATGTTCGGTATTAAGCTTTGGCATATGTGGTTCAAAGGCAAAAGTATCATAAGTAGGAATCCCGTTTACAACTTGAAGCGGAAACTCACGAATATGGAACCAGTCTTTGTAAATGGAGTCTTCTCCCTTTTCCTGAACATCTAAAAATGGAGCGAAGGTTCCACCGGAGTGGTTGAATACTGCGTCTAACAGGACACGAATACCACATTTATGGCAGAGGTCGACGAGTTTTTTTAACGTTGCAATATCCCCGAAATGCGGATCAACTTTCATGTAATCTTCTGTATCGTATTTATGATTAGTAGTTGCAGTGAAGAGTGGTGTGAAATAAATAGCATTGATGCCAAGCTCGTTAAGATGATCCAAATGATCAATAACCCCTTGCAGATCGCCGCCAAAAAAGTTGGTTGGTGTTGGCTCTGCTCCCCATGGCTGAACATCTTTAGGATCAAGGCTAGGGTCGCCATTTGCAAAGCGTTCAGGGAAGATCTGATAGAAAACAGCATCCTTTACCCAGGCAGGTGGAGTGAACACATCAACGGGGTTAATAAAAGGGAACTCGAAAAGCTTGTTTGGATTTTCTGGCCGGTTCGTTTGAAAATCATTTTCGGTCATCCAAACCTTCTCGTTATCCTTTTGCAGTAAGAATCCGTATTTCAATCGGCGATAGATGGGAACTGAAGCACATTCCCAATAATCGAACATAGCATCAGAGGTGAAGAGGGTCATGGGAATTAGCTCTTTCGTGGTATCCCAAGTGTACTTATCCCCTGCAAAAGCAAATACTTCTGTTAAATCCCCTTTTTTAGCGCGGAGACGCAAGTGAATCGTACTCTCATTATAGGCATAAGACCAATTTAACCGCGGGCGATGGTACACAGCTTCCAGTAACATGAATAAGTCCTCCTAAAGTTTTGTAAGACCAGCTTCGGCAAAATTAACTCGAAAGTATACGCTTAAGTTTTGTGAGCGATACTTTCCCGAACCATTCACCACAGCGCGTGGGTTTTAGAATGTCGCTATTGTTATTGGTTGCACAGTTTTTTATGCAACATGCGCAAATGATGAGACAAACTTGCACATAACAAAGAGGCACAACCGCCGCGAAGTAGCTTGTCCGAGGTTGTACCTTTCATAAGTAACATTGCCTTTTAGTTATATAGAACAGGAGGCAGACAATAGATGCAATGATTCATGTTGGGTTGCCTCTTAACGATTTGGATTATAGCATGGAATAAAAGGGCTTTCAATACTCTTGTTCAAACCATTGCACAAATTTTCACTTGAGTATATGAGCGTTTCTACTGCCCGATAATTGTAAATCTACTGGAAAAGTGAATTTGTGGTATATCAGGGGCAAATAAAATAGCAATTCCATTTTTAAACACATGAATAATCGATTAATTAAAAGATATCATGTGAAAAATGGAGATAAATGCCTATAGTGTTTATCAATTAATGGAAAATGGTCAAATATGGTATGTGCAAACGTTTTTAAAAACAAACGATACTGTTGTATGATGTATTCATGAATGAAGCGCTTTCTTGCACTGCGAAATGCAGCTCAAGAAGGAGCGAGCTAAAAGAATAACTTTTTTTTTAGCTTTTCTGAAATCGTTTGCGCAAATTTCTTGCTCTACTATTTTATCATCTTATGCTTTTTTAAAATTGGGAGGGGTTAAAGTAATGAAGTTAAAAAAAGTGATGGTTATCACCGCTGCTGTCTCTATGGCACTGTCCGTTACAGCGTGTGGTTCGAGCAACAATGGGAATGCCGGGGGAAACAATGCAGCAAAAGCTACTAATGCTGCTAACAACACTACAGAGACTGCAGCGCCAGAGAGCACAGATGCAGCAGCGACAGAAGAGATTGTACCTGAAGATGGAGCGACTCTAGTTGTATGGGAAAGTAAGGAAGAAAGACCATTCGCAGACGAAATTGCTAAGCAGTTCACAGCAAAATATAACGTTCCAGTCAAGATTGAAGAGTTGGCACCACCAGATCAAGTAACTAAACTTACGCAAGATGGTCCTTCAGGATTAGCAGCAGACGTTATCCTTATTCCTCACGACAACTTAGGTAAAGCAGCAAGTGCGAGCTTGGTTCTTCCTAACGATGTCTTCGGTGAAGAAACAAAAGCTAGCAATACTGAAGCTTCGATTATCGGATCTTCGTATGAAGGCGAATTGTATGGCTACCCAAGAGCAGCAGAAACTTATGCATTGTTCTACAATAAATCACTTGTTAAAGAAGCACCTAAGTCTTTCGACGATGTTCTTGCTTTCAGCAAAACATTCACAGATAAATCCAAGAACAGATACGGAATTATGTGGGAAGTAGGAAACTTGTACTTCAACTACATGTTTATCGCTTCCGATGGCGGATATCTGTTCGGTAAAGACGGTACAGATAAAGACGATATCGGACTTGCTAATGATGGAGCTGTTGCAGGACTTAAAGAATTTGTGAAAATGAAAGAAGCATTGCCAATTAAGAGCGGAGATATCAACGCTGATATCAAACGCAGCTTGTTCAACTCAGGTGATGTAGCGATGGATATCACTGGTCCTTGGGAGCTTGGAGGATACAAAGCAGCTCTTGGAGATAACCTTGGTATCGCACCGATCCCTACAGTAAATGGCAAAACAGCTATTACATTCTCTGGTATCAAAATTTTCGCAGTTAACTCGTTTACTCAATATCCGAACGCTGCTAAATTGTACGCTCATTTTGCATCAAGCAAAGACGCTCAATTGTTACTGAACAAAACGATCGGTTCTGTTCCTACAAACAACGAAGCGCTTCTTGATCCACAAATCGTTAATGATCCATTTGTATCCGCTTTTGCAGCACAAGCTAAGAGTTCCCAACCGATGCCTTCTATCCCTGAAATGGGTAACGTTTGGAGCCCTGTAAATGCAGCGCTTCCAGAAATTTGGGATAAAAATGTGGATCCAAAAGCAGCTATGGACAAAGCCGTTCAACAAATCAAAGATTTGAACAACAGTTCATCGCAATAAGGATCATAAATCACAGTCTTAACAGCATACAGTGAATCAAGCTGCCCGTCGCATGTTTAGCGGAGGGCAGCTTCTTATTTTCACTCGGAGAGGAGAACGGAAGCGAAATGCAGCGACATCGCACGAGGGCCGCAGTACTGTCGACGATTTTCATGGGATTGGGACAAATATATAACCGCCAATTCATCAAAGGAATCATGTTTTTAGTTGTAGAAGCCGCCGCTGTTTATTATTTTATTCAGAATCTTGCTACTGCTCTATGGGGTTTTGTTACACTAGGAGAAAACCCTAGCCGTTTGGTAAAAGTAAAAGGCATCGCTAAGATGGTAGCTGGGGATCACTCGATTTATATTTTGATTCAAAGCTTGATCACCATTTTAATGCTTATCATCATAATCCTCGCTTGGTATTTGAACATTAAAGATGCTTATAAGACTGGAGAGAAACGCGATAACGGTCTTCAGGCAAACACCTTTAAACAAAGTGTTCGCTATATACTGGATTATAAGTTCGCTCAGACGTTCTTGGTCTTGCCGGGTATTGGTGTTTTATTCTTTACGATCATGCCAATCATCTTCATGATCCTGCTGGCGTTTACGAACTATTCCGCACCTGATCATCTTCCACCCGCTAAATTGGTTGACTGGGTTGGATTTCAGACTTTCCGAAATTTATTAGTTCTCAAAACATGGAGCCACACTTTTTATGGTGTATTAACATGGACGATTATATGGGCAGTTCTTTCGACGATCACTACATATTTCGGAGGACTATTGGTAGCCTTATTGGTGAGCCAAAAAGGTATTCGTTTCAAAGGAATGTGGAGAGTTATTCTGATTGTACCTTACGCAGTACCGCAGTTAATCTCTTTGCTGCTCATGCGCAATTTATTTAACGGTCAATTCGGTCCGATCAACCAATACCTTGGGTATTTTGGAATGGGTGGATTACCATGGTTGACAGATCCATTCTGGGCTAAGGTTACCGTAATTATTGTTAACATGTGGGTTGGTATTCCAGTCTCGATGTTACTTATTATGGGCGTACTGACTACAATTCCTCGGGATATGTATGAAGCCGCTGAGGTGGATGGAGCATCAGGTTATCAGAAGTTCCGTATCGTTACGTTACCAATGGTATTGTTCTCCACAGCGCCTACTTTAATTACGCAATTCGCAGGTAACATTAACAACTTTAATGCGATCTTCCTATTAACAGGCGGTAGTCCTGTAAATGGTGATTATCAATATGCCGGTTCCACGGACTTGCTAGTAACCTGGCTATACAAATTAACACTTGATCAGAATAAAAACAACATGGCTTCGGCAATAGGGATTATTATCTTTATCATTGTTGCTTCATTCTCCCTGTACAATTACCGCCGGACGAAATCATTCAAAGAGGAGGATATGATCCAATGAGCAGAAAGATCGCGAACTTTATTCGCTTAAGTGGTAGTTACATCATCTTGATTGCTTTGTCGATAGCGGCACTCTATCCGGCCCTCTGGATTCTGTTTGCTTCCTTCCGGCCTGGTAAATCACTGTACAGTAAAACGTTTATCCCTGAGCAATTCACCTTTGATCACTACAGAGAATTGTTCACGTCACCAAGCTATATGTTTGGAACTTGGTATGCGAATACATTGAAGATAGCTATATTCTCCATGCTTATCGGTGTAGTTCTTACCTTGTTAACCAGTTATGCAGTATCCAGATTCCGTTTTAAAGCGCGTAAAACAGCGTTATCTACGGTTCTGATTCTTGGTATGTTCCCTGGTTTTATGAGTATGATTGCCATTTATATGCTCCTTAAGGAGTTTAATTTGCTGGATACGCATATTGCCTTGATTATCGTCTATGCAGCCGGGGCGCCGCTGGGGGGAACCTTTATCGCCAAAGGCTTCCTCGACACGATTCCTCGTTCTTTGGATGAGGCGGCTCGAATAGACGGGGCGAGTAATTTCGGGATCTTTATGCGAGTGATTCTTCCCTTGTCACGTCCTATGATCACTTATATGGCACTGACTCAGTTTGTCGGTCCTTGGGTCGATTTCATTTTCGCCAGACTTATTTTGCGGACAAAGGAGAACTGGACCGTCGCAGTCGGAATGTGGGATATGGTTAACACGAACCAAAACACTAACTTCACCTTATTCTCTGCCGGTGCTGTTCTGATCTCTATCCCGATTATGATTTTGTTTGTATTCTTGCAACGTCTGCTTGTTGATGGATTGACTGCAGGAGCTAGTAAGGGGTAACAATTTCGCTTCATACTAAAGAATGAACTGGGTACAGCCTTTGTACAGAAATGGAAGGCTGTACCCTTTTTCCATCATAGGGAGTGAACTTAATGAAAAAGCTATGGACCCTACAGTTTAGATCAGTTGGGATAAAATTGTTCGTTATTCTTTTCAGCTCCATAGTGCTCTTATCCTCTGTTCTAGGATTGACTTCATATTTTGCTGCCAAAGATATCATTACAGATGAGGTTGCCGCGGCCTCCTCACAGTCTATAGTTCAAGCAGCGGACAAGCTGGATTTTGTCCTAACAGAATACGAAGCGCTCTCAAGGCAGTTTGCCCTCGACTCCACATTAAAAGGTGATTTGGAAAACATAAAAAGTGGAGAACTTACAACGGTAGCCAAAGTTTCCGCAGAAGATCGGATTCGTAGAAAGCTAGACTTAGTTAAAGGATCAGATGAGCAGATGTATGGCGTCAGACTGGTATCTAAGAGCTTGGAAGAAACAGAATCGTATAAATCTACAGGAATTAGTGGCCTTCGTAGTGATGAAGGTATTGCTGAAAGACTGAAACAAATTGCAGATGCTAAAGGGGAGCCAGTGTGGTTTCCGGTTCGTGAGAAGGGCTTCTTTGATTCTTATACTGAACCTACTTTAACTATGGGGAGATTGCTTCGCAATCTTGTACATCCTGAAGCGGAGTATTACATGCTGATCGAAGTTAAAGGCAAGGCAATGACCGAAATGTTGTCTAATCTTCAGATTGGAATTACAGGTGAGATTCGAATTTTGAGCTCAGAAGGTAACATAGTTTATGGTGCGGATCATGCTAAACTGGGTCAACCCTCTTACATAAAAGTATCAGAAGGGCAAGATGTAGAAAAGAAACATTCATTTACAGCAGCCGATGAGAACGGAAGTCCGCAGCTTGTCGTGTATCAGCCTTTAAAGACTGCAAAGTGGACGCTCATGGGATATGCACCCGTTAGTGATTTTACGAAGTCGGCAGATAAGCTTCTTTATATCACGTTCTCTGTGGTGCTGGCAGCTGCCGTGATAGCTCTGCTAATTGGTTATGTTCTTGTTCGTTTGGTTGGGCGTCCACTAGGTAAACTGGCGACCTTAATGGAAGAAGGTGAGCGAGGAAACCTTCGTGTACGAACGAATTTTAAGGGTAAGGATGAGATTGGTCGGCTCGGGCATAGCTTTAACAAAATGATGGAGCAAATTTCTCTGCTTGCAAGCCAGAGTGAAATGTCAGCGGATGAAGTGCTTGGTACTTCAGAGCAATTAGTCAAAGCGTCAGGTACAACATCACTTCATGCCAGAGAGGTTGCATCTGCTACGGGTGAGATTGCACTTGGAGCAGCAAGCCTTGCTGTCGAAGCAGAAAAAAGCCATGCTAATGTCGAAATCATTGGCAGTAAGATGAGTGAAGTAACTGAACTAAATACAGTAATGGACGCTTCGGCGGAGCGGGTTATTGAGGTTAGTGATCAGGGGACAGAGCTGATGAAGCTGCTAGTAGAGCAGAGTGAATCTACGGTGGAGATGTTCAATCGAATACAAGAGAACTCCAATAAGCTAAGAGAGAGTACTCATTTAATTCGTAGTATTCTTAGTCCTATGATTGCCGTAAATAAGCAGACCAATATTTTGGCGCTAAATGCCACTATAGAGGCGGTAAGAGCCGGTGCAGCAGGCAGAGGCTTTATAGTGATTGCTGATGAAATCAGACAGCTCGCTAACCAATCGAATGAGTCGATCCAATCGGTCTCCAAGATTACGGAAGAGATTGGTCTACACATTGAGAACACGGTTAAAGATATCAATGAGACCGCTCCAAAGTTCCGTGAGCAGATTTCTTCCGTGCGTGACTCGTCAACGATTTTTGCGAGTGTCAAAGAGGAAATGGAACACTTCATGGGGCATCTTAGTGAATCCTCTGCTTCAATTCATGAACTGATAGAGTTTCAGCGTCAATTAGGTGAATCCATGGCGAGTGTCAGTTCCATTGTGCAGCAGACGACGGCTTCGACGCAGGAGGTAGCTTCTATGTCTTCACAGCAATTTACTGTAAGTGAGGAGCTAGTTTCCTTATCTCAAAAGCTGGAGAGCTTAGCAGCAGATCTTAAGCAATCTATGGTTTCTTTTCAAGTATGAGAATTAAATCTTATTAGTAAAAACAATAAAACGAGCAACTCTCCTGTGTATTGGAGTTTTGCTCGTTTTTTTCTAACTTAATGACTTCAAGTAGCTCTTCTTGTCTTAGAAGTAGTTTGAGAGATACACTTGGGTTAACATTTTAATAGAAGAAAGGAGTGATCGATTGACGGATTTTCCTCTAAATCTTAGTGGGAGTCTTTTTCAGCAGGCATTAATTGAAAGAGATTATAGTCCTCATTTTTTCGCTTACTATTATAAACAGTGGAACAACTACAGTATGTCTTACCATCAGCATAATTCAACCGAAATCATGTATTTGATCTCAGGAAGCTGTGTTGTGGATGTCCGTTCAAAAACATGTGAAGAAGAGAGATTTAGGTTAAAGCGGGGAGAACTGATCATCCTCGATGCAAATGTACCGCACAGACTGATTGTCGAGGATGGGACGCCTTGCCGAATGCTGAATGTGGAGTTTGGATTTATGGAATATACAGGGGTTGCTCCATCTATCGGCAAGCTCGCTCGGAAAGAAGCGGCACTTGCTGAATGGTTACAGATGCCCTTTTCCAGTCTAGTCATGCCTGATCCGGAGGAAATTTATCATGTTCTAAAAGGACTTGTACTAGAGCTTGATCAAAGTGGCGGGAAAGGCGGAAGTATGGTCGACTTATTGTTCTGTGAGCTTCTACTTCGAGTATCAAGCTTGCGACAGGATCAGCTTCATGCCAGTCAACAGCCTTCGCAGCTCTATGTGCGGCGCAGTATCGAATTCCTGCATCAGAATTACGACCAGAGTATTCAGGTTAAGGATATCGCTGCCGCGGTCAATCTGCATCCCGGATATCTGCATCGTATTTTTAAGTCACATACAGGTAGGACACTCAGTGATTATTTGAATATGCTGCGAATGGAGAAAGCAAAGATGCTGCTGGGACAGAGTGATATTCCAATTGCTGAAATTGCCGATTATGTAGGGATTAGTAGCAGACAATATTTTCATCTCCTCTTCAAAAAATATACTGACAACACGCCCATAGAATATCGTAATTCCATTGAGCGTCATGCTTGGAGTTATGAAGAGATGGATGTTCAATAGATAAGTTAGGATTTTTGACACCTTCCTTCAAAAGAGGTCATGATATTGGTTACGCTTTCTCTAGCGCCCTTGCTACAATGGACAGGAACAATCAATTCATTACCGGAGGCTGATAAGGATGTCATTTAAAGTGTCTTTTATAGGGGCAGGCAGCATTGGATTTACCCGTGGATTGTTGCGGGACTTACTAACCGTGCCGGAATTTAATAATATTGAAGTCTCATTTATGGATATTAATAGCCACAACTTGGAGATGGTTACCGAGCTGTGCCAACGTGATATTAAAGAGAATGGATTAAATATTCAAATCCAGGCAACGACGGATCGAAGAGAAGCCCTGAAGGATGCGAAGTATGTATTTTGTACTATTCGTATGGGTGGACTGGAAGCATTTGCTACAGATGTGGATATTCCATTGAAATACGGAGTAGATCAGTGCGTAGGGGATACCCTTTGTGCAGGAGGCATCATGTATGGTCAGCGCGGGATTGCGGAAATGCTGAATATTTGCCGTGATATTAGGGAAATGGCTGCGCCGGATGTACTCCTACTTAACTATTCGAACCCTATGGCTATGCTGACTTGGGCATGCAACAAATACGGTGGTGTAAGGACGATTGGTCTGTGTCATGGGGTGCAGCATGGGCATGGGCAAATTGCAGATGTGTATGGGCTGAAAAAGTCGGAAGTCGATATTATTTGTGCGGGTATCAATCACCAGACTTGGTATATTTCGGCGAGTCATAAGGGTAAAGATTTGACCGAAGGTCTTTTAGAAGCTTTTGAGAGTCATCCAGAATTCAGCCGCACAGAAAAAGTTCGGATCGACATGCTGCGCCGCTTTGGATATTACAGTACAGAATCCAATGGTCACCTAAGTGAATATGTGCCATGGTATCGTAAACGCAGCGATGAAATTATGGATTGGATCGACCTGGGAAGCTGGATTAACGGTGAGACGGGTGGATATCTACGTGTCTGCACCGAAGGGCGGAATTGGTTCGAAACGGATTTTCCGAATTGGATGAAGGACTCGGCACTGGAGTATACAGTGGAGAATCGCGGAGAAGAACATGGTTCATTTATTATTGAAGGCTTGGAAACGGGCAGAGTGTATAGAGGTCACTTTAACACTGTGAACAATGGCGTGATCTCTAATTTGCCAGATGATGCGATTATCGAAGCACCAGGGTATGTGGATCGGAATGGTATATCGATGCCGCTTGTAGGTGAATTGCCTTTAGGAGCAGCCGCAGTGTGCAACGTTAGTATCTCGGTGCAACGTTTAGCCGTCGAAGCTGCTGTGCACGGCGATGACAAGCTGCTACGTCAAGCATTTATGATGGATCCGTTGGTAGGCGCCGTATGTAACCCGAAAGAAATCTGGCAGATGGTCGATGAGATGCTTGTAGCTGGGGAGCAGTGGCTGCCACAGTACAGCGAGGCCATTGCA
This sequence comes from Paenibacillus sp. FSL R5-0914, assembly GCF_038004525.1. Classification (NCBI taxonomy): domain Bacteria; kingdom Bacillati; phylum Bacillota; class Bacilli; order Caryophanales; family Paenibacillaceae; genus Paenibacillus; species Paenibacillus sp. FSL R5-0914. Next base: position 1,049,228 of record NZ_JBBORH010000003.1, read on the forward strand.
AAAGCGAAGGAACGCTTAGCTTCAGGAGATCTTATTCCAACGAATGCCAACAATGAAGGCGCAGCCCGCCTGAAGGTAAAGACAGTGGATGAGATGATGGAGGACCGGGAAGCAGCGAATAGAAATGCCAGTGAATCTGATAAAGGCAAGGATAGAGAGAAGGTACAATAGGCAGTAGAGTTTAAAGCTTACTTGGAATATGACTCTTGCCATCTATTTTCTGAGTGGTAATAAAAGTATTGTGGAACAGAGTTTAGGATAGTTGAATATATTTACACAAAAAACCTCCTCTCCAAATATCTGGAATGGAGGTTTTTTTATATGGGTAGGACAATAGAACAGGCAGTCTAGCTGTGGGCTATAATCAAACGTAGGAATTATGAATTAACAGTGCCCTTTTGACTGAAGAAGGTCTTTAGCGCCTGGTACACTTCTTTTTTGTCTTTAATGACATAATGCATGAATTGCTCGTGCTTCAGATGACGATAAGCGGACATTAGTGTGCTGCTGCGGTTGTACTGATTCACTTCCCCGTAACCAAACATATTGCTTCGTTTTAGCAGTTCTCCAATTAGCTTTACACAGCGTTCGTTGTCGGAGGTGAGGTTATCGCCATCAGAGAAGTGAAACGGATAAATGTTGTACTGCGCTGGCGGGTATCGGCTGTCGATAATCTCAATCGCTTTTTGATAAGCTGAGGAACAGATGGTTCCTCCACTCTCTCCGCGGGTGAAGAAATCATGCTCGCTGACCTCTTTAGCCTCCGTATGGTGGGCGAGAAAGACAATCTCCACCTTCTCATACTGGCGGCGTAGAAAGCGGGTCATCCAGAAGAAGAAGCTGCGAGCGCAGTATTTTTCAAAAGAACCCATCGAACCTGACGTATCCATCATCGCAATAATGACCGCATTGGAGTGAGGCGTTCGAATGTCATCCCATGTTTTGTAGCGCAGATCATCAGGACTTATGCTGTGAATGCCGGGATTACCTCTGCTTGCATTACGCCGAAGGTTCTCCAGCAGGGTACGTTTCTTATCGATGTTGGACATCATGCCTTTTTTACGAATATCGTTGAAGATGATGGATTTAACCTCGATCTCTTCCTTATTCTTGGGCTTCAGATGTGGCAACTCCATATCCTGAAACAAGATGTCCTCCAGATCCTCCAGATTGACCTCTGCTTCCACGGTGTCCTGACCGGGTTGATCGCCTGCTTTTTCCCCTTTGCCGGGCTGTGCCGACTGTGAATCCCGCCCAAGTACATCACCGACCTGACTTTCCCCGTCGCCCTGTCCTACATGCTTTTGCTTACGAAAGTTATAGATAATTCGATATTCATCCAGACTGCGAATCGGAACCTTTACAATCTGCTTACCGCCTGACAAAATAATATTTTCTTCGGTCACGAGATCCGGCAAATTATCCTTGATAGCTTCTCTGACCTTTTGCTGATGACGTTCCTGATCCTGATGGCCTTTGCGATGAAGGGACCAGTCTTCTTTTGAGACTACAAAGGAAAAGGGACCAGATGATTGCGACAGGATGACCACCTCCCATGGAATATAAATATTTATGTTTTGGGGTTGTAACTAAAGTATATTCATGGGGATGGGGGATATGTGATTTCTTATTCACTGATCTCTTCCACAGTCAATATATAACTGTTCGACTGGCTCTCGCCAGTGTATTCACGTCCATCCAGATTGAAGAAGTATGGAGCGGTTACTAAGCCTTTAAGGAAACGACCCAGTACATGTTCACTAACCCTGACAAAATAATGGATGTTTACAGTGGTAGCAGCTTTGACTGTCCCTAGCGACAAGATACCGTTAAATGAAGATTGTGGATTTGGAATCCCATCAATCACAATGCTGCTAGGATCAATAAGACATTCCTCCGGTGTGAGCCGATCAAGGGATACTTTTGCTGGCCAATTCCCACTATTCGTTAGGGAGATCCAGCATTGGACATGTTCTCCTTCTTCGACAAGGGTAGGCTTTGCATGAGTTTCGAGAGAAATGATAGGCATGACTATTAAGGTAGTAACGATATTGGAACGAGAGGTTTGTCTTACTGTCCGTCCGTCCGGGAGCACAAAAGTATACTGAACACTGCCATGATTTTGGACAGCTGCGTGGGCATGAATGTTTATAGCTGCAGGAATGCTCACTTGAAAGACCACGACCGCTGAAGTTCCGCCTCTTAATGTGCCTAGCTGAATGCCATCAGCAGGACGGGCGCCTTTTTGCATCACTCCGTTTAAGAGAACACTATCCCATACGAAAAGAGTGCCCGAAGGGATAGCATCGGTCAGAACCGCATTCACGGCCAAGTTCCCGCTGTTGGTTACCGTTAGTTCATATCTTAGGTTGTCACCTGGAGCTGCTGTAACATGATCTACTCTCTTGCTGATGGTGACCCCTGCCAGAACAAGTGAGATAACGACGGTGTTACTCTCGGTTGTATTGGGATCGTCGTCGACGGTATAAGTGACAGCAGCACGGTTAGTCAGGTCCAAGGATGAGGGGATCTCTGTAACTCGAACGCGAAAGGTAATATCAATGCTTAGGTCTTTATCAAGTTGACCAATTAATATTCCTTGCGTAGGCTCTGATTCTGGATAATAGACGCCACCTGCAATGACACTCCCTGGAATGAACACAGATCCGTTAGGAATAGAAATCGTTGCGATGATTTGGTTTAATAGGCTGTTACCTTCGTTCGTAAGCCGTAATGTATAGGTAATTACATCACCTATAAAAGAGGTCGGAGTGCTTGCAGACAACAAGGTAGAGAGCTGGTAGGAGCGCAAAGAAACTAGTACGGAATTAGAATATAAATCTCCGTTAACGATTCTTCCCTCGGGTGTGGCAAAAGAAAAACGGCCCAGTGCTTTATTTTGCAGCACTAGTGAAGAGGGAAGTGAAATGATAACCACTTGAAAGGCGATGCTCACTTGGCTCTGCGGAGCAATAGAACCTAGCGGTATGCCCGAAGACGGTGTAGCCCCTGGGAGAGGCACACCGTCTCTAAGCACGCTGTTGGAAATAAAGGATACACCCTCTGGAAGAATGTCATACACCGTTAGCAAAGCATCTGTGTTTCCATTATTAGAAGCTTTAATGGTATACACCAGAGTGTCACCTAAAGAGGCATGGAGTTTGTCTGTACTCTTCAGCAATGAAAGCACGGGGCCCACGACCGGGGTGTTAACGGTATTGGAATAGACAATGCCGTCAACACCCGCTGCCGAGTTGAAGAGTACCATAGATTGATTAGTTACGACAGGTTGGGTACGTGAGCCGGGAATCATAACGCTACTACCTGAACCTGGAAGGTGATGGTTGAGGAAGCGCCAGCAGCAATCGTTCCGATGGCAATACCGGAAGCCGGGCTGCCATTAGGTCGTGGGGTTCCGTCTACAGTGATGCTGCCTGTTACAAATTGGCTGCCTGCTGGAATAGGGTCAACCATGATGACGTTATTGACTGGTGAAATCCCTAAGTTGGTAACAACAATCGTATAGGTGATGATATCGCCGACAACGGCATCAATAGAAGTAGTGCTCTTAACGACACTTACATCCGGAGAAGAGACAGGGATGATTAGGACATTTGAAAGTGAAGTTCCGGTGAGCAGACGACCATCTGGAGGTGTGAATGAGAAAGTTGCTGAAGCCTGATTGACTAACTGCTGCGGTGACGGGAGGGAGGCTACTGTAACCTGCAGGGTTATGGTCACTGTTACCGTGCTTCCCGGAGCAACTGCTCCAATATTTAATCCAGTAGCCGGGTCGGAGCCTGGTTGTGGCACCCCATTAATGAGCACGCTGTTTGGAACGAAGATAGCTCCGCTAGGAATCGTGTCAGTTATGACTACATTTGCTATGAGGTTACCAGTATTAGTCACATTCAAGGAGTAAGTAATCGTATCTCCGACAGTTGCGGCGGTTCTGTCTGCCCCTTTGACTACAACGATGATAGGCTGATACACCGGAATAACAAGTGTATTAGAGAATGAGGATCCCGAGAATGCTCCAGATGTGAAGCTGACGGAAGCTTGATCGGTGAGCGTGGCAGGATTAGGCAGTACATTGACGATAGTGTTGAACGAGATATTGACCGAAACGCCCGGTGCAATTGTGCCGAGCGAGATGCCATTCGCTGGATTGGCATTAGGATGCGGAGTGCCATCAACGATCACACTGCCAGCAACAAACGAAGAACCTGCTGGTATTGGATCACTGATGTTTACATTGCTGATATTGGCGATTCCGCTATTGGTAACTGTAAGGTTGTAAGTAATTGTATCGCCAACAACGGCATCTGTTGCTGGTGATGACTTAGTTACGATCACATTCGGTGAGGATACCGAAATCGTTGTCGAATTGGAATTGATCGAACTGTTAAACGTCCGCCCATCAGGCAAGGTGTAAGCAAATGCTACCGATGCTTGGTTAATCAGTTGCTGGCTTGCTGGCAATGTTGAAATGAGTACTGAGAACATAACAGATAGTGTTGCACCTGCGGATATGACACCGAGTGGAATGCCAGCCGCTGGATCTGCTCCCGGAGCTGGGGTACCTTGAATAAGCACACTGTTTGGCACAAATGTTGTTCCAGATGGGATAGTATCACTCAGAGTAGCCAAAGCCCCGTAATTCCCTGAATTGGTTACATTAATCGTGTAGGTAATCGTATCTCCGACGGTCGCTTGAATTGAATTCGAGCTTTTTGCTGCGGCTAGAATCGGTAAGTAAATAGGCGTTGATACAATATTAGAGAAGGCAACATTCGAGAGAACTCCAGAGGTGAAGCTCACCGTTGACTGGTTATTTAGGAGGCCTGAAGGTGGCAATGAGACTGTATTCACTGTGAATGCCACAGTTACAGTTACACCTGGTGCAATACTGCCCAAGGTTACCCCGGTGGAAGGGCTACCCCCTGGACGAGGTACGCCATCTACTAATACACTGCCAGATACGAATGTAGTACCCGCAGGAAGTGCGTCTGTGAACACAGCGTTATTTACCGTTTCGATTCCGTTATTGGTAATTGTAACTGAATAGGTGATCGTGTCTCCAACTGTAGTTGATGTGGTAGGCGTAGATTTTACTACAGCCAGATTTGGTGAAGAGACAGGGATAGTAATTGTATTGGATAGGACGGAACCACCAAGTGTGCGGCCGTCAGGCAAAGTGAAGCTATACGCTACGGTACCCTGATTGACCAACTGCTGAGGATTGGGCAGTGAGGTGATATTAACAGTGAATATTACTGCAGTAGTAGCACCGGGTGCAATAACTCCAGCTGGAATCCCCGTAGATGGATCTGCTTGCGCTAAGGGGAGTCCATTAATGAGCACACTATTCGGAACGAAGGTAGTACCCGCAGGAATATTGTCCGTAATGATTAAGCTTGCCGGATAGTTTCCTGTGTTACTCACGGTCAGGGTATAGCTGACAGCGTCACCTGTTGTAGCGTTATTCGTACTTGCTGTTTTGACGACCGAGATGTTCGGCTGGTACACAGGGATGGTAACGGTATTGGAGAAGGTCGAACCGGAAAAAACACCTGATGTAAAGGTTACGGATGCCTTATTGATAAGTGTAGTAGTAGGAGGAACAGAGATCACGGTAACACTGTAAGCAACCAGAGCTGAAGCTCCAGGCGCCAGGGTACCAATTGATATCCCCGAAGAAGGATTCAGGTTTGGAAAAGGTACTCCATTTACGGATACGCTACCCGTTACAAAAGCAGCGCCTGCTGGTGTTGGATCGTTAAGTAACACGCTATTAACAGCTTCTAAACCGTTATTAGTAATATTTACGTTATAAGTGACCGTATCTCCGATCGCTACGGAAGTTGAGGTGGAGCTTTTGACTACCACGATATTAGGAGCTGAGACCTGTAGTGTGACGGTATTAGATACAGCAGTTCCGCTTAAGGGTCTACCGTCAGGCGGAGTATAGGTGAAGCTTGCAGAAGCTTGATTGCTGATTTGTTGTGGTGATGGTAAGGAAACGATATTAACAGAGAAGCTAACAGGGACACTGGTTCCCGGAGCTACACTTCCTACAGCTATGCCGGTATTGGGTGCTGCACCTGGTTGCGGCATGCCTCCTACAATAACACTGTTAGGATTGAAGACAGTTCCAGTAGGAATGTTGTCGGTTAAGGTTACATTTGCAGCAAGATTACCTGCATTACTTACAACCACTGTGTAGATGATGGTATCACCTACAACGAGAGCATCGGCATCACCATCTCCATCGACGGCACTTTTTAATAAGGAGATCTGTGGCTGAATGACTGGTGTGCTAGTAATGTTGGATGAAGAAGAACCGGAGAATACACCGGATGTAAAACTGACGGACGACTGATTATTAATTTGTGATGGTATCGGCATCGTTATCCTCACCTCGAATGTTACGGTAGCTGTGGCGCCTGGACCCAGACTACCGATTGGAATGCCGGCGGACGGAACTGCTAGCGGCTGAGTAATGCCGCCTACAATTACGGTTCCGGGAATAAAAGCTACATTCTCAGGCAGAGGATCGCTGAGAATGATGTTGCTTACAGTAGCTATGCTGTTGTTCGTCAATACTGAGGTGAATGTAAGGATATCGCCCGTAACGGCAGTAGCTGCATTCACACTTTTTACGACACTGACGTTAGGTGCGGATACAGGGACAGAGAGCGTATTTGATACTACGTTTCCTCCGAGTTGACGCCCGTCCGGGAGGGTGAAGCTATATGTTGCCGAAGCGGAGTTCAGTAACATCTGTGAAGGAGGTAACGCTGTTATCGTAACCAGAAAGCTCACAGATACGCTGTCACCTGGTGCCAATGGGCCTACAGGGATTCCGGTTACTGGATTATATCCGGGTAAAGGTGTTCCCCCGATGATTACACTGTTCGCGTTAAATAAAGCTTGAGGTGGAAGATTATCAGTTAATAGTAGAGTGGTTGCAATATTCCCGGTATTGCTGATGAGAATCGAGAAAGACAAAGATCCTCCTACGGATGCCTGAGCGGTATTCGCGCTTTTGACCATACTAATAATAGGTTGATACACAGGGGTTACTACCGTGTTCGAAAGTGAAGAACCAGTGAAGGCACCGGATGAGAAAGACGCACTAGCTCTGTTTGCAAATTGTGATGGATTTGGTAAAGAAGAAACATTCACTCTAAAAGAGACTGTAATAGAGCTGCCAGCCGCAATACTACCGATAGATATTCCTGTACCTGGATTTGCGGCTGGTACCGATGAACCGCCAACAATAACGCTCCCTGCTACAAAAGTGCCTCCCGTAGGAATGGGGTCAGAGACGACAACGTTATTCACAGCTACGCTGCTTGTGTTGGACACTTGGACTGTGTAAGTCAGATTCTCGCCGACTGTGACATCAGCAAGGCTTGCGGATTTGGTTAGCGTAATATTTGGAGCGGAGACTGGGATGCTAACGGTGTTTGATTGGCTAGTTCCGGATAAGGATCTACCGTTTGGTAGTTGGTAGGTGTAGCTGCTGCTGCCTTGATTGTTCAGAACAGCTGGTGAAGGCAAAGATTGTACAGAGACAAGAAAGGTTACAGGAACACTAGCCCCTGAAGCTACAGTTCCTAAGTTAATTCCTGTAAGTGGAGAATCAGTTGGTCTAGCAACTCCATTAACTGTGACACTCCCCGAGACAAAGGAACTTCCTGAAGGAATATTGTCACTGAGGACTACAGATGCCCCGATATTTCCAGAATTCTGAACATTCAACGTGTAGAGAATATTGCCCCCTACAGTGGCACTGGAAACGTTCGAACTTTTGACAATCTGGATTACAGGTTGATATACCGGAGTCGTAGTCGTGTTGGAAAGCGAAATGCCAGTAAAGGCTCCTGAGCTGAAGGATGTAGAGGATCTGTTTAATAGTTGAGCGGGAGTTGGCAATGAGATCACGTTGACCTGAAAAGTGACCGCAACGGAACCGCCAGGCGTGATGGTTCCAATAGAAATTCCTGTACCGGGATTAGCAGATGGCTGTGCCGTTCCACCTACCGTAACACTACCTGAGACTAGTGAAGTCCCAGCAGGGATAATGTCTGAAAGCGATACGTTGGTAACTGCTGCAATTCCATTATTGCTGATAACGGAGGTGTAGAGCAGTGTATCTCCTACAGCGACGTCAGTAAATCCAGCGCTTTTGAGCACTGTTACGTTGGGAGTTGTAACTGGAATAGACAATGAATTGGATGAGGCTGATCCAGCTACGGTTCGCCCATCTGGAACTTGAAAGGTGTAAGTGGTGCTCGCTTGGTCGACCAGTTGTGGCGGTGAAGGGAGACTGTTCACCACTACGCGGAATTGAACGGTAGAGCTGCCTCCAGCAGCTATCGTTCCAATAGCAATACCTGTAGCAGGATTTCCAGCGACAGGTGTTCCATTGACGGTAAAGCTACCCGCAATATATGAGCTACCTGAAGGAATATTGTCGGTAAGGGTTGTTATAGCACCAATATTTCCAGTGTTGGTGATTTGAAGGGAATAGGTGATCTGATCTCCGACCGTCGCATTTGCAGTATTGGCAGTTTTTACAATGTTAAGAATAGGGGAATATACGGGTAAAGTTACCGTATTGGATGGAATAACCCCGGTCATGATAGGGCCTCCTGCTACACTTTGAAACGTAAAAGCAGCATTGGCGGTATTGGCTATATTTTGTGGACTTGGTGGTAATGAAGTGACTTTAGCTTGATATGTAACCGTTATTGAAGAGTTCAAAGCTAATGACCCCAAGGAGATGCCTGCTGTAATATCAAAGGTGGGTCTTACGACACCGGCTACTACTACACTTCCAGTGACAAAGGTTGAGCCTGCTGGCAGAGCATCTGATAAAACGACGCTAGCTGCACTCGCTGTACCAGTGTTACTGACAGTTACAGTATAAGTTACCGTATCCCCGACTATAGGGCCGGACACATTGGCACTTTTAGTGAGATTTATTTTGGGTGCATTTATATCTACTTGTATGGCATTTCCATTAAGCACATAAGCGTCACCAGAGGTAGTTAATTGTAAAATCGCTGAAGACTGATTATTTGCAAGTCTGGCTGACACGTCAACATTAGTAATGTCCCAGCCTTGTCGGCCACCGATGATGTTGGTTCCTGGATTCCCGTTCGTCTGATTGCGTGTTCCAAATGTTCCAGTTGTATTGAGATTACCTGTATCATTGTTTATTTGTGATGCGAAAAAGTTGTTAGCAAAGTTATTGGGGCCAGATAACGCTACGAGTGTAGCAGCAGTTGGACCAAACAAGGCCTGGTCGCCTGAACGGTTTGCATCTCCCTCCTGTGCGCTGAATAATGCTCTGCCTCCAAGCGCACCTGTTATTGGTGTTGCGAATCCAGTTATCGTAGTTGAAACCGGGGCTGATGTTGCCTGTACTAGTATTGCACCTGCCCGAAGGGACATATTGCGGAATGGGAGGGCTGTATTCTGGTAGATAACACCTAATGTCCAGCCGGCATGGTTGGCTGTCGAGTCTCCTGGAATTACAATTGTGCCTACAACGCCGCCTGTAGTATAGGTACCGGCACCACCTTGTTGTATAATGCTGGTTACATTGGCGGAACGGACATATGCAGAAGCACCACCTCCCAAATCAACTACGTTACTCGTTGCAGAATCAGGTGTAACGCTAAATGAAGTCCCGGCAGGGGTAATTAAGGTGACTGGGTTGTTTATCGCCGAACTGAGGTTTACGGTTCCATTTATATAGGTGCCACCCCATATCAGCTCTGCATACAGCACTGTGCTACCTGAAGGAAGGACCAGTATGGCTGCTGAACTATTGCTTGTGTAAAGACTAGTCGTTCCGTTAGGGTAGGTTCCAAAAATAGACGATGTATTGACAGTGGTAAAGCCACCGATGCTGTCCTGTGTCCCAGGTACTCCGACTGTATCAGAGCGACTAAGTCCAAGTGTGTTGCCCGTAAATGTGATAGCACCGGTCGCATTGATCGTTGCCCGTACGACTAGTGGAATGATTCTCACCTCCTTCGAGGTTAATTTTCTTTTAAAAAAGTGAACCGTCCCATAATCAGGACGGCACAGTTAATACCTGTATGTTAGCCTATGATGTAATTCGGGTATAATTGTATGTCCCATCAATAAATTATAGGGAATTTTGTCTATCGTGTGATTTTAGCCTGCGTTTCATAAGAACACGCGGTTCAGCGTAAAGCCCTCTACTCATCAATTCCAGCTCATGAATAGAAATATTTTCTTTGATTACGGTGAAATGGTACATGATTTCATGCACAACATTGGCTTGAAGCGTCTTTAGTATTTCTAGTTCTTCTGTTTCATAAAGAGGATCTTCATAAGGGTATTGATAGAAAAGCTCCATCCGCAGCAATCGATAATCGAACGGCGGCACCGGGATGGGATAGTCAGGAATCGATGGGCATACTGGACCGGACGGGGGCTGGAAAAAGGATCCTGTGAAATACCTCGGAGTATATTCATCAAACTTCTGCTTAAAGGAAGGATTGGACATATGAACAAAACTGTGGGCATACGGGGCCAGTATACAAACAATGGCTTTGTGGGTGCTAATTCTGTGAATTTCCGACATAACCGCGGATAAATCGTCGATATAAGGTAATACACGACTAGCCATTACAAACTCGGCGGTATTGTCCGGCAAAGGGATGCCTTGGCTAATGTCACAGACAATATCTACGTTGGGACCCGCGATGCGATCGATCCCGAGATAACCTGCTTCTTTACTGGATCCGCAGCCGATATCGATTCTCAAGGGGACCACTCCTTAGGGATAAATCAGGCTCAACACTATTGTATTAATCTCGCTTAAGCCTGCATCCGGCGGATGCCTATTAAAGATTGGAAGTTACTAAAAATAACGTATTATGAAACCTTAGCAGAGTTGATACGTTTATAGGAGTAGGCTTATAGAAAATGACTTTGCAAACAACCGCTAAACATAGAGGAGGCAGTCAACATGAAAAAACAACGTTCCTTACCCGCTATAGCTGCAATCGCAGCATTAACGCTAGCCCTAACCGCTTGCGGTGCTACTAATAATTCAGCACAGCCATCTGCAGAACCAAGTGCAACAGCTTCTCCAGTGCCAACAGAGGAGACCACAAGCACACCCGTACCTACAGAAGGTACAAGTACCACTGCACCAACAGAGAATCCAAGTACTCCCGCACCCAAACCTACTGCAAATCCAGAAGCTAAAATTCTTAAAGGAACAGGCGTTTACGTCGGCCAAATAGATAGTCATTCTGTTGAGATTGAGACCAAAGAAGGTCCTACGGCTTTTGAGATCACAGCAGGTATGGAGAGCGTTATTGAGAAGTTAAATACGGATGATCCTGTAGCTTTTGAATATGTTGAAAAAGCAGTGGAAGGCGATGCTACAGTTAAACAGCGTGTACTTTCGAAGCTGTCTCTTGCAAAATAAAGAAACGCTATCATTTATGAATAACAAAAGGGCTGCTCCTGATTGATTTCAGGAACAGCCCTTTTGTCTTGGAATTAGAAGTGAACGTTATAGCGTCCCGGCATTGACTAAGAAAATAGTAATAAGCAGCATAAAGAGTAGGATAATCACACCGTTGATGATAGTGCCTATAACGCCGAAAACCTTACGTCTCTTCCGGATGGAAAGCCCAATAATGCCGATGACAACACCAATTACATTAAGAGCTGAAAGAATAATAACAGTCATTCCAAGAAGCATGATGGACTGCGATGATTCGGCTAATAGATTCGAGTTCTCGTTAACCATGGAAGAAGCCTTCATAATAATGAAAACGAAGAGAGCTGCATAACCCATTATGGTCACGAGGCTGATGATGAAAGAAGCAATACCAGGTCCAGAGTGTTGCAGGTCATGATCTACTTTCTGGTACGAATACGACGAACCAGCACTTGGCTGACTCAGATCAGGTTGGGTATTTCCTACCTCTGCTGTAGGCGCGTCAGATTTTGAGAGAGAATTAAGGTCCATAGGTTGCACTCCTTGAGAGATAAGAATGAAATGTTGTTAATATCCACTTTTTCATATTGATGCTAAAAAAGCAACCCCTGATTGTGGCTAATTCGTAAATGGCTGCTGGAAAAAGCAATCGGTAATCGTTTATGATAGAAGAAGTCTAATATTAAGGAGTTGTAATCGCATGCAACGGAAACTTATGGCCTGGGGGGCTGTGCTAGCAATGCTGGCAGTAGGAGTAGGCGCTTTTGGCGCTCATTTATTAAAACCTGTTATTAGCGAAGAATATATGAAGGTATATGAGACGGGTGTACAGTATCATTTGGTACATGCGCTGGGTGTAATTCTGATAGCACTGGCTGTAGGTCAATGGGGAGAAAGTACCCGGTTACGCTGGGCAGGAAGGCTATTAATAGCAGGGACGATTTTGTTCTCTGGTAGCTTATATGTACTGAGCATTTCCGGGATTAAGGTGCTTGGAGCGATAACACCTATTGGTGGTGTATGCTTCATAGCAGGCTGGTTATGTCTGGCTGTGGAAGCATTCTCACGCAGCAAAGAGGCATCCTAAGCAATCAAGTTACAGAAGTTGATAAATAAGCATCCGTTCCATAAAGGGGCGGATGCTTATTTATCTGTAACGTATACGTTTACAGAAATTCGTCGATCTCATTTAAATTAAAGCTGTATACCTGTTTCTCATCCACGTGATAGACACTAATAGAGTTGGCTGCTTCATCAAAATTTAAAATACGACAGGGCATGGACACTTGTTTTCCGTACCGATTCGCTCGTAAACGTACTAATTGGTTGTTCTGAATATACTGTCGAATTTTCCCGTATGCATCAGCTGGCGTCTCAATAGCTGACTGTTGTGCAGGCAATATTGCCTGTTTATCAATCGGTTTATCGAGCTGCTTTTTAGTGGTCTTTGGTGGCAGCTTAAATGAAGTTGGAGGAGCAGAGCTTTGATTCAAGGCTAGTTTGGCAGAACGAAGCAAGCTGTCAATGGTTCTCCCCAATTCAAGACCGGAGTTAATGTTGAAATCTGTGATTTTGTCATTATTGTTCAACATTTCAAGCAGATATTGCAATGCAAGCGGGTTGGTACGGGCATTAATCAGGATGTCGACATTAAATAAATAGTTGCCGTCTGTGTGTTGTAGTTTCTCGTCCATAGATCCCCCAGCTTTTCGTTTGAACATTTCTTTACAATTATAAGAATGTAAATAAACTATAACATTAAACAAGTAATAATCATATACCTGACACTAGAGAAAATGGGACCAAGGTACTGTATTTTTTACGAAAAGCCTAGGACTACCAACTGCACATCAGCAGGGGGTGAAGCATACATATACATCGTGGTTGGTGAATAAAGGAGGTGCTGCTATTGGTTACTATGGAGCCCATTACCGTAGGTGAACATACGCTGATCGGGGTAGAAGTTAAGCTTCCGAAAACAACGCTGCTCTCAATCAGCACAAGCCGAGGGTATATTATGTGTGGTGCGCTGGATGTTGGTTTGCTCAATGAGAAGCTCAGTGATCGGCATATTATCGCAGCCCGGGCGGTTGGTGTACGTACGCTGTCACAGCTGTTAGCTGCCCCATTGGAGTCTGTAACCATAGAAGCGGAGCGTCTAGGTATCGTACCCGGCATGACGGGTGCGGATGCATTACTTCTTATGGTCTGACTGAACAATCTTACAAAATCCAAAACACAAGAGGCCATTGGCCTCTTGTGTTTTTTTGCAAGAATCAGAAATTGAACATAATAGAGAGTGTCTTTAGTGTAAATAATTTAAACAGAGATTTTATGGAAGGGTTCTCCTTGTTTCGTCTTACATGCTAAGGGGTAAATTAAGAATAGACAAGTTGCTGCCGGATGAAGGATTAAGTAGCCCGGTAAATATAAAGGATAAGGATGGGATCATCTCATGGCTAAAGCATCTAATAAAGTAAATACAACTTCACTGGAACAAATTTTGAATCGTCAGGTTGCTAACTTGAATGTATTGTACGTTAAAATCCATAATTTTCATTGGTACGTAAAAGGAGAACAATTCTTCTCTCTTCACGTGAAATTTGAGGATCTATATAATGAAGTGACGCTGCAAATGGATGAAGTTGCAGAGCGTCTGCTAAGCATCAAAGGAAGTCCTGCTGCAACGATGAAAGAATATCTGGAATTGGCAACGATTCAAGAAGCTACTGGTAAAGAGGATACACGTGGTATGGTCCAGTCTCTGATTGAAGACTTCGCTACTATTTCTGAAGAGTTGACAGAAGGCATTGAGCTTGCTGAGGAAATTAAGGACCAGCCTACCTCTGACATGTTTATTAAAATTCGTGGTGATCTTGAGAAACATCAATGGATGCTGCGTTCCTACCTTAGCTAAACGATAAAGCGTATGAAATAAGGCTTCCTGCGGGAGGTCTTATTTTTTGCGTTAGGTGGTTACGGAAAATAGCGAAACATGCGGTGCATTAAAGGATAAATAAAAAGAGATATTTGTAAAAAAACAGGGTTTGTTATAAAATTGTTGAGAATCATTGATAATCATTGTGATTCAATTTATAATAATTATAATGTGATATAAAATCTAATTGTGCTGGGAATCAGGATCATCCTGTTTCAATACAACTTTTGATTTCGCAAATCGATCAATGGAGGGAATAATATTATGGCAGCAGATTTTGTCATTGAGGGACTTAAAGCGACGATTGAGGGAAAAGAGATTTTGAAGGGGATTAACCTTCAAATGAAAGGTGGCGAAATTCACGCCATCATGGGACCAAACGGTACAGGTAAAAGTACCTTGGCGTCAGCTCTTATGGGTCACCCTAAATATGAAGTAACTGAAGGAACAGCAACACTTGAAGGTGAAGATCTTCTGGAGATGGCGGTTGATGAACGCGCACGTGCAGGTCTTTTCCTTGCTATGCAGTACCCAAGTGAAATTTCCGGAGTAACAAACTCCGATTTCTTGCGCTCTGCCATTAATGCCCGTCGTGAAGAGGGAAGCGAAATTTCTTTGATTCGTTTTATCCGTCTTATGGAAGCGAAGATGAAAGAACTGGACATGAATCCTGAGTTCCTACACCGTTACCTGAACGAAGGCTTCTCCGGTGGTGAGAAGAAACGTAACGAAATTCTACAAATGATGATGCTAGATCCAAAAATCGTGATTCTTGACGAAATTGACTCTGGTCTTGATATTGATGCTTTGAAAATTGTTGCCGAAGGCGTAAACTCCATGCGGAGTGAAGATCGCGGTTTCCTGGTTATTACCCACTATCAACGTCTCTTGAACTACATCAAGCCTGATTTTGTACATGTTATGATGCAGGGCAGAATTGTAAAATCCGGTGGTCCTGAGCTTGCACAACGTCTGGAAGCAGAAGGCTACGAATGGATTAAAGAAGAACTTGGAATTGAAGACGAAACAGTAGGGCAAGACGCGTAAGAAACGCCAGGAAGGAGGAGAACACTTATGACGACACAGACCATTCTTCCGGTGGATGCCGAGCGCTTGAGCGAATTATCGCATAGTAGCGGCGAACCGGGTTGGCTGAAAGAAAGCCGCTTGAAAGCACTTGAACTGGCAGCTACTCTGACACTGCCTAAATTAGAGAAGACACGGATTGATCGTTGGAATGTGAATAATTATGGTAGCTACAAAGCAAGCGAAACCATTGCTTCACTGAAGGATGCACCTGCTTCCATTTCCTCCTTGATCAAGGATCAGGAAGAAGGCAGTCTGATTATTCAACGTAACTCTGGTGCAGTATATACACGACTAGCTCCTGAACTTGCAGCACAAGGTGTTATTTTTACCGATCTGCAAACGGCTGTTAAAGAGCACGGAGATTTGGTACAACGTTACCTTCATAAGGCGATTCAGCCTGACGAGCATTCTATCGCTGCGCTTCATGCAGCACTATGGAACGGGGGAGTATTCCTCTATGTTCCTAAGAATGTAGTGGTTGAAACTCCACTTCAGGCGGTGCTGTTAACAGATGATGCGGAAGCTTCATTTGTTCCTCACATTCTGATTGTAGCGGATACTAACAGCTCCCTGACATACGTAGACAACTACGTGTCGGATAAAGAGGAAGCTGGCTTGCACAATGGTGCTGTAGAAGTATTCGTGGGTGCAGGTGCTAAAGTCCGTTATGCTACAGTGCATCAGCTGGGCGTGGATACAACAGATGTGACTTACCGCCGCGCTGTTGTTGAGAATGACGGAACGATCGAATGGATTGTTGGAGAGATGAACTATGGTGATACAGCAAGTGATACCAAATCTGTGCTCAAAGGTAATGGCTCTAGCTCGGATGCTAAAGTAATTGCTGTAGGTACGGGATCACAGAAACTGAATTACACTACTCAAGCTCAGCATTTCGGCAAAAATACCCCAAGTGACATGATCACTCGTGCAGTTATGCGTGATAATGCTACTTCGATCATCAACGGAATTACCAAGATCGAGAAAGGTGCTACTAGAGCCGACGGACAGCAAACGGAGAAAGTATTGATGCTGAGTCCAAAAGCCCGTGGTGACGCCAATCCGATCCTGCTGATTGATGAAGATGATGTTACAGCAGGCCATGCCGCTTCCGTAGGACAGGTCAATCACGAGCAAGTCTTTTACCTGATGTCCCGCGGAATTACACGGCATGATGCAGAAACTCTGATCATCTATGGCTTCTTGGCTCCTGTTGTGTCGCAAATTCCACTAGAGGGACTGCGCAATCAGCTCCAATCTCTTGTGGAAAGGAAGTTAGGTCAATGATTAGCAACGCCATCCGGGAGCAATTTCCCATACTGAACCAGAATGTGAACGGCCATCCACTGGTCTATCTTGACAGTGCTGCTACTTCACAGAAGCCTCGTCAAGTGATTGAGGCGGTCAAGTCGTATTATGAGTGGGATAACGCCAACGTACACCGTGGCGTCCATACTCTAGGCAGCCGTGCAACAGATGCCTACGAGGGAGCCCGGGAGAAGCTAGCTAAGTTTATTAACGCCCGCAGCACTAAAGAAATCATCTTTACGCGCGGCACAACCACTGCCCTAAATCTTGTTGCCTCTTCTTACGGGCCATCTGCAGTGGGTGAAGGCGATGAAATTGTCATCACCCTGATGGAGCATCATAGTAATTTGATCCCCTGGCAGCAGCTAGCTAAGAAGACAGGTGCTACTTTAAAATATATACCGTTGCAACCTGACGGAACGATTACGCTTGAAGATGCTGAGAAGACGATTACGGATAAAACCAAGATCGTTGCTATCGCTTATGTGTCTAATGTTATGGGAGTAACTCATCCGATTAAAGAGCTTGCGGCGATTGCTCATCGAAACGGTGCGGTAATTGTCGTAGACGGCGCACAGAGCACACCTCATGTGAAGGTCGATATGCAGGATCTGGATTGTGATTTCTATGCACTTTCCGGACATAAAATGCTAGCACCGACTGGAATTGGGGCTTTGTACGGCAAAAGAGCACTCCTTGAAGCTATGGAACCTATTGAGTTCGGTGGCGAAATGATTGATGATGTAGGTCTCTATGAATCGACATGGAAAGAACTTCCTTGGAAGTTTGAGGGCGGTACGCCGATCATTGCAGGAGCTGTTGGATTAGGTGCAGCCGTAGATTTCTTACAAGAAATCGGCATGGATGAGATTCACAGCCATGAGAAGCAGCTTGCCGCATACGCAGAACAGCGTTTATCTGAAATTGATGGCTTGACCATTTATGGTCCGCGCAATCGTGAAGTTGGCGTTGTGACTTTTAATCTGGGTGACGTTCACCCGCATGATGTCGCTACAGTACTAGATGCGGAGGGAATTGCTATCCGTGCTGGTCATCACTGCTGTCAGCCGCTGATGCGCTGGCTGGAAGCCAGCTCAACAGCACGTGCGAGCTTTTACCTGTATAACACCGAGCAGGATGTAGATCGACTGGTGGACGCTTTAATCAAGACAAAGGAGTACTTCGGCTATGAACTTGGATGACTTGTACAGACGCGTAATTATGGATCATTATAAAAGTCCTAGGAATCGTGGTTCATTTGAAGATGATGCTCTGAAAATTGAACTGAATAACCCAACTTGTGGTGATCGTATTACACTTCAGCTTAAGGTAGAGGATGGAATCGTCAAGGATGCCCGTTATAACGGTGAAGGTTGCTCGATCAGTATGTCATCGGCTTCGATGATGACTGAGGCGATCAAAGGACAAACGGTTGAACGAGCACTCGAACTAGCCGATAACTTCTCCTTACTGATGAAGGGTGAAGACGTGGATTTTGGAGATTATGAAGACATTGAAGCCCTATCGGGTGTGAATAAATTCCCTGCGCGGATCAAATGTGCAACACTGGCTTGGAACGCGCTTCGTAAAGGAATTGACGAAGAAGAGCAACATAAATAACAGTAGAACAAGGAGGCTGACACCATGGCTAAGAAAGCGCCTGATATGGAAGAGTACCAATACGGGTTCCGTGATGAGCATAAGTCGATATTCCAGTCTGGTAAAGGTTTGACGGCCGAAATTGTTAAAGAAATTTCAGCAATCAAAAATGAACCACAGTGGATGCTTGATTTCCGCTTAAAATCCCTTGAACAGTTCCGTAAAATGCCGATGCCTACATGGGGCGGCAATATGGATGATTTAGATTTTGAGGATATTCAATATTATGTAAGACCTTCCGAGAAACAAGGGAAGACTTGGGAAGAAGTTCCTTCCGAAATCAAGGAAACCTTTGATAAGCTGGGTATTCCTGAAGCGGAACAGAAGTTCCTCGCCGGCGTATCGGCACAATATGAATCTGAGGTTGTATACCACAGCATGCAGAAGAGCCTTGAAGATCAAGGGGTTATTTTTACAGATACCGATACTGCACTGCGTGAACATCCAGAACTTCTTAAGAAGTTCTTCGGGACGATCATCCCTCCAACCGATAATAAATTTGCAGCACTTAACAGTGCAGTTTGGTCAGGCGGAAGCTTCATCTACGTTCCTAAAGGTGTGAAATGTGAAGTTCCTTTGCAGGCTTACTTCCGTATTAACTCCGAGAACATGGGACAATTTGAGCGTACCTTGATCCTCGCTGACGAAGATAGCTTCGTGCATTATGTAGAAGGCTGTACAGCGCCAATCTACAGCACGAATTCTCTGCACAGTGCGGTTGTTGAAATCTTGTGTATGAAGAACTCACGCGTTCGTTATACTACGATTCAGAACTGGGCTCCAAACATCTACAACCTCGTTACTAAACGTGCGGTTGCAGAAGAGAATGCTACGATGGAATGGGTCGATGGCAACATCGGTTCCAAGCTGACTATGAAATACCCTGCGGTTGTTCTTAAAGGCCGTGGAGCTAAAGGTTCAGTACTGTCCATCGCGGTAGCGGGTAAAGGCCAGCATCAGGATGCTGGTGCCAAGATGATCCATTTGGCTCCAGACACAACATCCACTATTGTATCGAAATCGATCAGTAAGCACGGCGGTAAAGTAACTTATCGTGGTCTTGCTTCCTTTGGCCGTCAGGCAGAAGGTGCGAAATCGAACATTAAATGTGATACACTCATTTTGGATAACGAATCCACTTCGGATACGATTCCTTACAATGAAATCATGAACGATAACATCGTGCTTGAGCACGAAGCAACGGTATCCAAAGTTTCTGAGGAGCAGCTGTTCTATCTAATGAGCCGCGGCCTAACAGAAGCTGAGGCAACTCAAATGATCGTTATGGGCTTCATCGAACCGTTCACCAAAGAACTGCCGATGGAATATGCGGTTGAAATGAACCGTTTGATAAAATTCGAAATGGAAGGAAGTATCGGTTAACCTTGATCTTCAAGGTTCCGGCTTCATTCTAATAAGTAATACAAAATACGTATTCGCAGTGATCTTGATGCTTTTATGCTCAAGTCACTCGAATACGTATTTTTTATTGGAAATTGAGATGGGGTTTTCATTCTAGAGGGTTAAATCCAAATTTTATGCAAAAAAGCTTGATAAAAGTTTATTTTGGAGGGGGCGATCAGATCAAGGATCATGATGTTTCTTAATTCAACAGCATTAAGGAGGAAACTCGAGTATTTTAAGACAATGATGGTCGTTTATCACCTATATATGGGTCTTTTTTCCGAAATAACAGGATAAACGCTCAATTCTACCCTTTGCCGCTTTAAATTAGGGATGATACACTGCTTAAAGTCACTAAAATTGAAAGCGCTAAAAAATAGCTTTATTTTGTAAAGCTAAGTCTATGCTTACGAAGCAGCTTTACTTCGTAAAGCTTTAAGGAGGAGAGATATGGATGTTCTCAGGCAACTGCGAGGCTATTACCGAGAGAAGCTACATTATTTGATTCTTTCGATTGTATGCTTGGCCGCCGCAACTGCAGTGGGGCTAATTACCCCCAATTTGTTAAGGAAGCTCATCGATGAAGTAATTGTTCCACTCAAGTTTAAAGAGGTGCCCGTGTTGGCTCTCAGTGTGTTAGCTGTAGTAATCGTAAAAGCATGCCTGCAATTTGCACATGGTTTTTTTGGAGGGCGGTTAGGTAATTTTCTAGCATATCGGCTACGTAACGCTTGTTATGAGAAATTACAATTTCTATCTTTCCGTTATTATGATACCGCGAAAACAGGAGATCTGATGTCCCGGCTGACCGGGGATTTGGAAGCGATTCGGAACTTTATCGGTTTTGGTTTTGCTCAGTTGCTAAATGTGTTTTTTATGGTGCTCTTTGGTTCTATCATGATGTTCACCATTAATTGGCAGCTAACATTGGTTACTTTGATTACTATGCCATTTCTGGCAGCAGTAGCTTTAAGATTTGAGTCCAAGATTCATCCGGCCTTCCAAGAGATGCGCCTTGCGCTGAGTTCTCTGACAACGGCTGTACAGGAGAATATCACGGGTGTGCGAACTGTCAAATCGTTTGCTAGAGAGGCTCACGAAGTTGAAAAGTTCTCACACCGTAATGAACGTTATAAGAATAATCAGATTTTTGCCGCTGAGCTCTGGAGTAAGTTTTTTCCTGTCATGGAGCTTTTAGCATCGGTAAGTATAGCTATCCTGTTAGGCGTAGGTGGTACACTCGTCATTAACGGGAAAATGTCACTAGGTGAATTGGTTGCCTTCTTCAGTTTGATTTGGTACATCATTGGACCGGTATGGGGTCTAGGCTTTCATATTAATAACTATACACAGTCCAAAGCTTCGGGAGAACGTGTACTTGAAGTACTTAATCAAAAAATTGATGTCAAGGATAAAGAGGATGCCCGTGAACTGGTGCCTTCCGAGGTTAAGGGGGACGTTGCCTTTAATCATGTCACCTTTGCGTACGGGAACAAAATGCCTGCTGTTACTGACATCCATTTTGAAGCTAAATCAGGTGAAATTATCGGATTTCTTGGAGGCACAGGTTCAGGTAAATCCACTATTACTCAACTGATGATGCGTGCTTATGATGTCAATGAAGGGAGTATTACGCTGGATGGCATTGATATTAGAGAGTACAGTGTGCGCAGCCTGCGGTCACAGATTGCCACCGTATTCCAGGAAACATTCCTGTTCTCCTCATCCATCCGCAACAATATTTCGTATGGCTTGAAAAATGTAAGCATGGAGGAGATTATCCGTGCTGCACAGCTGGCAAAGGCGCATGATTTCATTATGGAGATGGCAGACGGATATGACACTGTAGTGGGTGAACGCGGGATGGGTCTCTCTGGCGGACAAAAGCAGCGGATTGCGATCGCAAGAGCCCTGCTTAAGAATCCGCGTATCCTCATCCTCGACGATGCGACCAGTGCGGTCGATATGGAAACGGAACATGAGATTCAAGCGGGCTTCCAGGAGGTCATGAATGGGCGTACAACACTTATAATTGCCCATCGGATATCCTCCTTGCGACATGCGGATCAGATCATTGTTATGAACGAAGGTCATGTTCAGCAGCGTGGTACTCATCAGGAGCTAATTGAAGTTCCGGGTCCATACCAAGATGTATACCGGATACAATATGCTGACTTTCTGGCCAGAGCTACCGGAAGAGGGGAGGAGTGAGGCATATGAAACTTGAAGCCAAACAGAACACCGCTTCGGGAGCAAAGCGTAAAGCAGCCGAGCAGAAGACACTTGACGAACGTTTCGTGTACAAAGATGATGATGTGATCGACAAAGCGTTTGACTGGAAGCAGTTCACCAGATTATTCAGCTATATGAAGCCTTACGCCAAACAGATGCTTCCACTGGTTTCTATCATGATGATTCTGGGAACCATTACGAAGCTGACCGTTCCTTTCTTGACAAGTTTAGCTATCGACCGTGCTATAGCGCCTAAGGTTGGGAATCCAAGCTTAACACTTCTTTATTCGCTTACCGCAGGTGTCATTGTCTTATATCTCATTCAATGGATTGCAGGTGTGTACCGGATTAAGTACACGAACATCATTGGACAAAGAGTCATTTATGACTTGCGTTCTGACTTGTTCAAGCATATTCAGAAGCTCTCTTTTAACTTCTTCGATAAACGCCCAGCAGGTTCGGTATTAGTACGTGTGACGAATGATATCAACTCACTGCAGGATTTGTTCACGAACGGGGTAGTCAATCTGATGATTGACTGTGTACAGCTTTTAGGGATTACCATTATTCTGTTATTGATCAACTGGAAACTTGGCCTTGCAGTAATGGTTACGGTTCCGATCATGTTCTTTATTTCTACTAAGCTGCGTCAGAAGATTCGGATCGCTTGGCAGGATGTGCGGATGAAGAACTCTAGAATTAATTCTCACTTGAACGAATCGATTCAGGGGATCAGAGTCACACAGGCCTATACACAAGAACGTGAAAACATGAATTATTTCGATTTTATGAATACAGATAGTAAAAAGTCCTGGAATAAAGCATCTGCGATGAACCAAGCTTTCGGGCCGATGATCGAGATCACTGGTGGTTTTGGAACGATGATCCTCTTTTGGCTAGGGGCGTATCTCATCCAATCTGGCGAGCTTACTGTCGGTTTGCTGGTAGCGTTTAGTTCTTATGTCAGCAACTTCTGGGACCCGATCAACCGTCTGGGGCAGATGTATAACCAGCTGCTGGTAGCGATGGCCTCCTCAGAACGGATCTTTGAATATTTGGATGAGCAGCCTTCGGTTCAAGATAATCCAGGGGCTAAACCACTAGGAACGATTCGTGGAGATATTAACTTTAATAAGGTTGTTTTTGAATATGAAAAAGGTCGGGCGGCTTTAAAGGGCATCGATCTGGATGTAAAAGCTGGGCAATCGATCGCGCTGGTGGGTCATACTGGCTCGGGGAAAAGCACGATTATTAACCTGATTGGCCGGTTCTATGATATTAAGAGCGGAAGAATTACGATTGACGGTGAAGATATCCGTGAAGTTACTCTAGATAGTCTGAGAAGGCAGATCGGAATCGTGCTACAGGACACCTTCATTTTCTCAGGAACGATTCGCGATAATATCCGATTTGGTCGACTGGATGCTACCGATGAAGAAGTGGAAAATGCCGCGAAAGCAGTAGATGCCCATGACTTTATTATGAAGCTTCCTGGAGGGTATGAGACAGAGGTAGAAGAGCGTGGTAGTGCCTTGTCCATGGGACAGCGTCAGCTGCTCTCCTTTGCCCGTGCACTATTAGCGAATCCACGGATTCTGATCCTTGATGAAGCTACGGCAAGTATTGATACAGAGACGGAGCTGAAGATTCAAGAGGCACTCAAAATCTTACTTCAGGGCAGGACCTCCTTTATCGTCGCTCATAGACTATCTACCATTCGCCATGCGGATAAAATAGTCGTTCTGGATCATGGTGAGATTAAAGAAGAAGGAACCCACCGAGAACTGACATCACGTGATGGTGTGTATAACGGATTAATAGAAGCGCAGTTCCGCTTTCTATAGCAAAGAACAACAGCCCATTCCCCTTGCGAAAGCAAATGAGGAGTGGGCTGTTTTATATCGTACGTCCAATTATTTCGGGCGTTTAGGTAATCTACCCGTTATACGTAGCTCAAACATTTGGGCACAAATATCCTGATGCCACTGTGTATCCGTTGTTTGTTCCGCTAACAGTATTTCATTCTGTAGTCGTGCCATCTCCCAACAGTAAGTGGCATTCACCTGAAGGCATTGCTGTTGTTCCGTTTCTTCGGAGGCTGTAAGCTGGCGTAGACGACTTAGAGTGAATAGCTCGGCAAGACGTTCATGGACTGGAAGCATACTTTTTACCTCCTAGAAATATTTAAACCACATATTAGTCTCGCCAAGAGGTTTGTATTTCAATCATCTATTGCAGTATTTACAATAGAAAGCTCCTTATCCACTCATAAAATAGCATCTACTGCACTTTGTGCAATAGTATTAGGAAAATGTGCTTATAAAAGACGTTTTCTTTATTTTTGATTGCACAAAATACAACAGAACTACAATCCAGCTCTACGTACAAGAATTCTGTTGCACATAATACAACAGAAAAAATCCCCCGAAAGAAAACGGAGGATCATGGATTTCGAAAGATAGCTTTGAGGCCCCGATTCTTGCGAAGCAAAGAAGGAGCCTCAAAGCGAGGTTACACAAGGCGTTCCTTCTATCCACCACCGCCACAAGTTTACACTAAACTTCTGGTTGTCCAGAGGTTGGAACCCTAGGGGCCCTCCCTTGGAAGAAAGGGTTTGGGAGGGAGCGAAGCGCCTTAGTCCATGTAAATTTCTACAATGGCAACGTTCCGTTCGCGGGAAAGGTCCACGAACATTCCGTCAACCTTTACCAGTGGTCGGAAAATATCGACCAGATTGTTCATAATAATTACGCCAATATCACCTGTGTTCAGTAACACACGCTTGCCGATGAAGTTGGGCATTAAATGCTGGATAAAGGCTTGAACGGTTTTAGCGTTCAGTTTACCGAAACTTAGATTGTTTATTTCACGCAGGACGGAAATAAGCTCTTGCTTCGACTGATAGACTCGTTTAGAAGTCATCGCACTATAAATGTCAGCTACAGCTGCAATTTGTGCATAAGGATGAATATCAGATTTGGTTAGACCGCTTGGATAGCCAGAGCCGTCCTCACGCTCATGATGTTGGAGCGCAGCCAAAGCTGTGTAAGAATCGTCCATAGAATTACGTATAATTTCGTAGCCGTACTTAGTATGTAGTTTGATTTCCTCGAACTCATCTGGCGTTAGCTTCCCTGGTTTATTCAAGAGAGAGGGTGAAATTCGGCATTTTCCAATATCAATCAAATAGCCTGCACGACCAATTTCATAGCATTCTTGTTTGGAATAACCAAGCCATATCGCAATATAATAAGAGAGCATGCCTACCTGAAGGGAGTGATTATAGGTATAGTTATCTTCCCGATCTAGCAAAAGCAGGAGGGACACTACATCTTTATGCTTGTCCAAAGTTTGAAGCGAAGGCTGAAGAATGTCGTTTACCACGGATTGGTTGAAGCTTCCTTTTAATAACGCTTCCATATAAAGAGACTCGAAGCCGTCAATCATGGTATCAAAACTAGTGGTCACCGTCTGAATAATTGAAGGTCTGCTGAGGGGTGATACCTCTTCTTCTAACGTCTCGATATCAACATAATCAACTCCAAGCTGCATCAGCTTGGCGATATCATTTATTTGGAGCAGTGATCCTTTTGGTAGTACATGTAAACCCCTAGAACTATATGCGTCCGCGTTAAGGTGATTACCAGGTTTTAGATCCGAGACGTGTACTCTCAATGCCTATGCCACCTTTTATCCGATTTTATCCAGAATATCAACAAAGTTCAGATTTTTCAATCAAAAAGGAGAAAAGATTATTTGTGGATTGTATCGCTAGCTTTTTGATCAGAGTTCACCCAATGTTGGCCCGATTCATTAATGTCTTTTTTCCAAACGGGAACCGTCTGTTTCAATCGTTCAATGGCAAAGCGACTGGCTTCGTAGCAGGTATCGCGATGGGGTGTGGAGACGGCAATGATAACACTTGCTTCCTTTAAACCTACAAGCCCAATGCGGTGAGATATGGCGCAGTTTGCGTTCCAGCGGTTCTTCACTTCTTTACCAATCTCCTCTAGTTTACTTAAGGCCATAGGAATATAGGCATCATAATGAAGTGCGGTTGTACGTTGTTCTCCGGTCATTTCACGTGTAGTGCCGATAAATAATAAGGATGCTCCGTGATTGACGTCAAGAACGGCATCTAGAAGCTTCTCTGCATTTAAAGGCTGGTCCGTTATGCTATAGAGACCATCAGTAGTAGTTTCATATATAGTGCCATTCTCTCCCCCAGAAACTGGTGGAATAAGTGCGACTTCGGAAGACGCTGTGATGATAGAATCATCAGGAGCATATTCCCGGTCAATGGCAATTAAAGAAGCCCCAATTTGGGATGCTGCATTCGGATAAGAGGCAGATAGAAGCTCCTTCAGCTTGCCAGCTGTTAAGGGAATCTCAGTCGCTTGGAAGGACAGAGAAGAAGAGCCGATTGTCTCAGCCAGACCCGCGAATAGTCGGATAGTAATATGCATTTTTATTCTCCTCTGATGTATGATCTGATGTCTTCAATATACCATAATGTGTCTGAAAATGTTATGCTAGGCTCTATAAGATCACGCACCGACTGCTTCATTAAAGAGGAGCTCAAGGGTAGGAGGAATGTTGCTTATGGGGCATGTGCCACAAAGACTGACCATACTTCATACCAATGATATACATAGCCATTTTGAAATGGTAAGTCCGGTGGCAGCGGAAATCGCCGTACAAAGGGCTGCAGCGGGAGAAGAGCCTGTACTGCTGCTGGATATTGGTGATCATATGGATCGTGCAGCTGTTGAGACAGAAGGCACTATGGGTCAGGCTAACATCGATGTATTAAACTTAACAGGATATGATGCTGTAACCATTGGCAATAATGAGGGGCTCACGTTCTCTCAGGAGATGTTGTCATCTATTTTTTCCGGTTTACAGTGTCCGGTAGTATGCTGTAATTTTGTAGAGTCTTCGACAGGAGAGCCGCCAAGCTGGATGAAGCGTCATGCGATCTTGGAGAAGGATGGAATTAGAATTGGAGTGACCGGAGCAACAGCGGCATTTACTTCATTCTATTCCCTTTTGGGCTGGGATGCTTTAGATCCTGAGACTGCACTCCGGGAACAATGCCTACTTTTAGCGCCACAGGTGGATATTTTAATCGTTCTATCTCATCTCGGACTTCCTACGGATAAAATTCTGGCAGAACGGTTAGAGGGCGTACATGCTATTCTTGGTGGACATACGCACCATCTGTTAGAAGAGCCTATTATGATTAATGGTACTGCCGTATGCGGTGCTGGGAAATTCGGTCGGTATCTCGGGCGCCTACAATTTGAGCGACTAGATCCTCAGTCTGATTTCAGCTTAGTGACGGGGGAATGTATTCCTATTGACCCCCTTCTGAAGGAGGAGGTTATAGGTCCTGCAGTCGCTATTCATTTGAAGCATGGCCAAGAATCTCTTCAGACGATCGCTGCGATTACTGACCGTGAGCTTCCTTTGAACTTGCGGGGAGAGTCCCCCTTTGGCAATCTTTTGGCACAAGCAGTACGTAGATTTACAGGAACTAGTATGTCATTAGTTAACACGGGTCAGCTGCTAGGACCATTGCCGGAAGGCGAGGTTACGACAGGGATGCTGCACGCACTTTGTCCTTCTCCCATCAATACTTGCATCATTAAGCTGAAGGGTATAGATATTCGCACAGCTTTGGAACAGAGCCTTACAGAGGAGTTTTATAGTAAGGTCATTTACGGGTACGGTTTCCGTGGGAATCATCTGGGCAGCTTGGCAGTAGATGGATTAAAAATCTTGTACGACCCACTAATGATACCGTATGATAAGAGTGTTGCAGTTTTTGTCGAAGGAAACCCACTGGAGGATGAAAGAGAGTATAATGTTGGTACGCTGGACATGTTTACTTTCAGGGCCGGCTATGAGACGATCGCGAATGGGAAGGATGCTTTGTTTCTATTGCCACATTTTTTACGCGATCTCTTACGGATGGAGTTACAGCGTCCAAACAGCCTCGATGAATGCATGCTCACTCGCTGGGAGGCTAAGTCTGAATAAGGCCGACAGCTCATAATCTACACTTATAGACTCCATTTAACAGTGCTAGATTCCCAAAAATAGGAGGACATTATGGACACGATTACAGCTATTATTTTAGCAATTGTCGAAGGGATCACTGAATTTATTCCTGTATCTTCGACCGGACACATGATCTTGACCACGAAGCTATTAGGCTTCGCGGAGCAAGATTCGATTATGAAGACTTATGAAATTGTAATTCAACTAGGGGCGATTTTGGCGATTGCACTTGTTTACCGCAAACGAGTACTCAATTTGCTAGGGATTGGACGTAGTAGTTCAGGTAGAGGTGGCGTTATGCCGGCATCCCGTCTGAACTTAATTCATGTGATTCTCGGGATTGCCCCAGCACTTGCTGTGGCATTTTTTGCCCGCGATTTTATCAAAAGTCTTTTTGGAGCTTCGACTGTACTCTGGGCACTTGTGGCCGGAGGGATTCTAATGATTGTTGCAGAATGGGTGAACAGACGCAAAATACGAATTACTGCTCACGAACTGGATGATTTGTCTTACGGACAGGCGCTCGCGATTGGATTGTATCAGATTATTTCGGTACTTTGGCCGGGCTTCTCCCGTTCCGGGTCTACTATTTCCGGGGGGATGTTAAGCGGGGTCAGCTATAAGGCTTCTGCGGATTTTTCCTTCCTCATAGCCATTCCTATTATGTGTGCGGCTTCCGGGTATGAACTGCTGGATTCGTATAAAAACTTCACAAGTGAGACGATTGGTTATTTTGTAATTGGTTTTCTGATTTCTTTTGTAGTGGCATATTTAGTGGTCATTTTGTTTATGAAATGGATTCAAAAGATTCGATTAACGCATTTCGCGATCTATCGATTTATTCTTGCTGCTGTATTCTGGTTGTTTATTATGCGTTAATGCCCGTTGGCATAGACCTAGACACATCTGATTTTCTTTAAGGTACACCTGTCTGAATTTCCATAGAAACGGTATAGACAAAGCGTGTGACCCAAGGATTTCAATACAGAATAGCATTTTACCGTTAAAGGCAGGAGTGAGTTTAGTGCGTTTAGTATCCGTGAATCAGCTTCAAGCAGGCATGAAATTAGGTAAAAAAATATATAATGATGAAGGTCTAACTCTACTCGCGGACGGGGTGGAGCTTACGGATGCATTGATCAAGCGTCTTGCAAGAATTGATATCGGCTATATCTACATAGAGGATTCTGTCACGGACGATATTGTGATTACTGGTATTCTACAGGATGAGACGCGCAATCAGGCGCTAAAGGTGATTCGTAATCAATTTCAGCAAATGTCTGGGGCTTCAGGAATTACCAAGGGTCTGTATCATCTGGACAAAAAATTTTCTAAGATCATGGATAACATTTTAGACGATATGTCTTTACAAGAAGATCCGATGATCATGCTGATGGATATGCACACTGCTGATAACTATTTATATGTCCATTCCCTGAATGTCTGCTTGTACACTTTAGTGCTAGGTATTGCTCACGGGTATAGTAAAGAGGAACTTCGAGTGATTGGGCTAGGCGCGCTGCTGCATGATATTGGGAAGACACAAATCCCGATAAAAATCGTACAGAAACCCGGCAGGCTCAGTGATGAAGAATTCCGCCACATGCAGGCTCATACCGAGATTGGGTTTCAGATTCTAAAGGAGGAGCCGAATATCCCGCTGCTCGCAGCACATTGTGCCTTGCAGCATCATGAACGCATTGACGGTTCCGGATATCCTCGCGGATTAACAGGGCCCCAAATCCATGAATATGCCAAGTGGCTGGGTGTAGCGGACTCCTACGATGCCATGACCTCCAATAGAGTCTACAAAAAGGCTATGCTGCCACATCAAGCCGTTGAGGCCCTCTATGTTGGTTCCGGTACTTTATATGAGCAGAAGCATTTAGAGTTGTTTAGAGATCGCGTAGCTATCTATCCGCTGGGGCTTACGGTGAAGCTCAGTACGGGGGAGAGCGGGGTTGTGGTCAAAATAGATCCAAGTACGCCTCACAGACCCACCGTACGTGTGCTTACGGGTCCTGAAGGAGAGAAAGTCGTACCGTTTGAACGAGATCTTAGTAAAGCCCTCTCCGTTGTTATTATTGACGTCGCAGAACAAGGCGGTTCTCTGGAAACGCCAAATTGATTATTTATAGCAGCGTGGAGAGAAGATTAGGCTTGTCCGAAGATATGTCGGAAGCCTATTTTTCGTCTCGCTGCTTTTATTTTTTTGAAATGTAGGGCAAGTATAGAAGGCCAGAAAGATATCATAAGTGCAGTTTTTTTGACTAACGTGGTATGATATAGGGTAAGTCATCGTTCTTTCTTCATGATTTTGGGTTAATAATAGGAATAAGATTTAAAGGAGCTAGTGCAAATGAATGTTTTAAGACCATTAACATCTTCACCGAGGGAGCTGTCGCCAAGTTACGATCCATGGGATCCAATCACTTCTCTACGTAAGCATGGCCGCCATGTGCTAACGAGTGTGGAATTCACTGTAACCAATTTATGCAATATGCGGTGTGAGCACTGTGCTGTTGGTGATAGTCTAACCTCCAAAGAAGGAGATATGCTACCGCTTAAAAATATGCTAGACCGTTTAGAAGAAGTTGAGCATCTAGAAACTATTAGTATTACGGGCGGAGAGCCCATGTTCCGCGCCGGAACGGTGGATAATATCATTGTGCCATTGTTGAAATACGCCAAAGAGCGGGGAATCAGATCACAAATTAATTCTAATCTGACGATGCCGTATTCCCGTTATGAGAAGCTGCTTCCATATCTGGACGTTATGCATATTTCATTTAATTATGTGAACGGTGACGATTTTCATGAAGTCGGTTTTGCGAACAGTGGTCATGCGGTTGCCAAGGAAGCCGCTTACCGGCTATATAATACAATGATTGAGAACTCTCGCCAACTAAGTGAGGATGGTATGTTAATTTCTGCGGAAACTATGATTAATTACCGTACCCACACTAAGCTGCCTGAAATTCATAAGCTGATTCTCGACATGGGAGCAAAACGCCATGAAGTTCATCCGATGTACAATTCGAGCTTTGCTTCCGCTTTGCCAGTGTTATCTTTAAATGAAATGCGGACAGCGATCCATTCGTTACTGGACCAGCGTGATCCAGAGGTATGGATGTTGTTCGGCACGCTTCCGTTTTTTGCTTGCAGCTTCCTTGAAGAAGATCAGAAATTGCTAAGTAGAATGCGTGCAGAGAAGAATGTTACGCTTCGTAACGATCCGGATGGTCGGAATCGTGTGAACGTAAATATGTTTACTGGAGATGTTTTCGTTACAGATTTCGCTGATATCGCAGCCTTTGGCAACATAGACAACCAAAAACTGGATGATATATTTATCGATTGGCAGACGAAGCATCCGCTGAACCAGAAGGTGAATTGTTACTGCGATGCAGCAGGTTGTTGCGGACCTAACCTGTTAGTAGCGGATATGTATTATCCGGAAATTGATTTCAAAACTAGAAAAGCGATCAATCTGTAGAAATGAGGCGTTGTTAAAGTGGCGCATACGGAATTTGAAGTAGGGAGATTAATGCTTAATCTTTTGCTTGTTCTGGTGCTCGTATTATTGAACGGTATTTTTGTAGCAGCGGAGTTCTCATTAGTTAAGGTCAGGCAGTCTCGTCTGACCCAACTTGTCAGTGAAGGTAATAAAATGGCTGGATATGCACTCAAGGTAAATAAGAGACTGGATTCTTACTTATCTGCCACCCAGTTTGGGATTACACTCGCGTCACTGGGATTAGGCTGGGTCGGTGAGCCGGCCATTTCAGAGCTGCTCGTTGAACCGTTAATGTATAAAATGGGGATTACCGACGGTACTCTGATTTCTACTGTTTCTGTTGTTATCGGATTTTCGATTATTACATTTTTACATATTGTACTTGGTGAGCTTGCACCGAAATCACTTGCGATTCAAAGAACAGAAGGATCTGCGCTACTGCTCTCGGCACCGCTGATGTTCTTCTATAATCTCTTCATGCCTTTTATCTGGATACTGAATGCATCGGCGAACGCATTGCTTCGTTTAGTGGGTGTTGAGCCCGCGAATGAGAGTGAGGCAGCCCACTCGGAAGAGGAAATTCGTATTCTTATGAATCAGAGCGCTAAGAGTGGTGTCATTGATAAAGATGAGATGAAGCTGATGGATAACATCTTTGAATTCTCTGATCTTCTCGCTCGTGAAGTCATGTTGCCTCGTACGGATATGGATGTGCTGTACAGCAATCTTTCGCTCGAAGAAAATATGAAGATTATTACAGAAACAAGACATTCACGTTATCCGGTTGCTTTTGAAGACAAGGACCGTATTATTGGTTTTATTCATATTACCGACCTGCTGTTTGCTCCACCTGAGCAGCAGAATGATCTTACGACGCTGGTTCGACCGATTCTTAACGTGCCGGAATCGATGGAGATTAGCCATACGCTTCGTTTTATGCAGAAGAATAAAGCTCAGCTAACGCTAGTTGTCGATGAATACGGCGGTACAGCCGGGTTACTGACAGCAGAAGAAATTCTGGAAGAAATCGTAGGCGATCTGCATGACGAATTCGAAGATGAGCGTCCGAGTGTGGAGCGTAATGGTGATTATATTTCCGTTGAAGGCCGGATGCTGATTGAAGATGTCAACGATCTTACGGGTGTAGTGATCGAGGATGATGAAGTGGATTCCATTGGTGGCTGGTTGTTTAAGGAGCTGGAGGGGAATCCAACCAAAGGAAAACGGGTTAAAGTAGAAGATGTGATATTTGAAGTCGAGGAATCGACAAGATTGCGGATCACTCGAATTAATATCCATCGGGAACCCCCCATTGAGAACGAAGAAAATCCATCAGAGCCGGACGGAAATAAAGAATAACCTATTGAAAATTGTGCGTATTGTTCCGAGTGATCAGGGATAAAATGAACTCCTCCTGCTAGAGCTGCATGGCTCATGACAGGGGGAGTTTTTTGTGGACACATAAAGGACATAACGCTCGACTATGCTAATATTTATAAATGGTTTGAAAGCGGGGTCTAGATTGAAAAAGAAGCTTCTTCTCGTTGAGGATGAAATTCGTATTCGTGAACTGGTGTCTGATTACTTCATACAGAATGATTGGGAAGTACTCGAAGCCGATAATGGAATAGATGCATTGGTTTGGTTTGACTCACTGCTGCCGGATCTGCTGATTTTGGATATTATGATGCCTGCTATGAATGGCTTTGAAGTATGCCGTGAAGTTCGTGAAAAATCAGCGGTACCTATCATTTTGTTAACCGCCAAGTCTACAGATGACGACAAAATCTACGGCTTTGAATTAGGAGCGGATGATTATGTTACAAAGCCATTTAGTCCAAAGGTGCTGGTAGCCCGGGCAAATGCACTTATGAAGCGTGTTGAAGGCTCCCATCAACCTGAATCTAGCATAATAAAATTTGGTTCCGCGATGTTTAACACCTTAGCTCATCGGTTAGAGGTAGAAGATGCGGAAGTGGAGCTTACCCCTAAGGAATATGATCTTTTATGGCTTTTAATACGAAATAAAGGGATTGTCATTTCAAGGGATACGATCCTTAGTCGGATCTGGGGAATTGAATTTGAAGGAGATTCCAGAGTTGTGGACAGTCATATCAAAAAGCTGCGAAGTAAATTGGGTTATGAATCACGTTTTATTCGTACGGTGATTGGCACAGGGTATATGTTCGAGGAAGAGGCATGAGAAGACGTGGAATTACCTTTAAACTATTTGTGATGACGGTTATCTTTTTCCTTTGCTTTTATGGCATGGTGATTCTAAGCCAACTGCTGTTGTTTGACAATTTCTATCAGAAGCAAAAAGAGCATCGCGTGGAGAAACACCTTAAGAGCTTTGCTGCAAGATATATAAGCGAGCCGTGGGGAAGCACTCGAACCTCCCAGGAGCTCGTTCGGTTTATGCTGCGGAATAAAACACAAATGGTTATTTTGAAGCTGGATGGAAAGATGAATTCGGAAGATCCATTTCATATAAAGTTAATCGATGATGATGGAAAGAGTATAGTTATCTCTTTATCCCTATTCATGAACCAGTACGGAGATGCGCTTAGAGCAGCAAACATTAAAGTAGATGATCAGCTCAGCATTGAAGGCGAACTTCTGGATGAAGACAGTTCTTCACCCTTTATACTCTACCCCATAAGTATTACGAAAAAAGGGGGTGGAACAGTAGGGGATGCTGAAGAGAGTGGGATGATTCATGCATCTGGTACAGTTACAGAAATTGTACTGCCTGATATGAAAATATGGAATCCACGCCAGGGAATACTGTTTGAGGCTCTAGAGGAATGGTTTCCTTTGACGCAGGCGCAGATAGACGATTTCAAAAAAATGAAAATACAGAAGCAAGACTGGATTGCTCCCTGGAGCGGGAGTCGCAATTCTGTGATTATTTTGCCCCTTAAGCAAAGTAACGGAGAAATTGAACTATTATTCACAGTGACCTCGTTACAGGAAGTTAAGGATTCGAATGAAGCGTTACATTGGTTCTTTTTATATTTGGGAATTGGCGGCATTGTCCTGATTCTGATTCTTTCCCTCTTTTTTTCGAAAATGGTAACACGTCCGCTAATTAAGTTAAACAACATAGCCAAACGGATGGTTTCTCTGGACTTTACAGGGGTCACATCAATTCGGCAGAAGGATGAGTTAGGCAGCCTTTCTAATAGCATGTTCACCTTATCGCTAAGTTTGGATTCTGCTTTACGAGAATTAAGAGAGGCCAATCAGCAGCTAGTTGAGGATATGGAGCAGAAACAAAGAATGGAGATCATGCAGCAGGACTTCTTTGCCAATGCCTCCCATGAATTGAAGACACCGCTCAGTATTATCAAAGGTTTTGCCGAGGGATTGGAAGACGGCGTTAGCGCGGGCAAGCAGGATCACTACATTAAGGTGATTATTGAGGAAGCAGATAAAATGGAGTTTCTTGTTAAAAATATGCTAGATCTAGCGCGGTTGGAGTCGGGCACTATTAAACTTCGGAAAACTTCCTTTATGTTAAGTGAACTGACGGAAAAGGTGACGGACAAGCTGGTTCACTTGCTGAGTGAAAAACATTTGGAGGTCATTATTATTCCTGCAAATGAATTACCGGTATATGCTGATGTGAACTGGATCGAACAAGTTGTACTAAATTTTATGACCAATGCTATCAGGCATGCGGAAGAAGGAAGTTCTATCACCGTCAATATTGAGAGTCATGCCCAGACTATTGTATTCACTATTCAAAATATAGGAAAATCAATCCCTGAAGATCAGCTGGAGAAAATTTGGGAACGGTTCTATCGGTCTGAGCCATCCCGCAGTCGAATGACAGGCGGTACGGGTCTGGGGCTTTCAATAGCGAAGCGAATACTAGATATGCACGCTTGTCTTTATACTGTGAAAAACACAAAAAACGGTGTTAGCTTTACGATGACTTTTGAAGGTTAAACGGATCAATAATAATACTGTAATGAAAGGGGTGAAATCGTATGAAATTGAACTGGTTGCCTTCAACGTGCACACTTGCAAACTTGGGACTCGGGTCACTATCCTTGTATTTCACGATTCAAGAACGATATAGCCTGGCTTTATTCATGATATTGCTCGCGGCAATATGCGATGTACTCGATGGGTTACTGGCAAGAATACTGCAATGTACCAGTGAATTCGGTAAGCAATTGGACTCATTGGCGGATATTATATCATTTGGTTTAGCGCCAACCTTCCTTATCTTGTTGTATAGGTTAGAAGATGCTCACTGGATTGGACCTGCAGTTTCGGTTCTCTTTTTGATCTGTGGCGCACTTCGTTTGGCCAGATTTAATCTGTCGGCGCCTTCCAAAGGGTTCGTGGGGATGCCCATTACTGCTGCTGGAGTCATTCTGTCGATGATTTCTTTACTAGATGAACGTATGAAACCAGGACTGGTCATCGTATTAATGGCAATACTGTCTGTAATGATGGTCAGTCGTATCCCATTTCCTTCCCTTAAAAAATCCTTCAACAGGAAGTGATACAGCCATGCCTTGGATTATTGAGATCATTTCGCAGTACGGATATTTAGCCATATTTGCCCTTATGGCGCTTGGGATTATCGGACTTCCTGTACCGGATGAGGTGTTAATGCTGTTTGTAGGCTATTTATCCTCCGTTATGGTTTTGGACTTTTCACTTTCGGTATTGGTTTGTTTCATGGGATCTATCACAGGAATGCTTATCAGCTATACCATTGGTTTAAGACTAGGGCAACCTGTGGTAGAAAAATTCGGCAAGTGGGTGGGCCTTACACCCAAGCGTTTTGCCAGTATGAAAAGATGGTTTTTGCGGTTCGGCAACTGGGCGATTTTCATTGCCTATTTCATTCCCGGTCTGAGGCATGTATCAAGCTATATCTCTGGAATCAGTGCTATGTCTTTCAAAAAATATATACTCATAACGACTGCAGGAGCGCTAACCTGGTCACTCCTTTTTGTTTCCATCGGCTTTTTTGTGGGGGCTAAGTTTTCTTTTTTATAGCCAGTGGATGATCAGCAATATTAATCGCAATCGAATGGAGCAAGATCTATGAATGTATTGAAGCGATTCTACGCGAATATAACCACCAGGCGTTTTTTTATTCTCGCACTTATCGGGTTGCTGCTGTTCAGTATTCGAGGGATGCTTAATCTGGTGTTGCTGACGTTTTTGATTGCTTTTGTCATGAACAGCTTTCAGACATTGCTTAGTAAACGAATTGGTAAATTTATGAAGGTTAACAGTAAGGTGATTATTGTCATTTTATACCTCGCTTTAATCGCAGTGATTGTACTGGCCCTTGCTAAATATCTCCCTAAAGTATTGGAACAGATTAAGCAATTAACCATCTTCCTTACCAATCTCAAACCAGAAGATCTCCCGCAGAACAAGATTACATTGTATTTGTATGATATGCTCAGGGACCTTAACTATCAGTCCTACATCAAAAGAGGTATCGATTATGTGTTGAAGGTTAGCAACTGGGGTGCGACTTTCGTTATATCGACCATTCTAAGTTTTGTGTTTATTCTGGAGAAGAACCGGGTTGTCAGTTTCACTTCTAGAATGAGAGAGAGCCGAATTGCCTGGTTTTATATAGATCTGGAGTATTTTAGCCGAAAATTCATCGTTTCCTTTGGGAAAGTAATTGAAGCGCAAATTCTCATTGCCTTATTCAACACCTGTCTTACTATTATTGGCTTGTGGCTGCTTAACTTCCCATATTTATTTGCCTTATCGATCTTGATTTTTCTGCTCAGTCTCATTCCGGTGGTTGGTTTTTTGATTTCGCTCATTCCGCTCTTAATCATCGGCTACAACATCGGCGGTCTGACAACAGTCACTTATGTGCTGGCGATTATTGCGGTATTACATTTTATCGAAGGGTATTTCTTGAACCCAAAGTTGATGTCCACAAAAATGAATTTGCCGATGTTCTACACCTTTATAGTGTTGTTGTTTTCTGAGCATTATATAGGTGTCTGGGGACTTCTTCTTGGCATTCCCATCTTTGTTTTTATGTTGGATATCCTTGAGATTACCCACGAAGATTCGTCAAAAAAGTGAAGTCTAGATCTTAATATTCAATAAGATCCAAATAATAAGCTGTTTTCGGTACTTTTCCGAAGGCAGCTTATTTGTTGTGCAATTGCATGACAATCTTGCTCCAGTGCTTTTTTTATAAATAACGTTTTATAATGTGTCCTGCTGTCATAAGTTAGCTAAGGGAGTAATAAACAAGGAACAGGAACAAAGGAGGTACGAAAAATGGAATCACAGCTACGGAGGTATACCCCGTTTAGGGGCCCGTTTGATCCTTGCCCACCGGTACCATTCAAGACATATGTAGTTCCACCGAATCAGTTCATTAACTTTCAGCCACCCGATCTTCCGCAGTTTAGTTTACAGGAAGCTTTGAAGTATGGCACGCTCTGGCCAGCACTGTTCAGCCCGTATGAATCTAAGTGCAAAGGAGGAGGGAAGTAGACTATGGAGGCAAACCCTTGCGATCAACGATATTATGAAATGCTTGAACAGCTGCAGACTCTTGATTTTGCCTTGGTGGAATTAAACTTATATCTGAACACTCATCCAGATGATTTAAGAAGTATTGAACAATTTAATCAACTGACTCAGGAACGTACCAAGCTAGCGAATCAATTTCAGGAATTATATGGTCCGCTGCAGAATTTTGGTCGCGCTTATTCGAAATGTCCGTGGGAATGGAATCAGGCTCCTTGGCCTTGGCAGGTGTAAGAAGTGTGTACTGTAAGGAACTAAGTTTCTAGAGGAGGGGAAGTTCCCGAATGTGGATATATGAGAAGAAGCTGCAATATCCGGTACGGGTCGGTAAATGTGATATCCGGATGGCGCGTTATTTAAGTGAGCAATACGGAGGAGCCGACGGTGAGCTCGCCGCAGCCCTGCGCTATATGAATCAAAGATACACGATTCCGGATAAAGTTATTGGCGTTTTGAACGATATTTCTACAGAAGAATTCGCCCACCTCGAGATGATTGCCACGATGATCTACAAGCTGACAAAGGATGCGTCTGTTTGCGAATTAGAGGAAGCTGGATTAGGACCGCATTTTGCAGCACATGATCATGCCTTGTTCTACAATAATGCCTCAGGCGTACCTTTTACAACGGCTTATATTCAAGCTAAGGGTGACCCACTGGCTGATCTTTATGAGGACATTGCGGCTGAAGAAAAGGCTCGAGCTACATATCAGTGGCTGATTGACATGACGGATGACGTGGATCTGCAGGATAGCCTTAAGTTCCTGCGGGAGCGGGAAATCATCCATGCGATTCGGTTTAAAGAAGCGGTGCAGATTATTATTGATGATCGGGATCAGAAGCGGATATTTTGAGGGATACTAAAAAAGAGTAAAGTGACCTATTGGTCACTTTACTCTTTTTAAATTTATATAGGTCTCATTCCCTTTGCATTATATAGAATAAAAAAAGTCCGCATGTACTTATGAGTATAAGGACAGCCTATTGGAGTGTGTAAAATCCAGAAGGTGAACTTATATCTTCTTTACGAAAAGGACTGAATTCTTTGAACCAAGCTTCTACTAATTCAAAAAGTGAAAAGAAATTGAAATGGTGGCAGTTAAGCTTATAAGGCGTTGCAGGTACAATTGGAACCGGGTATTTCTTAGGTTCAGGCTTAGCGATTTCTATAGGCGGGCCAGCAGTACTGATCGCTTACATCTTGGCTGCTATTGGGACGTATATAGTATTTGATGCTCTTTCACGTATGACAGCAGAACAACCAGAGCAAGGATCTTTTCGTTCCTATGCAAAAAAAGCATTCGGCAGCTGGGCGGGTTTCTGCAGTGGTTGGGTTTACTGGTTTTCGGAATTGTTAATCATGGGTAGTCAACTAACTGCTTTATCTATTTTTTCGCGCTTTTGGTTCCCAGCGGTGCCTATGTGGATATTTGCTGCAGGGTTTGCTTTATTGGGACTTGTCATCGTCTTTTTTGGGAATAAAGGGTTTGACCGGGTTGAGAATGTGTTGGCTGTAATAAAAATAGCTGCTATTCTCATGTTCTTAATCATTGCGGCTTCTCTATTGGCTGGTTGGATAGGCGGAGGGAAGTATACACCGAAGGTTCCATTAAACTACACCGCGCTATTTCCTAAAGGAGGGGTGGGGTTGTGGTCTGCCTTTCTGTTCGCTTTTTATGCTTACGGAGGGATTGAGGTACTAGGAATTATGTCCAATAGACTTCAAAAGCCGGAGGATGCACCAAAGGCAGGAAAGGTTATGCTGATCGCCTTGGTTATTGTATACATCTTGTCTATTGGTCTAGCTGTAATCATGGTGCCGTTTAGTGCGTTTAACTCGAAAGAAAGTCCGTTTGTTCTAGCGCTAAGTAGTGATCATTTGGCTTTCGTGCCTCATTTATTTAACGGAGTGTTGATTGTCGCTGGCTTCTCTACAATGACTGCGTCACTCTACGCTGTAACTTCAATGATGATTACCCTGTCTCAAGAAGGAGATGCGCCGAAGTTATTTTCTCGGAAGTGGAAGGATAAATATCCTTTTTATGCCCTTACTTTGATCACCGTTGGGATTACGGCGGCAGTGGTGATGTCACTATTGTTACCAGGAAAAGTGTATGAGTATATCACTACTGCGGCTGGGTTAATGCTACTGTATAATTGGTCGTTTATCCTGCTGTCTTCTGGAAAACTGTTAAAAGGAAGTCGGTTTAGCACGATTAAACGTTGGCTAGGATTGCTGCTCATTGGGCTCGCGGTCACAGGTACTCTTTTTCATTCACTCAGCCGCCCAGGGTTATATATTAGTCTGTTGCTTGTCACACTGATCGCCGTTTGTGATTGGATCGTGACACGTGTTCGTAAGAAACATACCGTTGATACGGATAAGGAAGCGAGTAAAGGGAATTTATTGTTAGAAATTCAGGGAATAATAGATTACTCAAAGGGTCCGACAAAAATCATTAGACCCCAAAAAAACAAAACTTAATGAAAAAACAATAGCTGAGCAGCTTGTATACCAAAATAAAGCCCAAAACCAACAAGCGAAAGACCTGACAGCACGGAGATCGATTTTAAAACACGGGTTGTCAGGACTTTACGAAACATGCTTGTGGCGACCGCCATAGATACATCCCAGATCAAAATTCCGAGTACAATAGCTCCGCTATAAATCAACAGCTGTTGCATCGGATACTCCATGGCCGCTTTGGCCAAAATGGACCCGTATATCCCTAGCCAAAATAATATGGAAAGCGGATTGAATAAAGACATCAGTAAACCGGACCAATAAGACTTAGTTAAAGATGAATCACTGCTTCTCATACCGGGTTCAGAAATCACACCAGCATTTTTAATGCTCTCTATGCCCGTATACACCAGCACAAAGAAACCAAATAACCACAAGAATGCTTTAATAAAAGGGGATTCGAGCAGATGGATCACCCCAAAGTAAACTAATAACATGAAAATGATATCTGCACTTATGGCTCCAAGCCCCACTACCCAAGCATGCCAGAAGCCCTTACGAATTCCATTGTCCAGTTGAGCGGCATTAATAGGGCCAATAGGTGCGGATAGCGAAAGACCAAGAACAATATATCCTATGAAAGTATTGATAGCATTCCCTCCTCTCTAATGTTTGTGTGTAGTACTAGCCTATTCAAAAGAAACATTTTGTAGGACAACCAAAAAAGGCCTCCGATTTATCGAAGGCCTTTTCAGGGTACAATCAAATTAATGAGAAATGGTATTATTCACTGTGGTGTTGTAGCTGTTTCAATGATTCCAATCGCATAGCTGTAAAATAGAAGCTCCGCCCCAACAACGGAGCGGAGTTAAACACTTTTTAAGACTTATTCAGACTCTGGTCTTTTTACCTGAAGTGGTGGAGGAATTAACCAGCCTTTTTTCTTGCTCAAATTGAGAATTTTAACGCCTATTGCTGCTTTAGTTAGGTGATATTTTGCAAATAATGCACCGATATCTTCTCTGATAGAAAGACCCATAACCTGGCTACAAGCTACCAATCCTGTAGCAGTGTCAGCAGCAATTTTAGCAGCAATCTCGGGATCTGTGAATCGTGCACCTACAGGAATATCTTCAAGCTTGGCTTCGGGTCTATTTGGCATCGCTGGTACGGAAGCAATCCCGTTATCTGCCAGCAGCGTATCACACTCACTAACTTCAAGCTCGGCTTGATCAATTAATGCGCCTAATACTTTTTTGAGATCATTGTCGCCGGCATGATATAAGTAAGCTCGGTAACACGAAAGGGCGCCCTTTGCTACCATCGAAGCTTGCCATACACTAAAGATCTCTCCATAATGCATCGGTTCATCCTTGGGGTTGCCACCTAAAATTCCTGTCATAAGAAAGCTCCTTTATATTTAAATTTAAACGTATGTATTATGCCCATAAATGTTCAGATGTTGCGGTTTTTGTCTACTTCATAGAAACCTGCTCGGGTGAACAAAATGATATAATTAAGAAACGTGGTTAATGGCAGAAATGATCAGATCTTTGATCAGAAAAGGAGAGAGAGAGTTGAAGAATAACATCATCGAATATTGTTTGAAAAAGAAAGGGGCGACTAAGGAGCATCCGTTTGGGCCTACTCCATTGGTCATCAAAGTGGCTGATAAAATGTTCGCACTTATTTTTGAGGAAACAGGGAGGGTTGTTCGCTTAAATCTAAAATGTGACCCGATCATTGCGGAGAACTTAAGAGAGCAACATGATTGCGTTCGACCGGGATTTCATATGAACAAAAAGCACTGGAATTCAATCATGATCGATGGTTCCTTGCCAGCGTCGGATGTCTTTGACATGATAGACCATTCCTACGATATGGTTGTCAAAAAGCTTCCTAAAAGCCTCCGTGAAGCTATATTGGAAATGAATAAATGAATAATCAAATGAAGGATCGTTTTGCCAACCAAAGTATACCCAAGCTTATTTTCTTATTGGCTATTCCTGCCGTTATAGCTCAGCTAATCAATGCCATGTACAGTGTAGTTGACCGGATGTTCCTCGGAAGAATGGAGGAGGGGGGGACGCTAGCCTTATCCGCTATAGGGATATCTTTTCCGATCATTATGTTGATTTCAGCATTTGCAGCTCTAATCGGAGCTGGTGGGGCACCCCTAGCTTCAATAAAGATGGGCGAAGGAGAACATAAAAAAGCAGAAGAATTACTGGGAAGTTGTTTTACTATGCTGGTTATGGCATCCATAATCCTAACCGCTTTATTTCTTATCTTTAAGTCGCCATTCTTAACTTTATTCGGAGCGAGCCACGATACATTGCCGCTAGCCAACGATTTTTTAAGCATTTACCTTCTAGGAACTGTGGCGGTGCTCATTTCTTTAGGATTGAATCCGTTCATTGCAGCACAAGGATACGCCAAAACAGCCATGCTCACGGTATGTATTGGAGCGGTTGTGAATATCGTCCTTGACGCGATTTTTATTTTTGAGATGAATATGGGCATTAAGGGTGCAGCGTTGGCAACTGTAATTGCCCAATTTATTTCGGCTATTTGGGTATTAGGGTTCTTAATCTCTAAACGAGCTCATCTGCGCTTGCGTCTATCGAATATGCGCATTAAACCTAAAGAAGCTGCAAGTGTACTTGCATTGGG
Source organism: Paenibacillus sp. FSL R5-0914 (assembly GCF_038004525.1). NCBI lineage: Bacteria > Bacillati > Bacillota > Bacilli > Caryophanales > Paenibacillaceae > Paenibacillus > Paenibacillus sp. FSL R5-0914. The sequence goes on from NZ_JBBORH010000003.1 coordinate 1,092,621, forward strand.
GCTTTCTCCGTTTATTATGATGTCGACCGAAAGTTTAATTCAAATTGTATTTAACACGTCCTTAGCTAAATTTGGAGGCGATATGTACGTTGCTGCCATGGGGATTATGGGCACGCTGATGCAAATCTTTGGGACGTTGTTATCTGGTTTTGCGCAAGGGGCACAGCCTATTATTAGCTATAATTATGGAGCTCGCGATTACGCACGTGTAAAATCCACCATTTTATATTGCAGTGTTTTTTGTGCAGCTTTCGGATTGTCGATGTGGGGCGTGGCCATTTTTGTTCCGAAGCTGCCCATTATCATTTTTACCAATAATCCTGAGCTGGTGGCTCTGACCGCTAGATTAATGAAGATATTTTTCCTTGGCACTTGTATTTTTGGTATTCAATTAGCCTTTCAACAAGTATTTATTGCTTTGGGACAAGCACGAGTTTCTATTTTTATCGCGATCTTGCGTAAGATTATCTTGCTTATTCCATTAGTACTTTTGCTCCCGACATTTATTAGCCCGAAAACAGATGCAGTGATTATTGCTGAGCCTATTGCTGATTTTTGTGCGGCACTGACTTGCTGTGTTTTATTTGGACTCACTATAAAGAAGCTTTTTAAAGATAGGTCTGATAAAGCTGGAATGCTGTGAGGATGCCCGCAATGGCGAATAGAAGTGGATGTTCTGAAAAGTATATTTCAAACAAAAGCCGGCAAGCTCCCTTTAGGAGCTTGCCGGCTTAGTTTGTGACTTACATATATTGAGACTGGGAATCCCAATTATTTAGCTTACTCTATTCTTTATAGCAGCGAATTGCTGGTTTAGCTCGGAGTAGTTAAGTTCAGCAGTGTTGTTCAAGTTCATATCAGCGATGGACAAGCTCTCCTGTATGGAGATATATACAGCGAACATACCTGCCGCTCTGATCGCTTCTACCCCGGCGACTGCGTCTTCGACCCCGACGCAAAATTGCGGATCTACACCAAGCGCATCGGCGGCGGTCAGGAACACTTCCGGGTCTGGTTTGTTGCGAGCAAGCTTGGCTGCATCTACAATAACTCCGAAGTCTTTCTCCATACCTAGAAGGCGGATAACTGTAAAGGCATTTTTACTAGCGGAGGCAATGCCAGTCTTCACTCCGTGGTCCTTCAGCTCGGCGAGCAATTCAGAAATACCAGGCAGCACATCGGCTGGGGTTACCTGCTGAATGAGTTGCTGATAAAACTCATTTTTGCGGGTCGCCATCTCCTCCATCTCTTCGGGAGAATAGGTGTGCGGAGTTGCCGCTTGTCCAAGTAGCAACTCCAGTGAGGCTATGCGCGATACACCTTTGAGGTTCTCATTGAACTCTCGGGTGAACGGGAGGCTCAGCTCTTTCGCAATCATGCCCCAAGCCTGATAATGATATTCTGCGGTATCGGTAATAACGCCGTCTAGATCAAAGATTACGGCTTGAATTTGAGATGTTGCATTCATTGTGTTTCGCTCCTTATGATTAGGCTTGCAGCGCCTGAGTTACCGGCTTCTCGTTGCCCAGAGTTACCGATTGGCCGTAGAGCGTAAGTTCAAGGGCTTCACCCTCTAGCAGTTCAAGCTCCACACCTTCCTCGCGAATGGTTACAGCAATGAGGCGGCCGCGGAAGGTGAGGCGGAAGTTATATTTCTGCCAGCCCGCAGGTAGGGACGGAGCGAGCGACAGGCCATTTTCCTTGAGACGTGTTCCGGCAAAACCGTACACAATAGCCATCCACGTTCCACCCATATTGGCGAGATGTAATCCGTCTTTAGTGTTTCCGTGCGTATTGTCGAGATCGAGCCGCGCCGTCTCTATAAAATAGTTATACGCTTTGTCCTTATACCCGATCTTCGAAGCCATAATGCTGAATATGCAAGAGGACAAGGAGGAATCATGGGTAGTGATTTGCTCATAATAATCATACGACTTACGAATGGTCTCATGCGACTGCTCGTCTTCCAGCAAGTAATGAGCCAGTACAGTATCGGCTTGCTTGCAGACCTGATAACGGTATAGCGTGAGTGGATGGTAATGCAGCAACAACGGATGTTTCTCCGGTGGTGTATTCTCGAAATCCCAGACCGCTTTGCGTAAAAAAGTATCATCCTGCGGATTAATGCCCAGCTTCTCGTCGTAAGGAAGCAGCATGGCATTCGCCGCCTTCAGCCAGCTGTCTGCTTCTGGTCCAGTTACATGCAGGCGCACACACAAAGCTTGGAATGCAGCCTCGTCATATTCTTGAAGTCGCGCAAAACTGCGTGCGGCCCATTTTAAATTATGTTTGGCCATTACATTGGTGTAATAGTTGTTGTTCACAAGACATGTGTATTCGTCCGGTCCAGTCACTTCATCGATGTGAAACTTGCCTTCGTAGTAATGACCGATCTCCATCCAAAGCCGCGCTGTCTCAAATAGCACCTCGGCGCCGTATTGGAGCAAGAAGGCGTCATCTTCTTCCGCTAGATGGTATTGGATATAGCTGTAGGCTACATCGGCGCTGATATGATATTGAGCTGTACCGGATGGGAAGAAGGAGGAACATTCCGTACCTGAAATCGTCCGCCATGGGAACAATGCACCTTGGGCGTGACCCATCTCTTTAGCACGTTCCCTTGCCTCCTCCAGCTTGGAATACCGGTATAATAGGAGCTGCCGGGCCAAGTCAGGCGAAGTCATTAGGAACACAGGGAACATATAAATCTCCGTGTCCCAGAAATAATGGCCTTCGTACCCTTCACCGGATAAGCCTTTAGCGGAGATGTTGCTATGCGCGTCGCGTCCGGCTGATTGCAGCAGCTGATAAAGGTTGAAACGTATGCCCTCCTGAAGCGACAAGTCGTTCTCAATGACTACATCGGAACGCTTCCAGAAATCAGCCAAATAATGCTCCTGCTGTTCCAGCATGTCTTCAAAGGAGAGGTGCTTCAATGATTCTTGTACCTGAATACCGGTATCTACAAGCATTTGTTCATGTCGTAGTGTATCGGTATAGACATTCCATTTGGTCAGCGATAGTGGCCCAGACAAGGAGGCGGTTGCCGTCACTGTAGCATCGGTTTCTCCAGCCTGAGTATCAACCTGCCAGTCCCCTTCCCATTCATGCCGGGTAACACAGGAGGTCCACAGGGCCGAAGCCATCGTCACGTTCTCCAGGCATACATATTCACCCCGAGCTTCGCACGCTACTACACTCATGCGTTTGGAATGTCCTGCAGCTACACGCGGGTCATTCGGGTTCGTATAGTTGCTAACATCGCCATTTACACGAGAGACAACCCGGATTGGACCGATGAAATTGACAGGCTCAACAGTCAGATGAATGGCAAAAAGTTCACGGGTAGTGAAAGAAACGAGTCTACGGAAATGCAGCTTGAGTTCTTTACCGGAGGGGGATTTCCAGTGGATTTTACGCTCCGAGTATCCCTTGTCCAGATGGAGGTTACGCTCATAGGCGAGGACATTCTCTGCTGTAAGTGCAAATGGCTCCATATCTTCGCCTATATAAATATTTATCCCTTGGGAATCTATAATATTAACCAATTTTTGCTGTGTACCAGGGAAGGCGAATAGCTTCTCCCCATAGGGAATGTCAATTACATCGTGAAAGGCGTTTAAATACGTTCCGCGGATACTGCGGATTTCTTTATCGGAATACCCTTCTTCAAAATTGCCACGCACGCCCAAATATCCATTCCCCAGCGCAAAAATACTTTCCAAATTCAGTAGGGTATCTGCCGACAATCCCTGATTGGCAATGCTCCAGCTCATGCTTATGTTTCCTCCCTTGATGGTTATGAATTGAATTTTAAGTCCGAAAGGGCTAGAATTATACTAAATTATTTAGGATATTATCAAAATTTTTAGGTGAGGTAACAAGTATGGATCAACTTAAAGGACAACATAAACTACCGGAATATTGGTCCACACGTTCTGTGGATCTGTCAGAGGGATTTGTCCATCCTCCGCTGGATTATGAACAAGAGCTTTTGGAAGCTATCCGACTTGGTGACGAGAACCGGGCACTGGAAGCACTGCATAGAATTAACGCAATGGAAGCTGCTACGCTAGCCCGATATCCGCTGCGCTCCAAGAAAAACGCTATGATTGCATCCTGCACCTTGTTTACACGTGCGATTATCCGGGGTGGTGTTGACCCTGAGACAGCTTTTCAGCTGAGTGATACGTTCATCCGTTCGGTTGAAGCTACGACAGAGCTTGAGGCACTTCATCGATACGAATATGAAATGGTCCTGCAATTCATTACAGTGATGCGCCAGCAGAAGGAGAACCTTCATTATTCACATATTGTCAATCTATCCGTATATTTTATACGCGAGCATTTGTTTCAAGATTTGAACCTTAGCCTGATCTCCCGGCATGTTGGTGTGCATCCCAGTTATTTGTCCGACCGCTTCAAGCGTGAAACGGGTATGCCGCTCACGGAATTTGTCAACCGGCGTAGAATTGAGGAATCGCAGTCGATCCTCATTCACACGAATCAGTCTATATCCGAAATCGCTTTGATGTTTAAATTTTGCAGCCAAAGTTACTATACACAGTTATTTAAAAAATACACTGGCTTGACCCCCAAGCAGTTTCGTAGGGACGGTGGAGCAATTACGAAATGAGAGAAATTGAATCATTAACGATCCCTAAAATTTGCTGTCCATGCTCCCTGGTTGGGTAATGGATAGCTCTTTTTACGTTTCAGCTTCAATAGCCAAACTCGCCTTTGTCCGCTATAAATGAGATTATAAATCCACTAAATAAGTAAGAGAGACGATCAGATGGCCATTTATTTGGAATTCCCACGACTGGATAAAGCCTTTCCTTACCGCTGTATTGAGAACGATGGCAGTATATTAACTACACCACATTGGCATAAGGAAATGGAAATTATCTGGATTGTTAAAGGGCAAGCTTGAAACCCCTAATTGGTTTACTTTTATTGATCATGAATGGGATGCACTACAAAAAGATTTCCTTTGAAAAGCCTCTCGATGGTTTGTTAGTTGATCTACTCTTGATATTTAGAAAAGGGGATCCCAATTACATCAATTTAGGCAGTCTATTCGGCATTGAAAAAACGAGAGTGGAAGACAAGAATAAGATTATCTACAGTGTTAATCAGGTGAATCGGAAGGAAAATGACATTACTAATGTTACAATGTTTCTTGATCCTGATAGCCATAAAATCACAGAGATTTATATATATATACAAGTATTACCTCAAATGAATGAACTCAAATGTAGATTAGAGGAGAGTTATTCTGATTTACTTGTTAATGTTAGCAATGAGTTTGTGAGTATTTTTTTATTAACAGATACATAGGAGGTTATAAAATAACCCGTTATCAAAGATATGGGCATTTGTTATTCAAGATCCCACCCAGTGCCGAAGGAACCCATTATTCAACCGGTAACACACTTAATCCATGTAATAAAGGTATAGAGATTTCGACATTTCGTTTGTACGCACAATAATACTTGGAGAGTATAACCTAAATAACGCTAAAGCGTTACACTGAACAGGTTGATTATGGTCAGATTCTACCATGATTGACCTGTTTTTTTGTTATGTTCGCTTTCTTGCGGTTTTTTCAAATTTACTCGCAACTGTAGATTACCTTGTCGAGATAGTGAGGGAGAGGAAGACATAATCGCACCTTTCAAGATGGATAGCACGACAACTATAGCAAAGGTGAAAGCAAAGAATAGGACTTTGTCCGCAACTTAATGGATACGTGTAACGATGATTACGATGCAGAAAAGAAGTCTGGTGACGACCAGTCAACATATACAGGTAAGGTAACTAATTTGTTCTTCGATCACGTTTTGTGCGATGGATGCTTTTTAACGACAAGAGGCTCAAACTACCATAGACAGTCTCGAGGGATAACGATTTCCTGCTCTACTCACTGACTACCGTTTTCCGACTCTTTCGACTGTTTGATGTGAGCTTCACCCTGACTTCATGCTTGCCATAGCCCAAATGAGTATCCATTTCGGCTTCTAACATCTCCTGAATCGTTTCGGTAAATAGATCCTTTAAGGCATTCTGCTCATTATTTGCAGAAACCAAATTACTGTCCTTGATAAACTCCCGCAATTGTTGTTTTGTCCAAAGTCACATGTGTTTCCCCAACCCTTCTATTATTTTCATTTTAAGTACTTCGAAGAATTTCTAACAATGTTAATTGAATAATATAAAGCATCAGATACAAGAATCAATCCTATGCGTTCTGTTAAACAGGTTGATTATAGGGAGCTACCACTATAATCAACCTGTATTTGTGCTGTCTACTTATTCTTATAGCAGTGATTAGAATCAAAAAAATAAAAGAAAGGATTTAGAGTAAAATAATGGGAGGTTAAGCCGATATATAGGTTAGGTGTGCGCTCCAATACTTAAGTTTTTAAAGATGAAGTAGTACATAAAGACCTGAGGGGTCGAAGGAAGTAGTGCATTGGATGGTCTAAGTGTAAGAACTGGAGGTCATAAATGGCATTGGACAAAATGGTATTTAAAGAAGATGAAGTCGAACGCCTGCAGACAAAAATCAAACTGGTAAGCCAGGATACCAACCGGCTGTACTTGCAGCTGAGAGGTCAGACCAATAACTGGGGTGGTATTCCGCTGGGTTCAGATTTGATACGAGCTCAGACGCTTATCAATGAACTGACGGTAGAAGCTGAAAAGCTTGAAGATATTATTCGTCTTGCAGTAAAAGGTGTTCAAGGCGCACAGGATGAGAACAAGAGGCAGGCTAATCAACTTTTTCAGCAATTTGGTACTCTTGGAGGGATGTTCGGAAAACTTGGGGGAGGCAGTGCAAGTGGACAGTTTCCGATCCCAACGTATGCCCAGAAGATGGTCACGAAACTGATCACCTCGGTTGCTGCTCTAATGGGACGGGATGAGTTGAATAGCGATCCTTTGGTGCAGAAACTCCAAACAACGGTTAAGAATTCCGGATTGGGAACGATCGACTCCATTACAGCCCAAAGTAAGCTGAAGGATATCTACCAGGCACGGGATCAAATTGCAAAAGCGCAGACCGCATATAAAGTATATCAAGCGTTTGGAAACAAGGCTCAAATGGACGCAATGCATAAGCTGGCAGAAGACGCACGCCAAAAGCTGAAATATCTAGGCATAGACGAAGTCCATTATCAAGCAGGTAAGGATCTAAGTGGGTATTTCAAGAAACCAGTGGTTAAGGCGTGTGATTATGATCCGTCGATTACTACCAGCAGCGTACCATTAGTTCAGAATGAATCGTATCTGCTGATGCTCCGAATGGCGATGGAACCAGGAGATCAGGGAGCCTGGGCTAAGCGCCAACTAGTAGGAGAACGACTGAATATTCCGCCGACGGAGCTTCCAGATGGGACACCGATTACCGCATATAACAATAAGAATGAGATAACACTCAACTATTTTAATGCGCATGTATTAAAACCTAACGAAACCAATTCGTTATCGGCATATTATTTGTGGTTGGAATCAACCTACGGAATGACCGAATGGCGGAAAAAAGTGGTACAAGCGGATGCGGTTACGCGGGCATTTGTAGGATCTCTTATCGAGGAAACCGTTATGGGTGTAGTGGATACAGTGACGTTTACATTCCATTTTGTCATAGACCCGGAGAAGACGACACAGGAAATGGCAGATACAGCATCTTATATCATGCAACATCCAGAAGTATTGGCAGAAGCAGCGAAGAAGATGTATCATAACTTTAATGAGGGAACGCCGGAGGAAAAGGCCTCCATGCTGGGTGCAGCGGCTTCTGTATTGGTACCGGGGCTATCTGTGACTAAGGGTACAAAGGTAGGAAAAGTGGCCGATGGGGTACAAGATTTTGCCACTAAAGCGATGGAAGGCGTGAAAGACCTTAATAAAGTCCTTCAGAATTCCGGTCACTTGGCTGAACTCCCGAGATTCAAGCCATTTTTAAGCACGCCAGAAGGTGTGCCTTTCAGTGTAGGAAAGATCCCCATGGATTCGAATCCACTGCCCAAAACATTTGTGCAGGAGCACTATATAAATGAGATGAATGGGTTTGGGGATGTGAAAGGTGGTAAGATTGAGGGGACGGGTAAAGGTCAGACAGATGATAGAATTGTTCACCAATTTGACGAAACTGAGAATTTTATTGGCAAAAGAACACAATCTGAGATTGACGATTTGGCACATGATCCAGCTCATGCAGGTTCTACAAGGCAGATTGATATTGAAAAAGGAAAACATGAGGCAAGGGTTGGGTTAGAACTTGAGGAAATGAAAAAATTAGATGGACCTATAACTAGAGATCCATCTGGAAAAGCAGAATTTATAGATGCAAAAGGGCAAGCTTGGGATGTCAAGTCCTTTAATTCAAATTATCCGCCTAAAAAGGGAGGTTACAAACTTTCGAGCGCTATGAGATCAATTAATAAATCTCTAAGCGAAGGTGAAAATGTGATACTAGATGTCTCTAACTTAAGTATCGAAAACAAAGCAGAACTTTTGCATGAAATATCAATTCAAGGTTTAATAGATAAAGTAGTTACATGGCCTTAGGAGGTGGTATTAAATGGATTTATTTACAAAACTAAAGAAATACACTGAGTTTTCAATGGGTCTTTCAAATGAAGTGTGCGAACTTATTTATCAAGATACTTCTTTTGATGGGATAGTGTTTACAGGTTATGATTTAAACAATAGTAGTTTTTTAGAAGTAGTATTCAACGAGTGTGACTTTTCAAATGTGTATTTGAGTGGAGCATCTCTCTGCGGTAGTAACTTTAATAGGTGTGAATTTTCAGATAATATATTCAGGAAAGGTAAGGCGGACAATTCGAGGTTTAGTTCAACTGTTTTCAAAAACTTAGATTCTTTTAGAACGACCTTTTATGAATCGAAGTTTTTTGATGTGGAAATTTCAAATGCTAAACTTGAACTAACATATATGGATGATTCAACTTTTTCTGAAGTAGAATTTAAAAACACTAAATTTTTATCATCAACATTTAATAATTCTACTTTTAAAAATGTGAAATTCCTCAATTGTCACTTTGAAAATACGAAATTCTTAAATATCACTGGTTTTGATGAAATACATTTTGTGAATTCAAGTATTACAATACATGGAGAATTGCTAGTTGGCATATCAAGCCATGAGATGAAAACTCTAATAGATTTTAGCAATACTGGAAAACCGAATAAAGGATTAGATTAGGTTGACTTGGAAAAATCAGGGGAAAGATAAGGCATCGGTTCACAATGATAAAGAAGAAATCTAATTGGTTCTTGAACTTGAGGATATTTCTGACAAGAATTTTGTTAGAAACCATTATGACGTAGATGTTAATAATTGCATTAGGGGTCAGTTGTTTGGTAACACCTTTTATCAAGGATTAGAAGCTCTGATTAAAGTTATAGGAAAGTTTATAAAACAATATGGTGGAAATCTGTTGTTTTTAGAAAATGGTTCAGATCAGCTACTTAGAAAAGAGAATAAGTTAATTATCAATAGTTATTTGGATCTATGCCACATAAAGTACTTAAATCGAAGTTTACTTAGTTTGCTTGATTATTCTTATATCGAAGAATAAAAAAACATGGGATTTCATCCGACTTCAACGGGGCTACCCAGTGCCGAATGAATTCTTTATTGAACCAGTAACGCACTTAAGTATGTAATACCCGTATAAAGATTTGTTCATTTCGTTTGTACGCACAATAATTCTTGAAAGGTATAACTTTAATAACGCTAAATCGTTACATAGAACAGGTCGATTATGGTCAGATACCACCATGATTGACCTGTTTTTTGTTACCTTTGTTATCTGCGGTTTTTTCGACATTACTAGCAACTGTAAAATGCCATATAACGATAGTAATACTGAGAAATAAAAAGCAAAGAGTAGCACTTTGTCCGTAACATAACTGACTTGCAACGATGACGGTGCAGGAAAGAAATCTGGTGGCGACCAGTCAACATATACAGGTAAGATAACTAATAATTAGAATTCCGGTCACTTGGCTGAACTCCCGAAATTCAAGCCATTTTTAAGCACGCCAGAAGGTGTGCCTTTCAGTGTAGGAAAGATCCCCATGGATTCGAATCCACTGCCCAAAACATTTGTGCAGGAGCACTATATAAATGAGATGAATGGGTTTGGGGATGTGAAAGGTGGTAAGATTGAGGGGACGGGTAAAGATATATCCCATCCAGTACTTGATAATGCACGTTCTGGCAGTGGTTTAAAGAAACCAGATGGTCAGCATGGGTTTAATGATATAATTGACAATTACACTCCATATGCTAAGGAATTTGAATTCGTTAGTGGTGACGGAGTGAAAAGGAAATTGTATCAAATCAAAGGTGGTATGAAGTACTACGATTATAAAGACGTATATAACAAAGACCTACGAATCAATGAAAGAATAACAACTATTAAAGACCAAAATGGAATATTCGAGTGGATTGTCGATCCAACAAAGGGAGTAACGCACAGAAGGTTTATTCCTAACGGCCAAATAACAGGACTTCCAAATCAAAGACCCTAAGGTTAAAGGTGATAATAATGAGTTTTTCTATAGATATTTTCAAGAAAAGTAATATAAATTACAATTGGACAACACTTTATGTGGGATTAAAACTTGGCTTAGTTAGTAACAGTGACATAACTAAGTATGCAATTGAGTTTTTAACTAGTCATCCAGATTCAAACAATCAAAATATTATTCAGCTTGCTTGGGGAGAATATGATTTTGATTGTGAGGAATTACTGATGAATGTATTAAAAGAGTCAATTGTCAATGAATTATCTCCAGATTCAGATGTTTGGCAAGTTGAAAAAAGAAAATGGAGATTGGGTATCCTGAGTTATTTAAAGACTACGTATCAAGATGATTATGAGGAAATGTTAAACAAGATTGCTGAAGTGTATGCTGATATGGATTATCCAGAGGACATGGAGGACTTCATTAATTATCTAACTCCTAAAGATGGGTACAATCCATTGTTATACTCACATGAAGAGAACGTAGCTAGATTAGTCAACTTATTTAATTCTTTCCTAGACAAAGAGAAACAAAACTTAGGAAATGAAATTACCTTTTAGAAAGGTGCAGCCTGATTAGCGAATGTTAGTTGAGGCTTTTTCCTTGGTGGAGCTACCCTGTGCCGAATGAATCCATCATTCAACCAATAACACATATAACCCATGTAATACCCGTATAAAGATTTCTTCATTTCGGTTGTACGCACAACAAATGCTTTAATTTTATAACCTAAATAGCGCTACTGTGTTACATCAAACAGGTTAATTATGGTCAGATACCACCGTAATTGATCTGTTTTTTGTTATGTTCGCTTTCTCACAGTTTTTTGAAAATGCTACGCAACTGTAGGATACGCCGCCCCGATAGAAAAGCTGTCTAAACCATCGCACCTTCTTGGATGGATAGATCGACTATTAATATTGTCAGGACTTATCTGTAAATTGTCCGCAACAATCTGGATATTTGCCGCGATAGTTACTGTGCAAGTCAATAAATCTGGTGACGACCAGTTGACATAGAACAGTAAGGATGACGTTTCGGGCAATCGGGTTTTTCTGTCACCTAAAAAATTCTTTCAGAGAGGACGTAGTTATTTAATACGGAATCCAATTGTTAAGGATGAGGTTGAAGCTCGATTAATGGAAATCAAACAAAAGTTCAATATTGCATAAGTTAGCGAGAACATTTCTAACCCGTACCATGACTTAGATAGAAACAAATAATCAAATCTTGTTTACAACTCCAACAACAAGAGCTTAAACATAACCAACAACGACGCCACAATGTAAGCTAACCGTCGTGTTGTGACCTTTTTCTTGACGAAGTCTGTAAATGAGTAGCCCCCGACCCAGTGCCGAATGAATCGGGCGGCTAAGCAGAAGCAGACTTAACCCATTTAATACCCATATAAAGATTCCGTAATTTCGTTTGTACGCACAATAATGCTTTACAATTATAACCTAAATAACGATAAAGCGTTACATAGAACAGGTCGATTATGGTCAGATACCACTATATGAATGACCTGTTTTTTGTTATCTTCTCTTTCTCACAGGATTTTCAAAATGCTATGCAACTGTAGGATACTCCGCTCCGATAGGGAGGATGAAATAATAATAATCGCATCTAGATACCGTCACTATTAAGAGTAGGGCGTCTTTTTCAACTGGTTTAACGTTAGGATAACAGGAGATATCCCGGTTGGGATATCTGAAGCAGCCAAAGATCGATCAGAGCATATGTTTGATTCAAAGGAGAAGTTTGCGGATTGGTTAACACTGGGAACAGTGGAGATGGCGAAAGGAGCATTTAATCCAGACGAAGCATGGTCAGCAGATCATTGGCTCAACAGTCAGGGAATGGTAACGTTGTTGTAAGGTCCGGTAGAAAAATCTTTGCTTCCTACAGGAGGCGGAGGTCCAAAGCTTCCCAAAGGATTGGATTCTGTAAAAAGTTTTGAGGTACAAAAACCGTTGCCGGCATTTAGCAGAAATGAAGGTTTTCAATTCAAGGTAAATAATCTAGATATAGATACCCCGGCACTTCCACAGACCCCGATGCAAATCAATTTTATGAATGAAATGGACCGGATATTAAGAGAGAAGATGGAAGGGAAGAGTGGGAGTAATCATTCAATAAAGGATATAGAAGTGAAGGCGGTTGATGGGACGGGTAAAGTTGATACTCCACCTGCCTTCAAGCAAACTGAATTTTCCAGTTCATATGAATCGAGACTTAATCAAACGCTATCACCAAATAATAAAACGGTTAGTTTTGAGGGGCAAAGGGGCGAAACAAAATGTATTTTAAAACCACCACCAGATCCTGATTTGAAGAAGATATTAGACGAAGCAGGTATTGATGGTATAAATTATAAGAACGGAGTACCTGATTTTTCGCCTGTAGCAAAAGCACAACTGGAAATTGATCACATGGTGGGCGGAGTTGGTAGTAATGGATATAAAATTGGCTGAGCAACTTAATAACTCACCTGAGTTGGCTAGTCAATTTGGGTTAACCCCAGGAAAAATTAAAGCAGGAGACATTGCAGATATTCGCGAAGAATTAAAGCTAACTTGGCACGAATTAAATGATGGGAAAACAATTCAACTTGTACCATCTGAAATTAACAGCAAATTCGGACATCTAGGTGGCGTTGGAGAGATAAACGCAGGAGCGTTTGAACCGGGCAGATTTGCAAATAAATAGAAGGGGGATTTCTCAAATTGAAAATTAATGATACAGTTTTCGGTGAACTTGAATTTGATTATATGTGGAGCAAGGATACTACAATTGAGTTTTTCGGAGGAGAAGTCAATATTGCTTTGATGGTAGATGGTGAAGAAGATGGCGAATTTAGTGAAAAACAGTATGCTTCATATAATACTTTGAAAGAAAATTGGGGGGCTACTCAGCAAAGTATTCTGAAACCAATTTTAGATTATTACAAACAGAAGCGATCTGAACTTGGGTATGACGTTTCATATAATGAAAAGTACCCTTTAATTGAAACAAATGATAAACTTCTTGAAAGTATTATGCTAGTTGGGATTTATGTACCGTCTGCAAGACGATTTGAAGCCAGATATATTGGACTAACATTTGACTGTACATGGGATGAAGAAAATGGGGTTGGTATACGTCTAATTAATGAAGAAGTAGCTAGGGTGGGATACCAAGATGTGGCTCTTTGAGTATTTGTGGGGGCTACCCAGTGCCGAATAAACCTATCATTCAACCAGTAACACACTTAACCTATGTAATACTAGTATAGAGATTTTGTCATTTCGTTTGTACGCACAATAATGCTTGAGAATTTATAACCTAATTAACGCTAAAGCGTTACATAGAACAGGTCGATTATGGTCATATACCACCATGATTGACCTGTTTTTTTATATTCATTTTCCGGTGTCGTAGCTTGCGGGTCCATCCAATATCCCTCACAATTAAAGATTTCAAAAGGAGTAAAGCACCCCTAAAAGGGCTTTACTCCTTATTAACATCTAGTCTAAGCTATGATATTATTACCTTTTATTTTCCTATAAATAACAAAATATAGAGTTGGGAGGTTTATGAATGAGAATAAGCGTAACTTGATAATGCTGTTATTGTTTGCTTTGACGATTATACTTTCAGCCTGTAATGATAAAAAAACTGCGATATTATCCATGGATGAAATACGGGATCTAACTCAGCAAGGCGAGGCGTTGTCGTGGAAGGATTTTGAAGGTTATCCCTTTGAAGACGTTGGTTCAGGCTTGTACATCCGTAAATATGAAATCAATGATGACTACCATGTGTTGGTGGGTGGCGGAAGTGTTGATGCAGCCCCTCTGTATATAAATCTTGTCAAAAGAAACGGAGAAAAGATCGATATCCGTTATGATGACATCGATCATTTTATCCTCAATTGAATGATGGACTTTTAGGTTATTCAAATCTTATTTCGTTAGATAACTCATCCAAATGCTCCCAATCGAGTACAACAATTTCTTGCTTAACTTTATATAAGATCTCCATGTCGGTGAGCCGCTGAATGACACGGTTTAAATGGCGATGGGAGTCTCATTCAAAGAGGCTATATCTGGGATGTATGGCGTCTGAATTTTTTTTCCAAACTCCCGTTGTAGCTGTATCGTTAATAAATAACTTGCAAGTCGTTCCTCGACAGCGCCTAGTAAGTTCGTTCGTGATGCGGATGTGTAGGTTAGAAGCTTGTAAGAAAGATGTTTCTGCATTAAATCTTTAAAGCTATGGTTATCCATTTGGTCAGATCCAACCTTTTGTTTCGGGATAAATAAGAGGGTGGTTTGCTGTACGGCTTCCACTTGTGATTGGACCACAACCTCTTGCGAGTATTCAATGTCCCCGAATAATGACAAGGGTGAGCAGAACCGTAATAACAAGGATTTTCCTGTTCCCACACTAGAAGAAACCTTAATACGCCCCTCAACTTAAAAATAAATTCCGTCCAGCTCATCCCCCTCACGTAAAATGATCTCATTCTGCCCGTAAACACTACATCAGGCAGCCTCTTACGAGGTTGTCTGTTTGAATTTGCTTTAACATATATGAGATTTGATACCGGGAAATAGTTCGAGTTAGCAGGGATTTCCTAGTTTTTTCACGGGTTAATTCCTTCCAAATGTATGAATTCACTCCAGTTTGGTAGAAATGGTCTAATACATAGGGTCTAAAATGGAATATTGGATACAAAAAACTCGTAATTTTAGTCCTGAGAAGTAAGATGAACAAAAAGAAATGAAAAAAGTAAATGTGCCAAATGTCTTAAATTATATCAAAAAGAAAGTGCGATGAGGTGACCTTAGAACTGGATCTATGTACACTAGTAATTTTACTTTTATGAAAATAATGGTAATTTATTGGGGATCTTTGAACCATTTTAGCAAAAAATGTTATGGAAAATATAAACTATTTAATCGTCGAACCGATAATGCAGTATGTATCTCCTAAATTGGAAAATAATTTATTTTTTATTTAAAATTTACACTATTTATTCTTGTTAATCCAAAATTCCTATCCAGTGGTGATGAAAAAGATGAGTGCTCAAGAAATGCTAACTAATCAGGTACAAAGAACCCCTCGAATTAAACCAAATTACCCGGAAGGTGAATTGGTTTTGGAGGATCCTGCCCGACCATCGGGAAAACCAACCTTCTCATGGTTGACGATTATAGTCCCCCCCATCGGGATGTTAGTCATCTCTATATTTATGTCAACATTGACCAGGTCGTTTACCATGCTGATATCAACCATGGGTATGACTGTTCTGACGGTCATGGTTTCAATTTTGAATTATAAATCCAGTGTGAAAAAACATCATGAACAGAACAAAAAACTTGAAAAGAAATATCTCAACTACTTATTCCAGGTTCGTAATGATTTACAAAGTGCCGCCAGTACGCAACGAGAAGCCTATACATATATCCATCCAAGTATTCAATCCTGCGTAGAAATCGTACGGGGGAGAAGCAAGCAGTTATGGGAAAAAACCGGAATTGAAGATGACTTTTTGAATCTCAGGGTTGGTGTTGGTATCCAGCCGATTGCTCTAGTGCCAATATATAGCTCGAAAGCGAAAGCGATTGACGATGACAACCCACTTGAAGAAATCGCCAGTAAAATATGCGAAGAGATGTATTTTGTGCGAGATATTCCGGTCTACATACCGCTAAGGAATATTAATACGCTCGGAATATACGGCAAACAGCAGGAGGTTCGTGATTTCCTCAATGGTGTTCTAGTTCATTTAACAACACACCAAGGCTACGATGATGTAAGAGTAATATGCGTGATGCAGCCTGATGATCTGGAACACTGGGAATGGTTGAAATGGTTGCCCCATACATGGAATAAAAATCGAAGCCAGAGAAGTTTGGCTACAACATCCTTTGATGCCTCCAATATTGCGGATGAATTACTTCCAGAGCTTAGAAAAAGAGAAGAAAACAGCACGAATGGTTATGGACTACAGCCAATGCAGACCCCGCATTATGTTTTTCTGGTTTTTGCTCCTGAACTGTGGGACAGCACGGATATGATGAAGTATTTGCTCTCGGGTAATGCTTCACTTGGGGTGACCAGCATTTTTACATCGGAAAAGATTGATGTTGCGCTGCCGCTGAATTCCCAGGCGATTCTGGAAATCAAGGATGGTAAGGGGATGGTTCGAAAAGATACTAATCAGCTGTTAAGTCATTTAGCGGATTATTTTTCTGCCGATTCTCTGGATAAAAAAAATTCAGAGTTTTTTGCCCGTTCTTTGTCTCCGCTCAGAATTAAGGAAGGTCAAAATAACAGCTATATCCCACCAATGGTGACTTTTCTGGAGAGCTTTGAGGTTGAGCAGGTAGAGGCTCTAAAGGTAATGGAGCGCTGGTCAAAAAACCAGGCTAACCGTACATTGTCCATTCCTCTGGGGCTCGGGGCAGGCGGGAAATTTCTTTTGTTCGATATGCACGAAAAAAGCTATGGTCCACATGGTCTAGTAGCCGGCACTACCGGATCGGGGAAAAGTGAGCTGCTTCAGTCTCTACTTTTGGGTCTGGCAGTGAACTTTCATCCGCATGAGATTGCTTTTGTACTGATCGACTATAAGGGTGGAGGAATGGCTAATGCTTTTCTTGGACTTCCACATCTGGTGGGAACAATCACCAATCTTGGCGGTAATCAGATCAATCGGGCCCTTGCCTCCATCAAAAGTGAGCTTTTGCGGAGACAGCGACTATTCAGTGAAGCCGGAGTGACCAGCATTGATAATTACATCGTTCTTTACCGCAATAAAGAAGTTAACCTTCCCTTGCCGCATTTGATCATAGTGGTAGATGAGTTCGCAGAACTTAAATCAGATCAACCGGAATTTATGAAAGAGCTAGTCAGTGCGGCACGGGTCGGAAGAAGCTTGGGGATTCACTTAATATTGGCAACACAAAAACCTTCTGGCGTAGTCGATGACCAGATCTGGAGTAACTCCAGATTTAAGCTATGTCTGAAGGTGCAGACACCTTCGGATAGTCAGGAGATGCTGAAACGCACGGAGGCAGCAGAGATCAAAGAAAAAGGCCGTGGGTATTTGCAAGTTGGTAATAATGAAGTATTCACTTTGTTCCAATCCTCCTGGAGCGGAGCGCCTTATCAAGCAGGGGAGACAGATCAGGATGGAAGTCCCAAGATGGATATCGTTTCACTAAGTGGTGAACGTAGAGCTCTGATTCCGAAAGCGAAAAACAGTGATCATGCCTCGCAACTGAGTGAGCTGCAGGCTGTGGTTAATCATATAGCTGCCATTTCTGCTGAGCAATCGATCGGAGAGGCCTTTCAGCTGTGGTTGCCTCCACTTCCGGAGACTATGACTTTAGCGGATGTTATGGATCAGAATCAGATCTGGGATGGGCAATCATGGAAGCAGCCAGATCAGAATCTTATTGCCACCGTTGGACGAATTGATAATCCGTCAGATCAGGAGCAATACAATCTGGATATTAATTTTAATCAGGATGGACATTTACTGGTTTATGGAGCGCCGAGCAGCGGTAAGACTACGCTGTTAAAGACAATTATCATGTCCCTCGCCTTGAAATATGAACCTGATTATGTTCATTTCTATATATTGGATTTTGGTACACGTACCTTGGGAGTATTCCACGAGCTTCCACATGTAGGGGATATTATTTTTCCAGAGGATGAACAAAAGCTTGGAAAACTGATCAGTTGGTTGTTGTCCCAATTGGATGAACGCAAACGTAAGTTTTCTCAGCTTGGAATCAGCAATTTGGTCTCGTACAGTGCGGCCACTGGAGAGAAGGTTCCTTATATTGTTATTCTGCTCGATAATTACACAGGATTCTCAGAAGCATATGATGACTTTATCTTAGAGCTTTCCAAGTTGGTGCGTGAAGGCGGTAATTACGGGATATACTTCGTGTTCGCTGCCAATGCTGTAAACTCTTATCCTTACCGAATCAGCCAGAATATTAAGCAGGCTCTAGTATATCAAATGTCTGATAGATTGGATTATTCCAGTATTCTGGGCAGAACAGAAGGGATGGAGCCAACGAATACCGTAGGGCGCGGACTGCTCAAAGATAACCGGATTCTGGAATTTCATACCGCGCTTCCTGTGGATGGCAGCTCTGATGATCAGATTGCTGCCTCTCTCCGCCGGATTAGTTCGGAGATGAAAGCAGTGGCAGGAGTGAATAACCCTGTGGGGATTTCAGTGATCCCGGACAAGCTTTCACTGGCAGAGCTTTTGGAACGTGTGCCGAAGGAACAACCGCAGGGGAATTATCTGGTACCGCTCGGGCTGGATTGGGATACTACACTTCCGGTAGAGATTAATGTAAAGCAGGTTAGCAATTTTGTAGTGTCTTATACTACTCAAAAGCATGTGGACTTTAGATTTAACGCCTTATTACAAGCTCTTGATAAATCGGCAGGCGAAGTAAATATGGAATTCCATCTGTTTGACAGTGGTGTTGTCAGTATACCGAGTCTGCAAGCTAGTTCAACGATTACGCGCTATATGAGTACAGCTGAAGAGTTTTTACAGCTCACACAATCCTTAGTGGATCAGCTGCAACTAAGGAAAAATGATGCCCGGCAAGCTTTTGCAGATGCCCAAAATCGTGAAGAATTTGACGAGGCGGAGTATATTCTGTCTAAGTATCCGCTTCTTGTCATTGTAATGCCACATCTTAAGTCCGCTTTTGATCTGATGGAGAATGATTCACTGGATCATTTGGAGCGGATAGCGAGGTTTGGCGGTGGACTTGGTGTAATGCTGCTGGTCGGCAGCGATTCGTTTGAACTGAATCAAATGCAATTGGTCACTGATTTTGCGGGTGAACTGATTAACAGTGGACATGCGTTGTTGTCCGATGGAAGACCCAATGATCATTTGTCTTATGCTCCACTACTCGAGAGTATGGAATACCATGAGCTGAACGAGGTATTGGATAATACTGAAGCGATACTGCTAACTGAGGGGGCCATTTCACGCCTCAAAATGATTACAGAACTATAGATAAGCAGGTGAAAAAAGCGATGAAGCCGGCTCGTGAAATGTTTGAATTGCATCCTTTAGAAATTATCTATTTGACTGCTTTGATAGGAGGAACTAGTTTTCCAGGTCTGGAAATCGATCTCAAAGACGAATCGGAGCGTAATTTACGCTCCCTAATGGATGCTCAGATGAGGTCGCTGGAAGTGAAGGGATATTTAGAGGTTGATTTTGCGGGGCTCGCCAAAGTGAATGAAGTGCTTCATAGAGGTATCGCTGTTGCATCCAGCTGCAAATCTTATTTTTGCCAGCTTATGCATACGAATCAACAGACTTGCAAGGTCTTCTATTTTGTTCAGGATGAAGTTTGGTTTGAACTTGAGCATCAGCCGGAAAGTAACACCTATAAGCTTCAGGAGATTTATGCATTACATGAGCTGATGTATCAGGTCATTGAGAGAATCCCTTTAGTGTGGGAATTGAGCGATAAAGATAAATTACAAAAAGCGATAAATAAAGAAGTGGATTTTGAAACGTGGGTGGGGAAGTCTCTACTAGCAGGTGCATTCATAACTTCCTTGGCAGAAATCCAATGCATTACCGAGGAGGCACAGGTGATTCACGAACTGAACCTGTTGATTCATGAAGATCAAATGTGGCTGCTGAGCGGGGGGGAAGAAGACGCCAGTCAAACCACGCAATCCTTGTCTACAGTAGTAAATGAATTATGTAATTGGCTGCAAGAAGCTTAACAAATCTGGGGGATCAGACTATGTCAACTGCACTGACTACTTTTGTATTTAAAGGTGAAAGAGAGAAGTATTTGGATTTGGAAGTCTCTCTTTCTATTTCTACAGGGCAATGTATCGAGCTACTTAAGCAAGCCAACTGGCTTCCGGATAACTGGGAATTTAAATGTGAAGCCAGCCGTACGGGCGAAGAATGGATTGAGTTGGGGCCGCATGCTGTTCTCGCAGAGATTATACAAGGGGACGGAGCCATAGTTCGTATTTTGCCCTATTGAGCTGGGAGATCGTAAAGGAGGATTCCTATGAAAAGCGTACACTTAGTCTGCTCACCTGAACTTATAATGCTGCTATCCAGGTCGCTGGAGCATGAGGGTTATGTAATTTCCGGTAAACATTCTACATTACATAGTTTTATAAGTGGTTTCAGTAGCAAGGAAGTCGATCCTTCATCCATTGTAATTATGGAGGGCGGCGCGGGTCTGGGCACACCGGTCAAGGCTGCGGATATAATCAGTTTCATGACACTGATCCGTAAATATCTTAAACATACGCGGCTGATTGTCCAGTTAGACCCGGCGCTGCAAACGGATATTGAATTTATACGGACCCTGGTAAATATGAACATACATGATCTTCAGTTTACTACGGAATTCCAGGGCGATGATCTTCTGAACTGGATCAAAGAGAAAAAAACTACAAGGGATTATTATCATATCCTGGGTAAAAAGAAAGGCCTTTTTGCATCGTTTAAAGGCTCATCATCAAGAGCAGCTTCTGACGCGGCAGTGGAAGAGGCACCGTCTGCTCCTCCGAGACCGGTGGAGTCGCTTACCCGTCCACAGCCAGTGGCTGGTTCCAGAACTGTAGCAGATGCCGCCAACAGGAGACCCTCCGTTGCTCCTCGCTCTTCAGCAGGATCAACTCCGCCTAGACCGGGGCCTCCGGCCAGAAAGGAGACCCCGTCATTAGCCGAAGCGGAAACGCTGGAGAGTCTGGAACAATCTATTCCGGTAGAAGAGAAATCTACGCCAGCAGTGAGTGCGAGAATTCTGGGCAGCAATGTACCACTTGTTATCGGAGTTTGTGGTGTCGGAGGGGAAGAAGACGTAGGTGCGGCGGCATTTCTGCTGGCTGCGGGTCTGGCAGAACTGGGCTGGAAGCCTCTGGTATGCGGAGATGACAGACCCGAAATCAGTTCGCTTGAACAGATTGTTTTTAAGGGTGAGAAAGAAGATTCGGTTTCAACCATGTTCGAATATGAAGGAGTCACTTTCTATCGCAGAGGGTATTCGTGGGATATTTCGGAGCTTTTGGCCAGTGAGTTCACGCATATCATTCTATGGGTGGATATCCATCGGGAGCGGAAGGGCACCAGCGGACTCGAGCTGTGGTGGAACTCGCAAATTCCTATTTTGGTAGGCAACGGGGCTATGTGGAAGTATGAACTGCTGAAAGAGAAGCTGAACACCCTTAACCCTTATGAGCGCAAGCGGTGCAGGTTACTGCTGGAAAATGGACATCAGGAAGTATTACAAATGTTGAAAAAGGATTTTGCAGAAATTCAAACGACTCTGATGCCTGCACATCAAGATCCTTTGTATCCAGATAAAGCGGCTGTCGAGTGGGTAATGAAGCTGCTGACCGTTCAGAAAAAGCTCTTTCGCAAGCAAACATTGCTCTGGGGAATTGTTGGGACGGTATTGTTTGTGACCTTGTTATTAATAGGCATAGGATTTTCATTTGTTCCGGAGAGCCGGTAATTATCAATCAGGAGGCTGGGTATGAATTCAGGTATGGTAAGGGGCATTGCTTTTGATTGCCATCGACTTCTCTCCCCTGCCCAGGAGTGCAGCGATAAGATGAGAGCAGCAATCACAGGAGTGTCAGGTTATTGGGTGGATTTGGGTGGGGAAGAGTTTAAGCAGCATTGTGAGGAATGGATTAAGAAAATGAACGAATTTAAAGCTGCCATAGCCCAAATTGAATCAAATATGATGAAATATGCAGATAAATTACAGGTGGAGGAAGAGAGAGCGGAGGCAGCCAGACTTAAGGAAGCTGAGAGACAAGCCTCTGAACGGGCAGCAGCGGCAGCCGCGGCCGCAAAATCGAAAGGGAAAATCAAATAGGGATGGAAATGAGGTCTTGAAGTGGCAATACGTAAGCGGAAAAAAATTCTGAGATATACGATCCTATCAGGTTGTCTTGTTGCCGTTGCCACATCCGGGGTATGGTTTGCAACTTATCGCCATTATAACGCTAAGCTGATCGACGAGCGGGCAGCTTACGAAGAACAGCTGAATGATAAAGATGAAGTTTTGCAGCGCTATATGGACCAATCCCAGACAGCCTATGTGCTGATATCTCCAAAGCTAGCTGGAGAGGTGATTACTGCTGAGGATGTAATGGAAGAGAAGCTACCCAAATTCTCCTCACCGGATAATCTGATCAGCGAGTCTAAAGCAATCGTAGGTAAGTACTTGAAGATTGATGCATTGTCAGGTACAGCGGTAACTACTGAAATGGTACGTGATGAAGCGAGATTGGAGCCTTCAGAACGAAAAGAAGAGACTGAATATATTAAACTGCCGCTTCGGTTAACGAAAAAAGATGTCGTAGATATTCGGATAGTTTTCCCAAATGGCGAGGATTACATAGTCGTAGGAAAGAAGTCGCTGAAGGACGTAGATTTAGCGAATCAATATACATTTTTTAATGACAATGAAGAAGAAGCACAGCTCCTGCAAGCTGCCCTGGTGGATGCATACATAAATAACGCAGAGCTGTATATGAAACAGTACGTAGAACCGGAGCTTCAGCCTGAACCTGTAGTCAATTATGTCCCTAATCTGGATGTACTTGGAGTAATTAAGGATAATCCTTTCATTATAGATCAGGCCAAGTGGAGTCTTGCTGCCAATCTTCGTAAGGAACTGGAGAAACGGCTCGAAGTTATGGAGGATGAAGATAGAATTCGTGTGGGAGCACAGGCACCAAGCGGCAGTGGTGTGATCCAGAGAAAGGCTGTGCAGGGAGCGGCGGCAGCAGAGGAGGCTGCGAAAGTTGATGACAGCCAATCCGTGAACGGAGTGATAGATCGGACCAATCAAGCGCCGATCGATTCAAGTGCAGACCAGAGTTCAACGGGTGTGACGAATAAAGAAGCAGCCACAGATGACAGTCTGCTGGAAGGAGAGTGACCGATTTGCACATTGTTGTCGCAGGGGATTGCGAGAAGCACGATTTCATACTGGCAGCGGCTATTCTGTTGAAAAGTTATTTCAACAACGATGTCATGATTATTTCGGATAACAGCAGGAATTATCAGTATTTTGAAGGCGAAGTGTCTGGTATAAAGATTGCTGATTCAACCGTAGCTGACAAACCGGATATCGTTCTGTATGACTGGCATCATGGGTATCCTGAGGGTCTTGAGGAGGAGATTATTGTTTTAGCAACCACATATGAACGTCAGGCTATGGAGAACGTAGATATGTTGCTGGATCAGAAACGGATGCCTACTGTACTGCTTGTCATAGAAGAAGAATGCGGACTTGGACTGAAGTATGTGGATAAATATTATCCGGTGATTACTTCGAAGATCAGTTACATCAGTAGTCCGGAGCGAAGAATTGATTGGGTCCATGATGGAAGGGTGGATCTTAAGGTAGATAAGGATTTTGCTGAAGCTGTAAATGACTTTTTGATTGAAATTTGCGATGTTCCAAAGCAAGACATCAAGAAGCTGTGGCAGTATGCAAGGAAACGGGGGTAGGTAATTGTGCTAGTGGCTTTCTGGGGACCTGCTCAAGGGCAGGGGAGAACAACTTCGAATATGGCAGCTGTTGCGGCTACCATAGCGCTAGATCATCATATCCGCGTTTTAATGACACATACGCATTTGAAGCAAGGGGTGCTTGAGCATTTGTTCTCACAGACAAGAACAACGCTTCAGTCTGCGCAGACCACAGGTGGAATGGATGCGATTGAGAGATTAGTGCAGTGTGGAATGCTTACACCTGAAGGAATTAGAGATCATGCGGAGTCCATTCTTAAGGATCGGTTGGAACTGCTTAGGGGATCTATGAGTACTGAGAAACATGAGACAAAGCTCTTGCTTCCGCATATCTACAAGGATTATCGCAGGTTTTATGATTTGTTATTTGTGGACCTTTCCTCTGAAGATGATCCGGATGTTGTGTCTCTGGTTATGGAGCAGGCAGATTTGATTGTGGTTAACCTAAATCAGAATCAGGTAAGTCTGGATTCCTATTTTTTGAATAAAAACAAAGCTCCTGTGCCGAGTCATAAGCCAGTCCTCTATTGTATTGGGGCTTATGAGCGTAGCTCCAGGTTCAATAAAGAGAGAATTATTAAGCTGTATGAATTGAAGAAAAAAGCAGTAGGTGTTATCCCACATCATATTGGTTATATGGATGCTCAAAATGAACGGCGTTTTGTTCAGTTTCTATTGAAGGCAAGAGAAGCTAAATCCCGTTTTCTGGAGTTTAGTGAGGACGGAAGCTTCACTGAGGCGGTACGACATATGGGACAGCTCATTCTCCGGATGCTGGAGATTTCTCCAGTATCGGAATTGGATGCTGCGAATGATTAATCTGATTCTGATCTTTGTAGTCCTGATAGCTATTGGAGTGTTCCTGTACTTATGGCTGGGCAGACGTAAGGATGCTGCTCCACCTTCTGTCCAACTGAAATATGATATGAATGAAATCGTGCTGTTTCTGAGAAGGGCTTTTGAGGAGATTATAGCTGCGTCTCTTTATGAAGGAAGCCCAAGTGAGGAAGAATACAACCGTAGGAAGGCGCGGCGAAGGGAATTGCAGAAAGCGCTCCGAAGTTGCATGCATGGCGATCTATCCGCTAAGAAATACGTGAAGCTTTATATGAAAGATCTATTAGTTCAGACCTACGGTCTGGATGAAGGAAATGTAGATAAGATTATCAGCTTCGGTCATACGAATCGATTGACTTCACAGGATTGCTTCGATATCTTGCTTTATGTTTTCAAAAAAGATCATGGTCAGAATGCATTCAATGTAATAGTAAGCAAATATAACCTGGATACACTGCAAAAGCTGCCTGATGGATCTAAAGGGTATAAGATCACCGAAGAGCAGATTCGCCATATCTATCAGTCCGAGCAGCCGAGATTGTCCATTCAGGACAAGATTGAAATTATTGTTCAGAGAGCTTATCAGATTTATAAGGGGCTCGGCGTTATTGATGAGCTTCGAGATCAGAATATCGACGGAGTCAATGGAGGAACAAGTGGCATGCCTCCTGATGTCGTGCAGACTACAGATTTTCTGGAATATACGAAGCAGCAGCATTTCATACCACAATCCTATGATGCGGTGTGGACGTTCTACCGCGGAAAGTCGCTTCACCTGGAATTCTTAAGTTTTGGTTCTGAGAAGGAGCTTAAGCGGGTTTGCCAAAATATCTATGGGTTTGGTAACCCTGGGCAATTAAATGAATCCAAGGGTTATATCATCAACGATATGGCTGATGGCAGCCGGGTCGTGGTTGTGCGGCCCAAAATGGCTGAAAGCTGGGCTTTTTTTGTCCGCAAATTTAACGATTCGCTCGTGGAATTGGATCAGCAGATCCAAGATCAAGGGGCACAGCTTGCGATTGATATGCTTGTTTTTCTCATCCTGGGCCATCAGGTCACTGCTATCACTGGCAGACAGGGCTCGGGGAAAACAACGCTGCTTAAGGCACTGATCAAATATATTGATGCGAAGAATATCCGGATTCAGGAGACTTCCTTCGAGATCTGGGCGAGAAAAATGTATCCGGGTAAAAATATTTTATCCTTCAGAGAAACCCCCTCCGTTAGTGGGCAGGATGGGCTGGATGTGCAGAAAAAAACGGATGGCGCTGTGAATATCGTCGGTGAGGCGGCTACTCATAGTGTGGTCAGTTATGTGATTCAGGCAGCCCAGGTAGCTTCTGAATATACATTATTTACACACCACGGCAAAACACTGCCCAATTTGGTCAGCGCTTTGCGCAATAGTCTTATCGCAACGGGAGCCTTCAGTAATGAGAAAATTGCTGAGGTTCAGGTTGTTGAGGCGCTTGGTTTCAACGTCCATCTGGTCCTGCGTGCTGGGAAAAGATATATCGAACGGATTACAGAGATTATCCCGGCAGATCCACAGTTCGAATATCCTCAGAACTACAAGGATCCTGAGAATATTACGGACAAGCTGGATGCTTTTATGGATACCATGACCGAATATTTTGGACGGATGACAGATCGGCGTTCCTATGACTATAAGGATGTCATTGTGTGGGAAGCCGGAGAATACGTGACCAAGCATCCGATCAGCAGCCGTAAAATCGATGAAATGCGCAAAAATATGGATGAAGAGGATGCACTAGAATTCGCTGCATTTCTTGAGAAGTATTGGGGGCAATCCGCATGAATCTGCAAAACCTATTATTGATTATTTTGGGAACCTCGGGAGTGCTACTGGTTGTCCTGCTTGTGCTGCTTAACATAGTGCAGCGTAAATTGAAGGGAACACAATATCAAGAACAAAGGCGACTAAAGGCTCTCCTGCCAACGAGAACAAAGGAAAAAAGATGGTTGGAGCAGGCCCATAAAACTTATCCGGTACTTGATGAACTGCCATTAGTGAAGAAACTTCTTCACCGGATGCGCTCGCGTCTGACCTTGGTTCATGCAGGCAATGAAATCATGATCAGAAGTCGCGCGGCTGCGCTGACGCTAATGATTGTTGCTTGTATTCTGATCATTTCGTTGAGTTCATTCCTCTGGACTTCATCCTGGGTAAGCCGTGCGACTATTATGCTAGTCTCAGTTTATCTTGGAGGTGTCCTTAGTGATCTCTTCATTGGGCGTTTAGTAAAGCAGATGTTATATGACCAATCGTCCATGATTCTGGATATTCGCCATGAATATCATCAGACACATATGGTGCAAGTCAGCTTGGAGAATTCTGCGGAACGTTCGAAACCAATGGTAGCCGTGCATGCCCGGCAGATTGCCGGGATTCTGGCAGCGGTGGACCCGGAAGATGAACTGCAGAAATATTATGAGATTGCACCTAACCGTTATATGAAGCAACTAGCTGGGGTGAGTTACAAAATAGGTGAATATGGCGATGCGGATATCCATAAAGGGGAGCGTTCGATTTATCTATCGATGCTTGGCAATATCAGAGAAGAGATTCATATGGATATTAATCGCCGTGAGCGAATCGATCGTTTGTTATACGGTATTGTTTTTGTAGCCATTTCACCGGTATTCATGCTGGATCCGATCCGCAATTGGGCGGAGGGAATGTTTCCTATTGTATCTAATTACTACAATTCGGCCTGGGGGTTATATTCTTTAATCTTACTTTATATCACGTTCATAATATCGTTTATTGCCCTGCGGATTCTCAAAGGTGTGGATGAAGACACTCAATCTATCAAAGATGAGGGTAAGTGGTTAAATCGGATCCTGAAGAAAAAATGGATTTTCAAACTGGTGGATCGGATCACGCCGGCAGAACATGAGCCTCTTCATTTCAAGGTAGCCGGTAAATTGAAGGATGCTAACTCTGGGTTGTCGCAACATGCCTTCTTTCTGCAGAAAACATTAGCGGCACTCGTTATCTTTATGCTGATCGTATCGCTTCAATTCTCGATCCATGCCAATATCAAGCATAACATCCTGTATCCCAATAAGCAGATCACCACAGGCGGCAATCAGACAGAATCTCAGAAGATGCTTAGCGAGGAACGGTACGCTTTTGAGCAGACTTTAATTGGAGAACTGGTAGCGAAGGATATTACACCGGATCAGATGTTGCCCTACATTCAGGAGAAAGCGGAGAATAAGTCTTTCCTTCAGAACAATCTGAACCAGAATGCCTATGCTGCACAGTTAATGAACAGGGTAGAGCAATATCATGAGGAGTATTACAAATGGTATGAGCTTTTGCTGGCTTTTGGGCTGGCGTTGGCAGGGTTTTATCTTCCGGATGCTTATTTAATCATTCGTACCCAGCTACGAAAGTGGGAAATGCAGAATGAGGTGGATGGCTTCAATACACTTTCCATGATGCTGTCTCAATTTCCGAATATCAGCGTGTACGAAATGATAGAGTGGCTGCATCGTTACAGCTATATTTTTGAGCGGCAGCTGCTACGCTGTATGCTGGATTATGAGGCAGGAGGCTGGAGTGCTATTGAGAATCTGAAGGAGGACGCACGTTTCGTTCCCCTCGAACGGCTCGCAGACCGTTTGCAGGTAGCAGCCGATCTGATCCCGGTGAAGAAGGCGTTTGATGATATGGATGCGGAAAGAGCATTCGCGATGGATCAGCGCAAGGAGCACTATGAGAAGGTCATCAGCAGGAAAAGTACACTGGGTAAAATGTTTGGGTTCTTGCCGATGCAGGCAACGTTCACCTTATATTTACTGCTTCCCTTCGTCTATATGGCCTTCCAGCAGCTGGGTGACCTGACTGTTGTAACTGGCAAAATGTGAAGGAGATACAGGCATGGAGAATATAGCAAGCTTTTTGAAAACAACGATATCGATTCTGATTACGCTGGCCATTATATCATCCGGTCTGTTCTTGTGGGGGAAAACACAGCCTGTTGTCGAATTGGCGAATAGCCAGGCGGCGGCACAGGCCAGGGAGCTTTCGGAGCAGCAATATTCCGCATTTGACAATCAGATCGTCAGTGGCTCTCAGATTCTTACGGCTTATCGGAGGTACGAATCGCAGCAGGGCTTCTGCTTATACATTGAAAAACCATATGCCAATGGTCAGAATGAGGCAGAAAGAAGATTTAGCATGAATCCAAACGGAGAAGATTATTGCCGTGCGTTTGATTATTCCGGAGCAAGCTTCAAAGAGGGAGCCGGTTCCAGAGGTGTAGAAGAAGAAGAGATTTCGAATGCTTCTGGAAGATATTATATCAGTCCACAAGCTAGATATAGGGCGAAGCTGATAAAAGATAAAAATGAGCGGATTGCAGCTATTTATTTCGTAGCGGAGTAGATGCGTCAAGAGCAATAAAATAAAAACTAGCTTCAAATAAGGTGAGGAGGAAACATCATGGAGAATATCTCGACCGGACTTAAATGGGTTATCGGCATTATTGTTACCATTCTGATTATTGCCGCAGGCGTAAGTATATATCTGGTTATCAACAACTACTTCATCCGCGCACAGGAACAGACTCTGGCCCAGACCCAGATGATAAATCAAGCGGAATTCAATAGCTATGATAATAAGGATGTATCCGGTCAGGATGTGATTAATGCGGCAATGCGGTATAAGGGACGTCCGCAGTTCGCGATTTTGATTAAAACAGGGGAAAATACGACTGGGTTCTATGCGGAGAATACTTATAAATCTAGTTACGAAGAACCTAAAGATACGTCTAATCCGGTAGTTGATTTATCTAAGAATAACAAATATACAAAGGGTGTCAGTGTTTCGACAATGCTTGATCAAACAAATACAGATTCATATAACAGAGATAATTATTTGGTGAATACACTCTCTGTCTTTAAAGCGGTTGTTTATAAGGACAGCAATGAGGAAGTTCGTTTAATTGTTTTTAAACAGAAATAAAAATAATATCGAAAAGGGTGGGTATAGATGGAGAATATTTCTACGGGACTTAAATGGGTTATTGGCATTATTGTCACAATTCTGATTATTGCCGCAGGTGTCAGTATATATCTTGTCATTAATAATTATTTTATTCGTGCCCAGGAGCAGACATTGGCCCAGACTCAGATGATCAATCAAGCGGAGTTCAATTCTTATGATAATAAGGATGTATCTGGCCAGGATGTGATTAATGCGGCAATGAGATATAAGGGGCGTCCGCAATTTTCCATTCTGATAAAGACTGGTGTAAATAAAACAGGTTTTTATGCGAAAAACACATATAAAACTTATTATGCGCCAGCGAAAGCGGCCAGTGGTGAAAACCCGGCATCAGAGCTTGATCTTGGAGACAAGAACAGTGGTGCCGATAACTTTAGTGTATCAGCAATGCTTGACCAGAGCTCAGACCAAGATAACAGTAAAAACTGTAATGTCAATACGCTTTCTATTTTTAGAGCTACCTTACATAAGGACAAAAATGATGAGGTTAGAATTATTGAATTTAATCAGAACCCGGATCATAAATGAAAACCAGCACCCAATTTCTACTAACCCTCTTTGCTTGGATCTTGTTCGCTGTAGGCGGATTTACGTTTTTGCGGCTGGAGATGGAGAGTGCTGTTCCAAACAGGCACTATGAGCTGCCGACAGTTGCAGCGGCACCTTACAAAGGGACAGGTGATTTGAACAAAATTAGCGGTGAGCAGGTCATCGGTATGATCCCTCCAGCATTGGAGGGGGAATATATTTTATATATCGATGGCATTGCAATTAATGAGGAAACGGACCTTACAGCAGTGGATTTACGTGGAGTGCCTGATGCTGCTTATCAGTTAAGAGTCACGCGAACCGATGAGATGATTACGGAAATCTCCGCCACCCGCTAGAAAGGAGGAGCCGTATGGCAGACGCGCTGAAAGGTGTAATTATTATTATTTTGCTGGCATTTGTGTTCGGAGTCTATCCGGCATTCCGTCAATCCGAAGTTGTAGAAAGGAATACTAAGCTCGCCGCCAATGCGGCTGTGGTGGAATTCGTGGATACCGTTCGTGCTAAAGGATACGTGGATACTTCCGATTATGAGCTGTTTCTTCATTCGTTGGATGCTTCATATGGTGTTTTCAAAGTGCAAATGGAGTATTACAAAAAGAATTTACAGCCCTTATATACGAATCCTGATGACTATTCTACATTCCAGAACAGCTTTAGTGTCCGATATGACGGATATTTCAGCAAGGATATTTTGGAAATCTTATATCCGCATTCAGGACCTTTACTGGCTGCAGATGATCCAGGTAGAAGGTTTACCATGCATGTAGGCGATCTGTTCAATGTCCGGCTAGAATCTGAAGGGACGACACTTGCCTCACGGATGAGATCGCTCTTGTTTCATAGTGAAATGATTCCAGTCAATTTGAAGTATGGGGGGATGGTACGTAGTGAAGCCCCTTAGTGTTGTGCTTGTTTTTCTAATTCTGGTCATTCCTCTTGTTCTTATGGGCGACACTCGAGAAGATCTTCAGGTCTTCAATCAGGACATGTATAAACGCTATTCGGATGATTTTCAAGCCGCAGTGGATGATGCTGGTGATTATCTGTCACGACTGGAACAGCAGCCTACTACCACAGCAGTGCACTATGGGCGGGAACGCCAGCTGCAACTGGATCAGGATGTGCTAAGTGTTTTTTACAGTAATTTAGCTTTGAAATTTGGGCTGGAGAACAACCAGACTGAAATGAACAATTTAAAAATGCATATACCCGCATTGGTGATGTTTGGATATAGCGGCTATACGTTGGTTACTCTGGACGACACAGCCAGTGTTGATGGGAAGGATGAACTTAAGCCTGTGAGTTGGCCTGAGCGTCCCTATTACTATAAACTTCGGAACGGAAATTTGCTCTATTTCACTTTGGATGACAATGCGCGGGTATATGATACAGGCTCTAATGAATTTTATGAGGGAGATTACACAGCGCTGACGGCGGAGACGAATCTCGCCCCTCTTACCTCTTTAGATTTATTTCGAGAAGTACGGCAGAGCACGATAACATCACTGGTTGAAAAGGACTTGGCAACAGCCATTAACAGACATTTGGAGCTGGTGAAACGAATGGGCCTATCGGTGCAGTTCACACTACCCAGAGGACTGAAGGATCAATCCATACAGGATGTAGGGATCATGGCTTTTATTCAAGGTTATCCGCTTCCTGGTGGAGAGCTGTTGGATGCGTATTCCTTAGGCAGCGGGGCGGTGATGCGACGAAAGGTTCTGGTAGGCACCCGAAATTCAGCTGGGCGACATATTGCTTACGGAGAAAGCTGTGTACCCTCGGGGGTTACTGTTATAGAAAGCCTGTTCGATCCAGAGGAGGCCGCGCGAAAAGGGTATTTTATTGAGGATTGTGCGGTTAGGTAAATCTAGATCTATTAATACATATTCGCAACGAGAGGAAGTTTTATATGAATACTCTATTAAAACTGAGTAAAAAAGCAGTTCCGGTCTTCTTACTGCTCGCTGTGAGCTTGGTTTCATCCTCAACTTCAGCGGCTAAGGCTGATTCTATTCAGTTCAGTGACGTTCCGGCGAAGCATTGGGCGAAATCAGGAATTGATACGGCGGTGAAAAAAGGTTATGTAGTTGGGTATCCCGGAGGGCTATTTATGCCTAATGCCAACGTGACCCGTGCGGAATTTATCAAAATGATCGTGATAGCGACTGGGCAAAGCGTGGAGGAGACCGCAGGCAAATGGTATGTGAGTTACGTTAATGCTGCGGAGCAGGCGAAGTTGTATGTGAGCAGTGATTTTGCTAATTCGGAGCTGGAATGGAACAAAACAATAACCCGTCAAGAGATGGCTCGTATTGCTGCTCGAGCAACTGGATTAGAGACAAAGGAAGATGACAAGTGGATGTATCTGGCTACGAAGTCGGGCTTAATCTCTGGACTTGGTGCAGGTAAGCTAGGAGAAAAGGAAAACACAACAAGAGCGCAATCTGTAGCTACCGTAGAGCGTGTATTAACTGTAAAAGGTGGTGGAAAGCTGCCGACAGACAAGTATGCGATTAGCAGTGCAGAATTGGCTTGGCATAAGACGAATATTTTTACGGTGATGCCGGAGATTGTTGGATATCGTGGTAAAGATTGGTCGCGATATGCCAGCATTGAAGATCAATGGAGAGAAGATAAGTTAACCCTAACCTCCAAAGACAATAAATACGTGGCGACCCTACATGAGCTTATTGCGATTGACTTAGAGGATCCGAATGATCCTAATTTAAAACAAATTGCTCCATTGGGCACACTTAAATGGGGGGTTGGAGACTATGGGAATCCTGGACACCCCGTATCGAATTATAAAAAAGCATATCTCCTCTATTGGAAGTCAACGGAAAAAAATGATGCACCGGATCGTTATTTCAGTGATGGATATGCGCAGGTAGAATTACTAGGAGTAGGCTTACCCAGTCCTAAGCAAAAAGAGGGTGTATTAACGATGAGTGAATCTGTTTCTCAAACGAAAAGGGGAGATGTTCCTTATTCTATTGTTCCTAAAGTTACAAAAGATAAGTTGATAAGTTCAATAGCAGTAAGTATTTCTACGCCGAATTCTGGATATTTTTATTCCGATGTATATGTTTTAAGTGTATATCCTCATAGTGAACAATAGTGAAGATGTTGATGAGGTGGATCAAAGTAACCAGTATATTAGTGGTATTAGTCTTGACGCTTATCACATTAAAGTCACAAACAGGAAGAGCCGCCGAAGTAGGGGAACACATCTGGAAGACTGTAGATTTGTCTAATAAATACAATACAAATGGAAGTGCTGTGAAAAAAGACTCAGGTGCGATATTTTACCGTTATACAGGACTAAAAACAAAGCCGTTAGGTCTGAATGCGGGAACGGGAAACATTATTACCAAGATTGAGTTCAAGAGAGATGGCCAAGTGGTTCGAACAATACCCGTGAATAGCCAGACCTATAATGAAGAGATACAATTTTCAGGAGATCCTGTTGAGTTTGTATCTAGTGAGAATACCGGCAATGGCGGATGGTTTGCTTGGCAAATGGGTAGTGGGGATGCGAGTTGGAGAGCTGTTGGAGGCGACTATCGTATAATAAAAAAATTAGATGGAGATATTCCAGATAGGCCCGGAACAAGTCCCCCAGCGAATGCATATCCAAATGTACTTATTAATATAAAAGAGGATGAATTTATTCGCAGCAATCCTTTTAAGAATTCGCTATATCCTAATATAACTAGTACAGCATACATGGATAACACGAAATCTGTTGTGGATCAACTTATCCCTCAGAATCTTACTAGTATGAATAAGCATGTGATAATACGTTATGATAAAGATGTAAAGGCCAATAATATTGATAAAGGACGTACAGATTTATCGACTGAGCTGAAAGAATATCTACCCTACGCTCTTAATTCTATTAATGATGTAAAAGTGAGCTTGGATAGAGCAACGATTACTTACACACAAGAGCATGATAATGCAAAGTATTATCGAAAGTTGAGCGCAGGTAATGCAGCTATGTTGTTTTACTATGCTGCCTTTGAGTATGTTTTTAAAACTTATAGCTACCGTTACCCTGATCAATATGTCGTATATATCAAAGGTACACCCGGACCAACCCCAACCCCTGGAAACTCCTTAGTAGAATGCACTGATCCTGTTCCAGGTCAGGAGATCCCCGGTGAATATATGGATCCTGAGATGGCTGCTGAGATCCGGGCAGATCAGCGCGGGAATGAACAATTTGATGTTTTGCAGGGTATTCCAAGCTCAGAGAGCTTGTATGGCCATGTCTCAACGCAGAGTTATTTATATCAAAATAGTTTTGTAGAGATGGAAGGTACTTGCACATATAACATTAAAATTCAAAAAACATATACCCTAAAATGGGATCCTAGAAAACCGGCTCCCACAGGCACAGGGACTGTGCCCGCTCCGACAAGTGAACCGAAGGAAGTCGAATACTCTTACACTATTGAACGCCCTTATTCTTATTGGACTATAGATACACTGGAAGTTTACTCCCTAGCTCGGGCGTTATTGGTGAATGATGCTTTTTCTGGAGGACAGATTACTTTAGACCCTAACGGTTATATAGCCCCTGATTTTACAGCAGAAACCACGGGCAAGTATTATCCTCCTGATGCTCCGGATTCAATTACTGTTCCATCCACTGTTAAAGATGGAGGAACGACCCGGCCGGAACCAGACGATGAAACAGAGACTTTCCGGCCGAAAGCCGAGGAAGCCGCCAAGAAAATCAAAGTGCAAAATGATAACCTTGTCTTCACTGGGCAGACGATCATGAACGGGAATGAAGCTATAGAAACGGGTCTTCCGCCTACGACCATCCCGAACCCGCAGCCCATAGGTGAAAACGTACTGTACAGTCCGGGCAATATTATTGAGCCTACACATCTGAATGTTCCTAATCTTCCAAGCTCCGGGGAGGTAACCTACACACCAATGGATGGAAATATCAACGGTGGAACAGAGGAGAGGGTGCTTCCGATAAACGGAATTAATACTGTCACCGTGCACACACCGGTCGTCAACTACTCGCTTCTTCCAGACGATAACCGCCCATTCGATCAACGTATGACACCGGATATGACTAGGGCGGTGCTGATCTTGGATCGGCCATTCACCGTACACTTTACAGAGAGCGGCCAGCATCTCAATATCCCTGGGTACGGCAACCGGGATTATGCCAAATACACGAAAAACAAGCGGATTCAATTTCCTTTCGGTGTGTTTCAAAATGGAAATTATTACCCGGAGGATACTTGGATCTACATTCCTGTAGGGACGCCGTCCATGACCTTTAAGATGCCAACCTGGGTTGATGAAGGAAACTATACGGTTCAGACGCAGTCTTGGGCGATTAATGCTCCATCGGATGGTTCAGATCTTTGCGAAGTGAATCGGAACGGAGACTTATGGAATTACTGCGCATCGGAGAGCTTCAATGTGGGTGTGGTCGGTCGGCTGTTCAATTTCCGGATCTGGGACATTGGAGATTTCCGGTTTGAGAAGGTGTTTCGAACGGGTGTCGGGACATTTGAGCATAGCAACGCGATGTATTATACCGGCGGAAATGATGAGAATGGCATACCGACCGCTTTAAGTGGACAGCCACAGTGGCAGCTGCCGATCCGCAAGGGTTCTCACCCCACGGAGCAAAGGACGGTACCACATAACGGCTATTCCTTCCTGTTTGACTTCCGGACCATCGGGAACCTGTGGCAGCCGGGCGAGGGTATCCGGATCGAGCCAAGCTTCTATTTTATTCCGAAAAACGGAGGTACAGCGACACCTGTCGATCTGTACTATGATATTTCCGGTTCGAAGAATAAGATGATCGGCGTCGGCTCCCCAAAGGACAAGCTGAGCTACACCCGGACCTACCGCTTGGCGGATGGCTTGCGGAATATATCGAGTGGTGAATTATCGACGGCAGCTAGCTATGAATACAACTATATAATGACTCAAGCGGAGCGAAATAAGACGCCTTGGTTTAAGTTCTACAAACAGTATCTAAAGCGAAAAACCAAAATCGCTTACGGTTACGACATGGAAGTCCTGCCCTTTGAATCGCGAACTTTAGTCGGCCCGACCGACATCCCGAATGTAGTTAATCCAATCACAGCCGTCCGCAGCGTACAGCATTGGTACGGGGAGTATAACTTGCCGATTGCACCATATATCCTGCAAAAGGGAACAAACATCGTCACTCTGGCGAATCAATATGGAGGTGCATTAGATGGGCATGAGAAGGAGTTCATCACTGGTGGTTATATTCTGGTGAATTTCCAAATCTATACGACTAAAAATGGAGATGCAGACACTCGTATTTTAGGCTACAAGGCACCGATTGCTAACATGTGGGCGATTGAAGGCCAGATGAATGGGAGCACAGATGAAATGGGACAGACGTTCTCTTTTTCCTCTGGGGATATCATTCTGTTTGAATCAGATTTCTCGGTACGTAATGACTATCAGGGGCAGGGTAGATAGGGTTTGCAAAAAAAACTGATAAGAAAACCGGAGCTATAATAATGAACTTAAAAGATCTTATTGATCTGAAAAAAAGTATTTTTTAAGTTCATTTTTATATAAAAAACAATTACTTAAAGGAGAGGTTAAGAATGGCAGACAAAGTTACATTGAGTTACGAGGGATTGGCATCGCAGGCAAATACGGTTTTGAAACAAAAACAAGAGTACGATGCATTAATGAAAAAAATTATGACGACAGCAACGAATCTGAATAGTATTTGGGAGGATGCAGCAGCTAGAGATTTTGCCGAAAAGGTAAAAAGTATGCAGAAAACTTTCGATGCATTTGGCAAAGCGCTTGAGGATATTGGAACTCATATGAATAATGTATCTAAGAGTTATTCAGAACTTTCTAAAAATATTAAGAACTCTCAAAAAGGTTTCTAAGAATCTATCAATATACTTTCAACAACATGAGCCCCACTACATAAGAATGCAATTAGCTATGCAGAGTGCTGCATAGCTAATTTTATTAGAAGCAAGCAGGGGGAATCACATGGCGTCAACGAAGCTTACATTTAACGTAGAGGAAGTCGAGCGCCTGCAGACGAAAATAAGACAGGTAAGCCAGGACACCAATCGGTTGTATCTCCAGTTGAAAGGTCAAGCTAGTAACTGGAGTGGTATCCCATTAGGATCAAACCAGGTGCAGGCGCAGATAATCATCAACGAACTGACGGTAGAAGCGGAAAAACTGGAAGACATCATTCGAGGCGCAATAAAAGGTGTTCAAGGCGCACAGGATGAGAACAAGAGGCAGGCAAATCAACTTTTTCAACAGCTCGGTGTTCTTGGCGGTATGTTCGAAAGGTTTGGGGGCGGAAGTGCAATAGGGAAGTCTTCTATCCCGACGACGGCTCAGAAAGCAGTCACGAATCTGATCACCTCGGTTGCTACTCTGAGGGGTTGGGATGAGTTGAGTAGGGATCCTATGGTGCAGAAGCTCCAAGCAACTATTAAAAATTCAGGACTGGGAACGATCGACTCCATAGCCGCGCAAAGCAAGCTGAAGGATATCTACCTGGCGCGGGATCAGATCGCGAAGGCGCAAACCGCCTATAAGGTATATCAAGCGTTTGGAAATCAGACTCAAATGGACGCAATGCATAAGCTAGCGGAAGACGCACGCAAGAAGCTGGAATCCTTGGGTATAGACGAGGTCCAGTACCAGGCGGGTAAGGATCTAAGCACTTATTTTAAGAAACCAGTGGTTAAGGCATGTGATTATGATCCGTCTATCACTAGTAGAAGCGTACCACTAGTGCAGAATGAAGCGTATCAGTTGCTACTACGGATGGCAATGGAAAAAGGGGAGAAGGGAGCCTGGGCAAAAGACCAACTGGAAGGCATTCAAACCACCATGGAACAGATGATTGCTACTGGAGTAAGTCTGGGTGCACACGTGATGACAAACCAAGGTGGAAAGGCTTGGGGAGATGTTATAAAATTGACTTCATCAGTCGCCCAACTGGATTCCTATAATCTGTTTAGAACGAATAAACCGGAGGTTCAAGCAAAACCCGAGGATTCTAAAAATGCCTTTTATAAATCGATAGACAGTTTTAAAGAGATTGGAACGGGTTTTGTAGGTACATTAAGAACTCGTGCGGATAAGGCCACAGACTCCCCCTATGACTTCTTCAACTGGTTAACATTAGGGATAACAGGAGATATCCCGGTCGGGATATATGAAGCAGCCAAAGATCGATCAGAGCATATGTTTGATTCAAAGGAGAAGTTTGCGAATTGGTTAACACTGGGAACAGTGGAGATGGCGAAAGGAGCATTTAATCCAGACGAAGCATGGTCAGCGGATCATTGGCTCAACAGTCTGGGAATGGTAACGTTGTTGTATGGTCCGGTAGAAAAATCTTTGCTTCCTACAGGAGGTGGAGGTCTAAAGCCTCCAAAAGGGTTAGATTCTGTAAAAGGGTTTGAGGTACAAAAACCGTTGCCGGCATTCAGCACAAATGAAGGTTTTCAATTCAAAATAAATAATCTAGATGTAGATACCCCGGCACTTCCACAGACTCCGATGCAAATCAATTTTAAGAATGAAATGGATCGGATTTTTAGAGAGAAGATGGAAGGGAAGAGTGAGAGTAATCATTCAATAAAGGACGTGGAAGTGAAGGCGGTTGAAGGAACGGGTAATGGTGTAAGTGGCAGTAAATCGTCTTATTCAAAAAACATTGATGATTTCTTGTCAGGCAATAAAAAGTTTGATGAAGTATTAGATGATTATGCTACAGTGTATGCAGAGAAAGTTAATTCAAATGTCCCTTGGAAGTGGAGAAATGTACCAGGGGGAGATACACTAACACAAAAGCAAATTAAGTTGATTAGAGAACGAGCGAAGGAACTAGAGAAAATACCAGATGTACCTATGAAGCCTGGTGTAAAACATCCTGATTTTGAGAAAGCTGATTTAATTATAAAGATTGATGAGAATCCTGTTATTTTACAGTTGCCGAAAGACTATTGGAAGAAGTCTGATCCACAACAGTTCCAATGGCTTGATTCACAACTTCCAGGTGGAAAACGCCCACCTGGCACAACATGGCATCATTCTGAAATTGACGGTAGAATGGAATTAGTACCTTTTGGTATACATAATTCCATAAATCATCAGGGTGGGAGAGCTCCAGGTGGTTGGGCGCATGCTAAAAGATAAGAATAGGAAGTGAGAGAAGTGAGATTGGATGTTAATACGATTGTCCTTCCATTGCCAACCGATGAATTATTAGATGTAGTTGAGCGAAGCTTGAGAGTTTCATTTCCTGAGACTTATAGGAGTTTTATTAAGGATAATAATGGAGCTGTACCAATCACAAATATGTTTAGTTTTAATCAACATGAATATATAATTGAAAAGTTTCTTTGTATATTGAATGATAGTGAGTCTGACCCTATTAATGGATGGTATGATGTTGAAGTTATTATTACACAAATAGGTGATAGATTAACTGATAATGAAGATTTAGTGGGGATGAATGTAGTTCCTATTGCAGCACTTTTTTCAGGGGATTTTATTTGTTTGGATTTTAGAGAAATAGAAGAACCTACTGTAGTTATTTGGTTTCACGAAGAGTCAGAGGAATTTTCACCTGTAACACAAAATGTCGCCACAAATATATCAGAATTTTTTGAAATGCTAAAAGAGTAATACTATTTTAGTTCATGTTAGCACGTGATTGATGATTAGCCCTATTCAGTGCCGAATGAATCCATTATTCAACCTTAATACGTATAACCCATGTAATGCCGCAACAAGAATCTCTTGATTTCCTTTGTACGTACGAAAATTCTTGAAAAGCGTAACCTAATTAACGCTAGAGCCTTACATAGAACAGGTCGATTATGGTCAGATACCACCATGACTGACCTGTTTTTTTATATTCATTTTCCGGTGTTGTAGCTTGCGGTGCCAATCCAATATCCCTCCCAATTAAAGATTTCAAAAGGAGTAAAGCACCCCCAAAAGGACTTTACTCCTTTTTAACATCTAGTCTAAGCTATGTTATTATTACCTTATATTTTCCTATAAATAACAAAATATAAAGTTGGGAGGTTTATGAATGAGAAGTAAGCGTAACTTGATAATGCTGTTATTGTTTGCTTTGACGATTATACTTTCAGCCTGTAATGATAAAAAAGCTGCGATATTGTCCATGGATGAAATACGGGATCTAGCTCAGCA
The DNA here is from genome assembly GCF_038004525.1 of Paenibacillus sp. FSL R5-0914. Classification (NCBI taxonomy): domain Bacteria; kingdom Bacillati; phylum Bacillota; class Bacilli; order Caryophanales; family Paenibacillaceae; genus Paenibacillus; species Paenibacillus sp. FSL R5-0914. The sequence goes on from NZ_JBBORH010000003.1 coordinate 1,133,429, forward strand.
AGGCGAGGCGTTGTCGTGGAAGGATTTTGAAGGTTATCCCTTTGAAGACGTTGGTTCAGGTTTGTACATCCGTAAATATGAAATCAATGATGACTACCATGTATTGGTGGGTGGCGGAAGTGTTGATGCAGCTCCTCTGTATATAAATCTTGTCAAAAGAAACGGAGAAAAGATCGATATCCGTTATGATGACATCGATCATTTTATCCTCAAATGAATGATGGGCTTTTAGGTTATTCAAATCTTATTCCGTTAGATAATTCATCCAAACGATCCCAGTCGAGTACTACAATTTCTTGCTTAACTTTATATAAGATCTCCATGTCGGTGAGTCGCTGAATGACACGGTTTAAATGGCGGGGAGTAGTCCCAATTAACGATGCTATATCTGGGATATAGGGTGTCTGAATTTCTTTTCCAAACTCCCGTTGGAGCTGTATCGTTAATAGATAACTTGCAAACCTTTCCTCGACAGCGCCTAGTAAGTTCGTCCGTGATGCGGATGTGCAGGTTAGAAGCTTGTAAGAAAGATGTTTCAGCAATAAATCTTTAAAGCTATGGTTATCCATTAGGTCAGACTCAACCTTTTGTTTCGGGATAAATAAGAGAGAGGTTTGTTGTACCGCTTCCACTTGGGATTGGACCACAACCTCCTGCACGTATTCAATGTCCCCGAATAATGACAAGGGTGAGCAGAACCGTAATAACAAGGATTTTCCCGTTCCCACACTAGAAGAGACCTTAGTACGCCCCTCCACTTGAAAATAAATTCCGTCCAGCTCATCCCCCTCATGCAAAATGATTTCATTCTGCTCATAGACACGTAACTGAATTAAAGCATGTTTTGATGTCGTGAATACTTGATTTAGATTAAATTGGGTAATGTAATGTGCTATAAGATTTGGATCCTGAATAGTTTTCATTGCGTACTCCTTTTTGGACATCGGTCCTTTCTATTATATACGAACTCGTTATTATAGAGAAAAAGGGGAGGATATAGACGATGAAATTTATTTTTGATTTAGATGGAACCATATGTTTTAGCGGCAAACCTTTGAGTGAACGAATCGTACAAGCCTTGGATACTTTAATTGAAAAAGGTCATGAGGTTATTTTTGCGTCAGCCCGGCCTATTCGTGATTTGTTGCCTGTGTTGCCTGCACATATGCATCATTTTTCTATGGTTGGCGGGAATGGTGCGTTTATTGCAAAAGGTGGAGAGGTTATTTCGACGATACATTTTGACGCGCAAACTTCGGATATCCTCTTGAAATTAATAGAAGAGTTTAATGCAGCTTATTTGATTGACAGTCACTGGGATTATTCATATTCGAGTTCTGATGATCATCCCATTCGGAGAAATGTAGATCCAGAACAACGCGCCAAAAATGTAAGTCCATCTGAGCTGGATGAGCTTGTGAAAGTAGTTATTTTGAGAAGCCTAAACGGGGAACAGTTATTAGATCAGCTACATAAACTACCTGTTGTGATTTATAGACATGGTCAAGAGGACATTATAGATATTAGCCCTAAAGGCATAAATAAATGGACAGGATTACAACAATTAGGCGTAGAAATGCAGCAATTTATCGCTTTTGGTAACGATGCTAACGACATAGAAATGTTTAGACATTCCGCTCATTCGGTTTGTGTTGGAGAACACACAGAGCTTGGTGAATTGGCAACGGAAAAGGTGAGCAACGAAGAGGAGCAAATTGTTAGAAAAATACTGGAGCTGATGAGTGGGCTGCGGGTCGCTTAGTCCATCAACTGATGATCTTAGCTCGCCGTACGGTGCAGCACATACAGGGAAGCTATAGTTGAAATCCAAAAAACCTGCCGATTAAATCGACAGGTTTTTTAAGTAATATAGATGAGGTTAGATAAGTTCTTGGCGGCGATGTAAATAACGATATAGAATACAACCGGATATCGCGCATATCGCTGCACATAATCCGATAAAACCATAACCGGCTTGAAGTCCGCGTAATAAACCTATTTGCGTCTCTGCACCGTAAAGCCGCTTCACGCCTTCGATCACAGCACCTATAGCATAGTTGCCAATTACGCTACCTACTCCCATTAACGTGACTGTAAATGTGATGGCGGTGTCGCTACCATGTGGATATCTTTTGGCGATAAAAGCCATAACCGTAGGATAAATCATCGCAATCCCGATTCCTGCAGCGGCAAATAGAAATGCGAGCTTTTCTCCACCCAAAATTGCGGCAAACGTACACAGGGCAGAGAAGGCTGAAAAGATGATAAGCGATAGGTTAAATCCAATCTTATCAGTAACGGGTCCGAGTAGGAGTCTTGCTAACGAGAAGCAGAGAAAGAAGGTAGACAGCATCCCAGAAGCAGTAACCGTATCCCACAGGTATGCTTTTTCAAGGAAATTTACGAGCCATCCGCCTACAGCAAGCTCCGACACGACTCCGAAGGAAAGGATAAGAACCATTAGCCATAAAGCAGGGTCACGGACAAGCGTTTTTAAGGGAATACGGTCTTCATGTGGAAGATCGTCACCTGGAAAAGTACTCCGTAAGGCAAATATTATAGGCAGTAAAGATAAGCTAAGCATTATTAGATACATTCCGCGCCAATCCAGAGTATGACCGAATATACTTACCGTCATCAGCCCTGTTGCCAGTAGGGGAGCTAACGTGGAACTAAACCCGTAAAAGAAATGGGATAAGTTCATCATAGTCCCGGTATTTTTAACGAAGATACGTGCTCCCAGGATGGCAAGTCCAATCTCAAGCATTCCGTTTCCAATATACATTAGGAAGTATGAAGCCGAGAAGAGGGGATAGCTATGTGAGATGTAAATTAGAACGCCAGAGAATATCATGGATGCGAAAGCAATAATACTGACAGCCTTGATCCCCCACTTACGAACCAATACAGCTGTGAAGGAACAAGCGATCAAATAACCTAGTGCGTTTAGGGATAGAAGGGTACCCAGCTGCTTTTCGTCCAGACTGAAGTCAAACTGAATTCTTGGAATGGCTGGCCCTTTAATATTTTCCGATATCCCAAACACAATAAACCCCAAAAAGATCGTTGCCAATTGCATGGCATAAACCTTATTAAATCCGCCAAAACGCTTTTTCAACGTGAGAACCTCCAGAATCGGGTATCTTTATTGCTCGATGTCTCTGTAGTACTCTTCTTTAAGCTTCTCCCAGTGTTGTTTATCGTCCTCTGTAATTTCTCTTAGCACTCTGCAAGGATTCCCCACTGCGATTACATTGTCAGGGATATCTTTAGTCACGACGGAGCCTGCGCCGATGATTACATTGTTGCCGATATTTACCCCGGGATTGATAACGGCATTTCCGCCAACCCAGACATTGTTTCCAATGGTAATCGGTGTACCGAATTCGAGCAGACTAATACGAACGTCCGCATCTATGGGGTGGCCAGCGGTATATACACTTACTCTAGGTCCAAAGAGAACATTCTCACCTATCGTTACTTTTGCTACGTCCAGGATAATGCAGTCGAAATTGGCGTAAAAGTTATTTCCGACGGTAATATTGCTGCCATAATCGCAGCGGAAAGGTGGCTCAATATGCAACGATTCACCCGTAGACTCGAATAATTGCTTAAGTAATTCTACTCTATATTCGCCTTGTTCTTCCGTCGTATTGTTAAATAAACGAGTGAGCATTCTGGATTTTTTGCTATCTCTAGCTAATTCTTCTCCACCAGCCATGTAAAGCTTTCCTGCAATCATATTCTCTTTGTTTGTTGCCATTCGTAATTCCTCCTGAAGTTCTTGTTGGTTTTAGATCCAATCCATGATGCAAATGTTAGGGTCATAGAAATACTTACCGCCGCTTCTCAACCAGCTGCAACGAATAGGTCAAGCTTTCCAGCGTGATCGCAATTAATCCGTTCATGTAATAATCATCAGGGTGATCCAGCACAATTAGATGAGGCATATGCTCTTCTGGAATGAATGCCAGACAACTTTGATAGATATGTGGCACATCCTCTTGTCTAACTTGTTCACCTGTGAGCGCAATCGTCTCAGGGTTAATAACTGCCGTCAATGAAGCGATGGTATGAGCTGCCAATGGGATAAACGTTTCTGTCTGCCCCAAACGAATGAATTGCTCGTCACGAGAGATTCCAAACGGTAAAAATGAGACTTCGCCCGCGAATCTAGTATTGCCTTTGTGGATATGCCCGTCGATCATCATCCCTGCACCTGGAAAGGCACCTTTGATAAAGGTCAACACAACGATGGTCTTATCCTCTTCGTAATCCTGCTGTTTAAAGAATCCGTAAACGGTCAGATTCATGTCATTTTCAACTGTGACTTCAACCTCGTATTTCTCTCTGAGGAGTGACTCTAAGGGAGCGTGAATTAAAGTGTTGATATCACAAATATTGATGACGCCTCGGTGAACCAGTCCCGGGATTCCAATGCCAACGGCTTTGATGTTGTTATAGGCTTGAATTAGTGTGCCTACTAAATGATCAATGGTTGTAGCGTCAATACTCTCAGCCTTGATATATCCATCATCTACACGTTCGCCAACGGAATTCGTTACTGCATAGGTTAAGGATTGTTGGCCATCTTCAATTTTGGCATAGATGCATGCGATGTAGGAGAAATCGGCATTATAGATGAATCTTCGGGCCGGCCGACCTCCATTCGAAGCCTCCAGCTCCGTCTCAATGACTTCACCTGTCTCCATAAGCTCATTCAGAATATTTCCGCAAGTGGCAATACTTAACCCGGTGGCGGTTGCAATCGTTGATTTGGTTCCTTCTTTCATCGATTTCAAGGCTTGCTTGATGAGCTCCTGATTTATCTTTTTAACACGAATAGAATTGTTTGCGATTTGGTTTATTTTATTCACCTCTAGACTTTTGAAAATGGTTATTAAAAGTATTATCAATACTATAACTTGGTGTTTTATAATTGTCTATATTAGTTGAACTTAAGATTTTTCTATTAAGGTAATTGTGTGACTGCGGTGAATGCTTGGACTTCCGGCCGCTGTTGTCCCCAGATTTCTTGATTATATACCGTGTTTCACGGTTGAAATCCGGGGACAAAGGCGGGCTATCGCTCCTACAGTTCCAAGCTTCCCCTCCGCCACTCTTCCTTTTAAAATGTTTTTAAGTTCAAAATGTCTAGCCAATGACCTTATAATAAAAAATCGTCGCATGTAATTCACCATTTGCTGATATCGCATAGCTCGGAATACGTCCAGCTTGTATGTAGCCCATTGAAGTATAGAGGAGGTTGGAAGGGTCACCTTCTCTTGTATCAAGCACTATTAAAGACCGGTCTTCCTGCTTAGCTCTGTCTTCAGCCTTTTGCATAAGAGAACGAGCAATACCATTACGACGATAATTAGAGTGTGTCATTAGCTTTGCGATTTCGGCTCGGTGTGTTCCGTTTGCTTTTGTACTTAAATGTAGTTGTACACTTCCCACGATAATATCATTCATTGTTGCGACAAAAAGAATCACATCGGGCGCCAAAACATTGTGCCAATATGATATAGAGTCTGACGGATCTAAGGGTGGTAAAAAACCAATGGAGGCTCCATCCTCCACCACCTGTATTAGAAGCTTTGAAAGCTCATTAATAGATTCCTTAATCGTAAATAATTGTTCGATTCTGATATTGCTAACCATATAAATTCCTCCAACACTTATAAGTTTAAAAATATAGCGAAATCATAACTGAATACATATAATTTGTATAACGAATTTTATAGATCGTAATCATTAATATTTTGAATCATAGAGGGTGTTATCCATGGACTTATCTCAATTAGAAGCTTTTTTGGCGGTATGCAGAATTCGAAATTTCACCAAAGCCTCAGAGCATCTACATATCTCCCAGTCCGCCGTTACCGCAAGAATAAAAGCTTTAGAAAACTCGGTGGGCAAGGTGCTCTTTACACGTGATAACCGGAATGTTAGCTTAACGCAGGCAGGGATATCTTTTGTTCCATATGCTGAGCGGATGCTTCGTTTGTTTGAAGAGAGTAAGGTGACTCTATCCGAAGAACTGGAGAACTATATCATTTTGAGTGGACCCGGATCCGTATGGCATTATTATTACCTGCAGCATATTCTTTCATTTAGACGTGATCATCCCAAGGTAGCCATCAAATTCCTAAGTTATATTGATTCTAGCTATATGATACGTGATCTTTTACTGGATGGAATAGTCCAGGTTGCGATTAAATATGACCCGCCGGAACATCCTAAGGTGACCAGACATCTCCTGTTTGAAGATGAGATTATTCTGGTCTCCACACAATTAAGAGAAACGCCTGTAAGCAGGGAGGATTTTTTTCAGCGGGAGTATTGTCATTTAGAGTGGGGAGGTCCGTTTCCGGAATGGTTTACTAGTATCGTTGGAGCGGGCTATGTGCCGACACTTCAGACCGATCACTCGATGATTATGCTGGACATGCTGCTACTAGGGGCAGGCTTTGGATTTCTACCACGATCTATAGCCCAACCTTATCTCGATCAACAGAAGCTATTTCAACTTCAATGTGAGTTAGACACGCCGATTATAAAGGTTTACGCTCTTTATTTAACTGAGAATGCAGAAGATATTCGTGTACGGCTTGGGCTGGAGATGCTTGGGGTGGATAGGTAAGTTGTATCTGGATTGTATCTTATTTTAGGCTAGTCAGAACCATGTTCTGGGTGGCTTTTTTATGTGGAATTATGGATTCTAGTAAAAATGTACATAGTAGGATGCGTCTACTTCATAGGTGATTTCGTTATATGTAGTAGAGTGGAAGATTGGAGGGGAATTGAGATTAGCGAGGACAAATGGATCGTAGAAGCACAGCAAGGGAATGAAGCAGCCGTGGAGTTATTAATTCGGCATACCTATAGTGATGTCTATCGATTTATCAGATGGAAAATACATAATGATGAATTAGCTTGGGATCTTGCACAGACCGTATATGAAAAAGCATGGGCTAAGCTCGACAGCTATCAAAATGAACACGGAAGCTTTCGAGCTTGGCTGATGGCAATCGCACAAAATGTCTGCATTGACTATTTTCGCAGTAAAAGTACTCGGCAAGCAGAGTTGAACCAAAGCATATCTGATGAGATCACAGTTGACGAAGATTTTTTAGAAGGCATATTACTTCGTGAAGAGGTTAAAACGGTATACGCCGCAATCTGCTCACTTCCAGACGATCAAAGAGATGCACTCTTATTAAGGTATAAATATGAATTTACGTTTACAGAAATAGCTGCAATAACCCATGAACCGGAGTCTACAGTGAAATCTAGGGTGAGCCGCTCTTTATTGAAACTACGTGAGCTACTTAAGCAGACCAAGCCAAATGATTTATCCCACCCTTTTAAGAAAGGAGTAAAGAAATGAGCACTCAACGTAACGAACAAGATTACATGAAATTGAATTTACAGCACGAGATGACGTTAGAGGAACTGAATGAGATCGTGACTCATATTAAGTATATTCCTGAACCGCCGCTACTTGACGGTTTTGCAGAAGAAGCAATGAATCGATGGAGAAGCTCCAAGCGAGCTTTACCGGGGCAGGAATCGCCAGTTCCTCTATCGGTTCGGCAACAGATAAAGATTCTTTTTTCACAAGGATGGTGGAGAGAGCTTGTACTTGGCGTGATCTTGTTTGTAATTGGATATCTAGTTTTAAGTGTTACAGAGATGGTCAGTCCTATGTTTATTTTGTCTATTGTGGGTTGCATGCCTTTACTGGTGGTCGTCTCCCATACGGCGCGTAATACACTCTGTGGGATGGGTGAACTTGCACGGAGCTTTCGAATCCCTCTGCATAAGTATGTACAAGCACGCTTCCTTATAGCAGGTGTGATTTCAATACTGCTTAACCTTAGTGTTACCGCAATGGCATTCCCAGTAAGGGATCATGAACAGGTGTTCCGTACAACACTGTTATGGTTTATTCCGATTCTAATCAATGGGGCTGCAGCGTTAGTATTGTCTGGGCAGATCCGTAATTTTAGACATCTGACGACTGTGCTCTCCATGCTGCCTTTTTTTTGGATGCTTCTCTTTTCAGGAGAAGTGGTAGTGAACTGGGCAACCTCCGTCCAATTACTTGGATTGATAGGAATCACTATTCTGTCAGTAGTTATTTTTACGGTGGCTATGATCTTTCAATCCAGAATGCTGAGAAAAGGAGGTTTTCTGATTGGAGCTTAAGCTGCAAGGTATAGAACATAATTTCGGCAAGAAGCGGATTCTGAATAGCATTAACCTTACTATGTCTCCTGGTGTGTATGGCCTTCTAGGTCCCAACGGAACAGGAAAAACGACATTGATGCGTATTGTAGCAGATGTTCTATATCCAACTCGTGGAAAGGTACTGCTGAATGAACAGAACAAGGATGAGATGGGGGATTTGTACCGGGCTCAGATTGGTTATTTGCCACAAGATCTGGGGATGTACAATCATTTTTCAGCTCGCGATTTCTTGTATTATGTTGCCGCACTAAAGGGGCTGTCCAAGAAGGAGGCAGGCGACCGTATAGAGGTGTTGGCTCAAACGGTGAATCTATCTGGAGAGATGGATAAAAAATGCGGAAAGTATTCCGGCGGCATGAAGCGTAGACTCGGCATCGCTCAAGCTTTGCTTAATCATCCGAGCATTCTCATTCTGGATGAACCGACGGTAGGGTTAGATCCTATGGAACGCGTGCGATTTCGAAATCTGATTTCTGAAATTTCAGCTGAGCGTATTGTTATTTTGTCAACCCACATCGTTTCCGATGTCGATCATATCGCCAAGCAGGTGCTTCTGATGGGGCGAGGAGAGCTACTCCGTCAAGGAACGATTAAGGACTTGACCTTTGATTTGGAAGGGGAGGTTTGGGAGGCAGATGTCCCTGGACGGATGCTCGCTCAAATCGAAGAAAAGGGTACTGTGGTTAACGTACAGCAGACAGATAACGGATTAGCGCTTCGGGTAGTTAGTAAAGATCCACCATGTGAGGACGCAAGGTTAGTGAATCCTTCACTAGAGGATGTATATATGCACTACTTTCGGAGGGGATAATTCGCATGAGACGTCTGATTATATTTGAGTTCCGTAAAATCATGATTCCTAGAGTCTGGATTTCCATAGCAGGAGGTTTGGCGATTGCAATTTTCTATTTTATCAGCTTCTATCCATCCGGTACAAATAGTCTGTTGGTTGTAAATAAGGAAAAACCCGAAGTTATCGCTGCACATACGGGACCGATTCAACCAGAGTTAGCTCTTAAATACGCACCAAGGCTTAAAGAAGAATATGCCGAGGATAGCGTGGGATCTAAAGAGCAAAAAATGACTCGAATTCTGGAGCAGCGTTATGCAGCTTCGGCTTATAGTCTGGATCTATTCAATAAAAATTTGAACGATTTAAGAGGGCAGAAAGCTCTGCTGGAGAGGCAGGATCAAGGGTTATATGTATTAAAAGATGTTACGAAAAGACTTTCAATGCTGGAAGGAATTCGGCCACCCGGATTTTATGTGACAAATGACTGGGGATCTCTGTACAGATTTTTTTCAATCCCGGGTGTAGGCAATATTCTGATAGGTCTGATTCTAGTCTTCGCTTTGGCACCACTATATTCCGGTGAGGCAAATTATAGAATGGATTCACTTATTCTATCCAGTAAATATGGAAGATTGAAGATTGTTACTGCAAAATTGTTAGCGGGATTTATAGTAACCGGTGGATTTGTGACACTTTTTTACGGTGTATGTGTATTATTTTCTTGTTTGCCATTTGGTTTCGTGGGTTGGAATGCGCCCTTGAATAGTTACTTTGTAGAGAGCCCATATGACTTAACCCAGCTTCAGGGCATGCTCTTAAAATATGCCGTAACCTTGCTAGCAGCATGTGGCCTTTTATTATTGACTGCGCTGATCTCCGCTTTGTTTCGGAGCAGTCTAAGTACTCTTGGACTAGCGGCATGTTTAGTCATGTTGCCTTATTTCTCACTGCCAGGTGTTGTTGGTGATTGGATAGATTTTTTGCCATCAGGTGTAATCATGAGCACATCCTTAATCGAAAAATATGTATCTTATAATATTTTTGGTATACCGATATTGTATCTGACCGTATCCATCGTTTCGGTGATAGTTATAGGTGTGATTGCTACGCTACTCCTTCCAAAGGCGTTTGAACGTCGATTAAAGGCTTGAAATGTAGATAGACGCCTACCTAAGTGCCGATTATACTGAGTAACGTCAGCAAACAATTAGAGTGTCTGGAAGTAACTTACAGGCGGGGCTTTGAGAGATTTTTGTGAGAGCAGCGGGGTAGAATGGTAGAATTACTCGCTTGTGAGAGGAGCCTGAAGGTTGAGGACGATGAAATATCGTGGAATAGTTGGGATGGGGTTGTTTTTTATCCTTGCCTTTTCCCTATTAGTAAGTATTATTTCCCCAACGATTCAGGACCAAGATACCCCGGTGGCCAAGCAGGGCGTACTGGATTTGTCGAGATGGGACTTTGAGAAACAGGGATTAGTTGATCTAGACGGAGAATGGGAGTTTTATGAAAATAAATTACTGAGTCCTTCTGAGATTCAGCAAAGTATAGATAAGAAATCTACATATCTATCTGTCCCAGGCACATGGAAAGGCAAGATCATAGAAGATGGAATGGACCGTAAAGGGGCTGGCACCTATCGACTTAAAGTGTTGGTCAAAGATTCGGATGAGATTCTTGGTTTGAAAATAAGAAGTATCCGTATGTCTCAAAAGTTATTTATCAATGGGAAGCAGGAAGGAGAGGACGGGGTTCCTTCAACAGAAAGTGAGTCATTTAAGCCAGGGAATACTCCGTATACGGTATTTTTTCAGTCTAATACCCAAGAGATAGAAATTGTAATTCAAGTGTCTAACTTCAACTTTATTACTGGAGGGATCGTGAATTCAATCCCACTGGGCGTGCACACGGATATTACAAAACTGAACAGTATTCAGACGGGTACTGACATTGGAATTATATTGATCCTGGGGATGTTTGGAGCATATCATCTCAGCTTCTATTTCGTTGGGCGTAGAGAAAAGGCCTATTTGCTCAGCGGTTTATATTTGCTTATTCTTTCTTTGAACAATTCTCTATATGGAGAGAAGATATTTCAACAGTTATTACCCCATTTCCCTTTTGAATCAACTTACAAGCTATTGGAAATAAGCCAGTTTGTCGGTTCGATTATCATTATTATGTTTTACTGCTCGGTCGAGTCCCGGTTGATGTCAAGTAAGAGGATGAAGATTGTGTTGTCTCCATTTGTCTTATATCTTGTATCGGTTTTGGTGCTCCCGTATGGTGTACACATTCGTATGAAGTATCTATTTGTAACCTATCTTGGAATCGTTATGGTGGTAATCATAGTCAGAATGATCTATTTATATGTTCGCAGCCAGAGCCAGACGACGGATCGAAAAGAACTGTTTTTGTTCATTGGCGGTGCGATTTCGCTCCTGATATTTTTCTTTGATGTAAGTCTTTACTCTGAAAATGTTCTGCAGACCGATTTGGTGGGTAAATGCGGAGTCATTGGTTTTATTGTTTTCTTCAATATTATGTTAGCTGTACGATTCTCAAATACTTATGATAAGACGGAAATGCTGTCCCGTCAGTTGCTAATCTCGAACCAGCTTAAAGATGAATTTCTGATGAACACTTCTCATGAGATCAAAACTCCGCTGCATGGCATTATGAATATGACATCCTTTTTATTAGAAGATGGCGAAGATAATCTGTATCCATTACAGAAACAGAATCTTTGGTTAATTAAGGACACTTCTACAAAACTGTCTATGCTCATTCAGGATTTGATTGATGTTAGTCTTTTGAAGCATGGAGAATTACGACTACAGCAGACAGTGGTTGATCTAAGGGTGGCTTCACAAATTGTATTTGATGTGTTGCAGTTTGAGCTCGCAGGGAAATCTGTGCGATTAGATAATCAGGTGGAACCCGATGTTTGGGTGCTTGCGGATGATAGTCGATTAAGACAAGTCATGTACAATTTAGTTCACAATGCGATCAAGCATACGGATAAAGGATTTATTACCATAAAAGCTTATGTAAAGGGAAATACAGTATCTGTTACGGTGGAAGATTCAGGAACTGGGATATCCCCTGATATGCATACCGCCATATTTGAATATTTTGAACAAGTCGATAAACCACTTCCGCAAGATGGTTACACAGGAATGGGTGTGGGTCTGTATATTAGCAGAAAGCTAATTGAGCGGATGGGCGGTGAGATTCGGGTGGATTGGTCTGAGGTTGGTCAAGGCACTCGAATGATCTTCACCTTGCCCAAAATCGAGCGGATCCCAGGCTACCGCGAAGTAGCAGCTACAGGGGTGGGGCAGCACGCGCATTTTGAGCAGACCTCGCTAGATATAGTGGATCAGAGTGGATATACGATCCTAATTGTGGATGATGAGGCCTCTAACATTCATATTCTGCTGAATATTTTAAGACGGCATCATTACAATGTAATTACGGCGTTTTCAGCGAATGAAGCAATGGACAAAATGGAGCAATACCCTAATATGGACCTAGTTATATTAGATGTCATGATGCCGGGGATTTCAGGAATTGAGTTGTGCCGAACGTTGCGGGTGCGTTACTCCATTCTGGATTTACCTATTTTGTTTGCTACAGTAAAAGACGCGCCAACAGATATTGCGCTTGGCTTCAGGGCTGGGGCGAATGATTATATAACTAAACCATTTGATGGAGAAACGCTGATTGCGAGAATTCAAACGCTGATTGCAATGAAGACATCGATACAAGAAGCGATACGAAATGAGTATGCTTTTCATCAAGCGCAAATCAAACCGCATTTTTTGTATAACGCACTGAGCAGTGTGATCTCTTTCTGTTATACAGATGGAGAGAAAGCCGCCTATTTGTTATCCATGTTAAGTCAATACATCCGTTATATTCTCGATATGGACCGTTCCACTTTAGTTGTTCCTTTGCACCGGGAGTTAGAGCTGATTCAAGCCTACGTGGAGATCGAAAAAGCGCGTTTTGGAGAACGGTTTGATTTTATTTTTTATATGGATGAGGGTCTGCGTTCTGTTGAAATCCCTTCCTTATGTATTCAGCCATTTGTTGAAAATGCGATCAGACATGGATTGTTTGAAAAAGAGGGTCAGGGCAGAGTTTCGCTCACGGTTCAAGCAGGTAGTAACTATATGAAAGTTATCATCGAAGATGATGGTGTGGGTATGCCAGATGACTTGCTATATCAATTAACTGGAGACGAGCAGCCGGATGGCAGTATTGGAATCCATAACATTCGAAAGCGTCTAGGCGCTATACCCGGAGCTACCCTAACCATTCATTCCGACCTTGGGTTTGGGACCAAAGTAACAATGTATTTACCAGCAAGCCTTGGGGGCATGGAGGGAGAAACACGATGATTCGTGTAGTGATTGTTGAAGATGAGAAGCCAATTTTGAATTTGATGAAGGTACTGATCGGTCGTAATCCAGATTATACCATTAGCGGGGCCTTCTCAAATCCATTAGAGGCACTGGAGTGCATACCTGATTTACAACCGGATGTCGTGTTTATAGATGTTGAAATGCCTAAGATGAATGGTATTGAGCTGGCAAGCAGAATTCAGAAGCTAATGCATCAACCGGAGATTGTATTTACAACGGCCTACAAGAATTATGCACTGGAAGCGTTCGAGGTTAGTGCACTAGATTATATACTTAAGCCAATAACTCCCGAAGCGATCCACAGGGTTACTGAACGACTTGTTAAACGAATGAGATCTGCGGTGATCCTAGAGCCAAAGAAAACGGGGCCTATGATCCGCTGTTTTGGCGGATTTGAAGTTTGTGATTCAGAAGGCAAGCCCATTCATTTTCGAACGCGCAGAGCAGAGGAATTATTCGCATATTTTCTATGTAATGCAGGTCGTTATATCAGTAAATGGAGAATAATTGATTTGTTATGGCCAGATATGCAGGATGAGAGAGGGGCATCCAACCTGTATAATACGATTTACCTCTTGAAAAAAATGCTAAAAGAAAAGGGCTTCGGCATGGAAATACGTAAAATGAATGATGGTTATATGCTGGAGACCGGAAATGAAAGTTATGATGCTCTTGATTATCAAAGGTTTCATTTAGAAATGGCTGAAGGGAAACAAAACACTACTCAAATGGAGCGGCTTTGTTTCTTATATCAGGGGCCCCTGCTGGATGGAAAGCCTTATCTATGGAAGATTTCGCTGGAGGAAGCTTATTGCAAGTATTTTACAACCTGGACTCGATTGCTAGTGGACAGAGATTGTGCTACTCAGGATTGGCATAAAGCGGAGCAACGATTAGAAAAGTTCTTGGGTTTATATCCTCTTCATGAAGAGATGAACGAGCAAATGATTGATATATATGCTAGGCTCGGAAATAAGGATAAGATCGCACGGCTCTATGAGAAATTCGAGATTGCTTATCGTTCGGAGCTGGGCATGGTTCCTTCAACAGAGTTTAAAGATTATGTTGCTGCATATCTGGCCTAATATTTATATGGACTTGGTATTTCAAAAGGCGTATGTTACTAGTATAAATGAATCTTTTATAAGTGAATAAATATTTTTTTAAAAGAGAACCCCCTTACGCTATACGGTATCTATATACTGTTAGCAGTAAGGGGTTTTTTTTGCGAAACTTTTCTTTTATAGGTTTTTTCTACTATCAGCTAACATTTCGAGAACTTAACCGTTATACATACGAAGGGAGGTGCAGGATGAAGCCCGGGCAGCTACATCAGATACTTCAACCGAAAATGTTAGAAATTCAAAAATACTTGATTCGTCTCGGGGCACCTGCAGCCGATGCTGAAGATATTGTACAGGATACAGTGTATAAGGCGCTTTTGTATATCGATTCCATTGATGAGAACAAATTCAGTGCATGGCTATATAAAGTGGCGATTAATCGTTATTATGATCTGTGCCGCCGCAGCAAGCGGATAGTCATTCCTATTGATTATGTGGATGTGCCTGATATGGAACTGCCGGAGGATCATGTGCTGTTAAAAGAGAAACGAGAGGACATCGAACGTGTACTAGATGAGCTTCTTCCTCTCCACAAACAGCTCATTATTATGAAGTACGAGCTGGAGCTGTCCTATCAGGAGATAGCTGAGCTCCTTGGGATCACAACGGATACGGTCAAATCGGCATTGTTTCGTGCCCGCAAGCAATTTCAAAAAAAATACAGAGGTGAAGCGGAATGACGGCTCCATGGGAACAAAAGGATGATCAAAACCTTTCAAAAATAATTAAGAAAGCAAAACGAAAAACAATGATCCGTAATACGGTCATTTCTCTGATCGTGACCATTATTGTATTGCTTAGCGGCATGCTCGGTATCACTCAACTGACAAGCTGGTTAGCGATGCGTGGTCTGGATGAGGAGAGGATTATGATGGGAATTAGCAGTCCTAATCTTCATGAGCTGAGAACTGAGCTGGATTTAGGCTTTTTATCGGGCAAAGTTGAATTGAATACGTACAAGGTTGTTGAGGGTGTACCTGTCGTGTGGGATACTAAAAAGCTGGAATTCAGTATGAGCAGCCGTTTTTCTCTACTTTACAGGGGATACTCTAGTATTAATGTTCCTGATCCAATAATGACAAGCCAAAATTATGAATATTACCGAGGATATAACAGTCAAAATGGACAGCGGGAAATGATGTTCTATGTACCTGGGGTGAATTATAACGGAAAGGTGTTGAATGACCTACCTGCACTTGAACAAATGGAACCTGGTAAGTTGGTAGAAATGGCAGTTTCATTTGATAAAAGCTATACACAAGCAGAAGTAGAGAAGATGCTGCCAACAGAGCTGACACAGAAGTGGTATTGGGTAGATACGTATGACAATAAAAAGAAGCTTGAGTTTATTACGAATGACAGCAGCCCGAATAAATATGCATTACCGGAATCAGCGAGACAAGTATACGGTTACGGTGTCAATTGGGAAGGCTTATTTAAACCGAAACCAGAGGATTTTTTACAATCACTAGCATATGGGCTTCAGAAAGAGGGCAAGTATTACGGAGAATTTGAGCGAATCTCGAACTATTTGAAAAAGGATAAAGCGGCACCGGATGCCAGTGACGTACAGCTATTGGGAGTTGTTGTTACAGGAACTGCTCAGGAGCTGCAGAGCCTTAGAGGAAAACCGTATGTAAATACGGCAGTACTCGGCGCGGTTGTGGATAAATACTAGATCGTATAGTAAAAAAGAAGCCCCGGGAACGATGATCCCGGGGCTATTTTGATCATATCACAACCTACCATTTATGCTACGTCCATTTGGCCGACCACAGCTTCATTTCCTTCAAAATTTGATGCAAATCCTCACCTTTTGGAGTTAAAGAATATTCCACTGTCACCGGTACGGTAGGAAACACATGGCGTTCTAGTACACCGTGTTCCTCTAAATGGCGAAGAGTACTAGTCAAAGCACGAGGGCTGACATTAGTAATTTTTCGCTGAAGCGCTCCAAAGCGTTGGGTACCGTCGAATAACTCTCTTAGTACGAGAAAAGCCCATTTTCCGCCCAATACTTCAAGTGTTTTTTCTACATTACATTCAATAGTAAGTGGGGTTTTAGGGATATAATTATTGCTAGATTTAGCTGTTGTCAAGGAATCTCCTCCTGTTTTGGTGCCACTATACTCTTGTATAGTAACTACTCTAGAGATCATATAGTAAACTAAATTTCACTTCTTCCTATTATATACAAACTATTCTAGAATGAATATGTGCGTTAGGCAACCTGCCGAAATCATAACACGGAACTATGGAAAGGAGCAGTTATTATGAAATATCGTAGATTAGGTGGAACAGGCCTAAAAGTTAGCGAGATTAGTCTGGGAAGCTGGCTGACATACGGAGGCTATGTAGAAAGAGATAATGCTGTTAAAGCCATTGAAACCGCTTACGACATAGGCGTGAATTTTTTTGATACGGCAAATGTTTACGAAAAGGGTGCTGCTGAGAAAGTGCTAGGCGAGACCTTGCGGAACTATCCGAGAGAATCCTATGTGCTGGCCACTAAAGTGTTTGGCGAAATGGGGACGGGACCTAACGATCGTGGTCTATCCCGCAAGCATATTACGGAACAATGTCACGCAAGCTTGCAGCGTCTCGGCGTAGAATACGTGGATATTATGTATTGCCATCGTTTCGATACGGAAACTCCAATTGAAGAGACCTTACGTGCGCTGGATGATCTGGTTCGTCAAGGCAAGGTATATTATGTCGGTGTAAGTGAGTGGACAGCGGCGCAAATGACAGATGCGCTAGCTGTAGCAGACCGCTATTTACTGGATCATATCGTGGTTAACCAACCGATTTATAATATGTTCGAACGTTATATTGAGAAAGAAATTATTCCGCTCGGCGAGCGACGTGGCATTGGACAGGTTGTTTTTTCTCCACTGGCTCAAGGGCTGTTAACAGGAAAGTATAACGCGGACATCCCTGAAGATAGCCGTGCGGCTAAGCTGGATCGGTTGAAAAAGGCGATTACAGAAGAGAAGATTGAAAAGGTTCGCCAACTGAGCGGGGTAGCTGCGGAGCTGAATATTTCTGTGGGAAATCTGGCTTTGGCTTGGATTCTGCGTCAGCCTAATGTAGCAAGTGCGCTAGTGGGTGCCAGTCGTCCGCAGCAGGTCGAAGAGAATGTTAAGGCTTCGGGAATAGAACTTTCCGAGGATATTTTGAAGAAAATTGAAGAGATTCTTAACTAGAGATAGATTCATAAAAAAGGAGATATGATCATGGCGAAAGTAGTTGTTACTGGCGGAAGCGGGATGCTCGGCAGATGGGTAGTCCGGCATTTTGTTGAGCAAGGGTATGAGGTTGTGAATGTGGATACGCAAAAATCTCCAGATTCCTTGTGCCAAACGATCATTGCTGATTTGAATAATTTAGGTGAAGTGTACGGCGTACTTGCAGGCGCTGATGCAGTTGTGCATCTGGCTGCGATCCCAGCTGCAAATATAAAGACGAGTGAAGTCACCTTTCAAAATAATGTAGTATCCACCTATAACATTCTGGAGGCTGCTGCTGGACTAGGCATTCGCAAAGCAGTTATTGCTTCCAGTGAATCCTCTTATGGCATCTGTTTTGCGGTTAACCCGTTGGGACCCCAGTATGTACCGATGGATGAAGATCATCCACAACTTCCTGAAGACAGCTACGGTCTATCTAAAGTTGTGAATGAAAAGACAGCAGAGATGTTCCAGCGCAGAACGGGCATACAAGTCGTTTCCCTAAGAATCGGAAATGTCATTGACCCATCGACGTATGAACGTTTCCCTTCCTTCATTCATGATCCCGCGCAGCGTGATCGGATTCTGTGGAGCTATATTGATACACGGGATGTAGCGACAGCTTGCCAATTGGCGATTGAAACGGACGGATTGGGCGCAGTTGCTCTTAATATATGCGCAGATGAGACCAGTATGGCTGTTCCTAGCAGAGAGTTAATGGCCGCACGTTATCCAGAGGTGACGGATTTCCGCCAGCCGCTGGAAGGCCATGAGTCGTTACTCAGCAATGCGAAGGCGAAGAAGCTGCTGAATTGGCAGCCAAAGCACTTATGGCGTGATTACGTTAAAGAATAAATGACGATCCAGGTTTACTTTTACTATAAATGAGAGTTCAAAAAGTAGGTTTTTGAACAACCTCTATAAGGAGCGTGTGAAATGAAGGTATTATTTATCGGAGGTACGGGACTGATTAGTCAGGCTGTATCCCCGATTGCCGTAGAACAAGGAATAGAGCTGTATTTGTTCAACAGAGGACAAAGAGGCGAATTCGTTCCGGATGGGGCGAAGGTGATTCAAGGTGACATTCGTAATCCGGCGGAGGCTGCCGAAGTATTGCGAGATTATGAATTTGACGTAGTGGTAGACTGGATTGCTTTTACACCAGAACATGTGCAGACAGATATTGACCTGTTTACAGGTAAAACGAAGCAGTACATTTTTATCAGCTCGGCCTCGGCTTATCAGAAGCCACAGCGTAATTATATAATCACAGAAGAGACACCTCTGGAGAATCCTTATTGGGAGTACTCGAGAAATAAAATTGCCTGCGAGCAATTATTGATGGAGGCACACAAGAGCATCGGATTCCCGGTTACAATTGTTCGTCCTTCCCATACTTACGGAAATACTGCTATCCCTGCGGCACTCACGAGCGGACAGCATCCTTGGTCCTTGATTGATCGTATCCGTCGTGGCTTGCCTTTAGTCATCCATGGAGATGGAACATCTTTGTGGACACTGACGCATAACTCAGATTTTGCCAAAGGGTTCGTCGGATTGCTTGGGCATCCGGAAGCGATTGGGGAGGCCATTCATATTACTTCTGATGAGGTGTTGAACTGGAATCAGATCTATGCGGCCATTGGGCAAGCGGCAGGTGTGGAGCCGAAAGTGGTTCATATCGCTACAGACTTTATCACAGCCTTCTCCCCTCCAGGGACGGCGGATGGCTTGATCGGCGATCAAGCGGTCAGCAGTGTTTTTGACAATCGTAAAATCAAACGTCTCGTGCCTGACTTCCAGGCTGCCGTTCCTTTCTCTGAAGGGATAAAGCAGTCAATTGCTTGGTTCGAGGCTCATCCAGATCAATGCACGGTTGATGCGGAATGGTCTGCTTTACTAGATCATTTGATCGAGAAACATGGAGTTGAGGCCAAGCCTCTATCCTTTTACTCATAAGATTTGTACGGTTAATATTTAAAGACGGTCTGTTCCTAAGGGAGCAGCCGTTTTTTTTGGGTTTGTCTAGCTCAATGTAAGGTTATGGAATGAATCAGCAAATCATGAATATACTCTCACTACCTTAAATTCCGTTAAAAAGGAGTCCTGGCCATGCCAACACATCCCTTTGTCTCGCGTTTTTTTGTAAACTCAGATGCAAGCCGTGAGAAGTTAATTTATGATTTGCCAGAATCCTGGTGGAGCCGTCCCTTTGAATACGAGTGGTGTATTAACTTTATTTCTCCACATGGTGTGGTGCTGGATGCTGCTTGTGGAATTCCTCATCCCTTGAAATTTTATTTAGCTGGGGTATGTGCAGAGGTTCATGCTTGCGATATGGACAGCAGGGTTATTTACCGGGAGGACATCCTAGATGCGATTACTGATGAGATCGGGGAAAAAGCGGCAAAGCAGGTTATAGCTAGAAGAACGAACAACTTGCATCTTGCTCAGGCCAATCTTGCGGCTCTTCCATATGAGGACGAGAGCTTTGACACTATTTTTTGCATATCAGTGCTGGAGCATTTGACCTTAGAGGATACGGTCGGCACTTTACGGGAATTTCACCGAACGTTGAACGAAGAAGGGCTGCTCGTGCTAACGTTTGATTACCCAACGGTAAACTTAAATCTTATGAATGATTTGCTGCTGCAGGCTGGATTTCAATATTGGGGGGAGACGGATTTTGAGTTGCCTGCAGATGCTGTGTCCACAGATTTGTGGGGTGGGTTACAATGCTTCCGGGCTGTTTTGAAAAAATCAAAGGGATAACAGGTCTTCTTACCCTTAAATTAGTAATCTATTTCCAGTAAGCTAGAATAATAGCTATTATAGATTCCATAATGAGGATAGGAGGCTGTATTTTTTGAGATTAGGGTCGAATGTACTTCGCAGCATGCTACTTACTACACTTCTATTATCACTGATTCTCCCTTCGACGATTGCATCTAGTGCAGCTTCGCCATCTTCAGAACCTATCAGACTTGCTTTTGCTGGTGATATTCTCTTGGACGGTTTTGTGGGTGATCAGATCGCGAAATACGGAGTGAACTTTCCGTTTGTGAAAGTCGCACCTACCTTGCAAAAGGCAGATATCGCCTTCGCGAATCTGGAAACGCCAGTGTCTATTCGAGGGAAGGCAGCAGAGAAAACCTTTGCCTTTAGGTCTAAACCAGCAGTGCTTAGTGGCTTAACCTATGCTGGGATTGACGGCGTTTCTTTGGCTAATAATCACATTTTAGATTTCGGAACAGACGCTATGCTCGATACATTGGTGCATCTGGATCGAAACAAGATTGGCCATACAGGAGCTGGTAAAAATGTAGAGGAAGCGTTCAAACCGTATACAAGGACGGTAAAGGGGAAGAAGATCGCTATCTTAGGTGTAAGTCGAGTGCTTTCAGGCCCTTCTTGGTATGCCGGCAACAATAAACCGGGAGCTGCCTCAGCGTACACCTCGCAGCCTATGCTTACGGCTATTCAGAAGATGTCTAAGGAGAATGATTACACGATTGTGTACATTCACTGGAATGAAGAGTTTAAGGATTATCCTGAACAATACGCCCGCACGCTAGCCAAACAGATGATTGATAGTGGTGCAGATATCATACTCGGCGCACACAGCCATTGCCTGATGGGCATCGAATACTACAAAAATAAACCGATCTATTATTCACTTGGAAACTTTGTGTTTAATCGTTCAACACGTGGTGGAGAAAAGACGCTTCACTCGATGCTGGTGAATTTTGAGATTAATGAGGCCAAGGTGACTAGTAAGATTACGCCAGTCAAAATTATTGGTGGACAGCCGAACTTCATGGACGATTCTTATAATAAGAAGACGATCAAGCTAATGAATAGCCTATCTTATAATGCAATTATTGATGCGAATGGCAGGGTTACGGAGAAGCCATTATAACGATAGAATAGATCGACCAGAGATCACTGGTCGGTTTTTTTTGTAATTAAATTCAATTAATTATGCTAAATTTATCCAATATTTGATCTTTCTATTAATAATATGTAATACTTATATTAAATCAGTACATAGTAGAAAGCTGGATTGTCGAAAAAAGTAGATGCATAAAGCATAAATAGTCTGTATTAATTCTACTAAACGTTTCTTTGCTCTGATATACGTCGGAGTGTTTCCAGACTTGATGTATTGGGTAAATGATGGTATCAATTGGGATACTCTGCAAGCTGATTTGTAATCGCAATGTTGGATATTTATTAATTTCAAG
Organism: Paenibacillus sp. FSL R5-0914; assembly: GCF_038004525.1. Classification (NCBI taxonomy): domain Bacteria; kingdom Bacillati; phylum Bacillota; class Bacilli; order Caryophanales; family Paenibacillaceae; genus Paenibacillus; species Paenibacillus sp. FSL R5-0914. The sequence goes on from NZ_JBBORH010000003.1 coordinate 1,155,506, forward strand.
ACGAATAAATTGGATTGCTTTACAGCATTTTGTCGAAAGTGTACATATTTTTGTCGAATAATTGTCGATAAATATCATATTTTGTAGAAATAAAATTGACAGGGAATGAATAGCACTTTAATATTAGAGTATAGCGTAATCATTACTATCACATAGAAGCCTACATAGCTTTTAGCAAAAATGATTATTAATGTGAATTTAAGGGAGGATGTACGATGATGAAAGCGACAGGCATAGTAAGAAAAGTAGATGAATTGGGACGTATCGTAATTCCTATTGAACTACGTAGAACGATGGGAATTGACATAAAAGACCCGCTCGAGATTTTTGTAGATGGAGAGAAAATTATTCTTAGAAAATACGAGCCAACTTGTATCTTCTCCGGAAGCGCAGAGAACCTCATCAATTTCAAAGGTAAAATGGTAAGCAAAGATGTTCTCGATGAGCTGATTTCTAGCTTTGACAGAGTATAATCGATAGATTACACATTTTTGCTAAAAAAGAACCGGTACAGCAAGCACAATTTGTGCATGCTGCCGGTTCTTTTTTATGATAGCACAACAAAAAAAGCAGCAAATCCCCTAGAATAATAGGAAACCTACTGCCCACATGATCCTTATTCAGACTCCAGCACACTTTGAATTTTTTTGATAAAGGCTTCATATTGCACAAGGCCCAATTCCATACACAGCTTTTGGTAAGGGGACAGTTTGCAATCTAGTTGCTTTAATTTCTGATCAAGATCATCGTACATTGCCTGCTTTTCTATCAATGCTTGCCGAAGTAGATTATCTATGTTCTCTTTATCGGTCTTATCTCCGAAATACAGATGCATAAAAAAGTCTGAACGCAGAACTTCCTTTTCTGCCGGTGTTTGCAAGTAAGCATGGAACTGATCCAAGCCGGCACGGGTAATGGTAAATACATTTTTGTCAGGTTTGCCTTCCTGCCGTATGGATTCTTTGGTGATTAGGTCCAGCTTCTCCATCTTGCTCAGGGTTGGGTAGATGGTGCCGTAGCTGGCATCAAAGAAAAAAGAAAAGTATTCCTCGAAATGCCGTTTTATCTCATAACCCGAATGAGGTTTTTCACTTAATATCCCTAGAATGACATCTTGTATATTCATGAATCGTTGTCGCTCCTCTCTTTCACCTCCTACCATATCACAACTGCATTTCGCTCTCAATTTGAAAAGGCATAACCAAGGAGGCAAACTAAATAATTACGCATTTGCTGGTACGGGCTCTTGTTCTTGTGATAACTGAGTTTCCTTGCGAATGAAGGTTAGGATAATGCTTAATCCAGCTATTGCTGCACCAATGCAGAGTAGATAGAACATATCTTTCCATACACCATTGCCTCCGATAACTAGGTCGAGCATGCCATTTACCGCGTAGTAAGCAGGTGAGAAGGGACCGATCCAGCTATAAAAAGGAGAAAGCACATCACGAGGAATCGTTGCTCCGGAAGCCAACATTTGTATGGAGAGAAGTGCGATATTTAGCCAGGCGCCAGCGTCGCCGAGTAGCAGCAGACTGAACTGTGCAAGAATCATGCAGGAGAGAATCACAGTGAACTCGAACAGCCACATGAGCAGAAAGCCATGGCTGGAGTGGATCCCGAGCGAGTTAACCATGATAGTCCCCACTAGAGAGGTTAATACAGCCGTTGCACTCATAATGGCAAAACGGGCTGCAAGGCGATCCCATTTACCAAATTGACCCGATAAGTTGGAAGAAGCTTTTTGCAGATTCATGGCGAGTAGCATAGCTCCGGTAAAGGAGGCAGTAACAATCATTAACGGAACCATAGTTTGTGCAAAATTAGTTGTGGGATGGATGACTTCAACGTTTGCGGAGATTCGGCTGCTTGCCGCACTTTTGATGATCTCTGCTTGTGCTTGCGGCAGCTTCATAGCTTCGAGGGTTTGGTTTAGTGCTGTATTACTGCTTTGAGTGTTCATGGCAGCTGTGACTTTAAGGGCTACCGTCTGCATAACATTGCTAACCATTTGCGGATTAGATTCATTTATGAGGTAACGGAGTTCAGTCTTTCCGGATGGATTACTAATCGCTCCGGTGAACCCTTGTGGAATATTGATAATCATGCGGATTTCTCTATGCTCAAGGGCTTCCTTGGCAGCTTTTAGTAGAAGGTCCTGTCTGGTTACGAACTGAAGGGAATGGGTAATACCATCGACTAAAGGCTGAGCATTCGCACCATCCTCATTCACAATAGCAATGGGCAACCGATCTACCCGATCAGTTACATGGTCATACCCTGTAATCCAGATTAAGCTGAAAAAGACTTGGAACAACAGTGCAGTTATAACCCCGACGATGGTAGCAGGCTGCTTGAGGAAGCGCATGATTAATGGACGTGACATGGTTATCTCTCCTTTATATTTCAACATGTTATATTACAGACTGTAATATAACATGTTGAAATATAAACTGCAACAAGAAAAGTGGAGAGCATGGACATTCCGAAGTGATATCATATATCATAGGGCTTGTACTGGAAATTTCGTGCAGATGAATGTGCTTACCTGAAGCAAAAGAGAATGGGGAGGAACAACAGATGAGTAAAGAGGTACAAGGAACAGAACTGAACGCGGTTCACTCGGAGTTGAACAAGCCGGAAGCGATTGTTTTTGATATGGATGGAACATTGTTCCAGACTGAAAGTCTTTTATTACCTGCATATCATAAAATGTTCGATATTTTGCGGGAAGAGGGATTATACTCAGGACCAACACCGCCGGAAGAGCTTATTCTAAGCGGCTTAGGGATGCTATTGGCAGATATTTGGAAGAAGGTTATGCCTGATGCCGATGAGGCAGTGCACCGCCGTGCAGATGAGCTGCTATTGCAGCTTGAGGTCGAAGGACTTGAAGCAGGTGGGACGTTACTGTATCCTCAGGTGGTCGAAACACTGACTGCCCTAAAAGAGCGTGGAGTACGATTGTTTGTGGCTAGTAATGGGCTGGAGGAATACATTCACAGTATAGTTGTGGTGCATGAGCTTAAAGAGTTATTTGAAGGATTGTATAGTGCGGGTGGTCAAGGCACTGCGACGAAGACAGAATTGCTACGCATTTTGCTGGACAATCATGGAATCAAGAGTGCCTGGATGGTAGGTGATCGCTCGTCTGATGTGGAGGCAGGTAAGGGAAATGCTCAAACCGTCATCGGCTGTGCGTATGCAGGTTTTGGCCGTCAGGATGAGCTAAAGGGCTCCGATGTAATTATCACTTCCTTTGATGAGTTGATAGACTTGTACGACAACGCATCGGTTAGCGAATAGGAATATTGCGATTTATATTTGGTAAACGAATAAAAGGCAAACCTCATCTAAGCAGAGGGTTGCCTTTTTTAATGTTAAGGTTCTAAATGCAGATGCAGGAATAGCTCAAAGCTAAAAAGATATACATAAACAAAGGGGATGATCCGATAGATCATGGAAAGGGGTTATTCCTATGTGATGATAAGGAATCGAGAAGCATGTTAAAGGAGTATAAAAAATGATAATGAGCTTCCTTTTTATTGCTTTAAGCGCTGCACTTGGAGTGGGCATGTGGTTTTTAGTAATAGGTATAGTCTTTTCTATTGGTGGCGGAGACTTATTTATAGTTACTCATTATGATTCCTTATTTTTTTATATTGCTGTTTTTTTGTTGTGTATCGTGAGCTATCTTTTGTTTATAAAACATCTATTAGAGAAGGACTTACAGCTCTTGCTCCATATTTGTGTGGGTACCACTATACTCTTCTTTTTTCTAACGCCTTGGCTCAGCTAATCAAAATCTTCAATACAACGAGTTTTTCTAATATAAGTTCCTCAGAACATCAGAAGTCATACAACAACCGCACTTTCTGCATATTGCAGAGAGGCGGTCGTTTTGTTGTTGAGTATCAATTTATTCCTCAGTAGTCTTAGCTGTGGTTGGGGCACCTTTGTTATTATATAGCCATAACGCATATTCTAAAGGTCGCACTAGTGCTTTGCGATAGGTGTTGCCGTCCCCTGATCGGGCAAACACTTCACGTGCAGGCTTTGGATTAACCTCCAGCACATAGATTTTTCCTTCTCGATCAATGGCAAGATCCAGTGCAAGTTCACATAAGGCTCCGAAACTTTCTTCCAAGAAGGCAGCGGCATCAAGACCTAACCTTTCGGCTGTTTTCATAACCTTATCGGTTTTATCTTGACTACCCAGCCATTCCTTCAGGAGCGTTTCAGCTCGAACGGCGTGCCCACCGCCATGAAGATTGGAGGTTACGCTTCGCGCCGCACCGACCCTTGCTGCCATACCTGTCAGTTCCCAGACGCCTTGCCCATTCTTTTGAACGAGCATGCGATAATCATGGAAACGTCCACCAGGCAGACGTAGTGGAATCCCCTGTTGGACGAGGAAACGTCCACCAATACACCATTGTCGAACGATGGAATCCAATCGGGAGGCAGAGACCTTTCGGGGTGGAATAATCCGGCGATCTTGGCGACGGCCTTGAATATCAAATCCCCCTTTACTGTCCTTTACCCGCTCAATTCTAAGGATACCGCGTCCACCTGTGCCGTTTGCTGGCTTGATATAGAGTACCGGGCTCTGCTTTAACATTCGGTGCAGATCCGCAGAGGAGTTATACAGTAATGTTTCTGGCATATGCTGCCGGAAGCGACTCTTTTGTGAGAACGTTTGATGAATGGTCCATTTGTTGCGCAGTGGACGATTCAGAAACAGCAGATGTTTATAGCGTTCACGGAAACGAAGCAATTGTTGAAAGCGCGTGCTGCGCTGGATGCGGCAACGGTCATAAATCATGTTCGGGAAGGAACGCCATTTGCGTGACCATTTCCCGCTCTTTGGATCAAAGACAAGGGCATGGATCTGCTCTTTGCTGGGATGGACATCCATGGGGGTAAACACAAAAACATCCAAGCCCATTCGATTGCCCTCAATGATCATTCTCCGGTACACGGCCTTTTCTTCAAGCTGCTTGGCTTCATTTATATACAAAGTAAGAATGCCTAAGACGGGCTCTGGCACAGGAGTTCACCTTCTTGTGGAGAGTTTGTGGTACTGACGGTATTCTGTGGTGACCGGATCAATAGAGTTGGCTTGCCAGTAGGGCCACTAGTAAGCGCCACTGCGGCAAGACCAACATTGAAACACATTTTCAGACTGGCTGTATTATCGCTGGCAACACTGCATTCCAGACGGCCTAAACGCTTTAACTGGGCGGCCATAAGGGCGGTGCCGGTATGCCTATTTCGGTATAAGGGATGCACGGCAACGAGACAAGCCTCTTCACCGAAACCGGATACGAAGCTTACTCCTGCTAGCTGGCGCCCATTCTGACCGCGTACGGTGGCGACAAGCAGCGAGACACCCGGCTCTGACAACTGTTCTGGAGTTAATCGGGCCATTACCTTGCAAGCTTGGTTTGTAATCCGACGCTCCCCATGCTCTCTTATAAACTCAAGCAGTCCGGTTAGCCGCGATTTCCACTTTTTAGCATCAGTGTCGTAGATAGAGGATATCTGCATGCTGTGTCACATCCTTTAATGGATTCTATTTGATATGGCGTGCTAAGTGCTGGCCATATTGAAAGATTCGCTCCAAAGAAAGCTTGCGAATCGCAGGCTCATCAAATTTCATCGGCCGGGAGTTTGCCTCAAAGAACCAGAGTCCGCCGTTCTCATCGACACCGAGATCCATCGACATCTCCCCGAGCATAGAATCAGAGGCTCTTTCAATTTGTCTGGCAATTAACAGAGCAGTTGTAGGTACACTTTTTAAGATAGAGGCTGCTCTTTCGGTTCCAAATGTGCTTTCCAGCATGGTGGAGGGCTCCTCGATACTTCCGCCACGAGGTACATGCGTAGTGATGCTGCGGGCACCAGCTAGACGTGCACCTATGCCGGTCATTGCCCAGCCGCCTCTGCCGTTTTTCTGCAGAAGTACACGTAGATCAAATGGTCGTCCTCGGTGAGTCGCTAGTTCAATAGCTTGCTGTACGATGTAGCGCGAGTTTCCCTTTTCTTTGCCTATCCGTGCCCAGAGGCGTTCTACTGAGGCAGCTTTGTAGGTCACATTTTTTTTGCCGCTTTGAATTTGCAGCCGATAGGGTAATGTGGTATCTGCACGGTATTTTAAACGCATAATTCCTTTACCTGCTTTGCCATTCTCAGGTTTAAGATAGAGACTGGTATGATTATTTAGCATGGCAATAAGCGTGTTTGCACTGCGTAAACGTCTGGTTTTTGGAACATGCTTCGAGGTAGCATACGAGCCTTTCAACCATTCAAATAGACTCCATTTATTGAAAAAATATGGATTATATAGCTTAATGCCTGGATGTTCCAGGCATTGAGCTATTTTGCGTACGACAGCAGGTTTTTCCTCATCCTCACGGGTAGGAATTCGGTTATATATGATTTGTGGAAGAGGTACCGGAATGCTGTACCATATTCTTCCGCTGGATGATGGGACATAACCGTTCACCATCCGTTCCTCAAGCTTCAAGTCACGGACAGTGACGACGTAGACAAGAAATCCCAGTTCCTTGCCTGTGCGAATGATGTCCCGGAAATTATTACGGTTGCCATTAAAATGCCTTACTTTATCGCTGGTTGTCAGTATGGCAATAACGGGTTTTGTTTCATCCGGAATATGGGTGTTCACATCTCATCCCTCCTGCGGAATTTGCTGAGGTATAGACAATGCTCCAGAATGTGCTCGATGGAAGCTTTGCCCTCAGCGCGCAGGGAAGGATGACGGAAGATGGAACGTCCTGGTTTGGCGTTGGCCTCGAACATCCAGATGTCTTCATCCTGATCAATGCCGAGATCAAAGCCAATTTCACCGAGCAAATGACGATGCTGGATTTCTAAGGATTCTGCCAGCTTAATGGCTGTACTCTTCGCACGCTGTAATACTTCATCTGCTCGGCTGCCGAATACACGCCCGAGCGCCTGCCCAGGTGTAAGCAATGCCCCCCCGTTTTTGAGGTGAGTGGTGACACTGCCCCGGCCGGCTTTCTTAGCGCCAATACCGACTACAATCCATTGATTACTGCCGTTTTTATGCATATGGAATCGGAAGTCAATGGGGCAGCCATCAATTTCAATCAAACGTATTCCTTGTTGGACGATATAATTTTGCAGGCCTTGACCGTGTCGTGACCGAAGCATACGCATGAGGCTTTCAAAGGTAGTGAAGCGCAGAAGTACGTTTTTTCCACCTTTGCGGTAGCGGGCAAAATATCCTTTTTTCGGCAGATAGGTAAGTCGGTAAATCCCGTGACCCAGGCTGCCTGCGGAAGGTTTGTAATATACAAAATGGTGGTGATCCAGCATTTCTCTCATTTTTTCGGAGGAGGGATTGCTGTGTGTCTCAGGTACGTAACGGTTTGCAGCTCCGTCATTCTCTAGCAACCGATAAATATCGGACTTATTGAAAAAGCTCCAGTTGAAGTAAGGGATTTTCTTGCGCATAAAGCGTTCGCGAAGCTGGTTGATATAAGGTGAAGTCTCCGCTCTCCGACTGGGTAGCCGATTGTAGACGACATCAGGCAGAGGAACCATTTTACGTTCGAATTTGCCGCCTGCGGTTAAGAAATAACCATAGACCTGCTCCTGTTGCCAGTTGATATCACGCGGCATAAAGGCAAATATATAACATTTGTTACTGCCTTCCCGCAGTAATTGCTTTATAAAGCCAGTGCGAGAACCGAAGGGTTGATTTGGAGATGCTGGCCCATCGGTCAATACACCGACCAAAGGTCCAAGCTGTACCTCGTCGTTTTGCAGATTGCGTAAATAGATACCACCAGATTTCGGAACCTTGATAGCACTCTTTACACCAGTGGCGAGGAATAGATGATTTCCGGCGCGCTTGATGGGCTTGATCATGGTCGGGATGGCATCTTTACCGAGTCTAAGGCGAATGTTCTTCTTCCCGGTTAATTTCAAGCTTTTCATCAGTGCACCTGATACATATACAACTCTTTGGGGCTGCTTAGTAAAATGCACATTGCAAAAAGTGAGACTCATTTATGAATCCTCCTTAGGAACCATTGTTATCATTCTCCCGTTTATAACGGAGCTGTCCGTAGATAGGGATGGTATCCGTCGCTGTGTGAGTAGCAGATGGCGCGCATAAGACAGTGGATTCTCGGCGGCGAGCTTAGCAGCCCGGCGGTCGCCCGTCAGCCGGAATACCGTGCGCCCTGGCTTGGAATTTGCTTCAAGTAAATGAATCCGACCGCTCGAATCAATACCGAAATCTAGGCCGAGTTCTCCAAGCCTACCGCATGCAGCCTCCAGAAGAGGAGGCAAGTATGCAGCTTCTGCAGCAAGCTCCTGCATGATGTCTTTTCCGTCCTGACCATATTCTGCAAGCAAAAAGGGCAAAGGAGGAACCGCAGTTCCACCGCCATGCAGGTTCGAAGTCAGTGAACCATGATTACCCAGCCGAACGGCCATGCCAGTAAGATCCCAGCGACCGAGGCCATTCTTTTGCATCAATACACGCACATCGAACGGTTGCCCCTTACGATTAGTTAGGTGCAGATAAGGCTGTATAATATAGCGGCGTGTGCCGATAAATTCATGAATCCAGTTCAGTCCTTCATCCTGCGAGCTGAATACATATTGAAAGGGTGTATTTGTCCCATCACGCCCTCGTACTCTTATGCCTCCTCCAGAGCGTCTGTTCTGCAGTATGGCATGTAATGTACGTTTGCCATGAGAGCCTGCTTTGGGTTTTAGGAAGACCCCGTATTCTCTTTCAGCGAGCATATTGCTTAACTTGCGTGTACCGGTATAAAGAACAGTTTCCGGCAGTAAAATAGCGGCTCTTCGGTTACGCTTCAAGATCTCGTATACGCCCCATTTATCAGGTAGACCTCTTGACCAAGGTAGTGAGCGGTGAAGGAAAGAGAGTGCAGACGAGGCTTCTTTTCTTTCTTTCGGACTATTGTAAAAACAACGATTATAAATGATATCTGGTGGTGTAGAGGTCGTATTGTGCCAGCTTCCGTCTTTCCATGTATAACCGGTTATAGATGACCCGTCTGCCGCTACTCCGTCCGGATGAAACACGAGGACTTTAAGGTTATAGCGCGGAGCTGCACGGCATAAATGACTGCAAAATTCTGGCTCGGCAATCGGAGGATTCCCGTGGCGACGGCCCGTCATAATGCCGAGGAACCCCATAGCTGTTTCAGTCATTGTGTCCTCCTTATAAACCGGCCAAATAGCGGCAATACAGAATCATTTGCTTGACGGACGGTCTGATTTTTTGATCGTTTAGCGGTGTATTATCGTTCTTGGAAGGTTTGGAGTTAACCTCCAAGAGCCATATTCGTCCGGATTGATCCAGTGCCAGATCGATTCCGAGCTCTCCGAAATGAGCAGGGATAAAGGTTTCTACTCCTCTTGCAATGGCTAGTGCTGCTCTTGGAAGCTGAAGCTGTACGCTATCCTTGGTACCTGGAGGAAGGCTGCTCTTGCTAACGGCTTCACGGACAGTACTGAGACTGCCACCTCTTGCTAGATTGGAGACGAAATGATTGCTACCAGCGGTGCGAGCGACAATGGAGGTAACGCCCCATTTCCCGGTACCATTCTTCTGTACAAGTGCTCGGAAATCTACAGGACGCTTACCGAGCTCCATCAAAGGTAATCCTTGTTGAATCTGGTAGCGCGTTGTCTTCATCTTGGGAGCAATGGACTGGTACAGTTTAGCTAAAGTCGGGTAGCTTTGCTTGCGTGTACCTATTGAGGTAGTAGATAACAAACGGTATCCTCCGCCTTCATCTTTGGAGATTCGGAGAATGCCTTTGCCGAGACTGCCCCGTACAGGCTTTAGAAACACGCTTGGATATTGGCTGCACATCTTCTTTACAACGGCAAAACCGTTTAAAGCATGCGATTCCGGTAAATACCGCTTCAATGAAGGGTCTTGCGCTAAAGCTTCAAATACTTCTGTCTTGTCAAGAAATTTTTCGTTGAAGAAATGCGTTCCATACCGTGATTTTACATCCGCCAAAAAATGCTGTACGCTAGGTTTATTCTCCACCTTTCGCGTCGTTAGCCGATTGTTGATTACATCGGCGATGGGCAGACTCATTTTCCTCCAACCCTCGTTGTATACCCAGCCCTGGATGGAAGAGCTGCTTGTTTCCAGCGCTTCCGGGGTAAAGAAATATACATAGGCGCCTTGTGAGTGGCAGGCATTTGTTAATTCTCGACAGAACATGGTAATGGGTCCAAACAGCCTGTCGAGATTATCTGGATGGTCACGGCTGACGAGTACACCGATCAACGGTCCAAGTCGCAAGGTACGACTTACGGAGTTGTATGAGGCGTTGAGGGTTTGCCGATGTTTCCATCCGGTCCGCCGCGCCAGTCCTTCGCTTACACGCAGGCTTTCGGATTTGGGAGCCGGGATAATGGTAACCTCCTGCCGGAAAGAGCCGAAAGCCAGCTGGAGCGTTCCGTGAGCCGGGATTTTGAGTCTTTTCATGGATCGTTCGCCAAGCATTATAGCGTTTTCCTGCAGGATGCCCGTGTGGACCGTATGGACCGGGATCTTGAATTGGGACATCGTGGATCTCCTTCCGGTAGGCAGCATGATGCCGGCAATTTGGTAGCTAAGGGTTACATATCATTCATCATATGGAGACATATGACCCTTGGTGATTGACCTACTCTTTAAAAACCTTGCCGCATCATTTCATAAGTCTGACCCAAGAAGCGAAACAAGCATGGGATGAATCAATATTTGGAAACTTAAGCGTATGCTTCCGGTGCGAGTTTTGTACGAAGTAACTCTAGGAAGCGAACGCTAACAAAACTTAAGCAACGCTTTCGAAGTGAGTTTTGTACGAAGACGAATCGAGAAGTAGTGACTTACAAAACTTTTAGGAGGAATCATAATGAGTATTCACGACAAAGCACATGAACTGGCGAAAGCCATTAAAGAAAGCACTGAGGTAGCGGATATCACCAACGCGATGAAACTGGTAGAAACAGATCCTGAAGCCAAGGCGATGCTCGACAACTTCCGTAATGGCCAATTGGAGCTTCAACAACGGATGATGAGCGGAGATATGCCTCCACAGGAAGAAATGGAGAAGATGGAGAAATTATTCGAGGTGCTTAACATGAATCTTGGGATTCGCCGTCTGTTCGATGCAGAACGCCGTCTGAGTGTTGTAATCGAGGATGTAAACAAGATCATTACCGAGAGCTTGTCGCAATTGTATGGCGAATAAACGCTTTTAGTAAGCGGGTATTCACCTGAAAAGTTTGATCAGTGCAATCTAAATAGGGTGTTCCCGAAGCCGGTTGGCATTGGGAACACCCTATTTATTCTTGTGACTAGCACATGAGTAAACTCGCTAATCTTGTTTTCCTTCGATTGCGCAGAGAAGAATACCAGCAGCCAAACCTAGGCGACGATCAAGCATTCCCTTGGGATCCTCAGAGAAGTCAGCAATGATTTTTGTAACGAATGGATTAAAATTTTGTTTGAAAGTCGGGATCGTTGTATCATTCATCTCGATATTATATTTTTGAGGAATAATAGAGATGAAGCGGCGGAGTATAGCCATCGCGGTGCTATCTTCCTTGATTTTTCCGATTTCCTGATCATGATGATCGAGAATCGTCCATTCATCTTTCAAAATCGATTTGAGTCCCTTACGCCGAAGAGCACCAACATGCTCGCCAGTCTCCGAATCATGCACATCATAAACGGCACTAAAGTCGATGGCATTGCGGGCTTTTATACGCAGAAGCTCCTTTTGCATAGACTCATCCGTGTACAATGCAATATCCTCTTTCAACTTGAATGCTTTCATTTGTGAATAGAGTACAAGCTGCTCGGCGTTATCATAAATATGAAGCTTCGCACCCATGATCGAAAATACCTTTTTTCGAATTATGTATTCGGTATGAGTATAAGTTGCATTCAATTCTAAATCGCCCCCTAAATGAAATAATCATCTCATATATAAGCTTTGCTAGCTACATAAATGCATACTATTTTATATAATTTTTTGAGTAGAAGTATATTTTTATGGACTTGTCTCATATTACGGGCTTCATGTTCATAGAGTAGAGATATAGATTCAATCGAATATCTTGTCTACGAGGAGCTGTTAGTAATGAGAAAAAGAAACAAGTTTAAACATGGTGTCTATCTGTTGCTGGCGTTGGCCATGCTTTTGTATGCTCTGCCGAAGTTATCGCTTGCGAATGGGCCTAGCTGGGTGTTTGGTTTTGGGGTGGTCTGGTCACTTTTTGCCTTTATGGTCATTGCGGCACATCTGCATTTTATTATCGGTGTTGATGAGGAGAAGACCAAGCGTTTGGAAGCTGTGCGAAAAGCAAAATTGGAGCAATGGCAGTCCAAATGGAAAGAAGAAACTAGAGTTTCACAAAGATCATAGAATTGGGGTGCTTCCTTAAGTAACTAGATTTAAATATTCCCGTGAAAAGCGCCGAATTAGCAGAAAGAGGGGTATAAATCCCCTAGATTGCCGTGAAAAGCACCGAATTGGCGAAAAGAAGGGTATAAATCCCCTAAATTCCCGACAAAAGCGCCGAATTAGCAAAAAGAAGGGTATAAATCCCTTAGATTGCCGTGAAAAGCGCCGAATTAGCTAAAAGAAGGGTATAAATCCCCTAGATTGCCGTGAAAAGCGCCGAATTAGTAAAAAGAGGGGTATAAATCCCCTAGATTGCCGTGAAAAGCGCTGAAATGGCTAAAAGAAGGGTATAAATCCCCTAGATTGCAGTGAAAAGCGCCGAATTAGCTAAAAGAAGGGTATAAATCCCCTAGATTCACAGAAAAGCCCACTAGCTTAAGCCAGTGGGCTTTAAAATTGCCCTGCAAAGCAGGGGGATTAAAGTTATCTTGCACCTGTAAAAGGATTGATCTCATCCGAGAGATCTTTTCCAGCTTTCTTTTCTTCTGCAGATATCCGTTTACCTAGAGCCGCGTAGTACCACACCGCAGGAACGAGAATCGCGAGTATAAAAAGAAATTGCATAAAGTCATCCCCTTTCACCTCTCCATCATAACATATTTTTCCTTTTTTTCTTAAGGGACTATTCTCTATTCGCCTACCCACTACCCAGTTTGTCTAACAAACGGGTTACTCTTTACTGGCAGAGCATTCTACTTCAAATACATAACTGGCGCTCCCCTGAGGCCATCTTGCTTGGATTATATACAGATGTTTTCCGCTACCTGCTGCGAGTTGAAAACTGTTATTTTCTACGGAAAGAGCTTCGTCCGGTCGTTCCTCACCAGGAAATGAAGCCACAACCTCTATCTCCTTGGGTGCATATGAGAATTTGAGTTCTACCTGATCACGGCTGATGGCTTTGGGATGTATCTTCTGTTTGGAAACCAATTGATCGTAAGAAGCCATATCTACACAGACGCCTTTGCCATTGTCATTCCAGCAATAAGAGCCTTGAATGGCATCGAATTGCTCACCACCAACAGTAACTTGAACGTTAGGGGGCCGTGGGTTAGTAGTGTCTGCTGGAGAAATCTTATCTTCTTTAACAGTCGATTGGAATAAGTCCAACAGATCTTTTTTGCTGATATCTGACAGGCGATAGTGACCCATTTGGCCCGATTTAATGAGTAACCCACTGTTGCTTCCGACGATCCAAAAAGAGAACTCATAACTTATACCGTCCTTCATGTTTACGGTGGTTCTGTAATCGCTTGGAGCAATATCTAGTTGTCCTTTATCATATTCAGCAGCAGTTATGACTTGAACGAAATGTTCCAAGGATGATGCTTCAGAAATAGTCGTCACCGGCTGGTCTTCTTCTATTAAGTTAATAGAAACTATATTTTGTGCATCCAGCTCTATTTGGCTTGATTGTTTTACTTCGGTTCTCGTATTTCCACAGCCGATCAGTCCTATGAAAAGCAAAGTAATGGTAAATATTATTAACGTGGTCTTGTTCATATCCACAATGCTCCTTTCCTCTTTCTTTAACTCTCAGACTATAAAAAAGAGGAAAAGGTTGCTAAATAACGGGCAATTAAATTCGAATTCGATGCTTATGAATCGGTTGTACTGTGCCATTCTCTCCGTGTATAATGAGTACAGTATAGTACAGATCGGAGTACGGGGGTGTAACAGTTGGAAGGTCAAGGCGATGCAATTACTAAACACGAGCAACTGCTGCAGCATATTGAAAGTCTTAAGGTAGGCTCCAAAATATCTGTTCGTAAGCTTGCAAAAGAAATGTTGGTCAGTGAGGGGACGGCTTATCGTGCCGTTAAGGAAGCTGAGAATCTTGGAATTGTCATTACGAAGGAACGGATTGGTACAGTACGTGTAGAAAAGAAGCCTCGTAACATTTCTGAACAGCTGACGTTTGGTGACGTGGTTGATATTGTGGAAGGTCATGTTCTCGGTGGGGCTAGCGGACTGAGTAAACATCTACATAAATATGTAATCGGTGCGATGAAGGTCGACGCGATGATTCGTTATATAGACGCAGACAGTCTGCTTATTGTGGGTAACCGCGATGATGTTCACTCCTTGGCGCTAGAGCAGGGTGCCGGAGTTCTGGTTACAGGTGGCTTCGGGACGAGTCGTGAAGTGAAGGCATTAGCCGACGAACTGGATCTCCCCATCATTTCATCAAGACATGACACGTTTACCGTGGCATCAATGATTAACCGAGCAATTTTTGATAGATTGATTAAGAAAAAAATTATGCTGGTAGAAGATATTGTCGACAGCAAACCGCGTATGATTACGTTAAAAATTTCAAGCACTGTAGGTGAGCTACGACAGATTTCTGAGGATACTGGAGAGCAACGTTTTCCCGTTACAGATGAATGGAACCGAGTGATTGGGATTATCGGCCGACGCGAAGTAGAGGACCTGGCAGAAGGGCAAAGTATTGAAAAGGCTATGGTTCGGAGTCCGGTTACCGCTGCGCTGCATACCTCACTAGCTTCAGCTGCGCAGATCATGATGTGGGAAGGTGTCGATTTCCTCCCCATTGTAGACCGTAACCGCAAATTGGTGGGCTCCCTAACCCGTAAAGAAGTGCTGCAAAGTCTGCGAGATGTCCGTAACACTCCACAGCTTGGGGAGACCTTCGATCATCTCATCTGGAACGGTTTTGCGGATGAGCGGGATGAAGAGGGACGATTGTTTTTTCACGGCTTTATTACGCCTCAGATGGCCACAGACCTTGGTACCATTTCTGAAGGTGTATTGTCTACGCTAATGACGCTCTCTGCGTTTAAGGCAGCTAAGGATATAACAGGAAATGACTATGTATTAGATAATATGTCCACCTATTTTATCCGGCCGGTACAGATCGAACACGCGATTATTGTAATGCCGAGACTGCTCGAGATTAGTCGCCGTACATGTAAGCTTGAAATAGAGATCAGCTATTCGGATACCCTGGTAGCGAAAGCTGTTCTGATGCTGCAATCCATTGATCACGGCTAATAGATAATGAATCACAAACATGCTTAAATAGACTGCCCTCAACGATGATAGTGAGGGTAGTCTATTTTATTCTTGTAATCCTATCAGAGGGATAGTCTAGGCTTTCGACTGGTGTTGTTCCTGGCTACGGCTACGGCTGTAATAACTATAGCTGCGTATTCCTGAGAAGATGTTAAACACACCGATTAGAAGAAAGGCAGCTTCAACAATGATATTAACGGTGGAGCCGCGAAATAGAAACATGGAAATCAGGGAAAGCGTTACGAGCATAGCGCCCAGCATCACATTCATGACGGAGCGTTTTAGCCCCTTATCTTGGGGATTTAAGGCACGGCGAGAGGATAAGCTGTACACAGCGGCGCCGATTACAAAGATCACCAGCAGGATAAACAATAAGTACTTGATAAATAAAACCATGGACAGCCAGCTCCTTTATCATGTCGTGCAAAAGCCTTGAAGTAATTTCCACTTTTGTCTGTCCATTATTGTATCACACGATTGTTGTCAGTTGCGCTTAAAAGGACTGATTTCCACCCAGATTTGCAGAACACCTTCCATGACGAGCATCGTCCGGATTTTGACAGAGTATTCCTTATCACGCACAATGTAAAGCTTGCCATCCAGCAGCAGCCTAACCAGTTTACTGTCTGTGTCAATATCGAACATGCTGCGGCCACGCATGGGCTCCAGATCTGATCGTATTTCACTAAGTATTAATTTTAAAGTTACGGGGTCAACTGAGGTTGAGCCTTCTGCTTGGGCTTTGCTTTCCTCTGATCGAATTTTTATTTCTCTGATTACTGTAGAGGTATTATTGTATTTTTTGAGTGTTTTAATATCCTCTTGATATTGCTCGATCTGTACACGCAGGTCTGCATTATTCAGCCATAACACGTTATATCCAACATGGTATATACCGTTGTATATGACGGCTCCTACGACGATCCCCAGCATGAATATAGCGGAAATTTGGGTGAATCTACGAAAACGACTGAATGGTGGAACTCTCACTGGCGTTACCCCCTGCCGCACACCCATTTTACTAGCTCGCTGCCCATATGAGCTCCGAGAAAAGCGAAGGCAATATACATGATTTGCTTGATGGCGGGGGAGAGGTTACCTCCAATCACATTGCTTTCAATGACCCGTAAAGGGTCCATAGTACCCCCTACAGCGGCGGCAAGTGCCCATATTTTAATCCGGTCTGCTACATCTAGCATCGTTTGCGTCGGTGGTTGCAGGGATACTACGGCGCCGATTCCGCCGACCATAGCTCCGCCAAGTACGATGCCGAAGGCGATAAAGAAATCGAGGATGGCTTTGCTCATAAAAATGCTCATAAAGGCCCCTTCCCGGACGAGGCATCTATAAACGTTGCCTGTCCATGTGCTCTTAATCCATTCTATGGGCGGGTCCCCCTTTAATATGATAAAATAGTTTCATCTTATAGTGCGAGTTCAAAAAGTACGGTTTTCAGCACCGAGAAGATTGAAAGAAGGTAGAAAATGAGGAGTGGAGCGTAGTGGAAGCTACGTGAGCACCGGAAGTTTCGCCTGAATTCAATCTTCGATGTCGAGTAAGCTTCTTGGGTTACTTCGTGATAAAAACGGACTTTTTTGAACAACTATTTATGTTTGATTTATGTAGTAGGAAGGAAGTGGGATGATGAGCCCTTTCGTGCATTTGCATGTGCACAGCGAATACAGTTTACTGGACGGGGCGGCGCGCATTACCGATCTCGTGCGCCGGGCCGGCGAATACGGCATGAAGTCGCTGGCGCTTACGGATCATGGAGTGATGTATGGGGCGATCCCCTTTTATAAAGCGTGTAAAGAGAATGGAATCAAGCCGATTATCGGCTGTGAAGCCTATTTAACCGCGGGCTCTCGCCGTGAGCGAGGCAGTCGTAAAGATCAACCGATTTATCACCTGATTCTGCTCGTCAAGAATGAGACCGGCTACAAGAACCTGATGAAGCTGATCTCTATCGGTCATCTGGAAGGTCATCACTATAAACCTCGTATTGATATGGAGGTTCTGGCCGCTCATTCGGAGGGGATCATATGCCTCAGTGCCTGTCTTGGCGGCGAAGTGCCGCAGCATCTGTTGCATGGAAGAGATGACGAGGCGCGAAAAGCTGCGCTGCGATATAAGGAGATTTTTGGCGAAGACTTCTACCTGGAGCTTCAAGATCACGGAATTTCCGAGCAAAAACGAGTAAATCCGAAGCTGATCGCACTTGCCAAGGCCTGTGAGATCCCACTTGTAGCTACGAATGACGTCCATTATTTGGCCAAGGAAGATGCAGAGGTACAGGATGTTCTGATCTGTATTGGAACAGGTAAAACTGTGGATGATGAGGAACGGCTCAAGATCGGAACAGATCAGCTGTTTCTCAAAAGCAGTGATCAGATGGCGGCGTTGTTCCCGCATGTGCCTGAAGCTATCAGTAACACGCTATTGATCGCAGAAAAATGTAATTTGGAGCTTACCTTCGGTCAACATATTCTGCCTGCCTATTCACCAATTCCAGAAGGTAAGGACTCCGCTGCATATTTGCGAGAGTTGTGCTTTAAAGGGCTTGAAGAACGGTATATAGACACACCGCTTTGGGCATCGCCTGAGCAAAGAGAAACCGCTGAAAAGCGTCTTGCCTATGAGCTTGGCGTCATCGAGAATATGGGTTTTAGCGATTATTTTCTAATTGTGTGGGATTTTATCGCTTATTGTCATCGTCAGGGGATTGCTACTGGTCCGGGCCGGGGTTCTTCCGCGGGGAGTCTTACCGCTTATTCCCTACGAATCACGGATGTAGATCCGCTTAAGTATAACTTGCTCTTTGAACGTTTCTTAAATCCAGAACGGATCACGATGCCGGATATTGATATCGATTTTAGTGATGAGCGTCGTGATGAGGTTATCGCTTATGTGGTGGAGAAATACGGCAAAGAACATGTGGCACAGATCATTACGTTCGGAACCATGGCTGCACGGGCTGCAGTTCGTGATGTGGGCAGGGTACTGAATTTACCTTATAACGAGGTAGATAAGGCTGCCAAGCTCATCCCAGGACAACTAGGCATCAGCCTTGCTAGAGCGCTGGAGACTACTCCAGACCTAAAAGCGCTGTATGACAGTAATCCGAAGATCAAAGGCTTGCTGGATATGGCAATGAAAGTGGAAGGTATGCCTCGTCATGCTTCGACACATGCTGCCGGGGTTGTTATTTCCAAAGGTCCGCTGACTGATGCTGTACCCCTTCAAGAGGGCAACGAAAGTACAGCGTTAACTCAGTACTCTATGGAGCATTTGGAAAGTGTTGGGCTGCTGAAGATGGATTTTCTGGGCCTGCGTACTTTGTCGATTATCGAACGCTGCATGAATTCGATTAAAGAAATGAGTGGCAATGTTCCAGATTTTAAAATCATACCAGATCATGATCCGCTCACGTATGAAATGTTAGGTGCTGGTGAGACGACTGGGGTCTTCCAGCTGGAGTCGGCGGGTGTAAGACGTGTGCTTAAGGATTTGAAGCCTAATGGTTTTGAAGATATCGTATCGGTCCTAGCCTTGTATCGTCCGGGTCCGATGGAGTTTATCCCGAAATATATAGCAGGTAAGCACGGTCAGATCGAAGTAGAGTATCCGCATCCTGATTTGAAATCTATATTAGCGGATACCTATGGGATAATTGTGTATCAGGAACAGATTATGCAGATTGCTTCGCTTATGGCTGGATTCTCGCTTGGTGAAGCGGATCTGCTCCGCCGAGCGGTTTCTAAGAAGAAGCGCGAGACGTTGGATAAGGAACGCAGTCATTTTGTACAGGGGAGCTTGCAGCAAGGATATAACGAAACGGATGCGAATGCCGTTTATGATATGATCGTACGATTTGCCGATTACGGCTTCCCGCGTGCGCATGCGGCGGCTTATGGTGTGCTGGCTTTTCAGACGGCTTATCTTAAGGCGCATTATCCGGTACAGTTTATGGCATCTATGCTGACCGCTGTGATGGGAACCCACCGTAAGGTGGCGGAATATGTACTGGACTGCCGCCGCACGGGCATCGGCGTATTACCGCCGGATGTGAATGAGAGCGGCGTACTGTTTACCCCTGTTCCAGGAGAGGAAACGGGAACAGGGCATATTCGCTTTGGGCTCGCAGCGATTAAGAACGTCGGCACGTTAGCAGTGGAGAATATTATGTCGGTTCGCAAGGAGCGACCGTTCGACAGCCTGCTCGATTTCTGTCGACGTGTGGATCTGCGGGTCTGCAACAAGCGGGTAGTGGAGTCTTTGCTGCAGGCAGGAGCCTTTGACTGTCTGCCGGGTCATAGGGCCCAGCTGCTAGCTATGCTGGACGAGACCGTTGACGCCGCAACGAAATGGCGCAAGGAGCGGGATGAACTGCAAATTCAGTTGTTCGACGATTTGGTGGAGACGCCGAATTGGGAGATTCGCTATCCGGATATCCCTAAGTTCACAGTAGGACAGCAGCTGGAGATGGAACGTGAACTGCTGGGGCTGTATCTATCAGGTCATCCGCTCGACGATAGTGTTGAGCTGCTTGAGGAGCCGGGTATACAGCGGCTGATGGATCTCGGTGAAGCCGCAGATGAGAGCCAGACGGTTACGGCCGGCATGGTCGTATCCGTTAAGGAAATTACGACGAAGCAAGGGAAATCGATGGCCTTCATCGAATGGGAAGATCAGATCGAGCGCTGCGAAGTCGTGCTCTTCCCCGAGGTGTGGAAGCGAAGCCGCAGCTTGATTGCCAAGGGCGCGCTGCTGGCCTTGCGCGCCAAGGTGCAGCAGGAGGACGAAGGCTTCAAGCTGCTGGCCGAGGAAGTGGCGCTGCTATCCGCGGAGACACTCCGCGGTCTGCTGCAGCGCCGTAGTGCCGCCGCGTCCCGTCCGTATAGCGCGGGACGCTCGGCCTCAGCAGGAGCGCAGCCGCGTGGCGCGGCTCCTGCTTCGCGGGCTAGCGGGGCCGCCACTGGCCCTGCAGGCAGCGCAGCTGCGCCTGCAACACCTGCACCGGCTGCTGCGTCAGCGCCGGGCTCAGGCCAGCGTGTCTTTATCAAGATCACGCCGGCCGCCGAGAATGCTGCGCAGCTGTCGCGCCTGAAGGAGCTGCTGCAGAATCATCCAGGCCCAGTAGCGACGATTCTGTTCTACGAACGGGATCAGAAGCTCCTGGCCCTTAGCGATAATTATCGGATTAAGCCTACCGAGGAGCTAATCGCGGCTATCGAGTCTATGCTGGGGGCAGGTACCGTAAGAATAAAATAAGAACAATTCCACCCTTTTCCGCATACATTAGGAAACCACAGGGCGAATCCCTGGGCGGAAAGGGGAATCACATCATGTCCTATCAAATGGCAGTTGATCTGTTGGAACGTAGAGGCGTATCACTTTCTTCCATTGCTGAAATCGTATATATTTTACAATCGGTCTATTATCCCGGTTTATCCAAGGAAGAATGCCTTTCCAGTGTGAAATCTGTATTGGGAAAAAGAGAAGTGCAGTACACGTTAATGACGGGGATCGCACTTGATGAGCTGGCAGAGAAAAGACTGCTTCCGCAGCCGCTCCAGGCAGTAATGGAAGCGGATGAATCACTTTATGGAGCGGACGAGACTCTAGCCCTTGGCATCACAGGGGTATATGGGATGATCGGACTTACAGGATTTGGGTACTTGGACAAAATAAAGCTTGGAATCATTGGTGAATTGAACGATGATAAGGGGAGGATTCACGTGTTCTTGGATGACTTAGTAGCGGGTATCGCTGCAGCTGCTTCTGCTAGAATCGCTCATCGGCAGGAAGGGGCAAAAGTATATCCTCTGGTCACGGATACGGAATAAATGACCCGATTCATTTCGTTTGAACGAGTTCCTCAGTCTTGCTTCCTTTGCCCTACGCCTGTTGCGGGAAAAAAGAAAACTGTGTTATCATAATTCCATTATACGGGATACGGCTGGGAATTAAGATTGGGGAGGCCTTGCAAGGCATGTGGACGGTAATATATATCGCGCCGACCGCCAAAGTGGCGGATATGATTAAGAGTAAGCTGACTGAAGAAGGTTTTTTAGTAAAATGCCGTCCAATCAATATGTCCAAGCAGCAGTTTGAGATATTGGTTCCTTCGGGTGAACTGGAGGAAGTACAGGAAGTCCTTAATCTTATTCTGCATCCCTGAATTTCTATCAAGAGAAAAGTCATGACAGCGGCAAGCTGCATAACGCAAATAAACGGCTGAAGAGGTGCGGGTGTGTTCAAAGATTTATTTCAGAAGAAACGGAAGTACGCGACTATTCCTTCAGAACGTCTGGAGCGAAGCGGCGTGCCTGCAGAAGGCGAACGCCCCAAACGGGAAATTCCAGAAGGATTAATGAGTAAATGTAATAAATGCGGAACGATCCAGTATAGCAAGGAATTGGAAAAGAATCTAAAAGTATGTCCTACTTGTGGTCATCATTTGCGCTTGAACGCCGTAGAGCGTATTGCTATGACGTTAGACCCAGAGGGCTTTATTGAGTTTGATAGTGAAATGTATTCTATAGATCCGCTGAAATTCCCGGGTTATGCCTCTAAACTGGAGCAACAGCAACTAAAATCGGGACAAACTGATGCCGTGATTACGGGTCAGGGATCTATTGGCGGACATCCAGTGATCGTAGCTGTGATGAATTTCGAATTTTTCTCCGGCAGTATGGGATCTGTAGTTGGTGAGAAGATTACCCGGGCGATTGAAGAAGCCACGGAGAAGCAGCTTCCACTCCTTATTTTCTCTACTTCTGGCGGAGCGAGAATGCAGGAGAGTATTCTAAGTCTTATGCAAATGGCGAAGACCAGTGCAGCGCTTGCTCGTTTCAACGAAGTGGGCGGCCTTTATATTTCTATAATTACGGATCCGACAACTGGCGGAGTATCTGCGAGTTTTGCTAGTCTTGGCGATATTATTATTGCTGAGCCTGGGGCGGTATTCGGTTTCGCAGGACGTATAGTCATTGAACAGACAATTCGCCAGAAGCTTCCGGATGATTTCCAGACGGCTGAATTTAATCTGCAGCATGGCTTGATTGATATGGTTGTGCACCGTAAAGAAATGCGCGCCACACTGACCAAAATTTTGGAATTGCATGATGTGAAAGGGGGATTTTAGGTTGGCAGGAGAGTTGCCTTTTGAAATGCCTCTGGTTGAAATGCGCAAGAAAATTGCCGAGCTAAAGCAGTTTGGCGAAGAGAAAAGTATTGATTTTACGGATGAGGTAGCAAGACTGGAAGAACGGTACCGTGTGCTTGAGGAGGAAGTTTATTCTAATATCTCCCCTTCCCAAAAAATGCATCTAGCTAGACATCAAGGACGTCCGACTTCTCTTGATCTTATGGGGCAGATCTTCACAGATTTTATCGAGCTTCACGGGGATCGAATGTTTGGGGATGATCTTGCAATTGTAGGCGGTATCGCCAAACTTAACGGTGTCCCGGTTACGGTCATTGGCCAGCAGCGCGGTAAAGATACGAAGGAGAATATTTTACGCTTTTTCGGCAGTGCACACCCTGAGGGCTTCC
Source organism: Paenibacillus sp. FSL R5-0914 (assembly GCF_038004525.1). NCBI lineage: Bacteria > Bacillati > Bacillota > Bacilli > Caryophanales > Paenibacillaceae > Paenibacillus > Paenibacillus sp. FSL R5-0914. The sequence goes on from NZ_JBBORH010000003.1 coordinate 1,178,602, forward strand.
GTAAGTCACTGCGTCTGATGCAGCAAGCGGACAAGTTCAATCGTCCCATTATAACCTTTGTAGATACGAAAGGTGCATATCCAGGCAATACAGCTGAGGAAAGAGGACAATCCGAAGCAATTGCCCGTAATTTACGCGAGATGTCTCAGTTTGGTGTTCCTGTAATCTGTGTGGTTATCGGTGAAGGCGGAAGTGGGGGCGCATTAGCACTGGCAGTTGGTAATAGAGTGCTTATGCTGGAACATGCCATTTATTCGGCGATATCTCCTAACGGTGCTGCATCAATTCTATGGAAGGATGCTTCGAAGGCTGATCAAGCGGCAGAAGCCATGAAGATAACGGCATCTGATCTGCTTGAAATGGAAGTTATCGAAGAGATTGTTCCTGAGCCAAAAGGCGGCGCACATCGTGATTACGAAGTTACGGCAGCTGCAATTAAGGATGCATTATGGCGTCACTTGCAGGAGCTGATTCTTCTGGATAGAGCGGAATTGAAAGAAGATCGTTATCGTAAATTCCGTAAAATAGGTGAGTTTGCTGAAGTCCAGCAGGAGCAGATTTTCCTTGAAGAAGAAGTGGAATCTGAAGTGTGAATAGTGCCTTTCCATTTGCACTTTAAGACATATAACCATACTTAGTGGACCATATTGAATTAAGTGTAAATTATACATTTTATTGGAATTAAAATAATCTCGACGCAATGCCGGGATTATTTTAATTTTTTTTGTGCGTTCAGATAATTCGAGCTCAAATTACATCTAAAAGAGCCTACAACATTGATTTTGTGTCTAAGTTGCAGTAATATTCATAAGGGCGTAGTTAAAGGCACATGTGACAAAGTTCCTATTTAATTAGTTAGCCTTGTAGTAGATTTTGTAGTTGGAAAAAGTGAGACAGAGAGAACGAAAAAACGGAGGAAAACCTAATGCGGAAAAGTAAAATTGTATGTACGATCGGACCTGCGAGTGAATCGTTGGAGAATATCAAAAAATTGATTTTGGCTGGTATGAATGTGGCCCGTTTGAATTTCTCCCACGGCGATTTTGAAGAGCATGGTGCTCGGATTAAAACGATCCGTCAAGCATCTAAGGAACTGAACAAAACTGTTGCTATCCTGCTCGATACAAAAGGACCGGAGATTCGCACAGGCAAGTTGGAAGTAGAACCGATTGAACTAGTTCAGGACGAGTACCTGACACTAACTACGGAAGAAATCCTTGGCACCCAAGAACGTATTTCCATCACGTACAGCGAGCTTCCTAATGATGTTCAAGTAGGCTCCACCATCCTTATTGATGACGGTCTGATTGGTTTGACAGTTGTCGACATTCAAGGAACTGAAATCAAGACCCGTATTGTAAACGGTGGTACGATCAAGAGCAAGAAGGGCGTTAACGTACCAGGAGTAAACATCTCCTTGCCGGGTATTACGGAAAAAGACACCAACGATATTCTTTTTGGTATCGAACAGGACATCGATTTTATCGCCGCTTCCTTCGTTCGCAAAGCTAGCGACGTTCAGGAAATTCGTGAGCTGCTTTCGAAAAACAACGCTTCTCACATTCAAATCATTTCCAAAATCGAAAACCAACAAGGTGTTGACAACCTTGATGAAATTTTAGAAGCTTCCGATGGCCTGATGGTTGCTCGTGGTGACCTTGGTGTTGAAATTCCAGCTGAAGATGTACCTTTGGCTCAAAAATTGATGATTCAAAAATGTAACGTTGCTGGCAAACCAGTAATCACAGCTACACAAATGCTGGATTCTATGCAACGTAACCCACGTCCTACTCGCGCTGAAGCAAGTGACGTAGCAAACGCTATTTTCGACGGAACAGATGCAATCATGCTTTCCGGAGAAACTGCCGCTGGTAAATATCCAGTAGAATCCGTTCTTACAATGTCCCGTATTGCTGAGAAAGCGGAGTCCGCTTTGGACCACCGTGAAATTTTCTCAAAACAACAAACTTTACAAGAAACTACAGTTACAGAAGCTATCAGCCAATCCGTTGCAATTTCCGCTTTGGATCTGAACGCTAAGGCTATTCTTTCTTCGACTGTTACAGGTCATACTGCACGCGTTGTTTCCAAATACCGTCCTAAAGCACCAATCATTGCTGTTACGACACAAGAAAGAACTATGCGTCAATTGTCCCTCGTTTGGGGCGTAACGCCAGTATTCGGTAAAGTAGCTACTTCCACAGATGAATTGCTTGAAACAGCAATCCAAGGTGGTAAGGATTCCGGTCTGGTTCAAGCTGGCGACCTAGTTGTGATTACTGCAGGAATTCCACTTGGACGTTCCGGTTCCACTAACTTGGTAAAAGTAAGCACAATCGAGTAGTACTCGACTGTGCTTTGCCTGATTCGTAGATTTTACGCAAAATAGAAGAGCTGTCTCAGATGTAGTGAAAATCTACAAATGAGGCAGCTCTTTTTTTTGTGCTGAATCCATTTATGCTGTTAGTATATACGTTTGACGCTAAAAGAGTCCCCTCGAGGGCTTGGACTGGAAGGAACCGCAACGGTGGTGTTATTCTGGACCATGATCCCTCCATTAGAAAGAGTTAACCTAGGTTGTTTTCCATTGATTCGACAGCAGTTGAAGCAGGTAGTGCCCACGCGGGCCAGCTTTGCGATGGAACCATCGACCTCAGGAGCCTCCATAATCCATTCGCCGGAGGTCTGCGGACCAGTATATCGCTGAAGCGTTCGGAAGGTCCAATTTCGGCTTAAATTCCGGAGTGTGATAGACCACTTCGTGTGGCTTATTTTTGTGATAGTACCCTTCATATGATCTCCGGGGTATACTGGAAAAGGGATTACGGTCTCGACGTCAGGTAGTATTTCCCACCAGGCGTAATAACGGGCAATCCCATTTACGAATTCATGACCTGTTCCCGTCTGAATAAGGTTGCTGTTCTTGAAGCCGTCGATGCCAATCCATGCGGAGGAATAGGTGGATTTGTGGGTTGGTTTTACGTATGGGACGGTCCATTCACCGGAAATGCGATTGAAGGCACCTTTTCTACCAGTAACAGTGTAGCCACTCCAGTTCTTAGATGACCAGCCAAAAGCAGAGCTTTGTCTATTGCTCGCATTAGATTTGTCTGTTAGACAAGGATGATTTACCATGAGAGAGTTATATTTTATGCTCAACTTGTCCACCGCCTTTATAGTACTGCTATATTAAATGCGATGATTACATATGAAGTACGGGTGTTCTGTTAAAATATAAAAATATAAAGCTGGAGGACTCATAGTACAAATGGAAAAATTATCGAAGCTGCGCGGCTTTTATCTATTTTTAGGATTGGCCGGCGGTTCATTTGGCTCTTATCTTTCGCTGCTGCTGGTCCATAATGGACTTAATAGTGGACAGATAGGTATACTAATGGCAACAGGCACACTAGTTGCAATCACCATTCAGCCGATGTGGGGGATTATCTCTGATCGGTATAATCAGACGCGTTTAGTACTTATCCTAAGTGTGGCGGTTCCGGCCTTACTAGCTGTCTTTTATCGTTCGGAATATTTCATTGTACTTCTTCTGGTGTATACGTGCTCAACGATCTTCTCCTCTACACAGGCTCCTATAGCCGATTCTTACGCGATCTCGGCGGCGAATAGAGCTGGAGCCACTTACGGTAGCATCCGGCTTATGATGAGCATTGGGGCGGCTCTGGGAGCTTATGCAGGAGGGGTGTACGTATCTACCTTCTCTGTATCCACGATATGGCTACCTTTTCTCTTTTTTAATCTGATTGCAGTCCTTATTGCGTTTACATTGCCGAAGCAGGCGGAAGAGAATCATATGATGAGGCAATCGTTTACTCAGGGGGTAAGACAACTGTTGGGGAATCGGGTCTTCCTTGCGTTTTTGGGTGGCAGCTTTCTTGTGAACCAGACGATGGCTGCTTTTGGTACATACTTTGTAATTGCTTTTCAATCGGTTGGAGGGTCTACTCGCTATGCAGGGATTGCGCTCTTTCTCGCATCGGTGACGAATGTGCCTTCCATGCTTTTTGCTTCTAAGGTGATTAAGAGGTTGGGTCGTGAGCGGACCTTGCTCCTTGGGGCTCTTATTTATGTTTTGCGGTGGGGTATTCAGGTTGCTTTTCCTTATCCATCGGTAATGATCGGAGTGCAAGTGCTGCATGGTCTTTCATTTGGGTTCTTTTATATTGCTGCAGTCGAATATGTATCTCAGATCACGTCTAACGAGATGCAGGCCACTGGCCAAAGTGTATTTAATATGGTGTTTGCAGGTTTTTCTGGCATTGTCGGTAATTTACTGAATGGATTCTTGCTCAATCAAGGCGGGGTAGAAGTAATGAATCTGTCTTGTATGTTGAGCTCTATCGCAGGAGCAATGCTGCTGTTCTATGTTGCCAGAAACTCTCGGCGCAAATTATCGACGACGCTATCTTCAGGCGGGACCCAGGCTTAACGCTTCCCTGCTGCTATGCTGAAAGGAGTATTTATAGATGGAATTAGAACGAGCTGGCTTGCCCAGCCGATGGTATAAGTCAACCCTGCGTGTTCGCTATCAGGAAAGTGATCAGATGGGTGTCGTGTATCATGCGAATTATTTGAACTGGTTTGAGTCTGGTCGTACGGAGATGTTTCGTCAGGTTGGTTTTACTTATCGTGAACTTGAGAAACAAGGCGTCTTACTTCCTGTCACCTCAGCAGATTTGCAATTTAAAAGTCCGGCGCGATATGATGATCTTATCTCCGTGTATGCGCGAATGACTACCTTCTCAGCGTTACGAGTCGTATTTGAGTATCAAGTGCGGAGGCTTTCGGAAGAAGAAGGTGGAAATTCAGAAGATTTATTGGCTACTCTAGGGGAGTTGCGGTCGATGGATCCACCTGGGGAGCTGCTGGTTACCGGCACGACAAGTCATGTTTGGGTGAACCGGGAATGGAGGCCTGCTAGGCTGGATAGAGCCCTTCCAGAGCTCTTTCACGCAATAAAAGAGGCGCTGCGGGAAGAAGGGGGTTCAGTATGATTAGAAGCAAATGGTTATGGGCTGGACTATTTATTATTCCTGCTGTGGAATTATTCGGTTTTATCTACGTAGCAGATCAACTTGGAGCATTTAAAACGTTGCTGCTTATGCTGACCACTTCAGTAATCGGTCTACTAATGATGCGATTTGAAGGTAAGAAAGTGCTGCAGGACAGCAGAACACATATGCAGGAGGGCCGCGTTCCTGGTCGGACGATGCTGGATGGTTTATGTATTTTTTTCGGAGGATTGCTACTGATATTGCCGGGCTTCGTAACCGATATTGTCGGTTTCACGTTAGTATTTCCATTAACTCGGCCTTTGTACCGTATATTTTTGCTGAAGTGGATTGAGAAGAAGATGAAGAATGGCACCTTCACCTTTTACCGTCGTTAGTATACTTTTTACAACAATAACAGAGCGGCCCCCTGTCATTGCTGAAGGGACCGCTCTGTTTGCTATTTTACGAATTGATGATTATCGGTTCCTATCTTAATCTGCCGCTAACAATGTAGCTGTGCAAAGCTCGGAATACGCCCGCTCGGTTAAAGGCAACAAGGACTACTAGGACAACGGGTCCGATGATCAGCCCTAGCATACCGAACAACTGCAGACCGGCGAACATGCCAATCAACATGGCAAGGGGATCGAGTCCGATGCTGCTGGCGAGCACTTTCGGCTCAAGCACCTGCCGGGTAATAAGAATAACAGCGTAAAGTATGGATAGTCCTATCCCTAGTGCCAAATTGTCCGTCATATAAGAATATAACGCCCAAGGCAGCATCACAATTCCCACACCGAGATAAGGCAATAGATCCACAAAGCCAATCATTAAGCCGATAGCAAATGCAGACTTCACACCCAGCAGCAACAGCCCGATTACTACAATGATCGCTGTGATGGAGATCAGGATGACCTGTGCGCGAAGATAACCGAAGAGCGCTCTGCGTAAATCTCTCCAGATATCTGACACAGGCTTTAGGAATACTGTCGGCAGCCAGCCTGTAAGTTTATCATTATGACGCTCCCAACTCGTACTAATGAAAAAGGCAGCAAGGACAACCACGATAAGAATCGTACCCATACTAGGAAGTGCGGAGATCAGTTTCAATATTACATTAAAAAATCCCGTGACCACTTGCGTGACTGCGTAACCTACAGTTTCCGTTGTTCTGCTGATATTGCTGTCAATCGTAGCATGATAGTCAGGATTGTCTCGGTAGAATTGATTAATCTGGTTGATGATGTTCTGAATGCTTGCATTCTGGCTTAAGGACATCAGAAGATCCTTCCATTGGTCGGTGTGGAGATTAAAGGTTTGCAGCAAGACGATTAATTCTTTTACGAGTCTTGTAATCATCGCGGTTAAGACTAGTGTGATTCCGCCTATATAAAATAGCAGTGCAAGTGATACCGCAAGCCAGCTGGGTAATTTAAAGCCTTTAAGAATAAGTACTAATGGATGCATGATATATGCGAGCAGCCAAGCGAGCAACAGGGGGTATAACAGCGGAAGTAATAAATAGATTGCGAGCAGGAGGATGGAAGTTGCCAGAACGACCCACAGGCCGCGCAGCAGTCTTTTTAATACCAAACGATCCATACCGAGACCACACCTTCTTCATTCCTGCATAGACAGGGGAATAAGAGCTCGTCTTCATATATATTCATAGGATCGATTTAAAGACTAGAATGCGGGATAAATATTAGAATGGGCCGGAATCTCTAAACTGAAATGAAAAAATTGAATCAGAGGATTAGAAGTTTTTTTCTATCTCTCTGATAAAATCATTTGATGCGCTCCAAAGCTTCCACATTGTTCACATAACCGACAAAATCCAGTATGATGAATAAAGATACGAAGCATGTTGGTCATACAGCATTCCTGACGGAAATGTTCTTACACGCACTTATTAGATTTTTTAATGCTTTGAATTGGAAATGTTTTCATGGAACTAAGATTGTTTTTATACCTTGTTGGCAAAGGAGAGATATGCTATGACAGCTACCAAAGGCTTGGAAGGTATCGTTGCAACAACTTCATCCATTAGTTCTATTGTGGATGGTGTACTCACTTACCGCGGTTATGATATTGATGAACTTGCAGAACATGCTACCTTCGAAGAAACAGCTTATTTGTTATGGTTCGGCAGTCTGCCGACGGTGCCAGAGCTGGAAGCGCTCAAGCGGGATCTTAGTGCCTTCGCACAGATTCCTGAACAGGTAATCGAGCAAATGAAGCTCTATCCAAAAGACGCCAACACCATGGCAGCATTGCGGTCGGCTGTATCAAGCCTTGCTCTCTATGATGAAGCGGCTGACGATATGAGCAGAGAAGCGAACGAGATTAAGGCGGTAAAACTGCAAGCACAACTCCCAACTATTGTGGCGGCACTGTCGCGTATTCGCAAGGGGCTTGAACCAGTGGCTCCGAAAGAAGGCGTTTCTATTGCTGAGAACTTCCTGTATATGCTGTGGGGAAAAGAGCCGGACAGCGTATCTGTCAAAGCACTTGATACCGCACTTGTTCTTCATGCGGACCATGAGCTGAATGCTTCAACTTTTGCTGGCCGGGTTACAGTTGCGACATTATCCGATATTTATTCTGGGGTCACCTCCGCTATTGGTGCGCTCAAAGGCCCGCTTCACGGTGGGGCGAATGAAGCAGTTATGAAGATGCTAGAGGAGATCGGAAGTTTGGAAGCGGTTGAACCGTTTATCCGTAAGAAACTGGATAACCGTGAGAAAATCATGGGCTTCGGTCATCGAGTATATAAGAATGGTGATCCACGTGCAAAACATTTGATGAAAATGTCGCTGGAGCTTGGCACGATGAAAAATGACACCACCCTTTACGACATGTCCGTAAATATTGAACAATTGATTACCGGGCAAAAGGGATTAAGACCGAATGTTGATTTCTATTCGGCTTCTGTTTATACACAGCTAGGCATAGATCGTGAACTGTTCACTCCTATTTTTGCAATTAGCCGGACTTCAGGTTGGACTGCGCATATTCTGGAGCAATATACAGATAACCGCATTATTCGTCCACGTGCAGAATACACGGGTATGGTTGAACAGAAATACGTTCCAGTAGACGAAAGATAGAAGAGCAGCCTTGCGGGCTGCTCCTAAAGTTTAGTAGAATGAACCCTAGCAATAGTGTTTTAAATTTTTGATTTTAATGATGATGAGAGTTTTGTTCGATGCTTGTCAATGCTATTTAAATCCCACAAAACTTTAGGAGGAATACACTCAAATGTTGAAACTAGAAAAATTCGATCTACCTACAGAAGGCGAACAAATCACGATTAAAGAAGGAAAACTACAAGTTCCGAATAATCCAATCATTCCTTTTATCGAGGGTGACGGCACAGGCCGTGATATTTGGAAAGCTTCCAAGCGCGTACTTGATGCAGCAGTAACTAAAGCTTATGGTGGCACTAAGCAAATCGCTTGGTACGAAGTATTTGCTGGCGAAAAAGCTTTCAATACATATGGTGAATGGTTGCCAAATGATACGTTGGAAGCAATCCGCGAATATTTTGTAGCTATTAAGGGACCACTTACTACTCCAATCGGAGGCGGTATTCGTTCATTGAATGTAGCTTTGCGTCAAGAATTGGATTTGTACGTATGTCTGCGTCCAGTTCGTTATTTCCAAGGTGTTCCTTCTCCTGTTAAACGTCCTGAGCTGGTGGATATGGTTATTTTCCGTGAGAATACAGAGGATATCTATGCAGGAATTGAATATCAAGAAGGCTCTGCTGAAGTGAAGAAAGTTATCGAATTCCTGCAAAAAGAAATGGGAGTTAACAAAATCCGTTTCCCTGAAACTTCTGGTATTGGTATCAAACCGGTATCCTCCGAAGGTTCGAAGCGCTTGGTGCGCGCTGCAATTGAATATGCGATCAAACACGGACGCAAGAGTGTAACGCTTGTTCACAAAGGAAATATCATGAAGTTCACTGAAGGTGCCTTCAAAAACTGGGGTTATGAAGTAGCTGAGCAAGAGTTCGGAGATAAGGTCTTCACGTGGAGTCAATATGATGTGATTAAGGAACGTGACGGTGAGGCTGCCGCTAATGCTGCTCAGAAGGATGCTGAAGCTGCTGGCAAAATCATTATCAAGGATGCAATTGCGGATATCGCGCTGCAACAAGTTCTGACTCGTCCAACTGATTTCGATGTTATTGCTACGTTGAACCTGAACGGGGATTACCTGTCCGACGCACTGGCTGCACAAATCGGCGGCATCGGCATCGCTCCTGGAGCGAACATTAACTACATTACTGGCCACGCCATCTTTGAAGCTACCCATGGTACAGCTCCTAAATATGCAGACAAAGACGTTGTGAATCCTGGTTCTGTTATTCTGTCCGGCGTAATGCTCTTGGAGCACTTGGGCTGGCAGGAAGCAGCGGACCTGATTTATAAAGGTATGGAAACTGCTATCAACAATAAGACCGTGACTTATGACTTTGCCCGTCTGATGGAAGGTGCAACTGAGCTGAAATGCTCCGCATTTGCAGACGAAATTATTAACCACCTATAGGTTAGATTAGCCAGATAACATTAGCCTTACCTTTATCATTTCTAGGAGGCGAATCTGTGGCGATTAAGCGTTATAAAATTACAGTGGTAGGCGCCGGTTTTACCGGCGCTACTACAGCTCTTATGTTAGCTCAAAAGGAACTTGGAGACGTTGTGCTGCTCGATATTCCACAAATGGAAAACCCAACCAAGGGTAAGGCGCTTGACATGCAAGAAGCAGGTCCTGTGCAGAGATTCGACAGTCATATTATAGGAACCTCAAGTTATGAAGATGCTGTAGATTCTGATATTGTAATAATCACTGCAGGGATTGCCCGTAAACCTGGAATGAGCCGCGACGATCTTGTGAATATCAATGCAGGGATTGTAAAGTCGGTATGCGAGAACGTAAGAGATGTAGCACCGGAATCCATCGTAATTATTTTGAGTAATCCGGTAGATGCGATGACTTATGCTGCATTTGAAGCGTTAGGCTTTCCGAAAAACCGCGTAATTGGACAATCCGGCGTGCTGGATACAGCGCGTTACTGCACTTTTATTGCGCAAGAGCTGAACGTATCCGTTGAAGATGTACGTGGTTTCGTAATAGGCGGACACGGCAATGATATGGTACCGCTCGTTCGTTATTCTAGTGTCGGAGGCATTCCAATCGATACATTGATTCCTGCGGATCGTATCGAGGAGATTGTGAAGCGTACACGTGTGGGTGGCGGGGAAATCGTTGACCTTTTAGGAAATGGTAGTGCGTATTATGCTCCTGCAGCCTCTTTAGTTCAGATGACGGAAGCGATCTTGAAGGATAAGAAACGGATCATTCCGGTTATTGCCTTGCTTGAAGGCGAATATGGTTATGACAATCTGTTTCTGGGCGTTCCAGCTCTTCTTGGTGCGAATGGGATTGAGAAGATCTTTGAACTGGAGCTTACGGCTGAGGAGAAAGCGGCTTTAGATAAGTCCGCAGAGTCCGTACGTAACGTAACAGCAATATTATCTGTGTAGATTGTGTCAGATGAAAGGGGAGGGTCCTTAAGGCTGTGAAATGGCTTAAGGGCGCTCTCTTTTTTTATATCAACAACTTCAAAGAATGGACACCTAAGTTGCTTTTCTTATTCTAATATTATGGGTATAATTATATGTAACTATTATCACAGTTAAATTGGAGGAGATATGATATGGATTGGAACGTTTTGTTTTTCTTACATATGATCGGGACGCTGGCACTAGGATTTTACCTTGTACTACCTTTCATCATCGGTCGTGCTGAAAAATTGTCGCCTGCAGCAAAAGAAGGTACGTTAAGTGCAGTAACTGGATTTAACCGCTTTGCACAGTACGGTTTAGTGATTCAACTACTTACAGGTGGTTACATGATGACCAAAGGTGATTATTCTGTAGCATGGATGATCATTATCGTTGTATTGTTGCTAGCAATGTTTGCGCTTGGTGGTATTATGAGCAAGCCTTTGCGTCTTGCTGCTGCTGGAATTCGTGAGAACCGTGATGTCAAAGCAGAAACAGGCAAATTGCGTACGCTTAGTGCGCTACTGTCCGTGTCATTGCTGCTGATGGTATTCTTCATGGTATTTAACGATATTATTTAATCTGTAGCACTATGAGCCCGCTTCCGTAATGGAGAGCGGGTTTTTTTGTGTGTTGAGAAAATCACAGTAGTTATTTCTTAGAGAAAAAGACGTTTTCAATTACGTAGTAATAGAGTAATATAAAAATGTTTATGCGATTGGTTTAAAATTACAATTATTTTATTATCTGAGGGATTACGGGGGAGTTTGGATGGGTGTGAAGTTAAGAAGGATTGTGAGTGTAAGCTTGGGTCTCAGTTTAGTATTTAGTTCGTTGGGTTCCGTATCCGCAGCAGCAGATAGCTCGGTTAAAGACTATGAGGGTCACTGGGCGCAGCAGCAGATCGAAAGCTGGTTAGAGAAGGGCTGGTTAAAAGGATTTGAAGATGGATCAGTAAGGCCCAATCAAAGCATTTCGAGAGCTGAATTTGTTGCCCTTGTGAATCGTTTCTTCGAGATCACAAAGAGTAACCCAGTTAAATTTACTGATTTGCCTGCAACTGGCTGGTTGTATGAGGAATTCTCCAAGGCAGTTACGCAAGGCTACATAAAGGGCTATGGCGATAAGGTTCGCCCAAATGATCCTGTTACCCGCCAGGAGGTTGCGGTAATAATCAGTATGCTGCTGAAATTGGAAGATCCAGACCCTGTCGTATTGGATCAATTCAAAGATCGGGACCAGATAGCGTCATGGAGTGAGAGCAAGGTAGCGGGAATGGTGAATCTAGGAGCAATGAAAGGATATCCTAACGGGAATTTTGCTCCATTGCAAGCTATGACCCGGGCTGAAGCAGTAGCTATATTGGAATCCTTGAATACACCAATGGGTGGTGGATTTCATATCACGCAGTCAGGAGTTTTTGGCAGCAAAGACCCTGCTCACCTAACGGGTTATGAGAGTGTAACAGTGAGTACTTATGGGGTTAACCTTCAGAACGCTGTTATATACGGGGATTTGCTTTTGGATGAAGGCATTGGAGAAGGTGAAGTATCACTAGATAATGTAACTGTAAAAGGAAAAGTCTTTGTTAAGGGTGGAGGTGTTGATTCTATACACTTCAAGAATTCTATCATAGAGCAAGTAGTCGTTCAGAGAAAAGGCGGAGTTGTTCGTCTTGTAACTGAAGGAGCAACCCAAATCAAGAGTATATTTGTACAGACTGGAGCAATTCTTAAACTAGGCCAAGGTACTACTGTGAATAAGGTTATTCTGGATGCACTCACAAAGGTAACTGGACAAGGTCAGCTATTATCTGCAACAGTGAACGATGGGGCTAAAGGGTCTTCGTTTGAGAAAAAGCCCGATCTGTTAGAGGGATCTCTGAAGGATTCCATCACTATGCCTACTCCCACCGTTACACCTACTGTAGGAGCGGCTGCTGGTGGTTCGAGCGGTGGTGGAGGCGGTAGTGGCGGGGAAACACCAACAACCACACCAACGCCAACACCAACACCAACACCGACACCTGCGGTGAATGTTCCCGAAGTGAACGGCATAACTTTAGTACAGGAGGCTGTATATAAATATACGAATGCAGCTACTATTACAATTAAGATGACTGGATTATCACACGAAATATTTAGCAAAACTAATCACGCAGAGTATTATTTCACTACCGTTCCTGAAGAAGCATTAGATTGGGAAAAAGAACGTGAGAGCTTCCCTGTATCTCCTTTAATTAGTTTTCCAATCTACTCAGAGCATGTAAAGGATTACATGACGATAATTTTATTTGATAAGAATGGTGCACCCATTGGCTATAAGACAATAAAATTGTATCTTAATGTGAAATATACTACTCTTGATATGTCAATGGTAACTAAATATAGTGAAGGAGTAAACATTACAGGAGCGAGCAATTCGCAATACATTCAAAATAGCATCTCGATAGCTAGTGCATTTGTTCAGCAACATCCTGAAGTGAAGTACTTTACTACAACCCCAAATACAGCATTCTATATGTTGGACCCTATTAAGGATTTTAATGTAGAACATATTTCATCTACGGTAGCGTATCTTAATGAGGTTTCTAAAAGTTATAGCGCTGTTGAGTATTCGTATGAAAGTTTTGATTACGATGAATCACCATTTTATACTCAACCGAATTTTGAAGAGGAATATATGGTTCTTCTATATGACTCGGAGTTAAAGGTGTTGGGTTACTATCAGGGAAAGACTAACTTAACCGACCAACAGAAAGCAAATAATGTGGGTTTTAAGATTGGCAAGCTTCCTGCTGTAGATTTGTTAGTATTGAATGATGAGGCAGCAGTAAACTGGGTGTATGACAGATATATCAAGCTAACCGACGATCAAAAGAATCTGATTGCGGGAGATCTTATAACTAAAATTGTAGAGCTTAAGGCAAAATTGCTTCTTCTGAAGCAAAGCTAAATTTCATTAAACGATAAGGACTGTTCCACATCGCCATTTCATGGCTTAGGGGACAGTCCTTATTTGTGTTCAAAAAACTTCGGATTGTTTGATTCTCTCAGCCATGTGGTAAGTAACTTTTCATACAGCAATTTTAAAAAAATGATAAAGCCGGCGTATAAACGTATACGCTTGAGCCATCCTAAGACGATCAGTTAACTATCAATTACTTAACGAGAGGAGCTAGGATTATGTCAAACGACAAGCAAGCTACGAAAACCTTACCCCCGCAAGAACAGCATCATCAGCCAGGAATTGAGAGCGAAATGAAGCCGTTGCCGAAATATGAGCCGGCTAATTATAAGGCGGCAGGTAAATTGCAGGGCAAGGCGGCACTTATTACTGGAGGAGACAGCGGGATCGGACGGGCAGTGGCTGTTCTTTTTGCAAAAGAAGGCGCCGATGTAGTTATTTCATATCTGAATGAACACTCTGATGCAGAGGAAACGAAACGCCAGGTGGAGCAGGAAGGTCGCAAATGCATTCTGATTCCAGGAGATATTGGTGTGGAAACCTTCTGTAAAGATCTCATTAAACAGACGGTAGAGGGCCTCGGGAAACTGGATATTCTCATCAATAACGCGGCGGAGCAACATCCACAAGCTAAGATTGAGGATATTACGTCCGAGCAGCTAGAGCGTACATTCCGTACGAATATTTTTGCAATGTTTTATTTGACCAAAGCGGCTATGCCTCATCTGAAAGCAGGATCAGCTATCATTAATACGACTTCGATTACCGCTTATCGTGGTAGTCCACAATTACTGGACTACTCTTCAACGAAAGGAGCCATTCTGAGCTTCACGCGTTCCTTATCTACGAATCTGGCAGAGAAAGGCATTCGGGTAAATGGCGTTGCTCCGGGTCCAATTTGGACACCGCTTATTCCATCTACTTTTGATGCAAAACAGGTTAGTGAGTTCGGCGGTACGCAGCCTATGAAGCGACCGGGACAACCGGAGGAGCTGGCCCCAGCTTATGTATATCTAGCCTCCGACGATTCGAGTTATGTGACCGGACAGGTCATCCATGTAAACGGTGGCGAGGTCGTAAACGGGTAGAGGCTCAGCCAACCAAACCTAGATACTTATATAAAAAGCTCTAATTCAGGGTTAGCCGAATTAGAGCTTTTTGTATTGATCTTGGGATTTAGTTTCCAGCAGACAGCTCATCGAGCGACATTTCAAAGCTCGGAGCCATATGAGTGAGGAAATAATCTACTTCCTGTAAGCCGAGTCCGCGTAGCTTCGCACCTGTCTGCTCTTTCGCCGCTGCGAATTCACGGTTGCCCGCAGCAACCTCCCAGACACACTTTAGGTAAGCATCCAGTCGATCGGCTGCCTTAACGTAGCTGTGCAGGAGAACGTCCTCCGAATCGGGAGAACTGTCTTCTGGCTGCATGAGCTGCGTGTAAATGCCCTGAAGTTCGGGAGGAATCATACCGGTCAAGCGTTCCGCAGCAATTCTTTCCATTTCGCGGAAGCTGGTTAGTAGCCGAGGATTATTGTATTTCACTGGTGTGGCAATGTCACCCGTGAACACTTCGCTGGCATCATGGAACAGGGCCATAGTTGCTGCTCTTTCGGCGTTTAATGAACGTCCATAATGAATATTACCAATGGAACAGAGCATATGTGTGAGCAGAGCTACATGGAAAGAATGCTCAGCAACGTTCTCAGGTGCGGTGCTGCGCATTAGGCTCCAGCGCTGAATGTATTGAAGCCGATATAAATAGGCGGAAAAATGGTAGTTCAATTTTAAAGTAACCCCTTTCATGAGCTGCTAGGTATGATATTATTATACTAATTGTATCAGACTTTTGATAATCTGGATCTGCTGAGAGGAGCTTGAATGAATATGCAGCATTTTGAAGACAGCATTTATAATCTAATTGTTGAAACGTCCACGAACTTGCCGGGTGATGTACGCCGGGCGGTCGCCAAGGGTCGCGCACTAGAGGACAGAGCTACCCGGTCAGGTCTTGCGTTAACTACGATTGCTCAAAATATCGGAATGGCTGAGCAGCAAGTATCACCGATCTGTCAGGATACGGGAATGCCTACATTTATCATTCACACACCTGTGGGAATCAATCAGATTGAGATGAAA
The DNA here is from genome assembly GCF_038004525.1 of Paenibacillus sp. FSL R5-0914. Taxonomy (NCBI): domain Bacteria; kingdom Bacillati; phylum Bacillota; class Bacilli; order Caryophanales; family Paenibacillaceae; genus Paenibacillus; species Paenibacillus sp. FSL R5-0914. Next base: position 1,194,296 of record NZ_JBBORH010000003.1, read on the forward strand.
AAAGATATTCACAACGCCATTGTACGGGCGACCAAGAATGGTAAGCTTCGTCCAAATTCTGTAGATTCATTGACAGGTGAGAACAGCGGAGATAATTTGGGAGCAGGGACACCGGTCATTCATTTTGAACAATGGGAAGAGGAAAAAATAGATGTCAGACTGATTCTGAAGGGTGGCGGCTGCGAGAATAAGAATATTCAATACAGCCTTCCAGCAGAATTAGAAGGATTGGGCAAGGCAGGCCGTGATCTGGACGGAATTCGTAAATGTATTTTACATGCTGTTTATCAGGCACAAGGGCAAGGCTGTAGCGCTGGTTTTATAGGTGTTGGTATCGGCGGCGACCGCACAACTGGCTATGAGCTGGCTAAGAAGCAGTTGTTCCGCAAAGTGGAGGATGTTAATCCAATAGAGGATCTCAGCAAGCTGGAAGACTACATCATGGAGAATGCCAATAAGTTGGGTATTGGAACGATGGGCTTTGGTGGGGAAGTTTCGCTGCTTGGTTGTAAGGTCGGCGTTATGAATCGTTTGCCAGCCAGCTTTTTCGTATCTGTTGCCTACAATTGTTGGGCTTTCCGTCGCCAAGGTGTGCTGGTTGATCCGTCAACAGGCAATATAGAGGACTGGTTGTACGAGAGTGGTACAGGGATTTCGGTTGATGATGGACGGGACCAGGCGTCGGAAACGGAAGTGGCAGATGCAGGTGAAGACAATGCAGCTACTGGATCTCGCGAAGTCCACCTGACTACACCGATTAGTGAAGAGGATATCCGTAGTTTACGAGTTGGGGATGTAGTAATTTTATCCGGTGAAATGCATACGGGCCGTGACGCACTTCATAAATATCTAATGGATCATGAGGCTCCGGTGGATTTGAACGGTGCAGTTATCTATCACTGTGGTCCTGTAATGATGAAGGACGAGGAAGGCTGGCATGTTAAAGCAGCCGGTCCGACTACTAGTATCCGTGAAGAGCCCTATCAAGGCGATATTATCAAAAAATTTGGAATTCGTGCCGTCATCGGAAAAGGTGGAATGGGTCCTAAAACGTTAAAAGCTCTTCAGGAGCACGGGGGCGTATATCTCAATGCGATTGGTGGCGCTGCACAGTATTATGCGGAATGCATCAAGAAGGTAAATGCTGTTGATTTTATGGAATTTGGCATTCCTGAAGCAATGTGGCATTTGGATGTGGATGGTTTCGCTGCTATTGTAACGATGGATGCCCATGGTAACAGTCTGCACGCAGATGTAGAGAAAGATTCCGCAGCAAAATTAACTCAGTTTAAAGAGCCTGTATTTAAATAAGTCGGGTACAGTCCGGTGAATTAGTCATAAAGTGGGGACATCCGCTGCTATGGCTTTTTCTCCGGTTTTATCGAAAATATAAGAATTTATATGTTCCACGCTATAATTTATCCTTATATTCCTCGTATAATCACTTAGCGTCCATATAGATAGGGATGTCGAAGGTGTTTATGCTTGTCTAAAGGAGGTTTACGAATGGTACCACATTATATTAGAAATGGTCTTCTTAACGTTACTCCGTATTTTATCGTGGCTGGTGCAGATCAATTGATTGATTTTGTTGTGAACTGCTTTGATGCAAGAATTAATGATATGCTGCGGAATGATGAAGGCAAGATTAGACATGCAGAACTTAGAATAGGAGATTCGATCATCGAGGTTTCCGAAGCTAATGAGAAATATTCACCAGTACAGCTCGCTATTCATCTATATGTAAGAAATGTGGATGAGACCTTTCGTAAGTGCTTGGATGCCGGGGCATCCATCATTGAAGAACCATTGGATAAGCCTTATGGAGAAAGAGGAGCGGGTATTAGAGATGCTCAGGGCAATCAGTGGTTTCTTGCAACCTGTATAGAATGAAATCATGATATTTTACAAAAGTAATACAAAGTAACAGTCCAGAGATAATCAACTTGGGCTGTTATTTTTATATAATCTATTATAGTAGGGATTTATGTCACGAAAATAGTAGCACTGGTTTTTTGATGAAAATGAAGTTAGGATAAAAGATACAATGAAAAAGGGAGAGGCACACTTCAGATGAAACCGTTTCGCGCTCGTCTTACGTTTATACTTATGGCCTTAATCGGTATTTCCATGATTGGCACTGGATTTACGATGGCTCATCTGTTTAAGAGCTCCCATATAGCTGCTCTCGAAGAGAACATGTCCCGGGAAATAAATTTACTCGCAGGCACATTGGAATTTGTAGATATGAACGCCACCAATGCCATTCCGTATTACACGGAGCAGGCAGAGCATGTCGCCGAGCTTCTAGATTCCCGGATTACTTTTATCAGTAAGTCAGGTGAAGTTTTAGGGGATTCAGAGAAAAATCCTCTGGAGATGGACAATCACGCCAATCGTGAAGAGGAGATTGTTGCGGCTAAAGAGGGGACTGGACGAGCCATTCGTTACAGCGAAACTTTAGATCGCGAGATGTTATATGTAGCTGAGCGGGTGACCTCAGATCATGGTTTTGACGGTTACATTCGGGTCTCGATGGGACTGGATGCAGTAACGGAAGGGCTTAACCGTGCTTGGATGATTATGGCTGGGGGGTTAGTTGTTTTGTTCCTGGCAGCAACTATTGTCAGCTACAAAGTGGCATCGAGCATGACTTCACCGCTTGAACAAATCACGAGAGTCGCGCGGCGTATTACAGATCTTGATTATGATGCAAGAGTCCATTTGAAGCGTAAAGATGAGGTCGGGCAGCTGGCGACAGCAATAAATGCCATGGCTGACAGTCTTCAAGCTCAGCTTAAGACTATTCGTGATAATGAGGATCTGCTGCAAAGCGTACTGGACAATATGACTGGCGGCATCATAATGATCAATGCGGACGAAGAAATTGCCCTGCTGAACCGAGCCTCAGAGCGGATGCTGGATGTTAGCAACAGTGAAATGGCGGGTCATTCGTACAAGGAGCTAAAGCGTCATTATGAGTTAACACGTCTGCTTGAAGAAGGGGTATCGAATAAAGAACCGCTCCATGAAGAACGAAGTATTTACAATCCGAGAGAGCGGATTGTACGTATGGACGCAGTACCTATGATCCAGGACGGGACGTATAGAGGCATGCTCTTCCTGCTGCAGGAAGTAACAGAGATTCGTCGCCTGGAGCGGATGCGAAGTGAATTTGTCGCTAACGTATCCCATGAATTGAAGACGCCGGTTGCCGCTGTTAAAGGATTTGCCGAGACCTTGCTGGGTGGTGGGGTTAAGGATGAGAAGACAGCCCGTTCCTTCTTGCAAATTATTTATGATGAGAACGAACGCTTAAATCGATTGATTGGAGATATTCTGGAATTATCTAAAATCGAATCTAAACGTGTGCAGCTCGATTGCTCACCTGTTCATATCATTGAATTCTTTGATTCCGTGCTGGGAACCATTAGCAAAGTGGCTGAGAAGAAAAGTATTAGTCTTAACGTAGAGGTTCCTGAGGAGCTGTTCATTGAGGCCGATGAAGATAAACTACGTCAAATTTTTATGAATTTGCTCTCCAATGCGATTAATTACACGCATGAAGGGGGTAGCGTAAAAGTCTATGTTAAGAATATACTGAAGCCAGATGGTTCTGAGAATGTCCAATTTACCGTTACCGATACAGGGATGGGAATTCCCAAAAAGGATCTGCCGCGCATTTTCGAACGTTTTTATCGAGTGGATAAAGCAAGATCAAGAAGCTCCGGTGGAACGGGGCTGGGACTGTCTATTGTGAAGCACTTGATAGATCTGCACCATGGTGTGATTTCGGTTAAAAGTGATCTGGGGATCGGAAGTTCATTTATTATTGAGTTGCCGCTCTTGCAGGAAGAAAAGGTGGATTAGATTTTTTGTAAATTCATCTTATTGATTTTACACCAAGTTAACATTGTGGTGATATGATTGTTTTGTTGTTGCTTTGTAAAAATCAAACTATATGGAAGACGGGGGAACCTATGGCTCAACGATTGCTTGTCATTGAAGACGAACCGACACTGGCCCGGCTGCTGTCCTATAACTTAACGCAGGAAGGTTACGAGGTAACAGTAGAGGATCATGGTACGGCAGGATATGATCGTGCGACGAGGGAACCTTTTGACTTGATCGTATTAGATCTGATGTTGCCAGGTATGAATGGCATTGACATCCTTGATAAATTGCGTGGACAAGGTATCCGTACACCTATTATTGTGTTGACCGCCAAAAATGCGGAAGAAGATGTTGTTAGAGGGCTGAAATCAGGTGCTGATGATTATATAACCAAACCATTCGGCGTCTCTGAACTGCTCGCTAGAGTAAGTGCTGTACTTCGGAGGATTTCTGGACTTGCTGAGGAAGCACCTACAGAAACACCTATCTCTGCTTCTACCATTATCTTAGGTCAATTAGAGATTTACCCTGAGAGATATGAAGTCTCCCTTGGTGGTCATAGTATTAACTTGCGGCCTAAAGAGTTCGAAGTGCTATTATATTTGGCTCGTAAGCCAGGAGTTGTGTTGACGAGAGATGATCTCATGAATGCTGTATGGGGCTTTGATTATATTGGTGGGCAGCGTACGGTGGACGTGCATGTAAGTTCACTTCGTAAAAAGCTTGAGCTGGATCCAGAATCCGTTCATATCGATTCGATTCGAGGCGTAGGCTATAAATTAGTGGTTAATAAAAAAAGAGCTCCGGTCATTTAGAGTGACTGGAGTTCTATTTTTTCTATACTTTTCATAAATAAGAAATGCTCGGAGTACTAGTTGGCTTCTGGGGAAATACTGTGATGTGGACCCATTCATCTCACTGATTTTACATTGCGTTAACATTTCTCTCCAACTGTATTTACACTAAAAGCTTATCATGGAGATCGAAGATGATGAGAAGGAGACGTAAACACTAATGAAATCCATCATTGACATAGAGAATCTTGATCTCTACTATGAGTCGTTCCACGCACTGAAGAATGTGAATCTGCAAATCCCGGAGAAACAGGTTACCGCTTTTATTGGACCTTCCGGTTGTGGGAAATCCACATTGCTTCGCACATTGAATCGTATGAATGATATGATTCCTGGCACACGTATAGAAGGAACAGTAAACATCGGTGGCAAAAATATTTATAGTGATGAGGTAGAGGTGGAAAGCCTGCGTAAGCAGGTCGGTATGGTGTTTCAACAGCCGAATCCTTTTCCTAAGTCGATTTACGACAATGTAGCTTACGGTCCCCGTTTACACGGCATCCGTTCCAAAAGTGAACTGGATGAGATCGTAGAAAAAAGCTTGCGTCACTCCGCCCTATGGGAGGAAGTGAAAGATTTTCTGAAGAAATCTGCCCTTAGCTTGTCTGGTGGACAGCAGCAGCGGCTTTGTATTGCTAGAGCGTTAGCGGTACAGCCGGATATTCTGCTAATGGATGAGGCAACCTCTGCGCTCGACCCTGTATCCACTCTCAAGATAGAAGAGCTTGTTCAGGAATTAAGAAGTGAGTATACCATTGTTATGGTAACTCATAACATGCATCAGGCCGCACGTGTATCCGGTCGAACCGTGTTTTTCTTAAATGGTGTAATTGTAGAGGCGGCGGACACAGAGGTGCTTTTCTCGAACCCTAAAGATTCCCGCACTGAAGATTATATTTCCGGACGTTTCGGCTGATCAGATTTAAAAGGGTGTTCGTCCCTGGAAATGGCAAGCTGACCATACGTTAATGAGGAGGATCGCTCTTATTATGATTCGCAGAAAAGAATTTGATAAAGACTTGGAAGAGCTGCGCAGTCTGCTGCAGCAGATGGGTGAGCATGTTAAGGATGCTCTTGAAGGTGCAATTAATGCATTACAAAATCTAGATACAACGCTCGCACAGGAAGTCGTTGAAGCGGATTTACAGCTGAATGCCATGGAAGATAAAATCATGGAAATTGGCTCACGCTTAATTATTACGCAGCAGCCCGTAGCTAAGGATTTGCGCCGCATTATCGTTGCCTTCAAAATATCAAGCGATTTGGAACGCATGGGGGATCTGGCGATTGATGTAGCTAAGGCGACCATGCGTCTTCAAGGCCAACAGCTGATTAAGCCCCTTGTAGACATTCCTCGTATGGCTGAAATCGTGACAATTATGATCGATGAGGCGATCCAGTCTTACCTGGATGAGAACACTGATCTGGCTTATAAAATGGCACAGGATGATGATCAGGTCGATCAATTATATGGTGCAATGATCAATGAGTTGTATTCTTATATGGTAACAAAGCCGGAGACAGTATCCCAAGCTATGTTATTGACACTGGTAGGCCGTTATATCGAACGGATTGGCGATCACGCTACTAACATTGGTGAAAGCGTAGTTTACCTGGTTACCGGTAGTCGTCCAGATTTGAATGAGTAGTGTTTTGCAAAAGATGTTCAGTGGCTGGTAATTACAGAGAGTGTTTGGATTTTCGGCCGCTGTTGTCTCCAGATTTATTTTATTTTAACCACCTTTAGTGGTGTAAATCCAGAGACAAAGGCGGGCGCTCTGCTCCTACAGTTCCAAACCTCTCCTCCATTACTTGCACCTTCACATCTTTTGTTTATTTTTAGGTAAATTGAGTAGCCGTCCTTATATTAGGACGGCTACTTGTTGTATAGCCGTTTCTACTTGGACAGGCCATATGTTAAGATGTAAGAAGTAAGCATGAAAAAGGCGAGGTGCACTATGGACAAGTTGATACTTATAGATGGAAATAATATTATTTACCGCGCATTCTTCGCGATGCCCCCGCTAACGAATACAGCAGGGCAACAGACGAACGCGGTGTACGGTTTCACAACGATGCTGCTCCGTTTAATTGAAGAACACAAGCCGACACATATGATTGTTGCCTTCGATGCAGGGAAAGTCACATTTCGGCATGAAGGTTATGAGGATTATAAAGGCGGTCGGCAAAAGACACCTCCCGAGCTCTCCGAGCAGTTTCCACTGCTGAAAGATTTGCTCAGAAATCTGGGTGTACCGCAGTTTGAAATTGGCAATTATGAGGCCGATGATATTATTGGAACCATTTCTCGCCAAGCAGATGAAGCAGGCCGGCAGGTTATGATCGTGTCGGGAGACAAGGATATGCTTCAACTGGCTTCCGAACATACGACCGTTGCGTTGATCCGCAAAGGAGTTACTGAGGTTGAGCTTTATGGACCAGAACAAATTCGTGAGAAATATGATTTAACACCCGAGCAGATCATCGACCTTAAGGGACTGATGGGTGATGCGAGTGATAACATTCCGGGCGTTCCGGGTGTTGGTGAGAAAACAGCGCTCAAGCTGTTGCATCAATTTGGATCGGTTGAAGGTGTATTAGCAGGAACCGGTGAGCTTAAAGGTAAAATGAAAGAAAAACTGGAAGCACACGCGGAAGACGCTGTCATGAGTAAGAAACTGGCAACCATCTATCGTGAAGTGCCTCTTGAGCATTCGTGGGAAGATATGATCTTTAACGGAATTTCTGCGGATACAGCAGGACCCGCTCTCGCAAAATTAGAATTCAAATCACTTCTGGAAAGGTTGTCACTTAGTGCCTATGCTCCAGTAGCTGATGGAGAAGAGGGTGCAGCGGAAGTAGAAGCTGCTACACTCGATATTTCGATCGTGAGTGAAGATGAACTTGAGGCGCTAAATGAAGCGCTCCCTAGTATTTCGGCACTGCATGTAGAATCCAATGGGGATAATCCGCATCGTGCCGAGGTGATCGGGGTAGGGCTATCTACTCTGGAGCGACATTATTATGTGCCGTTTGAATTACTACAGAAACCAGCGGCTGCGAAGCTACGCGACTGGTTAGGAGATGAGAAGGCTCCGAAGAGCGGATATGATCTTCACCGTGCTGATTTGGCACTGCATTGGCAGGGGATTGCTTTTGCAGGTGCAGCCCATGATGTGCAGCTGGCGGCTTATTTGCTGGATCCGACGGAAGCTAATCAGAACCTAAACGATCTCGCTACGAAATACGGCTTGCCAAGATTGTCACCTGATGAAGATGTATTTGGTAAAGGCGCCAAATATAAGATTCCTGAGCTTGAAATCTTAGGAAATCATGTCGCACGTAAGAGTGCTGCGGTACTTGGCATCGCACAGAAACAACAGCAGGAATTGATTGAAACGGCGATGACCGGACTGTTCGAGGATCTCGAAATGCCATTATCACGTATTCTTGCGGATATGGAGAAACAGGGGATTGCAGTCAACGAAGGGGATCTTAAAGAATTAGGAAAAGAATTCGAAGCTCAGATTTCCAAGCTGGTCACCGAAATTTATGAAATTTGTGGCACAGAGTTTAATTTGAATTCACCTAAGCAGTTGGGCGAGATCTTATTTGTAAAACTGGGTCTACCTGTCGTCAAGAAGACGAAGACCGGATATTCTACAGACGCAGAGGTGCTGGAAAAGTTAGCACCGTATCACGATGTGGTACGTTTGATTCTACAATATCGCACGATTGCCAAATTGCAATCCACCTATGTAGAGGGGCTGCTCAAGGAAATTTCCCCGAAAACAGGGAAGGTGCATACATTCTATCGGCAGACGATTGCTGCGACAGGACGTCTTAGCAGCCAATTTCCGAACCTGCAGAACATTCCAATCCGCTTAGAAGAAGGACGTAAAATCCGTAAAGTGTTTGTTCCATCCGAACCGGGCTGGTCCATTTTGGCGGCGGACTATTCGCAGATTGAACTACGGGTACTTGCGCACATCTCCGGTGATGAGCGGATGAAGGAAGCTTTTCTCCATGATATGGATATTCACACGAAGACAGCGATGGATGTATTTGGAGTTACCGCCGATCAGGTTGATAGCAATATGCGTCGTGCTGCTAAAGCCGTTAACTTTGGTATCGTGTACGGAATCAGTGATTATGGTCTGTCGCAGAACTTGAATATTCCTCGCAAAGAAGCCGCTCAATTTATTGAGCAGTATTTCGAGGTATACCAAGGTGTACGTCGATATATGGATGATATCGTAGTTGATGCAAGGAAACATGGTTATGTAACCACGCTGCTGGAACGCCGTCGTTACTTGCCTGAGATTAATGCGAAGAACTTTAATCTGCGTTCTTTTGCGGAACGTACAGCAATGAACACACCTATACAAGGAACTGCCGCTGATATTATTAAGCTGGCGATGGTGCATATGGACAAGGCGCTATTTGAGCGTGGGCTAAAGAGCCGTATGTTGCTTCAGGTACACGATGAGCTTGTATTCGAGGTGCCAGAGGATGAAATGGAGCTCATGAAGACGCTTTTGCCGGAAGTAATGGGTGGAGCATTGCAGTTATCGGTGCCGCTTAAAGCAGAGGTAAGTTTTGGCAGCAACTGGTACGAAGCGAAATAGGCTCCCTTTAAGGTGTGCATATCAGCTATAATGTAGTTGAGGTGAAGACATCATGCCGGAATTACCGGAAGTAGAGACAGTCAAGAGAACACTGAATGATTTAGTTAATGGAAAGCAGATAGAGAGTGTAACCGTCCGGTTGGCCCGGATTATTCAGCGGCCGGATGATATTCAGGCTTTTGCCAACCTGCTCGCAGGTCATAGCATTGTTAATGTTGAACGAAGAGGGAAATTTTTGCGCATCGTGTTAGACGGTCTGGTGCTGGTATCTCATTTACGGATGGAGGGCCGTTACGGACTTTTTTCGAACGAAGATCCACTGGACAAGCATACGCATGTGATATTCCATTTTACCGATGGCACTGAGCTGCGTTACACGGATGTTCGTCAGTTTGGTACAATGCATCTTTTTCAGATTGGTGAAGACCTCCAGCTGCCTCCTCTTAATAAGCTAGGACAGGAGCCGCTGGAGCCATCCTTTACGCCGGAGAGGTTTAAGCAGATTGTATCAGGCAAAAGCACAAAAATTAAATCACTGCTGCTGAATCAGGAATATATCGTCGGCATAGGTAATATTTATGTAGATGAGTCGTTACATCGTGCAGGGATACATCCTGAAGTCAGCGCCAAAGATCTTTCGGATGAGCAACTTGATCAGCTGCATCACGCTATTGTCAGTACGCTAACGGAAGCGGTAAACGCTGGTGGTTCGTCTGTAAAATCATATGTGAATGGTCAAGGTGAGAGCGGCACTTATCAGCAACAGCTGTTGATTTACGGTCGTAAAGATCAGCCGTGTAACCACTGTGGAACGATGATTGAGAAAACGGTTGTAGGTGGCCGCGGCACGCATTATTGTCCAAGCTGTCAGCGTAAGGTTGAAAACTGAAGAAGTAATTAGGTTGGCACCCACTACTTGTCCCGCCCATATACTGTGTGAAGAATGCTTAATAGAGAACGGAAGCTGAATGAAGTGTATTCTTCAGTGTTCCGGTTCTTCACAGGAGGGATTGCGGGTGCTCAGCCCATTTTTTTCACTAATATTACTAGCTTTTGCTTTGAGTTTGGATGGTTTTGGCGTTGGTATTACATATGGACTGCGTAAAATGAAAATACCATTGCTCTCCATTCTGATTATCTCGCTTTGTTCGGGGGTAGTTATCTGTGTATCAATGCAAGTGGGTGTTCTGCTTGCCAAGGTAGTGTCTCCACATGCAGCTTCTGAGGTTGGCGCTGTTATACTCGTGCTAATGGGGTGCTGGTCGCTCGTCCAGATGTTAATGCAGAAAGAGAAGGAACAGACAGGTGAGCGTAAAGTAGGTAGTGAAGAAAATGTGCTATCCACAGAAGCTCGGGCAGAGGTAGCTGTTGATACTGAAGATGTTGTAGAACAGGTTACCATGGCTCCTGAGCAGGCAAAGTCGGCTGTCTTTTCCCTTGAGTTACGACGATTGGGGATTGTTGTACAGATCTTACGTACTCCGTCTTCTGCAGATATGGATGATTCCGGGAGTATTTCTTCGATGGAGGCTATGCTGCTCGGGATTGCCCTCTCTCTAGATGCTTTTGGAGCTGGACTTGGCGCAGCATTGCTGGGGTTCAATCCGATATGGACATCACTTACAATTGCTCTGTTTAGTGGTACATTTCTATTGCTGGGCATGAAGACTGGATTAAGATTCGCCGGGAACTACTGGATGAAGCATGCTGCTGCACTACCCGCGTTATTATTAATTACAATGGGAATACTGAAGCTATTATGAGGTGAGTACATGATTATTGGCTTAACCGGAGGCATTGCATCCGGAAAAAGCACGGTGTCCGCACTGCTTGTGAGCAAGGGAGCGAGGCTGGTTGACGCGGATGTGATCGCCAGAGAAGTTATGCTCCCCGGTCATGAGGTGCTGGCTGCGGCTGTGAAACAATTCGGAAGCGAGATCCTCTCTTCGGATGGCACACTGAATAGGGGCAAGCTGGGGGACATTGTATTTCAAGACCCGGCGGCCCTGCAAGCCCTGAACAATCTGACGCATCCCGCAATCCGGCGGGAGATTAAAGAACGTATGAACAGCATGGAGGAAGAAGATCCAAAGAAGTTAACCATTGTGGATATCCCTCTTCTTTTCGAATCAGGACTCGAGAACATGTTCCATGAAATACTGGTGGTCTACGTGCCTCGTGAAGTGCAAATCGCTCGATTAATGGAACGTAACGGACTTTCTATAGAACAAGCAGAAGCACGCTTAAATGCACAGATGGATATTGAAGCGAAGCGTAACAAAGCGGACTATATCATTGACAACAGTGGCGAACTTGCGCACACTGAGCAACAGGTTGCTGTTCTTTGGGACAGGCTGGGCTTATCATGAAATGGTTACGTAAAAAAAGAGTCCTTCTTCTGTTATTCATTGGTTTTACTGCGATATTGTTTCTGAGTACGAACTGGATGTCCTGGTTTTATCCGATCCATTATAAAGATGAGATCCGTAAGCACAGCGTTACGTACGATATTGACCCATTTCTAGTGGCTTCGATTATCCGAGTGGAAACGAACTTCAAAACTGGACGAGAATCCAGAAAAGGTGCTATAGGTTTAATGCAGCTTATGCCGGATACCGCCAAATGGGCCCTTGAAAAGGCCAAGCTTCCTGATGTTTCTATGGAGGAGCTAAAGCATGAACCATCAGCAAATATTGAACTAGGTACCTGGTATCTTTCAACATTATCCCGTCAATTCGAAGGTAAACGTACAGCGGTTATCGCTGCATATAATGCTGGACCGGGTAAAGTTCAAAAATGGCTGGATGAGGGGATCTGGGATGGAACGGATGCTACCATTAAGGATATTCCGTTTGGTGAAACCCGCCATTATGTACAGCGCGTCAACTATTACTATGATCAGTACACGGATATTTACAACGAATTCTAAAACCGTGTTATGTATAAAAAGAAGCATTAAACGATCTTGCGATCGTTTAATACTTCTTCAGTAAGCTTATGTGGACAGGTTATTTGTATTGACCTGCCAATTGTTGTTCTGCCAGGGTTACAAGACGTTTAGTGATGTAACCACCGATCGAACCATTTTCATAAGAAGTTTTATTGCCTTGGTAACCATCTGGGGAAAGCGTGATTCCGAGTTCTTGGGCAACTTCATATTTAAGTTGTTCCAAAGCACCACGGGAATTTGGAGCTACAAGGTTATTGGAGCTGTTGTTTTGGCTCATTGCTGTTCACCTCCTCTGTTGGTAACTGTATTATGTGCCGGACTTGCCATAATCATTACAATAAAAAAACGGTGATTTCTGGAAAAAATGAAATAGCCCTTTAAAAGCCGGATGTTTAACATACCGGGACTAAAAACATTATGTAATAGGAAGTGATGAAGCTTATGAAATGCCCTTACTGCGATCACACAAATACTAAAGTGCTCGACTCGCGACCAGCGAATGAGAATAAGTCCATCCGCCGCAGGCGTGAATGTGAGCGTTGCAGCAAACGGTTTACAACCTTTGAAATGATCGAGGAAACACCGTTAATCGTGATCAAAAAAGACGGTAGCCGCGAGGAGTTCAGCCGTGATAAAATACTGCGTGGTCTTATCCGTGCTTGCGAGAAACGCCCCGTCTCTGTAGAACGTCTAGAGAAGATCGTCTCTGAGGTAGAGAAATCCCTACGCGGTATCGCCGTAGCTGAGGTGGAGAGCCAACAGATCGGTGAGTTGGTTATGGAGCAGCTCTATCCAGTAGATGAAGTCGCCTACGTTCGCTTTGCTTCCGTATACCGCCAGTTTAAGGACATTAACATGTTTATGAAGGAACTGAAGGGTCTGCTATCTAAGAGCACTGGGGATCTGGACAGATTGTAGAGTTGTGGCTAGTCTAATGACTAAAAAAAGTGTTGACAGCGAAGGCGATTTTTTATATTATATAGGAGTCGCCTACGGCGCTTGGATTTGTCAGAATGACTTAAATACACCGAACTGAATTTTAGAATGTGTGATTACATACATCTGAAAATTACGTTTGGGGCCATAGCTCAGCTGGGAGAGCGCATCGCTGGCAGCGATGAGGTCAGGGGTTCGATCCCCCTTGGCTCCACCAAACTTCATATGGACTCTTAGCTCAGTTGGTAGAGCAGTAGACTCTTAATCTATTTGTCCAGGGTTCGAGCCCCTGAGAGTCCATCCTAAAGAAACGGCAGAAATGCCGTTTCTTTTGTTGTTCAGGAAGCGGAGTGACTTTTTATTTGGTTTTGATCGTGGTATAGTTTGGGTAGATAAATCGTACAATGCAAAGACAGCCGTGCGGAAACACGGCTCCCAGTACAATAGCCGCTTTTAAGGGCGGCTGCTTTCAGGTATTACGGGCAGAAATAGACCGCATCCTTTGGACTAGGGCGGTCTATTTCTTTTTGAGGTAATTCAGAAGCTCAATGCTAAAAAGGTAGAACAAGTTGAAATGCAGGCTCTCCAGACCTATATTCCTGTTTGGCGCGAGGTATTTAAGAAAGCTTCTACTGCTAAAAAGAAAATGATGCTTAGTACGATCATTGAGTGTGTTAGGGTTTACCGAGATTCAGTAGAACTGACGTTAAAATTGAACATTAGCTCGTTTTTAGCGACTTCAAGTGTAAGTAGTCTAAAAGGTAATGATTATGATTTGAATGCTGGCAAGCAAGTGCATGGCATTCATTATGGAAATCAGTTTTCAGGCATTTTCCAGCCTAATTCATCATCCCACACGGCATCGATATCATCCAGGTGAACATGCCATTCACCACCGTCTACTTTTCTACGTATCTCGGTCAAACATTTCAACCAATGAAATAAATCGTTCAGCAAATCTTCAATCTGATCCGTCATGGACAGCTTGGTAGCGCCAGCGAAGATCTCCGTTGATCTGGACGAATCGAATTTGTACACTGTGAAAGACTCCGCCCGGTCTTTCCCTTCAAAATCCTGATCATAACGTTGGACAATGGCTGTGATTGCTTGTTGTTCGCTTTCTGTTAGGACGTATTCCCTCGTGCATGTGTAATAAATAGAAACACTGATAAGTCATTCCCCCCCAAACATAGAAATGGATGCGATATCCAGTTCCTGTTTATTACCCTCCAAAAGTCGAAAGCAAACTAGGCCAAACCTGCATTCTGGCGCCGCATGAAGGACAATTCATTTCCCCGGCCAAATACGGCAATTGGTTCAAAAAAGAGGAATCGCCCAGCTGATCGGCTCGCTCCGCCAGTATTTGATGTTCCGCTTCAACGAATGCCTCAACCGGAGTAACCTCATGTGCTGCCTGAAGGGGTTCGAATACCGGATCTTCCGCGAATGCTTGTATACGACCGCCTTCTCCGCTCGGCCACAAGTAAGCCTCTTGATTACATGCTGCGCAAACGGCCGCATATTCGTCGCCAGCCGTAAAATTCAGAAACATGTTTGCCACGCTCTGGGATTTCCGATAAGCCGCGTCGGCAATGAGAACATATCTTTTTTCGGTATCGCTGCTTATTTCTTGTTTGGCGTAGGCCAACATCTCTGGAACCAGCGAAGCAAGCTCCGCTATCGCTTTTAAGTAAGATTGGTACATCTCCGCGCAAACCTCGTTTCCCGCTTCAGCAGCGAGTTCGTTCCAATCCGAGGGATACGGCTCAGATCTAGTTTTGTCATGACACGACTCGATAATCCCGCAAGTGATGTAGATTTCATGGCGCACTTCCATATTTTTTGATGCGAGAGCAAGTTTGGCCAGATAAGGTACTGCCGCGTAAGTGACGGTATAGATCGTATTTTGGTGATATAAGTGCTCCTGGAATAGCTCGTCGAAAACTTCTTTATCGAAATCAAGCATCAGACGCTCCAACAGTTCAGGTACCATTTCGCCCGACTCGTAAGGACCGGTTAGCTTGCCCCACAGTTCGCTGTTTAATTGTAACAAGAGGAATCACTCCCATCCCTATTCAAGTGGATACATTTTCTATATTATCCTATAAGATCGGCGGGTCCTGAATAGGGCAACGGATATACTCCCCCTCGAGAATAGGGCTTAAAGCCTAGGGCGATTCTCCTTAATTCCACATCAAATGCCAAGATTTGTTCATGGGTATAGTCGTTTTAGACTCCCATGACGGGTAGACGGAGAATGTGCAGGGCGTAGCGTATCCCCCTAGGCTCTATTTCCATAACATGAAGAAAAGCCAATTCTACTGAAATGGCTTTTTTCTTTTTCACTACTCTTCGAAAGGATCACGATTTTGTACTATTAATTAGCATGAGATATGACAGAAATGTTGGCATGCTTGATTCACCATAGAAGGCCGAATGTCCACATTTGTATATGTATTGTAAAGACAAGTATATCGATGAAACGAATGCCCCTACTTATAATAAAATTGCTGCAGCAGTTGAGCATGGAGGGTCATGCGGTAAGCTGGAGTAAAATTCGAGCTAATAAACAACGGGGGGGGATCTTAGTGCGTTTACGGTATAGGAATATTTTTTTAGTGTTTTTTGTTACCGCTTTCATTTTAGTTGCCGTTTCATCGGAGAAGTCCGACGCCGCAACAGGTAATCTGGCTTTAGGAAAGACGGCTTATTCGTCGTCGAACGAAGTAGACTTTTTCGGGCCTGAGAAAGCGGTCGACGGTGGCAATCGGGATGCAAGCCGCTGGTCTTCGGAAAGAACGGATGACCAGTGGTTCTACGTTGATCTGGGCGAGCCTGTAGAAATTGGAAGAGTAATCATCAACTGGCAGACTCCGGCGGAACAATATCAAGTTCTCGTGTCTGACGATGCGGTAACCTGGAGGAACGTATTCGCGGACAACCGCGTGCTCGTCGCCCGCGGATCAGTCGAGGATACGATCGATTTTGAGCCGACACTGGCGCAATACGTTAAGTTCCAAGGAGTAACGCGACGTCCAATTGAGGGTATCTATTACGGATACTCCTTCTGGGAATTCGAGGTATACAAGGGCAAACCGCTGTTGCCGCCTATGATGGATGCGGTCAAAAACAGCATCGTCGTCTCCGAGGGAGACACTCAGCTGAACCTGCCCGCTGTACCGGATGGTTATACGCTGACGCTGGTGAACACGGACAGCTTGCCGGTGATCGACGAGCAGGGCAATATTCATGCGCCGCTTGTGGATACTCAGGTTCAGCTGCTGCTGCAAATCGAGAGCGACAGCGATCCGACATATCTGTTAGCGGATAATGCGCTAGTCACCGTACCCGGTCTCTACGAGCAGACGAGCGATCGGAACCCGGAGCCGCGAGTCATTCCTTCTTTGCGTGAGTGGCTGGGCACAACCGGCGAGTTCCGCTTGACGGATAAATCCAATATCGTCATTCGCGCGGAGGATGAAGCGGCTCTGAAGGGGACGGCCAATATTTTGCGGAAGGACTTGCTTGATTTAACGAAGCTTCCGCTGACGGTTACGGTTGGTTCACCTCAAGAGGGGGACATCTATTTGGTGCTGGATGCCGCGCAAACGGGATTGGGGACAGAGGGCTATGAGCTGAATATCGGCGAATATACTTCCGTCGCTGGCTCCGATCAGACGGGCGTCATGTTCGGCACAAAAACGATCCTTCAACTGCTCGGCCACGATGCCGATCATAAGACGATGCCCAAGGGGCAATCGCGCGATTATCCGAAATACGCGGATCGAGGCTTCATGCTCGATGTGGGCCGCAAGTTTTATACGATCGAATTTTTGCGGGATTATGTGAAGTTGATGTCCTACTATAAGATGAACCGGTTCCAGATTCATCTGAACGATGATGTCGGCGATGTCGGTTACTTCCGTCTGGAGAGCGAGAAATTCCCGGGAGTGACGAGCAAGGACGGCTTCTATACGAAGCAGCAATTCAGAGACCTGCAGCTGCTTGGGATGGAATACGGCGTAAACGTCGTGCCGGAAATCGATACACCGGGCCATTCCGGCGCGTTCATCGCTTACGACCCTAGGTTGGGCAGCAACAATCAGCTGGATATCAATCGTCCGGAGACGCTCGACTTCATTAAAGAACTCTTTGACGAGTATCTCGACGGCAGCAATCCGACCTTCGTCGGCCCGGACGTGCACGTCGGCACGGATGAATATTTCGGCGACGACAAGGAGGCGTTCCGCAGGTACGCGGATATGCTCCTTAACCACATTAACAGCAAAGGCAAGCGCGCTCGTCTGTGGGGCAGTCTGTCCGCATATGACGGCACGACGCCAGTCAGCAACAATGCGACGATGGACATCTGGTATGAGCCGTACGGAAGTGTCTTGCAGGCCATTAAGCTTGGCTACGACGTTGTCAATACCAACACGAACTTGCTCTATATCGTTCCGCAACTGTACCGCAGCTATTTGAATTACGATTTTATTTACAATGAGTGGGAGCCTAACGATTGGCTGGAGACGAAGCTTCCTTATGGGCACCCGCAGGTAAAAGGCGGCATGTTCGCGCTCTGGAACGACGTGTCTGTAGAGAAGGGCGTCTCCATGGCGGACTCGCATCAGCGTATCTTGCCTTCCATGCAAGTGTTGGCGGAGAAGCTGTGGAGAGGCAACCGCGTCGACCGGAACTTTGCAAGCTTCCAGACGGATGCCGCAAAGTACGTGGACCCGCCGGGTGTTCATCAGTCGCACAAGCTTCAAGTCGACAATGAGCGCAATATCGTTCTCGATTATACTTTCGACGAGGGCTTCGCGGATCGTTCGGGCAACGGCTTTGACGGCAACGCGGTGAATGCAGGCACGGAGAAGGGAATCTTCGGGCAAGCAGTAAGGCTCAAAGGCGGAGCCAGCTACGTGGAAACGCCGCTTCGCACGCTCGGTTTCGGATGGACGATGTCCATGTGGATCAAACCGGACGCTGACAACCCGCAAGGAGCTGTGCTGCTGGAATCTCCGGATGGACAGCTGAAATATAACATCGGGGGCAGCGGCAAACTGGCCATCACGAAAGAAAACTACGTCAGCGAATTCAATTATAAGCTGCCGACCGACCGCTGGACCCATGTCATTATGATCGGCGATGACACGGGGACCTCCATCTTCATTAACGGCAGTGAGTATACGGCTACTCTCAAAGACGGCTCCAAGTTGGAAACGTTCGTATTGCCAGTAGCCAAAATAGGCAGTGAAACGAATGCTTTTAAAGGCTTGATTGACGAACTCATCGTAAGGAACATCTACGTGGACCTGCATGGAAATCTGGCTTTGCATAAGCAAGCCGAATCCTCGCTGCCGGAATCCTCGTCCTACACGGCGGACAAAGCGGTGGACGGCAGAGGGGACACCAGATGGTCCAGCAATTGGGTGGACGATACCTGGTTCATGGTGGATCTGGGTGAAGCGAAGAACATTGATGCTGTATCTATTTTGTGGCAAACGGCTTACGGTTCGAAGTACCGCATTCTCGTGTCCGAGGACAAGGAGAACTGGACGAATGTCGTGAAAGACAACAACGGCGAGATTAACGGCAAGCCGGGACGCGTCGTGACTACCTTCCAAAGCACGCCAGCCAGATACGTGAAGTTCGAAGGCGTATCCAGAGCTACCATGTTCGGCTATTCCTTTGAGGAATTTGAAGTGTACGGCGAGGAATATAAGCTCGGCAATATACGGCCGATTATCGACCTGTTGACGGCTATCGAGGCCTACAAGCTCGTGGAGGACAATTATTCTCCTGAGGGCTGGGCACAGCTTCAACAGGCGATGGTACAAGCGACTGCGGCGATTCAAACCGCCCAGCTGACTCGTCCTGAGGCCGAGCAGGCGTATGCCGGGCTGAGCGTTGCGCGCGATCGTCTAACGATCGAAGACGTAATGGGTCTGATCGAGCTTAATGTGAATGAAAGCATTGCCGCGAATCTCTATCTACCGCAGAAAGGACAGCTCGGCACGCGTATCGTCTGGAGCAGCTCGAAGCCCGACTATCTGAATGCCAACGGACAATTGTTGCAACGTCCGTCAGGCAGCGACATGGAGGTCGTGCTGACCGCGACGATCAGCAAGGGAGATGCATCCGCGAAAAAAACGTTCAAGATCAAAATCAAAGCGTTGCCTAGCTCTGGTGGCGGAGGATGGGTTCCGACTCCAAAAACTCCAGATCCGGAAGAAGGCCAAAACGGCGGTTCGAATCCGGGAGGCGGAGATCCAGGCAATGGCAATGAGAACGGCAACGGCAATGGCAATGGCGGGGAGTCTGGCGGATCGACAACGGTTCGACTGAACGATATTGCGAGCCATTGGGCAAAAGCGTCCATCAAACGGGCCGTTGAGCTTGGATTCGTAGCGGGCTATACCGACGAGACGTTCAAGCCGAATAAGACGGTCAGCAGGGACGAATTCGTCGTCATGTTGGTCAAAGCGTTGAAGCTGCAAGGTACGAACAGTTCGCTGGACTTCGCGGACGCAGTCTCAATTAAAGCTTGGGCGAATCCTTATATTGCGCAAGCCTTGGAATCCGGCCTGATCAGCGGCTATGCGGATGGGACCTTCCGTCCGAAGGCTTCGATTAGCCGAGCAGAACTGGCAGCGATGATTGTTCGCAGCTTGGGCCTGAAGACTTCGGAAGGGCATGAGCTCTCTTATGCGGACGCGGATCAAATCCCGGATTGGGCGAAGCCGTATGTGGCAGCAGCCCAGGAGGCGGGAGTAATGAACGTTCGCGGGGACAACCGGTTTGCCCCGGCCGCCTCGGCGACGCGTGCTGAAGCTGTGGTCGTCATTCTGAACATGCTCGATGCGCTTGCAGAATTGCAAGCGCAGGAGCAGAACTAATTATGTATAGAAAGAGAGCGTGAGCTTAAGTGAAAACTAGACGAAGTTTGACTGCTTTGCTGCTTGTCCCGGTCATGCTGTTCTCGTTGATATCCTCCGTGTATGCGGAGGAGCCGGGCGGAGAGAGTGCCAGCTTTTATAATTTGGTTCAAGGAAAAACGTACACATGGTTGGATCAGCCGGAGGACGCTTTCCCGGATGACGGGACGAAGCTGACGGACGGCAATGCCGTAGACACATCCCGTGACAGCGGCAACTGGGTGGGCCACCGCTACAAGAAATCCCGTTCGGTTGTGTTTGATCTAGGCGAGCAAAAAACGATCAAGGACGTGAGCGCGCGTTTCTTGCAAGATTGGCCGAACAACGAAACGCTTGTACCGCTCACCGTTTCATTCTACGCGTCTGACGATGGGGTGAACTGGGGCGTATTGTCTCATAATGCGACTAAATTGTTATGGGGCGATCAGACCAACACCGAGACGTATAAATGGGACGGCAGCCCAGAGACCGGAGTCGTCAAGCGTGGCGATTATACCGAAGGATTGGTTTACGCTCAGTATGTGAAAGTGGTGTTCTCCGTGCATCCGAGGGCGTGGACTATGATCGACGAGGTGACGATAACCGGCGCGGACGGCTTGATCGACGGAGCCCAGCCAGTGCAGCCCGAACCTTATGGTCTCCAGCAACCTGGGGAGGCTACTGGCGGAATTGAAAATTTGGGCTTGCTGTATAACGGGCATTACCCGGATGGTACAGGAACCTGGACGAAGGAACGGGTTATCCCTAATATCAGCTATGTGAACAAGCAGGGAGAGCCTGTCGATTGGCTGTTCGACGGCGTGCTGTATCTGGGTTTGACGTCGGAAAACGGCAGAGGCTTCGGCGCGGTTGAAGCGGCCGGCAAAGCCAGAAGAGTGGAATGGGAATGGTATTTGAATAAAACGTTTAACACCGGCGGCGATATGAGCGCGCTGAACGAGGCGACGGCCGAGGTAGGCGCGAAGCTTGGCGAGCCTGACCGTAAGACGAAGGTTGTTATGATGATACCCGATCCGGGCGAATATCAGTCCGATTTTGGCAGCATTAACGATGAAAATCTGGACTTCAACCTAAGTGTGGTCGGTAATGACGTATCGCTGAACAACCGGGCCAAAGCGATTCAGTGGTGGACCGATGAAGTGCAAGCAAGATGGGCAGCTGCGGGCTACTCGAATCTGGAGCTCGTCGGCATGTATTGGCTGGAGGAACAAATAAGCACGCATTCGACTGGCCCGGAGATGGTCAAGAAAGCGAGCGACATCGTTCATAACGCAGACCTGAAGATGTTCTGGATCCCTCATTCTTTGGCTTATAAGAAATTCATGTGGAAGGATGTCGGCATCGATGCCGTATCTCTGCAGCCGAACTATTTCTTCGAGAAAATGGAGTTCTCGCGTCTGGAAGATACAGCGGATATGGCGAAACGGTACGGCATGTCGCTGGAGCTGGAGTTCGATGACCGGATGATCAATGACGCCGTCTTCCGCGAGCGGTTCATCGATTACTTGAACAGCGGCGTGGATACAGGGCTAATGCAGCAAGGGTATAGAGCGTATTATCAAGGCAACAACGCCATTTTCAGCGCGGCGAAAAGCGAGGATCCTGCTATCCGCGTCCTCTACGATTGGCTGTACCAATTCGTGAAGGGCACTTATCAGAAGCAAGACGCCGCTGCGCCTGATGTTGTAGCGCTCATGAACGGGGAGCCGATCTCGGAGCATACGATTGTGCCTGATACGACACAGGCCGCCTTCACCTGGGCCATTCCGGGAGATGATGACAGCGGTATCGTCAAAGTAACGGCCAAGTATGACGGCAAACCTTATACGCAAGGAACTATAGTAGATCTGACGGGCAAGCCGGGCAAGCATGTGCTGGAGCTGACGGTGGCGGCTGCCAAATCCAAGACGGTTAAGTTCGTAATAGAAGCTCGTTTGGGCGCTGAAGGTCTATTGGCTCTTGTTGATAAATACGCAGACAACAAGCAGCTTAGCACTGCCGATACGGTACGCGCTATGCGCAACGCTCTGATTATGATGGAGCGTACGCAAGAGAGCGATCCTGAGGAAGCCATAGGCTATTTGCTGGCATTCAATGCGAAGCTGGAAGGGGCTAAAGGCCTTGAATTTGTAACGGAAGGCGCTTATACGGCCCTGAAGGAAGGCGTGTATTACGAGATTGGCAGCATCGCACAAGACAAAGAAGCAGAGGCATCCTCGACGGAAGCCGCAGGTCTAGAGCCTTCTAAGGCGCTGGATGGCGCACCGGGTACGCGCTGGGCGAGCGAAGTGCGCGATACGGCTTGGTTCCAGATCGATCTGGACAGCAAGCAAACCTTCGATACGGTCCGCATCGATTGGGAATATGCGCGCGCGGACCAATACCGTCTGAGCGTCTCGGATGATAAGCAGACGTGGGAGCCCTTGAAAGTCGGCAACAATGGCGTGGTTAAAGCGTCCGACGGCAAGAATACGCTGGTATTCCCGGCAACGACGGCGAGATACATCAAGTTTGAGGGACTGAATCGGGCAACGTTCTACGGTTATTCCTTCTATGAATTCGGCGTGTACAATCTTTCCCAGCGGCAAGAGCTGAAGACACTGGACGGCATACAAACCGCCGTGGACGCCTCCACGAAGAAAGTTACGATCAATGGGTTAGTCATGAACGGCAAGAAAGAACATTTGTATGTCAAAGTGCTTGACCCAAAAGGCAACATTCAATATACCGGCCAGACGGGCACTGAGGATGACGGAAGCTTCCGCATCGCCTTTACGTTAACCGGAGAAGAGCAAGGACTGTATACGGTCGAGCTTGAAACGGATGACATGACGACTCCAGCGCAGGCCGCCTTCGAATATCGCAAGCCGCCTTCCACTGGCGGAGGCAATGGGGGCAGCATTGGAGGCGGTTCGGCGCAAGATCCGTATACGTTGCAAACGTACGGTTCAGTCAAAGCCGTGCTTGTCCCGACATTGAAAGGCAATCAGGCTGTGGCTTCGGTCGGAGCAGCGGATCTGAATGCCGCGATTCTCAAGGCAACAGCCGACAGCAACGGCAACAAGCATATTCGTCTTGAATTGAAGCTGTCGAACGCGGCTGACAGCTATGCTTTGGAGCTTCCCGCAGCTAATCTGACGAACCAGTCTAATCTGATTCTGCATATCTCCACGCCGTATGCCCAGCTTGCTTTGACTGGCGACATGCTGGCTGGAGTCAAGGAGAATGCCGGAAAGCTGCTCGTTATCGTAAGCGACCATGCAGGCGAGTATCGCGGCAACGAAGCGGCTGGCCGGATCGGCAACAGGCCAATCGTTGAAGTTGCATTGCAACTGGACGGTGAAGCTCTGTCTTGGAATAATGCGAAGGCACCGATTTCCATTGCGATTCCGTATTCGCTTCAAGCGGGCGAGCAAGCTGCTGATCTGCAAGCTTTCGAGCTGACGGGGGACAGCGCGGCAGTAATTGATGGCACGTCTTATGACAAAGACAAGGGCGTACTGCGATTCTCCATCGACCAAGTCGGCGTCTATGCTGTCGGCGGCAAGAAACCAGTTGCGTTCACTGACCTTGGCAAGCATAAATGGGCGCGCGAGGCGATAGAGAAGCTGGCCGAAAGAGGCATCGTCAAAGGCACTTCGATCGAAAATGGCACTTTCAGCCCCGCAAATCAAGTAACGCGAGCTGATTTTATCCTTATGCTGGTGAACATGCTTGACCTGCGCGCCGAGATTACCTCGACGTTCACCGATGTGAAACCGAATGATTATTACTACGATGCGGTGTCCATCGTCAAGCAATTGGGAATCGTTTCGGGAGTGAACGAAGTTAACTTTGCTCCTCGTGACTCAATCAGCCGCCAGGACGCTATGGTTATGCTAACCCGAGCGCTTCAAACGACGGGGGCAATCAAGCCGTCCGCATCCGGTTCAACACTTGAGGGCTTCCGTGATGCGAGCCAGATTGCGCCATATGCTGCGGACAGCGTGGCAACTCTGTTCGAGCATGGGCTGGTTACGGGCTCGGGCGGCTATATGAAGCCGAAGAGTACGACCAGCAGAGCGGAAGCGGCGACGTTCTTGTATCGCGTTCTTCAATTAATAGAGGGGCAGCAGCAGGAGTAGACGCGGGAACAATTGATTAAAGCACATTCCGATTAGTGCGGCAACGCGACCGGAATGTGCTTTTTCGACGATACAGAATAAAACTTCCTGAATGGACGGATGAAGCCGGTAAGCCGTCCCGCGCTTCTAATGAGAATAAAGAAAACCAATTATATATTAAGCTCAAAAGAGATATAGAGAATATTTCTAATGAGGTGTTTAATTTTCGGAAAGAAGAAAAGTTATTAAACTTATCGGTCTCTTCTAAAATGTTGTTGTTAGAAGAATATGACGTGGAACTTGTAGAAATAGAAGAAACATTAAATATAAATTACAAGTTAGTTATTGCTGATCAAATACTTGAGTGTCCTTTGTGTAATTCACAAATAAAGCATAATCATACTAGTGGAGTCCTGAATAGTGGTGAAACAGAAAAAAATTTACAAAAGATTAGGAAGGAAATTGAAAGCAAAAAAACTTTAGTATCAGGATTAATAGAGACTGAAAATAAGAAAGTAGAAGAACTAAATAATGAGATATCAAATCTAAATCAAAAACGCGAAATTTTTGATGAAGCGATTAAGGTTTTCAGCAAGAAAACAGAAGTTCCGTTCCTTTCCCAAATAGAAACTTTAAATAGTATGATTAACAGACTGACAAGAGATCAAGAAATCTTTAAAGAAAGTATGAGGATTTACCATAAAATCGAGGAAAAAGAAGCTTCTATTATTTCTCTAGGGATTAAAGAAGAGAAATTGAAATTGAAACTAGCAGCGTTACAGGTTAAAGGTGCGGAAAAGGAAAAGATTATTAATTTCCTTGATCTTGAGTATCGTCAATTCATGATCAGATTGAAATATGAATTTCTTGAAGATACCTACATTAATAGAGAAAATTTCATTCCATATTATAATGGAGCTAGCGTTTATGCACATGAAAGTGGAGGATTGCTAGAAAGTATGCAGCTATCTTACTTAGGTGCTATTCTCAATAGCAAGGAAGCTGGTTTCGCTGTAGGACACCCAGGATTATTGTTGCTAGACTCAATTAGCAAGTATGTGGGTACTTTGAAGAAAGAAAATCAGGATTTAAATATTGCTGAAGGTCCAGTAAAAAAATCAAGTTAGAGATCCTGAAGTTTATGAAGAGTTTTATAAAATTTTAGTTGAATTAGGTGATCATCATCAAATAATTCTCGTTGAAAATACACCTCCAACCCAATTTGATAAGTTATTCACTAAATATACTTTTTACAATGGCGAGCATGGTCTAATAGATGAAGAAGCAAATGAAATAAAGGAATAGTGCTAATATATAATGGACCTTTTTAGATAAAAGCGATTGAAACATTTCATTCGCTTTTACTATCTAAAAATTAGGTAAGTAGAATATTTGCGTTCGCTGTATAGATGGTACGGTGAACCGTACCATAAATAGGGCGAAAAGTTGAGTTGAAGGTTGAAGCTTTAATGCTAAATATATCAGGAATAGTTCTCCATCATTTGATATAAATAATTTCGAAAGTCTTCAACATAGGTTTTGGGCTCTACAACTTTTAGATGAGTGCCGAAGCTTGCTAAAAGTTGAAATCCCATACGATTTTGTGGGACATAAATGGTTGCTAATAAAAATCCAGAACTATGGTCTTCAATACTTCTTCGACCATACCTTTCGATGATTTGATCTTTTATGCTAGGCGATATCCATGCCTTAATCGTGACGAATTCAGGTAGATAATTTGCTTCGTGTACTTGCTCTGACCAATCGTCTCTAGGATGAAACGCGCGTTCATCCATAGTAATATGATCGATCCGAGATAACTTGAAAGTTCGATATCCCTGTCGATGTAAACAGAATCCTTTCAAGTACCAACTCGATTCGCTAAAATGCAGCTCATAGGGCTCGACCATTCTATTCGTTACAGCCCCGTCCTTATCTGTATAATAAAACGAAGCCAGCCTCTTTTTTGAAATGGATTCTTGACATGTCTTTAAGGTTTCAAGAATCTCGGACCGACCTTCCCAATCATAAAACGACAGTTGAATGGAACGATTTAGAGACAATGGACTAACCATTGCCTCTATTTTATTTATCGTTCTTTCAACTTCTTCAGTACGGAGGATTTGTTCCAATCCGCCGAGCGCAGTTAATATATTCTGTAAATCGGAGCTGCTTAAAAGGCGTTTATCCACCTTGTATTCATCCATTATGCCGTAGCCCCCTTTGACCCCATTGACAGAGTAGATCGGGATATTCGATAAGCTCAATGTTTCCATATCGCGAAGGATCGTTCTTTTGGAGACATTGAATAGTTGTGAGAATTCCGTTGTAGAAACAACCTCTTTTTTCAGCAATATCATGATAATCGAAATGAGTCTCTCCACTTTGTCCATAATTGCCCTCTTTTTTTACATGATTTCAGAACGGTGACACCTTGATGTCACCTTTTATCCATTATACTACAAGTATCACAAGAAGGAGGTTTTAATTCAATGTTTAATCCAACCGATTTTCCCAAGCCCACCCTTATTTCAGCCAACGGTGTGGAACTCGAAGTGTTTGAAGCAGGCCGAGAAAACGCAGGAAAACCTATTGTACTCTGCCACGGCTGGCCAGAGCATGCCTTTTCTTGGCGCCATCAGATGGACGCACTTGCCGCAGCGGGCTACCATGTCATCGTCCCCAACCAGCGGGGTTACGGCAACTCATCCCGTCCGACCGAAGTAACAGACTATGACATTGAACACTTGTCGGGTGATCTCATCGCGCTTCTCGATCACTATGGATACGAGGACGCTACCTTTGTCGGTCATGACTGGGGTGCATTCGTCGTTTGGGGACTGACCTTGTTGCATCCAAACCGAGTCAATAAAGTGATAAATCTGAGCTTGCCTTACCAAGTGCGCGGAGAAAAACCCTGGATCGAGTTCATGGAAGAAATACTTGGCGGCGATTTCTATTTCGTCCACTTCAATCGACAGCCAGGCGTCGCGGACGCCGTATTCGAAGACAATACATACAGGTTCCTTCGCAACCTGTACCGGAAGAACGAGCCTCTCAGAGCACCTGAGCCAGGTATGGCGTTGATCAATCTCGCCAGAGCAGAAACACCGCTCGGTGAGCCCGTATTGAGCGAAAGCGAGCTGGCCGTTTACGTCTCCGCTTTTGAAACATCAGGGTTCACGGGCAGCATAAATTGGTACAGGAACCTTGACCGCAACTGGCGCTTATTGGCGAAAGTGAACCCGATCATCCAGCAGCCGACCCTCATGATCTACGGCGACCGGGATGTGGTTGCGAAGTCTGAAAACCTGACAAAGTTCGTGCCCAATGTGGAAGTGGTCAATCTGGATTGCGGTCATTGGATCCAGGAAGAAAAGCCGGAAGAAACAAACCAAGCGATTTTAAAATGGCTGGAACAATGGGAGATGTAGTTTTTTTCAACAACCAAGAAGAGTTTAACGATTGGTTAGAAGAACATCATGCTGAAGCTAGTGAAATTTGGGTGGGCTATTTTGGGATAAGTACAGGGCGTGCAAGCCTTACTTGGTCTGCATCAGTAGATGCCGCTCTTTGTTTTGGGTGGATTGACGGTATACGAAAAACCATTGATAAACAAAGCTATAAGATTCGCTTTACTCCGCGCAAAGTAAATAGTGTATGGAGTGCTGTGAACGTAAAGAAGGTAAAAGCACTAATACAGCTTGGAAAGATGAGACCAGAAGGAATGCACGTCTTTAACAACAGAACCGATGCACAAGGCTATTCCTCTGAACAAAGAAACGTGGAACTTGCCAAAGAATATGAAGAACAAATCAAGGCCAATCAAACAGCCTGGCTATTCTTCACTAATTTATCACCATCCTATAAAAGAGATTCTATCTGGTGGGTAATGAGCGCCAAGAAAGAAGAAACACGATTAAGAAGGCTTGGAATATTGATCGCTTCATCTGAAGAAGGGCTAAAATTTCAACATTGCAAAAATAATATTACAGAATAAGGAAATACAAATAACAAAAGAATCGTTAAAAGGATTTTTGGTACTGCATAAATCTGGGTCTATTGTTTCCCTGATCTTTAGGAGAGAGGAGCTACTGTATTTCTCAATCATTTAGGGTTTAATTCTCATCAAAAGTCAGAACGTTTTAAATGCGAGGCATAAATCAAATCGCTAAATGAAGAAGGGATGAAACAGCTCATCCAAAATCGCAACCCCCTTCATTTTTATGGTACGGCCGACCCTCATGATCTATGGTGACCGGGATACGGTCCAGAGGTCTGAAAAACTGACAAAGTTCGTGCCTAATGCGGAAGTGGTCAATCTGGATTGCGGTCATTGGATCCAGCAAGAAAAGCCGGAAGAAACAAACCAAGCGATTTTGAGATGACTGGAAGAGCAGAATGATGCTGAATAGAGTCGCTTAGCAAGCAAAACTTAGAAAAACAATAAGGACACCCAAACAGGCAATGTCATTAAGTTAAGCTCAAAGGTAAGAACGGGAATAAAAATGGAATTCAAAACGGCATGGGAAAGCCCCGTGCCGTTTGTTTTTTACTTCACGCAAGGAAAAGGCGTATAACTAACAAAGCAGAAATACTGCAATAATTGAACAGGCGGAGAGAAAAGCATCGCTCTATGTTCTGTTCCAATCCAGTAAGATGCTCTTGGTACTGAAGAATGAGGGTAATAAGGACTTTCAAATTGATTAAGTGGCTTGCATACATGGTTTGCTGAAATGGGTTTTGTTTTGCCGCAACTAGCAGCCGTTGCACCCGTTGGTTAATCCAGTCCTCTGAACGCCCCCGTTTTGAAGAAAGCAGTTCTTTCATCTTAGATTTGAGTGTGTTTTCATCCGTCTGTAATACTGAATATGAGGTTGGGAATTCACTTAAAAACTGTAATGAAATACCGGAATACATAGCTCCAAAGACACCTTTGTAAGCAGGGAAAACCTGATCTAAAACAGCTTGGAATTGTAGTTTAGTTTGTACACACATCTTTGAAAGAGACTCATATTGTCTTGTAAGATAGCGCAGATTGAGAAGTTGCACACCTCTTTTCTTAAACGGTTCAAATTCTTCTTTGTAGTACAGCTCTCCCAATAGGTAAGCGTCAGCAGCATCCGTCTTTACTTTACGAAGTTGAGACTTCCTAAGCCGATTTGAGATGAGCGGATTAATAACAATATAAATATAATGATGTTCCTCTAGGAACTGAACAACGGGACTTTGATAATGACCGGTTGCTTCTAGAATAAGCAAAGGACGTTGTTGAGATGCAAATTCAACTTCTGTTAAAACTTGAAGGAAATTTGCTAAACCATCTCGAGTGTGCTCGAAGTGGAATATCCCTTGGAATGGCTTTCCGCGCTCTAGAAAGGCTTGTCCATGGCTTTCTTCTTTAGAAATATCTAGACCGATAACTGGATTCATTTCATCTCCCCTTGTAAGTGTAGATTCACCGGCATCCCCTAAGGTTGATCTTTTTGTCGCTCCATAGCATCGCTTGTTATACGGGATCTTACGTCCCAACCAGCCTCAATCATGGTCATGACAAGTAGGGGTGAACATTATAGCTCTCGGGATCAAGTCCCACGGGCAGGTACGTTCGACCAGGCTACTTTAATCCTCTATGCAAATGAAAAAAGGATCAACCAGAAAGAACTGGTTGATCTCATAATACGAACGGGCAGGAGAGTTGAAGATCAAACGCGGGGAACCGTATCACAAGTGATGGTAAAGCAGAGGTATGTGTTAAGGGTAGAGGCGTGGATGTTAAATGTCCATGTGGGGCTTAAGTATACATATTCGATGCATATGGAGTGCGGAAACATATTACATCATTTAATGGGGACGAACTGGGGACAAACGCTGTCACCAAGTATCATAAAAGAATTGTTTATATCCTCTGACAGTCGTAGGAAATGCTTGCATAATAAGGATTATTCCTGCATTAGCATTCTAAAACCTAGACCATCTCTATCGCTAGCAGCGATGAGGTCAGGGATTCGATCCCCCTTGGCTCCACCAAACATCATATGGACTCTTAGCTCAGTTGGTAGAGCAGTAGATTCTTAATCTATTTGTCCAGGGTTCGAGCCCCTGAGAGTCCATCCTAAAGAAACGGCAGAAATGCCGTTTTTTTTGTTTTGTGGAGAGTGGAGTGGCTTTTTATTAGGTTTCTTTCATGGAATAGTTTGGAGAGAAAAAATGTGCAATGCAAGCGAGCCGTGTGGAAACACGACTGCCGGTGCAATAGCCGCTTTTCGAAGGATCAAACAGGAAATAGACTGTATTCCTTTGCGAGAGGGCGGTCTTTTTTTTTGTGCTGAGGTAAGATCCGGTGCTCTCTCCCGGTACATCGACGACCTCAAGACCAGGCAATGCTTCATCAAGTCAACAATAGACTCTAGTCGGGACGAGCGACTTAGGTTAATATGAAAGCGCAAACATGTTTTCTGGAAGTCTTGAAAGCTACAATTTAGCAACAGAGCATAAAGGTAATCTGAACGGAGGATAAGATGGAAAACTGGTTGGGTAAATCGTTAAAGCAGAAGCTGAGCTTGTTGATTATTATTTCGGTATTGGTACCGGTGTTGTCTCTGGGACTGTTCTCCTATTATATTGCTGAAAGCTTAACGGAAGAGAAAGCGAAAAGTTCAGGCATGAACACGCTTCGGCAAATTGGGGCCTATTTGGAAAATATGGTGAGCGATGTTGAGAATCTATCACTATTCCTCATCGGCCACCCTGATGTCCAAAGCTATTTGAAAACACCGGAACACGATTTGCTAAAGCAAACCTCGATCGTTAATTTACTTACAACATTATCGATTTCCAAACCATATATCGCCAATGTCATGATCGAATCGAATGAAGATAATAAGCCGTCGGTTTCCTTCAGATCCGTCCTCGAATCAGAATGGGCCGATATTCAGAGCGAATATCCCAGTTATTATGAGAAATATCCTAAATGGTGGTCTCCGGTACATCACTTCGTTACATCGGACGGCAAAGAGGATGTCATTACGATGTCACGGCCGATTCGCAGCACATCAAAATATTACGATATCGGCATGCTTAAAATTAGCTTGACGCAATCGGTTATCTCTAGCCATTTAAAGCAAGCTGGACTAGAGGGTGAAGGCGTCGCCCTGCTGTTGGACGAACAAAATCGGATATTGGCTGGGCCGGAAGGGTATTCGACTAACAAGAACTTGAACGATTATTTTCCCGGAATAGTTGAATTCAAGGGTAAGTCGGGCTCGTTCGATTACCGAGAAGCGGAGGAGCGGAGTACAGTATTATACTATCAGATGCCGAATGTTAACTGGAGGCTCGTAGGCATCATTCCGGCAAAAGCTTACAGAGCGCAGAATCAGTATTTTTTAACGTTAACTGCAATTGCAGTCAGCATTTCCATGCTTTTTGTCATCGCTTTTGTACTTGTACTTATTCAAAAGGTGACGAAACCGTTGTCTGCATTAACGAAGTTTCTTAGGAATTCCAGCCCAGACGAGCCGCTGCCGACGTTGCCCGTCACATCGATCGATGAGGTTGGACAGCTGATTATTAGCTATAATCGGATGAGCTCGCGAATTATTAATCTAACCGATGAGGTGAAGCACAACGAAGCGTTGAAGAAGGAAGCGGATATGTCGGCACTTCAAGCGCAGATCAATCCACATTTTCTATATAATACGTTATCGTCAGTCCACTGGATGGCGCTAATGAAGGGAGACGAAAAAATCGCGGATATGGTCGGCTCATTGAGTGATTTTCTTCGGTTCAGCTTAAATAAAGGACAGGAATATTGTGCAATCAGCCAAGAAATTTTGCATGTAGATCATTATGTGAAGATCCAGTCCATTCGATATCCGGATAAATTTGATTACGAGGCGAATATTCCGGCGGAGCTGCTCGATATGAGAATGCTGAAGCTGCTGCTCCAGCCGCTAATTGAAAATGCGATGATTCATGGCATTTTGAAAAGAGAGGGTAAAGGAAGCATTATCGTTAAAGCAATGTCAGCGGGAGAGCAAATAACCTTTATTGTTCAGGATGACGGTGTAGGCATGAGCAGGGAAAGATTGGAGCTGTTGAGGGAGAAGGTAAGCGCAAACTTGGGCATTGATCCGCTGAAGAATAATGACTCGGCAGGCAGCAGCTACGGATTGCGCAACGTGCATAATCGGCTGCAGCTTCATTATGGGCATGAAGCCGGTTTGCGGATCGAAAGCGTAGAAGGAAGCGGCACTAAAGTTAGTTTTACCATTATACCGATCCAATCAGAAATCAAATAGGCTACAACCTTTGTGGGAAGGAAGGAGAATCTGTACATGAAGCTGTTAATTGTAGATGACGAAGTCATTATTAGGACCGGCCTTAGCACGGTTATTAAATGGGAAGAGAATGGCATTGAGCTGCTCGCGCCGGCTGCTTCCGCGGAGGAAGCGCTGATGCGCATTCCGATAGAGTGTCCTGACATCATTCTAACCGATATTCGGATGACGGGAATGACGGGATTGGAATTGTCTCGCGAGGTTAAGCGGAATTTTCCATACATTGAAATTATTATATTGTCTGGATTCGATGATTTCGCATATGCACAGCAAGCGATGCGGGAAGGAATAAGTGATTATTTGCTTAAAAATAGCCGTCCTGGCGATATCATGACTGCGGTTATGCGCGTGAAGCAGCGTATCGTCAGCAGACGGGAGGCCGTGCTTCAAGAAGCCATCCATCAAACGGCGTTCCGTTGGAAGCAACTAGATCGGTTTCTTCGCGGGGACAATCTCCTGACGGAGCGTGAAAGTGAGGAACTGTTGATCTATTATCCTGAGCTGAGGCTCGGATCGGATATGGAGAAGCTAGAGCTATGGCTAGTTACATCTGCGTCTCCACTGACAATGAAGGAGGAGACGGAAAGTGAAATGAATGAGGCGGCTGCGATGATTAGGAATTCACTTGGCTGCGTCATTCTGGATTGGGAATATGGATGGCTGCTTATTTTCCGCAGGGGGCAGCCGGGCGCGAAGCGATTGGTTAAG
Source organism: Paenibacillus sp. FSL R5-0914 (assembly GCF_038004525.1). Lineage (NCBI taxonomy): Bacteria > Bacillati > Bacillota > Bacilli > Caryophanales > Paenibacillaceae > Paenibacillus > Paenibacillus sp. FSL R5-0914. Next base: position 1,227,649 of record NZ_JBBORH010000003.1, read on the forward strand.
GCGTCGATGGAGCGGGCGGAGCGCGTTTATTGCCAGCCTTTTTTTGCCGCATGCGGTGTATGGGCCAGCAACGTGGTAGAACTGAGGGAGTCACTTCGCACCGCCGAACAAACCGCCTCGTACCGCTGGTTGGCAGAGGAAGCAAGAATGCTGGCCTATGAGGATATTAAAGATCGGAAAGGAATGCAGACCGTTTGTACGGAAGAAGTGGAGAGTAAGCTAACCGCCGTTCTGAGAAGCGGGAGCCGAGAGGTCGTAAAACAGTGGATTAAAGGTGAACTGGTGAGCATTAGACAGGATGCGGAAGCGACGCCTTGTTCCGTTCAAGCGTATTTGCATTCCTTGATTGTTGGGGGGTACCGCTGGCTAGAGCGTGCAGCAGCGTCCGTTGGTCAATCGATGCCGAAGCTTCCACAGCTTGAACAGTTGGACATAAAGCTGCTTACTGCGAACCCAGAAGAAACTTTGCAGCAGATGCTGCTTGCGATCCATGCGCAGTATGAACGATTAAACGGCAGCAGGAATGAAGCCATTGACCGAACTGTAGCCTATATACGCGAGCATCTTGCAGACAGCTTGTCTTTGGCGCAAGTAGCGGCAAGCGTACATATGAATCCAAACTATTTTAGCAAGCTGTTTAAACAGGAAACAGGTAAAAACTATATTGAGTATGTAACGGAAGCGAGAATGGAATGGGCTAGCCGTTTGTTGAAGGAAACGCCGGCGAAGGTGAGCGAGATCGCTAAGCGGGTAGGATACGAGGATATGAAGCATTTTAACCAGCTATTTAAGCGTTACAGTGGCGAAACTCCTTCGCAATACCGTTCAAGATGAATCGACGAAGGTGAAAATACCCCCCGTATGGGCTTAATTTTCCCCCCTACGACTTCTCGTCTGTCTTATCTATACTAGGGTTATTACTAAAGGGGGAATATTTGAATGAAGAAGAGACTTGCGTTTGTAACGACAATTATCTTGATGATTGCCCTTTTGGCAACCGCTTGCAACAATAGCGGAAAAAAGGAGCAGAGCAATGAAGACAATAAAAGCTCTGGAGAAAAAACGAAAATTTCAATATGGCATAACTTCGCGGGTGACGACCTTCGTGCCAAAGCGGTTAGAGACCTGATTGACAAGTATAAAGAGGAGCATCCAGACGTTGAGGTAGACGCGCAAGCGATCCCGGTTGACGGTTATCGTCAACGCCTAAGCACAGTTGCTGCGGCAAATGAAATGCCAGATGTATTTTTCGTTTATGCGGGCAGCCAATCCCAAGAGTTCTATGATGCCGGTAAGCTTCAACCGATTACAGAGTTGATGGATAAATACCCAGAATGGAAGAATAGTTTCTTGGCAGGGGCATTCGACCGCTATGAGTTTGAAAAAGGACAAATTTTCACAGCGCCGCTCGGTATGTCCGCAACTTCGTTCATGTATTATAACAAAGATCTTTTCGAGAAGCATAGTGTAAAAGTGCCGACGACTTGGGAAGAGATGATGACTGCAATTAAAACGTTCAACGACAACGGCATTACGCCGATTGCCCTCGGCAATAAAGCGCCATGGGTTGCACAATCGACGATTATCGGTTCGTTGGCTGACCGCGTGACGGGCACGGAATGGTTCTTGAAAGCTGCAGCTCAAGATGGAGCGTCTTTTACAGATCCTGTGTTCATTGATGCTTTGGGCAAGTACAAAGAGCTCGTTGACAATAAAGCGTTTCAAGATGGCGCAAACAGCATCGACAACACGCAAGCAGAGCAATACTTCATTCAAGGCAAGGCAGCTATGATGATTAACGGCGCATGGTCGCTTACGAATCTTGCAGCATCCGCAACTCCTGAGCAGTTGGCACCTATCGAAGTCACAACAATGCCTGGCATAGAAGGTGGAGCAGGCAAACCGAATACGATTTCCGGTGGCGCAGGCGCAGGCTTCGCGCTTAACAAAAATACAAAAGGCGCACAGAAGCAGGCAGCGCTTGATCTGATCTACGCAGTAAGCGGACCGGATGGCCAAAAGGCGATCGCAGAAAGCAACTCAATGGTTATGTACAAAGTAGAACTGGATAAGTCGAAAGTAAGCCCGCTTTACTTCAAAGCTTATGAATTGGCTGTGAATTCTGAAATTACGCCGGTATATGACGCCTATTTATCTGCTGAAGCAGGCGAAGTGATCAACAACGGTCTTCAAGAGCTTATGATGGGCGGTAAGCCGGAGGATGTAGCTAAAAAACTGCAGGATGCGCAAGCGCGTTCGACTAAAAAGTAATCAGACAAAAGTACGTAAAGGAGGCTGTCGCCATGCCTGCATCATTGCGCAGCAGAAGCTTCGTCATCATGGCGCTGCTTCCTGCACTACTCATCTTTATCATCTTTGCGATCGTTCCGATTTTTTGGTCAGCTTACTACGGTTTCTTTGAGTGGAAGGGACTCGGTGCTGCTAAGCTTATCGGGTTGGATAATTATCGAATGATACTAGAGGATCCAGTATTCTGGAGAGCACTGAAAAACAACCTGATCCTTGTTGTCTCGGCAGTAATAGGTCAAGTATCGGTCGCATTGCTGCTGTCATTGTTCTTGCTCAAGAACACGATGTTCAATCGGTTGATGCGCTCCGCTGTATTTCTCCCGATGGTGCTGTCTACAGTCGTCGTCGGTCTCATCTGGGGCTATATTTATCACCCGCAAATCGGTTTGCTGAATCAATTATTGGAGACGCTGGGACTGGAATCTTGGCGCCGGCCTTGGCTAGACGACCCTAAAATCAATATGTTTGCCGTATCGATCCCGATTAACTGGGCGAATATCGGCCCGTATCTTATCATTTTCATCGCTGCACTCCAAAATATCTCTTCAGAAATTGAAGATGCTGCGAAGATCGACGGGGCGGTAGCCTGGAGAAAGCTATTTTTCGTGACGCTCCCGATAATTTGGGGAACAGTTGTTGTAACCATCGTACTGTGCATATCTGGAAGTTTGAAGGCATTCGACCATGTTATCGTCATGACGCGCGGCGGTCCTGCACAATCGACAGAATTGCTCGCCACATATATGTACAATAACACCTTTACGGTATACCGTTACGGCTACGGCTCTGCGGTATCCACAATGATTATTCTGATTAGCGCCGTGCTCATTGGCCTAAATCATATCATCACGAAGAGACGCGGCTAATGGGCGGTCGGCTAATGTTAGCCCGGCCGATGAAGGAGTGAATCGCTATGCAAGCAATGATAGACGCTCGGTCGGAGAAGATGAGAGGCTCGCTGTGGCGTAAGCCGATTTCCGGAATTGCGAAAATCATCCTGTTATTTTATGCCATAATTACATTGTATCCGCTATACTGGTTAGGAATAAGTGCATTCAAGTCAAATCAGGAATTTTTCAATCGTCCCTATTCCTGGCCGCAGCAATGGCAGTTCGACAATATAACCCGGGCATGGGATCTCGGAAATATGGGCCGGGCGGTGCTCAACTCCACAATTGTTACCCTTTCAGCACTGCTGCTGACCATTGTGCTCGGTATGCTTGCAGCTTATGTACTTGCTCGGTTCCCATTCAAGTTGAGTGGCGTTATAAAAGGATTGTTCTTGCTAGGCATGCTCATTCCAATTCATAGCACACTCGTTCCATTGTTTATTTTCATGAACAAGCTCGGGATGCTGAATACGTACTGGTCACTCATCCTACCGTATACGGCATTTGAATTACCAATTGCGATCTTCCTTGGAATGTCCTACATCGTATCCATTCCGAGAGAAGTAGAGGAAGCGGCGATGATCGACGGCAACGGCTGGTGGGGAATCTTCGGACGCATCATTTTCCCATTGTCCCTGCCGATCGTCGCTACGATTACAATTCTTGCATTTTTGAGGTTTTGGAATGATTTCTCCTTCGCGCTCGTCTTTATTAATTCTCAAGCGTTGAAGACGCTGCCCCTCAGCTTGTCGCTCTTCTCCGATGGATTCGGAACGGACTACAGCTTAACGATGGGCGCGATGTTTATTGCTGCAATACCAACCATTCTCATCTTTTTGATCTTCCAAGAGCAAATTATGAAAGGCATGGTAGCAGGCTCGGTCAAAGGTTAACACCCTTGATCGAGTTTTTGGTGTAATTTTATATATATTTCATTTTTGTGGAGGGATTGATAGTGAAGTTACATTTTATAGGAGAATTGAGCGAGCTTCAATCAGGACTTCGGTTGCTGCTTGCCGAACTTAAGTCAGAATGGTCGGAGGATGGAATTCCCGTTTTAATAGAACCGTCTTCAGGAGAACTGGAAGTTGGTTATGATGGTAAAAGCGCTTATATTCGTTACGGCGCTAAACATCAATTTTTTCGAGGCTTGGGACTGTTGATTCAGAAGATTAGGGGCGGAGAGAGCTTTCAAATTACAGAGCAACAACAATTCGATGTGATCGGTCCGATGTTTGATTTATCGCGCAATGGAGTGCTAACCGTTGAAAGCTTCAAGTTTATGCTGCGTAAAATGGCGCTGATGGGCTTGAATAGCGTCATGCTCTATTTGGAAGACACTTACGAGATAGAAGACGAGCCATATTTCGGCTACATGCGCGGCCGCTACACGGCGGCGGAGTTGAAGGAAATCGACGATTACGCCGATCAATTCGGCATTGAAGCGTTCCCGAGCATTCAAACACTGGCTCATTTGGAGGAGTTTTTGAAATGGGAGCCGGTAAAGGAATATAAAGATACAAAAGGCGCGTTGCTAGTTGGAGCGGAGAAGACCGATCGTCTGGTCGAAAATATGATTGTCAGCATTAGCGCGCCGTTCCGCAGCCGGAAAATCCACATCGGCATGGATGAAGCGGAAGAGCTTGGACGCGGTAAATTTTTGGATCGCAATGGACATATGAACCGTTTTGATATTATGACAGGCCATCTGGAGCGGGTGCTCGCAGTAACTCGACGCTTAGGGTTGAAACCGATGATGTGGAGCGATATGTTCCTGAAGCTGGCTTCAGCTAACGGTGAAGATTATTATGGCCATGAGACGCAAATATCAGAGGACATGTCGAGCCGCATTCCTAAGGACATAGATATGGTTTACTGGGACTATAACCACGTCGAGGAGAAGGACTACGAAACATTGATCGCCAAACACCGGCCGCTCGGTAATAATCTTATTTTTGCGGGTGCTGTGTGGGTATTCAATACGTTCGGCGTCAATTACGGGCTATCCTTGCCGGCGACCGATGCAGCGCTGACGGTATGCAAGAAGGAAGGCATCCGGGAAGTTTATGCGACGATGTGGGGTGACGACGGAATGGAGAGCAATCCGTACATTGCTTTGCTCGGCTTGCAGTTTTATGCGGAGCATGCTTATTCTTCGTCGACGCCGACTGACAAGGCGCTGGCCGAGCGCGTTCGGTTCTGCACCGGCATCGAGGCGGACGCTTACATGGGGCTGAAGTATTTGGACGAGACACCGGGAGCTGCACCAAATAATCAGAAGCAGAGCAATCCGTCTAAGTTTCTGTTGTATCAGGATGTACTGCTGGGGCTGTTCGACAAACAGATTGATGGGCTAGATATGGCGGCTCATTATGCATGGGCGGAAGGCGAAATTGCAAGCCGCAGAAAAGCTGAGGCAGAGCTAGATTACTTGTTTGAGGTGCCACAAAAGCTATGTGCGGTGTTGAAGCAGAAGAGCGAAATCGGTCTTGAGCTGAAGCGGGCTTATGACAGTGGAGACAAGGCAGTACTTAGGCGGATTGCAGAGGATGTTTTGCCCGAAATTTCGCTGGGTGTGCAAAATCTTCGCGCCGCACACCGGAAGCAATGGCTATCGATGTTCAAACCGTTCGGCTGGGAGGTGCTCGATATTCGTTACGGCGGTGTTGTAAGCCGGCTGGATACAGCGAGCATGAGGCTGTTAGAATATGCGGACGGAAAGCTCGAACGGATCGAGGAGCTGGAGCAGGAACGATTGCTGTATAGCACGACGAACCGTTTCACCGACAAAGGTGCAGGCTGGTGCAGCTATTATTACCGTATGGCGTCGCCTAACGTCTTTTTCCATGTGATCAATCCATTCTAGGTTGAAGAATTATTCTCAAGCAAATTGAAATCAAAGGTACTGGTCATGAAGTGATGGTTAGGGGCTCCGTTTTTTGTATATTTAATGTACAAGCAGTGGGAACGAGGATAAAATACGTGGTGAAGACTGTAAATGATTAGATATAAAGAAAGCTGTCGAGACATTCTCGACAGCCTGAGCAGCTCGTGTCCCCATATAGGGCGAGCTGTTTTTATTTTGTAAATCTTACTATTCGCAGTTGTTCCTTACCTTAGTTTACCAAGCCATTAGTAGCTTGTTTTTCTTTCCATACCATCGTAATTACAAGACCAATAAACATAATGACAGCCGCAAAGAGATATGGATAGTTGATGTTTACATCAAATAATACTCCGCCTAATGCAGGTCCGATGATATTACCAAGGCTAGTATAGGTTGAGTTCATGCCAGCGACAAAGCCTTGCTCTTTTTCAGCCGTTTTTGATAAATAGGTCGTTAGTGCTGGACGGAGTAGGTCAAATGCGAGAAAGATGAAGCAGGTTACTAGCAGAACAGTTAAATAGTTATTGATCATGGTGGAGGCTACAGCTAAGGCTACGCCAGCAATTAAGCAGAGTTGAATGAGCTTTTTTTCACCGAGCTTATCTACCATTTTACCGAATAAAAAGACCTGCACAACCACCCCGAAGATTGAGCTTATTGTAATGATGGTTGCAATATCCCGTGGAGTGAAGCCAAATTTATGATCAGAAAACAGGCTAAACACAGTTTCATATGCCGATAAGCCAAAGGCGAGGACAAACACTATAATAAACGCAATAATATATGCTGGATGAAACGAGCGTTTCAGATCAGTGATAAAGTTGGTGTCTTTTTTTAGTTTACTGATTTCCAAAAGCTGCTCTTTGGATAGTGGCTCTTTCAGAATAAATATCGACGAAATACAAGTGATTAAGGCGAAGCCAGCAGCAAAATAGAATGGAGCACGTATACCTAGTTCAGTAATAAATCCTCCGATTCCTGGGCCAATAATAAAACCGATACTAATGGCGGCAGAAACATAACCCATTGCCTTAGGTCTTTCCTCTACTGAGGTGATGTCCGCAACATAGGCAGTGACGGCAGGCATAATGAATGCACCAGCAATCCCTCCAAGAATTCTGGCGAAATAAAGAACGGATACATGTGTGCCTAAACCAAAGATTAATTCCGATGCACTGAAGAGCACTAAGCCGATAACGATCATTTTTTTTCTGCCGTAAGTGTCAATCCAGCGCCCTGCCAGAGGAGACATGAGTAATTGCGCGAATGCAAATGCTGCTACAAGATACCCCATCGTTTTACCTGACAAATGCATAATGTTCATAAAGGATGGCATAACAGGGACGATCAGCCCAACGCCTAGAAAAACAATGAATATGTTACTTAGTAGAATGAGTAAGACTGTTTTTTGTTCTTTCAATGGTTTCTTCATGAAGTAATACCTCTCTTTGTAGAATCACACCTGTGAAATACCTCTCCAAAATACGGTCCATGAGGCATTTAGTTTTTCATTTAAACGGATTTCATTATTGCCATACACAAGCTCTAGCATGATCGAATCAACTACACCTAAAAAGGCAAGCGTTGGGATGGAGGCTGCATCTTCCATGATGACTTTGGCATCGATCCAAGCTTGGAATTTACTTTCAAGTACGGGTTGAATCTTTTTCTCTGTGTCGATTACTTCTTCATCAATCGCTTTAGCAAGATGGGGCGGTGGAAAAAAAGAGATACGCAACCAAAACTTTAACTGCTCGTTCTTTTGAAACATATCAATGACCAATTGCAGATATCCTAATAAATCTGTTTTAGGATTTTGAGTCCCTACCTTACTCAAATATTGTAGTTTGGATGAGATTTCTGTCTCTTTGGCATCTTGTAGAACTTGCAGAAAAAGATCATCCTTCCCTTTGAAATGGGCATAAAGAGATTGTTTTTTCATCCCGACTTGCTCAGCAATTTGAGACAAAGAAGCCCCCTCATATCCATGAGTTGTGAAACATTTCAAAGCAATGTCTTTAATTTCTTTACTTTTCAAAAAAATCACCTCGATATTAACGAACGTTCGTCAGTTATACTATCAAATTAAATTATTTTATGCAAATGAATATTGTTTGAAAAGACGATTGACCGAACTAAAGGAGCTGATCCTAAAGTAGAACTTTCTACATTAATGTCAGCTCTTTTTCATTTTGAATCAACTCGTAAACGTTGTCGAAAACTGGGAAAAAACTCAGATTTAAAGATTAAGTGAATGGTTGTGTGTAATATTCTGAGTACTTTTGTCGCCATGCAGGAAGTAGCACAAATTTAAGGGAATATGTTGTTCAATATTCATGGTGAGGTAGAAGTGAGCGTTTATAAGTTATCTTTTAAAGGGGAGGGAACTTATGAGAAAAAATTGGCGGATGTCTAGCACATTGAGGCTTTTTTTTATACTTGTAGTCATTCTGCCGATCATCTTATTCTCCATCATTATTCTAAATATTTATAAGCGAGATATTCTTCAGCAAAATACATCACGATCTCAGCAAACGGCTCAAGCGATCTCCTATTCCGTTAGTCAGGAAATAAGGAGGTTGACGGGACTATTTGCTTCCATCGGTATGGACAGGGATGTGATGGCAAAGCTTTATGAAATTAATCGTAAGAGTGGAGTCGAGAAACAGCAGGCTTACTATGAGCTAAAGGTCTTAATAGAGAAGTACACGGCATCCATCTCAGGACGAGTACTGTCGGTGAACTTCCTATTTAAAGACCATCAATCCTATTCGTACTTAAAGAATTTGAATTTGGATGATTCTTATTTTCGCCAAAAAACGTGGTATGGGCAGGTGCTGAATAATCCCGATAGCGTTCATTTTCTGGGGATGATGCCCAATATTTTATATGGTAACTACAATCCTTACAATATGGTTGCTGCCCTATCTCCAAGTGTAATCAATCCTTTATCCCAGCTAGAAATGATTCTTTTTACGTTTGAGAGTAGTGCCTTTGATCATATTTTGCAGTCACGTGATAATACGGAATCCAGCCTTTTTATCGTCACAGAGGAAGGTCAAATTATCTCATCCAATACCCTTGCCTCTAGAGGGGGGGGATTCCAAATGCACTGGTTCGCAAATCGTGGGCCGCAGGAAAAAGGGTACGTTGTGGATGTTAATGGTGAAGATAGAAATTTGATAACCTACGCCAAGATTGATCAGACCGGATGGTGGCTTGTACAGTCTATTCCATATGCTGATCTAACAGCCAATTACCTTAGTGTGAATTATATCGTCTGGGTGTTTGCATTGATGATCATCTTAGCATTTATTCTTGTTTCATTTTACTTTGTATCTAATGTTACTAAGCCGTTAAATGAGCTTCTCCGGCAAATGGATCTGGTTACTGAAGGTGATTTAAACGCTAAATTTATGAGAACCGGCAGCCTGGAGCTAATTAAGCTTGGGCATTCTTTTAATCATATGACGGAACGTATTCAGGATCTGCTCTACCATCATGAAAGGCAAGAGGTGGAGAAGCGAAAGGCGGAGTTTGCAGCACTTCAGTCGCAGATCAATCCACACTTTTTAATAAATACACTCAATTCAATCAAGTTTATGGCTTTAATCAGTAAAGCAGATAACATACGGAATATGACGCATGCGCTAACTCGTCTGTTGGCTTCTTCTTTTAATCGAGGTGGAATTCTGACTACGATTGATGAGGAAATAGATCATTTAAAGAATTATTTGTATATCATGGAGATTCGTTTTGGTAGACCGATTCAAACGAGATGGGAAGTAGATGAGGATTTAGCAGGTTATTATATATTGAAATTGCTAATACAACCTATTTTAGAAAACAGTATTATTCATGGACTAAAGAATGTTGACTATCCTGGTATCATCGAAATCATAGTGAGCAAACAAGCGGAAGATCTTCTTATAACTATAGCTGATAATGGTGTAGGCATGTTGGATATGGATGCTCAGGAATATGACAGCGATGGTATACGCCATCAGCATTCTTTCAGTGGTATGGGAAACAGTAACGTTAATAAGCGAATTCAGCTACATTACGGGAGGCGTTACGGTTTAAAGTACGAGAAGAATAAACCTCAGGGAACGATAGTATCGATAAGACTACCGTTGATCGACACGCCGGAGGATGAGATGCAGGATCAGTTGTTAGGGGAGGGAGGATGAAGCAAAATGCTGCGGAGGATCATAAAAGATCATAGTCCAGAGGGAAAACATCATTCATGTGTAACTTCAGAGGAGGTATGATGGTATAAACTTTTTTTCGAAGGCTGTGATTAATAGAAGTGAAAATAATACTCCGTGTGTCCTTAATAGGGATCATTTCTCTTATTTTTGTAGGTGGCTTCTTCTCTTTAAGTAAGTTTAGTCCCAAAGGAGGGGCAATAGAGCAACAACAGGGAAAGGTGAATCTGGATCAACCGATTAAAATAAAATTCGGCATGTGGGAAGCGAAGACAGATATCAAATTTTGGACGGAAAAAGTAAGAGACTACTCTAAAATTAAGCCTAATGTAACGGTTGAAGTAGAGACAATTCCCGATAATAGCGGTCAGTATTTAAAGGTTCGTTTAGCAGCCAATGATTTGCCGGATATTTTTTACCTGAAGCCAGATGACCTACTCACTTACAAAGCAGTACTTCTTCCACTGGATGGATTAACCGCAGCAAAAAACAATAAATATCCCGCTAGATTAGATCATTCCATTCTTGGTCTACCACTTGTATCCTTCTCTGAATATGTCTATTACCATCCAAGTATCTTTCAAGAGGCCGGCGTAGAGATTCCGCAAACGATGGATGAATTTATGGATGTGATGATGAAGATTAAAGCGCATGGCAAATATATTCCGATTGCGATTGGCGGGAAAGAGAATTGGACGTTCTATCCTTTCACTGAGTTTGGGCCGCCTCTACTATCCAAGGATGAAAATTATTTATCTTCAATCGCACAGACGAAACGCCCTTTTGGAAAAGGTTCTCCTTTCGAGAAAGCAGCAGTGATGATTAAGAAAATAGCAGAGAATGAACTAGCAGGGCCCGATGCACTCAATATTGGTGTGGATCAGGCAACGCTGCTGTTTCAAAATAATAAAGCGGCTATGCTTGCACTCGGTCAGTGGTATCTTAGAGATCATTTATCCAAAATGAAGGATGATAAAGATTTAGATGCGTTCACATTGCCCTGGAGAGAGACAACTTCAGAGCGTTTGCAGGCAATCACTATGCCAGATCAATATATGGCGATCAATAAAAACTCCAAAAATACGGAAGAAGTTAAAGCATTTTTGGAGTGGGTATTTAGCCGGGATGTTTACCAAGTGTATATTAATTATTCGCAAAATTCATCGACAGTGATCAATATTGAATCATTCCTGCCGTTCTTCAACAATGTTCAAGAGAAGCACCCCTTTGAGCCGTTTATGTACCTGGGGATCGATGAGAAGTTTGAAAAAGTAAAAAATGCCATACAGTTTGATGAAAAGAAGGCTGCACAAGAAATTTTTTCAGGTGCTGAGGTGTCCGATATTCAAGAAAAATTGAATGATGATTGGGAGATAGCGGTTGAGGCTTTGAGGTAATCCTATAGATCAATTATGGAGGGATTTATGATGAAATTTAAAGCTCTCATTGTTGATGATGAACCATTAGCTAGGTTAGCCCTCCGGGAGTATATATCCATTGCTTCGACCGATTTTGAGATTGCAGGGGAAGCAGGAGATGGTAAGGAGGCATTAAATATGCTGAAAATCCATCAGGATGTGGATCTAGTTCTGGCGGATATTCAAATGCCAAATATGAATGGAGTAGAGCTACTCGAAGCACTGAATAACACTACTTTTTCGAATCAACCGTTAACCATCATGCTTAGCGCATACGGAGATTATTCTTTTGTAAGAGATTCCTTTGTGCTCGGCGCCTTTGATTACATTGTTAAAGCCAAGTTAGATGAAACTTATATTGCACCGGTACTGACTAAGACTGTGGATGAATTGAAGCGGCGGCAAAGCTCCTCAAAGACAGTATCAACATTAGAAGACGTAGAAGCTTCGATCTGTTCCGTTCTGCATCGACTTTGCCTATCGGATTCTTTAGAAGTGACAGATGATGATATAACGCCTTCGTTGGAGCTTGTTCGAAAGCATATGGGGGAAAAAAATCTGGAGGTTGCGCTTCTTAGGCTATCAGATACCGTTCAATTTGAAGATTCACACCGTATGATTATGCAGACGATACGAACGGTAACGAATCGAAGTAGAAGTGAAGGGATCTGCAAAGTATGCAGATATGATGACAGGCATTATGTTTTGTTCTTCTCTTTTCCAGAGCAATGCAGCATCATCGCCATTCGTAGATTGACAGACATAATCTTGTCTGAGGTGAGCATGAGATTAAAGCAATTTATTAATTTGAAGCTTTCTATGGGCATCAGTGATATTGTGGATGGTCATCAGCAGTGGAACCGATTATTCCGCCAAGCTGAACGATTAGCAGGGTTGAGTTTCTACCAGGGGTACAATCGATTATATTATCCGGAAGCTGAAAGGCGTCCAGCTATTAAGGAAAGTGACTGGAAAGAGGCATGGTATTTGGCTAGAACCGAAATGCTGAAGTCATTAAGTGATCCGGATTTAATGAAATGGCAGGAGGTCTATGAACACTGCTGTAGCTTGTTGATTCAGCGATACCCTTGTTCACCTGAGCTTATCAAATCAGATGTAGTCGATATGACTTGGGAGGCAAGTGCATTAATTTATCAAAAAGGCGTTTCTTGGGAAAAGCTTCATGATAAGCTGCCTTATCCTATCACGGATCATATTTATAAGCAGGAAACCTGGGAGAATACGGTGCATTGGTGCCGACTGTTCTTGGAACATCTGCATCAAAAGCTGCATCCGAAAGATCAACCCAAGGAATGCTTTCTTAGCCCTGTTGTTGCTAAAACGAAAGAGCTCATAGAGAAAAACTTTAACGAAGATGTCCATTTGTCGAATATTAGTCAGATTGTCGGTGTAAGCGAGAGCTATTTAAGCAAACAGTTTTCCAAAGAAATAGGTGTTAATTTCATTCAGTTTCTGACGAATCTGCGAATCGAGAAGGCTAAAAAGGCGCTGGAGAGCGGAATGAAAATATACGAGGTTTCTGAGCAAGTAGGATACGTGAATCCAGAACATTTCAGTCGTATTTTTAAAAAAATCACAGGAATTAGTCCCTTAGCTTATCGCAGAGAGAATGAATAACAAAAATAATCAATGTTGAACAAAATAAATCATGTGTATCCGATTTCAAAATCCATATGATAGGGGGGAGTTAAAATTCACGGGTGAAGGGATGTTCTTATGAGACGCAAACGATTCACATTCGCACTAATCTGTACGTTATGTTCTTCCATGTGGTTGAGTACAGTCCATGCTGAAAAAGTCTCTGACTTCGAGATGCAGACATCAGCTACTGAATCTGCTAATTCTACGTTCACCGTTACATTAAAGGGTAAAGATATTCAAGACTTATACGCATATGAAGCTAAATTTAATTTTGACCCGAAAGTGCTTGAGATTGTAAAAGCAGAAACGAAGATCAAAGGCTTTTCTGTATCTCCAATCGTGAAAAACAATGAAATTACGATAGCCCATACCAAGATCGGAAATGTGAATGGTGAAAAGGGTAATTTGGACATTGCCACGATTACCTTTAAAGCTAAAAGGGCTGGTACAACTGCAGTAAAATGGACCGCATTAAAGGTTCTTGATCGTAATCTGAAAGATCAGGAATTCACCCCGAATCAATCCTCAACATTCACCAAGATTTTCAGCGATATCGTCTCACATTGGGCGAAGCAAGATATCATGGAAATGGTCACTAAAGGAATTGTTGAAGGCATGGATGCCGACAGCTTTGCCCCGAATAATAACATCACTCGCGCACAATTCGCAGCTCTTATAGCCAGAGCATTAGATCTTAAAGAAGGTTCTGGAGGTAATCCGTTTACGGATGTGAAATCAGGAGTTTGGTACGAAGATACGGTAAAGAAAGCTTATGCAGCCGGAATTATTAGTGGTTTGTCCAAGACGAAATTTGCTCCGGAAAAAAGCATTACTCGTGAAGAAATGACAACGATGCTGATGCGAGCGAAAGCTTATGCTTCCGGTGTAAAGGTCGATAGTATGGCCTCAGATTCCACCACTGCGTTTAAAGATGATAGTAAAATAAGCCCGTGGGCTAAAGCGTCGGTGGGCTTTGCCTTGAAATCTGGATTAATGAAAGGTAGAACTCAGACTACATTTGCACCAAAAGAATCTGCTACAAGAGCGGAATCAGCCGCTGTTATCAAGCGATTGTTAAATTCCAAGTAATACAAAAAAACATATAATGACGCACCTTCTTATGGAAGGAGGGCTCATTATGTCCTTGTGATGTCAAAAACATACAATTAAAGGAAATATGTGAATTGATAATGTTCATTCTACTTATATTTAAGTGAAAAGAGGTCATAGAGATGAGAAAACGTTACAAAGCGGTTAGCTTGCTATTGACGTTGTTGCTAGGGGTACAGCTTGGCTTGCCATCGGCAGCCGTATTCGCGGCTCAAGAATCGGACGTGTATTTCAGAGATTACAATGATGGCAACATCGAGGGATGGGCTGCAGCTAAGGGGACCACTACTTTTTCGGCGGATCAAGGTGCTGTTAAGGCGGTGACACAAGGGGTTGTTATTTTAGCAGACCAAGATTCACCTCAGGTTGCCAATGCTGAATATGAGGTGAAGTTAAAATTTAGTCAGCCTGCCACACGATTTGGACTGGTCTACCGATTCGTCGATAGCAATAACTACAATGTTATCCAATATGATGCGGGTTCTTGGGGCTGGGATGCAATGAAAGGAGGGACGGAATCGTATGGAAATATTACGGCTCCTAGTTTTACCTTTGCTGCTGACCAACAGTATACCCTCAAATTGCGCTATGAGAAAGGTAGCGTAGCTTTATCGATCGATGGCAATAACGTGCTTACGACGAGTCTTCCCTCATTATCGACAAGTGCAGGGAAGATTGGACTACGCAGCTGGTTTAATAACAAGACCCTATGGATTGACGATGTGAAGGTAACTCCAATTGTATCCACTGATCCAGTACCGAGGCCGATTACGATTACTGAAACTCTAAGCTCTGACACCATGAAGGTTGAAATCGATAAAGAGTTCCCTCGGGTTAAACAATACACATGGTTAGACAGCGGCGCGGAAATGTATGGACAGTTAAATGGATTTAATGAGATAAAAATCAACGAGAAGTCCTATTTCATAGTCGCTTCTGATTTTAGTAAAAAAGCAGCAGATGCCACTCATGGTGAGTCTGCAGCCTACACGCTTCAGATTCCAGAAATTAAAGTGAATCTCAAAGTTGAAATGGAGGTTCAGGATAACATTCTTCAGTTCAAAGTGGCCAGCATTGAAGAGAATGGTACTGAAAAAGTAAGAACGATCGAATTCCCTGATCATGACCTTGTCTCTGTAATTGGAACCCAGCCTACAGCGCAGGAAACGGCTGTCCGGATAACTGGGGGCTGGAACGTTGTACAGGACGAATTTAACGATCTTAAGACAGGAGTAGCAGACGTGAGTGGGGGTCGTGCATACGCATTCGTTAACTCCGACGTCTTAGCTGCGAGTGTAATCACCAATGTAGTAAATGGTTTTGATAAGGTACGTATTAAGGTAGGCGATGATACAGCACTCCATACGAAGAAAGCAGCGTTATCAGGAGGCTCATGGGTTTATCGTGGAAGTACTGTGCTTGATCCGGAGCCACTGCCTTGGGCTAAGGTTGTACTGACTCCAGATGCGAATGGAGACAAAGTTGTTGACTGGCAAGATGGAGCTATTGTATATCGTCAGAATACGGATGCTCCAACCGGCAGTGAAATGATAAGGGACAATATCTCTTATATCAGCATGAACATCGGATCTACTACAACTTCTCCGTTCTTGCGTGCTTTTGATAATGCGAAGAAGATCTCTAATCTCACGGATGGCTTTGGACAGCTGATTCTATTCAAAGGATATCAAGCGGAAGGTCATGATGACTCTCACCCAGATTACGGCGGTCATATCGGTATCCGTCAGGGTGGAGTGAAGGATTTTAATTATATTTTGAGTGAAGGAAAGAAATACAATATCCGCGGCGGTGTACACATTAACGCAACAGAATACGCGCTGGATGCTTTCGGCACCAAAATGGAAAATATGAATCAGCCATTGAGTAAAGGTTGGGGCTGGCTGGATCAAACATTCTATGTTAACAAAACCAAAGATGTGGAATCCGGTGAATTAAAAAGACGTCTGGATATGCTGAAAAGCGACACAGGCGACAACCTATCGTTTGTATATGTGGATGTATATGATGGTGCCGATTACAATGCGAAGAAACTCGCAGATTATATCAACGGTAACGGCTGGATGCTCGGAACAGAATTTGCAGGACCTCTGTTTGAGCAGGCAGCTTGGGTTCATTGGGGAACAGATCCGGGGTACCCGAACCAAGGTGACGATAGCAAGGTTACCCGTTTCCTACGGAATCAATCGCTGGATGGCTTCTTAACAACCCCTTTACTGAAAGGGAATAAGCAGGTAGGGGTGGGTTACTGGCAGAACAGTGCTCCATTCTACAGCTACCAATCAACTAGTGCGGCATTCTTCAATCACAATCTACCAACAAAATATATGCAGCATTTCCCGATCATCAAGATGACCGATAACCGTATTGATTTTGAAAAGAAGGTTGTAGTTGAACGTAAGCAGGACGGTAAGATCCATTTAAGTAAGGATGGTCGTGAAATCGCTATCATGACAGATAGCAGCAACATTAGTGACAGTACGGTCTTTATTCCATGGAGTCCTGAGACAGAAGATAAAATCTATCACTGGAATCCAGCGGGTGGCCAAACGACTTGGAGTCTTCCAGACTCATGGAGTAACGTAACGACGGCACAGTTGTATAAGCTGACAGATTTAGGACGTGAGCATGTTGGCAGTGTAGAAGTAACTGGAGGTAAAGTCACACTTACCGCGCAGCCGGGGATTGGTTATGCCCTGTATAAGACAACAGCTGCTGAAGAGCCGGAAATGGCATGGGGCGAAGGGAGTTCGGTAAAGGACCCTGGCTTTGACAGCCAAACATTCGGTAGCTGGAAGAAATCTTCCACAGCTGCAAGTGATGATCACATTAAATTTGTGAAGAACAGTAACGCCGATGACCAGCTTCAAGTGAAGGGTCCTGGTGATGCAGTAATTCAGCAGGAGATTACCGGACTTACACCGGGCAAGACGTATTCTGCATCAGTATGGGTGAAAGTAGATGGGAAACGCACCGTGGAAATCGGTGTGAAGCAAGGGGCTGACAAGGTTGTCAATACACTGGATAACACAGAGCATGGCTTTTTAGCCCAGCAGCATAAATATGTGAGCACGAACTTCCAGCGGATTAAGGTTACCTTTGATGCGGTTAGTGAGACCGCCAATCTCTATTTGAATGTAGAAGATGGAAGTTCGACTGTAACCTTTGACGATGTAAGAGTATGGGAGAATCCAACCAAGACTGACGCTGGTAATTCTGTATTGTTCGAGGATTTCGAGAACGTTGATGAGGGCTGGGGTCCCTTCGTTTATTCTAAAATAGGTCCAGTTCGTACGCATTTAGTTGAAAAAGGCGACAATCAGATCATGAATTATGTTCTGGATGGTAATTGGTCGCTTAAAACGAATGAAGATGCAACCGGTGAATGGCTGCGTACATTGCCTCACACGCTCCGAATGAAGGAGGATAACCGTTACCATCTGACGATGGACTACAATTCAGATGAGATGGATATGTACACAGTGGCTATTCGAGTGAAGGAGAATGGGGTAGTTCGTGATCTGGTGAGTGAGAATTTGAAAGAAGGACGCGACACGCTGGATCTATCTTTTACAACCGAAGGGGCGAAAGATGCCTATCTGGCCATTATCAAAAACAAGCTGAACAGTCAGAAGGAGTTAACCGGTACGCTGGTGGTCGATAACATTCGAGTCGATGATGAGGGTGCGATCGTTCCGGAGGAAGGTGTACTTGTTTCGACTATTACACTAACGCCAAATAAGATGGATCTGAACAAAGGACAGTCAAGCACTGTTAGCGCTCAGGTAAAACCAGCAAATGCTCAGGACCGGACACTGCTCTGGACTTCTGACCATCCGGAAATTGTATCGGTGAATCAGGCCGGAAAAGTTACTGCACTTCAAGCGGGAACAGCCATCATTACTGCTACCGCAAAGGATGGAAGTAAAAAAAGTGCAGCCTCGACGATTAATGTGTATATGCCTAACACGCAAATTCCACAATCGCAAATGACTGCAACGGCGAGTAGCTTCCAGCCTGGAGGTGAAGCGAGTCTTGCACTCGATGGAGATATGTCTACAATCTGGCATACGAAATGGACCCCGGCACACTTACCGGAATCCATTACTTTGGACCTCGGAGGCAAATATAACATTAATCAATTCAATTATTCACCTAGAGTATCTGGAACCAATGGAACGATTACAAGCTATAACCTGTACACGAGTGTTGACGGAACGAATTTCACAAAAATTGCAGATGGATCATGGTCCCTCGATCAGACCACAAAAATTGTTCGCTTTACAGCTGTAGAAGCAACACATTTGAGACTTGAGGCTATAGAAGGCGTGGGTACCTTCGCATCTGCTGCAGAACTCAATGTGTTCAAGACGGAGGATGAGGCAGAGGTAGTAAAAGTCACAGGCATCGCTATGGATAAAGAACAGCTAGAGATTAAAGTAGGCAGCACGGGCGAATTGAACGCTGTAATAGAGCCTCTGAATGCTTCGAATAAAAAAGTACTCTGGAGCAGCAGTGATGAAGCTGTAGCAACCGTTGAACAGCAAGAAGGTCATGCTCTAGTTAAGGGATTGAAGGTAGGCGAAACCGTAATTACGGCAACAACAATGGATGGGGGCTTCTCTGCGACCAGCCGAGTTATCGTAACAGAAACAGACGGTGAGTTAAAAGCTTCCTCTACTTTGACAGCGCCAAGTCAAGTTCAGCCAGGAGAAGTGTTCAAAGTTCAATATGGACTACGGAATCTATCTGATAAGATTTTTGCGCAGGACATCGCCCTAGAGTATGCCGCGGATGTTATGGAATTCGTTGAGGCGCGTTCGTTAATTAGTGGGGTAAGCGTTATTGATTCAATCAACAGCACCCCAGGTAAACTTCGCTTTATTGTAGCAAGTGAAGGTGCGACCCATGGAATTAGTAACAGTGCAGATGTCCTCGAATTAACCTTTAAAGCGAAGGAAGTTAACCAAACGGTAAATGGGGCAATCGCCGTTAAGAGTGCAATCATTTCAGATGATCAGGGTAAAGAAATTTCGGCAGCGATCTCTTCCGTAAATGTAGAGATTGGTAAGAAAGGAACGCAAGGCGACATTAACGGTGACGGCAAAATAACGATTGGTGACCTGGCAATGGTTGCAGCGCAGTACGGCAAGACTACAGCAAGCCCAGATTGGGAGAAAGCGAAGAAAGCAGATATTGACGGTGACGGCAAAGTCGGGTTGGAAGATTTGGTTATTATAGCACGCAAAATTGTAGAGTAATCAAGATCATAGGCCAGGTACATGTGTGAGTAACTAAACATGATGTACCTGGTTTTTTTCAAAAGGGATGATTTGACTAGTAGGAGGATGACAGATGAAAAAATGGGTGTACGCCCTTACAGTTTTTTGTCTAGTGCTTTACTCTACTCCACTACCAGTTGCAGCAGCAGCTGAAGCAGAGAACGCTAAACCAAAAGTGATACCTAGTTTACAAGAGTGGACTGGTGGTAGTGGTTCTTTCAAGATGACAGCTAATTCCAGAATCGTAATTCCCACCGACGAATGTTTATGCCAACTACCAAATACCGCAGAGGTCTTTCAAGAGGATCTTAAGGAATTAACCGGATACGATTTACCGATTGTTCAAAATAAGCCTGCTTCTAAAGGGGACTTCCTGCTTAGGCTCGATAAGACAGCTGATGAATCGATTGGCAAGGAAGGCTACTACTTTGAAGTAGGAGATTATGTGGAAATACATGCAAACACCGAGACCGGTGTGTTCTATGGAACAAGAACGGCACTACAAATTTTGGAGCAAGATCCTGAGAAGACCAGCATTGTAAAAGGGGTAGCGAAGGATTTTCCTAAGTATGGAGAACGCGGTTTTATGCTTGATGTAGGACGCAAGTTTTTCACGATAGACTTCCTGAAGGATTACGCCAAATTTATGTCCTACTACAAAATGAATGATTTCCAGCTCCATCTGAACGATAACGAGATTTTTAAGGATAACAGCCGGGAGCATTGGAACAAATATACGGCTTTCCGTTTAGAAAGTACCAAGTACCCGGAATTAACGGCAAAGGATGGACACTACACGAAACAGGATATGCGTGAACTGCAGGACATCGCCAAAATACGGGGGCTTAACATCACGCCGGAAATTGATACCCCCAGCCATGCTCTTTCATTTACAAAGGTTAGACCAGATCTGGTTAAGGATAATTTGCCTGTCGATCATCTGGATATTACACGTCAGGAAACGGTCGATTTCATCAAGGATGTATGGGACGAATATTTAGATGGGGAATGGTTTGATTCAGAAACAGTTCATTTTGGAGGCGATGAATTCGCACCTAATGATCGGACTACATTTGAGAAGTATCGCGAGTTTTTGAACACGATGAACGAACACTTAAAGAGCAAGGGAAAGAAATCAAGAATGTGGGGCAGCTTGAATGCATTCCCGGGTACCACGGTAGTAGATAAGGATATAGCCGTAAACGCCTGGAATAACGGTTGGCAAGATCCGGTAGCATCGGTGAGAGATGGATTCAAAATTATCAATACGGTGGATTCCACGCTCTACATTGTACCGAAAGCTGGATATTACCATGATTATCTGGATTCTCAGTGGTTGTTTAATAACTGGGACCCAACGAACTTTGGTGGAAATACGAAGCTGCAGGAAGGTGAGCCGAACCTGCTCGGTGCGATGTTTGGGGCTTGGAACGATATGATGGGCAAGAAAGTAAGTGAGGCGGACGTCCACGATCGTGTGAAGAAAGCGATGCCTGTCCTTGCAGAAAAGATGTGG
Source organism: Paenibacillus sp. FSL R5-0914 (assembly GCF_038004525.1). Classification (NCBI taxonomy): domain Bacteria; kingdom Bacillati; phylum Bacillota; class Bacilli; order Caryophanales; family Paenibacillaceae; genus Paenibacillus; species Paenibacillus sp. FSL R5-0914. Next base: position 1,248,950 of record NZ_JBBORH010000003.1, read on the forward strand.
AGAGGCCAGTCCACGGACAGCACATTCACCGAGTTCCAGCAGTTGTCAGCGAAGCTAGGCGAAGGTCCTGGAACGAATTTATTACATGAAGTGAATACGGCCACTGATCTTGTTGTTCATTATCCATTTGAAGAAGGCGCGCAGACGGTCTCTGATCAGTCCGGAAATTCCTATGATGCTACATTAGGAGCTGGCGTTACTCGCGTGGATGATGGAAAAACAGGAAAAGGCGTACGGTTTGCAGGGACTTCAGATCATATTCAAACACCGCTTCAAATAAAGGGCTTCCCTTGGACGGTGTCCACGTGGGTTAAGCTTGATGATCAACATGAAGCGGATGAAAAAATACTGATGGAATCCGAATATGGTGCAATAAAGCTGAAGCAGAAAGGGACACCAAATGCCGGATTCACCCGAGAGGGCTATGATTACAGCTTTAATGCAGCGATTCCAGTTGGGCGCTGGGTACATGTTGCCTTCAGAGGAGATCTAAATGGAACTTCTCTGTATATTGATGGAGATCTAAAAGGCTCTGTTGCTGTAACGACAATGCTACCTGCGGCTATAATCGGCAGTTCATCCAAAGCATTCACTGGACTACTGGATGAATTCAAGATTTTTAATCGGGTACTATCAGGAAAAGAAATTGCGGAGGAAGCAGGATCACCCGCTTGGACCATCAATTTAGCTGCTCACAAAACAGCAGTAGCTTCTTCCGTCGAAGTACCTCAATTTCCGGCTAGTCTTGTAGTGGATGAGGTTGATACGGGTGTTTCTCGCTGGTCCTCCAAATATACCGACAACGAGTGGATCTATGTTGATTTAGGCCAAAGTACTGACATTAGCAAGGTTATTTTCAAATGGGAAAGTGCTTATGCCAAAGGCTATAAAGTTCAAGTATCCGATAATGCGGAGAACTGGCGGGACGTTTACACGACTAACGCTTGCGTTGGCGGAGTAGAGATTGTCAAATTCCCAACTGAACAAGCGAGATATGTCCGAATGTTAGGTACGAAGCGAGTGGGAACCTATGGTTACTCCATGTATGAATTTGAAGTCTACGCTCCTAACCCCGATGATCCTGTAGAAGTTCCAGCGCCTGTGAGATATTCAGCGAGCTTTGAGAATAACTCGCTCGAAGGCTGGGAGCATGTCATCGGTAAAGGTGTCGGACGTATGGAGCTTGTAGAAGCACCTGATCAAGCGGGCGAGCATGCCGTTAAGTTCACCTCCAACAGTGTAAATAATCTGTTTATCGATCAGCAATCTCCGAGCATTGGAGATGGTGAGATCGAGTTTAAGATTACGCCGCAGAGTGATGTTATACGAACGGGTGTTATTTTGCGCTATGTCAATAATGATGCTTGGGCTTCTATAGGCTTTGATCAAGGTGCTTGGTACTGGGTGAACGCTCAGGATTCCTATGGTTTATTGACCAATGCTCAGGCCGCCAAATTGAAAAAAAGCACAACATCGACCGTAAAAGTGAAGTTTGAAGGGAAACATGTAGCGCTGATTATCAATGGAACGACTTATTTTGATGATGCTATTGCACAGATCCCAACAGACGCTGGGAAAATGGGGGCTAGAGTATTCGGTCCTTCAGTTACCGTGTTTGATAATTTTATGTACAGCAATAACGTTCCTGAAGTTCCGGTAACCGGTATCAAGCTGGATAAAACTGAAATTTCGATGAAGGCCGGAGAAACACAAACGCTGAGTGCTTCACTTCAACCGGGGAATGCAACGAATAAACAGGTGACCTGGAATAGCAGCGATGAAGCTATTGCGACTGTTCAAGTTCAAGGCGGGAAAGCTGTCGTGACTGCGTTAAAGGCAGGAACCGCTGATATTACTGCAACTACCGTATCCGGAGGACATAAAGCGGTGAGTAAGATTACAGTGGCTAGGGAGGTTCCAGGTGAAGTGGCAACAAGTTTAGCTGCTCCGAAAAGCGTTCCTTATGGTCAGAATTTCGACATAACGATAGGTCTCCACAATGTTACAAAGGCGGTGTACGCCCAAGATATCACGATTGAATTCGACGCTTCACTAATGGATTATGTATCCGCTAATGCGTTGGTGGACGGCGTGAGTATCCTTGAGACGAAGAATACAGAAGGCACTGTACGTCTGATTCTGGCTAGCCAAGGTTCAGGGAGTGCGATTAAAGGGGATGTTGATGTAGCTAAGATTACCTTTAAGGCTAAGGATCTGACAGAGCCCCAAACCGGACGTATTACTGTAAAGCGTGCAACGCTTGGGGATAGCGAAGGACAGGAAACAAGCGCAGCTACTTCCTCGGCTCAGGTGGAGTTTACAACAACAGTGCCAGAACCTTCTAAGGATTTGAATGGTGATGGCAAAGTCAGCATCGGCGATCTGGCTATTGTCGCAGCTAACTACGGAAAGAGTTCTGCAGACCCAGATTGGGATAAGGCGAAACGGGCAGACATCAATAGTGACGGCAAGGTCGATCTGACGGACCTGGTGCTTATAGCTAAAGACATTGTTATCGAATAACAATAGCAACTTGAATCCAAGCGGCAAGACAAGGAATTCAAACTACAGTGGAGGCTGTATCCTGTCTTGCCGCTTCATTTGAATGGAGGGAATGGATTGAGATCAATTTATAATCGCTTTGGTATGTGGATGCTGGCATTGATGATTCTTATGGTTACAGGGCTCATGATTCGCCCGGAAACCGCCCATGGTGCTTCCGTTGGTAACATTTCTGACTTCGTAAAGAAAGATAATAACACGTTTGAGATTACGTCAGGCTCTGACAAGATAAAAGTGATTTTTCAGCGGGAGGATATGTTCCGGATTTGGCTTGGTGTGAACGGGCAATTCAAGGAATTGACAGGAAAAAGCGCGGAAAAGCCGATCGAGCCAATCGTCATCAAGGATGATTTCGGACCTGTTAATGTAAAGTGGTCTGATGAAGGTACGTATTACAAGATGGAAACAGGAAAATTCGTGCTGAGAGCCTACAAAAATCCGTTGAAGTTCGCCATGTACAAAAGTGACAACCAAACGGTGGTGTGGGAAGAATCTGCTAGCTTGAACTATAACGGACAGTCAGCCTCACAACAGCTTATCCGGGGTGAGGATGAATATTTCTACGGCGGCGGTATGCAGAATGGATTCTTCAATCATCGTGATCGCAAAATTACTATCGCTAACAACTATGGGGATTGGGGAAGCGGCACGGTTTCGAATCCTGCACCATTCTACTTGAGTACTGCAGGATATGGAGTGCTTCGTAACACTTTTCAAAGCGGTACTTATGATTTTGATTCGACCGTCAAGCTGACGCATAACGAAAATCGGTTTGATGCTTATTATTTCTACGGTGAGACAATGAAAGATATTTTGAACGCTTATACAGATCTTACAGGTAAACCATCCTTGATTCCTCGTTGGGGTATGGGACTTGGTGATGCGGATTGTTACAACAGAGATCCAGAAAAGACCTCCGATGTCGTTAACCTTATTGCTAAAAAATATCGGGAAAATGATATGCCTGGAGCCTGGATTTTACCGAATGACGGATATGGTTGCGGTTATACGGATCTAGGCAACACCGTTGACGAACTACACAAGGAAGGTTTCTATACCGGACTATGGACTCAAAATGGTGTTGATAAAATCGCGCAAGAAGTTGGAGTAGAGGGTACAAGGCTGGCTAAACTCGACGTTGCCTGGGTGGGACCTGGATACGATTTCGCCCTGGGCGCCAGCAAACAGGCGTTTACAGGAATTGAAGATAACTCTGATGACAGAGGTTATGTCTGGTCCGTTGGTGGCTGGGCAGGTACCCAGCGATATTCTACCGTATGGTCCGGAGATCAGTCGGGCAACTGGGAATACATTCGATTCCATATCCCGTCGATGATCGGAGCAGGGCTATCTGGGATGCCTTACTCAACCGGAGATATTGATGGGATCTTCGGAGGAAGCGCTAAAACCTACGTTCGAGACTTACAGTGGAAGATCTTCACTCCAATCCTGATGAACATGTCTGGTTGGGCAGCCAAAGATAAGCAGCCTTGGGTATGGGGAGAACCTTATACGAGCTATAACAGGGATGCATTGAAGCTAAGACAGCAATTGACACCATACTTGTATACCTATCTCAATGAGTCTTACGAGTCCGGGGCTCCGATCATGCGGGGAATGATCTATTCTTATCCGAATGATCCGAACTCCAAAGGAACTTTAACACAGTATCAATTCATGTCTGGGGAATCGTTTCTGGTTGCGCCAGTATATACCGACACGACTATGCGAAACGGAATATATCTTCCGAAAGGAAAATGGATCGATTACTGGACAGGAGAAGAACATTACGGTTCAAAAATGTTAGACGAATACAATGCTCCACTGGATCGCTTGCCGCTTCTAGTAAAGGGCGGGGCTATCATCCCGATGTATCCTGAATCGTTATACGACGGTCAGGTTCCTCCTGATCCAATTACTTATGATATTTATCCTTATAAATCGTCAAGCTTTACGATTTATGAAGATGATGGTATATCGAAGGAGCATCGTACAGGCAAATTTGCCAAAACATTAATAACCTCCACCGCTCCTGAGCAAGGGAGTGGAGACTTGATTATCAAGGTTGGAGCAAGCGTAGGTGACTATAAAGGCAAATTGGAGTCACGTAAGAATCAGTTTACAATCCACATGCCAGATCACCCGGAGGCTGTTTCTGTAGATGGAACATCCTATCCTGAATTGCAGTCCAAAGCAGCATGGGATGGCGCAACAAGTGGCTGGTACTATGCTAAGCAAGATAAAGGCGGCATCCTGTACATTAAAACACCATCCATATCCACTGATAAGGAATTTATTGTGAAAGTCGCAGGCTTTACAGCAGATACGACTCCACTTGTAGATGCTGTCAAAATTGAGCTGCCTCAGGTGGACACAGACCCAAGTCGTATTCCGCAGGAAGATATGATTGCAACTGCAACGAATGCGGCTTCGGATACGCCGGCAGCTAATGTGCTGGATGGCAGCTATGAATCGATATGGCTTTCTTCAGCAAATGCTGGAAGTAAGCAGAGCATCACTTTAGACCTGGGGATTAAACAGTATGTGAATAAAATGAAATACTTGCCAAGACAGTACGGTGGCAAAGACGGCACAATTACAGGTTACAAGCTGTATACGAGTATGGATGGAACCAACTATACGCTCGTAAGCAGTGGACAATGGAATGATGACAAACTAGAGAAGACGGTGAATTTTGATACAGTTGAAGCTGTTTTTGTGAAACTTGAAGCGACAGAAGCTGTTGGGGGTGTCGTATCTGCTGCAGAGATCAATCTGTATCGTGATCTATCACAGCCTTCACCGACAGTGATACCTAAAAATGAGATGACAGCCTCAGCGAAAAGCTTTCAGCCTGGTGCGGAAGCAGCTAAAGCGATTGATGGGGACCGGAATTCCGCATGGCATACGAAATGGGATGGATCCGATAAGCTCCCGCAATCCATCATTCTCGATTTAGGTAAGGTTCGCAATGTTAGCCAATTCCGGTATGCACCACGTCTGGATGCTGGGAACGGAACCATTACCTCATACAACCTTTACGTCAGCACAGATGGAGAAGCATATACGAAGGTATCCAGTGGTACCTGGCTCAGAAACAACTTGAAAAAATACATCCTTTTCGATAGTATTTCCGCCCGCTATGTGAAGCTTGAAGCAGCTGTTGCACTTGGAGGGTTCGCTTCGGCTTCGGAGGTCGATGTCTATGAGGCGCCGAAGGCAGCTCCTGAAGTTCGATTGATTTCAGAAGGTAAACCTGCTACAGCGGACAGTGAGGATCAAGCGCATCCGGCTGGCCTCGCTAATGATGGGAATGTGGACACATTCTGGTCAGCAGCGGATAAGAACAATAGCCATAGCTGGACGGTTGATCTCGGTATGATGCATTCCATTAAATCCTCCGAAGTTTCTTTTGAACACAGTAACAAGGCTTATCAGTACAAAATTGAAGTTCGGGAAACCGCGAACTCCAATTGGATTACAGTAACGAATCGAACGAATAATCAGGAAACTGGCACCATTCAGGATACATTTGGAAGCCAGGGTAGATTCGCTAGAATTACGATCACCGGACTGCCTGATGCTCAATCAAAGGCTGCTATTCGTGAATTCAAGCTGTTCGGCATCCCGCTGGAAGACGGACAGAAGGTTACTGGCATAAAGCTTGACCGTGAGACACTCTCACTTAAGGCGTTGGACGCACCGGTTCAATTGAAAGCGAGCATTGAGCCTGAGAATGCCGGTAATAAGACAGTTAAGTGGGTAAGCAGCGATCCTGGTGTTGCCAGCGTAGACAGTAAGGGAATGGTCACGCCAAAAGGGCAGGGTACGACATCGATTACCGCGACGACGGAAGAAGGCGGATTTACAGCAACAAGTGTGGTGACGGTTACTGGACAGAGCAACCTAACCGAAATTCCGCAAAGTCAAATGAGTGCAGAAGCTACGAGCTATGAAGCAGGCGAAAACGATCCGAATTTGGCATTGGACGGCGATCCGGATACACATTGGCATACGAAGTGGTTTAACGTTGATCCACTTCCGCAATCAATAATGGTGAATCTGGGCGGAAAGTATACCATCAGCAAGCTAGGATACTTACCTCGGCCGGATGAAGGCAATGGCACAATTACTGCTTACAACGTGTACACAAGCACCGATGGTGTGAATTACACGCTCATGACAAGCGGGAACTGGCTGCGAAGCAAACAGCTCAAGGAAGTGAATTTCGCTCCGGTGGAAGCGACTCACATTAAGCTGGAAGCTGTAAAAGGCGTGGGTGAATTCGCATCCGCAGCCGAGATAACAGTGTATCAAGTGCAGCAGGAAACGGCTCAAGTGCAAGCCGTATTGAGTGCTGATGCATCCGTTACTTCCGGCAAGCCTTTTGTTGTCCGGTATGATGTGAACAATATCTCCGGGAAGGTATTTGCACAGGACATCACCATTCAGTACGATGCTGACCGCATGGATTATGTGTCCGCTAAATCACTGATCCAAGGTGTTGCGATTGTTGAAGAGACAATTAAAACACCTGGAAAGCTTCGTTTGATTATGGCGAGTGAAGGTGCGGAATACGGATTAAGCGGAAATCAACAAATTGCCGAGCTGACATTCCAGGCAAAAGAAGTATCTGAGACGGTTACCGTTAATATCAGCGTGTCAGAGGTACTGCTTGGTGATGAAGACGGAGCAGAGACCGCAACTGCACCAGCTACAATCTCTGTAAAAGTGAAACCAGAACAAACAGGAATATCAGGCGATCTTAACGGCGACGGAAAAGTCAGCATTGGTGACCTGGGTATCGTTGCTGCACACTACGGCAAAGATTCATCAAGTCCTGATTGGCAGCAAGCGAAGCGTGCGGATATGAATGGTGACGGTAAGATCGATATTACAGATCTTGCTCAATTAGCGAAACAAATCGTAACTCAATAACACACGCTAACATCCTGAACAAAATTTAAAAGATGAAGGTGAGAAGAATTTGAACAATAGTCGATGGTACAAAAAGGCGGTAATGATGACCATTATCGCCGTGGTTTTAAGCTGTGTATCTTTTACGAATCCTGTAGTGAACGCAGATGCATCTGATCCTATGCCTTCAGCTACTTTAGTAGGGAGTAAGAAGGTTGTTATGCCGGGGGAGTCTTTTACCGTGAAGTATGGGATCACCAGTGTCTCCAGTGATGTGTATGCACAGGACATTACCTTTGAATTTGATCCGGCTGTCATGGAATACCTTCCAGATTCAATTCGCTCTTTGCAGGAAGGCGTAATTATTATCAATGAACCATCTACAAGTACTCCCGGTAAGCTAAGGGTTCTCTTGGCAAGTTTGGGTAGTCAGTATCCGATTACTAGCAATGCTGAAATTGTTGAACTTGGTTTCAAAGCAGCAGATATAATACAAGACACAGAGGGAGTTATCCGGCTTACTCAAGCGATAATAAGTGACAGTCAAGGGGGAGAATCCGTGCTCCAACCGACATCCTTAACCATTCAGATCACAGTAAATACGGAATTACCTGGAGATTTAAACGGCGATGGCAAAGTGAGTATCGGCGATTTAGGAATCATGGCTGCCCATTACGGTAAGGATTCCTCCAGTCCAGATTGGAGTAAGATTAATCACGCAGATCTGAACAAGGACGGCAAAATAGATATTGCTGATCTTGCTGCACTTGCGAAAAAGATTGTGGAGTAGTAGGTTGCCTCATTTTTACAATCAGTGGTTGTTATTATGAGAGGGGATCAACGCATGCCAATCGGTAAAAGTAGATTAGTCAGAAAGACTGCAATTCTACTATCTGTATGGATCGCTTGCTCGCAGCTACTTATCAGCATACTTCCGTCTAATGGTGTTTTAGGTCCAAAAGTGTATGCAGATGTTCAGTCGGCAGCTGAAACTGCGCCTGCGACAGATCAGGATTTGTCATTATGGTATCAAGCACCGGCCACGAACTGGGAGACGCAGGCGCTCCCTATCGGAAATGGTTATATGGGTGGCATGGTATTTGGTGGTGTTGAGCAGGAGCGAATTCAATTTAATGAAAAGACACTGTGGAGCGGTGGGCCTGGAGCAGATTCAAATTTTCAATATGGTATTAAAGACGGTGCTCAGCAACATGTTGAGACCATAAGACAGCTTCTAAAAGAAGGGAAAATTAATGAAGCTAAGGCTCTTGTAGGGAAGATTACTGGTGTTATGGGTGCTGGTGATAGTTCTTTCGGAGCGTATCAAGCATTTGGTGACGTGTTCTTAGATTTTAACCGTCAGTCAGCGTATACGGTAACAGCGAGCTCGGATAATCCACAATACGGCGAGCCTATTTCCAATTTAACCGATGGTTCGGTAAATACGAAATGGTATTCAGGTGATGGAGCACCACCTTTTTGGGTGCAGTGGGCATATGAAGAGGCTAAGGTAATTACCGGCTATTCGTTCACTTCAGGGAATGATGTGCCTGATCGGGATCCGAAGAGCTGGACGCTGAAAGGCTCGAATGACGGGCAGCAGTGGACCCCGCTAGATAACAGATCCAATGAAGAGTTTGCAAGCCGCAAACAGAAGAAATCATATACTTTTTCCAATGCTACAGCTTATAAATTCTATAAATTCGATCTTGTAAGCAAGGGCGGAACGAAAATTCAATTGTCCGAGATGGAGATGACAAGCGCATCGGGGAACAGCGGTGCTCAGACGTACTCTGATTATCGGCGTGAATTGAATCTTAATGATGCCATGGCAAGAGTGTCCTATACTTCGGGCAATGTAAAATACAAGCGTGAGTATTTCATCAGTTATCCGGATAAGGTCATGGTGATGAGACTGACAACGGATGAGCATCAGCCGATGACCTTCGATGTTCGCCTTACTGGTGCTCAGCCGTCCAATACGGTGAAGGGTGAAGGAAATAAACTAACGCTAAGTGGAAAGGTACCCAGTAATAAGATGGCATACGAAGCGCAGCTTCAAGTACAGCATGAAGGAGGAACTGTAACAGCGAAGGATGGGAAACTTACCGTAAACGGTGCGAGTGTTGTCACGATCCTGATGACCGCTGCAACAGATTATGCCAATAATTATCCTACGTATAAGAGTGACAAGACGCCAAAAGAAATTGTAGAAGCGAACCTAAACGCAGCATCCGCTAAATCATTCAATCAGTTGCGTGCATCCCATTTGACAGATTATAAGGAACTGTTCGATAGAGTCTCACTTGATCTTGGTGGGGTTACTACAAATCTTCCTACGAATGAGCTTTTGAATGGTTATAAAACGAATGCTAGTGACGGAGAGAAAAGAAGCTTGGAGGCATTATTTTTCCAATATGGCCGTTATTTGCTTATCGCATCCTCCAGGGAAGGCTCACTGCCTGCTAACCTACAAGGGGTATGGAATCAAGTAAATAATCCACCATGGAACAGTGACTATCATACGAATATCAATGTGCAGATGAATTATTGGCCTTCCGAGGTTGTTAACTTAGCGGAAACCGATATTCCGTACATTGATTATATTGATTCCCTGCGCGAGCCGGGTAGGGAAACAGCCCAAAGACATCATGGAATTGAAGGGGAAGGCTGGGCGATTCATACCGTCAACAACCCATTTGGTTATACTGCACCAGGCTCTGATTTCTATTGGGGCTGGTCACCGGCTGCCAACGCCTTCATGGTGCAGCAGGTGTGGGATCACTATGCTTTTAGTGGAGATAAAGATCTTTTAAGAGGCCAAGTGTATGACATTATCAAAGAAACAACACAATTCTGGGTTAAATACCTGGTCGAAGATTCAGACGGAAGTCTAGTATCATCTCCTTCCTACTCTCCAGAGCAAGGGGATATATCCATCGGTGTGTCTTATGATCAGGAATTAGTCTGGGAGTTGTTCACACAGTTCATCAAGGCTAGTGAAATCTTGGGTGTCGATGAACAGCTGCGTAACGAGGTCATGGAGAAACGAAGCAAGCTATGGATGCCGCAGGTCGGAAACTGGGGGCAGGTGCAGGAGTGGAAGAATGATATCGATAGTCCAACAGATCAGCACCGCCATATCTCGCATCTGATCGGCTTGTATCCAGGTACGCTTATTAATGAAGTGAATAATCCGGAGTTATTTGCAGCAGCAAGAGTCACCTTGAATTCTCGTGGCGATGGTGGAACGGGGTGGAGTAAAGCGAATAAGATCAATTTATGGGCACGTCTGCTTGATGGTAACCGTGCACATAAACTGTTAGGTGAGCAGCTTAGAGGCAGCACGCTCGACAATTTGTTCGATACACATCCACCGTTCCAAATTGACGGTAACTTCGGAGCAACTTCAGGAATCGCAGAAATGCTTCTACAAAGCCAAACTGGAAGTATCGATTTATTAGCTGCTTTACCAGATGCATGGGCTACCGGAAACGTTAAAGGACTTGTGGCAAGAGGCGGATTTGAAGTGGATATGCGCTGGGAAGGTACGATCTTGAAAGAAGCCTTGCTTACTTCTAAGCAGGGTAATAAGGCTTCTGTTAAATACCCTGGATTTGTACAATCCAATAAATTCAAGGTCGTTCGTGTTGGAAGCGAGGAATCCATCAACTTCACGGTGAATGGGAACTTGATTGAATTTCCAACAGTGAAAGGACAGCAATATAAGATTGTATCCAGTGTAAAGCCACCAGTGCTTCCAATAAAAGTAGATGATAAAGATCCGTCGATTGTATATACCGGAACGTGGAGTCCTTACAGTGACACAGGCGATTACAAGGGCACAGAAAGCTATAGTAATCAACAAGGGGCTTCAGCGTCGTTCACGTTTACAGGAACATCGATTAAATTTATCTGCGCTTTGCAGGCAAACCACGGACATTTCGATGTGTATCTCGATGGAGGGCTAGTCGCAGAGGCTGTTGATGGATATGGTCCATCGACGATGAAGCAGCAGGTATTATTCCAACAATCCGATCTCTCCAAAGGGGAACATACAATTAAGATTGTCGTGAAAGGGGCGAAGAACAACGCCTCTTCGAATACCATTGCGATGATTGATGCTTTCGAATATGTTCCTGTTGAACGGAATGAACCTACTGCGATAACTTTAAGTGGACCTAAGTCGATAAATCAAGGTCAGACCTTTACAGTTGACATGGGCGTTAGCAATGTCACGGATGCGACCTATGCGCAAGACATTCGATTGAAGTACGACGAGAATCTTCTAGAGTACATCTCGGGCGAATCGATGAACGATGGGATACAGGTGTTAGAATCAAAGAATGATCCAATCGGAACCATTCGCCTAATCACGGCTAGTACGGGAACTGGTCTAACCGGTGATGCCAAGGTGCTTGAACTAAACTTCAAAGCAAAGCCAGTGACGAAGTCTGAGTTAGCGAGCATAAAGGTAAGCAGTGCTGTATTTGGTGACGCGAATGGACTGGAGACAGAAGCCGATCTTTCAAATATCGAAGTCGAGATTAAGGCAGATGAGCAGCCGCCGATAAAATCCGGAGACTTAAATGAGGATGGTAAAGTGAGCATCGGTGACTTGGCGATTGCAGCTTCGCACTATGGTAAAGATCAGAACAGTGTAGATTGGCAGACGGCTAAGCGTGCAGATCTTAATAATGACGGAAAGATCGACATTATGGATTTAGCAGCAATTGCTCAAAAAATATTGAATTGAGAGAAGGACACCTGAGTTTTTACTCAGGTGTCCTTCTTTTGTAAACAAAAAAGGTTCTATAGGACAAAAAGTATCAACTCCACATCAAAAGAGATCATGTGGTTACGTTTTTATAGCCTATATAATGGAAAAGTGTTAATGGAATTACAGTCAGAATTGTAAAATCAATTGCTTAGAGAAGTCGAGCAAGTTTATTCGAGGGGGATAGCCAATGAAAAGCAAGGGTAAAAAGAAAGCGGCATTAAGTCTAGTTATGATGTCCATTGTATTGTCTCTGGCAGGATGTGGCGGGGGGACAAATGGGGCTGAAGCTCCAGCTCCCGAGAAAACAACAGCTGCGACGCAGACTGAGCCAGCGAAGACAGACGAGCCCAAGCCTGAAGAGCCGAAAGTAACGGGAGACCTCGAAATCCAATACTTTGTCGGTGGTTATGGAGACGGTTGGTGGAAAGAAGTCATTGGTGAATTCAAGAAGAAGTACCCAGATGTCAACATTAAGGAATCCGCAGGTTCACAAATCAACGAGCAAATGAAGCCCCGCTGGATCCAAGGTAATCCACCAGATGTTGTATACATCGATGGAGCAGGCTCGAACGAAACGCAAATGGTGCTCGACGACCAATTGATGGATATTACAGATTGGGTTAAAGATGCGAGCAATGTGGACGGCGAGCAGCTTACGAGCAACTTGATCGCACCTCCACAAGACTACAGTGGCAAAAACTATACGATTCCACTCGTATTCGGATCATGGGGAACCTTCTATGATGAAACCCTGTTTACTGAAAAGGGATGGGATGTTCCGAAAGATTGGGATAGCTTCCTCGCCACAAGTGAAAAAATCAAAGCGGATGGCGTATATCCTTACATTCATACCGGTAAATACCCATACTACATCGTGGGAGGTCTCTTAAATACAGGTTTTGTATCTGAGAATGGGGACAATCCGCAGATCTTAAAGGATCAAGAAGCTGCTAAAGAAGGTTCTTTCAAAAATGATGCTGTAGCGAATACCTTGAAAAAGATCGTTGATATGAGGGACAAAGGGTATTTCGATAACGCATCGTTCGGTATGAGTCATACAGACTCCCAAATGCTCTTCTTGCAACATAAAGATGCAATGATTCCTAATGGCTTGTGGCTCGAAAATGAAATGAAAAAAGATGTTCCAGAAGGCTTCAAATTTGGATTCATTCCTTCCGTTATGCAAAAGCCAGGCGGTAAATTTGTGGCTATTCCTTACACTAGTAACATTGCAATTGCAAAGAAGGCTAAAAATCCAGATGCAGCAAAAGCATTTATTGAATTTATCTTTACTAAACAAGCCGCAGTTCGTTGGGCTGAGCTGACTGGCGCTTTGATGAACGTCAAGGCAGATCTGGAATCTTCAGGCGCAAGTGATGTTGTTAAAACGGCAATGAAATATTTCAACGGTAGTGACACGATCGTTGCTCCTGTATTTAAATTGGCCGCGGACATTGAGCAGGCTGAGAATGATGCAACCATTGCATTGCTGCAAGGTTCTATTACACCAGAAGAATGGATGGACCGTATGGAGAAGGCGGCAGCCAAAATCCGGAAGTAAGTTCATGACTCTTCTTTCTAAACAATCAGAGGACATAGGTGCCTCTGATTGTTCTTTCAAATTTAAGGGGAGGATGGCTTACGCTCATGAAGAAAAATAAATTGTGGAAACGTAATTTGTTTATTGCGAGTTTCTTGCTGCCTACGTTTGCTATCTTTTGTCTATTTACTATTTATCCACTGTTTCGAGGCTTGTACTTAAGCTTCTTCGATTGGTCAGGCGGTTCCGAATCGATGAATTTTATCGGTATTGATAATTATAGACAATTATTCTCGGATGAGATCATACCAAAAGCCATTTCGAATGATTATTTCTTGATTTTTTGGAAGGTCATCTTAATCATGTTATTTGCAACGTTTTTCGCAGTATCATTAACCCGTTTAAAATTGAAAGAATACGGTTTTTACCGAGTGGTGTTTTTCTTTCCGAATATCATTTCCGTAGCCGTTATCGGTGTATTGTGGAGTTTTATATACAATCCCCGTCTTGGATTCCTGAATGCATTCATCTCGTTATTTACAGGAAAACCAGTGGAAACGAACTGGTTAGGTGATTCAAACCTCGCAATGTGGTCACTTCTTCCTCCTAGTGTATGGGCTGGTATCGGATTCTATATGCTGCTCATTATCGCTTCTATTCTAGGTATTCCTTCCTCGCTATATGAAGCAGCCAGTATTGACGGTGCGGGGCAATGGCAACAGTTTACTAAAATTACTTTACCCCTGATTTGGGAGCAATTCAAAACCTCTATCATTCACATCGTAATCACAACACTGAACGGCTCCTTTATTATCGTTAAGCTGATGACGGATGGTGGCCCGGATAATCAGACACAAGTGCTCGGTTATTATTTGTATCAGATGGGCTTCAAACAGTTCCATTTAAGCTACGGGGCAACCATCGGGGTGCTGATCTTACTGTTATCTTTAATCACTACTCTAATTTTGCAGCGCATTCTTCACCGAGAGTCCATTGAAATGTAAGGAGGAAAATACTTTGAACGATAATCCCGCCAAAAAACCACTTCTGCTGATATCAAAAATTGCAGTTCGATTTTTCCTCATCTTGTGGAGCTTGGTAGTCTTATATCCTGTTCTTTGGACATTCCTGACATCCTTAAAGGATAATCAGCAGGTTATGCTCGGGAAACCGTGGGATTTCCCATCTATTTTTCGTTTTGAAAACTATTCAAATGTGTGGAGCAGAGCAAACTTTGGAGATTACTTCCTGAACTCCATTATAGTAACCGTGGCTAGTACACTGTTATCGCTTATTATGGCTGCTACAACAGCATATATATTAGCTCGGTTTACCTTTAAATCTAGAGGCCTGTTTTATTTTGTATACGTTGCTTCAATGATGATTCCAACCACACTCGGATTGATACCATTGTTCTTTCTTCTCGGAGATATGAATTTGTCCAACTCCTTAGTAGGGCTCACGCTTGTTTATTCTGTCGGAACGATTGGCATCCTTCCATTCGGTATCTTCTTTCTGGTTGGATTTTTCAAGGCACTTCCCCGTGAGCTTGAAGAAGCCGCAACAATTGATGGATCTTCACTATACGGCGTTTTCTTCAAGATCATGTTGCCATTATCGAAGCCAGGATTAATCACAGTAGGAATTATGAATGCTTTAACGGTGTGGAATGAGTACATCATGGCCACGGTATTGATCAACGATCCAGCGAAATACACCATTCCTGTCGGAATAGCCATTATGCAAGGGGAAATGCAGTACAGAACGGAATGGGGGCCATTGTTTGCGGGTCTTTCCATTTCTATGATTCCTGTCATTGTGATGTATGTGTTGTATCAACGTCAAATTACGGGTGGGTTAACAGCAGGTGCGTTGAAAGGTTAATTATAGGAGGGTTAAGGAAATGCCGAAGAAGATTCTCAGTATCTTCATTACACTTATGATGGTGGCCGGCTTGTTCTCCAGTTTTGCAGCTGCAGCGGATGTAGCTTCTGATCTTCCACAAAAAGATGCAAAATTAACGGAATCCTATGAAATCTATCCATTACCGCAGCAACAAACCGAAGAAGAGACAACCTTAACCATTACACAAAATGTAAACGTTGTTATTGAAGATTCGATTGACCAGCCGACAAGAAAGCTGCTTCAAAGGATACTGGATTCCAAATCACTTCAGGTCACTGAGTCAGGAGCTGTAGTAGCAGGGAAAACAAATATCTTTTTGGGAACTAGAAATTCATCAGGCTATGTAGACAACTACTTCACTCAGAATATTCCCTATGAGGCGGATCACTTCAATGAGCTGGACGCTTATGTTCTTAACGTTAGCACCAAGCAACAGAATAAAGGTGTTATTGCGATATTAGGTAAAAATACGGATGCGGCTTATTATGGCCTGGCATCGCTGAAGATGATTTTTGATCAAATTCCTGATCTGCAGGTTCGTAATCTCACTATCGAAGATTTCTCTGACACTCGCTCGCGGGGATTTATCGAAGGCTTTTACGGCACACCTTGGTCACATGAAGATCGAATGAGCTTGATGCGTTTTGGTGGAGAACTAAAGATGAACACTTATATTTTTGCACCTAAAGATGATAAGTACCATAACGCGCAATGGAGAACACCTTATCCTGCAGCTGAGCTTGCCAAGATCAAAGAACTGGTGGATGTCGGTCATGAATCCAAGACGCAGTTTGTATGGGCGATTCATCCAGGGTTCAATATGATCAATTGGAACAATTATGATGCTGAACTCCAAACCTTACTTGCGAAGCTTGAACAATTGTACAGTGTAGGCGTACGTCAATTTGGACTATTTATGGATGATATCAGCACATCACAATCGTTAGTGGATAAGGACAAACATGTTAGGCTTATTACGGATGTTGCGAATTGGGTAACGTCCAAGAAAGACGTCAAATCATTAATTTATTGTCCTCCATATTATAATAAAAGCTGGACAGGAACGACTGGCAGACCCTATCTTGAAGCCTTGAGAAATGTGCCAGAGAATGTAGATATAATGTGGACCGGGAACGGCGTTGTTGCCTCTGTTAACGCGGCAGATATGCAGTGGCCCAAAGATGCACATGGAAGAGACCCTTATATGTGGTTAAACTGGCCAGTGAATGACTATAAGGATGCAAGACTGCTGCTCGGTAAAGCAGAAGTGCTCATTCCAGGTACACATAATATTTCAGGTGTAGTGTCTAATCCTATGAAGCATGCGGAATTATCTAAGATCGGTATATTCGCGGTTGCGGATTACACTTGGAATGTAGATGATTTTGATCAAGAGGAGAGCTGGCTCGATTCATTTAAGCATATTGCTCCTGAAGTTGCTTCTGAGCTTAATACGATCGCCTATCATATGAGTGACCCATCGCCTAGCGGTCATGGACTTGTAGTAGGTGAATCGGAAAATATCAAAGCTGAGCTAGCGCAATTCTTAAGTGAATACTCAAGTGGTCAGCCGATAGAAACGACGGGGAATACATTGATTCAAGAATTTGATCTAGTATTGGATGCCATCGCGTCGTTTAGAGTAAATAACACGAATGAAAATATGGAAGAAGAAATTGATCCATGGCTAAATAGCTTGCAAAATGTCGTTCTTGCCGATAAATTGGCAGTTCTCTCTGCGATAGCAATCCAGAAAGAGAATGTTGATCAGGCATGGGAAGCACTGGCTAAGGCCACAAGCGCATTAAGCTTATCCAAAACATTCAAAATTGAGAAGCTTAATTCTCCAGATGTGACAGTTGAGGCAGGAGCAAAGCGGCTGGTTCCTTTTGCTGAGCAGCTCATCAATAAACTGGATGCTCAGATTTATACTTTGGTGGACCCGGAATATGTTAAACCTCTAGCTGTAAGCTCTTATGGTTCTCCTTCAGGATTAAACCTGATGGTAGACGGAGATTTAGCAACGAACGTCTATATTCAGACCCTTCAACAGAATGGAGACTGGTATGGTGTTGATTTTGGAAAAACCATTAAAGTGGAAGAAATTGCGATCACACAAGGTAGAAATGATGCGGATCACGATATATTCCAAAGGGGGTTTCTTGAGTATTCCGTGAACGGTCAAGAATGGACTGCAATCGGAGAAGAGCGTTCCGGGTATAAAATTTCTGCTTCCGGGCTCAATGTGGAGGCAAGGATGGTTCGATATCGATTGACTCATGCTGGAATACCTGGAGGTAAGCCTGATTTATGGACGGCAGTTCGCGAGTTTTCCGTAAATGCAGGTAAAGATAAGGTATCCATTTACACCGATGTGACAGAGTTGAAGGATACTCCTGTTATGGTAGCAGATAATTCTGTGCAATTATCGAATATGGACGGAATCACATTAAAGCCATCCCAATATGTTGGGATTAATTTGAAATCCATTGAAGAGATCACGCAAGTGGTGTTGAAAGCTTCAAACGGAGAAGTTCGGTTAGAATCCTCAAAGAACGGTGTGGAATGGGAACAGATTAATGAGGGGAATGGGGCGTTTGCTAGTGCTGCCTATTTCCGGATCATAAACAAGGGAACTGAGAATATCACTGTAGATCTGACAAGGCTCATGATCAAGCTGAACAAATTCTCTCCACCTATGATTACTCATAATTACGGAAGCATTTATGAAGGTTCTATCAACAACGTGTACAATACTTCTTTAGAGAACAAGGTTTGGTTCGGTTCGATTCAATCGAAAGGGAAGTATATTCAGATCGACATGGGCGGTGTGGTGAATGTCCAGAATGTAGCTGTCGTGATTGGAGACGGTGAAGGAGATTTCTTCCGTAAAGGAGATTTACAGCTGTCGCTAGACGGAGAGACATGGGATACGATCCATATGTTTACTAATCCGAGCGATCGGAGTTTGAATTTCCCAGAACACGAGGTGCCTTACCGTTATAAGCGAGTTCAAGTTGACGGCGGCAAGCAAGCCCGATATGTAAGATTAATTTCAACAGAAACACAAGATGCATGGCTCGCGCTCAATGAAATTTTGGTTAATGAAGGAATTGAAAGACCGGGAACTGCCAATCCGGCTATTCAGGCTGAACCTGCTGGAGTTATAGGGAATGAAGCGTCTCTGTCCGTTGACCAAAAGCTATCCACCTTCTATATGCCGGGTACTGGGAATACGGGTTCCTTAAATTATAAGTTGTCGAAGGATACAAAGGTAAAAGAAGTGATAGTTTTGCAAAATCCATCGGATAATTCAAACGCTGCGGTTTCCGTGCGAGATGCGAGAGGATGGCATAAGATAGGTAACCTGTCCTCATCTTATAATACATTTGATACTTCCAAGTATAGTAATGTGTTTGAAGTGAAGATTCAGTGGGAGGGTTCGACTAAACCCAAAATCCACGAGATCATTACCGTTAAAAAAGACGGGAATGGTGAGGTTGATCCATCGGGTAAGATGACTTCTGTTCTGTCTGGGGTAGACACTGTAGCTGGAGGTAATGACTTTCAACTGGCGTTTGGGGTAAAAAGTGTAACAGATGCTGTATATGCGATGGATATAACCATGAACTATGATCCTAAGCTATTGGAATTCAAGGCTGCTACTTCCTTGCGTAGTGGAATCCAGGTGCTTGAAACTGCTAATCACACGCCTGGAAAACTACGACTCCTGGTGGTGAGTGAAGGTGCGGGAAATGCTGTGACTGGCAATCTGCAGCTGTTAACCTTGGATTTCGGTACTAAAACAGTAGCGGAAGCTACAGAGAGTACTATTCAGATTGAAAAAGTGATCGTAGCAGATGCGGAAGGCAAGGAGAGCGAAACTGTTACGTCGGGCCATAAGCTCAAGATAACTGCAGAGGAGCCGGAGCCTGGTATGACTGGTGACATCAATAAAGATGGCAAAGTGTCCATCGGTGACTTAGCGATTGTCGCTGCTAATTATGGCAAGGATACCAGCAGTCCGGATTGGGCTGAGGCCAAACGTGCCGATATCAATAAAGATGGTGTGATTGATTTGAAAGACTTGGCGCTGGTAGCTCGTAAGATAACAGAATGAGTAGTAGCCTTCAACCTATAACAAATTAGCAGATATAATCAAAAAAAAGGAAGTGTCACCGCAGCCATTTCATGGCTTTTGGGACACTTCCTTTTTTTTGCTTGAAGAGTGCTAGCCTAGCTATGCTCCGCTAACTGTACCTCGAAGCCGTCCGGGTCCAGTATATATAAGAATCGCAGATGGGGATTTGGTGTGATCGGTCCACGTGCGACGGGGATGCCTTGGCTTTTCAAATACGCTATGGCATCGTCGAGCGATTCCACTTCGAAACCAACAGAAACGCCGCATTCCGGCTTCAGTGCCGGATCACTACCCTGAATAAGCTCGATTTTGGGCTGATCCACCGTGCCTAACATAACAATTTGTTTTCCTCTACTCTCAAATCTGCGGTCAATGGGAAGCCCCAGAATCCGGTTATAAAAATCAAGGGAAGCCTCCAGATCGCGCACCCTAAGCGTTACCCAATTCATTCTCAACTTCATGATTGTAATGTCCTCCTCTATCTATTTCTATGACAAAGCCGATTCTACTTAATTATACGCTTTCTTGTTCACTAAAAGTTCGTAATATTAAACCTAACTCACGAAGGAATACATAATTGTTAAACGATGCCTTGAATTCTAGAATGATGATATTGGAATTATATTACTTTTTCAAATCCAAAATCATTCTGGGAGGTTGTCATAATGAAGCGTAGGCTTATTTACGTTCTTACGATCCTAGTAATCGTTCTAGGTTCCTGGTTGTTACTGCATAACCGAGAGAATAAGAGCGCTTTAGAAAAGGAAGGAAAAGAAGTGACTAACGTGATTACTACTGACAGTAGTACATCAGCGGCTAAAGTTACTGTCAATAACGGACAAATTCCTGTTCAGTACTTGACTCCTGCTTATAAGGTTACTGTGAAAGGAGATATTTTGTATGCGAGCAAGAAGAATGAGACAGATGCTGTAGAACCGCTGAAACTCGATCTGTACGAGCCGTCTGGCGATAATAACGAGAAGAGGCCTGTATTTATTTTCATTCACGGTGGTGGTTATACAGAAGGGAATAAGAACGATGCAGCAGACTTTTCTACGGGATTGGCGAAGCGAGGATATGCTGTATTGTCCGTTGATTATAGGCTGAAAAAAGATCCATTTACTAATTTCAGCCGCACACTTAATGACGCTTATGAAGATATAACCGATGTGATTAAATGGATCAACGATAACGCAGAGATTTACGGGATGGATGCAAGCCGTATTGTTATCGGTGGTGATTCGGCGGGGGGACATCTAGCCATAAACTTTGTCAATCAATATGTATCACAGGATCCTTCCATCATTAAATCTGTATTTTCTATTGTTGATATTTATGGCGGTGATCTGACGAAAAGTGCGGACAGCAAGCTGCCGCCGGTCCTCATCATTCATGGAACGATAGACAAACTGGTGCCGTACCAGCAAAGTGTTGAATTGGCCGAACAGCTGAAAGAGAAGGGGGTGTATCATAATCTACTCACCATGGAAGGTGTCGGACATGACTACAAGAATGATAAATACATCGATGAAATTATGGAGACGACAACACATTTTCTATGGAATGTCATGAATAGTTCTGATCTTGCAGAGCTGCCAGAGAATTCCGGGATTTCGATTGCTTCCGGCGATGCCTTTGATATTAAGCTGCCTGGGGCCTATCGCATTCCTGCGAAGGAGTCGATGAACATCGATTTGCCTGAGGGCTGGATACTTCGTGAGCAGGAGGAAGAAGACAGACTTCGGATACAGGTTCCGGAAGGCTTGGTGCGAGGAAACGATACACTGTTTGTCTCACGAGGAGAAGATCCTAAAACGGCAATGAGCTTCGCTGTCAATGTTAACGTAATCGACCCGCTGATGGTGAAATATGAGACATTTTATGATGAAGCTGCTAAGGAAATAAAAACTCATATGGATGTTACTAATCAGTCTACGAACAATTTCAATGGTTCTGTGGAAGCCGATTATGATACAGAACGTTCTACTCAGGGGACCTACAACGCCACTGTGGAGAATCTGGAATTAGGAAAGAGTGTGCGGTTAGAGATTCCTGAGCTTGCTAGAGGACAACGGACTCTTAAATCTTATAATGACATAGGTAATCTATTGCAGACGACGTTAGATTCCTTTAACGCGCTGTTGTTGCCAAAACTCAGTAAGCCCGTTGAAATTGATGGTAACCTAACAGATTGGAGTGATCTGGCTCGCTTTGATGTGAAGGATATCAAAATCAATTGGCGAGGTAAGCAGGATATCAGTGCGACCGGTTCCTTAGCTTGGGACGAGGATAACCTTTATCTAGGGGTAGAAGTTATAGATGACAAGCATGAACAGTCGGCATCAGGCGATGCCATTTGGAGTGGGGACAGCATTCAGATTGGGATTGGTATTGCAAACTTAGACGGAACGGTACCCTCGGAGTATCATGAACTAGGTGTGGCTCGGGGAAATGCAGGGAATTTACTCAAGTGGCGCTGGCTAACCCCAATGGGATTCAATATAAATGATGCCCTAGAGCTAAAGTATGCGGTGAGTCGTTCAGATTCAACAACCAGCTACGAATTAGCCATACCCTGGCGTGAACTGAGCCATGACATTACGCAGGTGAAGCAAGGAATGAAGCTTAAGTTTTCGCTGCTGGTCAATGATAATGACGGCGAGGGGCGTAGAGGCTGGCTGGAATACAATAGTGGCATAGGTTCTTCGAAGGATGTTAATGCCTTCGGGGATCTGTACCTGATGGATTAAGAGGATCTCATGAAACTATAAGTTTCTGTAACTATCGGGAAAACGGCAGAGATGCCGTTTTTTTATTTTATTGTCGCTCAATGAACGAAAAGATAACAAATAAGTTTTGCATTGACACATCCAACTTTTGACATTATGATATGAATGAAAAAATAATTATTCATTCATGGAGATGCGGAAAGTGGAAGATAAAAAAACAAAGATTTATGATTGTGGGAAAGAGATATTTAGCAATAAAGGTTTTAAGGATACGAATGTCTCGGACATTACAAAAAAAGCTGGAATAGCTATAGGAACTTTTTACAATTATTATCCTTCTAAGGAAAAGCTTTTTATGGATATCTTTCTTGAAGAAAATGCGAAACTCAAAAAAAACTGTATGGAATCCCTTGACATGACCCAAAGCCCTGTGATTGTAATTCGGCAGATGATGGCACTCAATGTGGAAGGCATAATATCCAACCCCATTCTAAAGGAATGGTACAACAAAAGTGTTTTTGGGAAAATCGAACAGCTTTATCGAGAAGAAACCGGCATTCAGGTGAACGATTTCTTATATGACAGCTTCCATGAAATTGTGCAGCAATGGCAAACCGAAGGCAAGATGCGAAGCGATATGGACAGCAAAATGATTATGATGGTCTTCGCCGCCATGATCAATGTGGAAACCCACAAGGAAGAAATAGGACTGGAGTTCTTTCCACAACTACTGGACCATATGATGGAACTAATCATGAAGGGTCTTACAGACTGCCCCAAATAGAACGAATGAGGCAGTTTTTTTATCTCTTAAAGTGAATGAATATAATAATATTCATTCAAAAACTGAGAAGAGGGGCATGCGAATGAACATTGTTGTAAGAAGTAAAAGGAAGATCTCAATGTGGATGGTTATACTGATCATCTTCGTCGTGATTGTAGTCATCGTATGGGGAGGGATTCTCTTAAGCGCTCCAGGGAGGCGTGAAGTTCAGAAGCTTACTATCAACGTCATTGATTTCCAAAAGCTGCGTGATGGAACCTATGTGGGAGAATATATCGGCACAAAGGATCATTCCAGAGATACCAAGGTTCAGGCATCAATATCTGAGGGTCAAATTTTAGATATTAAAATATTCAAAGGCGCTTTAGATAAAAATGGAAATCCGCTGAAAATGAAGGGGGGGATAAGCATTGGTGATTTGTTTAGACATGTGATTGAATCACAATCCCTTCAGGTAGACGTTATTAGTGGGGCAACGCTTACCTCTAAAGCACATCTTAAGGCACTAGAAAATGCACTGGAGCAAGCAAAGACGAAATAATTCGTTTCAGGAGGGCTAAGATGAATATTGCAGTCATATCGTATTCATTCACAGGCAACAATGATGCATTAGCTGGCAGTGTGGCTAAAGAACTGTCATCTGAATATTTTCAGATTTCTGAATCCAAGCCGCGGACATTGAGTTCCATTACAATGGATATGATTTTCAGCAGGATACCGTTGGTACAGCCATCACCTAATGTATTAGTGAAGTATGATTTGATCCTCTTTTTCGGGCCGATCTGGATGGGGCAAGTGGCCACACCACTCCGACCCTATTTAAAGCATTTGAAAACAAACCCGAACAAGTATGGTTTTATTTCAATCAGTGGCGGAGCGGACGGACCCAACACGAAGGTACCAGGCGAACTCAGGAAAAGAACTGGGGCTGATCCCGTTGTATTTATAGATCTGTATATCGCTGACTTAATATCGACGAATCCTAAACCGACACGAAAAGCTACTTCTGCTTACAAGTTAGATCCTGGGGATATCAAACAATTAACCAGTATAGTAGTGAAGAAAATAATGGATGTGACTTAAGTAAGAGTTGACCCATAAATAAACGGCAGAGATGCCGTTTATTTATTTTCTCCTCAACTGGTAGGAATTTGTCTATTATTAAAGTGTCAGTTCAATTCACTAGATGGTATGATAGGAGCGGGAGGGAATTTAAAATGACCAATGAGATAACAAATGAGAACGAAGAAACATTAAACGAGAACGAGGAAATAACCAATGATCCAGAAATGTCTGAGGAGGATATGAATAAGCTAGTGATGGCTGTTCATCATAACGGTCTCGTAGCTTTGAGAGTGCACTTTCAAGACGTTGAAGGACAAGTGTTGAATATGGAGGCCTACGGCCCGGTTTTTGTTTTTCACGTAAAGTCTGAGTTAGACCATGTCTATTCTTGTGGCTTTTTTCTGCGTGAATTGATTGCAAGATTCCAATCGGGTAAGGATCCTGCAGCATGGATGGCTTCATTCTTTGTTGATCTGATGAAGATTGAGGGAGGCAAAACGCTTCCAAAACCGCCTTCAAGTGAAGAAGAAGCTAAAGCGATCATAGACAATGTATTAGTCCCGCAATGTATAAAAGAAATCACCGAAGAATTTGCGCCAGAAGATGTACATGTTGGTCTAGCTTGGAACGAAAAACTAGGTCCGGTTTTCGAGGCTGGATTTCCAGCGATAAGCGATGGGAATAACGTTTGTGCGTTCCCACTGCATTTATTGTTAACGCACTTGCAATTGAATCGGGATCCTTCCGAGCTGCTTGTTCAAGGCATGTATAACATCCGTAAGGAACATGGATTGGAGTAAAACAGGCTCAGAGCCCTGGCCATCCATAAAACAAAGAAACGGCAGAAATGCCGTTTCTTTGTTTTATTTTATGAGTTCTTACAATCCGTAGAGTCAATTCACTTTAGAAGCGCTTTTGAAATTCTAATCTTTTTGATGGGCATCCGTATATGGTGGATACTACCATTGATTATTTCGCGCAATCTTCCAAATCGATGGGACTTTTGGTACCACAGCCGCCATCGGAGAGCTATTACTGCAAAGCCATGAGGAGTGCGGTCAACGATTCCGTTGACAACAGAAGCACTTGATTCTATATTATGCACAACACGATATGGATTCTATAGTTATGAATTTAGCATTCCAGCGCGTGAGAATGTATATTTAAGGCTATGATTTAACGTAGTCTTTTAGGAGGTTTTCTAGTGAACATCAGAGCATTGTGTGAAGGGATAAAGCTTGATCCAGCGGCTAGACAGCAGGTTTATGAGTTTCAGATGAAAGAGGATGAATATCTAGTTTATAAACAACATTTTTATTTTGACAGATTTTCTTTTTTTGAATCTGTGAAAGCATCGGAGGGCTATCGAAAGCAACTATTATATTTATTTGTGAGATTCGCAGTAGATGCTTATGAAGAGTATCGTATTCGTAACATTGAGGATGAGATCTATTATGATACATTCTCAGATATTCAGATCTGGTGCATGCAATGTCTACGTGATTACGGTGAATATGGTATTGAAGAATATAACTGGCTGCAAGAGCATGTTCAGCTTCGTTTATTTCGTTTGGGAAGAATGCAATTTCAACCTTTTGCGATGGACCGCGATTTAGTTGTTGATGGTTGTAAAATCTTTACCAATCAAATCGTGCTTAATGTGCACATTCCAGCGGGAGAGCCTTTATCCGTTCAAAGTGTCGAGGAATCCTTTCAGTTAGCCAGATTTTTTTTTAGAGGTATAACTCCAGTGTTTATTTGTCATTCATGGCTGCTTGATCCGGAATTAAGTGAGATTTTGAATCCAGAATCGAACATTATTCAGTTTCAAAGTCGGTTCTACATTTATGAAGTCGATAAAAGTTCCAAGGAAGCAGAAGAAAGAATATTTAGTAAACTAAGTATGACCCCTCAAGAGTACGAAGAGAACACCCAACTGCAACGGCGTGCAAAAGCCTTTTTAATTGCAGGAGGTAAACTAGGAAGTGGCTATGGGATTAAAGTACATAAGTAAGGTTGAAATCTTGGCATATTACGGATAGAGAAGACGTACACTGCAAATGAAGTGATGCGTTAACCTGACTCTGGCTGTAATAGCTGGTTTTGGGGATAGTGTTTTGTTTTATCCAAAAACGAAACCGGTTTCAGATGTACGAGCGCGCCGTGCAATGAAATCAATAAGATCAAAGAGGTGATTCCATTGGGCTGACCCTGGGCAGATATCGTCTTAAGCATTCCTGTGTCCTATAATTTTTTCATTTATTAGGAGGAGACGATGATGTTGAGAAAAGGAAAAATGCTAAGTCTATTTCTGCTGTTTACACTCATGATTGCTCTAGTGCCTACAGGTAATTCAAGTGCAGCCTCGAACTGGAATCTGGTATGGAGTGATGAATTTGACGGGAATTCTCTGAATACTGGTAACTGGTCCGCCGAAATCGGCACAGGGAGCGGTGGCTGGGGTAACAATGAACTTCAGTACTATACTAGTCGTTCGCAGAACCTGCAAGTTACGGGTGGAAATCTGGTTATTACAGCGCAAAAAGAATCCTACGGTGGAATGAATTACACCTCTGCACGGATCAAAACACAAGGACTCAAAAGTTTTACCTATGGGAAAATCGAAGCTAGAGTTAAGGTGCCTTCGGGTCAAGGACTCTGGCCGGCATTTTGGATGCTTGGATCAAATATTGATACAGTAGGTTGGCCTAAATCCGGTGAAACAGACATTATGGAACGTGTGAACAATAATGCTTTTGTTAATGGGACGGTACACTGGGATGCCAATGGGCATGCCGAGTATGGGCAGGTATCCGGAAATCTGGATTTCTCTCAATACCATGTGTACAGCGTTGAATGGGATGCGAATTATATCAAGTGGTTTGTAGATGGCAACCAATTTAATGCTTTTTATATCGAGAATGGAACGGGTAATACGGAGGAGTTCCAAAAACCCTTCTTTATCCTGCTAAACCTTGCTGTTGGTGGGAATTGGCCTGGAAGTCCAAACACTTCAACTGCTTTCCCGGCGCAAATGCTGGTTGATTATGTACGTGTATATCAATCCGCGCCTACCTCAAACATCGTTAGTGGGGGGATTTATACTTTAGCCGACAAGGCTAGTGGCAAGGTTCTGGACGTAGTGGATGTGTCCACAGCAAGTGGGGCAAAGATGCAGCAATGGACCAATTACACAGCCAATAATCAGAAATTTAAGGTGGAAAGTACAGGAGACGGCTACTATAAGCTGACAGCAGTGCATAGTGGAAAAGTGTTGGATGTACCGAACTCATCAACCGTCAGCGGCGTACAGTTGCAGCAATGGGATGACAATGGTACCAACGCTCAGCGGTGGAGCATTGTAGATGTAGGGGGTGGCTACTACAAATTAATTTCTAAAGTGAGTGGATTAGCTATGGATGTAAACGGAGCCTCAACCGCAGATGGCGCAGCGGTTCAGCAGTGGACGGATAACGGAAGCGATGCTCAGAAATGGTTTTTTACTAAAGTGAACTAAAAGGATCTATTATACGATCATGTTTAAGAAAAACGGCAGAGATGCCGTTTTTCAGAATGACGAGAAACCCAATTCACTGGATGGCCTTGGGTTTCTCGAGATCCTGCAGCCCCTATCTAATAGGGGCTGTATTTTTACGTTTAATACGTCGTTGATATTGAATTCTTGTGTTGATTACTGTCCCTTTTCTTCTCCTAATCGTTCTAATTAATTTCAATTGAAACAGCGAAAGGGGTGAGATTCTTGTGCGAATAATTTTAATTCTACGTTTATAAATGATTCGTCTATTACTTTTTCGCATGAACCGCCGCTTAACATAGCTGACCTTCCGTCTTCTTCGTTTTAATTTGGCTTTAAAAGCTCTCCAAGGAGTTAGATTTAGGAACTTACGATATAGCGCAAATCCTGAGGAATCTTTATTCCAGCATTTCTCATCCCCGGCAAAATGGACAATTTTATTATTGTAGTCATGATCTGGGATGGCCATGTTAAATGAATTAAAACGGATATCGAGAGGGAGGTAATTCGCTCCAAAAACTGCATTTAGAACATCCTGGTCAGGCATGGTGACATCAGGGAAAGTGCGCAAGAAGTTCAGCATCTCTTGGTACCAGTTCGTATTCTGGCGGATATTATTCAAAGCAAATACGATCACTCCAGAATTAAAATAAATCTCGGGATTCAGCCCTTTGGCGCTCACAATAGATGCAACATCCATAATGCCCTGATCCCAAATCGCCCCTAAATATTTTTCATTCAGCTCGACCTGCCACAGCTCCGCGATGTCTATGTTTACCAATACATCACAATCCAGATAAATAATTTTGTCAGAAGGAATTAACGCGGGAAGCAGCAATCGGTACATACTTGCATGTGTCCACATATCGATAGAATTAATATTGGCAAGAACCTGGAGCATATCTTCGGGTAAAGTAATCGAATAAAAGCTAATCGTATGCTGATGTTTAGTGGTTAATCTGGTGAGCTTTCGCTTGTTAACTTCGGTTAAAGAGGCATCATGTAAAATATGAACATGGATTGGGGAACTTGTATGATGAAAAACTGACGCTAAAACGACACCGGCATGCTCTACATATTTTCCATCCTTATCTTGAAAGGCCAAGGCAATTTCGATCATTTGATTTATCCTCTCTCTACATTAGTGTACGAATGTACCACAGTATACGTTTGCCCTGGCGAGAGGATAAAGGCATTACACCTACGATATTCACCCAATTTTTTTTGTACATAAAAAAACCAAGCTCTGCAAATCAGAGGCTTGGTTTATGAAAGCACTTATTTATTTTCGCAGCTTAATACAGTCTATGTGATGATTGTTATTTTTAAATAGAATAAGATCTGCACGATTTCTGGTAGGTAAAATATTGTGTATCAAATTTTCAAAATTGATTTCTTTCCATATTCTTTTCGAGATCTCGATAGATTCTTCTAGTGATAACTGTGCATATTTTTTAAAATAAGATTGCTCATCTTGGAAGGCGGTATCTCTAAGCTTAATAAACCGGTCAATATACCATTTCTCAATATTATTCACATCAGCATCCACATAAATTGAAAAATCAAAGAAATCAGATACAAAATAGTTTGGCATACTTTGATTAATTGTCAAACTAGTCTGAAGAACATTTAATCCTTCAACAATTAGGATGTCCGGGTTCTCGATCGTAATACATTCATTTGGCACGATATCATAAGTTAGATGCGAGTATACAGGACTTTGAACACCCGAAACACCAGACTTCACTTTAGTTAAAAATGAAATTAAACTACGTGTGTCGTAGCTTTCAGGAAATCCCTTTTTCTTCATGATTCCACGCTTTTCCAGCTCAGCATTGGGAAGTAGAAACCCGTCAGTTGTAACTAAATCTACTTTTGGATGAGAAGGTAATTGAGAGAGGAGCTTCTGAAGAAGTCTAGCGGTTGTACTCTTGCCAACAGCGACACTTCCGGCGATGCCTATGATAAATGGACCTTTTTTAAGATCGTTATTAAGAAAGTGATTTATAGAATCTTTAAATGTATGAGAGGCTTGAAGCTGCAAATGTATCAATTGGGATAGAGGAAGATAGACCTCATTTACATCCTCAATCGAAATTTTATCGTTAATACTTTGGATATCACTAAGCTCTTCTTCTGATAATTGGATAGCGGTGAAATCGCTTAGCTTCTTCCAATCCTCACGTAAATAAAGTGTATATGCTGAATTATTCACCATTAAAGTTTCCACATCCCTGAGTTTTTTAAAGATTCACCTGCACTTAGGTATTATAACCGTTCATTCAACTTGATTCCATTCATAGCAATCGACATTAGTATGGACATTATGGAGAATTCATTTCAATAAATAGGAAAATAAATTAAAATATAGTGAACGAGGAAGAATGGAGTGGAACCATGGGAGTTTTTCGAAAAGTTGAAGTATTAACGGATTACACGCGCAAGGGTACGTTCCAAGAAGAGTCAGAGCCCAGAAAAATCGTGATAAGTATTTATTATCCGGATACGGATGGTTTGCTCGATAACAACGAATCTAAAATGAAATATATGGATCTTTTCCGGCCCTGTGAACAACAAGCAAGAGAAATTCTACAAGATATTGGAATGAATATGGATATCATAGATGGATTATCTACCTCAATCAGCGAGGGAGCATTGCAACAAAAATCCAAACGATCCTATCCTGTCATTATCTACTCTCCTGCACTAGGCTTAGATAGAGATATGTATATTTACAATATACAAGCGCTGGTAAAGCTAGAATTCATAGTGGTAACCGTCAGTGCTGCTTATGAAGCCATGTTTACAGTTAGTTCAAGTGGAGAATTTATGAATCAGTCAGAGGTCATGAGGACAATACAGGCTACAGATTATACCGAATTACATCACTTAATTTCTATTCGAAAAAAGGATATAAAGTATGTATTAGATCACCTATCCAATCTGAATTCAAGAATGGAAAGTTTTGATATGGACAAGGTTGGCATTATTGGACATTCAATCGGCGGTGCTACTGCATTAGATTTAACTATGGAAGATGATAGAATTAAAGCCGCAGTTTTATTAGATGCAAGTATGCATTTATATATTGAGAATGAAGTGAAGAATACGGTCCCCCTACTTGTATTAAGGCAAAAAGCTTCTACATTAGAAGCCTTAAGTAATATTTTACAGGAAAAAATAGCAAATGATTTCATCAAAGGACAAGAGAAGCTTTTTCGGAATTGGAATGGATATAAGTCTTTTCTGAAAATACGAAAGGCAACGCATATGACCTTTAGTGATATGCCTCTTTTTGAGGAGGACGAAGCTTTATATCATAGAACTTGTGGGATTCATAATCAGATAAATGAGCTTGTCGCTAATTTTTTTCAGGAGCATCTATTGAATCAGGGTAATGCTTATTCTACATTCGTTAGTTATAATCATAGTGATTTCTGTGTGATCAATGGCAGTGGAGATGAAATTCTGTAATCTAGTAATAAATCCACTTCGTTTATACCGATAAACATATATAAGGGAGGGGATTATAAATGCATTCAGCTCAGTCTCATCAGATAATATGTAATCATATTGAACAATACATAGGGGTTATTGATAATGTTTTTAAAGAGGTTATTTCAGATGTTCTGTCCATTGATATTCTAATTGTTAACCCGACGCCTGAGCGGAATTACTATACTTTAATTACATCAGGAATGAGTGAATTTGCGATGCAGGTTCCAGATGGTGCAGAAGAATATCAATTTACTGAATTAATGATTTGCCTTCCTCCTACATGGAAGCTGTCTGATGAGGCTTTTAAGGACGAAAGAAATTATTGGCCTGTACGTGCGCTAAAAACAACGGCTAGGTTTCCACATGAATATAATACTTGGCTCTATATGGGGCATACGCTAGTAAACGGTAATCCAGTAAAGCCTTATAGTGAGGATACAGGATTTCAAGGGATGTTTGTGTGGGTGCCAGATGTTGAAGATACAGCTGGATTTTTTAATTTGGAAATGAACAGTGAGAAAGTTGTGCACTTCTATACTTTAATTCCGCTTTATGGAGAAGAGTTAGATTATAAAGTTAAGCATGGCGAGGAAGAACTTCTTAATAAGTTAAATAAGATTGGGGTCACCGATGTTCTGAATCCTTCCCGTAAAAATAGCTGTAAGAAGATATTTGGACTCTTTTAAAAATAAGAAAAACGGCCGAGGGCCATTTTTTTTATCCTTTAATCCCAAAAGCAATCCAGCGCCCATCAACATCTTCAATAACAAATTCCTTGTTATTATAGTCGGTGTTGGCTAATGCTCGGACAATGTTAACACCAGCCGCTTCGAATTCTTTCTCCAGCTGCTCTTGCTGTTTCGTAATAAAATAGGCATCGTAACCATAGCCATACAATTCTCGATTAGGAATAACCCTTTGTCCTTGGGATTGAGTAAGGATAATTTCTGTATCATCACGATAGAGGCAAACATGCGGTTCTTCCGTATCTAAATAGGGCACAACTTGAAAGCCTAAGTACTGATTGTAATAAGCAGCGGTGCGCTCAATATTCAGGGTAGGAAAGATACTATGTGATTGTAAAAGCTTTTTGTCCACTTGTGAGTTCATCCTTTCTAAGAAAATAGATACCCATATATTACCTTGGGGCTAAGATTTCAACAATACATGGAGTTATTAAACCGCAGGAGACATTCATGGTTGACACCTTAGTTATTCTATAATAATATACATGCATGAGCATGCATTAATTAATTTCTGCTAAAACATGTTTTTAATGTTCATAATAAATTTAGTTTTTTATAAAGAGGAGAGATATCATGAAGAACTTGTTTACCCCTTATGAAATGAAGGATTTGAAATTGAAGAACCGCGTGGTTATGCCTCCAATGTGTCAGTATTCAGTGACTAACAAGGACGGAATTGCTACCGATTGGCATTATAATCATTACGTAAGCCGCGCCATTGGAGGAACAGGATTAATTATTATTGAAATGACCGATGTAGAGCCTGATGGCCGAATTACTGATTTTGACCTTGGCATTTGGTCCGATGAGCAAATACCTGGATTGGCTAGAATTGTTGATGCTTGTCATGCTTATGGGGCAAAAGTAGGTATTCAAATTGCTCATGCTGGGCGTAAGGCTGAAGATGCAGCAGTTCCTGTATCCTCTTCTGCCGTTCCATTTGATGCTGACTCCAAAACACCACGTGCCCTAACGACTGAAGAAGTGAAGGGTATGGTTGAAAAATTTCGGTTGGGCGTGAAGCGTGCGATTCAAGCGGGGTTTGATGTTATCGAGCTTCATGGTGCGCACGGTTACCTTATTCATCAGTTCCATTCACCACTAACGAATCAAAGAACAGATGAATATGGCCAAGATTTGACCTTGTTTGGTACTGAAATCATTCGTGCAGCGAAAAGTGAAATGCCTGAAGGAATGCCATTGATCATGCGTATCTCAGCTCAAGAATATGTAGAGGGCGGATACGGCATTAAAGAAAGCTTGGCATTTAGTAAAGCTTATAAAGAAGCTGGCGCAGATATTTTCCATATCAGTGCAGGTGGTGAAGGTCCTATCGCGGCTGCTGGCAAGCCAGGAACACATGCGGCGTATCAAGTTCCTTTGGCAAGAGAGATCAAATATGGTTTGAATGTACCGGTGATTGCTGTAGGCAGATTGGATGAACCTGCTCTTGCTAATGCAGTCATTGGGAATGAGGAAGCAGATCTTGTTGCGGTTGGTCGGGGGATGCTGAGAAATCCATATTGGACGCTGGAGGCTGGGGTTGAGCTTCAGCAAGACCCTAGTATTCCTCGGCAGTATGCCTTTGGATTTCCTAGAATTAAAGGCTAAGGACTAACGAATTAAATGGAATTATTTGAAAAGACCGACTTCTTGGAGAAACGGTCTTTTCTCTTTTTTGGATTAAGCTTGGCACAATGGATGGGGAGTGTAGTACTATTATATAGAAGAAAAAATTCATGAATAGTCATACGCTCAGGAGATGAAGAGATAGATGGACAAAATTCTTAACAATGACCTTATCGCGAATTGGTTGACGTTAACGCATATACAAATGAATGTGACGAATGAATTAGAAGTTAATTTGCAAGCGAATCATGGATTATCTTTAAAAGAGTTCTACTTGTTATTATTCTTGTCGGAAGCCCCAGAGAAAAAACTGAAATTGCAGAAACTTGAATCCATGGTTGGTTTAAGCCAAAGTGCCGTTTCACGTTTAGTTAGCCGGTTTGAAGCCAAGGGCTGCGGAGCCTTAGAGAGAAAAGCATGCGACAGTGATCGCAGAAGTATTTATACCTCCCTAACCTCCATTGGTGAGGCCAAGCTCATCCGTGCACAAGAAACCTTTAAAGACACGCTAATGACGGCATTCCCGGAAAAAGATGTGGAACAGCTTCTAGCGCAAATGCTTCGTATGAAGCAGCAATCATGAATCAGCTCAAAAAAACCTCTGTTTAGGTAAATGGATCGTATCTCCATTTCCCATGCAGAGGTTTTTGCTTGTGCTGTAATCTATCAAAAGTGTGCCAGCATTCATTAAGCCTTCTATTGCCATTACCGCTTAGAAAGCTGGTAATAATTATAGCTTTCATTTTCAATCGTAATTTCATTCATTAAGTCGAAGTCACATTTTTGTATGACTCTATTTGAGGGCGTATTGTGTACCAGAGCAATAGCGTTTAATACATCGGTAGAAGTGTGCTCAAACAAATACTTAATTAACCCCTCGGCAGCTTGTGTGGTATACCCTTTGCCGCGATGATCCTTGGATATGGCATACATGATTTCTCTGTTCGGAGCGGGTAATTCATCCTTCATTCCTGTACAGCACCAACCGATAAACTCATTCGTCTCTTTTAAAATAATGCCTAAACGAAGACGAAGCTCCCCGATATTTCCATCCGCTGAGACCGCTTGTAGAAACTGTTGGTTTTCTTTCATTTCATAGTTTATTAACCAATCTAGCCGTTGTTCTTTAGGGACATTCCAGTCGGGCAGAAATTCTATGATTTCAGGCTGCGTGGTAAGTGCGTGAAACTCGTCTAAATCCTCCACTCTAAACTCTCGTAACAGGATATCTTTACATTGAATTGTAAATAAATCGCGTTTTGTTGTTTCATAACCTACATGGTTATTCATATTTCATCTCTCCTTCGTGCATTCAAATTCATTTTATCATGAATAAAAAGTACGATTTGGTAATCTTTGATTATAAAAAAAGTTTTCTTTTATTTCACACAAATATTAATTAGTTAATATATTAATTGATTATAAAGTGTGTTATTATGTTTCGTATAAAGGTTAAATGATTCACGGATGGGGCGGTTTTGTCGTAGTAATCAGTAGATTGGTTAGGCTTTTATGATTTCTAATACAAAAGATGACAGGTGATCTTCTATGAACAATGACAACAGTAATAAATCTATTAATGGTAATTTGATAGCGCATTATAAGTTTGATAACCCCGATCATGTGGGTCAAGATTACTCAGGGAATGGGAACGATGGAATCGCTTCAGGGACTAAGCTGCCATCCATACAGACTGTAGCGGGTAGAAGTGCTGTTTCACTAGCGGGTGGAGAACATGGCACATCCTATATTTCTTTGCCAGATGATCTTCTTAAAGAAGTCAGCGACCAAGCTGGCCTTACTGTCTCGACTTGGATGCATGTAAGTACTGGCGGGAGTTTATGGGAAAGACTGTTCGATTTCGGCAAAGGCGAGACAGGACCCTATATTTTTTTAACGCGTAATTTCCGGGGGACTTGTTTTGCGGGGGAAGATTTAGTCGCAGATCCCGGTAAATCCTTTGCTGCTGGTGAATGGGTGCACGTTGCCTTTGCGGTCACAGGAACAAAAGGTGGAACACTAAGCAGTGCAGGACCTGTGATGTATGTCAATGGTGAGATCGTTGCGGATGGAATGATAAGTCAGACTTCTAGCGGTACATATGCTAAACTACGCACGTGGTTTGCTACATTTGAGGATCAAGTGAATTATAGTAACAATACGATCGGCAAGTCCCAGTACGCTGCAGATGTAGATTTTGGCGGCTCTCTTTCGGACTTCCGTGTATATAAAGCGGGATTAACGCAGGACGAAGTGATTGAGATTATGTGTGAGTCTTTGACAGATGAAGAGATCGTTAAGCTCGCAAAAGATAAATATTTAACCTTCACTAGTTCAATCATCACCAAAGATATCGAATTACCAGCTTCGCTCATGGGTGGAAAAGTTGACGTGTCCTGGGTATCCAGTGACTCAGCAATTATTTCTAATGCGGGAGTTGTAAATAAAACCGTCCATTCTGCTAAAGGTGTAACGCTTACAGCAGTTTTGAAAAAAGGTGACAGTACAGTAGAGAAGAGCTTCACCGTGTCTGTGCTCCCAGAAGGTTTGCCACCCTACACCTTAACGATCGATGGAAACCATGAGATTTTGGATGTTAGCGAAGTTCTATATGGCCTATTCTATGAAGATATTAATAATGCGGCAGATGGTGGAATTTATGCAGAGCTAGTGCAGAATCGTTCCTTTGAGTCGTTTGCTTTTGACAGCTATTCGCATGTATGTGGTGTGCACGGGACTTCAACAGGAAGAAATTATACACCTCTTCATGCATGGTCCGGTGACACGGACAAAATGACGGTTCATCATACAGGCGGATTAAATGATTTCTTCGGAATCGAAGATAAAGATATGAATGCGCATTATGTGACAGTGGCAGATGGCGCGACGATCAATAATAGAGGCTTTGCGGATTCCAATCAGCACTGCTCAATGTTTATTAAGAAGGATGCTAAGTATAACTTCACGATTTGGGCGAAGGCAGAGGCAGCGGGAACAATCACCCTGCAATTGCTCGACAAAGATGGTAAAGCCATTAGTGATGCAACGGTAGTTGAGGTGAACGGTGACGGTAACTGGAAGAAGTATGGTGTAGAGTCTAAGCTTGTATTAACAGGATCTGAAACTGTACTTGGTCAGCTTGCTTTAACCTTTAACGGTGAGATTTCCATTGATATGGTTTCCTTAATGCCGGAAGATGTTTGGGGCGCTGGGGAAGAAGAACGCTCTGCAACAGCTCATGCTAACTATAAAGGAAATTCCAACTATAGATTGCGAAAAGACTTAGTGAATGCACTTGTTGATCTTCATCCTACATTCTTACGTTTCCCGGGGGGCTGTATTTCTGAAGGCTCTCACATTTGGGAGAATGTGTACGATTGGAAAGAGTCTGTCAACGATATTGAGCTTCGCAAAGAGAACTATAATGTATGGGGCTATATGATGACCATGGGTCTTGGATATATGGAGTATTTTCAATTAGCCGAAGATTTGAATGCAACACCACTTCCGGTTATGGCCTGCGGCGTACTGTGTCAAGCTCGTTCGGATTATGCGAATCCAGCTGGCGGTGCGTTAAGAGATTATTATGTGAAGAACTTTACGGATCTGATTGATTTCGCGATTAGCATGGATTTTGACAATAACGAGTGGGCCGCTTTGCGTAAAAAGATGGGCCATGAAGCAGCGTTTGACCTGCGTTACTTGGGCGTGGGGAATGAAAACTGGGGAACAGAGTTTTTTGCCAACTTCGAGTATTTTAAAACAACGATTGACGAATATATGGTGAAAAACTACCCTGATCATGAACTGACCATTCTTTCTACGGTTGGCGCACAAGCAGATGACGATGCTTATCAGCAAGGCTGGAAATTCCTAAGCGGAAATCTACAGGGCTCGGAACAGATCAGCTTCACGGATGGAACATCGAGTATTGAAGAGACGGTTACCTGGTATGAGAAACAAAAAAACTACATGGATACGATTGCGGACGAGCATTACTACCGTTCCAACGAGTATTTGTTAGAGAATGCGGATCGCTACAATTACTATTACAGAGCTTATAAAGAAGACGGCAGCTTGGACGAGGCTGAAACTTCGAAGGTTTTTGTGGGTGAATATGCTTCGACAGATAAAAATACATTGGCAGGAGCGATTGCTGAAGCGGCGATTATGTCCAGCTTTGAGAATAACTCTGATGTGATTAGACTAGCTGCAACGGCACCTTTGTTCAATAAGGTATTAACAGATGGCACCTACAGATGGACACCAGATTGCATTTGGTTCGATGATGAAACTGTATGGTACACGCCGAACTACTATGTTCAACAGCTGTATGCTAAATATCTCGGCACCAAAGTGGTTGGCACATCGTTCTCGACATATCGCAACGGGGAAAAGGTAGACCTCATTCCTCACGGAGGAATTGAAGTGGCTGCCGGGAAATCATCTGTAGTTGTGAAGCGGGTGAAGGTTACTTCGAATACGGATGACAGCGTTATGCTAGAGCAAGATTTTACACAGCCGCTGCATGAAGCTTGGAAAGTCATTCCTGGTTCTGCCGGATATACGATTGATCCTTCCAAAGGTCTAGTCTTGAAGGCACAGAACAGCGGGCTGAATGGATTGTATATTCTCAATGACGCGTGGACTAATTATAAAGTAGAGGTCGTTCTTGAAAAAGCTTCCGGCGAAGATGGCTTCTATGTAGGTGCAGGTCTGACAGACATTTCACCGGAAAATAAAGATGCTATCGAATATGCGATTGGCTATAATGGCGATGCCACAGGAGTCAAGGTGTACAAGCAAGGGATTGAGGCTTATACACTCGGCGATTATTCCTCTAGTACAGCAGCGGGTAACCTTAGAGCTAGTTGTTATGAAGAACTAGCGGATCATACGGAATATACCATCACTGTTAATTATGGTGGAGCAGATGGCAAGCATTTGATTTGCTCATACACAGATGGCAAGACAACAAGCAAAGTGCTTGATTATAAGCTCGAAGCGTATAACAGAGAAGTATACAATTCCGTTACTAAAGATGATAAGCATCTCTATGTGAAGCTTGTGAACGCGGATCGTATAGAGAAAGCAACGAAGCTTGATCTAAAAGGCTTAAACGTAGCTACTACCGGTAAATGGATTACTTTAACGGGCGATGCTTCGCTAGTTCACACACCTAATGTGAATAGAAAAAATGATGAGAAGGTTACTCCAGTTGAAACGGAAATCAGGTTTGATAAAGACATTGCAATTGTAAATCTACCTGCCCATTCTGTGAACGTGATTGTTCTGGATCTTATTTAATAGAAAAGATAGCATTCAGCGCGCGCCGATAATACTTCGGCGCGTGTTGTTGTTTAGGAAGGCTTGTAATCGGTTGATGTTTATATAGGGAGAACTGTCCACTTCTTGATGAATCTCTGAATCTAACATACACTGATGAAAGCACAATCACCCGAATGACTCTCCATCCTGCGATCCTCCCAGAATATTTTTCACTACACTAAGGCTTTCATTTCACGAGAATATAGTTCATATCTTGCCCCAATAGGAGGATGATACAATGATGAAATTATTCAAAACGGACTGGAAGGCAAATCTAAAAAATCCACAAACGATTATGGCTTTGTTTACTTATCGTTTTGGAAATTGGGTGTATTATCGGGTGAAAAGTGGCCTGATCCGCAAACCTTTGTGGCTCCTATATCGAATAATGGATGTGCTTTTTGTTCGAATTGTTGCCAGTGGAGAGCTTCATGCAGAGGCACAAATTGGTGATGCACTTCATTTACCGCATGGGTTAAATGGCATTATCATTAGTCCTAAAGCGGTGATTGGCAACAACGCTACTATTTTTCACCAAGTGACCATTGGGGGGAGAAATAACTTAGGGGAACCCGTGATTGGTGATAGAGCATTTATCGGAGTAGGTTCTAAGATACTAGGCCCGGTTACGCTGGGGAACGATGTTAATATCGGAGCTATGTCTGTTGTGGTTAAGGATGTGCCGGATAATGCTTCAGCAGTAGGGATTCCTGCTAGAAATATTTTGCGAGATGAACCCAAACCTGAGAATACAAGATAACGGCGGGATGTTCTATTACATAGGGTATCGCTTTATTTTAATAAGTTACAGGGTATAATTAAAGCATCCAAGAAATCTTGTAATAACCTTCTAGAGATCGGAGTAATCAAATGAAATATAGCAATTTAGAAGAGTGTGTTAATGATTTAGAGAAACATGGACATTTGGTTCGTATTCGTGAAGAA
This sequence comes from Paenibacillus sp. FSL R5-0914, assembly GCF_038004525.1. Taxonomy (NCBI): domain Bacteria; kingdom Bacillati; phylum Bacillota; class Bacilli; order Caryophanales; family Paenibacillaceae; genus Paenibacillus; species Paenibacillus sp. FSL R5-0914. The sequence continues at coordinate 1,289,054 of NZ_JBBORH010000003.1, forward strand.
GTGGACCCTTATCTGGAGATGGCCGCGATTCACTTGAAGGTTTATGAAGCTGGTGGCCCTGCATTATTATTTGAAAATGTAAAAGGCTCGAAATTTCGTGCCGTATCTAACCTTTTTGGAACGCTAGAGCGCAGTAAGTTTATTTTTCGGCGTACTTGGAACTCCACACATAACGTAATTGCACTTCGTAACGATCCGGTAAAAGCACTCAAAAATCCTTTTAAATATGTAGGGACAGGACTATCCGCAAGAAAAGCATTGCCTATTAAAAAGCCGGGTGGTCTACCAAGTGGTTTTCAGGAAATCAGTATTTCTGATCTTCCGCTGATCACACATTGGCCGGAGGATGGTGGCGCTTTTGTCACATTGCCGCAAGTGTATTCTGAAGATCCAGACAAGCCAGGCATTATGAACTCCAATCTGGGGATGTACCGTGTGCAGTTGAATGGTAATGATTATGAGCTCAATAAAGAGGTTGGCATTCATTATCAAATTCATCGCGGTATCGGCGTGCATCAAGAAAGAGCTAATCGAAAAGGAGAGCCGCTTAAAGTGAGCTGTTTTATCGGCGGACCTCCAGCGCATACGTTATCGGCTGTAATGCCATTGCCAGAGGGTATGAGTGAGATGATCGTTGCCGGTTTACTTTCGGGACGTCATTTTAGCTACAGCTATGTAGATGGATATTGTATCAGCAATGATGCGGACTTTGTGATCACAGGGGAAATTCATCCTGGTGAGACGAAGCCGGAAGGACCTTTTGGCGATCATTTAGGCTATTACAGCTTAGTGCATCCTTTTCCAGTTATGAAAGTACATAAAGTGTACGCTAAAAAGAATGCAATCTTTCCATTTACGGTTGTCGGCAGACCCCCACAAGAGGATACCGCTTTTGGTGAGTTAATTCACGAGTTAACGGGTGGAGCTATCCGACAAGAAATCCCGGGTGTCAAAGAAGTTCATGCAGTAGATGCTGCTGGTGTTCATCCCCTTTTGTTTGCGATTGGCAGTGAACGTTATACACCTTATCAACAAGTGAAGCAGCCAGCGGAGATTCTTACGATCGCGAATCGGATATTAGGCACAGGTCAGCTTAGTTTAGCTAAATTCTTGTTTATTACAGCCGAAGAGAAACAACCTATCAGCACACATGATGTTGAGGATTTCTTGACGTATATTTTAGAGCGAATTAATCTTCGCAGAGATATTCATTTCTATACGAATACAACGATTGATACTCTTGATTATTCCGGTACAGGACTTAACAGCGGAAGTAAGGTGATTTTCGCTGCGGTTGGGGAGAAGAAAAGAGAACTATGTACAGAGGTTCCTGACATACTTGAAGAACTACAGGGATTTGGACATGCAAAGATGGTGATGCCGGGTCTCGTGGCGCTTCAAGGCTCTAAATTCACTACTTACGCTGAAGCAGCGCAGGAAATGAACAAGCTTAGCGAAGCGATTCAAGAACAGGGAGCACTCCTATCTTGTCCGATGATTATTGTGTGTGATGATAGCGAGTTCTTAAGTGATAGAATTGAGAATTTCCTATGGGCAACGTTCACACGCAGCAATCCTTCTCATGATATATATGGCGTGAACAGTTCAACGGAGTATAAGCATTGGTCATGTGATAACGTGATTATTGATGCGCGTGTAAAACCTCATCAAGCGCCGCCATTAATTCCGGATCCAGTGGTTCAAAAGCATATCGAACGATTATTTGCTCCAGGTGGGAGCTTAAACGGTAAGATCTAACCATAACTCAAAGACCTTCTTGGGAAACCAAGGAGGTCTTTTTGCTGTTTTTTGAAATGATTTTACTCAAATGAAATTAAAAATGTATAGGCGTATTCTGGGTTTTATATCCCAGCTTGTCACAAAATCGTAGGATTTTATAACTAGAGGCGAGTGAATTGAACGGTTTAGTGTATGATAAACTCTGTTTTTTAAATGTTCATAGTGAAACTTAGGTGGTAGTATCGTGTTGGATATGAGTGCATCTGGAAATAATTATCCAGAAAAGTGTCTGAGCAAGGAGGAGGGGATACGCGCACGAAGTGAACTTATATTTGAAGAACGAATGACAATGAAGCTTATTGTAAGCGTTTACTACAAAAGGGCCAGATGCGTACTAAGTTCTTTCAATCATAAGAAAGCGGGTGAAGCACGGAAGATGAAGAGAAATAAAATGGGGAATAAAATACTTATTGTGTTATTGTCGTGGGTCTTCATTTGTTCATCTCTATTTCCCTCTACAACATTTGGAGTGCAACCAGCCAGTGCGGATTCAGGTCCAATAACTTTGCGATATGATTTTGGAACGGCAACAAGTCCTGTAATGAGTGGTTATACAGCTGTGCATGAATCAAAGTTGTATACGAAGGAGCTAGGATATGGCTTAGATCAGGCGGTTGCCTCAAGAAATCGCTCGGGCGGAGATGAACTGACTAATGATTTTGTACTGGGATTGTCCTACGCCTTTCTAGTGGATCTTCCTAATGGGGATTACGATGTGACTGTATTCTCAGGAGATTTATTGGCAGGCACAAGTACAACTAAAACTACGATTACCTTAGAAGGTGTTACGGCTGGTTCAATAAGCAGCAAGCAGGCTGTAAATCAAGCCACTTACCGCACGACTGTCCAAGACGGTCAACTAACCGTTGGCATCACGGGTACAGGGGTTGGCGGGTATTTAAATGGACTTATGATTCAGCAAATCGTGCCGGGTCCACTGCAGGCTCCCGAGGGCTTAGCGGTTACGAATCTCTCGCCCACTGCGGTCTCCCTCGGGTGGAGCAGCGTGACAGAAGCAGTCTATTACAATATATATCGGACAGAGCTTCCTAGCGGGACCATTCAATCGATAGATCAAGTTGCTGCGAACAACTACGTGGATTCAGACGTAAATGAAGGCAGTGGCTACATTTATAATGTGTCTGCTGTTAAAGGCAGCGGTGAGGAGTCTGCTTTGAGTGCACCTGTGACGGTAGATGAAATTCCGGGGGCAGAGGTTCCGGCAGTACCAACGGGCCTTTCGATTGTCAGCGTGGGTGCGAGTTCTGTTCAGCTAAGTTGGAACAACGTGGCGGGAGCTACCCGTTATACAATCTTAAGGTCTGATTCAGCAGATGGATCCTTCCAGGAGATTGGCCAGTCGGAGACGGCGACATTTACGGATGTAGCAGTGGATACCTCTAAACGCCAATATTATGGGGTAAAAGCTGCTAATGCCCAAGGAGAATCCCAGTTATCTAACAAAGTTGAAAGTATGGTATACACGCCACCTGTAACATTGCCAGAAGGAAATGTATATTCCTTTGATTTTGGCCCAGGTGCTGCGGCGGAAGGTTATCTTAAGGTCGATGCGGGGGTATCTTATTCCTCTGCGGTTAAATATGGATTTACGGATATATCAAAGGTAACTGGTGTAGACCGGGAAACCACTGATCCTTTGCGATCGGATTTGGTAGTCCCTAAGGATACTACCTTTAATGTAGATTTACCGAATGGTGACTATACTGTGTCACTTATCGCTGGAGATAGCGCCGGAGACACGGACATTGGCATCAAAGTAGAATCCATTCAAAAAGTTCAGCAGACAAGTAAAACAGCTGGTCAGTATTTGGAAATGAGCTTTGACATTGCTCTGGTGGATGGACAAATGAACTTGGTGTTCTCTGGCATGAAGCCTAATATCAATGCACTGGTGATTACTAAGCAGCCAGATCGTCCTGCTAATGAATTGCCTACAGTTTATATTGCGGGTGATTCCACTGTGCAGACTTACGATCCTTACTGGATACCACAGGCTGGCTGGGGACAAATGATTCCTGATTTCTTTAGTGAGGAAGTAACGTTTAAGAATCACGCTATCGGAGGCCGCAGCTCTAAGTCATTTATTGTAGAGGGGCGGCTGGATGAAGTACTGCGAAAGATACAGCCAGGTGATTATTTCCTTATCCAATTTGGCCACAATGACGCAACGATCAGTGTTCCTGATCGGTATGCCTCTCCAGCAGATTACAAAAATTATTTAAAAACGTATGTCGAGGGTGCCAGACAAAGAGGAGCGACTCCGATTCTGGTGACCCCGATGGGCCGCAGAGATTATAATGCTGCCACGGAAAAATTTAATGTGAGTTTCCCTGAATATGTGCAGGCGATGAAAGAGGTAGCCAATGAGCTGCATGTGGAAATGGTTGATCTTAGCGCGCTAAGTGTCGCTTATTACAATTCGATTGGTTTTGCAGCTACACGCTCTGTATTCCTTCACCTCGATGCAGGGATATATGGTGCTTTCCCGAATGGGTCAGCAGACGATACTCACTTTCAAGAGTACGGAGCGATTCAAATGGCTCGTCTGTTGGCCAAAGGAATAGAGCAATTAAACATTCCGCTCTCCAGCTTTGTACAGGACATTAAGCAGCCAGAAACAGTGCCTGCCAAGCCACAAGGTCTTGTAGCGGGAAGTATCAGTAATGCAGGTGCAGTACTGAAATGGGATAAAGTAGAGGGTGCTGATATTTATAAAATCTATCGTAAGCTAGCGTCCGAAGCTGAAACTGCTTACGCATTGGCGGGAACTGCCACTGTTCCAACTTTAACATTAAGCGGAATGGCGGAAGGTAACAGCTACTCCGTTCGAGTGACTGCAGTAAATGGGTTAGGAGAGTCTGAGCCTTCAGATGAAGTTAAGCTGACTACGAAGTCCGCTCAATATCGTTATGATTTTGGACCTGTTGGCTCACCCGTTGCCGCCGGTTATACGGAAGTGAACCGTAATGTACTTTATACAACAGAACGTGGTTATGGCTTGTCCTCAAGTGAAGGTATGAGTGATCGAGATCGCGGTAATGCGACTGATGCCCTTCGTAGAGATTTCGTGATCTATTTTGGAGGTTCGTATGAATTTAAAGTTGATTTACCGAATGGTTATTACTCCGTTAAGACCTATACCGGAGATTGGATTGGTTCTACCAAGACGAACGTAGCAATTGAAGGCAAAGATTATGGAACAGTCTCTTCAGGTAAGGAAAATATTGCTGAGAAGCTGTATAACCAGATCGCTGTCAAAGACGGTCAGATGAATCTTGTTTTTAGTGGCACAACGGCTCATCTCAATGGACTGGAAATCACACCTCTATTATTAGCCCCAACGAATCTGCAACTGGGTAGTCTGGACTTAAACAATGAGCCTATCACAGCTAATCTATCTTGGGATGGTATGGATGGTGCGTTGAAATACCGAGTGTATCGTCAGGCAACGGTTGCGAATAGTGCAGAGCTGCTGGGCGAGACAACAGAGCCGCTTTACACAGATACCACTGCGGATATCGGTATGGAATACATCTATACGGTAACTTCGGTGGACAGCACGGGACTGGAATCCGTAACATCTAATGCCTTAAAGGTGTCTATGATTGATCCAGCTGTAGCAAAAGCAGCCGTACCAAGTGGTCTATCGGTACAATCTACGAACAAAAATGATGTGACCTTTACGTGGAATGAGGTTTCGGATGCAAGGATGTTCAACATTTATCGTGCGAAATCCGCGGATGGTGAGTTCATTCTAATCGGCAAATCATTTGAAGCTTCATACACAGACACGACCATTTTAAGTACAATTCCTTACTATTACAAAGTTGCCTCGGTAAATGCAGGCGGTATCTCTGATCTTTCCGCTTCGCTGGAAACCTCAGCGGTGACAACACTATACCGGAAGATGGAGGCGCTGGATCGTGCGCCTGTAGCGGTTAAGACAGATGCGGGTGTTTATATCAGCTGGCGGATGTTAGGTCTGGATCCAGAATCGATTGGATTCAATCTGTATCGTGGGGAAGAGAAGCTAAATGATTCGTTGATTACTCATAGCACGAACTATCTCGACACTTCCGGTACAGCTGACGCCAAATACAGAATTACATCAGTAATCAATGGAGTCGAAAAAGCGGCTTCGGAAGAATTCAGCGTATGGCAGAAGCAATACCTATCTATCCTCTTGCAAAAACCAGCAGATGATTACACCAAAGATGGTCAGCCTTATACGTATAGTGCAGGGGATGCAAGTGTAGGGGATGTGGATGGTGATGGGGTGTACGAAATCATCATGTTATGGTCGCCTTCGAACAGCAAAGATAATTCCCAGGCAGGTTACACAGGACTAGTCTATATGGATGCTTATAAGCTAGATGGTACACGTTTATGGCGGATTAATTTAGGGCCTAATATCCGTGCGGGCGCGCATTATTCACCATTCATGGTTTACGATTTGGACAGTGATGGTCGTGCTGAGATTATGCTGAAGACAGCAGATGGTACGGTTGATGGTCAAGGTACTGTGATCGGTGATGCTAGTGCAGACTATCGCAATAGCTCGGGTTATGTGCTCCTCGGCAATGAGTATTTAACAGTGTTCGAAGGGGCAACAGGCCGGGCTGTGGATACGGTTAGTTATGATCCGCCGCGTGGTGACGTAGGTGCTTGGGGCGATGCCTATGGTAATAGGGTGGACCGCTTTTTAGCCGCCGTAGCTTACTTAGATGGTGAACAGCCAAGCGTGATTTTCAGCCGTGGATATTACACAAGAACTGTACTTGCAGCGTATAACTATCGCGGAGGTAAGCTAGAGAAGGTATGGCGATTTGATAGTAATGAAGAAGGGTATGGCGATTACGCAGGGCAAGGAAACCATAACCTTTCAGTAGGAGATGTAGATGGTGACGGCAAGGACGAAATAACCTTCGGCGCGATGGCGATCGATGATGATGGATTACCACTGTACAATACAAAGCTTGGTCATGGGGATGCAATCCATTTCGGAGACCTTGACCCTACCAGACCTGGACTGGAAGTCTTTGATGTTCATGAGCATACGGATTCGAAATATGGTATTGAAATGCGCGATGCAGCTACAGGGGAAACCTTATGGGGTGTGTTCACGGGAATTGATACTGGACGCGGAATGTCAGCAGATATTGACCCGCGTTATACCGGTGAAGAGGTATGGGCTGCAACGATTACCAATGAGGTGCAGATTCCTGTTACAGGCGTATATAGTGCACAGGGAGAGCTAATCACGAATAAGCTGCCTTCTTCTACGAATTTTGGCATTTGGTGGGACGGTGATCTTTTACGTGAATTGCTGGATTCTAATCGAGTGGATAAGTGGGATTACACCAACCAGACAACAGCTAATTTGTTGACGGCAACTGGAGCCTCTTCTAATAATGGCACCAAGGCGAATCCGAGCGTGCAGGCGGATCTGTTCGGGGATTGGCGTGAAGAAGTGATCTGGCGAGCAACGGACAGTTCTGAATTACGAATCTATACAACAACGGATATGACAGATTATCGTATTCGCACTTTGATGCATGATCCGATCTACCGACTGGGAGTGGCTTGGCAGAACGTGGGTTATAATCAACCTCCGCATCCTGGATTTTTTCTTGGCGAAGGCATGGAACAACCAGCTGCACCAAAAATTCAATATGTAGGCTCGCCTGTGGAAACAGAGGACACTACACCACCTGCAATAACGGGTTTACCTTCTACTCAAATGAGTGAATCGGATATCTTGAAGGCACAGGTCGTAGCAGAAGATCCTGAGTCTGGTATTCGTAGTCTGGATATCACCTTTGATGGAAAAAAAGTTGTCTATGGAGATGAGATTCCACTCAAAGGACTTGCGGGATCGCATACGTTTATCGCAACAGCTGTGAATAACGCTGGACTCTCGACGACAGAACAAGTAATTATAGTCGTAAACGGGCCTCAGAAGGCTACAGGAATTCCGGGGCAACCGGTTCTATCCAATAACAATGGGCAGGATACAGGACTCTTGGATGGTGATTACCAAATCACAATGAACATGTGGTGGGGTAATAATGGTACGATCTACAAGCTATATGAGAACGGTACCTTAATAGACACGCAAACCTTACGTGACGACTCCCCAACCGCACAGACCGCAGTGACTAGTGTTACTGGAAAAGAAAACGGTACCTACACCTATACGGCTGAGCTGACCAATTCTTTTGGCACAACGGTGTCTGCTGCTCATGTGGTTATCGTGAAGGATGCTGCACCAGGTAAGCCAGTGTTATCTAATGACAACTGGGATGGTGATGGAGAGTATAAAGTGACCATGAATCTATGGTGGGGGATGAACGGCAAAATGTATCGCTTGTATGAGAATGGAGTGCTGATCGATACACAGACTTTAACAGCAAATACTCCGAATGCCCAAACGGCTTCTACTTCGATCACGAATCGATCTCCGGGTGTTTATGAATACCGTGTAGAACTGATGAATGATCAAGGCGTTAGTGAAAGTACAGTTATGAAAGTCTCGGTAAAATAATTAAGCAATAGTTAAAAAAGCGCCTACGTCGGTAATATCCGGCTAGGCGCTTTTTGAGATTATCTAAGATTTAAAGGATTCTGCAAGACTATTTCCACTATCATCGTCATATGAATCTAAACAACGAATGATAGGGAGGATTGTAATCATGGAATTGACGGATATTATCTCTAAGATTGTGGTAGTCATACATGTTATAGCGGCCATAGTGGGAATTGGACCAGCTTTTGTGCTGCCAATACTGACAAGCTCTGCCAAGACAGGCAGCCAGCTTCGTTTTGTATTTGGCATGATGAAGACAATCAACAGATTCCCTAAAACGGGTGGAATTACCCTGATCGTTACAGGCATTTTGTTAATGATCATTGATAAAATGGGCTTGTCGGTGTTGTGGATCAATCTTTCGTTATTATTTTTTATCGTGATAGAAGTCATTATTATTGGATTTGTTGAGCCTCGATTGAAAAAGCTGACCCAGCTCGTGATGGCGAGTGAAGGCGACGAAATCCCTGTAGGCTACAACGCCGCTATGAACAAGATCGCTCCATTAGAAGCAGCTGTACATGTGCTCACTATCGTCATTATTATATTAATGGTAGTAAAGCCGGTATAAGATCGAAGCGTCTATTCTCAAGGATCTCTTCATAATCGCGAATGAGTCCATCAAAAATGCTCTCCCACGAGCGGCCGAGCGCCAGCTGTCGCCCCTCATAACCCATAGCAGCCAGCTTTTGGGGTTGCTCTATACATGCACAAATCTCACGAATAAAAGCATCCGGGGAACGAGGTGGGGCGATTATTCCGGTGCGACCGGGTGTAACCAGATCCTTCACCCCGCCTTCATTTACGGCGAGGACAGGCAGTCCAGAGGCCATGGCTTCAAGGACAACATTACCGAAGGTTTCCGTACTGGAAGGGAAGACGAATAGATCAGCTGAGGCATACAATTGGGCAAGCTCTTCACCGTGTTTGTAGCCCGTAAACGTGACATTTTGCGGCGCCTGCGCCCGCATCTCTGATAATAAGGGACCGTCTCCAACAACTAACCAATGTACCTGAGCTTGCATAGACTCGGGCAATTGCTGCATGGCGAGAGCAAGGGTGTTGATATCTTTTTCAGGAGCAATCCTTCCCACATACAGAAGTAATATCGGTGCGGTAATTCCGTAACGATCACGGACCTGATGGCTGCGTTTTTTCGGAGTGTAGAGATTGCAGTCGATGCCTCTAGACCAAAGCTTCAAACGTTGAAAACCTTGAGCTTGTAGGGAATCGAGTGTTTCATTGGAGGGAGCGAAGGTAGCATCGCAGGACCGATGAAACCACTTCATGTACTTCCAATAAAGAGGAACAATTTTTTTCATCCGATAATATTCAAGATAGCGATCAAAATGGGTATGATAGGAGGCGACATGAGGCAGGCCAAGCTTTCGCGCATAGCGAAGGCCGCATAGACCAATATTGAATGGAGTAGCCAAATGAAGCAGATCGGGTCGAAAAGCTTTTAGCTCTGACTGGATGGAGGACATATTCGGCAGTGCGAGTCTACATTCCGGGTATAAGAAAAAGGGGATACTGGTAATGGGACGTATGGGATCGGCATAACTGTCTTCAGGAGCAGATTTCGGCGAAAATAGCAGATGCTCGATACCTCGCCGGTTCAAATGAGTGGTTAAGCGCTGAAGCGTAAGTGAGACACCATTCGTTTGCGGAAGAAATGTGTCTGTAAATAAAGCAAGACGCATAGAACCCCTCCCAGGTACTCTTGATGTCTTGATCATAACAGCCCATTATTTCATGGAGGTCAAACGGATGTTAAACAGAATATAAAAATCCACTGCACACGGTAATGAGGTGTACAGTGGATTTTTTTGTATGTGATCTTATATTTACACTTCTTCATATATCCGCTGTATAAAAGCGATGCTTTCTCTTAGATGCGATTCAGGAGTACTCTCTAAAATGCCCTGAATATGCGGACGCTCGTATTTCATATAACGGAGAATCGGCTCAAACTCAAGCCAGCCCTGACCTACAGGAACAATTTTGATGGCTCCATCTTGCACGATAAAATCTTTTAAATGAATGATGGCAATTCGATTTCCTAAGAGCTTCAAAGCTTCCATAATAATAGCTTCCTGATGCAAGTAATTTGTAGGTGACATGAGATTAGCGCAATCTAATATGACCTGAAGATTATTAGAAGGGATCTCATCCAGCAGTCGGCGAGTTAAGGATGCGGTGTACAGCGGATGATGGAGTCCTGCTTCGATTCCTACCGTCACACCAAAACGTTCGGCCTCTGCGACCATTAGCTTTACCGAAGTAACGACCTGTTGAAAAGCTTCTTCTGTAAAATTATCTGTGGTATACCCAAGTCCCATACTTCCGGTTTCCGCACCTACTAGACTGGCACCGAAATCTCTGGCCAAGCGAAGATGGGTATTGAACTCGGCTAACGCTTGTGCCCGTTTGTATGGATCGGTGTCTACAATATTAACGTAACAGCCAAGCACCGCAATCTGAATACCAGCCTGTCTAAAGGCATTTCCGTAATAACTAGCTGTTCCAGGGCTTATAGCAGTCAGACTCGGAGTGCTGTCAGGAAAAGATTTCTTAAGTGCAAACTGAATATGAGCGAAATTATAGAACTGAAGCTTCTCAATTAAATCCTTCAATGGAACTTGTGTGAAATCATGTGCTCGAACACCTAGGTGCAGGGGAATACTCATATGATCGATCGCTCCTATTAGTATTGTTGTTTGTGTGGCGCTAATTTATCCCAGTCAAAGGTAACCCCAGTGCCTGTTACTTCAGGCGCAACTGCCATCCCATTGTCTTTGTTAATCACTAGCGGACGTGTAGTGTATTGATCGATAGGGAAGCTATGCATTTCGAGATAACCTGCATTTGGCATAGCTGCTAATAAACTAACGTGTAATTCCTGCATCCCATGTGTGGAAACGGAAAGGTTATAGGCTTGTGTTAAGTGAGCTACCTTTAACCAGCCCGTAATTCCGCCTATATTGGAAGCATCCGGTTGAGGGAAATCTACATGGCCATATTGCAGCATGTGATGGAATTCGGTTAAGGTCCGAAGGTTTTCTCCGCCTGCAACAGCAATGCCTGATTCTTCTGCAATACGCGCATAGCCGGCATAATCTTCCGGAATCGTTGGTTCTTCTAAGAAGAGGATATCGTATTTCAAAAATTCACGAGCGGCTTTAATCGCTTTTTCTACACTCCAGCTCATATTCGCATCGACCATAAAGGCCACATCTGGACCGATTAATTGGCGCACCGCAGCCACTCGTTCCACATCTTCAGCTAATGTTTTTTGGCCTAGTTTAATTTTGACAGCCTGCAGGCCCATATCTAAGTATTTTTGATTGTTGAGGAGGAGCTTTTCTAATGGGAAATTCAAATCAATCGCTCCGCCATAACATTTGACCTCATTGCTTGCGCCACCCAGAAGTTTGTAAAGCGGTTCATCTGCTTTCTTCGCACGTAAATCCCATAAAGCGATGTCACATGCTGCAATGGCGAAGCTAGCCAGACCCCCGCGAGCAACATAATGTATTCCCCAGTTCATCTGCTCCCAGATACTTTCCACACAGCTAGCATCCTTACCGATTAAGATCTGAGTTAATTCATTCGCAATTAGTGAGCAGATCGCTTTGCCGCCAAATCCGCCAGTATAGGTATAACCTACCCCTTCACGACCGTCATCGGTTCTAATTTTGACAATGGGAACTTCAAAGTGAGTGTGCAGTCCGTGTTTAGCGTCCTCCATGATTTCCGGCAAAGGGATACGATAGTACTCTGTAATAACTTCTTTAATTAGAGACATCTGTGATCACTCCTTGTAGTAGTTGTTGTAAGTCTGTTAATGGTAAGGCAGTAGATTGTTCAATAGCCTGAACCACAAGTCTGGCGATGTGCTGAGCACCTTGATCAGAGAAATGAGTATCATCCATAACTCCATTTGGGTAATTCGGATGTGCTTTTTCAGGCAAATGCATGAATAAATTTTTGGATTCTTCAACACCTAACGAACGATAGAGCACTTGCGAAGCTGCGAAAATATCAAGCAGTGGTGTTTGCGTTTCTTCAGCTACCTGCTTCATAGCCTCGGGATAAGCGCCTACAGCAAGCGGGTCAAGCTCTCCATCGGAGTTGAAGCGGCGGCGACTTACAGAGGTTAATAGAACCGGAGTCCCGCCTAACTGCCGAGCAGCTTCAATATATTGAATTAGGTTGCGGCGATATTCAGTGTCGGGATCAGTGTAACGCAAAGGATCTTCTTTTTTCTCATCGTTATGTCCAAATTGAATGAAGAGGTAGTCACCGGCCTTGAAGTCTTTAAGGATGTCCTCCAAACGGCCGTCAGTTATAAAGGATTTGGTACTGCGACCATTAATGGCGCGATTCTCGATTCGAACAGAAATCCCAAAATAACCTTGCAGGTATTCTCCCCAGCCTGTCATAGGTTTTTCTCCAGCGCCTTTGATAGCCGCAGTGGAATCTCCCGCGATAAATAATGTGGGTGTCATAGGATCTTCTCCTTGAATGTAGTGGTGTTTACTTAGCCATTTCTCAGAAAGGGAAAGCCATTGCTGGCAATGAGGATGTTCTTTAGCAAGCCCTAAACCATGCCGTCCTTCTTCTCCACAAGAACGCTGGCATCATTTACTGTAGTCCATATAAAAGTTGGAGGTGTTAGAGAAGTCATCTGTGATTCTGAGGAGTAGGCGTGAAGCTCAGCTTGTGTTGGGCGGTCTCCCAGGCGTTGCAAGAGGATAAAGGGTGAGTAGTGAGATTTCCAGAGAGAGCTCGGTTTGTTCTGCATGGTTGGAATGTACACGAAAGCTCAACATTATGTTCCAATTCCTCCTTAAAAGGCGATATGCACACGTTAACATATTTCAGAAAAAAAGAGAGACTCTTTTTTTGAAAATATAAGAAAGTATAAGTTTCACACGATACTTTATGTCTTATATTTCTCGCTTAAACGCTTGCCGTCCATATTAGGACGCCGAAGGCGTTTATGCTTGTTCCACCTGAACAATAGTTCTCTCTTTTTACATTGATTCGTCAAAGGTGGATTTAAGTTTTGTGCCAGCGTTGTGATCCCGGTATTGTCCGGGTGTCATGCCCTCCTGCTTACGGAAAGAGCGAATGAAGTTCTGAGAGTTGTTATATCTTAATTTGGCTGCAATATCTTTAATGGGCATATCAGTTTCCTTCAGCCATTTTTTCGCCATTTTAAATCGGTACATCGTTAAATATTCGCTGAAATAGTACTGGGTCTCCTTACGGAAGACGCTGCTGATATAGTTGGCATTATAATGCAGACGTGAAGCACATTCTTCTAAAGTAAGGTCTGTATCGTAATCATGTTGTATCAAATCGATGATCTTCTCTGAGATGTTGTGGTATTGAGCATTTTGTCTGCTGTTAAAAATCTTGATCATCGGATAAATGACCATGCTCCAGAACCAATCTTCAATCTCCGTTACAGTATGGAGGTCATGCAGCTCCTCAAATATGGAACCATTAGCATGATAAATTTGATTTAAGCTAATACCGGATTCCTGCATCATAATGAGTAAATTATTGAGTAAGCGCGTCAACGGGATCTGGTATTCCTGTGGTGAAAGCTCATGAGCAAAGATAGATTTGAAGAGCAAATGAATGAGTTCTTTTGCTTTATCTGTTTCAGCTAATTTGATAGCGTCCAGTAAGTCATTTTCTTTATGAGTAGGGTAGTTCAAATTCAGATAGTGCTTGCCAGAGTTAATATTTTCATACTGGATAATGACACCTTTACCAAGTTTGATCCGATGCTTCAGTGCTTCGAGTCCCTCTCTGTAAGCCGTGGATAATTTATCGAAGGTGTTGAAGGGAAGGCTCAGACCAATGCTCACCTGAAGCTTTAGGTAGTTGTTTATTTCCTGCTGCAGCTTCTCCGTTAATGAATATAATGTCTTGTGAAAAGACTCGGTATCACTGTCTGGACTCCCCAATAAGACGACTACTGCATGATCCATAATTACAGGTGCCAGTCGTTGTTCAGGGCAGACTAACTCTTCGATTATATTGTGGGCAGCGAATAATAAGAGATTAAGATCTTTTTTCTCATAGCTGGAATCATCGGCAAAATCAATCGACAACGTAATCACAGCCATCGTCTTCCATTCTTCGAGCTGCTTATGGTAGCCGAATTGTTCCAGCTCTTCGTGCAGATCGCGCTTCTTAACGTTGCCATGGAAAGCATTGATTAGGAAGAAGGTACGCACCTGTTGGATATGCTGACGGACTTCTTTTTCAAGCTGTGATTTGGATTGGAATAAAGAATGAACTTGTTCTCCAATAATCTGAAATTCATTCGTGTGTCTGGATTTAATGTCCGGTTTGCGTTGGCCCATTTGATTGAGTAGTCTTTCAATGGGAGTGTACATCCGTCTTGAACCGATCCATGCCAAGAGAATAGACAATAGAAGCATAAAGCTACACACGAATATCGTAAACAGGCTAATTTTTTTGGATTCTTTCGTTAAACTTTCCATGGATGTGACCGAAAGATAGACCCAGCCATTCATCTGAGAGCGCATGTAAGTGACGGAGTAATCCTTCTTGTGGATCCTGGTCTTAAACTGTCCTGAAAGTTTAGATGGATTAGTAATGAAAGAATCTTCTGTAAATCCGCCTTCTTTCATTGGTTTCCCGATCAAGTTGCGGTCCGGATGGAGCAGGAATCGACCTGTCTTATCCAGAACGATAATATCATCGAGTGGCTGTACATCCGAGTTAATGAAATCCTGAAGACTGCAGACAGGAATATTAGCTAAGGCAAGCCCATATTTTTGCAGCTTATTGGTTGGGAGTTTCTTGATAAGACTAATGCTGTAGTTACAGCCTGTGACGTTAATGCTTTCCTCACTGTAAAATATGGAGGACGGGTTCAGGATCCACGAGGTATCTTCGGCAATATTCATCAGGTTGGTGAGCTGCGCATGGTCCTTGTACTCATTTAAGCGATAAACACCAGAATTTTTGATCATCCAATTTTGCTGCTGATTTAATAAGATGACATCTTCCAGCTTCGTATCGAAGGACTGCATATTGCGAATTTCGTTTCTTAAATCATTGTATAAAATGAAATCGGTTTCATTTAAAGGGTTGTTTAGTGCTTTTTTTAATACACTAGAATTGATCACTTGGTTTAATGTTTGATTGACAGTTGTTAACTTATGTTCTACATTTGAGGTGATTTGTAAGATTAATTCCATTTTGCTGTTGTTAACGTTCTTTTGAATTTCTTTTGAAGATGTGAAATATGAAAAAGAACCGATGAACAATACAGGCAGCGTGCTAATTACAAAGGCAAACATCGTTAGCTTACTTAGAAAGCTTAATGGTCTCACGGGACTCAGCACCTTTACTTATGTAGAAGTAGACACTTGATCTAAGTGTATGTAACTTGGTATGAAATAACAATAATCATCTCGTTCTGTGATAATCATTAGCTCTAATTATGCTTATAAATTGTAAAATTTTCAAGATATAGAGTGATAATCCTTACAATACCTAGGAGGCCACAGAAATGTCTAAAGTATCTATGGGTAAAAGGGCAACGCTGTATTTCTGCTTATTTACCATGCTCGTCTTCTCTTTTTTAAGCGCTTGCAACGATAAGGAATCTGCCGAAGCCGGCCCAGTAGTATCTTCCCCTAGCATCTCAATTTTGGCACCCCTTCATTTTCCACAACAGCCTTCGAAAGAGATTATGGCAGAGATCGAAAAACTGACAGGTGTGAAGCTCGATATAAGGTGGGTTCCAGAGGGGGTATACACGGATAAGATGAACACGGCGCTTACGACCAATTCCCTCGGAAAGGTCACATTTGTAAAATTCTCAGACTACAATCTGGTGAAAAATGCTATTCGTTCGGATGCCTTTTGGGAGATCGGCCCCTATCTTCAGGAGTTCTCCAATCTTAAACAACTGAACCCCGCTATTCTTAAGCAGACTTCTGTAGATAGTAAGATCTATGGCCTATATACGGAACGCCCCTCTTCCAGACAGGGGGTCATTATTCGTAAGGATTGGCTCGACAATCTCCATTTAAATAATCCACAAACACTGGATGAACTGTATGAGGTTATGAGGCAATTTACATACAACGATCCAGATCAGAATGGCAAACAGGATACCTTCGGATTAGTCGATCGAAATGATCTTGTGTATGGGGTATTCAAGACATTAAGTTCGTATTTTGGCACCCCGAATAATTGGAAACTAGAGAATCATCAATTCGTTCCTGAATTTGTGACCGCTGAGTATATGAACACCATGAATTTCATGAAGAAATTATATGATGAGAAAATTATTAATCAGGATTTCGCCTTAACGAGCAAAGAAGTACAACGCGATAAGTTCATTAATGGTATTGCTGGTGTATTTATTGGCAGTATGACAGATGTAAAGCGGCTGTCTATTGAAGCTCAGAATTTGAATCCAAAGGCAGAACTTACGTTAATCAATCGGATCGAAGGGCCTGAAGGATATAAGGTGTGGTCGATACCCAATTATAATGGACTCTATCTCTTCTCCAAAAAAGCCATTGCTACGGAGGATGAACTCCGCGAGGTACTCGAATTCTTTGATCGAACCATGGATAAAGATGTAGCGAATATAATGATGTATGGGTTTGAAGGGCGCCATTATAAGCTTGAGGGTGGAAAAATCATTCTTCCCGAGGAAACCTCAGAACTGCGGGTGCAAGAAGTAAATCCGTTATATTCTTTGATGATTGCAGATATTAGTAATAAGAACATTATGGAGGTGGCTCAGAAGGAGCAATTGACCTCACTTGCGGATCAGCTAAGTAAAGATAATGAATCTTTTCTGGTCGACGATCCGACCGTGTCTTTAAGCTCATCCACCTATGATGAGAAAAATGTGGAACTGTCTACCATTATTGTGGATGCTACGTACAATTACATACTAGGCAATATAACCGCTGAGGGATTCCAGAAGGAAGTTGAGAAATGGAGAGCTAGCGGAGGAGATCAGATTATTAAGGAATATGGTGAGGCTGAGCTTGGGATAGAAAAGTAAATAGGTTAGTTTGATCCACTGCGGATGACGCGGTGGATTTTTTTGTGTTATCACCATAATCATTTGCTCAGATCCCTTTAAGAACGGGCCTTTATGGGGAAATGATTGTTTTCGTAACCTTGCCGACGATGTAACGTGGAACTCGTAACCAATACAAATTATGGAGGTCAAAATGGTATGAAGAAGAAATCCTTCACCATGTTGTTGACGGCACTGTTAGCGTTCAGCACATTGTTAGCTGGATGTGGTGGTAACAACAACAATCAAGCAAGTTCTGAAACTGCAAGTGGTGAGAGCACTGCTAAGCCGGTTGAGACAGAAGCACCTAAAGAAGAAGTGAAAGCAGGACCAACAGAAATTAAGATTATGCTTCCGTTAAATATTCCAGAGACCCCGCCTGATACGATTAAGCTTGAACTTGAAAAATTGACCAACACGAAGCTGACCTATCAATTTTTCCCGGCTGATACTTATGAAGAAAAACTTAATTCATCTTTTGCAACCGGCTCACTGCCGCAAGTGACGTACTTGAAGAATCAGACAACCTTCATTCAGATGAAAGAAGCGATAAAAGACGGACAATTCTGGGAAATAGGTCCGCTATTAAGCGAGTTTCCTAATTTGAGTAAATTGAAACCAGAAATTCTGAATAACACGAAAGTGGACGGCAAGCTGTACACCTTATATATCGGCCGCCCTCTAGCACGTCAAGGTATCATTTACAGAAAAGACTGGGCTGATAAATTAGGACTTGCTGCACCAGCAAATGTAGATGAATTATTCGAAATGGCTAAGGCCTTCACGGAACAAGATCCAGACGGTAATGGACAGAAAGATACTACAGGTATTATTGACCGTAATGAGTTGACCTATGGAGCTTTCAAAACTGTCTCTTCTTGGTTCGGAACACCGAACACCTGGGGAGAGAAGGATGGAAAATTAGCGCCTGAATTTACATTCGATGAATATTTCGACACGATGGACTTCTTCAAAAAAGCTCGTGATGGCGGATACATTAATCAAGATTTCGCTGCTACCAGTAAAACAGATGCTGTAAATATGTTTAAGGCTGGAAAGGGTGGACTCTATATTGGGGGCTCCATGCAAGATATTGATTCCCTCAATAAAGATACTATTAAGAATAACCCTGATGCTGTTTTGGATGCGCATAGTATGGTTGCAAGTCCAGATGGAAAGTATGCTCAATGGATGATTCCAGGCTATAACAATGTTGTCTTGTTCCCAAAATCTGCTGTAAAGGATGAGGCAGAACTCAAGAAGATTCTTGCTTTCTTTGATCAAATGATGACCCCAGAAGTAGCTAATTTGATGTATTGGGGAATCGAGGGTACTCACTATACCGTTGAAGACGGTAAAGCGAAAGCTACAGATGACAAAGAATTGATTGAACGTGAAGTAAAAGGATATAAGGACAGCGTTATCGGCGAAGCTGAAACCAATGGAATGTACGAGAACTATAACACGCTGCCAGGAAGAATTCATGCGGATCAATTGGTTCTTGAGAATGTCAAGGTGGGGGTACCAGATCCAACAGCTGCGATGGATTCGGCTACGTACACAGAAAAAGGTGTCGAGCTTCAACAGATTATTACCGATGCAACTTATAAATATATCTATGGACAGATCGACAAAGCAGGGTTCGAAAAAGAAGTTGAGAACTGGAAGAACCGTGGCGGAGCTAAGATTATTGATGAGTACAACGCATTGTATAAGAAATAAAACCTAGCTGAAAAGGTTGTTGATTTTGTTTCAACAACCTTTTCTCTTCATAGTCACATGGAGAAATAAAGAGTTTGAATAAAGAAGGAGAAAGGAAGAGAATCATGCAGGAACTCACCGCACAGCCCAGTCCAGCTCCACAAATAAAGCGTGAGACTTACAAGAGCAGCAGTGAACTTAAAAAGCGTCTGTGGAGAAATAAATGGCTCTACGTCATGCTAACACCGGGAGTGCTATATTTTATTATTTTTAAATATTTTCCTATGTACGGACTAATTATCGCCTTTCAAGATTACAAACCTTATCAAGGAATAACAGGCAGTAACTGGGTAGGAATGAAGCATTTCAGCAGGTTGTTCACAGAGCCGGATTTCTTAAATATTTTAGTGAACACACTTGTACTTTTCGGATTAAACATTCTTATCTATTTCCCAATGCCGATTATTCTTGCCCTGATGTTGAATGAACTTCAAGGCAGCTTTTTCAAAAGAACCTTTCAGACGATCTTCTATTTGCCCCATTTTCTGTCGTTGGTTATCATCGTCTCCATTTCTTTTGTAATGGTTACGATGGATGGAGGAATTATCAACGAGCTACTTTCCTATTTCGGATTTGAAAAAATTAATTTCCTGCTGAATCCTGGATGGTTCAGGCCCATGTATATTATTCAGGTGATTTGGAGAGAAGCAGGCTGGGGAACGATTATTTATTTAGCTTCCATAGCTGCCATTGATCCAGGACTTTACGAAGCATCACGTATGGATGGAGCTGGACGACTCAGACAAGTCTGGCATATTACACTTCCAGCGATTAGAGGCGTAATTATCACATTATTTATTCTGAAAATTGGTTCCGTTCTGGATCTTGGATTTGAACATGTGTTTCTGCTGCTTAACTCCATGAATCGAGAAGTTGCGGAAATTATCGATACGTATGTATATACTGCTGGTCTGAGACAGGGGCAGTTTAGTTACAGTACAGCCATTGGATTCTTCAAATCAATTGTCGGCTTGATCATGGTTATGTTGGTGAATAAAGCATCTAAGAAAATGGGAGAAGAAGGCGTTTATTGATATGTTGTGGGAGGAATAGAAATGGTAGAAGATAAAACAATCAGTGGCAGAATTTTTTCTGCTATAAACTTCACGCTGCTTGCGATCATTGCTTTAATAACTGTGCTCCCCCTTGTTCACGTTGTAGCAGGCTCTTTCACAACGAGTGCAGAACTAGCTTCTAGTAAGTTTGTACTGATCCCAAAGGTATGGAGTCTGGAAGCATACAAGTTCATCTTTTCAACGAATACAATATTTAAAGCCATGGGTGTTTCCATTGGTGTTACGGCAGTCGGTACTTTCCTCAGTTTGTTTATAACTTCTTTGATGGCCTACGCTCTTACCAGAAGAGATCTGGATGGACGTAAAGTGGTTAACTTTATGGTTGTGTTCACGATGCTCTTTCATGGTGGAATGATCCCAACCTTCCTCGTGGTAAAGGAATTGGGACTAATAGACAGTTATGCAGCGCTTATTCTTCCTTCAGCAATTAGTGCGTTTAACATGATCATTTTGAGAAATTTTTTCCAGAATATACCTGAAGGTTTGGAGGAGTCGGCCAAAATTGATGGTTGCAACGACTTCGGAATATTATTTCGAATTGTATTGCCATTATCCTTACCTGCGTTAGCGACTATCGGATTGTTCTATGCGGTTACGTATTGGAATACTTACATGAATGCGATTCTGTATTTGGATGATAGTTCGAAGTGGCCAATACAGGTTCTGCTCAGACAAATTGTTGTCCTTGCCAGCGGTATGGATCACAGCTCTACACTGGATACAACTGTTCCACCGCCAGACCAAACAATTAAAATGGCTGTTATCGTTGTTGCTACTTTACCAATAGTTTGTGTATATCCATTCATACAGAAGCATTTTGCCAAAGGTGCCATGTTAGGTTCTATGAAGGGCTAATAAGAGGAAGAGAGAGATTATTCTTTGGAAGGAGCTTGGAGATGACTGGCAGGATACCAACAACACCAATGGATTGGGCAAAAAAGGCATGCGATTCTTTAATGGATACTTATAGAGCGGGAGAGCTTCCTCCAGCACATCGTTGGCATTACCATCAAGGTGTATTTCTGTGTGGGATGGAGCTTTTGTGGAGTGCTTATCAAGAAGACCGCTATATTAACTATATTCAGGAATACGTGGATGATTTGGTAGATGAATATGGTAACTTTTATTTCGCCCGCGATGAGCTGGATGCTGTTCAAGCTGGACAACTACTGTTTAATCTTCATAAACGGACAGGTAAACTCAAGTATCGCATTGCTGCGGAGAAGCTGAGGAATTTATTGCTTACGTTAAACAAAACCTCTGAAGGTGGGTATTGGCATAAGGATAAATATGCTAACCAAATTTGGTTAGATGGGCTTTATATGGCAGGCGTATTCTCGTTAAAATATGCTAATGTCTATGGCGATCCTAGCTTGCGTGATACAGTTCTCCATCAAGAGATGTTAATGCGTAAGTATATGAAAGATGAGACAACCGGGTTATTGTATCATGCTTGGGACGAGAGCCGCCGGATGCCATGGTCAAACCCGGAGACAGGGTGCTCACCGGAATTTTGGAGCAGATCGCTGGGTTGGTATGGTCTCGCATTGTCGCAATTTCTTGATCTGTTGGCCGTCCAAGACCCAGCCCGAGCTGAATTATCTTCTACTTTACGTGATTTTGTTGATGCCCTTATTCGTTATCAAGATCCGGTAAGTGGACTTTGGTATCAGGTCGTAGATAAGGGTCATGAGCCGGATAATTGGCTGGAGACCTCAGGTTCATGTTTATTTGTCTACACGATTGCCAAAGCAGTGAAGCATGGCATTGTAAGCGATGTGGAAGTCGCTACAGCCTCGGCTAGAAAAGGGTATGAAGGGTTAATCCAAATCATTCAGTGGGATGAGCAGGATAGGTTGATTTTGCCGGACATCTGTATCGGTACTTCGGCTGGAGATTACGAGAGTTACGTCACTAGACCTAAAGTTAAAAATGATTTACATGGCGTAGGCGCGTTGGTGATGGCTTGTGTTGAGATGGAGAGCTTAATCCAAGGGTGATTCGATTGAATTCTTACTAGACAATGACTTGATTCTCTGGGACTGAGAATCAAGTCCTATTATTTTGTGGGAAAGTTATTCTTAAATTTAATGATAATCAGGGGGTTGGGATGAAGAGATCACATTGGGCAATCCGCACAGCAGACTCAATCATGGCGAGGACACCAAAGCTCTATGAAGATAAAGGCTACAACGGAAGCTGGACGTATGACTATGGTGTCGTATTGAATGGATTTGAATGGCTTTGGAAGCAAACTGGTGATGCGAAGTATCTGCAATTCATTCAAGATCAGATGGATAACTTTATTCAGGAGGATGGCAGCGTTAAGGGTTATCGCATAGATGAATACAATATCGATCACATTAACAACGGGAAATTATTATTTACGCTATATAAAGAAACCAAGCAGGAAAAATATAAACAAGCGGCTACCTTATTTAGAAAGCAGCTTGAGACACATCCGCGAACCTCGGAAGGTGCTTTTTGGCATAAAAATATTTATCCCTATCAAATCTGGTTAGATGGTCTTTATATGGGCGCGCCTTTCTATTTAGCCTACTTGCTAGCTTTTGAAGAAGGGCAGGGGCTTGAAGATGTTACGAAACAATTTATCTTGTGTGAGAAGCATACGAAGGATTCGGAAACTGGTCTGCTATATCATGCATGGGATGAACAGCGTCTTCAACCTTGGTGTGACCGCAAGACAGGATGCTCTCCAAACTTTTGGGCGCGTTCACTTGGCTGGTATCTTATGGCTTTAGTAGATGTTCTAGAGTTATTGCCGAGTGAGCATTCCGATTATCCAGAGCTGGTGCGTATTCTAAACGATACTTTATCAGCTGTGAAGAAATATCAGGATCCTGAATCTGGCGTCTGGTATCAAGTAGTGAATCTGGGACAACGCAAAGGGAATTACTTAGAGGCTTCTGCTTCTAGCATGATTGTGTATGCTATGGCAAAAGGTATTCGATTAGGCGTATTAGAGGCTAGTTGGTACGAATCGTTAGATCTCGCCTTCCAAGGACTTATCTCAGAGTTTGTTCTTGAGACCAAAGAAGGATGGGTCAATCTAAATAAAAATTGCCAAGTAGCAGGGTTAGGTGGAGCAGATCAACGCGACGGCACGTTCGCTTATTACATTAGTGAGCCTATTGTTACTAACGACCAAAAGGGTGTCGGTGCTTTCTTGCAAGCCTGTGTGGAGTACGAACAATTAAGAGGCTGGATCTGATATAGAATAGGAGTGCTATAAAATGTCCGTATATAATATTGAGGATTTTGGAGCGCTTAAGAATAGCGGGATGTTAGCGACAGAAGCGATTTCGCGTGCGATTGAAGCGGCAAGTGAGGCTGGTGGAGGAACCGTTTATGTGCCAGCGGGAACTTACTTTACGGGTGCGATTGTTATGAAAAGCAATATTGAATTAAATTTAAATCCAGGAGCGATCCTTTCATTCAGTACGAATCCGGTGAATTACCCTGCGGTGGAATGCAGATGGGAAGGGGTGAAGCAGCAGGTTCATACGCCTTGTATTCATGGCAAAGGTTTAGTCAATATATCGATTACCGGAAGCGGAACTATTAATGGTAATGGCAAAGCATGGTGGGATGTATTTCGGAATCGTCGGGAAGAGCTCAAGTACCCCCGTCCGACTTTGATTGGATTTGATAGCTGTCAGCGGGTAACGATTAAGGATGTCTCGCTAGTGAATTCTCCAAGCTGGACCGTTAATCCTGTGGGCTGCTACAATGTGACGATTGATAATCTGTCCATTAATAACCCGGCTGATTCTCCGAATACAGATGGTATTAATCCAGAATCTTGTACGAATGTTCGGATTAGTAACTGTAATATTGATGTAGGTGATGACTGCATTGCTATCAAAGCGGGAACTGAAGATACGAAAGAGCGCATTCCATGCGAGAATATTACGATCACCAATTGTACCATGGTTCATGGACATGGGGGAGTTGTACTCGGAAGTGAAATGAGCGGAGATATTCGTAATGTAACCATTAGTAACTGTGTATTCAAACAAACCGATCGTGGCATACGAATGAAATCAAGACGTGGACGAGGAGGGACGATTGAAGATATTCGGATCAGTAATATTGTAATGGAAGACGTCATTTGTCCGTTCACACTAAATCTATACTATTTCTGTGGACCTCGCGGGAAAGAGAAGTATGTGTGGGACAAAAACCCTTATCCGATTACAGATGAAACGCCATGCTTTAGACGAATTCATTTCGCCAATATTACCGCACGTAATGTACATGCATCTGCGGGATTCTTATATGGACTTGCAGAGCAGTATGTATCGGAGATTACTTTTACAAATATTGATATCTCCATGGCACGCAATGCAGTTCCCGGGCATCCGGATATGATGACAGGGATCGAGAACATGAACAATCGCGGATTTTTTCTGGGCAATGCAAGGGATGTGCAATTTCATCAGGTGAGCATCGAGAATCATGAAGGGCCTGCTTTTTATATTGAAAATGGCGAAGCGATAGAGATCATGAATTGTCATTCGAAGAACACGAGCAAGCCTGAAAAACTAGTAGAACAAGTTACAGTTTCGCCCACAGAACAGAATGTGTGTCCGTAAGGGAGGGAACCATGGATCGTGATAAACTGAAGGAACTGTTGGGCGATCTTCCGTTGGATAAGCCGATTGCCGTAACTGTGATGAACCAAGAGGAGCGGGACGGATATAGTCTGAAATCTCTTTTACTGGATCTTAATGGAATTGAACAAGTGCCTGCTTATGTAGCAATCCCTTTGGATAAGGAAGGGCCGTTTCCACTAGTTGTCTTTAATCATTCTCATGGAGGGAATTACGCGAATGGACGTAACGAGTTTGTTCGGAGTAGTTCCTATTTGCAACAGCCCTCTTTTGCTAAAGTCTTAACAGAGATGGGTTACGCTGCTTGCTGTATCGACATGTGGGGATTTAATGAGCGTGGTGGCAGAACTGAGAGTGAGTTAGTGAAGGAAATGCTGTGGCAGGGGCAGGTCATGTGGGGCATGATGCTATATGACAATATTCGTATGCTAGATTACATGTGCCAACGTGAGGATATTGATACGTCACGAATCGCAACAATCGGTATGTCCATGGGTGGTTTGATGGCATGGTGGCTGGCTGCATTAGACGAACGAGTCGGGGTGATTGTCGATATTTGTGGTCAAGTAGATGCACATACCCTAATTGCTGTAAGAGGACTAGATCACCATGGTTACTATTCTTATGTGCCCGGGTTATTGAAGCATTTCACAACGCTCGATATTCAAAAGCGGATCGTTCCCCGCCCGCGAATGAGCCTAGTAGGCAGAAATGATCGGCTATGTCCCACTGAAGGAGTAGCACTCTTGGATAGGGGGCTGTCCGAAGCTTATCAAACGGCAGGGAAATCAGAACATTGGCAACCTGTCATTTCTAGTGGTGGGCATATGGAGACCTTGGAAATGCGGACTCTATGGCAGCAATTTTTGGCGAAGCATCTCTAAAATCCATAGAAGGGAACTGAACCAACGATGCTAGTAGTAGGCAAAGAATCCTTTTGTGACTATCACACGATTCAAGAGGCGATAGATTCGCTAGAGTGCGAGCCATCGGGCCAAGCAGATACGCTTTATATTTTGTCAGGCATCTATAATGAGACAGTTAGGATTTATCGCTCTTATTTAACGATTATAGGGATTGGCCTCGTGGAAATAACCATGAATCATTATGCCAAAGAGCGTGATGAAGCGGGTGAAGAAATCAATACGTTTGCTACACCAACGTTATTTCTGGGAGGTACCGACCTGGTCTTAGAGAACCTGGTGATTTCTAATAGTGCTGGGCAGGGAGAACATATTGGTCAGGCGGTAGCCGTTTATGCGCATTGTGACCGAACTGTGTTCAGACATTGTACCTTTAAAGGGCATCAAGACACGTTATTTACAGGACCTTTGCCGCCTGCTCCACGAGAGCGAGGGGCATTCGGAGGCATTCCACTGAGAGATCATCATATCCATTATCGCCAGTTGTATCAGCATTGTTATATAGAAGGAACGGTTGATTTTATTTTTGGCGGTGCAACGGCTTATTTCGATCAATGTGAGATCCGAAGCTTGCGTCATAGCGAGAATCAAGCAGGGTATATAACAGCAGCTTCGACACCCGAGGGACAGTCACATGGTTTTATTTTTAAAAATTGCTTCTTAACAGCAGTGCGTGATATTGCTCCGGTGTATCTAGGACGCCCTTGGCGCGAGCACGCTAAGACAGTATTTGTGGGTTGCAAGATGGGTTCGCATATTCATCCTTTGGGCTGGGATAACTGGAATAATGCCGCCAATGAGCTAACCGTAGGTTATCAGGAATATGGCGTGAAGGATGCTGCTAATGTACGAAAGCAACGTGTTCCCTGGGCGGATTGCTATGAGGATGGGGGAGAAGCGCTGGATAAAGCGTTTGTTTTTGCTGGGACGGACTTTTGGAAGTAATACTGTAATTGATTAGTTTATAAAAGAGAGGCAGTCATGGACGAGTGAGATAAAGTCCTAGGCTGCCGTTTTTTAATGAATGAGCGCTTTATCATTTATTCTTTTGTTTTCTTTCAATATATATCCAAAAGTAATAGATCAACCAAAATACCATAGGAACTATTAAAACATAAGGTCTCTGGATTGCTGGAAGAATGTAAAATAAAAATAGCCCAATTAATATCGTTGGTAGCAATAGAATAAAATACTTTTTCCAATGCATTTCTTCTTCCCACCTTTTGTTTAATACTAAAAAAATATTTTGCTAGCTTTGAGTGTTAATGCACTTGTATACCAAGGTCACTTAATGGATAGTCACTACTGCCCCAAGTATAAACAATATAATAGCTGATTAGTTGTTCCTCTGCTTTCAATGCTTTGAATTTCAAATCACGATGTTCAATAAAGGTAATGTTATTACTCACTTGCTTTTCAACTACGTAGCTCCACTCATTCTCGCGATACTTTGAATAAAAATTATTTAATTCCTCTAAAGTTAGCTCCGATTTGATTAAAATAGCGCAAAAAAATGGCATTAGATTTTTCTTTGTGGAATATGCAATATAATTGTTAATAAATGGAGTGGTTCATTAAGCTAATGGGTAGGAGGTTTAAGATCAATCTCGGAGAACCGTACCACAAATAAGGGCAAGTTTTTTTTGGAATTCCTTGCGGCGTATGGGTTTGAATATATGTGCGTAGGTCACATTTCGAAGAAACAAGAGAAAGGTGCATCGGTTCATTTTTTGATTTGTAAAAAGGTGTATATGAAAGTAAACAGATATCTATTTTCAAGCATAAAATTGCCTCATAGAATTAGTCGTAAAGGGGCCGTTTGGAGCTTGGATAAAATGGACACTCGGATCAAGACCATGTACCAGACTTGTTAAAATTCATTTAAACCTAAGAAATGGGGATGAAAGATGAAGCGAAGTCAGAGGTATCCAAGACGAAGTTCCTTGCTGTTATCATTTGTGTTAATCTTATCGATTGTTTTTTCTGTTCAACCATCAGTAGTGAAGGGAGAAGGGGATAGGTCGCCGAAGATTTCGCAGGGGCAGGAGGATCAACAGCCTTTACTTGAAGTTCCTAATCAGCAGGGACAACAAGAAAAGTCCGATCCTGATCTCGAGCAACAACCCCAGTCTAACTTAGAACAGCCGCTTGCCGCTGCTGCTGCAACAGGATATTTCCCACCAAATACCGCGGCATCTGGGAATGTGAAGAACATGGCCTTGCTTTATACTGGATATTACGGTGGACGAACGACATACGAGGGAAGAGAAATCGGCACGTATGACAAGAATACGCTTTTGCCCTATGTTGCGCACTACAACAGTAATAATGTGATGGATGACACCTTTTTCGATTCATTTCTATTTCTAGGAATCAACACATCTGACTATAGAGATTTTGGTGATACAGCGGACCCTGCCAAGTGGACCTATAAGGCGGATTGGGAATGGTATATAAACCGCATTTTCACCTCTAATCAACAGCTCGATGCCCTCAACCAAGCAACCCAGCAAGTTGCAACCACACTAAACCTAACAAATTACAAATCCAAAGTATATATTATGCTGCCTTATCCTAATAGCGAAATCACCAATTTCGGAGATGTCGATAACGACGGAATCAGCGAAAATCTGAATTCGATGCCTAGCAATATGACGAAGGTAACCAAATGGTATATCGACACCGTATTAAGCAGATGGAATCAAGCCCAATACAGCAACCTTGAATTAAAAGGCTTCTACTGGTTCCATGAAGATATTGATCCCGGCAATCCGGGTGAAGTAAATGCAATTAATAACTCTGGTAACTATCTTCATACGCTTGGTCTGAAACTTGCCTGGATTCCATACTTTGGTGCCGGACAAAGCAACAACCGGAATAATTATGCAATCGATTTTAGCATCCAGCAGCCCAATCACTATTTCGTTCCGGAGACTGATTATTCGAGAATGACGAATGTATCGGCCCAAGCTCAAACATATAATAAGGGCATCGAAATGGAGTTTGACGAAAGAGCGATGTTCGACCCCGATTTTAAAAACAGATTCGATAATTACTTAAAGGCCGGCGTAGAATACGGATACATGACGGGAGCGGTCAAGGGTTGGTATCAAGATATTTTTGGGATATACAACTTGTATAAAAACAAGAATAACAACGGTGTAAACGGAGTTTATGACGGGAGACAGATGTATGAAGATATCTACAAATTTGTTAAAGGAACGTATACCATTCCAGTTAATCTTGCAAGCGGTAAATCGGCAGTAGCCTCATCCAACCAAAGTTCTTCTCTATCCGCTGCTAAAGCTGTTGACAATTTGCCGGGTACACGGTGGTCAAGCCAACAGTATTCAAGTACAGAGTGGATTTACGTCGATCTCGGGCAAGCTAATAACATCAAACGCGTTAAACTTAACTGGGAGTATGCTTACGGCAAGAGCTACAAAATTCAAGTATCGAATGATGCGGTCAATTGGACCGATGTGTATTCGACAACGACAGGCAACGGAGGTGTAGACGATATAGGCTTTGTGCCTACAACGGCAAGATACGTGAGAATGCACGCAACAGAGAGGGGCACGAGCTATGGTTACTCTATTTATGAGTTTCAAGTATATGGAGACAGCGTCGGATCCGCTACTACAACAAATTTGGCGTTAAATAATACAGCTACGTCATCTTCCAATCAAGAGGTAGCTCTTTCTCCGAATAATGCGGTTGACGGTAACGTGACGACAAGATGGGCCAGTCAGTTTGCAGACCCGCAATGGATTACGATCGACCTTGGGCAGGCTTATAACATAAATCGAGTTATATTGAATTGGGAGCTTGCCTATGGCAAAGGCTACAAGATTCAAGTATCGAATGACACTGTCAACTGGATGGATGTGTATACGACAACGAATGGAGACGGGGGGATTGACGATATATTCTTTACTGCCGTAAATGCAAGGTATGTAAGAATGTACGGAACCCAAAGAGCTTACTCCTTCTATGGTTATTCCTTATATGAATTCCAGGTTTATGGCAAACCGAATCTAGCTTTAAACAAATCGGCAACATCCTCTTCCAACGAGACATCCACATTAACGGCCGATAAAGCGGTGGATGGTAATGTAACGACAAGATGGGCCAGCCTGTATTCAAATCCGCAATGGATCTATGTAGACCTCGGACAGGAAACCCGCGTCAACAATGTCAAACTCAACTGGGAGTATGCTCATGCTAAGGGCTATAAGATTCAGGTGTCGAACGATGCAACCAACTGGACGGATATATACATGACAACGAATGGAGACGGTGGTATAGACGATATCTACTTTGAACCGGTAAATGCAAGGTATATAAGGATGCATGCGACAGATCGAGGCACAGGCGACTGGTATTCTCTTTATGAGTTCGAAGTTTATGGCAGCTGATCCATTAGCATACGTAAAGCCTAATATGGGGTTCTCATCCCAAATAACAAAACAAGCCCATGCACGAAACACTGTGCCGGGCTTGTTTAGCTTGGACCCCATCACATGTCAGGCGGAATATATCCAATATCTCGGCTATTAGTTGACCGGATTTGCTGGTGGGCACGTGTCGGCGGGACTACGTATTTGGAAAAATATGACACTCCCACAAAGGATGGCTCAAAAACTTGCCGTTACAGACAGCGCGGTGAACCGTATCACAAATAGAGGCAATTTCTCTGAAGAAAAACTTGCAGAAGTCTGTATTTACAGAATGCGGACCATTAAGAGTAGGTCAGTCTTTATGGAGTATATTGTGTAAACAAGCCTATGCGCGCTTTTTTATTGTTATACAACATATGGATTTATTTTGAATGACAGACTCATTCTTTAAAATAGGGTGTAATCCCTTTTGAATATAGGTTCTCTACTAACTTGAAAAATTCTTCTGACGATAAATCCTTTTGACGCTGGAGCCAAAGACGAAATAAAGAAAGGGCAGTTGTCAGGTAAAACTCAATGAAGTATGGCGTTAAGGATTGGTTTTGCGGAACGTTTAATTCTAATTGATCCAAAGTGATTTCTTTTTTTAAGCGTTTTAAAAAACGGGCACTTCCATAATCACCCAAAAGGGCATTGAGAACCAGGAGATGTTCTTTTTTATCCAGACAATAGAGCGTATCTTGAACCGTATCCATCGATAGCTCTTTATTTGCCAATTCTTTTTTCATTTCATTCAATAGGTCATTTTCAACAGAGTCTAACAATTCGTAAATATCAGTAAAGTATTGATAAAAGGTGCTGCGGTTATATCCTGACTTATTCGAAATTTCCTGAATCGAAATTTTCTCAATCGGCTTTTGGCTATATAACTCACAAAAAACTTCTACAAACTTTTGTTTTGTTTTCTCCGTTATTTGGGGTTGCTTTTTCATGTTTCCCTCCTACTAGCGAATAAGAATATCATCCGACAAATCATAAAAAACTGATGGTTGATCAAGGAATAATGAAGATTTATAATCACATCATACAACATGTTGTCGGATAATCAAAAGGGAATATTAATAAGTAGGGGTGGTTTATATGTCAGCAAAACAAGATAGAATTTTAATTTTTGGTGCAGGTGTCATCGGGAGCATGTACGCAATTAAGCTTATTGAAGCTGGGTTTGACGTTAGCTTGTTTGCACATTCGAATAGATATAAATCATTAAGAGAAAATGGCCTGCAGTATATAGAAAAAGGTACAGTTAGATCGATACAAGTGAATGTCATTGATACGCTCGAAAATGACGATGTATACGATTTTATTTTCGTTACCGTTCGTTATGATCGGTCCGAAGCAGCGTTGTTAGCGCTAAAAGATAATCAAAGCAAAAATATAGTTACGATGACTAGTAATTCAATTGGATTTTCTTCGTGGCTGGATATCGTAGGGGATAGACTTTTACCAGCTTTTCCCGGCTTCGGCGGACAGATTAAAGATGGAGTATTGCATGCTCGATTTCTACCAAAGTTTATAGCGGCAACTGCATTTGGAGAAATTAATGGTGTAGTGACAGAGCGCATAGAAAACCTTGCAAAATTATTTAAAACTGCAAAGCTTCCCTACGTTATTAAAAAAGATATGCAAGCGTATCTAATCACACATTCCGTATCAGACATTGCCATGTTGAGCTTTTTGCATTCTGAGAATAAGATCATTGACAAAAAAACAGCCAGAACTAGAAAGACGGCACGTAAAATAACATTCACTTTAAAAGCGTATCTAAGGGCAATACAAAAAGCTGGCGTTTCAATTGATCCTCCAATGCTTAAAATGGTGCTTAAATTTCCAAACTTATTTTTGGACCTTTTCTTTATGAGATGGCTACGAACTAAAATGGTTAGGGATATGATGTTGCCGGATTATGCGAATAATGCTAACAATGAGATTGTGCAGCTGAGTAATGATTTAATGAAATTTTTAAGTCAACATGATATCAAATCAGAAATACATGTTCAGTAATTAAATTTGTCAATATCCCTTGGGCATGACATGCGGCGGAGGGGGCTTTTCTTTCCCCTACATAACAGCATATTGCACTGCGCCATCGTCACGAAACCTTACAAAAGTGTTAGGTAAATGTCATCTAGATCAATGAATTGTCATCTAGATCAATGGCATCAACCTAGCAGCTCCTCTATACTAACCCATTGATAGGATTATTTTTAAGGGGGAGTTGGTCGTGAGGTTTTTTGAAATGCTGTTATTCTTTTCAAATGTTAGTTTTTTGGCACTCCTGTTCATTTTAAATCAACGTATTCGAAGATCTGCTTTGCTCCTGACAAGCGGAGCAGGCTCCATTTTTTTAGTGATACATTTGCTTGTCGAAGGATACAGGGTTCAGCTTGTATTTTTATACGGATTTACGATCCTGATGCTTATGCTTTCGCTTATAGACGTTTTCATAAAGCGGAAAGTCGCTCGGACTGCCTCGCGAATTCGTAGGGTGCTGGGCCGCCTTTTTATCGTGATTGGGCTAATCGTAACGGGGTGCTTCCTATATGTGTTTCCTGTATTCGACTTTCCGGCGCCAACCGGCGAGTTGCAGGTAGGCACGAAAATCTTTCATTTCATAGACCAAAACCGGGAGGAAACATTTAGCAAAACCGCGACAGGCAAGAGAGAATTGATGGTTCAGGTATGGTATCCGGCTCAAGATGGCACTGGCAAGTACGCTCCCTTTATTCCAGATACCCAGATTTTACGTTATATGGCTACGAACTATGGCCTTCCCGGGTTTACTTTACAACACCTAAAGTACGTATCCAGTCATGCTTATTCGGGGGCTGAAGTCTCTTCTGCACAGACTTCATACCCACTGATCCTTGCGAATCCCGGCTTCGGCTCTTCCAGGTTCCTCCACACGGCGCAAGCTGAATATCTCGCGAGTCACGGATATATCGTGGCAGTGATTGACCACACCTACAATACATTTGCAACCAAGTTTCCAGACGGTCGAATCACGACCAGCACAACTAACGATTTATTCTCGCCTGACCATGATTACCACACGGAAAGAGGTAATCGCGACAAGTTGGGTAAAGTTTTAACCGACGATGTGGCGTTTGTGCTGGACCAATTCGAGCTCATCCAATCGGGGAAGATTCCAAGTCATCTAAAAGGGAGAATTGATCTCGGTAATGTCGGTGTGTTCGGTCATTCCATCGGCGGAGCGACGGCCTATGACGCCTCTTACGATCCGCGAATCGCGGTTGGAATAGACTTTGATGGAGGGCTTTATCGTTTGCGTGAAAGAGAGGGTCTGCGTAAGCCGTTTTTGTTCATCCACTCGGAAAGCGAATTTGAAAAATTAAAAATGGTGATGGATAACCGGGTCTACACGGATTCAGAGCTTAACCGTATGGGCTCAACAAGAGAGTGGGAGGATAAAGTAACGGAAGATAAAAAGTTAGAACTTGAACGGATGCGCCAGACAGTCGACGAAGGGGGACAGGTTCTCTATATCGAAAATACGGAGCATTTGAATTTCACCGACGTACAGTTCATTACTCCGATATTCAAAATACTGGGCGTTACCGGAAAGATTGCTCCCGAAAGAGCAAACTCCGTTATTAATGCCTATATGCTTGATTTCTTCGATATGTATCTGAAAAATAAAGGCGGAATCTTAATGAAAGGACCGAATAGCGGCTTTCCGGAGGTGAAGTTCGTAACCTCACTATTATAAATTACGTAACAGGCTACCGATTTTGATAAGCTCCTCTTCAAGTAGACAAGGGTTTAATTAATAACCGTTACTTGAAGGGGAGTTTTTATTTTGTCTAAGAAGAATGATGTTCCCATTCGCTTTAAGCAGTGTTCTGTTAATCCTAATTTGCTTGAAGATCCGACTCACAGACTCGTCAAGCTTGTTGCTATTGAACGGAGGGTATATGAAACAAATTAGAGTCTTTGGACCGCA
Organism: Paenibacillus sp. FSL R5-0914; assembly: GCF_038004525.1. Classification (NCBI taxonomy): domain Bacteria; kingdom Bacillati; phylum Bacillota; class Bacilli; order Caryophanales; family Paenibacillaceae; genus Paenibacillus; species Paenibacillus sp. FSL R5-0914. The sequence goes on from NZ_JBBORH010000003.1 coordinate 1,323,379, forward strand.
GAATTTCAGAGTCGCAACGACGGAAGTTCCGTTATTGGCACCCTACGAGGTATTGATCGACCTGCAAGCTTGCGGCATCTGGCTGTCGTGATGACCGGCTGCCTACTAGTCTTACTAAGTTATCGTTTCTTACAGTTAGCTATGCTCGCCCTTATTTGGGTCAGTTACTATTTAAGATTAGGTTTTATCTAAACGTGTTATGCCTTCAGACGCTTTACATCCTGTTTAGGAGGAAAACCAAACATGCGGGAATACTCACGGCTAAATTGCGAAGGACTTTCATAGCCTACTCGAAATGCCACATCGGTGGCATCTGCTGACTCGGTTAGTAATAACCGGCGGGCTTCCTGAAGTCTCAGATGTTTTTGGAACTGAATAGGGCTCATTGCAGTTACTTCTTTAAAGTACCGATGAAACGAAGAAACACTCATATTCGCTATTTCGGCAAGCTCCTCAATCTTAAAAGAACTAGCATAGTTATTCATGATATGTTCAATAACATCTTTGATTAGATGAGTTGAGCTTCCTTCCATTACAATATGCTCCAATGCAATCCCATTTTGCCCTTGTAGCACCCGATAAAGAATCTCTTTTGTAAATAATGGAGCTAACACTGGAATGTCTTTAGGCTGATCTAACAAACGAGCTAACCGTAGGACCGCATCCATTAAGGAAGACTCCATCTGGCTAACAAACATAGCTCGCTTAGGATTTTCTTTAGCGTAAACTCGAACTTCAGATTCCTGTAAAACCTCTAAAATTTGACTTGGTGTAAATTCAAGCTTGAACCCTAAGTATGGAACATCGGAAGTGGCTTCAGTGACTTGGGCGGTAACTGGCAGGTGAACGGATGCAATGAGGTAATCGGAGGGGGTGTATCTAAAACGCTCCTGTGCCAGCCATACCTCCTTAGCCCCTTGTACCACCAAACATAAGGAAGGTTTGTAAACTCCATGCTTTGGTATGGACGCATTCGAGTCACGCATGAAAAATAAAGAGGGAATAGCCGTTTGGTGAACACCATCTTTTTCTGTGTAATGGTCAATGATTTTTACGAGTTCATTCTGCTGTTTAGTGATTATTTCAGGCATTTGATCCTCTCATTTCGTTATCTCTTTATAGTCTGATTATAGTCTATATTCATCCCTTACATAAGTGTTAGTGAGAGGATTAGGCAAACATTTGGCAAGAATGGGATAACGGTCGCTTTGTCATCAGGTACATAATAAGGATATGCAAACAGAAAGAGGATTTACACTTAATCATTGAAAACTTGGAGGGTAATATTATGCAAAAAGTAGTTTTGAACAATAATGTTGAAATGCCTATACTCGGTTTTGGTGTTTATCAGATTCAAGATGCAAATGAATGTGAGCAAAGCGTTTATGACGCTATTATGGCAGGTTATCGCCTGATTGATACTGCCGCCTCTTATCTAAATGAAGAAGCAGTTGGCAGGGCGATTAAACGGAGTGGCGTGGCAAGAGAGGAATTATTTATCACTACAAAGCTTTGGGTTCAAGATACGGGTTATGAGCGCACAAAGAAAGCATTTCAACAATCACTGAACCGATTACAGCTTGATCATTTGGACTTGTATTTAATTCATCAGCCATTTGGCGATGTGTTTGGCTCATGGCGAGCTATGGAGGAATTATATCGTGAGGGCAAGATCCGTGCTATCGGCGTTAGTAATTTTCATGAGGATCGTTTGATTGATTTAATTCTTCATAATGAAGTAGTCCCAACTGTAAATCAGGTTGAAACGCATCCTTTCAACCAGCAAATCGAAAATGCGGAATTTATGACTGAAAATAATGTTCAAATCGAGTCATGGGCACCTTTTGCTGAAGGGAAAAATAATTTGTTCCAGAATGAGTTACTGGTATCCATAGCTGAAAAGTATAATAAATCCGTGGCTCAGGTGATTTTACGGTGGCTCACACAAAGAGAAATCGTTGTGATTCCGAAGTCAGTTCGTAAAGAAAGAATTATCGAAAACTTCAATATCTTTGATTTTGAATTAAGCCAAGAGGATATGGCATCCATTGCTACGTTAGATACGAATCAGAGTTTGTTCTTTTCACATCGGGATCCTGAAATGGTGAAATGGATTGGTACTCGTAAACTCGATATCTAACATATTTTCAAATGAACTACTTTGTAATTACTCCAATCTTATGAGATAATAGAGTTTTTCCGTTGATTCTATTTTTCATGGCATAACGTGATATGCCTGATCAAATATTGGAGGTAGGCTTGTTGGCGACACAGTATCCTTTTGAATATGATCGGACCAGACCTTTTATGGAGCAAGTAGGGGAATGGGTCGGCGATGTATTCTATGAAATTCTTCCTGAGGCAGGATTTGAAGTTCGTGATGAACAGATTTACATGGCGTTTCAGGTGGAGCGAGCTTTTGCTGAGAAGAAGACGATTTTTGCTGAGGCAGGGGTCGGTACGGGTAAGACTTTAGTGTATTTGTTATATAGCATTTGTTATGCGCGGTATATGGGTAAACCTGCGATTATCGCTTGTGCGGACGAGTCCTTGATTGAGCAGTTGGTGAAGCCAGAGGGTGATATTGCCAAGCTTGCGAAGCATCTGAATATGAATATTGATGCCAGACTAGCGAAATCTCCAGATAAATATATGTGTCTGAAAAAGCTGGATCATGCTCGCAACAATGATGATGGGAGCTTGCCGCTGGAGAGTTTATATGGTACTTTACCTGATTTTGTACATTCTCATGCACCGATGCAGCAGTTCCATGCCTATGGCGACCGTAGGGATTATCCAGATCTGAATGATGAACAATGGAATAAGATCAACTGGGATACGTTTCAGGATTGTTTTACTTGTGATATGCGTCATCGCTGTGGACAAACGTTGTCCCGTGATCATTACCGGAAATCAAGCGACCTGATCATTTGTTCCCACGATTATTACATGGAGCATGTCTGGACTTATGAAGCGCGTAAACGAGAGGGTCAAATTCCTCTGCTTCCAGAGCATTGTGCAGTTGTGTTTGACGAAGGGCATTTGTTAGAATCTGCCGCCATGAAGGCGTTAGGCTATAAAATGAAGCATGTTGTCTTTGAAGAACTAATCTCTCGTCTGTTACAGAATGAGATTCGTGAAACGCTTGCTGTTCTTATCGATGAAGCGATTATGCAAAGTGAGCAAATGTTTAAACACATTCGTCGTCAATGCCGCACCATTCCTGGATCGGATCGAAAAAGCATTGAGCTAAATGCATCGCTAATCCGTGAGGTGCATCGCATGCGTAGTGTAATTGCCGCTATTGAAGAAGAATTAGTATTCGAAAGTGGACTGTACACGATTGATGAATATCAATTGCGGATTGTGGAAGAACGTTTGGAGACCATAGAGATCGCATTGAGGTTGTTTGAGGATTCAGGTGCATTAATCTGCTGGGCGACAGAAGATAGCGATGGCTTAACGCTGTCGGTCATGCCGCGTAATGTTAAAGAAGTACTTCAAGACAGCTTATTCACGCAAAAAATGCCAATCGTATTCTCTTCGGCTACATTATCCGTGGATAAATCATTCCAATACTTGAAGGATAGTCTTGGGATACACGACTTCCTGTCTTTCTCTGTAGACTCACCTTATGATTATGAGCACCAGATGAATATCTATGTACCTGAGCTTCAGAGCGGTGATTTTGCTGAGAAAATGAAGATCTCCCTGAAGCTTATCCAGCAGACAGAAGGAAGAGCCCTGTTGTTATTCCGTACTCGAGAAGAACTTCTGCAGTTCAAGCAGCTCAGCTCGCAGAGAGCAGAATCCAGCAAGTATTCTTTCCTCTATGAGGGGGATCAAGAGATCAGCTATCTGATCTCAGCTTTTCAGCGGGATGAGCATAGTGTGCTTTGTGCGGTGACACTGTGGGAAGGATTAGATATACCAGGACCTTCACTATCTAATGTGATCATTTGGTCGCTACCTTATCCTCCGCTTGACCCTGTATTTATGGCAAAACGTGCGGAGACTTCCAATCCTTTTGAAGATGTGGATTTACCTTACATGCTGCTAAGACTTAAACAAGGAATGGGACGTCTGATCAGAACGGGTACGGACCAAGGAATTGTGACGGTACTTGCGGAAGCTGAAGGACAACATCCCGTTCACGAGTATATAACTTCTGTACTCCCGAAGGGAACTAAGCTCCAGAAGCTTGAAGTGTAAATTTAAAAAAATTAATATAGGAACACAATTGCTCTTTTGGAGAGGTGGATGCTTCGGTATTCTCCTTCTCGAAGGAGTTTTTTTGTGTGAATGTGAGGAAATAAAGTAGCTAATTGAGATGACGGGTAGAGGATAAACCTGCAAAAATACATCTTTTATTGATATAAGCAATCGCTAACCGACTTATTCATGCGGATCTGCAGTAATACTTGCGTCAGAATTCATTTTCAAGTGATAAGCGGGGGGATTGCTGTATTTTTGCAGTATTTACCGATGTGAAAGAGGATATCAGAACATTTGATGTACTTTAGCAGGAATTCACTAATTCGGTCATGGATTGGATAAGTGTATGCCGGATCATTGTCAGTCGCAGATGGGGAGAGCGAATAACATTTAATAATGAAATGGCGCTCATGTACATAAATGAGTTTTTGCATGGATTCAAGCATAAGGAATACTAATCTTACGGATAGTATATTGGTATTTAACTTTCGAGCCATGGCGTATTATTGTTGATTCATGGGGGAAGGGAAATACATACCTCCGTCATCTAGAGATTCATACAAGGGGTGTACACGACATGGGGGATTCACAGGGATTATACCAATCGAACAATAAGAAACAAGTTGGTTTTGCACTTGGCATTGGGTTAACCTTAATCATTGCATTAGTCGCAAAATATTTAGCAGGCTTTCCTTTTCTCTCTATTATGGGCCAATTGGTCATTGCTATCTTAATCGGAATTATTTGGCGGGCAACAGTTGGAGTGCCGGGTACGATCACCCATGGCACTGATTTTTCCAGCAAAAAGCTGCTACGTCTAGGGATTATCCTGCTCGGTATGCGGTTGAATTTAATGGATATTGTTGCTGCAGGTCCACGGGTATTTCTACTGGCTGTGATTGTGATCGTATTTACGATCTCTGTTGTATACGGACTTGCCCGACTATTCAAGGTTGATAAGCGACTCAGTATCTTAACAGCCTGTGGAACAGCGATCTGCGGTGCGGCAGCGGTGGTGGCGATTGCTCCACAAATCAAAGCCAAAGACGACGAAACTGCGATTGGCGCAGCGATAGTTGCAATTTTAGGTACAATATTCACGTTGCTATACACTTTTTTGTATCCTTTACTAGGCTTATCGAATCTAGGCTATGGGGTTTTCTCTGGAGCGACCTTACATGAAATTGCTCACGTCATTGCAGCAGCAGATGCAGGTGGGAGTGCAGCAGTAGATATGGCGGTTATCGTCAAATTGACTCGGGTGGCCTTACTCGTTCCTGTCGCTATCTTAATTGGGGTTTGGACCAATCGTGCAGAAAGAAAAGTGCAAGGTGGACAGTCTAAAGCCTCATGGAAAAGCATTCCTATTCCTTGGTTTATTCTAGGCTTCTTACTCGTCAGTGGTGTGAATTCATTAGGGATCGTATCAGCATCAGTGGCAAATGGAATTGTAACGATAGCTTATATGCTAATCGCTATGGCGATGGCTGGACTTGGTTTAAACGTTGACTTGGCGGCATTTAGACGACTGGGGATGAAGTCTTTTGCAGCAGGGCTTATAGGTTCGGTCTTGTTGTCCTTAGTTGGATTTACATTAGTTCACTGGTTTGGTCTGGCGTGATCTTTTGCATACATTAGAATCGTAAGAAATGAACTACTTCATATCTAAAAATGGTCCTTCTGTGTATCATTTCATGTGGCTGGGTATGCATGATATGGATGGAGGGACATCAGTTGAAATATTGCATAGGGGAATTTGCTTCCATTCTCGGTGTGACTGCGGATACGCTGAGGTTATACGAGAAACATGATATTGTTAGACCCACTAAAGATAACAGCAATAATTACAGATATTTTAATGATTTAGATGCAAGAGATTTGCTTATGAGTAGATGGTACAGAAGTATGGGAATTCCATTACCGGAAGTGGCAAACCTCATGAAGGAGTCTTCTTTAAAGCAAGTTATGGGTAGGATGCAAGAAACAGCGTTGAATTTAGAAGAAGAGATCAAGCAGAAGACGATGCTGCTTAATAAGATGAATGAAATTCATAAAGAACTCAGGGGATTAGAGTCCTCTTTATATACGTGTAAACTTAAACAACTGCCAGGTATGTACAGACTAAAGCAAACGGATAAGAATGCATTAATAAAAAATGATATGGTTAAAAGTTTGGTCAACACTTGGATGGATTTACTTCCTTATGCATTTTATTCTTTTAGAATTGAAGATACAGATAACTTTGTCAGCGAAAACAAAAATTTTGATTACAGCTGGGGCCTTACCTTACTAGAGGAAGAAGCGCAAAAATTCGAAATGGATAGCGAAGAATATGCAGAGTATATTAGCCCAAGTCATTGTATCTCAGCTACCATATTATGTCCGGATGAAAAATATATCACGAAGAACTCTTTGCAGTTCATGATCGACTATATTGAGGCTAATCATTATGCCATAACGGGAGATGTGGTCGGGAAATTATTGCTTACTGAGAAAATCGAAGGCCAGAATAGATCTTATTTGGAAGTGAATATCCCAATCCAATAGCTTCTATTATTAAACATCTGCTCTTTGAGCGGGTGTTTTTTTCTAGTTGGACAAAAAGTATACATTGACCTTGGTGCTGCACCAAGGTTTACACTTCGGTATATAGCCTGTCGGATTACGTTGTTGATTAACAATTAAGTTTGTGAAAATTATCACGTTATCGGTTTCAGGTTATAAGATTTTAGACACTGGGGGAGAACAGAATGCGTAACAGAAATTTCGTCAAGAAAATGCTCATGTTATCTTTTTGTATGGTGCTGATCGTTTCCATGCTGAGCGGATGTACGGGAAATCGGGAGTCGGCTAATTCGTCGTCATCGTCCTTTAAAGCGGGTACGTTCACTGGGGAAGCGGAAGGTAAAGAGGGAATTATTAAGGTAGAAGTAACTATGGATGAGCCAGATAAAATTAAAGATATTAAGATTGTAAGCCAATCGGAAACAGGGGGCCTAGGCGATAGCGCACTTGAAAAAATGAAAGAACAAATTCTAGAAGGACAAACCTTGGCGGTTGATGCTGTTAGTGGTGCCAGTCTTTCCAGTGAAGCCATGCTTGCCGCTGTAGAGGATGCCGTAACCAAAGGTGGAGGTAATCTAGAAGTCCTCAAAGCTGGAGGTGTCAAAAAAGCCGGTGAAGGGAAAACAGAAAAACTGGAAACCGACGTTGTTGTAGTGGGCGCTGGAGCATCCGGTGTATCTGCAGCGGTTACAGCAGCTGATAAAGGTGCGAAGGTTATTATTATAGAAAAAACTGGTGTCATCGGGGGAGCAAGTAATCTGTCTTGGGCAGGTAAGTTCTACAACTCCTCTGCTGCTACTAGTAATAATCTAAAAGTAAATGTGGAAAAAGAAATTGCGGATTGGATTGTCAACAATCACTGGAGAGTGGATGCAGCAGCGATTAGACAATATGTTACTAAATCCGGTGAAACTTACGATTGGTTAGCCGAAAAAGGATATAAAACTAGCTTCCTGAACTTCTTCGGTGAACAACTACATGTGCTGCCGGCTTATGAAACCCGTGAAGAGACCCTTCGGAAAATGTTGTCCGAATCGGTTGAACAACATGGCGGACAAGTGATCACAGAAACGACTGCCAAGAAGCTGATTACGAATGAAGCTGGAGAAGTTACGGGAGTAGTCGCTGAGAAAGCAGACGGTACAACGCTAGAAATCTCAGCGAAGAGTGTCATAATGGCAACGGGTGGTTATGCTGCAAATAAAGAGATGGTTAAAGAGGCTTTTGGTTTCGAAGGGGTTAACGGTGGATTAGGACAAAACGTAGGGGAAGGTCTCGAAATGGCATGGGAAGCTGGAGCTAAGGTACCGGACAACTTCGGTGGACAAATGCTTCACCAAACATTAGCTAGAGCAACACAAGGTCTAAAAGCACAATATGAGCCTTTTGAAGCAAGTTATCCACTAATGTTGACTTATCTTCCGAATTTCATGAATGTAGGTACTTCTGGCGCAAGATTCAGAGATGAAGCAGCGACTCTAACTTCGGTTGCAGCAGCGAACACAAGTGCATTTAATGGACCCTATCATATGGTTATTGTCTCGAAATCCCAATTGGATGCACTTCAGACCAAAGGAATGAACGGTGTTCATGCACCAAGTCTTCCAGGAATGCCACCGGAATTCTATGCTGAATTTGCGGATCAATTTACACTTGAGAACCCTTGGGCAAATGTCGGGAAAGTATTTGATTCGATGGTGGAGAACGGAGATGGCTTCGAAGGAAATACGATTGAAGAATTAGCTACGAATGCAGGAATGGATGTTGACGTGTTTGTAGAAAATTACAATAGTTATAAAGAAGCGACAAAAACTGGTGTTGACTCTGAATTTGGTAAAGCTGCTGAGTATTTAGAACCTATGGGTGAAGAAGGTCCATATTATGCAATCATCGCTGAAATCAATAACTTGGGTTCTGTTGGGGGCTTGCTAGTAAATACAAAGTTCCAAGTTCTGAATGATAAACGGACGCCAGTGAAAGGATTGTTTGCTGTAGGTCTTGAATCTGAAGGCGTGTTGTTTAACGATACTTATGTTGGAAACGGCGTTGGTATTGGGTACTCCTTTACCTCAGGTCGTCTTGGCGGGGAGAGCGCGGCAAACAGTGCTTTGAAAGCTAATTAACGACAATTTCCCGGAAAATAATTGAAGATTTTTAAAGACGCAGGGTGGAGCCCTGCGTCTTTTTTGCTTGAGCTTAGAGCCATTCCTCTTTTAACAAAGATTTGAGATGCTCTACGTTAGCTGCCCCAAGCTTGTTAGCGATTCTTTGCTCTAATTCGATTTTGGTGATCATCATTCTTTGATTGCATTCGATACCCTTCTGGGTAAGGATGATGTTTTTGTCACGTTGATTTCCTTTGACCTCCACGGCTTCTACATAGTTGCGGGATAACAGTCCTTGAATACTTTTATGCGTACCCTGTCTTGAAATATGAATAATTCTACTGATTTCTGAGATCGTGAGTATTTCATGTGTTTCAAGAACTGCTAGGATATGGGATTCAGTCTTATTAATTTGGTCCGGGTCTTGGTCAGTCACTATTTTACGTAGGGCTAGATGTTTCTCACTAAGTAAATCAATAAGATTCATTTCGTGCAGATGGTTATCCATGTGAACACTCCTAAATCATCGCTCATTAATCCAAGTATAAGTCATTTGTATTCATTGTCAACTTGGTTGACTTAGTTCGAATGGCTGTGATATTGTAATCCAGGTTGACAATACTGAAAGATAAAAGGAGCTTGAAGATGGGAAGAAACAAAAAAGAAGCATTATTATTTACATTCATCATGTGTGCTTTGATGGTGCTGGGAATGAGCATTTACAATGTAGCGCTGATGGAGGGCTGGTCAGGTACGTTAGTTAAAGATGTGATCATCGGCTACGTACCTGCGTTTGTAGTTGCATTTATTCTGGATGTCTTTGTTGTAGGGAAAGTTGCGAAAGGGATCGCACATAAGCTGGTAAAAGAGAATGATCCGATGATCAAAAAAATCATGTTCATCTCCTTTTTTATGGTGACCGGAATGGTGCTGTTTATGTCCTTCTATGGCGCAGTTCTTCATGTAGGGTTCGCCTCAGCACTACCGATGGCTTATCTGTCTGCGATAGGTAAGAATTTCATTGTTGCACTTCCACTGCAAATTCTATTAGTCGGGCCTCTTACACGATTTATATTTGTGAAAATTACTCCTGCTACTGCATAGAGAATGTTTACATCACCATTACGCAAATCTGCAGGTTAGGTAATACTATTACTCTATATTGATAGAAACTATCAATAGGAGTGAAAATCTACTTGAAACCCACTGGTAAAGCTATTGTTTCTCTTATGCTTACAGCTGAGATGTTGTTAGGTTCCGCTTGGATGGCAGGTCCAGCAGTGGCTGCATCCGTTCAATCAGGTACGCCTTATACGGCAGACGGTCAATACAATGTGAAGATTCCTCATATTATTGTTAATCAAGTTTATGGTGGGGGTAACACTGCCGATGCATCAGGTGGATTTTTCTCGAAAGGTTACATTGAATTATATAACCCAACTGATTCCGATGTGAGTTTAGTAGGTTGGTCTGTACAATATTCGGATCCTAAGCTCGCTGGGCAATGGAGCAAGTTAGATTTGAACGGAACCATTAAAGCTCATTCTTCTTATCTCATCACCGATGATGCCAACAACAAGGATCACAAAAACGATATCAGTGCCAAAGGCGATCAGTCCTGGCCGGGGATGTATTTTAATAACAAAGGCATGAAGGTTGTTCTGCTAAGCAGTACAGACTTGTTGCAGGTTGTGAATCCATTTCAAACAATGTCAAGTAGTTACGTGGACATGATTGGTGTAGCAGCAAATGATGATAATGCTAAGATAGATGGATACGAGACGGACTATCCTACGGGGAAAGCGGAAGGTACTTCTAAACAAAAGTCCGTTCGACGCGTTGCTTTCGTAGATTCAGACAACAATAAAGCAGATTTCAAACAGATTAGCTTTGATTCCTTAGATGCTTCAGCTTTGGCCTTGGCAAAGCCGCATAACAGCGCAGATGGACAATGGGGAATAAATGTAGGCGATCTTGGCATCGCAACTCAGAATCTTTCAGAAGCAAAACTCGGATCGCCTTATTCGGTAACATTGTCCGTTTATGGGGGAGTACAACCTTATTCTTTTGAAGCTACGGGTTTACCGGACGGACTATCACTGGATGCAGCATCTGGGAATATTAGTGGAACTCCGACGAAAGTAGGGGCGGCCACCGTAAGTATCGCAGTGTATGACAGTTCGACACCCCGGAAGAAGACAGAAGCTATAGTACCACTGAATGTGGCGGAAGCCGCAGCACCTTTGACTCCAGATCTACTTAGTGTAACTAAGATCGGCGGATACGCTGTAGGCGTGACCAATAAAGATGGCGGCGTGGCGGAGATCGTGAAGTTTAACCGTGATAACGGCAAGTTCTACCTCGTTAATGGTTCATCTCACCCTGCAACAGTCGATATTGTGAATCTCAAGGACCCTTCCAATCCGCAAAAAGAATATAGTATTAACGTAGAACAGCTATCCGAAGTGGGTGGATTTACATACGGAGACCTGACGAGTGTAGATATCAACAACGCTACTAAACGGATCGCTGTAGCCATTCAAGAAGAAGATGCTATGAAGAACGGTAAGGTTCTTGTACTCGATTATGATGGTAAATTGTTGGCTTCTTATGAAGCTGGAGTACAACCGGACATGGTGAAGTATACCGATGATGGCCGTTACATTTTGACAGCGGACGAAGCTGAACCACGCACGAATGTCGGTGATCCTGAAGGTAGTGTAACGATCATTGATACGCTCAAGGACACTTCGATTCAGGTGAAGTTCGATAACCCTGATGTAATTGACGATCTTGTCCATATTCGTGGAGTAGCTGATCCGGTAACTAAACAGATTACGGGCAAAGGTGAAAAAAGGGAAGCGATACGTGATCTGGAGCCGGAGTTTGTGGTGCTTTCTGATGACCAGACCATTGCCTATGTAGCGCTTCAAGAGAATAATGCTATTGCTGCCATCGATATTGCCTCCAAGCAGGTTCTATGGGTTAAAGGATTAGGTTTCAAGGATTTAAGCCTTCCTAACAATGCTCTGGACCTGGTAAAAGATAATAAAGTGAATTTAGAAAATGTTCCATTCTTCGGTACGTATATGCCTGATGGTATAGATCAGTACACGGTCGGAGGTAAAACTTATCTGTTCACGGCCAACGAAGGTGACGCAACGGAATGGGATAGTAAAGTGAACGTGAGCTCAGTCAAAAAAATGAAGGGCTCATTAGATCCGGAATCAGATGCGGCTAAGTTTCTGAATAAAAATAAAGATAAATATGATAGTGTAGAAGTTATGTCTGACATGGGCAATGATGGAATTTACTTGTACGGTGGCCGTTCATTTTCCATTTGGGAAGCAGATTCTATGGAACAGGTCTACGATAGTGGCAGCGACTTTGAAAAGATTACCGGAGAACGCCTGCCAGAATATTTCAATGCAAGCAACAGTAACACGACCATGGATAACCGTAGTACCAAAAAAGGACCGGAGCCTGAGTATGTCAAGGTAGGCAAGGTTGGACAAAAAGCGCTGGCCTTTATTGGTCTTGAGCGAATCGGTGGTCTGATGACTTATGATGTGACGAATCCAGAGGAACCGAATTTTGTGAACTATATTAATACACGTCAATTCACACCTGCGAACACCATTGAAACGGACACTGGTCCAGAAGGTATCGAATTTATTTCGGCAACATCAAGCCCGACTGGATTGCCATTAGTACTCGTAGCGAATGAAGTTGGTGGTACTGTGGCCATTTATCAATTGAATGTATCGAAGGTAACACTGAATCGGACTTCTTTGTCATTGAAGGTTAGCGAAGCTTCAGCAACGCTTGAGGCTAGCGTAGTTCCTGCTGAGGGTGGATCGAATGTGGTAACTTGGAGTTCTTCGAATCCAAGTGTTGCTTCCGTTGATAACAACGGAAAGGTCACTCCCTTGGCAAAGGGAACAGCTGTTATCTCCGCCTATAGCGCAGATGGTTATGGCGTAGCTGAATCTACTGTGACCGTATCCGCAGCAGATCCGGTGATTTCAAATCCGGGACCTGGTACAACGGTAACGACTAAAGATCCAGTTAAAGCGACGACAACACCAGCTGTAACCACAGAAGGTAATAAGATTATCGTAGAGGTTAAGGCTTCAGCGGATGCAGAAGGTAAGTTAGTTGCCTCCGTTACTTTGGATATGGTTACAGAGGGACTTAAGTCTCTGGCGAATAATGCTAATGGTCAGTTGATATTCCGCTCTAAGGTTGATGCAGCTTCAGGTGAAGTTCTACTTAACTTCCCATCGAGTGCTTTTGCGGCACTGACAGGTAGTACTGCAAAGTCAGTTGTAGTTGAAGCAGGAGCTAGTACGATAACATTGGATCGTAATGCACTCTCGGCTGTGCACGCAGCAGCAAAGGGTGAGGACATTAAGCTGTCCATCGGCAGTACGGACACGGATGGGAAAGGCAAAGCTCAAGCTGTGGTTGGCAGTCGTCCAGTAATAAACCTTGCGATTTCAGCTGGCAGTCAGCGTCTCTCTAACCTAGGTGCTGGTTTTGCGACAATAACAGTGCCGTATACACTAGGAGCAAATGAAGATGCTAATGCAGTCGTAGCTTATGATTTGACGAATGCGGGGCAAGCGGTTGTACTAGCAGGCAGTAGCTATAACGCAGCAAAGGGACAACTGAATTTCCAAACTTCACAATTCTCCACGTATGCAGTAGGGTACAACAAAGTGAGCTTCTCTGATATTGGCAGCAGCTTTGCTAAAGATTCTATTACGTATTTGGCAGCTCGTGATGTAATTACCGGCATTGGTGAAGGTAAGTTCGGAGCTAAGAGTCAACTAACCAGAGCAGATGTTACCTTGCTCCTAGCACGATTGGCTGGTGTTAATCTGGGCGCAGAAGGAGCAGGAAACTTCACAGATGTTAAGGCTGACGATTATTATGCGGCAGCGGTAGCGTGGGCTAATCGCAAGGAAATTGTTACCGGAGTAAGTGATGGACAGTTCAATCCTCGGGCAAATGTAACTCGTGAGCAGCTCTCTGTCATGATCGTGCGATTAGCGAAAGCTATGAACTGGACATTGCCTGTAAGTGGCGACAGTTCAGCTTTTGCGGATCAGAAGTCGATAAGCTCTTATGCTCTTGAAGCAGCCGCAGCTGCTCAGCAGGCAGGAATTATTTCAGGCAAGCCTGTTGCAGAAAGTACGGGGCTTAACTTTGCTCCAAAAGATACAGCGACTCGTGAAGAAATAGCTCAAATGTTAGCGAAGCTGTTAAAGCTGAGTCAATCATAAGCGATCATCATATTTTTTGATGATAATAAAAACGCTCTCCAATGCCATGATGGGCAAAGGAGAGCGTTTTGTTTTATGCTCTCTTTTTTACAGGTTCGAGCAGATTTAATACATACTCATTTCCGCTGCCTTTGGGACTATCGTTACGGATATGCTCCTCAAGACATAATCTTGAATCGTGGTCAGCTTGATAATCAAGGTTATTATCCAAAAAACTCATCAGTGCTTGCCATGAGCCGTAGATATCATCACTGCTTTCCGTCATCGCATAGAGACCGCCGTCGAACCGCATCTCTTTAAGGTGGCTTGGTATTTCTACATTTTCAGGAATGGAGGCACAGAATCCATAGCCATAAGGGTTATTCTCACCACTAGGATGCGGATTTGTATTCCCGCCAAATAAACGTGCCGTCCCCAAGAGGTGTTTAACTTCCAACCATTCCAAGACAGGTAGCATAGCTTCATCCTCTGGGGATGTACTGACTGCAATGTTATAAGCAAATCTCATAGTTGGAAGTGTAATGAATCTTACATGGATAGGTGGAGAGTGTTTAATTTTTGTCATAGATAGAACCTCCTCATTCTCATTCAAATCATCCAATGTATTGCATGATTCTTCATTCAGCTCTAATAACAAATGGTTAGTTATGGACTCCTCCGTACGTGCGGATATTAATTGTAATAAGAAGCGGATTTCGCGATCTTTTTGTGTTAGCTTGGATTTCTCATTATGAATTGAAGCGGATTGCTGAAGAAGTGTTTCATACAAGGACTGTACGGACATGTTCTTTAGAACGGTTCCGATATCTTTAATACTAATATCAAGCTTTCTTAATAATGCAGTGATTTGAATGGCAAGGATTGCGTGCTCATCATAAATTCGCCAGCCCGAGCTAGCCTCACGGTGACTTTCAAATAATCCTTGTGCTTCCCAGTGACGCAACGTCCGACTCGTCAGTCCGATTTGCGTAGAAAGCTTATCAATGGTCACAAATCCACTCATAGACAACTCCCGTTCTATTGATTGATAAGGCGCCCTATGAGAAGTATTTTAGCACTTAACGTTACGTCAATTGCAATAGGATAGTTGTGAACGTGTACTCGACAAAATTTACATTTCTCATACAAAACTGTGTCCGGTATTTAATGTACAGCTTCTACAATTTAGATATTAGTAAAAAGTACCTATTGCCATATGAGGCTTTATACGGAGGATGATATTGTTGAAGGCTAGGTCTATGCATCTATCAATGAAGTGGAAGTTGATCTTGAGTTTTTCTGCCGTGGTACTATTCTTTCTAGGGGTAGCGCTATACCAAAACTATAAAATCAATCAAGTAGAAATCTCTATGGAAACACAAAAAATGGAGATGGAAAAAAGAATTACAGTATCCACCATTACTCAACTGCTTCAAGAAATGAACAGTGTGGAGACCTCTCTAGCGGGTTCTAGCGATTTAGAGTTTACCCAACCTTTTAAGGACAAGCAGACAACGCTAATGGAAGAATTGGGTAAAGTGAAGTTTGAAGCAGATTCGCCAGCGTCTAAGGAGTTAGAACAATTACATAATCAAGTTGGAGGATATACAGGCTATTTTGACGGATTAGTGAATACCCTAAAGGATGAGCAGCTTGATCCCATGGCCGTTCTGGAACGAATTGATGAATTACATACGAAGGCATTGGCTATGAATAAAGCTATGCTGGAGACCAATGAGAAACTATATACAGCAGCAGCAGAGAACGCAGAGAAGGCTCAAGACTATTCTTTTGATTTGTTAAATCTGACTAGTTCTATGGGGGCTTATGCAGCAATACTAGTATTCATTTTCACACTTATTATTGCTGTGATGCTTATTCGTTCCTTCCTGAACCCTATAAATAAGCTGCAAGATGCTCTACGTAAAATTGCTGAGGGAGATTTGCGGCAGCAGATTAATTCGCCATATAATGATGAGCTAGGAAGTCTGAGTCATCATTTCGACCATATGGTGTTGCGGGTACGAGAGATGCTTCAGCAGACCCAATCGGTAGCTTCTTCGCTTGCGACTTATTCGCACTCTTTTCAACAATCTTCATCGATTACCGCTCATACGAACCAAGAAATCGTAAGCACAATACAGGAAATCTCTGTAGGCGCTGAGCAGCAAGCCGGACAATCTGAGCAGAGCGCAAGCTTGATTCAGGAATTGGAACGGGAAGTTCATGAAATTACGGAATATACCGAGGTTATGCTCTCGACAAGTCAAACGGCTAATCACAATACTCGAAAAGGTTCCGAGTCCGTCATCGCTTTGCGCGAGGTATCAGAGCACTCACGTGAGTCTGTGAATAAAGTATATCTTGCTTTAACCAAATTGAACGACCAATCGAAGGATATCTCCAGAATTACCAAATCGATCACAAACATTTCAAACCAGACCAACATTCTCTCACTAAATGCAGCGATTGAAGCAGCGCGGGCGGGAGTTTATGGGAAGGGCTTTGCTGTCATAGCAGATGAAGTGAGACAATTATCTGATCAGACCAAAGAGTCCTCCGTACATATCAGTCAGATTATTAACGAGCTGCAAGCAGGGATGGATGAATTTCAGCAATATATGCTGGAGACCAAAGGAAATCTTGAAGAGCAGGATCAAAAAGTGGCAGAAACGTTGTCGTCTTTTGAAGCGATAGATCAGTCGATCGTTGAGATTAGTAAGCAGATTGGGCAAATCCATGACAAGGTAGATATGACACAGACTATGAATCGTAAACTCGCAGAGTCTGTTCACAACGTGGCTGCCATTGCTGAGGAAACTGCGGCAGGGGTTCAGGAAGTGAATGCCTCTAGCGTACAGCAGGACAACGCGATCCACGACATTGCCCGCCAAGCCGTTGAGATTAATGAGATTTCGCAAAAATTATTCAAGGAAATCAACGTCTTCAAGATTAATTCGGACATAGTAGACGAGATTATCGCTGGGGATGACAGTGACTCACCTGGCGCTGAAACGCCTGAGGAGCGCTCTTATTTGACAATCTCCGCATAGGTAGGGAGAGGTTTGCTTCTTGATCGGATGCACACATATAGGGAGTGACTTGATTTGCTAGTTCTGTAATGTTAAAAGGTAGCTAAGAGGGAGACTTCTGGTTGCCTTTTTTGTGGTTAGTTGTATTTAATGCAGCTATTAAAGTTTGTGTTTTCTGCTATGAGTGTTTAATTGCACTTAGTGCAATTATTTCTACGAGAATTGGCTGTTAGTGGTGTTTAGCTAAATTTTAATTGCACAGAATACAACTAAAGTTGAACCTAAGCCTGATTGGCCTGATTTAGTTGTATAGAGTGCAATTATTTAAATATTCGCAGAGGTTTTGTACAATGAAAAAGCTGCTCTATCGTAGATGAACTCTACTTTGGAGCAGCTTTTTTGTCGTTTAGATAAATGAGGGAGGATGAGGGCGTATATTACTCGTAGGTTTTGTTCAGAGAGCTAACTTGCTCTGGGAGCCAGTTCTTTAGATTGAGAAACTTGTACCCCGCCGACCGGGCTTTTGTCGTATCCATAAACCAGGATTGTTCAATTCCGAAGGGTGACATATGCTCGTCTGCGGTTTGCTTCTGGATGATGGCGTGTTTCTCTGTTTCTTCTTCAATCATTGTGAGAATATCCTTAATTCTAACCGTACCGTCTGAGCAAGCGTTGAACGGTCCTGTCATAGTAGAGCTACAGCCTAGCCAATATAGGAAATCAGCAGCTTCATCCGAACGGATAAAGGAGATATGTACTTCGGGATTCGGTATACCAATCGGCAACTCATTACGGACATGCTCAATATGAAAATGAAGTCTTCGCGTATAATCATCTATGCCCAGCACAATTGGAAAGCGAACCGCAGCGACTGGAAAGCTAGCCTGCTGCATGAAGACGGCTTCCGCTAGTCTTTTTCCCTCTTGATAGGTGAAATCATTTCGCCCTCCGTGGCGGATAGGGTAAGTCTCAGGATCGAAAATGTCCTCGGTCAGCGCTTCTTCACTGAAATCATAAACGGATAAAGTTGAGGTGAGGATATACCGTTCCGTTTTACCATCAAAAATCCGGCGTGCCTGATCCGCTTCGTCCGGTGAATAACAAATATTATCGAACACGACATCCCATAGTGTATCTCCTACCGCCTGAGCGAGCTCGTTTGCTTGGAAACGGTCCGCATGGATCCGTTGAACGTGATCTCCAAAGGAATCGCTAGTTTCCCCGCGTGTAAGTATTGTTACGTCGTTTATGGAATCTTGTAGCAATCGTTCAACTAACCTTTTTCCAAAAAAGCGCGTGCCGCCTAAGATAAGAATTTTCCTCAAAAAATATCACTCCTAACTAACATTAATGTTTATTTATAAGTCTAATTATAGGTTTCCATAGAAAGCAGGGGAATTGTACCTTAAAGAGTGATGAGTGGTGATGAATGAAGCATAAAGATATGTGAGGAGATTTCATTAGTGTGATTGTACTTTGTGCAATAGAATTTAAACTATATAGGACATAATTTGATTCTATTGCACTTTATACAATCAAAAGATGAGAAATCGACTTAAAAGTCACTTTTATTAAGAATCTATTGCAGATAGTGCAGTAGATTCGTTTTTGACCTAACTCACAAAACATACCTATCTCATCAAACTCACACTTTTCAAAACTAATATTTGTTCGGTTATAACGTAACGTAATGTGCTTCATTTGGCTAAGCGTACTCCAGTATTACGAAATAGCGTCACGAAAGACTAAGCCACCATCCGCATTCCTGGCTCGGAAAAGTTCCAGCCCATAGAGCTGAATCCGCCAGATTGGAAAGGTTGAACGCTTTGGAAGCTTTGGCTAGACACGGCCATTACAGTTTCTTGACTTTCATCTGCAAGGACAAGCTCAATCAACTCGGCGATTTGTCCTTGTTCATAGGCGGATGCAAGATGATTCAAGGCAATCTGTAGTTCCGTCTCCTGCAGTATGGAGGGGCCGTTAGATTGAAGAAGTTCTTGTCTGACTGCAGGGAGGGCTTGGCGGGCTCGATGCAGAGCAGCTTTGATGGCTCCTTCTGTGGTGTCGAGGATTTCGGCAGCTTCGCTTCCGGAGTGCTCGAATACATCGCGGAGCAGGAACACTGCTTGCTGCAGTGGAGACAGATGCTTCTGTAAGGCTTGAAAAGCAGCCTCAATCTCAAATAAACCATACTCTGCTGCTTCCTCTGTCCGTGGTTGATCCATTACCAGCACTCGTGACAACGTGGCTTTTCGCCGCATAATATCTGTCCAGGTATTTCTGGCAATCCGCAGGAGTAGCGCCTCAGGATTCGGATGATTCGTTAGCGAGCTGAAATTCGTACGACTTGTATGTTCTGAATTATTGTTCATTTGACTTGTATCGTTCATATCGCTCTTCAGCTTCGAATGTTTGGAAGTCTTCATATAGCCCAGTGCTTTGACCCACGTATCCTGAGCCAAATCTTCGGCTTCCCACGGGGATTGTGTCAGTGTAAGGCAATACCGCTTCAGGGCCATTTGCAAAGACGTGGTATGATTCTCATCCGGTTCATGGCCGGCGCTAAGCTTCTCAAGGCTGGTCACTCTGCATAACCCCTTTTCCGGTAAAGTGCTTTCGGTTACTTCTAATAATAAACGAATGAGCTCCAAATTAAGATACGCAATAATAAAAATAATATTTTGCCCGCTTAACGTATCCTATCCATAGACTAATCCGTTTACAAGGTAGATTTCAAATAAAATAAACGGATGGAGGTCGCATACGCATGGCGTACATTCCTTATGTCATTGAACAAACGAATCAAGGGGAAAGATCCTACGATATTTATTCGCGGCTCTTAAAGGACCGAATTGTGTTTGTAGGGGCGGAGATTGAGGATCAATTAGCGAATAGTGTTGTTGCCCAATTGCTGTTCTTATCAGCTGAGGATCCAGATAAAGATATACACATGTATATCAATAGTCCAGGGGGCTCCGTAACAGCGGGATTAAGTATTTATGACACAATGCAGCTCATTAAACCGCAAGTAAACACGATCTGCACAGGTATGGCGGCTTCCTTTGGTTCACTTCTATTGTTAGCTGGGGCTAAAGGTAAACGTTATGCGCTGCCGAATAGTGAGATTATGATTCACCAGCCACATGGTGGTGCGCAGGGGCAGGCCAGTGATATTGCGATTAGAGCCAAACGTATTTTGAAGCTACGGGAAGTGCTTGTTCAGATTACAGCGGACCGAACCGGACAGACGTTGGAGAAGGTGAAACAAGACATGGATCGGGATTATTTCATGTCAGCCGAGGAAGCAGTGGAGTACGGGATTATCGACAAAGTTATCACAAATCTGTAAGTCGAAGGAGTGAAGTGAATGATGCTGGAAGCTTTGCAGGGCAAAGAGGTAACCATTTATTTTGTAGATGGCTCTAATGCTAGAAAAGGCATTTTGGAAACGGTAACTGAGAAGTTTATCAAATATCGGACAGAATTTGAGGAGCTTTATATTCCCATGACTTCCGTCTGTTCCATCACACTAGATACTAAAGGACGGGAACGCGCCCGTGTAGGATTTACACAATAACCATTATCAGATTTAAAAATAGGGTTAGGGAAGCTTTCCCTAACCCGTACTTTCACGAATTGCCAAATAATGAGCTACATTTGCATGATGCTGAATACCAGTCTCCCCTTTAATCAGCTTGATTAAAGTTCGGGTAGCAGTCATTCCAATCTCCGTTCCGGAGTATTCCACCGAGGACAGCTTGGGACGAACGACAGAAGCGATAAAGCTATTATCGAATCCGAACACCGCAACATCCTCTGGCACCCGAATACCGTTATCGATCAGAAAATTCATCGCCCCTACAGCTATCCAATCTGTGGAGCAAAAAACCGCAGTAGGTAGTTCCCCGCTATCCTTAATCCGGCGCATAGCGTCACTTCCATCTTCTACGGCCATTCCACTTTCTACTACCCATTCTTCTCTTAAGGTAATGCCTGCATCCATAAGCGCTTGTTGATAGCCGCGATATCGATCGCCACCCACTGCATTATCTCCAGATACCCGGATCATGCCGATACTTCTATGTCCTTTTTGAATCAGATAAGTAACGGCTTCATAGGAAGCGGTAACATTATCCAGATGGACAGAAGGGATCGAATCAATCTGAGATTGTTCTCCAACTAACACGCAAGGTGACCCGGATTTCTGGATAATCTCCAAGTGCTCCTTACTCGGAACCGAGCCTACATATATATAACCCTCAGTCCCCATATGATGGAATAAGTTCAAATAATGAAGTTCACTATTAACACTTCCGTCTGTTAACCCGACCAAAACATCATAACCATATAGCTCGGCGAGATCACGTATGCCAATATTGAAATCATCAAGCACGGTATTACTGTTCTGCGGAATAATGACACCAATCAGAGGTGTATCCGGTCTACCTGCATCTGAACCGATGACATTAGGACGGTAATTCATTTGTTTCATGGCTTCCAATACACGCTTACGAACTTCCTCGTTTACCGGTTTGCTGTTATTGACAACCCTTGATACGGTAGCTATTGAAACGTCAGCCATTTTGGCTATATCTTTAATTTTTACCTTCAAGAATATCACCATAACTTTCCAATCTTGTATTCGTTCTAGAATATATCGCAAGCATATCACGGATAGCTTCAAGAATCCAAAAGATTGTTATTGACCAGGAAAATAAAAGATCCTATAATGATCGCATAGGAAAATAATTTCCTTGAATAAACCCTGAATAGATAGTTTTTTAGTCGATAATCTTAAGTTTTATTATGAAAATCACTAATTCGTGAATTGAATAGGAAAATATTTTCCTAAGAGGGTATATGAATACGAAGGAGCTGCATACATTGAACAGAACATGGTGGAAAGAAGCCACAGCGTATCAAATTTACCCACGGAGCTTTATGGACAGCAATGGCGATGGTGTTGGAGATCTGCAGGGAGTCATCTCAAAACTTGATTATTTACAGGACCTTGGCATCAATGTCATTTGGATCTGTCCTATTTATAAATCCCCGAACGATGATAATGGATATGATATTTCAGATTACCAGGATATTATGGCGGAGTTCGGCAGTATGGCTGATTTCGATCAGCTATTAAGCGAGGTTCATGCGCGGGGCATGAAGCTGATTCTGGATCTTGTTATTAACCATACTTCAGACGAACACCCTTGGTTTGTTGAAGCGCGTTCAAGCAAGGATAATGCTAAACGTGATTATTATATTTGGAGAGATCCTAAGGACGGTAAGGAACCGAATAACTGGGAGAGTATTTTTAGCGGTTCGATCTGGGAGCTTGACCCTGCTACAGAGCAATATTTCATGCATGTATTCTCCAAAAGACAGCCTGATCTCAACTGGGAGAATCCTGAAGTACGTCAGGAATTATACGGTATGGTCAATTGGTGGCTAGATAAAGGGATCGACGGCTTCCGAGTGGATGCTATCTCACATATTAAGAAAATCCCAGGTCTTCCTGATCTGCCAAATCCAGATAATCTTCCGTTCGTTTCGTCCGGTGCAGGTCATATGAATAGGGAAGGAATTCACGATTTTCTTCAGGAGCTGAAAGAGGAAACATTTGATCGTTATGACATTATGACCGTTGGTGAAGCGAGTGGTGTTAGTGTCGATCAAGCGGAAATGTGGGTAGGCGAGGAGCAGGGCAAATTCAATATGATTTTTCAATTCGAGCATTTAGCGCTTTGGAATAAGAGTGTTACGGGTGGCTTGGATGTTCTTGCGCTGAAGTCAGCACTTTCCCGTTGGCAAAAAGGTCTTGAGGGTAAAGGCTGGAATGCACTCTTTATCGAGAACCACGATCAGCCGCGTTCAGTTTCCACTTGGGGAAATGATGGTGAGTATTGGAAGGCATCGGCCAAATCGCTGGCTACGATGTATTTCCTAATGCAAGGAACACCGTTTATTTATCAAGGTCAAGAAATTGGGATGACTAATGTACGATTTGATTCCATGGATGATTATGATGATGTGGCGATGAAGAACCTGTATCGTTTAGAGACAGAAGCCGGAAAATCACATGAAGAAGTTATGGAGGTTATCTGGAAGAACGGCCGCGACAATTCTAGAACGCCAATGCAATGGGATGACTCTGAGAACGCTGGTTTCAGTAGCGGCAAGCCTTGGATGAAGGTCAATCCTAATTTCACGGAGATCAATGTGGAACGTGCGAAGCAGGACCCTGATTCCATCTATCATCATTATAAAAAGCTAATCGCACTTCGGGCCGCTAATCCTATTACCGTTTATGGAACCTATGATTTGATCCTGCCTGAAGATGAACGAATCTACGCTTATACTCGTACACTTGGCAATGAGAAATTGCTGGTCATGTCAAACCTGACTTCAGAGGAAGCGCTGTTCGACCTTCCGTTTGATTTGGAATTTGACTCCAGTGAGTTGCTGTTGAATAACTATGAAGTTGACCCTGCCGAGAAGATCGAGACAGTGGCATTACGCCCTTACGAATCTCGTGTGTATATGCTGGTTAACGCGCCTGTAGAGCAAGAGGCAATTCTTAAGAGTGTGCCTGCAACAACGGTTTAATTATTTTAATAAATGCAAGAATGCCCCTCGGCCAATGGCTAAGGGGCATTCTTTTTATTAATTATCAATTATTTGCTCTGTTCGCCATCATCCGTAGAAGATAAATCCGGCCGTTGCAGAATATAACTATTAGACATATTCAGGAGCCGCTGAACGGCATCAAATTGCGCTTGTGTCGAACCGCCCTCAGTTTCAGAGCCGTCGATTAGGTTATAGTTATTTCCATCATCGTAATCGACACCAGTCAAGTACAAGCTTGTGTCATTAATAAAAGAACCAGTAGGAAGAAAATGTCTAACAGGTAGCAGATTGGTCTGTTGATTCATCAGATCTTCTCCGAAGTGGAGCTGGTCCTTCATAGAAATCCCTAACAGATTAGCTACAGTTGGTAAGATGTCAATCTGACCGCCAGTTTGGGTATACACAGTAGGTTGGTCTATGCCGGGGGCATGAATTATGAAAGGAACGTTGAACATATCGGTATATCCATACTCGTGTCCGACCATTTCCTCCATTAATGATTTCTCATTGCCGTCAAGGGAATACAGGGATACACCTTGATGATCTCCGTAGAAGACAATCACGCTATCGTCCCATAACCCGCTGGACTTCAGTTCGTCTAGAAATTGTCCCATGGCGTAATCCGCATAATTTTGGGCTAAAACATAGTCGCCGACTAAGGTCCCTTCGTACCGTTTAGGCAACGTCATTTTAAATTTAGATTCTGGCATTTTATAAGGGTGATGAGCACTCATAGAAATGACCATCGCGTAAAAAGGATCGTCTTTAGCATCCATTTTGACTAATTCAGGAACGGTCTTGGCATACAGCACCTCATCAGAAGATCCAAATGCGATATGATCATCATCTCCATAGAAGGACTGATCGTAGTATTTATCAAAGCCTAGCACCTTGTATAAGGTTTTGCGGTTCCAGAACTCCACGCTGTTGGTGTGAAAGGTGGCCGTGTTATATCCATTAGCTTTCATCAGCTTGGGCAGGCTCGGAAGCTCCTTAGTCATATAGTTGGACGAAGTGGCTACTTCGTGATGAGGAACATATAGCGAGGTGTTCACTACAAATTCAGCATCCGATGTTGTTCCTTGCCCCGCATTTGTATAGAAGTTATTGAAATAATGTTCGCTTGAAATAAGTTTATTTAGATTGGGAGTTACTTCCTGTCCGTCAATGCTTAAGCCAAGTAGGAAATTCTGAAAAGATTCCATTTGCACTACAATGAGATTTTTACCTTGAGCCGCTGCCCAATACTTTGGTGAGACTGGCTCCGTAATTCCCTTTGTAGCGTCCACAGACTGCTGCGTAATTTCTTTGTTGTCGATCATTTCTTTCTTTTCTGTGGTGTCGGCAAAAATGGTATATACCTCGTAATTGAGAATCCCCATACGCTCTGCCTTTTTGTTCTCGTTCATACTGGCATGATTCGGCCAAATATTAAAGACACATATCGCAAGTGAAACACTGATGATCCCAAGTAAGGCGGTTCGGTTCATACGCCGGTTCATGCCTCTTTCTTTCCAGATCGCAATATATTTGGGACGGAACATAAAGAACATGAAGACTACAATATCCACAAAAATGAACAAATAGTAAGGATCCAGCAAGGAGTATGTGCTTTCTCCGACCTTGGTTACCTTATCTGCCTGTTCCAAAGCATGGTAAGTAGCAATTACGCCGTAATACTTGTAATACATCAGGACGGCAAAATAAATCACTGAAATTAATAAGTTCGCAATCATGTAATACAGAAACTTCCGTTTGGAAGCCATCCACTCAATGAGTCCAAAGACGATAAAGAAGAACGGGATCTCTGTGAGCAGCATGCTCCAATTAGGGCCGTCACTAAATACTACGAACCAGGCCACTGCGCATTTTAAGAGCAGGATGAAGCTAAAAATTAGAAAGGGCTTATTTTTTATTTGAAAATCTTTTTTCACTCGTAATCATCCTCTCTGGTGCAAAACACACTAAAATCCTGCATAACTCTGTATGTTGTGGGAATCCGTTGCAATATGCCGATGCTTATTATGCTCTTGAAGTTTTAGTGTGTCAAAAGACGGACGAGAGACCTAGAGCGCAGCAACAAGCGATTTATGCCATATAAACAGTTAAAATCAGCTTCAATCCTAAACTACAGGTTAAAGCGTATAAATTGATTTGAAAAATTACAGTTTCTCGCAACTTTACATAATATTCCACAGTCTATATAAGAAGATTGAATACAGTGGGGGTCTCTATTGTTGCAGATCAACAGTTTGACCCTACCGATTCTAAAAGGAGTGATCTTAAGTGGGAAGACAAATTTCAAGCATTAAAATTCAGATAAGACGAATAGGTATTGTAGTTGTTGGGGCAGCTATTATCCTAGCTACAGCCTCACCATTATTCGTAAGAGCGGAAAGTGTTGTGAATTTCCCGGATGAAAAGAAGTTATTGTCTGGCATCACAGGACTGGATGCGGGGGATAGAAGCGCTTATGCCATCACTGCGGATGGAACAGCCTGGACTTGGGGTGGTGGATACGGCTCTATTGGTAATGGGGCAACCACACCAGCGTATACTCCAGTCAAAATGCGCATCGATCATGTTAAGCAAGTTTCAGGTGGCTACCGTCATAATTTGATGTTGAAAGATGATGGAACAGTGTGGGCAGTAGGGGGGAACGAACATGGACAACTTGGCACTGGAGCGCAGTCCTCGACAGTCCTTCTAGAGCCGGTTCAAGTGAAGGGGCTAACGGATGTGATTTCTGTTTCAGCAGGAGACACATTTAGCTTAGCGCTTCGCAAAGACGGAACGGTATGGGCGTGGGGAGGCAATGAGCAAGGAGAACTCGGTGATAATTCGGGGAAAAACGGGCTAACACCGGTGCAGGTGAAAGGACTACCCTCCATTTTAGCTATAGCTGCAGGATCGAATAATTCAGTGGCACTTGGGAACGGCGGAGAGGTGTGGGTATGGGGCTCATCTAAAACTAGAGGCATTAAAAAGGATGCGGTTCTAAAGCCTACCCTACTTAAAGGCGGCGGGGAGTATAGAGCTGTTGATACTGATGGGTGGAATGGAGTAGCTTTGAGATGGGATGGTACCGTTTGGTTATGGAATAATTACACAGATATGAATCCGGGTGGAACTTTACAGCCGATTCAGATTCCAGGACTCACTGATGTCGTATCGATGACAACGGACTCTGCTGTAAAAGCCGATGGAACCGTATGGCAGTGGAGAGTTGGCGATAAGAATAAGATGAATGTTAAACAGATTAGTGGTATTCAAAATGCAGTTTCGATTACCAGCGGGAACAGAAATCATTATGTGCTCTTAAAAGACGGTCATGTTCTTGCATGGGGAACGAATGAATTTGGACAGACTGGGTTGGGGGTTAGAGATTTTATGATTGACACGCCTCAGCCCGTGAAGAAATCGATACAGGTCCTGTTGAACAATAGTGAAATGGATCTGACTATGCCTCCTTTACTGCTCAACAATTCTACTTACGTTCCTTTAAGAGGAATATTTCAGCAAATGGGAGTGGATGTACGTTGGGACGTTCCTTCGAGATCAGTTATTGCCGTGAAGGAATCTACATCTACTACGCTGATCTTAAATTCGATTAATGGACAAACGACAGTGAATGGAAAAGTAATAGCCACAGATCAAAAGCCAGTCTTTATTAATGATAGTGTATATGTACCTTTAAGATTGGTGAGTGAAATGTTAGGCGCTAAGGTAGAATGGGATGCCGAAGCTTACGCTGTTCAAATCCATTCAAACCAATAAAAAACAGCTCGAAATTCTTAATCATGATGCTGATGAATATTGGATCAATGGGACAACGTATAATAACCCCAATGATCATTCAATTAGGATCTTGAAACGGATGGGCATAGGAACAACGGTAATATTGGGACAAAAACGGGTAAGAGTATACATTACGGCCCTCTTTATATTCATTGCAGTGCTGTTGATCGGAACTGGTGAATGGCCGTTCAGGATGCCACTGAAACTGAACGTCTCTACGCGGAGTTGAAAGGGTGGTGAGGTTTCTCATTGAGTTTAAAATAAACGTATGAAGTAGCCCCCTCTTGTGATAGAATAATCTAGTTGTCCAAGTTTCCGGAAATTTACTCCATTCCAGCGATTTTCATTAGATATATAGGTGGATAATCGAGGAAATATGAGCATTCAAGAGTATTAACAAGAATCCTTGAAGATTTTACACAATAAACATCAATTTTTGTCGGTTTTTATTGATTTATTCAAAAATATTATGTATAATCAGCCTTGTTGATTTTGCAAATGGAATTTTAGGAGGTTTTTATTTTGGGAAAAGCGTTAATTATTGGCGCTGGCGGTGTTTCCAGTGTTGTTGTTCACAAATGCTGCCAGAACCCGGATGTATTTGAAGAGATCTGCATAGCTAGCAGAACTGTCGCGAAATGTGACGCTCTGAAAGATAAATTAGCCGGAGGCCGCACGAAGATTTCTACTGCTCAGGTCGATGCAGATAATACGGACGAAGTCATTGAACTGATCAAGAGCTTTGAGCCGGATGTCGTTATTAATGTCGCTCTCCCATATCAGGACCTGACAATCATGGATGCGTGCCTGGCAACAGGAGTGCACTATGTGGATACTGCCAATTATGAACCACAAGATACAGCGAAATTTGAATACTCTTGGCAGTGGGCTTACAAAGAAAGATTCGAAAAAGCAGGCCTTACCGCGTTGCTTGGTAGTGGATTTGATCCAGGTGTAACGGGCGTGTTCACAGCTTACGCTCAAAAGCACTATTTTGATGAGATTCATACCATTGATATTGTAGACGCCAATGCTGGTGATCACGGATATCCATTTGCAACAAACTTTAATCCTGAAATCAATATTCGTGAAATTACAGCCAATGGCCGCTATTTCGAGAATGGCGAGTGGATTGAGACTGCACCGCTTTCCGAGAAAAAAGTATACGATCTTCCGGAAATTGGACCAAAAGATATTTATCTTTTGTATCATGAAGAATTAGAGTCTTTGGCCGTTAACATCAAGGGTGTAAAGAAGATCCGTTTCTGGATGACCTTCTCGCAGAATTACCTGACTCACTTGAAAGTGCTTGAGAATGTGGGCATGACTTCTATCGAGCCTATCATGTATGAAGGAAAAGAGATCGTTCCTCTGCAATTCTTGAAGGCTATTTTACCGGACCCAGCTTCTTTGGGACCAAGAACAAAAGGAAAAACGAACATTGGATGTATCATCCAAGGAACTAAAGACGGAAAGCCAAAAACTTATTATGTATACAATGTTTGCGATCATGAAGAGTGCTATGCAGAGGTTGGCTCCCAAGCCATTTCCTACACTACAGGCGTTCCTGCAATGATCGGAGCGATGTTAATTATAAAAGGTATCTGGAAGAAGCCGGGCGTATTCAACGTTGAAGAGTTCGATCCAGATCCATTCATGGAAGCTTTAAATAAACATGGTCTGCCTTGGCAAGAAGATTTCTCGCCAACGCTGTTAGACTAAGGCGCGATAATGGATATAGATATCAGCGCGGTCCCGTCACCATGTTACCTTGTAGATGAAAGATTGCTTACACGTAATCTTGAGATTATGAATTCTGTACAGGAACGCACTGGAGCGAAGATTTTGCTCGCGCAAAAAGGCTTCTCCATGCATTCCTTGTATCCGTTAGTTGGGAAGTACTTGCATGGTGTAACCTCGAGCTCCTTGTTCGAAGCCAGACTTGGCTATGAAAAGATGGGCAAAGAGGTTCATGTGTACGCACCAGCTTATATAGATAGTGAGTTTGATGAGCTCCTTGGATACTCCGATCACATTGTGTTCAATTCTTTTGACCAGTGGAATCGATTCAAGGATCGCGTTAAGAATGCACCGAAACACATCAGCTGCGGCATTCGAGTGAATCCGGAATATTCCGAGATCGAAGTTCCGCTGTATGATCCGTGCTACAATTATTCCAGAATGGGAGTAACTCTCCCTAACTTCAGACCGGAAGAGCTTGAGGGCATTGATGGACTACACTTCCATACAATGTGCGAACAGAATTCGGATACACTTGAGCGTACGCTCAAAGTAGTCGAAGAGAAGTTCGGACCTTATCTCAAAGGAATGAAATGGCTTAATTTCGGTGGCGGTCATCATATTACACGCCCTGATTATGATCTGGAGACCCTGGTGAAGTGTATTCTACACATGAAAGAGACTTACGGTGTGGAAATCTATCTGGAGCCGGGAGAGGCAGTAGCTCTCAATACCGGATATCTGGTAGCTACCGTTCTTGATGTGATGCATAACGGAATGGACATTGCGATTCTCGATACCTCAGCAGAGTGCCACATGCCGGACGTACTGGCTATGCCGTACCGTCCGAACATTATCGATGCTGGACAACCTGGGGAATTTCCTTATACGTACAGATTAGGTGGAATGACTTGCCTTGCGGGAGACGTTATCGGAGATTATTCCTTCAAGGAGCCTTTGAAATACGGCGACAGACTCGTATTCCTTGATATGGCCCATTATTCCATGGTGAAGAATCATATGTTTAACGGTGTGAATCTGCCTTCTATTGTTAGTTACAATGAAGAAGAGGGAATCAAAGTAATCAAACAGTTCGCTTTCGAAGATTTCAGCGAACGTTTATCTTAAGATTAATAAAAAGGTGTCCCGTGATGGGACACCTTTTTTTGATTACTCCTTATTGCATCGTGATGGCGATGCGCTCCTCCTGTGGGAGCCACTCGACATTTGCTCCGAGCTGCTCACTTATAAAGCGAAGTGGCAGATACATCGAACCGTTTACGATGAAGGGTAGTGTAGGAAGATTCACGGATTTATTGTTCACCATTGTCGCTCCAGTTACACCGTTAATACTGATGGCGAGAGCCGGTTTATCTGTAGTGGTTCGTGTGATCATAATTTGTTTATCTATTGTTTTCGCAGCTGTAATGTTCTCTTTATAGGTAATTGTGGCTCCTAATTTTTCGAACAGCGATCGAAGCGGGACGAAATTTTGTCCGTTTCGAGTAATAACTCCATTTGAGAGTGGGATAGATTCTCCGTTTAAGGAGATCGAAATAGGCTTTTGCACTGGAACGGGCCCGGCATGGCTGAATTCATAGTCGCCATAGCCCAGCTGTGCGTCCTTATTGACGCCCCAGCCCCAGAGTGAGCCGTCTTTCTTTTGCATGATGATATGTCGTCCACCTTTCTTTAGGCTACTTACTTCTTTTTCGAGAAGTGTGAATTTTGAATCTGCGGGCATCATTTCGTTTTCAATAGAAGTTTGATAGACGTTTCCTTCCCCGGTTAATGCAACAATAGAGCGCTCTACGATGTAAGCATCAACTACATTCTTGATCCCTTTTAGAAGAATCGGTGGTTGTTCATGATAGGTTGTTCCGTCTGAAGAACCTGTAATGGTAGCACCCCAGAACCATAATTGAGAGGCCCCATCAATGGCTAATAGGCTGTTCTGATTTCCTTTTAAACTTTTAATATTACTGATTCCCTTGAGAAGGGTCGCAGATAGATCTATTGGAGCTCCTTGGTTCTTGTAATAATCTTGGACTGGCCAACTCCATATGGAGCCGTCCTTCTTAAGTGCAAGATTGTTTTTGATTTGAATAATATCCGTTAAATTCTGGATGGTTTCGAAGCTTTCGAAGTCATCGCGTGTAGTAGAAATAGTTCCATCTTTCTTTAAGAACACGTAACGTGTCCAGCTCTTATGAAGATCAGACTCATAGTAACCGCCCACAGCAGTCACGTTATCGACGCCGGAAACGGGTGTGAACGCGGAGGTAGTGAGTCCATCGGACGAAAGGGGGGCGCTTAGAATCGTCCCGTCTTCCTTAAGGGCTATCGTTCTATTTCCCGTCATGAACATATCGACCAGATTGTCTAGCTCTTGAACGGGGGTCACTTTAACAGCTTCAGAGTATGCCGATGTTCTCCATTGCCAGACCGAAAGGTCTTTCTTCATTACATATTGGGAACCAAAGTATGCTTGTACCTCATTCAGGTCATGGATTTGCGTAGGGACGGAGCGATTACCTCCCCATACCCAGAAGGAACCATCTGTTTTCGTCAGATAATCCGCGCCATACGAAGTGAGGTTGGATGTCGTGGTTGTGTTCTCTGCAGCTGCAGCTGCGCTTACGTTACAGGCGAGGCTTAATACTAGAAGAGCACTAACCATGCTGATCCATTTTTTTTTCATAGGAATACCTCTCTTTTTCTTATTAGATAAATTTGATATGTTCACGATATAATCCATTATCTTACATTTAGACGCTAGAACTACTGGAAAAGTTTCTTCATATTTACCCGCTCACAAGAAAGGTCTCATGTGATACAATAATTTAGTCTGTTTTAAATAAAGAAAGTATAAGTTTCACACTATACTTTATCCTTATATTTCACGCATACACACGTACCGTCCTTATAAAGACGCCGAAGGCGTTTATGCTTGATTAGCTATTGAAAGGTTCGTATCTGAGGAGGAAGTCAGCGTCAATGAGACATGCACCGTTTATTGCAGTGGAAGGCCCAATCGGGGCTGGAAAAACAACATTAGCGTCTATGCTAGCAGAGGAGTTAAATTTACCGATCATTAAAGAGATTGTCGATGAGAATCCGTTTCTAGCTAAATTTTATGAGAACATGGACGATTGGAGCTTTCAACTGGAGATGTTTTTTCTCTGTAATCGGTATAAACAGCTTGAAGATACCGTTACACAATACATAGATAAAGGGATCCCGGTCATTTCGGATTACCATATTTATAAGAACCTGATCTTTGGAGAACGAACGCTGAATGGAACGAAACGTGAAAAGTATCGGCAAATTTATCATGTGCTTACGGATGACCTGCCAAAGCCAAATATTATCCTCTATATTAAGGCCAATTTAGATACGTTATTAAACAGAATTGAAAAACGTGGGCGGCCCTTTGAAGAGGGGATGGATACTGCGTATTTGGAGCAATTAATTAAAGATTATGATGACGCGATGGCCGCTCTTGCCATTCAGGAGCCTTCGACCGTTATTATTACCATTGATGGAAATGCAGTCGATTTCGTGGAGAATCCAGAACACTTCACTGAAATTGTCTCTTATATAAAGGAGCTAATGAAATGAATTCATATCATATCCCGGAAAATGCCATAATTACCGTGGCTGGAACTGTCGGGGTGGGGAAATCCACTTTAACAGGCGCCTTGGCCAAAAGACTTAATTTTCAAACCTCGTTAGAGCAGGTCGATCACAATCCTTATCTCGAAAAGTTCTATCATGATTTTGAGAGATGGAGCTTTCACTTGCAAATCTATTTTCTTGCTGAACGTTTCAAAGAGCAGAAGAAGATGTTCGAACTTGGCGGTGGTTTTGTTCAGGATCGTTCCATCTATGAAGATACCGGTATTTTTGCGAAAATGCATGCAGATCAAGGTACGATGTCCAAAACGGACTATGAAACCTACACCAGCCTGTATGAAGCTATGGTTATGACGCCGTACTTCCCGCATCCTGATGTGCTGATTTATATTGAAGGCAGCCTGCCTTCCATCCTGACCCGAATTAATGAACGTGGCCGCGAGATGGAAATTCAAACGGATGTTTCCTACTGGGAACATATGCATGGCAGATATTCGAAATGGATCAACGAGTTTACAGCTTGTCCAGTGCTTCGTTTGAACATTGATGATTATGATGTAAATGATGAGACTTCGATGTCTGATATTCTTGTGAAGGTGGGCAATGCGATTCGTAAGCCTGCTGATAAAATATAATAATTAATGGTTAGAAGCCCCCGGGATTTGGGGGCTGTTTTTTTATGAAATCAGAAAGCGAATTAAGCGATATAAACTGAGTTTGAGGGATGATTTGTAAAAATAAAAAAAGACCCAAATCATAGATATGGGTCTAATAGGGAAATGTCAGTTGTCCTAGTGATAAAATACGAAAAACAATACAAATTGGTGTGGACATTGTAATCTACTCAAGGGCCAGCCCCTATTTTTATAGCCCTTTTTTATAGAAATAGGTTCCAGTCTAATAGAAACTAGTTATTGGTCCATGTCCAAAATTAATAAGATGCGTACACTGAACTATCTTTATAGGGAGGTGTACGTATTGAGTTGTCCAGATGATAAAAAGTGTCATAAGAAAAAAATCGCCACTGTATTTCCTTCGAAAAGAAAAAGAAAAGAACATCGTCGAAAAGTTATTAAGAAGATTGTAAAAGTCACATGTCCTCCGCCCGAAGTAAATGTTACCACTCCAACAGTCGTTGGTGCTACAGGACCTCAAGGAGCACAAGGAATCCAAGGAGTACAAGGGGCCCAAGGAGTACCAGGACCCCAAGGAGCACGAGGAATCCAAGGAGCAGAAGGACCTCAAGGTCCCGCCGGTGGGCCCCCAGGACCCCAAGGACCGCAAGGTCAACCTGGTCCAGCGGGAGCAATAGGTCCACAGGGTGTAGCGGGACCCGTTGGTCCTCAGGGTGCGCAAGGAGTGCCGGGTGCACAAGGAGCCGTAGGTCCTCAGGGACCGCAAGGTTTACCTGGTCCTGCAGGAGCAATAGGACCACAAGGTTTTGTGGGAGCAACCGGATCGACTGGAGCGGCTGGAGCACCTGGGGTACCGGGAGCACCAGGAGCACCCGGAGCGGCAGGAGCAGCCGGACCAGCAGGAGCAACAGGAGCACCAGGAGCGCCGGGAGCAGCAGGAGCGACAGGGGTCGCGGGAGCAACCGGAGCACCAGGAGCAGCAGGAGCAACCGGAGCACCAGGAACGGCCGGAGCAGCAGGAGCAACTGGGGCGCCAGGAGCAGCCGGACCAGCAGGAGCAACCGGAGCAACCGGGGCACCAGGAGCGGCCGGAGCAACCGGTGCGACAGGAGTCGCAGGAGCAACCGGAGCGACCGGAGCAGCAGGAGGAGTATTAGGTTTTGCTGATTTTTTTGCCCTGATGCCCCCTGATAATGCAGCAACTGTAGCACCGGGCACAGACGTGAGTTTTCCTCAAAATGGCCCTACCAGCGGGACGACGATTGCACGAACGGGCCCTAGTTCTTTTAATTTAGCGGCAATAGGGACTTATCAGGTGTTGTTTCAGGTTAGTGTAACCGAAGCAGGCCAACTCATCTTGACTCTTAATGGCGCAGATCTGGCCTATACGGTAGTTGGACGTGCGACAGGTACATCAGAAATCGTAGAAATGGCTATAGTGCAAACAACGGTCATTAACACCATACTGACAGTTCGGAATCCTGCTGGCAATTCCACCGCACTTACTATTACTCCTCTTGCTGGAGGAACAAGATCTGTTTCAGCACATCTCGTTATTACACAATTAGCATAGCGAAATCTCTTACGTATAGATAATTTGGAAGTTTGCCACCTCTAATCAGGTGGCTTTTCTTATGGCATTTGCTGGAATTTCCATTTGACTTCAATTCAGAGTTGACGCAAAATAAGAGGGAGATGATGTAAATTTGAATTTTTCGGGGAGAATTGTACATGAATAATAAATCAGGTCGTCATTCCTTCCGAGAGCGACTGGATCATATGGTGGGTAAGATTCGTACGGATATCCTAAGTGGAGTGCTACAACCAGGTGCGTATCTACCAGCAGAGAGTATGCTAGCCAAGCAGTTTGAGTTAAGCAATAAATCTGTCAGAAGAGGGCTGGATGTATTAGTCCAAGAAGGCCTTATCGTCAAAATCGACCGTGTCGGAAGCAAGGTTATGGAGTCCGTGCAGGAGAGAATCCGTATTCATTTTGGCTGCAGTGCCTCGCTGTCCAAGGACTTTCTGCTGGATGATCTAATTGGTGAATTTCATCGACTGCATCCCGGTATTCATATTCTTCCGCTGGCGCTGAATGATTTTGACCATGTGAATTCTGCCGTAGAGATGATCAATAATGGGATGCTTGATGCCGTATCTCTGAATAGCACGCAATTTCAGGAAATGGCTGAAAATGGCTCGGCTGAGCTGCTGGAATCGCTTGATCCTGATCCTGAATTATATCCAATCGCGACAGAAGCTTTCTATCATGAAGAACAGTTGTATGCTTATCCGATTTCCTTCTCCCCCGTGGTGCTGTGCTACAACAAGGCTCATTTTCGGGAAGCGGATCTTCCTGAGCCGGATAGCTATTGGACCTGGGATGACTTAATTGAGGCGGCTCGTCAGTTGGCAGAGAAACGTGGACGCCATGCTATTTATTTTGTGCCTGCTTCCGAGAACCGTTATTCTGTATTCCTGCTGCAGAGCGGGATTCAAACCGTGGCAGACGGGACCGAACACCGTACACTTAGTCCGGAGACGGCAAATAGTCTCAGTGTGTATAGCCGGCTCGTGAACAACCATCAGATTTTCCCTAAATATCTTGCTGGTAATCATGAAGATGAGACGATTTCTTTGTTTGTCCAAGAACAAGTTTCTATGATTCTGACGACCTTTTTTAATTTAAATGAATTCAAGGCCTTAACGCTGAACTATGATCTTGCTCCGTTACCTAGGCTGAAAACAAAAGATCCGCAGAAGACATTACTGGTCACGATCGGAGCGGCTGTGGTCGGAAATTCACGACAAAAGGAAGCGGCTCGTCAATTCGTTAACTTCCTTGCTTCCGTAGAAGCACAGAAAATTATTCGGGAACGCACAGTAAGTATTCCAGCTCGAAAGCGGATCGCTGAGATGAGTACGGCGGATCATTTGAATCGTCCTTCGAGATATCTGATGTACAGAGAGCTATTTCCAACCTTCTCCTACCTTAAAGATTTAGGACTTCCTATAGCCGTTCTAAAAAGCTTTCGTAAATTGTTGAACGCTTATTGGTCTAAGATGATTGATGAGGAAACGCTTCATGAGGAATTGAGTCTCTTAATCTCGGAACAGGATGCTGCTGCCGATAAGAAGGTCTAAAAGGTGTTCTTCTGCGAAGGCTGTTCTCTTTAGAATATCAGTAAAGCGTGATAATGGTGCTGGTGGGCCATTATTACGCATTTTTTTAAATAAAAGCAAGCAAAAGTTGTATATTGTGCCTAATCTGTATGAGATCAGAGATGGCTTATTTAAAGCAGTGAAATACGAGTAATTTTGTAAGCGTTTTCTATTAAATTTGAGGGATTTCAACATTTTGCGACAGGTACATGTTATATAAGATCACACTTATTAGAGATATTTCTTATTATTATATTGACATCATGTAGGCTGGAAAATATAATAAAATACATCAGATATATATCAGATTAGTGAAATAATAGATCTGATACTCTGAAATGTAAATCAAAAAGAAGTCAGAACAGATGTTTTCGTCTAATTAAAGTAGAAAAGAGGCAGTTGAAAGGAGGATATCCCCTATAAAAGGTAATTTTCAGAGTGATGACTCATTTAAAAATTTATTGATGTATCGTTGATTCCTTCTGATTGATGTTAGTGAATATATCATAATGATTATCTTATTTTTTAGTTATTAATAGGGGGTTGAATTATGAATGTTGCTAAAAGGAAATTAGTTCTGCTGCTGCCTGTCCTGTTGTCATTAGTTACACTCGTATCTGCTTGCGGCGGTTCGAATACTAAGACGGGCAATACCGCAGATCCTACTGCGGAAGTTCAGAAGGCTACGCAAGCTCCCGCTAAGGAAGGTAAAACAGTAGGTGGTCTGCAGCTCCCGATTGTTTCAGATAAGCTTGAACTGTCACTTTGGTCACCCAGCGGCGGCAATTTCAGAGGAACTAATTTTAATGAGAAATTATCCTTTCAGCAAATGGAAGAGAACACTAACATTCATATTGACTTTCAGCATAGTACGGAAGCCAGTGCGGAAGCCTTTAGCCTATTGATGTCATCTGGTAAGCTGCCGGACATTATCTACAATGATCTATGGGGCACGGATTCCGGAAAATATGGTACACAAGGCGCGCTGCTTCCTCTGGAAGATTTAATTGAGAAAAACGCGCCAAACTTCAAGAAAATCCTCGACGACAACCCGGATATCCGGGGACAAATTACTTCGCCTGAAGGCCACATTTTTTACCTGCCTAATCTCGTTCTTGATTCACAGGATCTCACTCAAATGTTCCCGCAAGTACGGAAAGACTGGATCGATAAGTTGGGTCTGTCTATGCCGGAAACTACCGAAGATTGGTATAACATGCTCAAGGCTTTTAGGGAGCAGGATGCCAACGGAAATGGCAAAAAGGATGAAATTCCACTAGTCACAGTCAACTTGGAAAATATCATGATGTTATTCGCGCCTGCCTTTGGCGTCGACTACGGATTCTTCGTGGATAATGGCCAAGTAAAATATGGACCGAATGATCCTAAATTCAAGGATGTCGTAACCTATCTGCACCGTCTTTACGATGAACAATTGCTTGACCCGAACTATCTGGTAGATACCACATTCCAGACGCTGACTGAGAAGGTGACTACCGATGTGGCAGGGGCATGGTTTGGTTGGTCTGGCTCCTACATGGGGAACTTTACTACCCTAATGGAGGGCAAACATCCAACCTTCAAAATTGCACCAGCCATTCCACCTAAAGGACCGAACGGTGATCAACGTCATGTCTCCTTCCGCTGGCAGGCAGCAGCACACGGATTAGCGGTTTCCTCGCGGACGGAACATCCTGAGGAAGTGATGAAATGGCTGGATTATCAATACTCAGAAGAAGGCATTCTGCTGAACAACTTTGGGGTTGAAGGCAAGTCATATGATCTGGTAAACGGAGAACCGATTTATAAGAAAGAAGTAACTCATCCGACCAATGGCCTCACGAATACGCAAGAACTGCTGAACCATACGATCGGGGGCGGAAGCTGGGCTACGGTAGCGGATACCAGATATGCTGAACAAATCCGAGAAGCTAACGGGCAAACGGAGAATCCGCTCGAGTTATATAGTGACTATATCGATTTTGATAGCAAGTTGCCTCCAGTCCAATTCACAACAGAGGAAAACGATGTAGTTGTTCCTTTGATGGCCGATATTCAGACCTATGTAGCCGAAACAATCAATGCCATGATCATGGGGCGCCAAAAGATTGAGGACTATGACAAAGTAATGAAGCAACTTGAGAAGATGGGAATTAACGATGTGTTAAAAGAGTATCAGGTTGCATACGAGCGATTTAAAGGGAAATGATTCAGCTTGTGAGGAGGTTGTCGTGGGCCGAGCGGTTCAGAGAGTGCTTTGTGACCGCTCGCCACATGACAGCTATGACTAACGCCAGTGTCCGGGAGAGGAGAACTATATGGCTGTACCTGTAAAAGTCGCTAAAGTTGAAAGCAGGAAGCTTCCGGTCAAGAGGAGTCCGATTCCCTGGAAGCGGATAGCCTCCAATCGCTATCTTTATCTCATGCTCCTTCCTACGGTTTTGTATTTTCTGATTTTTGAATACAAGCCGATGTATGGGGCGATCATTGCCTTTAAGAATTTCAACCCCTACTTGGGGATCACGGATAGTCCTTGGGTGGGCTTCAAGAATTTCGAAAAGTTTTTCGAAAGCTATTATTTTCTCAGACTGCTTAAAAATACCTTCTTAATGAGTTTCTACTCACTCATCTTCATTTTTCCTGCTTCACTTGCTTTTGCTTTGCTGCTCAATGAGCTGCGGCTCAAGAAGCTGAAGTCCTTTCTGCAGACCGTGTCTTATTTGCCGCATTTTATTTCGCTGATCGTTATCTGCGGGATGATTATTGATTTCACCAAGCCCGGAGGCATTATTAACAGCCTGTTGCTTGGCATCGGTCTGATCTCGGAGCCTATTCAGTTCCTGATTCTGCCGGAATGGTTTCGAACGATCTATGTGGGTTCTGGTATGTGGCAGAGCCTGGGCTGGAACTCAATTATCTATTTAGCAGCGTTATCTGGCATCAATCCGAGCCTGTACGAGGCTGCAGTTGTAGATGGTGCAGGACGATGGAAGCAGCTAACGAATATAACGCTGCCTGGGATTTTGCCTACGGTGTTAATCCTCTTGATTCTGAATGTGGGTACCCTGCTGAATGTGGGCTGGGACAAAATTATATTGCTTTACAATCCTGGAACGTACGTCACTGCGGATGTTATTTCAACATTTGTTTATAGAAGAGGTGTGATGGAAGCGAATTACAGTTTTTCTGCCGCGGTAGGATTATTCAATTCCATAATTAACTTCACATTACTCGTTCTAGCCAACCGTATCAGCCGGAAAACAACTGAAAGCAGCCTATGGTGAGCATAAGCTTCCGATACGAGTTTTGTACGATTTTTAGGAGGGTAGACAATGGTTGTGAAACGCAGTATGGGTGAAATCATTTTCGACAGCTGCAATGTGCTGTTTCTAATCTTGTGTTCTTTCCTGTTCCTGTACCCGATGTGGTACGTGCTGGTCTCCTCATTCAGCGATGCTCATGCTATTGCTGCGGGGAAAGTAAGCTTCTTTCCAATCGGCTTTAATCTGGATGCTTACAAGCTGGTATTTGAGGATACGCGGGTATGGACGGCTTACGGAAATACTTTCTTTTATGTCATTGTCGGTACGTTGATTAATCTGGTACTAACTACACTTGGTGCTTATCCTCTGTCCAGAAAGAATCTGGAGGGGAGAAATGTCATTATGGCTTTCATAGTGTTCACGATGTTTTTCAGTGGTGGTCTAATTCCTGCGTATCTGAATGTCCGTGAGCTTGGCTTGTATGATACGCGGTGGGCGCTGCTGTTGCCTGGTGCGGTTAGTGCCTTCAATTTGATAGTGATGCGGACCTTTTTTCAGTCTATCCCTGATAGTTTGATAGAGTCTGCCAAGATAGACGGCGCCCACGATTTCAGAATTTTACTGCGGATCGTGCTTCCGCTCTCCATGCCGGTTCTGGCGGTGATGACCCTCTTCTATGCGGTAGGCCACTGGAACAGTTGGTTCTCGGCCATGATTTATTTACAGGATCGGAATTTGTTCCCGCTTCAATTGATATTGAGGGAAATCCTGATTCAATCCTCTGCGCAAAATATGCTGGCCGGCGTTACCCAAGATGAGGTGTTTCGTATTAGTGAATCTATTAAATTCGCTACGATTATCATTGCTACCGTTCCCATTCTAATGATCTATCCATTTTTGCAGAAATATTTTGTAAAAGGCGTAATGATCGGTGCGTTGAAGGAGTAACAGCGATAGAAAAGATGCTGCATGTGACGGAATCGTTTCTGAAGCAGTCGGGAGGAGAAGACATATGAAGGCGGTAATATCTCAGGAAGGACAGATTCGCATGTCGGATGTTCTGACACCAGTCATTGAAGATGGATTTGTACTAGTCCAGACTGAATATTCGGCGATTAGCCCCGGAACGGAAATAATGATGAATGGCCTGCACCGTACGCAACAAATTGTACTTGGATACAGTGCAGCGGGTGTAATCCGAACACGTGGGAAAGGAATGGAACACTGGGCAGAGGGTCTTCGTGTAGCTTGTTACGGCGGACCTTATGCAAAGCATGCAGAATGGCTGCTAATGCCTCAGCATCTGATGGTGCCCATTCCTGACCATGTTAGTTCGGAGGAAGCATCAACAGTAGGGCTTGGAGCCATTGCAGTACATGCAGTAAGGCAGGTTGCACCACAGTTTGGGGAGACACTTGTGCTGATCGGTGCCGGAATTCTTGGGCAGTTGATTGCTCAGATTGCTAAGGCGGCAGGATGCCGAGTGATCGTCTATGATTTGCTTACAGAGCGCTGTGAGATGGCTGAGCGCCTTGGAATTAGACATATTGCTACTAGCCCGGAGAAGGTTAAGGAACATCTTGCTAACCTGACGGAGGGCATGGGAGCAGATGCAGTCATTGTATGCGCCGGCGGTAAAACCGGAGACCTTATTGATCAAGCGCTAGAGTGGGTACGGGATCGCGGCAAGGTACTGTTGGTTGGAGATGTTAAGCCTGATTTCTCTCGTGATCTGATGTTCGGTAAGGAAGCCCAAGTGCTGATTTCTAGAGCCGGAGGTCCCGGACGATATGATCCTATCTATGAGCGGAAGGGGATCGACTATCCTTACGGCTACGTGCGATGGACGGAAGGTCGTAATATGGCTGAATATATTCGGTTAATCTCTGAAGGGGACATTCAGGTGAAGCCGTTGATTAGCGCGATATTCCCGGTCGAACGCTGTGAAGAAGCCTTTCGGCGTTATGCAGAGGACCCCGTGGATCTGTTGGGAGCGGTCTTAGCTTATCCTGCAGCAGTCTCTGGATGTGAAACGAAGGTGAAGGAACAGCTGACGAAAGAAGGCGGGAGCAGATGAAGGCGCTGCGGATCGGTGAACCACTGAACGGTCTGGCGGTTTGGGCCTCAGCTTATGGAACATGGCAAGGGGCAGACCGGATCTACGCTGTTTCTTCCGGAAGTCCTTGTATCTTATTTGTTCTAGACCCGAGCGGTGAAGAAGCGGTGGAACGTTATGCGCTGGAAGGCTCGGATCATTGCTGGGGTGTAGTCTTAACAACCGGCGGAGTGTATATCGGGGGAAGTGGCATTTTGTACAGGTACACTCATGAGAATGGTGTGGAGAACCTGGGTGAGATGATTCCCGGTGAATTCTATACGTGGCGGTTGGCAGCAGGTACGCAAGGCAGGATCTATGGGGGATGTTATCCTGGGGGGAAAGTGTTCCAGTATGACCCAGTGACAGGAGTGTTTAGGGATTACGGTGCTATGGTAGCTGGAGAACAGTATGCGCGTTCTATGGAAGCGTGGAACGGTAAGCTCTATGTGGGAGTTGGTACACAAACCCCGCATATTGTTGTACTGGATACGGAGACGGGAGAACGCTCGGAAATCAGGCTACCAGATGAATGTAAAGGCGAGCAACTGGTTTATGACTTGAACATCGTTCAGGGTAAGCTTTTTGCTCGAATTACACCGTCTGCACGGTTGTATATTTATGATCTGGAACTGCAGGAGTGGGGAGACACTTTGGATCATGTGAGTGGACTTAGTGTTTCGCCGCCGGATGAGCTGGGAAATGTGTATTTCATTAAAGATGACTATTTGCAGCGTTATGATGTCCGGACTGGAAGCCTGTTCGTTACTTCACTAGCTATGCCGGAGCCGGCAGGTGATTATGGCTGGCTGAATAACCATGCTCTAAATCGGAAAGAGCGCTGCTTAACGGGTGTATACAGGGACGGGAGTTGCTGGATTTACGATCCGGCGACGGATCGGTATACGGTCAAGGACTTCGGTCTGCAAGGTCAATCGGTCCATTTGCAGTCTATAACCTATGGACCTGATGATGCTCTCTACATCGGAGGGTATTTCGCAGGTGGGCTGTCCAGATTCGATAAGGCAGCCGACGAGATCATTTCATATCGGGGCATTGGTCAGACGGAAGGTATGCTTGCTGGGAGCGATTGTCTTTATCTAGGTGTATATCCGCGAGCGAATATTT
This sequence comes from Paenibacillus sp. FSL R5-0914, assembly GCF_038004525.1. Lineage (NCBI taxonomy): Bacteria > Bacillati > Bacillota > Bacilli > Caryophanales > Paenibacillaceae > Paenibacillus > Paenibacillus sp. FSL R5-0914. The sequence goes on from NZ_JBBORH010000003.1 coordinate 1,366,647, forward strand.
TCAAATATGACCCGAATGAAGATTGGAAGCCGGGAGAGAATCCAGAGCTGCTATTTTCCTTACAGGAAGAGGAGCAGGACCGCCCTTTTGCTTGGGCTTGGGCAGGAGAAGAGATCGCAATTGGAACGGTTCCTTCCTATGGTCGGCATGGAGGAGCGTTGACACTGTACAATCCTGCGAGCGGTGCACGTGAGGTGTTCAGAAATCTTTTGCCGCTGCAGAGTGTGGTGTCCTTGACCTGTAGAGATCAGCTGTTGTTTGCTGGAGGGTCCGTCTGGGGTGGACTTGGGATTGCTCCTCAGCGTGCGGATGCCTCTCTAATGATTTGGGATCTAGAGAAGCGCTGCAAAGTATGGGAAGGTGTACCGGTGCAAGGGGAAAGGGCTATTTCTGCTTTGGTTCTAGATGATGCAGGGCATCTTTGGGGTTTGACGGCGGGACTGTTATTTCGGTTCGATCCACAGCTGAAGCAAACTATAAAGACTTACTCATTGTTCCCCATGGACTGGAATGTAGTGACTCATTTTTGGCGCAGTGGTAATGAACTGCTTTATAAGGAAGGCATGTTGTACGGCGTGTCGATGAATCGCTTGTTCAAGTTTAATATGCGGAATGAGGAGCTTGAGGTGTTGGATGACGATGCGCGGCTGCTGGCAATGGACCGTGAGGGTGATCTATTTTTTGCAAGAACTACAGCATTGTATCGGATGCACAAGTAAGGTCTGCACTATCCTTGGCGAAGGGTGAGGGATGATGAGAATCTTATATTTTTATAAATTCTGTATTCTGGGTGGGGTAACCACTCAACTTGCAAATAGACTTAAATTTTTGCGGCACCACTCGGAAGTGCATTTTGCTTTTCTAGAGGATTACGGCGGGGCGAGCGCTTTTGAAGGTTATGAGCATGTCCGAATTCTAGGGACGGTTGAAGAAATTAAGAGCTACATGGAAGTCTATGATTTCGATGTCATTATTACTATTGATACTTACGAGCTGTATGAAGCACTTGGGCCTGTACAAGAGGGAAAGGTTATTATTCATGAGGTACATACCACCTATTCCGAACCCCTGCAGAAGTTGGCCGCAACGAAAGATAGTTTGCCTTTTCACTATGTGATCACTCCCTCCGCTTACATGAAGAATTATTTGGACGGTATCGGCATAGCGGGTGCTTATCATATTAATAATTGCCTGGATACCGATTTGTTCCGATATGAAGCGGGTATTGAGCAGGAGCCTGCCACTATTTTGTGGGTGGGTAAACTGGATGATCACAAGAACTGGTCGTCCTATTTGAACATTGCTGGAAAGCTGAATGCCAAGATGCCAGAGCTGCAATTTATGCTTGTTGGGGGATATACTGCTCCCGACGAGATCAAGAAACAGCTGATGGTAAAGGTAGAACAGCAGGGGATTAAGCATTTCAAGTGGATTCCCAAAGTGGATTACGATGAGATGCATCGCTATTATTCATCGGTTGCGCAGAATGGTGGGTTATATATTAGTACCACGACCAATGAATCTTTTGGGATGACCGTACTGGAGGCGATGGCCTGCAGGTGTCCGGTAGTGGTTCCGAGTGTAGGGGCGTTGCTGGAATTATTGGATGGTCCGTTAAGTGTTTCCCTATACGAATCAGGCAATGAAGAGGAGTGTGTGGACAGATTGAGCGCACTGCTGGAGCAGAATAGTCTGAGGGAAGGTTTGAAGTCATTGGGAGAACAGAAAGCTAGAACTGCTTACAGCATCGAACAAGTGGGAAAAGAATACATGGAACTACTTGAACGTTTCAGGGAAGAACGTTTAATTCTTAAATAAGTGGATCACTCCATGGGGCTGTCAACCGAATAAGAGGTGTTGTTGAAATGGAAGAGCTGCAGATCGGTATGGTAGGAATGGACACTTCACATAGCAGGATTTTCGCGGCGCTGCTAAATGATGAATCTCATCCGCTATATATTCCGGGTGGCAGGTTACACTGCGGTTATCCGGGGGGTTCTCTTGATTTCGAGCTAAGCTATTCACGTGTGAGACCGATCAGCAGTGAATTGCAGGAGCGCTATGGGGTTGAATTGCTCGATTCTATAGAAGAAGTTGCGGAGAGATCCCATGCGATTCTATTGACTTCTGTAGATGGGAGAGTGCACAAGGAACAATTTGCGGTGCTGGCTCCTTACGGAAAGCCAGTATTCATTGACAAGCCGTTAGCGGTTTCTTCTGAAGATGCGAAGGTGATTGTGGAATTGGCGGAGAGGTATGGAACGCCATTTTTCTCCAGCTCTATGCTACGTTTCGGTGGACCGCTGGTAGCCCTCTTAGAGGATGAAAGTGCAGGTGCTATTCTAGGTGCGGATTGCACTGGACCACTCGATCTTCAGCCGACACAACCGGGGTTATTCTGGTATGGTATACACGCTGCTGAGATGTTATATGCCGCTCTTGGAGAAGGTTGTCATTCGGTACGTGCCGTCAGTAACGATGCGCAAGAATGGGTAGTCGGCCAGTGGAAGGACGGGCGAATCGGGACGATCCGCGGAAACCGTACAGGCGGCTCTGATTTCTATATCGTATTGCACCGTCAACGGGGGAGTAACGGAATTAACGCGCTCGGAGCAAATTACAACGCAGGACATCAGCAATTACTGAAGAAATTTATAGCTATGGCGCGAGGGGACTGTCCACCAGTACGATCTTCCCTAACACTAGAGTTGATTCGCTTCATCGAAGCGGCCAACGAAAGCCGGGTAAGCGGTGCTGATGTTCGTCTGTAAAGGATAGCACAATCTGAAAGGAGTGTAGTGTATTGATTAGGACAGCAGTGATTGGATGCGGTGGCATGGGGACTGTTCATGCGGATCGCTACAAGTCCATGCCCGAAGCTGAGCTTGTAGCCGTATGTGACATCGTTGAAAAAGCCGCTGAGGTGCTAGGAAATTTAGTGGGCGTTAGCTATTTTACATCTGTACAAGAAATGCTCGAGCAGGTAAAGCCAGAGGTGGTCAGTATTGCTGTGCCGACCTATTTGCATGTAGAACTGGTACGGATTGCGGCTGACCATGGTGCGCATGTGATCTGTGAGAAGCCGCTCGCACTCACTTCGCAGGAAGCGGAAGAAGCAATTCGTTACTGCAACGAGCGCGGTGTACGTTTGTTTGTGGGCCATGTCGTTCGTTTCTTTCCTTCTTACAGACAGCTTGCGGAGGGAATAACGCAGCTTAGCAGTGTTCAAGGCGGAATATACCATGCTAAACGGGCGGGTTCACATCCCGGAAACGTGCAAGCATGGTTTCGGGATCCATTTCTTAGCGGTGGCGTCATTATAGATTTAATGATTCACGACATTGACTACATTCGTGGGGCTTTTGGTGAAGCCCGTGAAGTATATGCGTTCCAGCACCAGTCGGAAGACATAAATTATGCTTCAGCCACTTTCCGGTTCAAGAATGGAACCATTGCACAGCTTGAAGCATTTTGGGGGTATCCAGGGCCGTTTCACTCCTCTTTTGAATATGCGGATGCGGAAGGAATCATCTCAGGCGGGACCGGGGATGGCGAAAGTCTGCATATTCGCAAGTCGATAACGACGGGCTCTACATCGGGATTTGTGGAGACGCCTTCGAGTGTGCTGCTGAAGGATCCGTATTATTTGGAACTGGAGCATTTTCTAAGCTGTCTAACAAGTGAGGAAGAGCCGATAGTCACTGCGCAGGATGCGCTGGAAGCTGTACGCTGGGCTGAAGCTGCTCAGCAATCGGCAATAACCCATCAACCGGTGAAGCTTGAAGTGAAGGGGGATATTTAATGAGCCGTTTGAATATTGGCATGATCAGTTTCGCGCATGCGCATGCTTTTGACTATTTGGCAAGTTTACTGCACATGTCTGAAGTGACGGTCAGTGGAATTGCTGATGAGGTGCCAGAGCGCACACAGGCGCTCGCAGAACGTCATTCGATTCCCTATTATGCTAACTACAAGGAACTTCTGGAAGATGTGAATATAGATGCCGTAATTATTTGCTCGGAAAATGTCTATCATGCTGAGCTAACCATCGCTTCAGCCCGAGCGGGCAAGCATGTACTGTGCGAGAAGCCGCTAGGTCTGTCAGTGGAAGAAATGGAACGCATGATTTCGGTCTGCTCTGAAGAGGGAGTACAGCTTATGACAGCCTTTCCTTGCCGCTTCCTCACTCCGGTTGTGCGGGCTAAGGAATCACTAGATCGCGGCGATATTGGTGAAATTATCGCTTTTAAAGGAACTAACAGAGGTTCTTTTCCGGGTCCTAGATGGTTCTCTGATGAAGCCCTATCGGGAGGCGGTGCTGTTCTAGATCACACTGTGCATGTGATGGATCTGATGAACTGGTTCTCTGGTTCTTCTGTAGAACAGGTGTATGCCTATGCGGATACCTTATTTGATTCAGAGCGCAAGCGGACGATCGATGATGCTGGAATGGTGCATGTAACTTTTGAGAATGGTGTGTTCGGAGTGCTGGATCCTAGCTGGTCACGCAATCCCGGCTTCCCCACATGGGGGGATGTGACCCTAGAAATCATTGGAACTAAAGGTGTTATCTCCATAGATGCTTTTAACCAAAAAAACAATGTATACGGAAGAGCATCTGGCAAAGGGAACTGGTCCTTCTGGGGAGATGACATGAATGAACTGATGCTGAAGGCTTTTGTACAGGCGCTTATAGAAGGGGTGGAGGTACCGATTTCGGGAATAGATGGGCTCCGATCCACTGAGGTTGCACTTACCGCTTATCAATCTGCTCATGCAGGCCAACCGGTGCGTTTAATTAAATGAGGATGCTGTAAGTACAAAACTTTGAGGAGGATGGAACCGCCTATGAAGGATCAGGAATTGTTCGATAGTATGTGTGAAAAGCTCTACTCTGCGGTAATCTCTGATACGTTGGATCAATTGGGCTATCGTAATCAGGTGATGCGTGAAAATATTAACCCGATAGATCCTACCTGGATCGTTGCCGGAAGAGCAAAGACCATTCTGTCTGTGGATATTCATCATTTGCCGGAAGATCCGTACACGAAGGAGATTGAGGCGGTGGACAGCGTTAAGCCCGGTGAGATTGTCATCGGGTGTACGAATGAATCGCGGCAGAACGGACTGTGGGGAGAGCTATTGTCTACGGCTTCCAAAATGAGAGGTGGCCGCGGAGCCATTGTAGATGGACTAATCCGTGATACTGCTAAAATTCTGGAGCTTGGTTTTCCTGTCTTTGCTACCGGGACCAAACCTGTTGATTCTCAAGGGCGTGGAATTGTTATCGACTATGACATTCCGGTGCTATGCGGTGGCGTAATGGTCCATCCCGGAGATGTAATCTTTGGTGATCGTGATGGTATCGTTGTGATTCCGGGCGCCATCATCGATGAAGTGTTCCAATTAGCCATGGATAAGGTGACTCGCGAGAATCATACACGGGATGAACTGCTCGAAGGATATACCTTGCGGCAGGTCTACGATAAATACGGGGTGCTCTGAACAAGATTCGAGGGAGTGATATACATGAGGCTGGCTGGCAAAAGAGCGCTAATCACAGGTGCAGCAAGAGGAATTGGACTGGGAATCGCCCATCGATTTCTGGAAGAAGGCGCTCAGGTGGTGTTGCTGGACCGAAGTGAGGGTGAGCTTCTTATTGCACTTGAAACCTTGAAGGATTATGGTGAAAAAGCTGCAGTAGAGATATGTGATCTTCGCGATGTCTCACAGTTAGAACAATCTGTTGCCCAAGCCTTTGAAAGGTTCGGTGGGATAGATATTGTAGTGAACAATGCCGGAATCGCCTTTCGTGAACACTTTCTTGACATCTCGGTTGAGCATTGGGATGCAGTATTTGATATCAACGTAAGGGCGGTTTATTTAATAGGTCAGCTTGCAGCGAGACAAATGATTTCTCAGGGTGGCGGAGGCGCCATTATAAATATGAGTTCCAAAAATGGTCTATCAGCAAGCTCGGAGCTCGCGCATTACAATGCTTCTAAGGCTGCTGTTATACTGCTAACCGAATCGATGGCAGTGGAGCTGGCGGCTTATGGGATCCGGGTAAACGCAGTAGCACCGGGATTTGTGGATACACCCCTCGACCGCAAGCTGCGCGAAGCTTCGAAGCTCCCGGCTTATTCGGAGCATACACCGATGAAGCGGGCGGCAACGATAAGGGAAGCTGCCAATGTATTTCTTTTTCTGGCTTCTGATGAAGCCTCCTATGTAACGGGAGAAACCATTCGTGTGGATGGTGGACATTTGGCTAATGGTAGTGAGCTGTAAATAGAAGAAGGAGTGAACGTTTTGGAAATTACAGAAATTCAGGCAGAGTTGATGATTGATGCTCAGGCTGAGCTTGGTGAAGGGCCGCATTGGGATGCCGAATCCAAACAGTTGTACTGGGTGGATGTTACGAGAAGGAAGCTTAGAATATACAACCGGATCACGGGTAATGAAGTAGTCCGCTCCTTCGACCGGATGATCAGCGCAGTGATTCCAACCACTGTGGGAGGACTTGCATTGGCCATGGAGGATGGGGTCTATCTCTCTCAAGCTGAGAATTCTCCTGTCTTATTGACTTCGATAGAAGCAGAGCTACCACTCAACCGATTAAATGATGCCAAATGCGATCGACAAGGCCGACTGTGGGTGGGAACGATAAGCTTGAACAATGATGCGCCGGATTCCGGAGGTTTCTACGTCGTGGAGCCTGATGGTTTCACACACCAATTGTTATCCGGCATCGGCTGCTCGAACGGAATGGCTTGGGACTATTCCCGGAGCAAGATGTATTACATTGATACGCCGACTAGGCAAGTGGATGTATTTGATTACGAGGAAAAGTCTGGAAGGATAAGTAACCGAAGAGTAGCGTTCCGAATTCCTACAACAACTGGCTATCCGGACGGAATGACAATAGATAGTGAAGGCATGCTTTGGGTCGCCCACTGGGGCGGCGGCTGTGTATCACGATGGAACCCGGAGACGGGTGAGCAGCTTGGACTCATTCGAGTTCCAGCACCACTGGTGACCTCGTGTACTTTTGGAGGCAGTGATCTAACGGAACTCTACATTACAACTGCAAGGATAGGGATGCACGAGAAAGAGTTACGTGATTATCCGTTTGCAGGCGGTTTGTTTATGGCTAAGCCCGGGATGACTGGCTTGTTGCCGGGAAACTTTCAGGCTAAGGAGTAGGAAGAGGAGGCAAAGCGATGCGACTCAAAGATAAGATCATCATAATAACCGGAGCTGGCTCGGGAATTGGAAAAAGCACGGCTGCTTTATTCGCTTCAGAAGGAGCGACAGTAATCATTGCCGATGTCCAAGAGGATTCAGGAAAAGCCGCTGTCACTGAAATAGAGGCGACGGGTGGAAATGCGATGTTCATACCCTGTGATGTAACCGATGCTAGCAGTACTACCGTGATGGCTGATCAAGTCTTTAATACTTTTGGACGTATCGATGTGCTCTTTAATAATGCAGGAATCAGTGGCGTGGGTGCGGTACATGAGGTTTCCGAGGAAGTATGGGAGAGGGTCATGCGGGTTAATGTGACGGGTGTGTTCTTAACCTGCAAGGCTGTCCTCCCTTATATGATGAAGACCAAGAAGGGTTCTATCATTAATATGTCCTCTGGCATCGCCGAAATCGGAGTCGCAGAGCGAGCTTCCTACAGTGCTTCTAAGGGAGCTGTTCTATCTTTAACTAAAGCAATGCAGGTTGATTATGCACCTTACGGCATTCGTGTAAATGCGCTGCTACCAGGTACGATTATGACTCCGTTTGTAGAAGGTTATTTGAAGACTTCTCTGGATCCAGAGGCTTCGGTTGCGGCCATTAAGCGTAGACAGCTTAGCGGTGAGCTTGGCAAACCTGAGGATGTGGCACGAGCTGCACTATTTCTAGCTTCCGATGAGTCCGGGTTTGTAATGGGTTCGCCGCTATATGTGGATGGTGGCCTTGTCTTCGGAAAAAATGCATAAAGTGAAGGAGAGTTTTATAGATGAGGCTAGTTACCTTTTTGCAAAAAGAAGATGATCATATGGGCGTTCTAACCGACCATGGTGTGGTGGATATTGAGGCGGCACAGACTGCATTATCCACTCGGACGGAGGTTCCAGTAACGGTTAAGCAATTGCTTGATGGTGGGGAGGATGCACTTAACCAACTGAGGATTTTTGTGAATGAGCTGCCTGAAGGAGAAGTGAATCCATCCTGGCTGAAGCAGGAAGATGAATTAGCATTCGGTCCCTGTGTTACTGATCCTGGAAAAATCATCTGTATTGGCCTTAATTATCGCCGGCATGCGGAAGAGACTGGGATGGCCATTCCGGAATATCCCATCTTGTTCAATAAATTTAACAATACACTAACTGGACATGGCTCAGAAGTTCCGCTTCCGAGGAACAGCCAGAAGGTGGACTATGAGGCAGAGCTTGGCATCGTCATCGGACGAACCGCGAAATATGTGACGGAGGAAGATGCACTGGATTATGTCTTCGGGTATTGTACGGCTAATGATTTGTCGGCGCGAGATTTACAGATGCGGACGAGTCAATGGCTAGCGGGAAAGTCTTGCGATAAATTTTCACCCATTGGGCCTTACTTAGTCACTGCGGATGAAGTAGGCGATCCCAATCAGCTCGATATTCAGTGCACGGTGAATGGTGAACTGCGTCAGAACTCCAACACTTCGGACATGATTTTTAATTGCAAGCAGATTGTCAGCTATGTATCCCAGTGTATGACGCTTTCGCCGGGGGATATTATCCTGACTGGAACACCAGAAGGCGTAGTGATGGGTTACCCTCCAGAGGATCAGGTCTATTTGCAAGCTGGTGATGTGGTCACGGTGCAGATTGAGAAGCTTGGTGCCATTACAAATACGATGGTTAGCGAATAGGAGGGAGTAGGGATGATCTTCGATTGTCATACCCATTTGTTTGGACCGGGAATGGTTTCGGGACCTACGGATGAGGCGATCAAACGGGCTTGGGGACCGGATATGAATATCGAAGCAACCCCCGAGCAACATCGTAGTAATTTGGAAGGATTCTCTGGTGCTATCGTATTGGCCATGGCAGCGCATGCAACGGGACTGGTTGTGCCGAATGCTTATGTCGCAGATTACTGTCGCACGGATCCGGATCGATTATTCGGTTTTGCAAGTGTAGATCCCAATCATCTGGATTGTGTTGCTGAATTTGAGACTGCGATCCGTGAGATGGGATTAAAAGGGCTGAAGCTTGCGCCTATCTATCAGAATTTTTATCCTGATGATCCCAGGCATTATGCCCTCTATGCCAAAGCAGAACAGCTAGATGTACCTATTCTTTGGCATCAAGGAACCTCTTTTGTACCGGAGGGTTATCTGGATGCATCAAGGCCGGCGATGCTGGACCCGATTGCCCGTGCTTTTCCGAAGCTGAAGATGATTGTAGCGCATATGGGTCATCCCTGGATTGATGAATGTATTTCATTGGTGCGCAAGCATCCTAATCTATATATGGATGTTTCTGCTTTAGGAAGTAGACCTTGGCAATTTTATAATGCACTGGTATCTGCGATGGAATATGGGGTTCAAGATAAAATATTGTTTGGGTCGGATTATCCGTTCTTTGGGACACAGAAGATGCTAGATACTCTGTACCATATCAATGATCTAGCGGAGGGAACGAAGCTGCCACAAATACCGCGAAAATTTATCGATGACATAATACATCGTCTAACACCGGATATTCTTGGTTTTATCTGAGGGATTAAGTGCTTGGTCTATAAGCGAGGTTGTTAAAAGGAGATGGGGTCATGGCGGAGTGCAGGGACAGCGAGGAGAGTGTGGCTGAATCCGGTGATAAGTTGAAGAGCGAGGCCTATTTTCAGGAAAAAGATTTATGGGGATTTATCCATCGTTCCTTCACGAAGTCTATGGGGTACACCGAAGAAGATCTCCGCAAGCCAGTGATCGGCATTTGCAACACGTTCAGTGAGCTGAATAAATGCCATTCCCATTTTAATGAATTGGTGGATTATGTGAAGCGTGGTGTTTGGCAGGCAGGGGGAGTGCCGATGGAATTCCCGACGATCTCGATTGGTGAGCCTTATGTGAAGCCTACAACGATGCTGTTGCGTAATTTGATGGCGATGGATACGGAAGAAATGATGAAGGGGCATCCCATTGACGGGGTAGTGCTGCTTGGGGGTTGCGATAAAACGGTACCCGCTCAGCTGATGGCAGCCGCTAGTGCCAATATTCCAGCCATTGTGCTGACAGGTGGCCCTATGCTAAACGGTCGACTGGGCGGCCGTAGCCTTGGAGCGTGCACGGATTGTTATGGCTTTACGCTGGAGCATAAAGCCGGAAATATAAGTGACGAAGAGCTGGCTGTTGCAGAGAATGCAATTTGCCGTAGTGACGGTCACTGCATGGTGATGGGCACAGCAAGCACGATGGCCTCGATCGCCGAAGCGATCGGCATGGCGTTACCGGGCTGTGCGGCTATTCCGGCGCCGGACAGCAGACGCAGGCATATGTCTGAGCGAACGGGCAAGCAGATCGTAGAGCTGGTTCGCCAGGGCATTCGTCCCCGCGACATCATGACTGCAGCGGCGATAGAGAATGCGATCACAGTTACGATGGCGAGCGGCGGATCGACGAACGCTATCATCCATCTTATAGCGATCTCCCAGCGGCTGGGGATGAAGCTGCCTTTAGAGACATTTGACCGGATCAGTAGTCAGACCCCGTTTATTTTGAACCTGCGTCCTTCGGGCAAATATCAAATGGAGGAGTATTTCGAGGCAGGTGGTGTACCCGCACTGATGAAGGAGCTGGAGCCGCTGCTGCATGGGGATTGCTTGACTGTAACGGGCAGAACGGTTGCAGAAAATCTGGTTCAGGCAGTAACGCTGGACAGAGATGTGATTCGTACCTTGGAGGAGCCGCTGGACAGCCAAGGTGGGATTGCCGTATTGCGTGGGAATCTGGCGCCGGATGGGGCGCTGATCAAGCAGACCGCTGTATCCGTTCATCTCAAAAAGCATATCGGACGCGCAGTAGTGTTCGAGAGCCCGGCCGATCTAAATAAGCGGATCGATGATCCTGATCTGGTCGTGGATGAGAATAGTGTGCTAGTGCTTAAAAACGCAGGCCCGAAGGGTGCTCCAGCGATGCCGGAGATCGGGCAAATCCCGATTCCGCAAAAGCTGCTGAAGCAGGGCATACGCGACATGGTCCGCATCTCTGACGCGCGGATTAGCGGTACTTCCTATGGCGCATTAATTGTACATGCGGCGCCGGAAGCTGCTGTTGGTGGTACGCTGGCGCTTGTGCAGGATGGCGACGAAATTGAGCTGGATATTTCCGCGAGGCGCCTGGAGCTGAAGGTGTCGGATGAAGAATTGGCACGACGTAGGGTCTCATGGCAAGCGCCCAAGCCGCACTACGACAGAGGGTATGGCTTGCTGTTTCATGAGCGTGTGCTTCAAGCGAACCTCGGTTGTGACTTTGACTTTCTTCTCCCTGTTGAGCTTAGAGAAGAGTTGCTGAGCGAGAGGGAATCGGTGCACATCAAATAATAGCCGAGACTGAATAATCTAATGCTTGTGAAGATAAAATAGCTGCACTTTATACAACTACAGTATATCGTAATCGTCTCATTTGGACTTTAACTGCACTTCATACAGTTAAATCTAATCAAATCGCTGTTTTTAGCCTCATTTTGGATTATTAATTGCAGATAGTACAACTAAATTGCCATCTGCGGGAACAGGAGTTGATATAAGTGTACGAAATACACTTATATCGCACGAATTGTACGAATTGTACGTATCGCACGTATCGCACGCATTGCACGAATCGCAAGTGTCGCGCATGTCGCAAATATCGCACGAATCGTACGTATTTGCGGCTCCGGAAGTGGCTATCGGAGGAATAGCGACCCTTGTGCAGGATGGCGACGAAATTGAGTTGGATATTTCCGCGAGGCGCTTAGGGCTGTAGGTGTTGGAAGAGAATGAGACCAAGCGTCGGATTACAAGGTAAGCGCCTAAGCTACACTAAGACAAAAGTTAGTATGAGTTTACTAGATTGTTTGACTGAACTGGATAGGCTGGACTGAATTTGGTTTATTGATTTGAATGATTTGAATGATTTGAATGTGATGATTGCTTTGCTTTGAATGATTGCATTTTATGCAATAGATTCCGATCTAGAGAGGCTGGACTTTGATTCTATTGCATTTTGTGCAATGAAATTTCAGATAATCACCACTAAACGAGCTTATAGCGGGAATCTGATGTATGAAGTGCAATAGATTCATTTTTTTGCGATGAATTTGGAAATTCTATTGCACATTCTGCAATCAGGGAGTTAGTTTTCGATTGTAGCAAGCTGGTTTGTGAATGTAGCTAGTTAGCTTTCGATTGTAGTTAGCTTGGTTTCCGATCACAACAAGCTAGTTTCTAATCTCAGCTAGCCTGGTTCCCAATTACAACTAGCATCGTGTCCGATTACACCAAGCTTTGAGGTCATTTGTGGTAAAAGCAACAAACTTGAGTCAATGGAGAGGAGAGTTCAATGATGCGAACCGTTCAAGAGTTGGAGGAGCGCTTGGCAAGTCCATCGGCAGCACTGATTGAGGAACTTAGCCAGCTCGATGGAGATATTATGCTACTAGGCGTGGGGGGCAAGATGGGACCCAGTCTCGCAAGGCTAGCGGTGAATGCAATTCGCCAAGCGGGGCTAGACAAGAAAGTTATCGGCGTTTCCCGCTTCTCGAATAAGGAGCTGAGACGAGAGCTTGAAGAGGCCGGGGTCGAGATTATCTCCGCCGATTTGTCTGACGATAAGGCGCTGCAGGCACTCCCTGAAACCCAAAATATTCTCTATATGGCCGGGAATAAATTCGGCACGACCGGGAATGAGCATTTCACTTGGATGATGAATGCCTATCTGCCGGGCCGCGTTGCGGAACGTTTCCGTAATTCACGAATGGTTGTATTCTCGACAGGCAACGTTTACCCTTTTACTCCGGTCAGCCTAGGAGGCGCAACGGAAAGAACTTCTCCGAACGCGAACGGGGAGTATGGGCAATCCTGTCTGGGCCGGGAGCGTATATTTGAACATTTCTCTCATAAAAATGGAACGCCGATGTTCATTTATCGGCTGAATTACGCCATTGATCTTCGGTATGGTGTGTTACTGGAGCTTGCTCGATCGGTTAGGGAGGGACTTCCCATTGATATCACAATGGGTCATGCCAATGTGATCTGGCAAGGGGATGCGAATGAAATCGCATTGCGAGCACTGCTACGTTGCAGTTCGCCGCCTAATGTCATGAACATTACTGGGCCTGAGACATTGTCCCTGCGCTGGGCTGCGAATGAATTCGGCCGAAGGTTAGGCATTGAGCCGATTTTTACAGGTGCAGAAGCACCTACTGCACTGCTAAGTAATGCAGCGAAAGCCGCTGCCAACTTTGGCTATCCGCGGGTATCGCTGGCCGAAATGATCGACTGGATTGGCGATTGGGTAGGGCAAGGCGGAGAAACCTGGAATAAACCCACGCATTTTCAGGAGCGGGAGGGCAAATATTAATGACACTGACAAGAGTACCTTTGACTTCAGAATTACATGCCGCGCTTCATGATGGGTTGGCTATTCCCGCACATCCTCTCGCCTTAACTAAAGAGCGCAAGCTGGATGAGCGACGTCAACGGGCACTTACCCGTTATTATGTTGCTTCCGGGGCGGGTGGAGTCGCGGTTGCCGTGCATTCCACTCAATTCGAGATCAGGGATCCAGAAGTAGGGCTGCTGGAACCTGTGTTACGTCTAGCTGCGGAAGAGGTGGAACTTGCCCAGCTAAATCGGCCATTCATGAAAGTAGCGGGTATTTGCGGTGGGACGGAGCAGGCAGTTCTTGAAGCGCGCCTTGCCGCAAGCTTTGGGTATGAAGCGGGACTGCTTAGCATGGGAGGCCTGCAAACCTTGAGTGAGGAAGAATTGCTAGAACGAACACGCAGAGTGGCAGATGTGATTCCGGTGTTTGGTTTCTACCTTCAGCCGTCGGTGGGAGGACGGATTTTAAGCTTTGATTTTTGGAAGGCATTCGCTGAAATAGAAGGCGTAATCGCCATCAAAATGGCGCCGTTCAATCGTTATCAGACGCTGGATGTAGTCAGAGCTGTGCTTGAATCCAGCCGTAGCGAAGAAATTGCTCTGTACACCGGAAATGATGATAATATTGTCAGCGATCTGCTCACGACCTTCCGATTTATGGTGAACGGCAAGCCCGTTGAGAAAAAAATAGTCGGTGGCCTTCTTGGCCACTGGGCGGTCTGGACGAGCAAAGCAGTACAGCTGCTTAATGAGATTAAAAAGGTCAGAAATGAACCCTCGTTGGCATCCAATTGGTTGACGCTTGGGGCTGAAGTGACGGATAGCAATGCGGCGATATTTGATCCCGCGCATCATTTTCATGGCTGTATCCCGGGTATTCATGAAGTGCTTCGCCATCAAGGATTGCTTGAAGGCTTATGGTGTCTAAATCCGGAGGAACAATTATCCCCGGGGCAAGTGGAGGAAATCAACAGAGTGCGCAGAGACTATCCCCATCTAGTGGATGATGGATTTGTGGCATCGCATTTGGAAGATTGGCTGCAATAACACGTAGTTATATAAGAGTTAAGGAGGGCGCACTTTCGACAAGTGCGTTCTTTCTTATCCAGAGTGCGATATCCTCCGCCTCATGATACAATAAGGGACAAGTTTATAAGGATGAGGTGACTTTAATTGAAGTATGATTTCGATCGCGTAATTGACCGCCGTAATACACGTTCTTACAAGTGGGACCAGTCCGAGAAGTTGTTTGGTGAGAAGGATATTATGCCACTTTGGGTGGCAGACATGGATTTTGAAAGTCCTCCTGCAGTGAAGGAAGCGATTCTGCGCCGCGCAGAACAAGGGGTTTACGGATACAGTGTACCTAGTGACTCTTATAAAGAAGCTATCACGTCGTGGTTCAGAAGACGGCATGATTGGGAAATTAAACCGGAATGGATTTCGGATTCTCCCGGAATCGTAACCTCCTTAAGTTTTGCTGTAGAGCTGTTTACCGAGCCAGGGGACGAGGTTATTTTACAGTCGCCAGTCTATTATCCCTTCTATGACGTCATCCAAATGAATGATCGCAAGGTCGCCAAGAATCCGCTTGTTATTCGTAATGGACGCTTCGAGATGGATTATGAGCAATTGGAAGGGCTGATGCAAGGTGGAGCCAAGCTGCTGCTTTTATGCAGTCCGCATAATCCGGGTGGTAGAGTATGGGAAAGAGAAGAGCTGCTGAAGCTTGGTGAGCTCTGTCTGCGTTATGGAGTGACCGTAATCTCTGATGAGATTCATTGTGACTTGGCGCTTCCAGGTTATGAGCATATCCCTTTTGCATCCTTATCTGAGGAAATTGCGAATATTACACTAACCACACTTGCCGCGACCAAAACCTTCAATCTACCGGGGTTACAATCTTCT
Organism: Paenibacillus sp. FSL R5-0914; assembly: GCF_038004525.1. Taxonomy (NCBI): domain Bacteria; kingdom Bacillati; phylum Bacillota; class Bacilli; order Caryophanales; family Paenibacillaceae; genus Paenibacillus; species Paenibacillus sp. FSL R5-0914. The sequence goes on from NZ_JBBORH010000003.1 coordinate 1,382,184, forward strand.
TTTATCGTGTCTTCCAATCCGGAATTGAAGCTTAAATTTGATCGAAAAATGAAAGCCTTGAGTTTACATATGGCTAGCTACTTCGCCCAAGGTGCAGTAGAAGCTGCCTATAATGATGGTGAAGAATGGTTGGATGAGCTTTTAGAGTACGTGTCAGGCAATGTGGACTATGCGATTAGCTATCTGTCGGAGCATTTGCCGCAGGTCCAAGTGATGCATCCGCAAGGCACATACCTGCTATGGGTTGACTGCCGCGGTCTGAATCTGGATATAGATGGACTTAAACAGCTGATGTACAAAGAGGCTAAAGTTGCTTTTAATGAAGGCTCTGTCTTTGGAACTGAGGGACAAGGTCATCTGCGGATCAATCTAGCTTGTCCTAGATCTATTCTAGTTGAAGCGCTGGAACGCTTTTGCCGAGCAGCTGTAGCTTATACTGCGAAATAAAAGGTATTCCTGAAGCTTGATGATTCCTTCTAAGGGGATCGTCGAGCTTCTTTATTTTGCAAAAAGGTAAAAAGAATAATAAAATGGAGTCCATTACGTCAAGCAGGAGGACTTCAAATGAAATGGGTAGCTCAGCTTCCGTATTATAAGATACAGCGAGAAATTAAGGATGGAGAACAACGAAGTATTACATGCAATCGCTTAATGTATTTGTACAAAGATAGAGTCGTGACTCGTCATCGTGAATTTCCAATAAAAGATATTTTAGATATGTCCTATCGCTCAATGGGAGGTTCAGAGGGGATGTTCTATCTGTACACGAGTAAGGGTGTATATACTTATTTGGTAGAGTGTGATCCTGAAAGCTTTATTCATACTTTTAAAGAGAACAGCAAATGAATAAAATTGAGCGTACTGGTAGGCCGTGATATGATAATCCATACGACATTGCAGGGTGGGAGAGAACATAAATGAGCAAAACACGAATTATTATTGATGCAGACACAGGTATTGATGACGCACTGGCAATTCTATATGCATTACGCGCTCCAAACGTAATTGTAGAAGGAATTACAACCGTTTTTGGAAATATTGATGTCGACAAGGCGGCGGACAATTCACTGCGACTGATTGAGCTTGCTAAGCCTGGTTATGAGATTCCAGTAGCTATCGGAGCATCGAAGGCACTTGTTCGTGAGCACTCAGGCTACGCCACTCATGTGCATGGTGAGAACGGTATTGGTAATGTGGAAATTGCTCCATCCAGCCAGCGTCCCATTAGCGAAACTGCATCTGAGTTTATTGTTCGGATGGCTAATGAGAATCCCGGAGAAATTGTATTAGTTACACTGGCACATCTAACCAACCTTTCGATGGCGCTTGATATGGACCCTGGTATTAAGAATACTTTGAAAAAAGTAGTGGTGATGGGCGGTACGATCTTCAATCCCGGCAATAGAACACCGGTTGCAGAAGCGAATATTGCTGGAGACCCTGAAGCTGCAGATCATGTATTTACATCTGGACTTCCCGTTATGATGGTGGGCTTAGACGTTACGCTTAAGACGCGGATTACCCAAGAGCATATCGATTTATTGAACCGTTTTGGACGTGAAGAAAATAAAGCGATCATTTCGTTTATGGAGCAATCGCTCACTCATTATTTTAATTTCTACCGCGAAGCGAACTTTTTGATTAACAGCGCACCGCTGCATGATCCACTAGCACTTATGGTTGCGCTGCAACCGGATCTAGTAACCTATAAAGAGATGAATGTTCGTGTGGAGCACAAAGGTGAGTTTACATCGGGAATGGTCGTAGCGGATTTGCGGGCTCTGCCAAAAGTGGGTAAACCCATACAAGTTGCTGTGGATGTTGATGTTGAACGAGCAGTGGGAACCTTTTTGAGCGTGTTTATGTAATTTTGTCGACCTCTACTAATATGAAAAATAATTTCGAAGCTCATAGATGACAATCTATTAATTTTACAATTGGATAATCTTTGGTAAAATGGTAGAAGACATATAAAGAGTTTAAGAGATTACACTTCATATTATGGAAGATGGGAGACTTAACAGTCATGAACAAACGGATTGGCAAATTGGTTTTATGTCTGGCGATTTCGCTAGGCGGCACCACGGCATTATTCCAAAACACTACACAAGCTGCCCCCGCAGGTGGAGTTAGTATTGTGCTGGATGGTTATGCACTGCCGTTTCCAGTAGAGCCTGTTGTGATGAACGGAACAACGATGGTTCCATTCCGGGCGATATCAGAAGCGCTGGGGATCAACGTAGAGTGGAATCAAGCGCTTAAGAAAATTACCGCGACCAAGACGGATACAGCGGGTACTAAAGTGGTAACGTTGACCCTTGGTAGTAAAAATGCAGGCGTAAACGGCGAAGTTGTGAAGCTAGGGGTTGCCCCGCAAACGATCCGTAATAACACGATGATTCCACTCAGCTTTTTCGGCCAGCAGTTTGGTGCGGGCGTAGCTTGGGATCAAGCAACCAAAACGGTATCGATCACTTCACCAAAGACGGATATGTATAAGCTGGGCTTTTATGCGCTTAGCTCATACAGTGAAATTTCGTTACTTCCTAGCTTCGATGCTGTAGCTTTTGGGTGGAGCGGGATTGATAAAAGTGGACAATTCACCACGACAGGCACTGACTTTAGATGGCCTCAAGCAGCTGGGGATGTAACCCCAGAGTCTATTATCTCGAATGCAGCAGCAGGTGGCACAGCGCCTTATCTGATGGTCTTTTCTGGTGACACTGCAGCGGAGCTCACGAAGAATCTGGAAGATAAAGCGCTTCAAGAGCAGACGATTACAGGAATCGTTGATCTGGCTACACAAAAGGGATTCCAAGGTATCACACTGGATCTCGAAGGACTGGGTCTAACGGGAGATAAAGCAAAGGTGCAAGCCGATTACAATGCTTTTGTGAAGAATTTGTCTCAAAAAGCACATGCAGCAGGTCTTAAGCTCACGGTTATTCTTCATCCATTAAACAGCTCTTATAAAGGTTATGATTACAAGACGCTGGGAAGCCTCGCAGACGATTTGGTCATTATGGCTTATGATTATTTGCAAGAGAAAAAAATTCCAGAGCCGATGAGTTTAGTTGATGAAGGCATCCGGCTTGCACTTCAGCAAGTGAGTAAGGATAAGCTGATTCTCGGTATTTCCGTATACAGTGAGAATGAAACATCAGTAAATTCCAAGGTTGGACTTGCAAAACGTTACGGTCTTAAAGGGATTGCAATCTGGCGTGTGGGCTTGATTGGACAGCCTGTCTGGAATGAGATGGGCAAGTCTGTGGAGTTGTAGGCGGGATTATGATACGTTATCAAAAGAAAAGGGCTGCCATTTGGCAGCCTTTTTTTATTCATACGTACCATTCTTGATGGACTCGATAGTAGTGAACATCACTGAGTATACATTTTTAATGTTGGGTTCATTTACTTTGCCGTTGTAAAGCCCGTATTCCCAAGATCTAAATTTTTCACCATTATGGAAATAGCCTGTGACATACATATCATTATTAAAATTTATTAAAGAATAGTGCTCATACGATACGTCTTCAAGAACAAACGGCATAAATGATTTCGTAGCTCCAATAAAGAAGAAAGGAACACCTGCATTAGTGTATACTTTAACATACTTGTTGTCGTCCGCTTCTTTCAGATGCTCTTTCGTAATAACTACAGCATCATAATTAGAAGAGAGCTTTGAATAATCTTCTAACTCCTCAAAAGAAATACTTGTGAAGTGTACATGTTCTTCTCTTATTTTAGGGACCTCGCCAACAACACCTATAAATAAGCTTTTCCCTGAGTACAGCGGTGTATCAACCGTATCGGCATTAGATGTACAGCCTGTAACAAATATGAATATTAGTATAATGAGTGAATTTAGGATGATTTTCCTCATCTTTTGGCTCCTTTCAAGCGTTCTGCATGAGTTGTGTTTGCTTACAATAAAGCATTATACTGGAAATTAATGGTTCAGACCAGTAAATGGATCATGGTCTTCGAAAGAACCCTGATTCAGAGGAGGGTTATATTGCATCCAATTACAGCAATAGAAATCATATTTTCGGTTGTTTTTGTCCTCATTATATTTGGAGTAGCCTTGTTTTTACCCCGTAAGATTAGGAGGTCTGGTTTAATTATAGTATCTTCAATAACTGTACTTTTGCTTCTATCCTTCGCTATTCGCCCCTACTGGATTGATTATCAAGTATCTCGAAAAACAGAAAAACTCAATCACTATTTGGAGGAGAAATACCCTAATCAAGAATGGGAAATTAGTCGACAAGCAGGTAGACAATATAATCCTTATCATTTACAAGTTAGATTTAAAAACGAAGAAGGATGGATTTATATTTATTCAGTCGTAAATGAGAAGAAAATTCACCAGAGCGTTTGGGTACCATCAGGTGGTAACTCCTCTGATTTAGGGAAACATTATGAAAAATAACTGTTATATACCTCACATTAACCTAAGCCGTAAACCTTTATAATCTCTAAGATTGAACCCTTGAATCAAATCATTATTTTTCAGGAGGACTTTAGAGAATGAGATATAAAGCATTGGAACTAGACAAACCGCTTACTTATGAGCTGGAAGGCTTAGAAATAGGAGTTACCTCGAACTGTAATTTTCGCTGCGATTATTGTTGTGCGTATAATAGAAATGATGGACAAAGCATCAAGGCTAAAGAGGTTATCCGAATTCTTGAAGAGCTTCCTGGTCTGAAAAGAGTACGCTTGTCAGGTGGCGAGGTCACATTAAAGTTCGATGACTGTGTGGAGATTGTAAACTACTGCTCATCCAGAGGGATTCAGACACAGCTCAATTCGAACGGCAGTCTTTTAAATGCTGAACGGATTGATCAATTGGTCGCGGCAGGATTAACGACGATACATATTTCCTTCAATTTTACTACAGCGGACGCATTCTCTCGTTATTATAATATTCATCCAAGCATCTACGAGAAAATTAGAGAGAACATTACTATGTTCGCGGCAACTAGTGTAGATACGGTGCTGGAAACGCTGTTGTTCAGCGAAACTCAGGATAATATGAAGGAAATTAGTGATCACGTATATGCGATGGGTGTCAGAACACATGAGATTCAGAACAGTATTATCATGGATCATACGGGTTGGAAGTCTATAGCTGCCCGTGAACAATTAAAGAATGCTGTGAGTGAACTGATCGCTATGAAGAAAGAGGATACGACCCTGTATTTCACTTGCATGGACCGGTTTATGGATGCGCTTGGGTTCGAGGAGCAACCGGGCGTTTATTTTCCACACTGCATAGAGGGCAAGAAACAGCTTCATCTACATGGCAATGGAGACATCCTGATCTCTGAATTATGTCATCCCGTTATTATTGGCAACATTTATCAGGGAACCTCACTGAAGGACTTATATAGCAACATGCCAGCGCCTTTGGCTCAGTTCCTGGATAAACTGCCATGCCCAGCACTGGACGCATTGTTTCCGCAAGGGGTTTAAATCGTTAAGCATTGCTATAAAATTACGACATGGAGCCAATTTAATGAATTGGTTCCTTTTTTGTGTAGTAGATTAATGGAAAGTCCTGTATGATTTCTGTAAGCTTATAGAGACTGCTATAACTTAAATTTGCGGATAAGGAATGTATGACATCCATACATAAGGTATGCGACACATGCTTACGAATATAAGAAATGGACTCATCAAATCCAATGTTGTTCTCGAAAAAATCATGCCACTATTAACACCTACTGCCATCGTGGTTGGTGTGCTTAATGAAAGCAGACTGCTACCATTCACAGGTCTCGTCCCATGGATATTCGCTTTTATGACATTGATCGGAAGCTTGAAATCCAATCTCAAGGATCTGCTGGGCGTACTGCTGAAACCACAGAAGTTGATCGTGTTGATGATTATTCTTCATATCGTGATGCCGCTCATTGGCTGGCTCGTTGCAAGTGCTGTTTTTCCGGGAGATCCTTACACAGTGACAGGATTTGTACTGTTGTTTGCGATCCCAACGGGTGTCGTTAGCGTGGTGTGGGTATCTATATACGGCGGGAACATTGCACTAACTTTGGCACTTATTCTGATCGATACGCTCTTGTCACCGATTGTCGTTCCGGGTACCTTGTATTTGCTCATGGGAGCGAGTGTGGAGATTCAGCTTGGGGAAATGATGAAAGGGCTCCTATGGATGGTTGTCATTCCTTCGGTAGTCGGGATGCTTCTGAATCAATGGACAAAAGGCAAGGTGAATACGGTATGTGGACCTCCGCTTTCCCCATTTGTAAAGGTTGGGTTGTTCATGGTTGTTTCTATTAATGGTGCTAGCATTGCCCGTTATCTGAAACACCCGGATAGTAAATTAGCGATTATTATTGGCGTAACCTTCGTAACCGTAGTTCTCGGATATGTAATCGGAGCATTGGTATCGCGCCGTTTCCGCTTTAGCTACGAAGATTCTGTGGCCGTACAATTTAATTCCGGCATGCGTAATTTAAGCGCGGGAGCTGTGCTCGCAGTAAAATATTTTCCTCCGGCTGTTGCACTCCCTGTGATTTCAGGAATGTTATTCCAGCAAATTCTCGCTGCAATGTCTGGTCTGTTTTTACGTAGCAGAACTAAACACCCTTTAACAGATGGTGCAATTACGCAAGTTTCCTCAGCATCCCAGTCAGAACCGCCTATTTCATCTTAGAAATAAAACAGGTCTTAATAACTAGTAAAAAGAAGATGACCGAACTAGTAGAACTAGTTTTTTCTGCATTTATATGCAAAAATTCGACATTTTTTGATATTTTCCGTATTTTCGCTTCGTCAATATTCACTAATTTATCATCATATCCGATAGTAGTTGTATTATTTACAATTGCATTGTTCTCTAATGAACAGTAGTCGGAAGGATGAGGGAAAATGAAGATTCGTCTTAAACTATCACTTATGATGATAGGTGTGACCCTATTATGTATTGCAGTAATGGGGGTTTTTACATATTTAAGGTCAACTCAGGCCATTGTGAGCCTTACTGAGAATTCTATGAAGCAGGTCAATACGAATAAAGCTCAGACCATATCGGCTATGATTTCGAAGGAGCAGAGAAGTATTGAACTTATTGCGGGAAGGTCGGAAATTGTCGAATTATTACTCCAAGCAGGGAATGGTGGCGTCGCCAAGGGGAGTAAGCTACAGAATGAGGTAAATATCAGCCTTCAGGGAATTGTGAAGGATGCTGGGAACCTCGAACATGCTTTTGTCAGTGATATGAATGGCATCGCTGTGGCTGACAGTGATATTAAGCTTATAGGTACGGATTTCAGTGATAGAAATTATACGAAGAAAGTAATGGAGACTGCGGCGCCGGTAATTAGCGAAACGCTGAAATCGAAATCTACTGGGGCTTATGTGGTAGGATTTGTACATCCGGTTAAGAGTAACGGGAAGATGATTGGATATGTAGCTTCAGCGGTTTCCGCAGATAGTATGATTAAGTATTTAGCAGATGCAAAAGTAGTAAATACAACGACTTCGTATGCTTATCTTCTCGATGAGAATGGGAATACACTGTACCATCCGGATAAGAAGCAAGTAGGACAACCTGTTGCCAATGATCAGATCATGGCTGTGGTGAAGCGTGTGAAATCTGGTGAAAAAGTAGAAGATAGCCTGCTTAGCTATACATATAATGATGTGGATAAAAAATCAGCCTATACCGTTATGCCTGAGACCCACTGGTTGCTTGGGATAACCGCAAATTTAGATGAGATTGTAAAACCTGTGAATGAGATGAGAAGCTTTAATCTGTTTCTGGGTGCAGGAAGTTTGATTATTGCATTGTTGATTGCTTTATATTTTGCCCAAAAAATCTCTTCACCGATTGCTAAACTGACAGAGTTGATAAATAGAACGGCAGAGCTGAATTTGACGTATGACTCCCAGTACGAGTATCTGACGAAAAACAAAGATGAAACAGGTACGATAGCCATAGCGATGCTCCGAACACGGGTTATTCTTCGTGATATGGCGGGTAGTCTAATCACGATCTCGACCAAGGTGCTTGATAATGCGGAGACTCTTGAAAAGCTGTCTATAGATGTACGGGAGAATGCTCATGATAATTCGGCAACAACACAGCAGCTATCGGCAGGGATGGAGGAGACAGCAGCTTCAACACAAGAGATGACGGCAGCGATAACTGAAATTGATATTAATGTGTCCGAGATCTCCAGTAATGTGAAGGAAGGCGCTGAAGTTTCCAAGCAGATCAGTGAGCGGGCGATGGTGTTACAAGATGAGGCGATAGAGTCTACGGATAATGCGAAGCGAGTGTATGAATCTGTTCGTATCGATATGGAAAAAGCAATTGAACAGTCGAATGCGATCTCAGAGATTAATGTACTGGCGGATACGATTCTATCGATTACTAGTCAGACCAATCTGCTTGCTTTGAATGCAGCGATCGAAGCGGCTAGAGCAGGTGAGGCAGGTAGAGGATTTGCTGTTGTAGCTGGTGAAATCCGCAAGTTGGCTGAGAAATCGTCAGAGACTGCGGCTGGGATTCAAGGGGTCGTTTCAGGTGTATATGCTTCTGTTGAACTAATGAAGGAAAATTCAGAGGCGTTACTTGCTTTTATTGACCAGAATGTTCTTGGAGATTATGAGCGGTTAACGGAGGTAAGTCAGCAATATAACAGAGATGCTACTACAGTGAATTTACTGATGAATCAATTTGAGACTGCGGCCGATCATCTAAGTATGGCTGTATCTAGTATTTCTATAGCGGTCAATGAAGTGGCTGCTACAGTAAATGAGGGGGCTATTGGGATTCAGGATATTGCGGTGAAGACGGCTGATATCGTTGAGAAGACATTCCATGAAGTTACGGTGGCTGACGAGAATACCCAAAGTGCCAAGGAGCTACAGGGGCTGGTAGATCGGTTTAAGATCTAAGTAGGATTAAGGGAATCTTTATCCGTCATTCATAAAATATTAAGCTTGCAAGGTTATAGTACATATATAACCTCCCTTAAATATAAACTTTGCCCCGCCGGCCGTCGGCGGGGTCTTCTTTTATGTGAATCTTTTTAAGCGAATACCAGCTCAGCCAGTGATGAGGTAAATAGCTTCATCCAGCGGAACGATAACCTCTGTTTGTTCCACCATATCTTTCAAACGTACCTTATCAACACTTGATTCGCTTTCGCCGATCAGTATAACGTAACGGATGTTTTTGGATGAAGCTGTGGCGAGCTGCTTTTTTAATTTTCTTTTACCGGATACGAGAGTGGTTCTTATAGAACAGGCACGCAGCTCGGCTGCTGCAATTAAAGCTTGTGGTAGTGTCTCACCAATGGGAATGACCATAACATTTGCTGCTCTATTTTCTTGGATAGGTCGTTCTGCTAGGAGCGCCATGATTGACTCCATACCAAAAGACAACCCCACCGTAGGATATTGAATATCTTCTCTGCCCACTAGCTGTCCGATAATCGCGTCATATCTGCCTCCGCCACCCAGGCTTGAGGCAAAGGAACCAGATGCATCAAAGATCTCGTAAACTGTTCCTGTGTAGAATGAAAGACCTCGGGATAAGAAAGGATCGAAGCGGCAAGTCTCCTGTAGTCCAATGTCTTGGATTAGATTTTGTAGGATGAGAACCTCTGACGCACCCGGTTGTGTTGTGAGATTGTATTTGTCGCATAACTGCTCAAAGCTTGGATTGTCCATTTCGATAAGCGCTAGAATCGCTGCGATGGTTGCACGTTCTAGCCCCTTGCTAATCAACTCGTTCTCCACTCCACTAATGCTGATTTTCTCAATTTTATCAAGGGTAAGCATAACGGATAGTTGCTCTTCCGCAGGTACGCCGATGGACTCTAGAATCTCACCGAGAAAACGTCGATTGTTCCATTTTAGAATGATAGGAATGTCCAGCTTGCGGAAAGCTTCGGTAGCCAGTTGCATTAGCTCAGCTTCAGCCTCAGGGCCGGAAATGCCGACCACATCGACATCACATTGCAGGAATTCACGCAGACGCCCACGTTTTACGGGTCCATCTCGGAACACTTTTCCGATCTCATACCGCTTGAAGGGGAACTCTATCCCTGGATTTAAAGCGATCACTTTGGCAAAAGGAATCGTCAGATCATAACGCAACCCCAATTTGCGGTTGCCCTGATCCGTGAGTTGGTACATTTCCTTGAGAATTTCCTCCCCGCCTGCATATTTTGAGGTTAATAACTCCAATTCATTTAATAATGTCGTATCCATCGATTCAAAATCATAGAGCTCGAACAAGTCCTGCAGCGTATTTTGAATGTTCTTTCTGAGCGCTTGCTCTTGACCGAAGTAATCATAAGTTCCTTTAATGTTTTGCATCATTAGTAGCTCCTTTGAATTGGCATAGTTTAGAAAATAAAAAAACGCGCAGGACCTCTTGGTCCTGCGCGTGATCTATGCCGCAGGGAGGCCAACGCGAGTAGCGTTAGCCTCCCTGAAAAAATTCAGGAGTGCTAACGCTGTTTGTGATAATAATGAAGTTGATTCAGCATGGTTGTATTTGTATTCATCAGAACCAATTCCCTTCGAAATTTTGATTACTGCCGATTATAGCCGATCATTTGGAGTCGTGCAAGCAAGAATTTATAATTGGTTCGATTTCTTGTGGGCGAATGGACAAGTTATCAGCTATAATAGGGCTTCGATATTCCTTAAGGAAAGGGAGTTTTTCTACGATGAATGAATCTTTAATTATAGCTCGAACCGAAGATTTTGTTAAAGAGCAACTTGGACAAGATACTACGGGTCATGACTGGTGGCATTGCGATAGAGTGCGCAACACCGCCGCTGAAATTGCCAAGATCGAGAGCGCAGATGTATTTGTTTGCACGATGGCCGCCTTGCTGCATGATGTTGCTGACGAGAAGCTTAATCCGTCTAAAGAAGAAGGTTTGCTTAAAGTACGTACCTGGCTTTCTTCAAACCTTACAGATGAGCAACAAATTAATCATATTATGATGATTATTGAGACGATGTCCTTTAGTGGTGGCGGGGGAGAACCGATGCAGACGCTTGAAGGCCAAGTGGTTCAAGATGCCGATCGACTTGATGCGCTTGGTGCGATTGGCATTGCCAGAACCTTTATTTTCTCAGGGGCGAAAGGTCGTCCAGCTTATGATCCAGAAGTGTCTCCAAGAGATGAATCGCTTCAAAAGGAGTACAGGGATTACAGCAAAGGAACGGCTATCAATCATTTTTATGAGAAGTTATTAAAATTAAAATTCCTGATGAATACAACCTATGGACGCAAGTTAGCAGAAGAACGGCATGATTTTATGCTTAATTATCTGGACCAGTTCTATAAGGAATGGAATCAAGGGAGCCAATAGCTGTTATAATGATAAGTATGCACAAGATGAAGGATCGCGGAGTTTCCGCTTTAACCAGAACAATCGGCATAGAAGAGGTTGAACGATGAGTGAATTGCAATTTAGAGATTATGAGTTAAACGAAGACATTATTAAAGCGCTGGATGTCCTGAAATATGAGACGCCAACAGAAGTTCAAAGCAAAGTGATCCCTGTAGCTCTTCAGCAAAAGGATCTGATCGTTAAATCGCAAACGGGTAGCGGAAAGACGGCAGCTTACGGAATCCCCGTCTGTGATTTGGTGGATTGGGTGGAGAATAAGCCGCAGGCCTTGATTCTTACGCCTACTCGGGAGCTTGCCATGCAAGTGAAAGAGGATATCACCAACATTGGACGATTTAAACGGGTTAAGGCCGTGGCTCTTTTCGGTAAGCAGCCTTTTGCTCCACAAAAAATTGAACTTACTCAAAAAACACATGTTGTCGTAGGTACGCCTGGACGTGTGTTCGACCATATTGAAAGAGGTACGCTTCCGCTAAATCGGATCAAGTATTTGATTATCGATGAAGCAGACGAAATGCTGAGCATGGGGTTCATTGAGCAGATCGAAAAGATCATTAAGCAGCTGCCAAAAGAACGAGTGACTTGTGTTTTCTCCGCTACATTACCGGAAGTGATTAAGAATTTGTGCCGGAAATATATGAGCGATCCAACGGAAATTGAGATACAAGCAAGTGGAATTACAACCGCTACAATTGAACATGCGTTGATTGAAGTGAGACAAGCCGCTAAGTTCTCGCTGCTGAGCGATATTATTACGGTGGAGAATCCGGACAGCTGTATTATTTTTTGCCGTACACAAGAACAGGTGAATGCGGTATTTAGAGGGCTGGCTGATTTGGAATATCCCTGTGATAAGATCCACGGGGGAATGGAACAGGACGAGCGTTTTGAGGTCATGAATGCTTTTAAAAGAGGGCAGTTCCGTTATCTAATCGCTACCGATGTAGCGGCAAGAGGCATTGATATCGAGAACATCACCCACGTGATTAATTATGATATTCCACTGGAAAAAGAAAGCTACGTGCACCGTACAGGCAGAACCGCTCGTGCAGGTAAGACAGGCAAAGCGATCACTTTTGTCACTCCAAATGAGCAAAAGTGGGTGAAGGACATTGAAGGCTATATTGGCTTTAACATCCCGAATATGAAAGCTCCCTCGGACGATGCCGTTGCTTACGCGAAGGAAGCGTTCGAGCAGAAAATTAACAAGCAGCCTGTCCGCAAGAAGGACAAAAGCGAAAGCTTGAATAAAGAGATCATGAAGCTGTACTTCAACGGCGGCAAGAAAAAGAAGCTAAGAGCCGTGGACTTTGTCGGCACAATCGCAAAGCTTGAGGGAATATCTGCAGAAGATATCGGTATTATCTCGATTCAGGACAATGTGACCTACGTGGATATTTTGAACGGTAAAGGTGCAATGGTACTGCAAGCGATGAGAGAGACGACGGTGAAGGGCAAGCAGCTTAAAGTGCATATTGCGAAGAAATAAGTACGTGAACAGCAGTTTATCGCTAATCACCATTCATAAGTGCCGCTATTGATGCGGTTTAATTAAGAGGGAGTCGTGTTCTTTACGCGGCTCCTTTTTTATTTGTTTTTTACAGATTGAAAATAGAGGATTAATCTATCGGTATTCAGAACTGTTACTAAATAAAGAGGTGGTATAGTGAAAAGTGAATTTAAGAACATTAGGATTAAAGCGATTCTGCAAGTTCTAATTGTTGTATTTTTGCATTTTATAACTATCTATTTTTTGAAGCTGAAAACTGAAGATTGGGATGAAGAAATAGTAAACCAGATGTTCTTAATGTATTCAGTACCAATATTTCTTACATATATTTCTTGCATGAGGGCTTTAAAGACGAGGAAGCTAAGGTACAATATTGCATGGTTAGTTATCAGTACTTTACCTAGCATGAGAATTCTATTTTACTTAAAAGAATATCAAGGGAAAAAATCTGCAAATCCTGGTTTCATTGAATTTGATATTCCTCAGATAGAGCTTATTTATCTATTTCCTGTTAGTTACTTGGGTATCCAACCATGGAAAAGTTTCTAATTATGCTAAGGGATGGATGAGGTTGGTCGTTTGATACCCTGAAGGAAACGGTGAGGCTCTATCGTAAAGAAACTTAGTTTTGGGAGGAGTAATTATCGAATTGGGTGTAGATGAAAATAGTTTGTGCTTGGGCGAGTGTTTAGATTGTGTTTTTGTTTGATTTATAGGGAAAACCTCCCTATAAATCGCCTGAAATCCGCTGTTATGAGCTAATTAGGTGAATTTAAAGGGAGAAATTCCCTAATTGTTGAAATCAGGACCGTAATATCGATGAAATTGGGGAGGATTTCCCTAAATTTCATTCCCACGAATCCATAGGAAAAAACGCAGTATGCAATTATAATTTGTTTGGTATTAAAGCGAATAAATCATATAAAGGTGATTATTGCTTGGCAAGAACACATGAAGAAGTGGATA